>JANRIP010000014.1:0-61946 GCA_033764855.1 Hyphomonadaceae bacterium | reverse complement strand
GGATGATTTCGAGCGCCGCGCCGATGCGTGCAACTTGGAGTCCGGCGATACGCTGGTGCTAATTGGCGAGACGGCGGGCCATCTTGGGCAAAGCATGCTGTTGCGCGAAGCGTTCGCGCGCGAAGACGGCGCCCCGCCGAAAGTTGATCTCGCTTTGGAAAAGAAGGTTGGCGATTTTGTACGCGGTTTGATTGCGGGCGGCCTCACTTCAACTTGCCATGATTGTTCGGATGGCGGGCTTGGCGTTGCGGTGGCGGAAATGGCGCTGGCTGCGAATGTCGGCGTGTCGCTCGGCTATCAGGGTGACCTGGCGGATGCCGCGTTCCTCTTCGGTGAAGATCAAGCGCGTTATCTGGTCGCTTTAGCGCCAGCGCAATTGGAAGAGCTTGAAGCGCGCGCGAAAGCGGCGGGTGTGAGTTTCTTGGTGGTCGGCGAAGCGGGCGGACGGGAGTTGAGCTATCTTGGCAAAGGCGGCCGCGATCGCATCGCGCTCGACGAGTTGCGGCGCCTGCACGAAGGCTGGCTGCCTGCCTATATGAAGGCCAGTTAAACGCGCGCGGCCCGGAGCGCTCATGACGCAATACGAGTACGATCTTTTCGTTATCGGCGCTGGCAGCGGCGGCGTGCGGGCGGCGCGTCTGGCGGCGCGGGCGGGGGCCAAGGTCGCGATCGCGGAAGACGCCGAGGTTGGCGGGACGTGCGTTATTCGCGGGTGCGTGCCGAAGAAGTTGCTGGTGCATGGCGCAGAGTTCGCCGGGCATTTGCGCGATGCGGCGGGGTTTGGCTGGACCATTGAGCCGCCGAAATTCAGCTGGCCGACCTTGCGCGACAATGTGCAGGCCGAAGTGCATCGGCTCTCTGGGCTCTATTTGAAGAATCTAAGCGCGGCGGGCGCGGAGCTGATCGCGGAGCGCGCGCGGGTGATTGATCCGCACGGCGTGCAATTGGCGTCGGGACGCAACGTCACCGCTAAACGCATCTTGGTGGCGACGGGCGGGCATACCTATCGGCCGAAAGATTTGAAAGGCCAGGAATTGGCCATCACCTCGACCGACGCTTTCCTGTTGGAGCAGCTGCCCAAGAGCATTTTGATTGTTGGCGGTGGTTATATTGCGCTCGAATTCGCGACCGTGTTTTGCGGGCTCGGCGTAGAAACCACTATCGTATATCGGGGCGAGAAAGTGCTGCGCGGCTTTGATCGCGAGGTTCGCGCACATGTCCAGATGGAGATGACCGCACATGGCATCTCGATCCTCAACAACACAAATCTCGCGGAAATCAGCGAAGCGGCGAATGGCCAGCGCATTGTAAAACTGGACAACGGTCAGGAGATGCGGGTCGATCAGGTGCTGCTCGCGGTGGGGCGTGAGCCGAATACGGCCGGACTTGGTCTTGAAGACGTGGGCGTCAAGCTGACCCCGCGCGGCGCGGTGATGGTGGACCAATACAGCCGCAGCAGCGTGAGTTCGATCTCGGCGGTCGGCGATGTGACGGACCGCTTGAATTTAACGCCCGTAGCCATCCGTGAGGCGGTGGCGTTTGTTGAGACCGAATTCCTCGGTCGGCCGACGGCGTTCGATCACGCCGATGTTGCCTCGGCCGTGTTTTGCAAGCCGACTGTGGGCGTGGTTGGTCTTACTGAAGCGCAGGCGCGCGAGAAGGGCCGCGTGCGCATCTATAGGACGCTGTTCCGGCCAATGCGGAATATTCTCGCCAACAATCCGCAGCGCACCTTGATGAAATTGGTGGTGGACGCCGAAAGCGATGCGGTCGTGGGTGTGCATATCGCCGGGGCCGAGGCGGCGGAGTTGATCCAATTGGCGGCGGTGGCGGTGAAGGCCAAGCTCACCAAGGCGCAATGGGACGCCACCTGCGCGGTGCATCCCACGGTGGCCGAAGAATTGGTGCTGATGGGGGAGCCGGTGGCGCATGACAATGAAGCGCCTGCCTAGGGGATGGGGACTAGGTTCTAGGGACTGGGGATTGGGTGGGGCGGATTAGTTGTGAGTAATCCGATTTGCGAAAGCCAAGCCCGATCAAATCGATAGTCCCTAATCCCTAGAACCTAGCCCCTAACCGCCTGCCATCTTCGCTTGCCCGGCGATTTACCAAAAACTAACCGTCACGCTCCCACGGTCCGTTGTTCACCTTGGACGATTTTTGGAAGGGGGCATGCATGCCCGCGCGGCTGGTTTCGGTCATCAACATGAAGGGCGGCGTCGGCAAATCGACGACGACGGTTTCGCTCGCCGAGACGTTGGCCCTGCACCAGCGGCGGCGCGTTTTGGTGATCGATCTCGATCCGCAGACCAACGCCTCGATCATGGTGGCCGGACCTGAAAAGTGGAACGCGCTGCGCGAGAAAGAGCGCACGCTCGATTTCTATTTCGAAGCTTACATCGTTCAGCAAAAGGCCAAGCCGTTTAAGTCGCTGCTTGAGCACAAGGTCACGGACCTGAAGAACAAGCCGGATGTCTCGCTGTGCGCGTCGGCGCCGGAATTCCGCATCGTTGAACGCGACATGATCGAAAGCTTCGTCAAGCGCGGCTTTCAGATCGACATGATCCAGAAATGGATTTGCGAGCGCTTCGCCAATGGCATCAAGAGCGTGGTCAACGATTTCGATTACATCCTGATCGATTGCCCGCCGGGTATTTCGCTGTTCGCCGAGGCGGCGCTGATCGCCGCGGACGCGATCGTGGTGCCCAGCATTCCGGACTACGTTTCACGGCTTGGCCTGATTACGTTTAGGAAACGCGCACTGCGGCTGATCAATGAAAGGCGCGGCGGGCCGTCTCAGCTCTTTGTCGTAGCTACCAAATATGACGAGACGTTTTCGCTGCATCGTTCGGAAGCTCAATTGCTGAAGGACAATCTGGGCGACGCCATGTTTGATGTGCGCATTCCTCAGCACGTCGATATCGCCAAGGCGGCGGAATGGTCTGAAACGCCGCGGACCTTCGAGCAGAAATATGGCGCGATGGCGCAAACTGTCGCCAAGCTGGGCGAAGAGTTTGCGCGCAAAGTGGAGCTGTCGCCGGCCTTATGAGCCTGAATAAGACGCTCGACCGGTTGTTCGATGAAATTCGCCGCGAGGCGAAGCGCAATCCCGATTTCGCCAATCGCTTGGATGCGGTGCTGCGCCTGCACGAGTCGCGTCGCGACGTGCCGGATGAGGTGGTGGAGAAGGTAGCTTCTTCCCCCGCAAGCGGGGGAAGTGTCATGCGCGAAGCGCGTGACGATGGGGGCGCGGCGCCGGCCCCCTCAGTCAGCTCCGCCGAAAGGGGAGCAGTTAAGGCGCCAAAAGCGCGACGCATGCTGGAGCTGCTCAATCCAGTTGGGCTCTACAAGCGCGAGGGTGAAGCAGCGCTGGCAGCCACGCTCGCCAAAACCAACCTGGAAACGCTGCGCGCTTTGATCGCTGAGCACAATCTCGATCCGAGCGGGGAGACTGGCGCTCTGGATCGTGATGCGCTGGCTGCGCATGTGGCGGCGCAAGCCAAGCGCCGCGCCGAGCGGGATGAGAAGCTGTTCGATTACTGAGCTTTGTGCTATCACTGACGGATGAACGCGCCCGACCGGCCAGGGGATTTCCCCGCTCGTCACAGGCTGACGATCCCCGATGTCCTGAAGATGCAGGAAGCGGGGATTCTCGGGCCTGACCATGGTTGCGAGCTGATTGATGGGGAGCTGCTGGAGATGCCGAGCGAAGGCGAGCGGCATGCGCGGCTGAAACTGCGTCTGATCCGCTTCTTTAATCGCGCGCTTGGCGATGACGTAGATGTGGGTCCCGACACCACACTTTGGCTGGCGGATGATCAAGGGCCCGAGCCCGATCTGTTCCTGTTTCCCTCGACGCTTGGACCTGCGGCCGTGCGCGGTCAAGATACTTTGCTCGTGGTTGAAATAGCCGACACGAGCTTGCGTTATGATCTGGGCGAAAAGGCCGATCTGTATCGCCGCTTTGGCGTTCGCGAATATTGGGTGATCGACGCCGATGCAAGCGTGATCCACGTCGATTTGCTTGACGCCGGCGGCCAATGGGCAAAACGAGCCCCGGTCGGTTTTGATACCGCGGTGACGCTTTCTTTGTTGCCTGTCAGCGTTCGTCTCGCCGATCTCATCTAGTCGAACAGCGCCTCCAGCATTTCTGGAATGAAGCTCTCGTTTGCTGTGTCCCAGATCGGGAAGGCGCCGGCGAAATCCCAGACGCACCAGCCGGCGCCGTCGCGCTCAAAGGCTTGACGCACTGCGCGTGTCCACAATGCGCGTTGCTCGATCGGCACCGCGCCATTCACGCCGAACTCGCCCAATTGCCAAGCCATGCCATGCGAAACGGCCCAATCGCTGGCGATGTCGGCGTGGCGGGTGACGAGGCCGAGATCGCGCGGACCGCCCCATTCGCGGCCATAGACTGGCGCGTCGGCGCCGAGCCATGACGCATTCTCGTGGGTGAATTCGTGCGGCTCGTAATAATGGATGCTCATGGCGAGGTTGGCGTCTTCAGGCGGGCGCCACGGGCCTAGCGCGTCAATCGCTTGCCACTGGCCAGGGCCGAGCACGATGAGGCGCGTTGGGTTGGTTTCGCGAATGGCGGCGACGGCTTCGGCTTGAACTGTGGTCAGCAGTGCGCCGCTCCAGCGCTCGCCATTGGGCTCGTTGAGCGGTTCGAAGATCAGCGCGTCCGAAGTGGCGGAGAAATAATCTGCGATTTGGCGCCAGATCGCAGCGAACCTGGCGCGTTCGGAATCGGGCGCCGTGATCAGCGCGTCGTAATGGTGGCAGTCGAGTTGAACCTTGAGACCGAGCGCCAGCGCATCGGCGACGATCGCATCCACCCGATCCAGAAACGCCGGCGCGATGACGTAAGGCGGACGCTGCTCGGTATGGGCGTCCCAGCGCACGGGCAGGCGCACGCCGTCAAAGCCGGCGGCGGCGATGGCGGCGAGGTGGGCGCGCTCGATCCGGTAGCCCCACTCGCCCTCATTGGGGGCCTCCAGCGCATTGCCGAGATTGACGCCGCGCTGCATCGGAAAGGCGGGCAGCGGGGCCCCGGAAACCGGGCCGCAGGCGGACAATGCGCCTGCCCCGAGAATAAGCTCGCGACGATTCATGAGAGCAGTGTAGCCGTCTCAGGGTTTTCGGGGAGTTGTGCCGTCTGACGCACCCTGCCGGCAAGCTGGGATCGGAGGAGTTTGCGCCCGCGAAAAAACCCGCTAACACCCGCCCATGTTTGACAAAATCCTGATCGCCAATCGCGGGGAAGTGGCGGTCCGCATCATCCGCACGTGCCGCCGGCTCGGCATCAAAACCGCCATCGTCTATTCGGAGGCCGACCGGGACTCAATGGCGGTGGAAATGGCCGACGAGGCCGTCGCCATTGGCCCGCCTCCGGCCGCCCAATCCTATCTGGTGATCGATAAGATCGTGGACGCCGCCCGCCAGACCGGCGCGCAGGCGATCCATCCGGGCTTTGGCTTTCTCTCGGAGAAGGCTGAGTTCGCTGACCGGCTGCTCAAGGAGAAGATCACCTTCATCGGCCCGAATCCGCACGCGATCCGCGCCATGGGCGACAAGATCGAGTCCAAGAAGGCGGCGGCGGATGCGGGCGTGTCCTGCGTGCCCGGGTTCATTGGCGAGATCGAAGGCGTCGATCATGCGATCCAGATCTCTGAGGAGATCGGCTATCCGGTCATGATCAAGGCGAGCGCGGGCGGCGGCGGCAAAGGCATTCGCATCGCCGAAAACCGCCGCGACGTGCAGGAAGGTTTTCCCGCCGTGCGCGCCGAGGCGAAAGCCAGCTTTGGCGACGATCGCATCTTTATCGAGAAATTCGTCACTGCCCCGCGTCACATCGAAATTCAGGTGATGGGCGATAAGCACGGCAACGTGCTTTATCTGTTCGAGCGCGAATGCTCGATCCAGCGCCGCAATCAGAAGGTGATCGAAGAAGCGCCGTCGGCACTGCTCGATGAGAAGACGCGCAAGGCGATGGGCGAGCAGGCGGTCGCACTGGCGAGGGCGGTGAATTATGATAGCGCCGGCACGGTGGAGTTCGTGGCCAGCGGCGCCGATAAGAGCTTCTACTTTCTGGAAATGAATACGCGCCTGCAAGTCGAACACCCGGTCACGGAAATGATTACCGGGCTCGATCTGGTGGAGCAGATGATCCGCGTGGCGGCGGGCGAGAAACTGGCTTTTGCGCAGAAGGATCTGAAGATCAAAGGCTGGGCGATCGAAAGCCGCATCTATGCGGAAGATCCCTATCGTAACTTCCTGCCTTCAATTGGGCGCTTGCGTGCGTATCGCCCGCCGGAGGAAGGCAAGTTCGGCCAAGTCACGGTGCGCAACGATGCGGGCGTGCGCGAGGGCGACGAAATCTCGATGTATTACGATCCGATGATCGCCAAGCTGATCACGCATGCGCCGACGCGGCTGGCCGCGATCGATGCGCAGGCGGCGGCGCTGGATCAGTTCCTGATCGAAGGCATTGCCGAGAACATTCCGTTCCTCGGCGCGGTGATGGAGGAGAAGGAATTCCGCTCCGGCGATTTCACCACCGCTTACATCAAGAAGCATTTTCCCGAAGGCTTCCAGGGCGCGGCGCCGACCAAGAAGCAGGAGACGCTGCTGATCGCTTGCGCGGGGCTCGCGCGCGCCTTCACCGCCAATCGCGCGACGCAAATCAGCGGGCGGCTGAATGGGCCTGCCGGCGAATCGCGCCGCGATTGGGTGGTGATTGCGGGCGGGGTGCATCATCCAGTCGAGATCGATCTGGATGAGAAAGGCGCGGACATTGTCGTCGATGGCAAGAAGCATCGCCTCGACACCGACACCAAGCCGGGCGCGAAGGTGATTGAAGGCGCGTTCGACGGTGCGCCGTTTGCGGTCAAGATCAAGACTGGCCCTGAAGGCTATGTGCTGAAGCATCGCGGCATCGCGCTCAAAGTGCTGGTGGCGACGCCGCGCGGGGCCGAATTGCTCAAAAAGATTCCGCCGAAAGTCGCGGCGGATACCTCCAAGCTGATCGTCTCACCTATGCCGGGCCTAGTGGTGTCGATCGACATTGAAGTCGGCAAGGAAGTGAAGGCCGGCGAGGGCGTCGCGGTGGTCGAAGCGATGAAGATGCAAAACATCATCCGCGCCGAACGCGATGGGGTCATTGCGAAGATCAATGTCGCCGCCGGCGCGTCCGTCGCGGCGGACGAGGTGATGATTGAGTTGGCTTAACGCCAATCTGCGCGGCGCTGGCCGTCTAAATAGACTGGGGCTTTTGCGCGCCCAGATCGCTTCGGTTTTCGTCACAGCAATCGCGGCAATCATTGCGTCCATGGCGATGTGGGCGCTCAACGCGCATGACGTCGCCGTATGGATTCCGGCATTCGGGCTGATGGCTGGGCAGTTGTACATGATTGCGCCGACCGTACGGCGGCTGCACGATCTTGATCTATCAGGCTACTGGCTCATCCCAATTTGGAGCCTATCTCCAATCGCACTTGCGATCTGGTTGCTCTGGCCTGCCTCGGCCACGGCGCTGTTGATTACTCGCTGCATGGCGGTCTCGACGAGTGCGGCGACGATCGGCCTGTTCATCGCGCCTGGGCAGCAAGGCGGAAATCGCTTTGGCGCGCCGCCAACAAGGACGAGCACATGACTTTCAAAGCCCAATGCCAATGCGGTTCGCTGCGCGCTGAAATTGCCGGCCGTCGCGGCCGACGAGGTGATGATTGAGTTGGCTTAGGTTTGCCTTCGATTTTTCAGGGCGGCTGAACCGGCTTCAGCTGCTTTGGTGCGTGTTACTCCTAAGCCTTCTCGGCTCGCTATTGACGGCGCCATTTCTGTTGAGCTTGCCTCCGGCTCCCGGCGGCGACGTTATGCTTACGCGCGAGTACGAGATCGCGAGAGCCGTTATTGGCTTAGTGGTGGCTATATCCTATCTCTCGTTTCTCGTCCGGCGTGCCCATGATATCAGCTGGTCTGGCAAAATCGTTATGGCGTTGTTTGCTTATGTATGCGCCATCAATGGCTGCGAATGGCTCTGGCCCGAATTCGAGCGCAGTGTGTTTCCATCACTACTGATGCTGCCTGCCGCGCTTGCGGTGTTTGCGATCTATTTTGTCCCTGGCAAAGCAGAGGCCAATAAATTTGGTGCGCCGCCTCCAGGAGGTTGGTTCGCGGAGGTGAGTTAAGATGAAAGCCCAATGCCAATGCGGCGGACTGCGCGCAGAGATCATTGGCCCGCTGGATGCGGTGGTGGTGTGCTCGTGCGTAGCGTGTCAGCAGCGGACGGGGGCGGCGTTTGGCGAGGGCGCTTATGCGGCGCGCGCGGACATCGTGTTGAGCGGCGAGGCCAAGGAATTCGTCCGCCCGACTGATGCGGGCAATACGCTGCATCAATTCTTTTGTCCGAAGTGCGGGACGACGCTCTATTATTTTTCCTCGCGCGCGCCGGATCGGATCGGGATTGCGGTGGGCTGCATCGAGGGTGGTGAGAAGCTCAAGCCGACGCGCTCTGTGTTTGAAACGAGCAAGCACGATTGGCTGGACTTGGGCGCCGATATTCCCGGCTTCGTGCGCGGGCGCGATAGCGCGCGGGTACGGTAAAGCCGCAAAATAAAGTCATTCCGGGCGGAGCGTAGCGGAGACCCGGAACCCAGGGATCATCGAGCGGAGGATGTCGCCCCTGGGTTCCGGATCGCGCTGCGCGCGTCCGGAATGACTGAAGCGCTTAAGCCGTCCGCCGCTTGGTCGCGTAGTCGAAGATCGACAGACCTATAAAGCCGAGCCCGATGAAGCCGAGAATGATGGCGGGATAGAGAAGCCCGTGCTCGCCGCCGCGGCCGAGGTCGCCGGCGAGCGCGGAGGCGGCGACGAAACCAGCCGTCAGCGCGAGCAGGATCACGCCATTGCCGAGGCTTTTGCGGGCGCGATTGCCTTCTTCAAGCATGGTGCTGGTGAGTTGGGCGACGAGATCGGCGTCGAGGGTTTGGCCGCGTTCGATGGCCTTGCCAACCAATTCGTGCGCGGAACGCTTGGTGCGCTCCTTCATCATGATCGGCACGATGATGACGGCGCCGAGAAAGGCGAAGAATGAGAGCGGGATCAGAATTTCCACATCCATGGGTCGGCTCCTGCGGGGCCGTTGCATCGCCCCTTCATGGATAAGGATGCGCGCGGATGTGGGTTTGGACGCAGCTCCTTCCACCAATTCCCGGATTGGCCGATAGGCCAAGTCCGGGACCCATAAACACCCATGGCGGATCGGTTCGCGCGGAAGCGGGAAGCCTTCGGGCATTTGGGGTTATGGGTCCCGGACTGCGCTGCGCGCATCCGGGAATGGGTGCGGTGTCTTAAGCGCCTAGTTGTTCGGCTCGATCGTCACTGTGCCGGATTGGGTGCGGGTTTCGCCGTTGCGGCCAGTGACGCTGCGATCATAGGCCCACACGCCTTGGTCGATGCGCGTGGCGTCGGCGTCGACGGTGCGGGTGTCGCCATTGGCGAAGTTGCGGGTGCGGTCATGGCTGTAGGCGCCGTCGCCCCAGCTGCGATTGTCATAGACGCTGGTCTGACCGCCATTTGGGCCAACGACCGTGGCGCTGCGGGTGCGCTGGCCAGGCTGGCGCGTGGTGGTGGCTTGGCCGTGATAGGTTCCGTGCTGGGTTTGCACGCTGCCCTGCACTTGGCGCACGCGGGCGTCGGCGGGCGCGGCCAGGGCGACGGCGAATGTGGCGGCGAGGATGAATGTCCCTGTCTTCAACATCTGAATAGCTCCTTTTCGTCCCTCGCATGATTGAACGGGGCTTGGGGCGGTTTCCGTCGCTGCAATCTTCGCGACGGGTTTGGCGGAGCGGGGCGTTAGAACTCCCGACAGCCAGGAAAGGACCGGCAAATATGGTGAACAAGTTCTTGCTAGCCGCAGCGGCGCTGGCGCTCATGGCGGGCGCGGCGCAGGCTCAGGATTTTGCGATGCTTGATGGCAATGGCGATGGCGCCATCACTCGCGCCGAGGCGCAGGCCGCGCGCGCGCTCATGTTTCAACGGGCTGACGCCAATCAGGACGGCGTGGCCACACGGGCTGAAGCGGAGGCGGCGGTGCGGCAAGCAGAGTCGCGGCGCGGCAATCTGTTCGAGAAGGCCGATGATAATGATGACGGGTTGGTCAGCCGGGCCGAGTTCATGAGCCAACCCTATCGCATGTTTGATTATCTCGACCGCAATCGTGACGGCGTTTTGAGCGCGGATGAAACGGCGGGCTTGCGTGAACGCTTGGCGCGGCAATGATGGGGCGGCGGTGAGCGGGGGCCGTTGCGCGCGCGATGCACGATCCGGATGCAGAGCTGATCCGACGCGTTGGCGCGGGCGATGGCCGCGCCGCGCAGCAATTCGTGCATCGTCACGCCGAGCGCCTGGTGCGTTTGGCGCGGCGCATGCTCAACGATTCGGCCGAAGCGGAGGATGTGGCGCAGGAAGTGTTTCTGCGCGTCTGGAAAGAGGCGCCGCGATGGACCCCCGGCCAAGCCAAATTCCAGACCTGGATGCACCGCGTTGCGCTCAATCTTTGCTACGACCGGCTGCGGCGCCGGCGCGAAAGTCCGGACGCGGAAGCGGGGCTCAATGTCCCCGATCCCGCGCCCTCGGCGGGCGATGCGTGGCTGGCGCAGCAGCGCGCCGCGCGGGTGCGCGAAGCGCTCTCCTATCTTCCCGAACGCCAGCGCGCGGCGATTGCGCTCTGCCACTTCGAGGAGGCCAGCAATATCGAAGCGGCGGCGGCGCTGGAGGTGAGCGTGGAGGCGCTGGAATCGCTGCTCGCGCGTGGCCGGCGTGCGCTGCGCGAGAGCTTGAAAGACATAGCCGGCGACCTGGGCGATCTTGGCGACGTCAGGAGGGAGTGACATGAACGCGGAACGGTTCAAGGCGATCGTTGAGGCCTATGGCGCTGATGAGAAGCGCTGGCCTGAAGCCGAGCGGTCCGCGGCGATGGCGTTCGCGGCGCGGCCGGAGGCGCAAAAGCTGCTTGCGGAAGCGCGCGCGCTCGATGCGCTGCTGGACGCGAGCGAAGACACCGAGCCGGTGAGTCTTGGTTTTGTGCGCTCGGCCATTTCGGCGGCGCCAGCCAATCTCGCTTTTGCGCGCGGCGGCATGAGCGCGTCGGCGCGGGCCCCTGTGCGTCAACCTCTGTCGTGGCGGCCTTTGGCGGCGCTGGCGGCGTGCGCAGTGTTTGGTCTGGTGCTTGGCTTGGGCGGGGCGCGCAGTGTCGTTGAGGAAGATGCAGCCGCCGTTGCGTTTGAAATCGCCTTTGGCGGCGGAGGAATTGGCTAATGTCTTGGCTGGCGTCCTGGCGCACGGGCTTTTTCATCTCGCTCGCCGTCAACATCATCATCATTGGCGCGCTGCTTGGCTTCGTGATGGGCGGCGGGCTCAACCGCGCGCGCGGGATTGGCATGCTGACGCTCGGCGAGCCGCGTGAAGTGGCGGCGGCGCTGCCGCCGGATGTGCGCCGGGCGCTGCGGCGCGATCTGGTGCGGGCCTGGTTCGCAACCGATGCCGAGCGCGCCGCATGGCGCGCGGCGAATGAGGACGTGGCGCGCCAGCTTCGGGCGGAGACGTATGACATTGAGGCGATGCGCGCGGCTTTGCGGGCGCAGCGTGAAGCAGGCGGGGCGGCGATGCTGAAGTTTCAGGATGAGCTAGCGGAATCGCTGGCTTCGCTGACGCCGCAACAGCGCGCCGCCGTGGCCGATGCGCTCACGCGCGTGCGCGCGCCGCAAATCGGCGGCCGTGGCGGTAATGGCGACGGCGAGGATAGCCAGCCGCGCTGGCGGGAAAAAATGCGTGATCGCCTAGAGCAGCAGAACTAGGATTTTGGCGCCGGCTTGGGCGCTTGCTGGCGCAAGTGCTCGCGCAGAAATTCCCGTGTGGCGTCTGGCTGCGCCGTCATCAATTCATCGAGGAAGAAGTCGCGCTCGCGCGGCGCATGTTCGGCGCGCTTCGCGGTTTTGTTGGCCGCAGGCGTTTTCAAATCTGAGCCTCCGGCCCCACCAGTTTGTTCATGGAGGCGTTGCAATGCGCCGCAAATAAGGCCGCGCGGCCGAGCTCAGATGCGGCGCGCGATTCGGTCCGCTGGCGCCGAACTCTTCTCGCTGCCAGGCTGGCGCGGCATGGCGCGCACATTGCCGGGCTCCTGCACCGGACCAGTGCGGCGGGCCGTGCGGTCGGCGGGTGCGGGCATTTGGTGCGCATCGAGCATGGACTCAGTCCTGCGCGCAAATGTCGGCGCATGCAATTAGACCATGCGTGCTAGCAAGGAGGCGCTACGTTTTGTGTGGCGCCAAACACGCGCTCGAATGCGCGCTGCAACGCCGCGTCCACGGTTTGCATATCGTGTTTGCGCTGCAACTGTTTGATCGAGGTGACGCCGAGCTGCGGATCGCTGACGCCGCAGGGCGTGATGCCCGAGAAGTGTTCTAGATTAGGCGCGACGTTGAGCGCGACGCCGTGAAAACTTATCCATTTGCGCAGACGCACGCCAATCGCGGCGATTTTGTCTGCGCCGCCATCGCCGCGCTCAACCCACACGCCGACAAGGCCGGGCTTGATGTGTGCGTCGACATCCAAGTCGTGCAGCGCGCTGATGAGCCAGCGTTCGAGGTCCGCAACGAAGCGTGTCACGTCGCGCCCGCGCTGGCGCAGATCGAGCATGGTGTAAACGACGCGCTGGCCCGGGCCGTGATAGGTGAATTGGCCGCCGCGCCCGGTTTTAAAAACCGGAAAGCGGTTCGGATCGATGAGATCGCCAGGCTTGGCCGATACGCCCGCGGTGTAGAGCGGAGGATGTTGGAGCAACCAAGCGAGTTCGCCCGCTTCGTTCGCGGCGATGGCGGCGGCGCGCGATTCCATGGCGGCGACGGCCGCTTCATACTCAACAAGGCTGTCGGAGACGGCCCAGCCTGTCGCGCTCGCGTTCACGCCCTCTCAATCCTTTCCGGGTCGACTGGAGACTCAACACATAGGGTCATGCCGTGTCGCAGAAAACGCAGGTTCATTCGGTCGATGTCGAACTGGCAGTGGTGCTCGGGCGCTGCTCCATGCCGATGCAGCAATTGCTGCGCATGGGCCGGGGGGCGGTGATTCCGCTCGACACCAAGGAGAACGACCAGCTCTGGATCCTGGCCAATAACCACCCCATCGCCCGGGGCGAGATCACCATTCAGGGCGACCGCCTGTGCATTACGGTAACCGAGCCCGCCGACGTACATGAATTTAACGCCGCCGTCGCCTGATTGGGGTAGACGAAAGCTTATCGTTTTGTTCATGTTGCACTCAGGCGTGGGACGCCATTCTAGCTACGCGCGCCGACACCAGCGCGTCTGACCCCGGGGGTACATCATGTCGCCAATCGCACGTATTTTCGTCGCCGCCAGCGCGCTCGCCGCCATTATCGCAAGCCCCGCCTCGGCGCAGGACTACAGCCTCAACCCCACTTACGGGACGGCCAGCCTCACCAGCGGCTTCACCCCGGACCCATACGTCGTCAATGTCCGCTCGGGCGGCTCGATCAACGCCGCCGGCATTGGCAGCCCGTGCGCTGGTTTCATCGCCAACGCCCCGGACGTGCGCCTGCAATTCTCGGCCGGCTCGCTGCCGCTGATCATTTCAGCTGCGTCCAGCTCGGACACGACCCTGGTTGTGAACGCGCCGGACGGGCGCTGGTACTGCGATGACGATAGCGGCAATAACGGGCTTAACCCGATGGTCCGCTTCAACAATCCGTCCTCGGGCCAGTATGACATCTGGGTCGGCACGTACGGCAATGCCAGCACGCAGCCGGCGCAGCTGAACATTTCCGAGCTCTACACCCAGTAAGGGCGAGCCTAGACCAAAACGCCAAAGGGCCGGAGCATTGCTCCGGCCCTTTTAGTTTGTGGCGGAGTCAGCCTTAGCTGCGCGCGGGGGCATAGGTCAGCCTTCGCGCTTTGGGCTTCGGCGGGACAGCCTTCTCTGCGCTGCGCGCAGCGAAGGCTGGTGCGCTCGAGAGGACTCGAACCTCCACGATGTTACTCGCTGCCACCTCAAGGCAGTGCGTCTACCAATTCCGCCACGAGCGCATAAGCGCGCGTGCCTAGCAGAGGCTTTCCCAGCGAACAAGGCCCGCCCTGGGCGGCTCCGCGCTGGGCTCCTGCACACGGTTCGGACAGCTAAGGGTTGACGAAAGCCGCGACGCGGCGTTTTGGGGGCGTGACGTTCGCTTCCCAACCTCACGGCCGCCCCATGGACACAGAAGAAAAAGCGGCGGCTGACGAGCAGCGCACGCCGCCCTCCGAGAATGCGCAGTTCCTGACGCGGGTGATCGCCTCTGCGGGCGACCATGATTGGCCGGCGCTGCGCCGCCTGTTGAGCGACCTTGATCCGGCCGATTTGGCCGACGTGATCGAGCACGTGCCGCTGGAAACGGCGCGCACCGTGGCGCGGATGCTGGGCAAAGGACTGCCGGCGGAGTTCCTGGCGGAGCTGTCCTCCGAGCGCCGGGAAGAAATTCTCCCGGAGCTGCCGGCCGAATATGTGGGCCGCGCGCTTGGGGAAATGGACACGGACGACGCCGCCGCCGTCGCCGCCGACATTGATGTGAAGCAGCTCGGCGCGGTGCTGGCGGCGGCTGACGAAGAAACCCGGCATGTGGTGGAAGAGGCGCTCTCCTTCGAGGAAGAGACGGCCGGGCGCCTCATGCAGCGCGAATATGTGGCTGCGCCTGAAGGCGATACGGTCGGCGGCGTGATCGACCGCATGCGCAGCGATGCGGCTGAGCTGCCGGACGTATTCTTCGAAATCTATATTGTCGATCCGATGATGCGCCCAGTTGGGGCGGTGAACGTTTCCAAATTGATGCGCGAAGCGCGCGAGACGCCGATCGCGTCCATCATGCAACCGCTCAAGGCGCTGGTCCGGCCGGAAATGGACCAGGAAGAAGTGGCGCACACCTTCCAGAAATATCACCTCGCCTCCGCTCCGGTCGTGGATGAAGCGGGACGTCTCACTGGTACGGTGACGGTCGACGACATTGTCGACGTCATCAGCGAGGAAGGCGAGGAAGACTTGCTGAAGCTCGCGGGCGTGAGCGAGGCGAGCCAGTCGGACAGCGTGTTTCGTTCTGTGCGGGCGCGCGCGCCTTGGATTTTGGTGAATCTCGGCACGGCGCTTGCGGCCTCGACCATCATCTCGACCTTCTCGGGTTCGATCCAACAATTGGTGGCGCTGGCGGTGCTGATGCCGATTGTCGCCTCCATGGGCGGCAATGCCGGCACGCAGGCGCTGGCTGTGGCGGTGCGCGCTTTGGCGGCGCGCGACCTCAATGCGGCGAATGCGGCGCGCTATGTGCTGCGTGAAGCGATGACGGGGCTCGCCAACGGCCTGCTGTTCGCAAGCATACTGGCGGCGGCGGCCTGGTTCTGGTTTCAAAGTCCAGGGCTGTCGCTCGCCATTGCGCTGGCGGTGATCATCAATTTCACCTGCGCTGGCTTCGCCGGCATTTTGGTGCCGCTGACCTTGCGCCGCATCGGCGCTGACCCGGCGGTTTCATCTTCCGTGTTCGTGACTTTCGTGACGGATTGCGTCGGCTTTCTCGCCTTCCTGGGGCTGGCGACGGTTATTCTGCTGCAGGGCTGAACTAGCGATTTCCGTTATCGCTGTTCAGATCATAGTAGAGGCTGAACTGCACCGGCAGTGCGTCGCGAATCCATTGCTGCATGAAGAGGCCGACATGCGAGATGGTCGAGCGCGGCACGTAAACGACATCATAACGTGAGAGCGGGCGCGCATCGGGAAAGCCGTGGCGCAGCGCATTGGTGGAGAGGTCCACTTCGGTGACGACCGATTCACCGGAGGCGCGCGACAGCACCAGCACTTCCCCGCGCCGCGCGCTGGTGAGGAAACCGCCGGCGAGCGCGACGGCTTGAAAAGCGTCAATGTCGGCGGGCATTTCGTAGATGCCGGGGCGCGCCACCTCGCCGCCGACAAAAACCTGGCGTGAGCCGAACGTTTTCGGCGTGACGCTGAGTTCGGGCGTGCGCAATTGGCTGGCATAGGCGGCGATCAGCGCATCGTGCAGTTCAGCGGCGGTGAGATCGGCGGCGCGCACCGGCGCGATCAAGGGCAGCGCGATGCGGCCATCGGGGCCGACCGTCACCGTGCGTGTTAGTTCCGGCGCCGAAAAGACGGTGACTTCGATTTCGTCGCCGGGAAAGAAGCGATAATCGGGCGAAGAGTCCGCATAGGTCATGAGCGGCGTCTGCGCTGGGATTTCTTCAGCGTGCGAAAGCGTGGCGCATCCGGCGAAAAACAAGGCGACTCCGATCGCCAGGCTGGTCATTGCGCTCCGCATCAAGCTCTCCCTTCAGCGCGAACCTCGCACCAAAGCGGTGAACGATCATTTACCAAATGGCAGCGAAAGCGCCGCTAAGGTTTGCGCATGAGCGTTTCCGCGCAAAGCGAGCCGACGCCGCGATTCGGCTGGGCCGAAGTGCGCGGCCTGAATTTTTACGATCTTGTCGCGCTGGTTTGGGCCGAGCGCGCTTGGGTGCTTGGCGTTGGCGCAGCGATCTGCGCGTTGGGACTGTGTGTCGCTTTGCTGGCGCCGCGCACCTATACGGCGCGCGCTGAACTGCTGGTGCGCCTGGGCGAGGAATATGTGTATCAGCCGACGCTCGGTGGCGCCGCCGCAGGCGCAACGCCGGACATGCCGAGCGTTGTGAATGCGGAAATGCGGCTGATCGGCTCTGGCGCGGTCGTGCGCGCGGCGATCACCGAAATTGGCTTGGCGCGGCTCTATCCGGAGATCGCCGCGGGTTCCGGTTCGGAGGCGCGGAAAATGGCGGCGGCGGAGCGCGCTTTCGCCGAACATCTCGCCTTGGAGACGGCGCCGCAAACGCCGGCCGTCGCGCTTTCCTTCGAGCACAGGAATGCGGAACTCGCGAGCCAAGCCTTGAACGCGCTGGTGGATCAGTATTTGGAGCGCCGCCGCGATCTGCTGGTGGGCGGCGAATATCAGGCGCTGACGGAACAGAGCGCGGAAATGAACACCCGGCTCAGCGCGGCGAGCGTGGCTTTGTCGCAATTTCTGACTGAGCATGAGATCGCCGATTTCGACGCAGAAATGGCCGCGCTCGCGGCGCGTGCGGCGGATGCTGAAACGCAACTCTATGACGCCCTGACGCGTCAGCGCGAGGCCGAAGCGCGGGTGGCGGCTTTGCGCGCGCAAATGCAAGCTGAGCCAGCGGAGATCGCGCTCTATACCGAATCCGATGCGCGGCGCGATCTGGTGGCGGCGCAGATGGAGCGGCAGGAATTGCTCTCGCGCTATCAAGATGATGCTCCGCCCGTGCGCGAAGTGGATCGGCGCATCGCGCAGTTGGAAGGCTTTCTGGCCGGTGGCGATCCCCCGAGCGTGACGCGGCGCGGCCCCAATCCGGTGCGCCAAGCCATTGCGACGCAGCTTTACGAAACTGAAGCCGAGGCGCGCGCCCAGCGTGGGCGCGGCGCGGCGCTGACGCAGCAGCGCGAAGATGTGCGCACGCGCCTGCAGGACATGCGCGCGCTGGAGCCGCAATTCCGCCAGCTCGCGCGCGAGAAAGCGATCCTTGAAGCGAATGCGCAAAGCTTTGCGCAGCGCGCCGAACAAGCGCGCGGCTATAGCGAATTGCTGGGCCGTTCGACCGATAGCATCAGCCAGGTCGAGCGCGCCTCTCCCCCCGCGCAGGGCAAGAGCTTGCGCATGCCGATCGCCGTAGTGACGCTGCTGCTCGCGGGATTGGCGGCGCTCAGTGTCGGTCTGCTGCGCGGGCTGATGAAGCGCAGTTTCCCAACGCCGCAAGCGGCGGCCCGCGCTTTGGGCGCGCCGGTGCTGGCTGTAGCGCCGCGCAAGCCGGTGAAGGCGCGCAGCGCAGCCAAGCCTGACTTGAAGCTCGTGAAAGGCGGCGCATGAGCGGCGCAAACCTCGATCTCAGCGGCGTGTTCGCAGCGCTGGAGGCGGCGCCCACAAAAAGCTTTGGCGCAGGGCGCGCGATCATGTTTGTCGGCGCGCGGCGCGGCGAAGGCGTGACCTCGATCGCGTGCGCGGCGACGCAGACGCAGCAGACGCGGCCCGTCTTTGCGATTGATCTGGATGTACGCCGCAACGACTTGGCGCAGCGCATCGCCGCGCGCCATCGCCTTGGTCCGCGCGTGGATGGCTCGCTTGGCGGAGTGCAGTTTTGTGTGGCGACGGATGCGCAGGGCTATGCGCTGGCGCAGGCGGCGTCCTATTCATTTCATCGCGCGGCGAATGCGCGGCTCTATGTCGGCGCGCTTGAAGGGCGCGCCTTGCCGAAGCGCGCGCAGGTGTTGATTTCCTCCAAGCCCGATTATTGGGACGCGGTGCGTGCGGGCGGCGCGCTGGCGATTGTGGATGCGCCCGCGCTCAGCTGGAGCAAGGTGGCCCTGCGTGTGGCGCCCCATATGGACGGCGTCGTGCTGGTGGTGAGCGATGATGCTGGCGCCGCGCCTGCAGCGTTGGCCGCGAAAGCTGAGCTGGATCGCGCGGGGGCGCAGGTGATCGGGTTGGTTTATACGGGTGCTGCGGCTTTGGCGCCGGTGCTGGATCGGGTGTTGCGTCAGGCCGGCTGAGCTTCGCCGTAAAAGCGCTGCTCCAAAAACCAGAATACTTTGCCGGCGCCGCGCGCGGCGCGGTCGAGCGCGATGAGGCCGCTATCGCGCCGCAGCAGCAATAGGATCGCGCTCAGTAGTCCGAACACGAGCGTTTGCCCCGCGCCAATCAGCATGTGGCGCGCAAGGCCCAGATAATCGCGCGCGGCCCAGGCCAGTTCGCACGGACCTTGGCCGTAGGCGAAAGCGCGCTTCACGCCATGCATGATGCGCGTGCGCTCGGGCGCGACATGCTCGATCACCCAGGCATTGGCGGCCCAGGCGAAGGCGGCCCCCGCTTGGCGCCAGGCGGCGAACAATTGATCGTCCTCGCCCCCGGTTTGGTTGGCTGACGCGTTGAAGGGCGCGGCCTCGCTGAACATGGCTCGCGGCTGCAGCGAGTTGCCGATGCCGTAAGCGCAGTCGATGCGGCCGGAATGGGAAGGACCGGGGCGCGAATAGAGCCGTTCGAAGAAATTTTTGTATCGCCCGCCCGCTTTGGCGCGCACGGGGCCGAACACGCTTTGCGCGCCGGTGCTCTCCTGCACGGCGATGAGCGCGGCGAGCCAATGGGCGGGTGCTTCTTCGTCATCATCGAGCCAAGCGACCAGATCGCCGCTGGCGAGCGCCAAGGCGGCGTTGCGCGCATTGGCGACGCCGGGGCGCGGCTCGTGCGCCCAGCGGAATGAGATTGGCGTGCGCGTCTCAAGCTCTTTGAACGCGGCGAGCGCGGCGCCTTCGGGTGAATTATCGACCGCGATCAGCTCGATTTCGGCGACGCCCTGCTGCGCGAACACGCTATAGGCGGCGCGGCGGAATCCGTCAGGGCGGCGGAAGGTGGGAATGAGCACGCTCACTTTCATCGGCGCGCACGCTCCAATACGAACGTTACTGGCGCGATCAGCATGCCGAGCGCGCGCGCTTGGGCGACCAGCCGATCGAGCGCTTCGACGCTCACGCCATAGGGCGAGGGCGCGGCGCTGACATCATGAGTGAAGGCGATCATCCAGGCTTTGCGCTTAGCGGCGCGAGAGAGCGCGGCGTGCGCGGCGGCGAGATGGCCGCCATAGAGCGGGTAAGCGCGCAGCTGCGCGAGATCGACAGCGCCGACATTCAATCCAGGCAGAATCCCGCGCGCGCTGGCGAAGCGCGGCGGCAGGGCGGCTTTCAGCTCGATGCTGGTTTCGCCGTAAGGATAAGCCAGCGCGTGCAGATCAGACGTGACGCCCATATCGCGCAGCGCATCGCGATTGCGGGCGATGTCGGTGAGCGTGTCGAACACATCGCGTTGCGCGCAATCGGCGTGGTCATAAGTGTGGCAGGCGATTTCGTGGCCGGCGGCGGCGAGACGGGCGAGATCGGCGCGCGAGAAGTTGCGCCCGCACGGGCCGTCGGTTTCGGCAAGGCCAGCGGCGGTGTAGAATGTGCCGCGCCCGCCATGGCGTTCAAGAATGCGCGCGCCGTGCTCGGCGGCGCTGGCGGGAAAGTCGTCGAAGCAAACCGAAAGCGCGGCTTGATCGAAGGAAAGCCGCGCTGGGCGCGCGCGCAGGGCTTGGGTCATGCGCCGTCTGATCTTGCTGGCGATGTCGCGCGGCGGCGCGTAGCCGGCGTCGATCACGGCAAATATTCCGCATAGTAGGAGGCGCGATAGACCTTGAAAGCCATGCTCCGCAGCGGCAACGGGGCATGATCGCGGCGCACCAGCCAAGCGCAGAGGCCGCGCCACGCAGCGCGCAAGGGCAAACGCTTCAGCGCGCGTGCAACGCGGTGCGACATGAAGCGGGGCATGGCGTCCGGATGCTTACGCGCAAGGCGGGCGAAGTTCGGCCCCGCCTCCTTGCTTTTGCGCATCAACGTATCGACGCAATCGAGACCGACATGGGTGGCGGGATTGTCGACGTGCACGATTTTCGCGTGTTGCGCCGCGCGCAACGCCCAATCGACATCCTCCCAGCCCCAGCCGGCGAATTCGGGATCGAACTTGATGTCGTTCAAGAAGTCGCGCCGCACCAAAAGATTGGCGGAGGCGGTGAATTGGGCTGCGTCGCGCTGGCGTTCATGCGCGCTGCGGCAATCGGAGTGACCGAAAATGTTGTGATGCAGCGCGGTTTCGCGGGTGGGCTTGGCTTGCGCCAGCGAAAGACCGCCAAAAGCGACGAAGGGGCGCTCGCACTCGATCAGGCTGAACCAGATGCGCAGGAAATTGGGATTGTCCGGCAGCATGTCAGCGTCGAGGAAGAGCACATATTCGCCCTGCGCCTCGGCCAAGAGCCGGTTGCGCGCGGCGGCGCGGCCGCAATTGTGCGCGCGCACGATCACGGTCGCCGGCGCATTCATGGCCTCCGCGGCCTTAATCACCCGCGCCAGTAAAGCAGCGCGATTGGTGCCGTCATCGAGCAGGATGAATTCCACGCCCTCAGGCGCATCGGCGAGGCGCTCAAGCAATGGCGTGGGATCGTCGCCGCGAAACGGCGTGAGCACGCTGAGGCGCGGGCGCGCGAGCGGGCGTCGGCCCAGGCGTAGCACGCGTTCAGGGAGCGCGGACATTTGCTCGATCCGTAAAGGAGGCGTGAACCGGAGGGCGAAGCTTAGCGGCGAAGGTTTTAGAAAGTGCTCCTAAGGAGCCTTTGAGGCCGCCAATATTGAGAAAAATCGCAGCCGCGCCGTAGGCGAGTGCGCCGAACAGCACGGAAAGTAAGAGCGTGACGAGGTCGCCGCCGCGCGGCAGCGCGAGAATGACGAGCGCCATCACGCCGCAAGCAGCGGCGATACGGGCGAGCGCGGCGAATGGTAAAGGCAGCGGCAAGAATTGGCGCCCGATCAGCGCCAGCAGCAAAAAGCCAAGCGCGGCGGCGCAGGCGGCGGCGATGGCTGCGCCCGCAGCGCCGAAGAGCGGCGCAAACCAGAGGGTCAGCGCGATCTGCGCGAAGCCGGGAAGTGTCATGATTAGAGCGCGCACGCCGGTGCGGCGGCGCAGCGCAAACGCTTCGGACCAGTAATAAAGATTGAAGCCGCTCAGCAGCGCGGCCAGCGCAAGCCAAGGCAGAGTGTGCGCGGCGCCCGCACTGAGCGCAGGTCCGATGAGCAAGCGCGACAAAGGTTCAGCGATCAGCGCAAGCCCCAGCGCCGCGGGCGCTGCGATCGCGGCGACGAGAGTGAAGATGCGCTTGGCTTCTGCGCGCGCTGCATCGGCGCCGCGCTCATCATGCGCCGCCATCAGCGCCGGCATCAGCGCCGCGCCCGCCCACATGAAGATGATGTCGAGCGGGCGCGCGAGCCCGAAGGCGGCGGCGTAAGCGCCGAGCTCTGCCGCGCCGGCTTGATCGGCGAGAATGAAGCGCGCCAGCGTCTGCACGCCGAGATCGACCGCGAGCGCGGCCGCTAGCGGTGCGCCATAGGCGGCGTAGTGATAGACGCGGTCAATCGAGACCTCCCCGCCCTTTGCGCGCTGGAAGAGGCGCGGCGCATCGACCAGCAACATGATGGCGCCGGCGAGCATGAGACCAGCGAAGGGCGCGGCGGCGCCGAGATCGAATACGGTGAGGAAAGCAATGCCGGCGGCAAAGCCAATGGCGAGATACGCGCTTTCGGCGGCGGCGTAGCGCTGGGTTTCGAGCGCGGCGCGTTCGGTTTCGCGCACGATGCGGGTGAGGAAGCGGAACACCGCCGAGCCGGCGGCGAACAAGGTGAGCGTCACCAATTCGCGATGCGCGCCAACTAAAAATAAAAGCAGCGCCGTGAGCGCGACCGTGCCGACGGCGAGGCCGATGCAGAGCGCAAGCAAAGTGGCGAAGTGCGGGCGCAGACGCCCTTCCGCTTTGGCTGCGGCGAAGAAGCGATAGGCGGCGGCCTCGGCCCAGGTGAAGGCGAGCGTGTGCGCCAGCATGGAGGCTGAAAGCGCGAGCGCATAGCGGCCGAATTCTTCCGCGCTCATCAGGCGCGTAAATGCGGCGATCGCCGCAAACCCGATCAGGGCTTGGGCGATCTGCAAGGGCGCTGCGCTGAAGATGCGGGTGAAGCTCACCGAGTGGCCTTGCGGTCGCCGAGCAAGGCCGGGGCGGTCATCAGCATGATCTTCAGATCAAGCCAAAGCGAAGCGTGGGTGACGTAGTGTAGGTCAAGCGCCACGCGCTTGCGCAAGGCGGCGGGCGTCTCCACCGGACCGCGCGAGCCATTGACCTGCGCCCAGCCCGTAATGCCGGGTTTGACGCGATGGCGGTGCGCATATTCGGCGACAATCTGATCGAGCTCGCGATCGGCGGCGCGCATGCCGATAGCGTGTGGGCGCGGGCCGACCAGGCTCATATCGCCCTTCAGCACATTGAAGAGTTGCGGCAGCTCATCGAGGCTGGTGCGGCGCAGGAAAGCGCCAATGCGGGTGATGCGCGGATCGTTGGCGCAGACCTGGCGCAACGGCGCGTCCGGATCGTGGCGCATGGTGCGGAATTTGAGCACCGTGATGATGCGATTGTTGAAGCCGTGGCGGCGCTGGCGGTAGAGCACCGGCCCAGGGCTGTCGAGCTTCACCGCAAGGGCGATAGCCAGCATGACCGGCGCAAAAGCCAGCGCCAGCAGCGCGGCGAACACGATGTCCTGCGTGCGCTTGACGAAGGTGCGGCGGAAATTGTGCGGCCGGCCGGAAACGCACAGCGCGGCCGAGCCGGTGGTCTTGGCCACGCGCGCGCCCATGACCGATTGGGTTGGATAATCGAGCAAGAGGTCGATGCGATTCGGCAATGGGCGCAGACGCTCGATCATCTCGCGCACGCGCGTTTCTGCGCTCGGCGTCACGGCGATGACGATGCGATCGACGTTCGGCAAATCTTCCCAGGTCAGCAGGGCGTTGATGTCGCCGCTGACGGGGACGCCGCACACGCGCAGCGGCGCGCGCGCAAGGCGATCATCGACAATGGCGATGATACGGGCATCGTGATTTTTCGCCGCGCGCGCGGCAAGGCGGCAGGCGGCGTCGGTGGCGCCCACCAGCACCATGGTTTCGGCGAAAGCGTCCTGACGGTGCGCAGCGCGAATCCATACAGCGAGCGCGGCGTGAATGCCGGCGAGCAGGAGCGCCGCCAGCGGCACGACTGCGGCGAGCGCCGCAGCGCTGCGCGCATCCGGCGCGATGAAGTTGGCGACGAAGAGCCCCAGCAATGCGCCCAGCGCCAAACCGCCGGCGCCCTTCTCCGCGCGCATCGTGGCGGGCGTGACGTGATAAGCGTCGGTGAGCCAGAGGCCGGCTTTCAGCGAAAGCGCGCCGAGCAGGAAGGCGAAGGCTTCGCCCAAACTCAGATGCTCAAGTCCGCCGCCGCCCCAGAGCGCCGCGCATTGCGCCGCCGCTGCAACCACGACCCAATCAATGGCCTGGATCAGACGCAGCGCGTGAATGGGCTCGATATGAAAGCGCCGGGCTTTGACGCGCGGAAACGGTAAACGAATGACAGGCGCGGGCGCGGTTTCATTGGCCGGCGCAGGCGCATCGGCGATCCGGTAAGCTTGCCGGTAAGCTTGATCGGCTTCCTTAACGCCGAATAGGGCGAAGGCGGCTTCGATTTCGGCCATGCGCGCGGCCTCGGCGTCGTCCGAGGCGGGTTGTTCCTCTTTGACCCCAAACATGGCGAACGCCGCCTCAAGCTCGGCCTGGCGCAGGGCTTCGGCGTCCTCCGGCGTCAGCTCGATCGGGGCGTCCGCCGCGCACGGCTGGCCCAGATCGGCGCCGGCACGCTGCAAAGCAGTGTGAAACATTGAAATTCGCCCCAGCCGTTAGAAGTGCTGGACGCGTTCGCGCAAAGCCGGCGCCAATTAACCGTAGGGGCTGGGGACGAGGGGCTGGGGACTAGGGATTGGGGACTTGGAGCGGGGCGCCCTTGCCGCCGCGCAGCACCACGCCGGGGAGTTCGCCCGTGTGCGCGCCATTCTCGAAGGTGACGCGCCCGGATTTTATGGTGAAGCGGTAACCATCGACGCGCTGGACCAGGCGCACGCCGCCAGCGGGCAAATCCTGCAGCGCTTCGGGGCGGTGGAGGCGCAGGGCGTCGAAATCGATGACGTTAATATCGGCAAGGTAGCCGGGCTTTAGCAAACCGCGATCGCGCAGGCCGTAAGCGGCGGCGGTGTCGCTGGTGAGCTTGCGGACGATGAAGGGCAAGTCGAACCCTTCGCCCCGTTTACGATCGCGCGCCCAATAGGTCAGCATGAAGGTCTGCATGCCGGCGTCGGCGATGAAGCCGCAATGGGCGCCGCCATCGGAGAGCGAGACCAGCACGTTAGGATGGGTGATGTTCTTGCGGAAGGGCTCGAACGAGTAACCCTGATAACCGCCGAACGGCTGGTAGAAGAGCTCAAGCCCCTCATCGGCCGCCATCAGATCGTAGAGCAGTTCGAGCGCTGGAACGCCCGCCGCTTCGGCGCGGCCAGCAATGCTGCTGGCGCGTTCTTGTTCATAGTCCGGATTTTCACCGAGCGGGAACAGGCGCTCGAACATGTTGGCAAGGTATTCGGGCGAGCGCAGCGAACGGATTTTACTCTCTTCCGCCAAGATCGCCGTGCGAATGTCTGGGCGGCGCATGGCGGCGGCTTTCTGCGCCAGCGGCAGCGGCGCGATTTCGCGCACGAAGGTTGGGTGCGCCATGAAGACGTTGAAGTTCGATTGCAGGCCCTGAAGAATGCCGGTGGGGCGGCCGCCAATTTGCGGGCGAATGTCCAGCCCTTCGCGCTCGGCCGCGGCGGCGACATTGTAGATCGCATCGCCGTCATAGGTGGACGGCGTCGCCGCCACGACGGTGATCGGCACGCCGGTCGCGCGCGCGAGCGCTTCGACCCAGTCCCATTCTTGAGGCTCGCCGAAATCATCGGACGCCATTTCGAACACGCCGTGCGGCAGGCCTTTCATGGCGTGGCCGATGGCGAACATTTCGTCCGCGTCCGCCCGCGTTCCCGGCACCAGCACGCCGTGAACGTCCTTGTGACGAATGGTGCGTGAGGTGGAAAAGCCGAGCGCGCCGGCTTCGACGCCTTCGCGCACCAGCGCGGCCATTTCTTTAATCTCGGCCGGGGTCGGCTCGTAGTCGGTGTTGCAGCGCTCGCCCAGCACGTAGGCGCGCACCGCGGCGTGCGGCACATGCGTGCCGACATCAATGGCGCGCGGCATTTGTTCGAGCGCATCGAGATATTCGGGAAAGTGCTCCCAGCGCCAATCAATGCCTTCGGCGAGCGCGCTGCCTGGAATGTCTTCCACGCCTTCCATCAACTCGATCAGAAATTGCTCTTTGCCCGGACGCACCGGCGCGAAGCCGACGCCGCAATTGCCCATCACCGCCGTGGTGACGCCATGCCAGGAAGACGGCGCCAGCACCGGGTCCCAGGTGGCTTGGCCATCATAATGGGTGTGAATATCGACCCAACCCGGGGTTACGATGAGCCCGCGCGCATCGATCTCCCGCCGCGCCGGGCCAAGATTGGGGCCGATGGCGACGATCCTGTCGCCCGTGACGGCGATATCGGCCTCGAAGGCTGGCCCGCCCGTTCCATCGAGGATGAGTCCATGGCGGATGACCAGATCGTGCATGGCGCGCTCCCCTCGCGATCGATTTTGCCGATCGTCCTTGACGCAAATCCTTACATGCGGCGCCGAGCGCTGTCCAAGCGCGTAGCTACGCCATGAAAAATATGCGCTTTTGGGGCCGATCGCGCCGGGCGGGCGCAAGGGCGTGCGATTTGCGGGGCCGCCCGTGGCGGGGCGGCTTGTCGCGCTCCCGCGAGCCGGCTACACGAGCCCCTCGCCGGAGACGTGGCCGAGTGGCTGAAGGCACTCCCTTGCTAAGGGAGCATACTTTAACCGAGTATCCAGGGTTCGAATCCCTGCGTCTCCGCCAGCAATCGCCGATAGGCTGTTGTAAGTTAGTAGCTTTTGCGTCCAGCCCTGACGTCTGCCCCAACAACTGCCCCAATAGACTGAGGGTATCAAATGTTGCATCGGTTCGGGGCGGAAGAGCCGCCGCGCGTTGGCTTGACGCGCTCGATGCAGACCTGCAATCCAGCGTCCGATTTGTAATCAGAGGATTGAGGTCCTCTGCCGGGCAGGAGCGGTCGCGATGAGCGGCTACGTAGGCAGCGGTCGCCCGTCATTTGTGGGCGTCTATGGCAGTTCTTGGGGCCGAAGGTTGACCTTCAGCTCAGCCCGAATACCCGCCGCGCATTGCCGCTCAGGAAATCAGCGCGCGCATCGACGCTCAAGGCTAGGGCATCAAAATCTTGGAGCGCTTTGGCGGGCGTGATCATTGGATAATTGGTGCCGAACAGCACTTTCCTCTGGCCGTGTCCGTGCATGAACTCAGTGAGCTGGGGTGGGTATCGGAGGACTGTATATGCCGATGTGTCGATGAAGACGCCTGGATGTTTGGTGGCGACGGCAATGGCTTCGTCCGTCCAAGGATATCCGATGTGGCCCGCGACGATCTTGAGATCCGGGAAGTCGAGCGCCACTTGATCCAGATAAATCGGCCGCCCCACTTCCGATGGCATCAGCGGGCCGGTATGGCCGATCTGCGTGCAAAACGGCACGCCGAGTTCGCAGCACGCGACGTAGATAGGGTAGAAGCGGCGATCCGTCGGCGGTGTCTCCCACAACCAGGGCAAAACACGAATCGCTTTGAAACCGAGCTCTGTCACGCAGCGGCGAATTTCGGCGACAGCTTGCATAGGGCGCGAGATGTCGACAGAGCCAACGCCTATCAGCCTGTCCGGCGCTTGGGAAACGAAGTCTGCTACTTCGTCGTTTGAGATCATGATGTTGCGCGGCGCATACCAGGCGCTGATCAGCGTCTTCGAAACGCCGCCTGCGTCCATGGCGGCGACCGTGACCGAAACGGGTAATTGCTCTTTCAGCGGTTCGGATTTGGTCCAACGCCGAAGCGAGTCAAAGATTGGGTCTTGAGAGTGCCGCAAGGTAGGGTGCTGCGCCCAAGCATCGATGATCATTATGGCTTGTCAGGTGTGTTGCACAGCTGAACCAGTTCGATCCGCACGTCGTCGGGGTCCAGCAGGTAGACGACGCGCGCATGGAGGACCGGATTAGGCGGCGTTTGAATCACAGGAGACACAAATCGGCAGCCCTTGCGTAACAGGCGTTCGTATATTTCATCCAAATCCGTAACGAGAAGTGCAAAATGAGCAGCGCCGGCATTGCCGTTCGCCGGGTCAATTTTGGGCCCTCCGTTGGTGTATTGGAGTAATTCAATGACCTGGCTGGTTCCGCGCCAGCGCAAAAAGGCTTGCTCAACCGAGCAGCCTGGATAGCCGGTGACGCGACCGACGCCGCTGCCCTCATGCAGCCAGGGTCCCACCACATCCATCTCAAAATGTTCGGTATAAAAAGCGATCGAGCGCTGTAAATTTTCCACGGTTAAGCCGACATGGTGCAGTCCGCTGGGTAAGATTTTGTCGCTCATGGTGCGCTCGCGGTTTGATTCAATGCGCTGCGTGACCAGGCCCATAATCTGGCGAATAGCGTGGGCGCGCTTGAAAACGCAAAATGCATGTGGCCCGTGTCGGGTAAAGTAAGCAGCGTCAAATCCAGCGCGGACTTGAAGGCCGCGACGGTTTGCGCCGGCGCCACGCCAATGTCGCGATCGCCGAACACCAAACAGATCGGCGCCGTGACGCGCGCCGCCTCAGGCGCGAGCACCTGCGGGATCATCACGAGCACCGCCAAAGCCGCGGCCATAGGCGCCTGATGCGTCGAAATTGCGGCCGCGGCCTGTACTGGTGTCGGGCCAAAAACATTTGCGCCCTCGGGCAGGGTGAACAACGGAAAGGGTGCGCCGAAACGATCGCGAGCGAGCGCGGCGATGTTTGCGTGCGCGCCCGGCGCATCGCCGACATAGCGTCTTTCCGATTCGGTCAACGCCCATTCGAGGCCCTCGGCGTTGGCGCCCATGAGCACCAGCGCGTCAAAACACGCGTGGCGGCCTTGGGTCAGGAGCATAAGGCCCCCGCCCATTGAATGTCCCACTGCAATTGAGCGCGCCGGCGCGCGCCGGCCATATCGCCGCGCGCATTCGCCGGAGATGTTTTCGCTCCAGACCGGCATGCAATTGTACACCGCCTCACCCATACGCGCGGGCGTTAGGGCGAAACCGTCCGCCGGCGGGGTGCTGTCGCCGACGCCAGGCGGGTTGATCGCCACAACCACGTCCCCTTTGCCCGTCATGGCAGCTGCGAAACTGTGCGCCGCGTCGCCCGCAATTGAGAGATCGAAGTAACCGCGGCCCATCGAGCCGCCAGGGGCGCAGAACCATGTCACCGGGTCTGCGGCCAATGTCTGGGGAAAGTGCAGACTGGCCGCCACCATCGCTCCCTCAAGCTCGCCCGAGCCGCCGGGAAAAGCGGGCGCGGTAAATTCCGTTGCGCGGGGCCTCACTGGATCGCTCATTTCTTTTGCGTCCCCCGCAATCGATCAAGCCCTCAACAATCGCCGCGTCAGCGGACCGATGCGTGGGTTGCTCCGCGTCGCTCATTCCGCGTCGGCGTAGCCCGCCAAGAGGTGGTGGCGCGCCGTTGCGGCGGCGCCGCACGCCTGGAAGCTCCTAGCCTTTCATACAGAATCGGTATTGTCACTACCGGTATTAGTGTAATACGGTAGTACACGTACCGTAATAAAAGGTGGTCGTGATCTCGCTCGACCAAACGCACGGTCGTGGGCAAAGGCTCACTATTGGGGGGGAATAATGCGGATGATTGGTAGCAAGAAAAACGCGCTTTCTTTGGCGGCTGGGCTGGCTGCGCTCGCAGCAGTCGCTCCGGCCCACGCCCAAATGGCGGAAACAAACGAACCCGCTGCCGCCGAAGCCTTTGACGAGGTTTTGGTGATTGCACGCCGGCGTGCGGAAGACGTTCAGGACGTGCCGGTGGCCGTCACTGCGATAGGTGCTGAAGAGCTTGAGCAGCGCTCCTTGCAGACGACCGAAGATTTGCGGTTCGTTGTGCCGGCCTTGAATGTGGGCGGCCAGCGCCGCGATGAGGCGCAGTTCTATATGCGCGGCAACGGACCTGGGCCGGTCAATGCAGGGCAGCGAAACTTTACCAGCGTCGCCGCTTATTTTGCCGAAGTGCCGACCGAGCAAACAGGTCCCGGCGTATTCTTCGATCTGGCCTCAGTGCAGGTGCTGCGCGGTCCGCAAGGGACGCTGTTTGGACGCAATACCACAGCCGGGGCTGTTTTGTTCCAGCCGCAGCGTCCAGAAGAAGAGTTTGGCGGCTACGCCTCCGCAAGCGTCGGCGACTATGATCTGGCGCAGTTTCAGGGCGTCCTCAATGTCCCGCTCATCAGCGATCATCTGTCGCTGCGGCTTGGCGCCGACATAGGGCAACGTGACGGATACACCCGCTCGCTTGTCACTGGCCAGGAGATGGATGACCGAAATTACGAGGGGTATCGCGCTTCGCTATTGTGGACGCCGACCGATGATTTCGAGAATCTGACCATCGTCAATTATCGCACCCAAGACACGAATGGTTTCTCTCCGACCATTCGCGCCATCAATCCGGATGCGGTGATCAGCTCGGCTGGGGGCCAGCCTATCACCTTCGGCGGAAGCGCTCCGCGCGTACAGGCGCAGTGTCTTATTGATTTCGCCTCGTGCGGCTATGCGTCGCTGATCGAAGCCTTTACCGCTGGCATCATGGCGGGCGGGTTTTATATTGCAGAGCAATCGGACCTGGACAGCTATCTGGAAACGCAAAGAGCCAATGGCGTGCACACCAATCAGGTCGATTTCCTCCAATTCTTCGAGGAACGCTCGCTTGGCGTGACCAACATCACGACCATTGATCTAAATGAGCACCTAACCTTTAAGAACATATTCGGTTATCGCAATTCGCGCGTGTCGCAGACGCTTGATTACGAGGGCATACCTGTTGATCTCGTGTCGCAGCGCACCCAGCGCGGCGAATACTCAAGCTCGCGCGAGCAGTACACCAATGAGCTGCAATTGCTTGGCAATTGGGATGGGTTGAACTGGATCCTCGGCGGTTATGTTGAGTTCAATGAGCCAGGCGATCCCCAGGCTTTGCGAGCAGGTGGCTTGCGCCCCTCGATCCGTTTCCCCGCGCACGAGGACACAAGTTTAGCCGCCTTCGCTCATGCCGAATATGATCTCTCGCCAGTGCTGGACGGACTGTCGATCAGCGGGGGTTATCGCTACACTTGGGATGACCGCGCTTACACCTTGTCGATCTTTAGTCTCAGCAGTGTTAATTCAGACGTTCTGGGCGCTTGTAGCTTGCCGGCTTGTCCAACAAGCGGTCAAAATAGTTTCTCAGATGCGTCGTGGGATTTGGCGCTGCAATATGAGGTCACGCCCGACGTCATGACCTATGTTTCGGCAAAGCGCGGTTATCGCGGCGGCGGCTTTAACTTTCCGGCTCCGGCTGGATCTGAGACCTACGCTCCGGAATTGCTCACCGAGTATGAGGCGGGGATCAAGGCGGATTGGGCTCTGGGACCTGTCCGAGCGCGAACCAATCTCGCCATTTATCGCGATGAGATCGAGCAGTCACAAATTCAACAAGCCGCCACCTGCCTAGGCGGAAGCGTATGCACAATTGTTGTCAATGCGGGCGCTAGCGAACGCAATGGTGGAGAATTGGAAACCCAATTCTTGCTGACTGCGGATTTGTCTCTGAGTTTCACCGCCAGCGTGAACGACGATCCCGCCGTATTTGCCCCAAAAGAGCAGTATACATCGAGCCTGCGCTACACTCTGCCGATCAATCAGTCGCTCGGTGATGTCTCGGCATCGTTGGACTATGCTTATATCGGCGATCGTGAAAGCTCGGATCCGGCCGGAGGCGATTATCCGGGCTACAGCCTGGTCAATCTGCGCGGCAATTGGGATCGCATCGCGGGATCGGACGTGGACCTTTCAATCTTCGTCACCAATGTCACCGACGAAGAATACATTATTGGCGGGCTGCCGCTTTATTCCTCGCTTGGCTTTGATTCCGTATTCTATGGCGAGCCACGTATGGTGGGAGCGACCCTGCGCTACAATTTCGGACAATAGGGGTTCCTCCCTGGAGGGCGCGGCCGCCATCACCGCCGCGCCCTTTTTTCTCGAGGAAGGGCGGATGATTTGGTCTGGCAGGCGGATTTAACAGGGCGGCGAGCGCTGGTTACGGGAGGGCGGCGCGGCATTGGCGCGGCGATTGCGACCCGCCTTGCCGCGCAGGGCGCGAGCGTCATAATCGCCGCTGATGGCGAAAATGCTGAGGGTGTCGATGCGCTGTTGGATCAGATTAAGAGCGCTGGCGGGCAGGCGAGCGCGGTCTTTTTTGATCTCGCGGCCCCCGCCCATCGCCGCGACGCCGTCGCCAAGGCTGGCGAGGCGTTCGGCCCGATCGACATCCTGGTCAATAACGCCGCCGCCAATAATTATGAGCCGCCCAGTTCTATGGGCGCCGAGTTTCGCCGACTCATGTTCGAAGTGAATGTGCACGGTCCGGTGGACTTGATGCAACAAGCCCTGCCGCACATGCGTGCGCAGCGTTGGGGCCGCATCATCAACATCTCAAGTGCGAGCACGGCGCAGCCGCCGCTACCCTATCCGGGGGCTGCCCATCACACGCATGGGGTCGCGGTTTATGGCGCTTCAAAAGCTGCGCTCGATCGCTTCACGATCGGCCTGGCGGCAGAACTTAACGGCTCGGGCGTCCACGTGAATGCGCTCATGCCGTCCAATGTGTGCGTCACATCCGCCAATTCCGAGGCCGCGCGCGCGGCGCTCAGAGCTCACCCCGATTGGGCCGAGGGCGTCGAAATGATGGCTGAAGCCGCATTTTTGCTAATCGCCGCGCCGCTCTCAGGCTTGGTGATGAAAAGCCGTGATGTGCTGTTGATGATGCAGCAGCCGCTACACGGCCTCGATGGGCGCAGCGTCATCGGCGACGCACACACAATACCGGATTTGAGCTGACGCCATGATGTTTTCCAAGCTGGCCAATCGCACCGCACTGGTAACCGGCGCTAGCCAGGGCATTGGCCGCGCCATTGCGCGCCGTCTGGCCGCGCACGGCGCGCGCGTCGTTGTTTCGGCTTCCGGGCGCGCGCCGGATTTGCTGGATGAGACTTGTGGGTTGATCGCGGCGCAGGGCGGGACGGCCGCGCCGCTCTTAGCGGATCTGTCAGACCAGTGTGCGCGCGCGGACATCATCCATAGAGCCGAGCAGCTGTTTGGGCCGCTCGATATTCTGGTCAACAATGCCGCTCTTGTGGGCGCCTATGCGCCGCCGAGCAAAATTGACCTGGCTGCGCGTCACGCTGCGTTCGAAGTCAATTTCGAAGCGCCGGTGGATCTCATGCAGCAAGTCTTGCCGGGAATGAGGGAGCGCAGCTGGGGGCGCATACTCAATATTTCCAGCGAGACGGTGAAGCAGCCTCCTCCGCCCTATGTGGGGCCGCCGAAAATGATTCACGCTTTGGTCGCTTATGGCGCCTCGAAGGCCGCCCTCAACCGATATTCGGCGGGGCTGGCCGCCGAACTGCACGGTTCGGGCGTGCATGTGAACGCTGTCGCCCCGTACAAGATTGCGTGGTCGGAAAATGCGGATCAGATTGCACGTGCGACTTTAGCTTTTCGTCCGGACTGGGTCGAGGGCGTGGAGATGATGGCGGAGGCGGCTTATATTTTGATCAGCGGAAATCATACCGGCTTCATCGGCACCAGCCGGGAGGCGCTTTATTTGAACCAGACGCCGCTCCATGGGCTCGACGGCGAGACCGTGCTCGGAGACGCAAGCACTCTGGTGACTGGCAATGGCGGCTAATGTCTTGGCTTCGCCCCGCGTCGATCTCATGGCAGTATTGGGCGAGCGCCCATGAGCGGGCGCAGCCCGCGCGTTGCAACGGGCAAGCGCCTTCCAGGGCGGCCGAGGGACGAATCGCGCGGCGAGCGGATTTTGGACGTCACGCTGAAGCTGTTGGCCAAGCGGGGATATTCGGCTTTAACCGTCGCTGAGGTGGCGGCGCGCGCGCGCACCAGTCTTGCCACGATCTATCGCCGTTGGGCCACAAAGGAGGCGCTGGCCATAGCCGCATTCGATCGGCTGCCAGAATTGGAGACGCCTGATCGCGGAGACGTTTTGGAAGAATTGCTCGATCTAGTCGAGCAATGGGCGAACATGATGGCGAATACCGAGCTGGCCAGCGTGCTGCCATCGTTGATTGGCGAAGCCTCGCTTAACCCCGTTCTTGGCAAGGCGTTGCGGAAAGTGATCGAGCGCCGTCGCCAACCAAACTTGATGATCTTACAGCGCGCTATCGAACGGGGCGAATTGCCGAAAGATATTGATCTCGAGCTTGCCTATGAGGTGATTTATGCGCCGCTGCTGCAAAGAACGCTGACCCGCCAGCCGTTAGACCGCGAAGCATTCCGCAAAATTTATACCGTCATCTTAGCTGGCTTTTGTCGCCGGCCTGCGCGCACGCGGCGTGAAAGAGCGCCAGCGGTGACGCGAGGTCTGGTGCGCAAGCATGACTAGCTTCAGTCGGCGGCGTCTTGTGGGCGCTTCCGCCGCGTGGTTTGCGGGGGGCGTGAGCGGATGCGCAAATTACTATCGCGCCGATGGGCGCGCACGTACGCCCTCAAATCTGGTCACCACAAGCGAGGGCATAGTGCAGGGCTATGTGATCGATGGGGTGGCGGTGTTTAAGGGGGTGCATTACGGCGCCGACACGGGCGGGGCGGGGCGCTTTGAACGACCGCGTGCGCCTGCCCGTTGGGATGGGGTGCGTCCGGCGATTCGCTTTGGCCCGCGTGCGCCGCATTTGCCCACACCGGTGCCAAAATTCATTTATGTCGACGACCCCAACGTGCCCGAGAATGAAGATTGCCTAGTGCTGAATATCTGGACCCCAGGCGTGGATCGGGCCTTGCGTCCGGTCATGGTTTGGATCCATGGCGGCGGCTTCGCGTTCGGCGATGGCGGCGTCAAATGGTATGAGGGCGAGAACCTCGCGCGTGAAAATGACGTGGTGGTGGTGACCCTCAATCACCGCTTGAACGTGTTTGGTTTTCTTCATCTTGCGGGCCTTGACGAGCGTTTCGCCGACGCCGGCAATGCGGGCATGCTCGACCTTATTCGCGCGCTTGAGTGGCTACGCGAAAACATCGCCACTTTCGGCGGCGACCCGGGCAATGTGACTTTGTTCGGCGAGAGCGGCGGGGGAGCAAAGATTTCCACGCTCATGGGCATGCCGGCCGCCGCCGGCCTGTTTCATAAAGCGATCGTGCAGAGCGGTTCAGCCCTGCGGGCCATGTCCGGCGATGCGGCGACCGAGGCGGCGCGCCAATTCATCCGCCAATGCGGTCTGCGGGAAGGTGAAGTCGCACGCCTTCAACACATGCCGCAATCGGCCCTCCTCGCCGCGCTCGCGGTCTTAGAAGAAAAGAACCAGGTGGGTCGAATGTTTGCGCCAGTGGTGGACGGCGCACACTTGCCTCGTGACCCATTTGAACCGAGCGCACCCGCTGCGATGGCAAATGTGGCCATGATCATCGGAACCACGCAAGACGAGGCGACGGTGCTGCTTGGCAGTTTAGGTGATCATGTCGGCGGCCCATTCGCGCTTTTTTTGAGTGAGCAGGAGCTTTTGCAAGCTGTTGCACGCCTCACTGGGTTGAGCGCCGAGGAAAGTTCGGAGCTGGTGACAGTCTATCGCCGCGCCCGCCCGCACGCTAAGCCGCGCGACCTGCTCTATGCGATCGGCACCGACCGGCTAATGCGCATGAATGCGATCGCTCAAGCAGAGCGCAAGGTTGAACAAGGCGGAGCGCCTGTGTTCATGTATATTTTCGCCTGGGAGCAACCGGTATTTTTCGGGTTGATGAAAGCGGGTCACGGCGTCGACGTGGCATTCAGCTTCAATAATGTCGATTATAACCGGCCTATGCTCGGGGACGGCGCCGACCGCTACGAGATTGCGCGCAATTGGAGCAAGGCCCTTGCCTGCTTTGCGCGCAGCGGATCTCCTAATCATGATGGACTTCCGCAATGGCCGGCTTACGAAGCCGATCGGCGCGCCACCATGATTGTTGATAGACAGTGCCGCGTCGAAAACGATCCAGGCGGCGCCGAGCGGGAGGCGCTGCGCCATTTGGGGCCATCTGGCCTGATGTAGGCGCCTAAAATGAGGAGCGTGCTGGCTGTCTGTGCAAAGCGTCATAGAGGTTGAAAGCGGGCGAATTGCGGGACGAGCCCACAACGGGGTTTTCGCGTTCAAAGGCGTTCCATACGCGGCGTCGACCGAGCGCCATGGTCGCTTTATGGCGCCAGTTCCGGCCATGGCCTGGAGCGGCGTCCGACAGGTCACTGATTACGGACCGGAATGCCCGCAGGGCAATGGCCGCTCGCGCTCGTCAGTGCCGCTTTCGCTTGACATGATACGCTTCTATTGGAGCGCAGCTGGATCCCGCCAAGCACAGTCCGAAGCTTGCTTAACGCTCAATATCTGGACCCCGGCCTTGGATAATCGGCGCAGAGCAGTGATGGTTTGGCTGCATGGGGGCGGATTCAGTTTTGGCTCGGCAGCGAGCCGGCTCTATGACGGCGCGCGCCTCGCGCGCGAGGGCGAGGTCGTGCTTGTAAGCCTCAATCATCGGCTCGGCCCGTTCGGCTTCCTCGATGTTTCCTCAATCGGCGGTGATGACTTCGCCAATGCGGGGGTTGTGGGGATGCTCGACATCGTGCGCGCGCTGGAATGGGTGCGTGACAATATCTCCCAGTTCGGCGGCGACCCGGGCAATGTCACAGTGTTTGGGGAATCCGGGGGCGCCGCGAAAGCCAGCTTGCTGCTATGCATGCCGAGCGCGCAGGGCCTGTTTCATAAAGCTATCCTACAGAGCGCGCCGCGCATGAGCTTGCCCGACCGCGAACAAGCCGAGCAGGTTTGCCGCGAGTTGGTGCAAAGCCTTGGGCGCGTCGGCGCGCCCTTGTCCGAACTGCAAACTATTCCGGCAGCGCATGTGTTGGCCGCTGCAGCGCTGCAGCAACGCTCGGTGCTGCAGGCGCCCTTTTCGCCTGTTATCGGCGCCGCGCTGCCGGATCCCAATGTGGGGAAACTGCACGGAGATGCGATTCCGATCATTGTGGGTTCGAACGCCGAGGAGACATCGCTCTTACTCGGGCTGCTGGATCAGCGCGATGGTGAGAGCGCTTTCGCATTGCGCCAGGCGAGCTTGGCGCCGCGGCTACAAGCGCTTCAACTTTGCGCAGACGCTGAGCTGCCTGATATGATCGCCCAATACAAGGCGGCCTACCCTTCAGCATGCCCCAGCGCGATCTTCTTCAAGATCACCACAGACGTCTTATTCGCAAACGAGGTCTCGCGCATTTGCGAGGGAAGGGCGGTGAGGGGCGCAGCCCCGACCTGGGTCTACGACTTCACCTGGCGCTCTTCGGCGTTGGGTGGCAAGTTAGGTGCGACGCACTCGCTGGAAATTCCTCTGGTCTTTCGCAACCTCGATCGAGGTCGAAGCATGCTCGGCGATCTGGCCAAAGCGCGCCCGCTCATGGAGGTGATGAGTTCTGCCTGGCTGAACTTTGCGAAGACTGGCGATCCCGGTCTCGGCTCGGCATGGCTCGCTTATGATTTGGTGAAGCGCCCGCGCATGGTCTTTGGAGGTAAGCGAGACTGCGACGATCAGGAGCCACTGCGGGGCTAACACGAATGAGCGAAGTGCAGTTGGCGGCGCAGGCCGCCAGTGTGAGCCTTGAAGCGCAGGCTTCAGTCAGACGGATCCGTTCTGGTGCGCCGGTGGACAAACTGACTTGAAGCAAATGCGGGCTTCGATGACGGGGCCGTTCCCGTGGCGCAAGAGAGGGGCGGGACCAGGGTCCGTATTCTCCCAAATCGGCGTATCCTGGCAGCAGGGCGGCGACCGTAGCGGACTAAATGCACGCATAGGCTGGCCGCTCGTAATGCGGACCATGAGGGCCAGTCCACATCCGCAGACAGCGCGGGTCTATCGGCATGTGCGCGACCAATATGCGCGAAGCGAAATTTCGGTGAGTTGGGTCATGAGCACGCCGGGCTCGAGAGCAGTGGCGTCTAGGTCATGACTGACGCTTGATAGGGCGCCAGGGGCCCCGGCGCGACACAAAAATTTCGTCCGCCGGGGCTAGGGTTTAGTCCAGGGGAGCGGGGGCAATGAATCCACTGAGGGCTCTGGTTTTTGGCGTTGTCTTCCTGCTTGGGTGCGGGCTCGCCCGTGCCCAGGCGCCGACGCCGATCGAGCTGCGGGTGATGAGTTTCAACGTTTGGTACGGCGGCGAGCAGGTGAACTTCGCCACCGTCGTCGAGGCTATCCGCGCGGCCGACGCCGACATTGTCGGCGTGCAGGAGCCGGACGGCAATCTTGCACGCTTGGCGCAGGCCGCCGGCTACGCCCATATCGATCCGCGCCGCAACATTATCTCGCGCTATCCCATTTTCGATCCCGGCGCCGGCGTGCGCACCGAGCCGGGCGCTGCACCGTACGGCATCGCGGCGCTGGACGCCGCGCACGTGCATGCGTGGGTGATGGTGCGGCCGGGAGAAGTGGCGGCGGTCGCCAACACGCATCTAAGCAGCGATCCCTACGGGCCAGAAGCCGTGCGCGATGGGAGCGGCCGCCAGGACGTGCTGGCGTTGGAAGAGCGCGTGCGTATGCCGGAGGTGCGGCCGTTGCTCTCACTTGGCGCGTTAGCGCGCGCGGGAACGCCCGTTTTCCTGACTGGCGACTTCAACACGCCCTCGCATTTCGACTGGACTGAGGCGATGCAACGCGTGCGGCCCCGCGTCATACGCTACACGGTGGACTGGCCCGTGACGCGCGCGCTGGCGGACGCCGGTTTGCGCGATTCCTATCGCGAGGCGCACCCCGACCCCACCGTACGCCTTGGCTATACGTGGACGGCGGGCATGCCAGCGCCCTACATCCGACCGGGCGAAACCATCGACCGCATTGACTTCGTCTTCGCAGGCGGCGCTGCCGAAACGCTATCGAGTGAGATTATTGGCGAAGCGGGCGGCGACGGCGTGGACATTGCTGTCACGCCTTATCCGAGCGACCATCGCGGCGTGGTCTCGACGTTTCAGGTGATCCCCATACCGGCGCCGGCTCTGATCGCAGTCGGGCCATATGTAGCGCGTCAGGGTGAGGACATCATGGTGCGCGGTTACGATCCCGCTTCCGAGGGCTGGAGCGCCGCCATTGTGCCAGCCGGCGCGCCGGTGACACAGGCTGTCTTGCGCATACATGAAGCGGTAGCCGCATGGCGGCGCGCGGCGCGGTTTTCCTCCGCCGAATTGGCGCCCGGGGAATATGACGCGGTTCTACTTGGCGCGGACGGCCAAGAACTTAAGCGCACACGGTTTGCTGTGTTTACGACGGATGCCCGCCCGCTTGTGCAGGCGTTGACGCGCCGCGTCGCGCAGGGTGCGCCGGTGCGGGTGCGCTGGGCGAATGCGCCGGGCAACCGCCATGACTGGATCGGCATCTTTGCCGCCGGCGCCCCGTTGGGCGACTACCAGACATTTGCTTATGTCGACGCGCGTTTTGCCGGCGAGATGGCGATCCCAACCGAAACCGAGGACGGGCCGCTGCCTGCCGGTGAGTATGAGCTGCGCCTCATGCGCGACGATTCACCAACGGTGATGGCGCGCGCGGCTTTCACGATCCGGAATTGAGGCGCGGCTCAGGGCGATCTCAACTTTGAGCCAAACTCCTTTGTCCCGCCCCGCGCTCTAGAAGCTCCGGCGCAAGGTGATTCCAATCTCGCGCGGCCGACTGGGGGTCACGCGCGTGTCGAAGAAGTTCGGATTGATGAAGAGCTGTGCGCGCTCATCCGTGACATTGTTGATGAAGAGGTTGACGCTCCAGCTTTCGCCGTCGAGCCCGGCCTGCAGGTTGGCGAGCGTGTACGCGTCCTGCGTGGAGGCGGCTGAGGGATCGATGCTGTTCACTGAATCGCCGGTGTAGGAGATATCCCCGCGCACATACGGCTCGGCGCCCAGCAGCTGCGCGCCGAACCGATATTCGGCAAACACCGCCGCCTTGAATTCCGGCGAGATCGGCAGGCGTGCGCCTTCCGGCACACCGCCGGCGAGCACGTCGCTGGGCTCTGATAATTCTGCATTTAGCATCGTCGCCGAGCCGCCTATTTCGAGATTGTCCAGCGGGCGCCACAGCGCCTCCATTTCGACGCCGACGATTTCAGCCTGCCCGGCATTGGCTGTGACGAAGAAGAAGGTCGCGGGATTGGGATTGCGGATGTCGGAGATGAAGTCGTCCCAAGTCATGTAAAAAGCCGCGCCATTGAAGGTGACGCGGCCCTCGTCCCATTGCGACTTCCAGCCGAACTCGTAATTGGTGAGCAGGTCGGCGTCGTATTGCACCGGCACCGCCAAGCCCAGCCGCTGGCGATTGGCGCCGCCGAGGCGGAAGCCCTGCGAATAGGTGGCGTAGAAGAGCAGGTTTTCGCTTGCCGTGTAGGTGAGGTTGAGCTTCGGCGTGAAGCCTTCTTCGTCGAACGGCAATACGGAATCTTCCACGGTCGTTATAGGCCGCCCCGATCCATCAACGATCGTGGAGAGCGCGCCGAACGGCAATTGCGTTTGCAAACGTCCATCGCCGTCCACGGTGAACCAGCGTCCGCCAATCGTCGCGGTGAGCTGATCGGTGATATCGTAGCTCAACTCGCCGAACAGGGCGAATTGCTGCTGCTCATAGCGCCCGACCTGATAGAAATAGACATCGGTGGGTTGAAGCAGCGGATCGTACGCCACCGCCGTGGCGAAGCCCGGCGAGGATTCATAATCGGTGACGTGGCTGTTGAGCTCGAAGCCGTTCTCGGCGTCCTGATAGAAGGTCCCGACAATCCAGCTCCACCGCGAGCCCGTGTCCGCCGAAGACAGGCGCGCCTCGATGCTGGTGCGCTCGTCCGTGCCGCGTCCGCTATTGAAGCCAGTTGGGTCGGGGCCGAAATCGTAGAGGGGAAAATAGGCCGCGGTGGTGGTTAGGTACTGATTGTAGGCGGTGTTGTCGTTCACGTAAGAGGTGCGGCGAGAGAAGTAGGCGCCGGTGACGACGAGATCGGCAAAACCCAGATCGCCCTCAATGGTCAGCGCGGTTTGATCCCATTCGTCATTATAGGTTTCGTTGAAGAAGCGCACCGCCTGGAGATCGCCCAGGCTCGGATCGTAGTCGGAGCGGCCGTCGACATCGACATCCTGGAATACGTAGGCTGCCGTGGCGCTCCAATTCGGGTTGATCTCCCAGCGCGCCGCTACGCGTCCGCCTGCGGCGTGGGAGGCGTTGATGTCGTCACCCACCACATCGGCGTTGTCCGTCGTACCGCCCGGCGTCTCGCCCAACACGTTGTCGATGAAGCCGCCTTCTTCGGCGTCGAACCCAGTAATGCGCAGGGCCAGGCGGTCCTGTACGATCGGTATGTTGAGCGCGCCGTTGAGGTCGTAAGAGCTTTCGCCTTCGTCCATGAAGCGCAGGCCAGCTTCGACATAGCCGCCGAAGCCGCTGGTGTCGGGCTTGTTAGTGATGATGCGGATCGTGCCCGATTGCGAACTGGCGCCATAGAGCGTGCCTTGCGGGCCGCTCAACACCTCGACGCGTTCAATATCCACCAGGCGCGGATCAGGGCTTTGCGCATCAACCGTGATCGGCTGCTCGTCAAGATAGAGCGCCGCCGACGAACGTCCGCCGCCATCGGCTGCGCCGGTGCTTTCAGCGACGCCACGGATGACGATCTTGGTCTGGCCGGGTCCCTCGGAGACAAACGACACGCTTGGGGTGAAGCGAACATAATCCTCAAACGAGTTGACGTTCAGCTGCTCCAGCTGCGCCTCCCCGAACGCTTGGATGCTGAGCGGAGCGTCCTGCACGCTTTCGCTGCGCTTGCGCGCGGTGACGATGATTTCTTCTGACGATACGGTTTCATCGGCGGCCTGCGCACGCGCTGATGCGAATGGGAACGCCGCCGCGAACAAGGCAAGCAGTGAAACGCGCCCGGCAAGCACCCAGCGCCGCTTCTTCGTCGCCATCTTGTCATCCCCCCGGACAAGCGCTCGCGCGCGCATTCAGCGTGCTATAAGCTGTAGCCATATAGCCTTGAAGCGCGGATTGGCTTTGACAAAAAAACTTCACAGACGCCGCCACGCATGATGTTCGCGCAACCTTATCGCGATTTGGGTGAGGCCGCGATCGCGCCGCTCCGCGACCTGGTGCTCGCGCAACCACCAGAGGCATGGGACGAGTGCGATCATCGCCAGCGCGCCTATGACGTGCATCATGACACCCAGTCGATCGTATTGCTTTTTTGTGACGACGCTTGGCCCCAGGTAGCCGTCGCGCGCATGCCGGGCTGGGCGCGCCTCGCTGCAATCGCCGCGCCTTTGATGGATGAGATCATCACGCGCTGCTTCACGCCTGGCGGAACGATCCTGCGCGCAATGGCGGCGAAACTGAAAGCGGGCGGGCGCATAGCTCCGCACGTTGACGCGCTGCCCTCGTTTTGCGCGGCGCACCGCATCCATGCCCCACTCACCACCGGCCCCGGCGTGCGCTTCACCATTGATGGACGCCCCTGCCCAATGCAGGTGGGGCGCTGGTACGAGATCAACAATCAGCTGCCGCACAGCGTCATGAATGTCGGCCGCGAAGACAGGATCAATTTCATTTTCGATTACCTGCCGCCCAGATGAGCGTCTTACTCGCCACATCGGTGATAAGGGGGTCGCAGCAGGGCGATAGCCACGGCGGCGCGTTTCTGATCGATTTGGCCGCACGTAGCGTGCGCCAAGTTCTCGATTGGCGCGCGTTCGATATCGACTGGCAAGGGCGCGGCTGGGATCGGGGTCTGCGCGGCGTGGCGTTCGGCGATGAGGACGTGTTCCTTGCGGCAAGCGATGAATTGTTCGTTTTCGACCGCGACTTCAGTCCCATCGCGTCCTATCGCAACGCCTATCTCAAGCACGCGCATGAAATGGCGCGCTTTGGAGATATGTTGTTCATCGTCTCAACCGGGTTTGATTGCGTTCTGGGCTTTGATCTTGGCAAGCGCGCATTTACTTGGGGGCTCGCGCTGACGGGGGAAGGTCAGGCAATCCGCGGGCGGCGCTTCGATCCGCAGAGCACAGGCGGCCCGGCGGCTTTGAACGTGTTTCACTTGAATAGCGTCAGCGCGAACCAGCGCGGGCTCTATATCGCAGGCCTGCGCACGCCGGGCCTGCTGCGCTATGCGGGCGAAGCATTGTCCTTGCGCGCGACGCTGCCGGCGGGCGCGCACAATGCCCAACCGTTCCGCGATGGGATCATTTTCAACGACACGCGGGCCGATGTCGTGCGCTTCGTTTCGCCTTCGCGTCAGCGCACGTTCCATGTGCCGCACTATCCTGACGACAAGCTCACGCACACGGATTTGGACGATAGCCGCATCGCCCGCCAGGGCTTCGGGCGGGGTCTGTGCGCAGTGGAGGACGGGCTGATCGCCGCGGGTTCTTCGCCCGCGACCGTGTCGCTGCACGATGTGGATGACAATCGCAGCATCGCCGTCATCACGCTGTCGCTCGACGTGCGCACGTCCATCCATGGGCTGGCGCTGTGGCCTTGGTGAGTGGAGAAGCAGGCGCCATCAACCCGTGCGTTCCAAAGCCGCCTCCAACTCGCCCAAATGCTGCGAAAAACGCGTCCATGCGCCGATTCCGCTTGTATAGATCGGCTGGCGCACTTGTTCGGAGCTTGCAGTGTGCACTGCACGTTCGGTTTCGTAAAAGCGCAAGCAGCTCTCCTCAAACGGCAAGCCGCAATGGGCGAGCAGCCGCCGCGTCTCCCGCTCCTGGTCTTGCACCATGGCTTCATAGTCTACGCGCAGCACGCGCCCGGGCAAAACCTCGTCCCAATGCTGCATCAACGCGTCATACTCGCGATAGAAATGCCCCAGCTCAAAGAGATCATAAGAATAGGTGTGGCCGCGCGCGAACAATTGTTTGAACGCGCCCCAGCAGGAATCCATTGGATGCCGGCGCGCGTCAATGATCTTGGCGTGGGGCAGGATGAGCGCGATCAACCCAATGGAGGCGAAATTGTTCGGCATCTTGTCGGTGAAGTGAGGCCGCGTTCCGCGATGGCGCGCGGCGCGCTCCAGATAGAGCTTGCCCAAGGCGCGCAGATCGTACGCTTCCAGATCGCGCACAGCCTCAGGATAGGCCACGCCGTCTGAACGAAACCGCCCGATCTCCTGGGCGATTCTCCCGATGATTGGCAATTCGCTAGCGCCATCCACTTGGGAATGGCTGGCCAAGATCTGCTCGATCAATGTCGAGCCCGAGCGCGGCAGGCCCACGATGAAAATAGGCGCGGGATCGACGCAGCCTTTGCCCGCATGCGCCGCGAACAGCTCGCGCGTGAAAACGCTCTTGATCCGCGCATTGATCGTTTCTGTCTGCACTGGGTCGTAGCGCACGCGCATGCGCTGTCGCCGCGCGCCTTCGGCATAGTGCGCAAACGCTGCGTCATAGTCGCCCGCATCCTCGCGCGCCTTGCCCAGAGCGTACGCAACGTTAATTCGCGCCCCTTCGCTCGCAACGGCGGATTTGAGCAAGGCGTGCATCGCCGCTTCATCTGTCTCGCTGAAGCGAAAGATCTTCAAGTTTGCGAGGCTCCACCACGCTTCGCCTGCGTGCGGGCGCGAAGCCAGACATGCGCGGTAGGATGCGACAGCATCATCTTGGCGGCCGATAGTTTTGAGAACGTGTCCAAGCCCTAGCAGGCTGGAGGCGTCGTCGGCCCGCAATGCTAGCGCGTTGCGATAGGACTTTTCTGACGCACTCAGATCACCATACACGAAGAGCGCATTGGCGAGATGGGCGTGCGCGGCGGGGCTATGCGGGCTCAAGCGCCGCGCGCGTTCGAACGCCGCCACGGCTTCCTCCGCGTGGTCGAGCTCGCTCAGCACCGCGCCGAGATCGTTCCATGCTGCGGGAAAGTCCGGCGCGAGCTGCACGGCGCGGCGCGCTCGGCTTCGCTCGCATGGCCGAGTTGTACGCACGCCACGCCCAGAAGACGCAATGCATCGACGTTGTTGGGATCGTCGCCAAGCGCCTTGCGATAGTTTGCGGCAGCGCCCTCGAGATCACCCAGCCGATGCCGCTCCGCGCCCTCCGCAACCCACTTGCGCCCAGGGGCTAACGCGAAGTAGCGCTCAAACGCCTCGTCGGCTGCTTGGCCTTCGCCTGCTTCGGCCAGAGACTTGGCGGCCTTAAGCCAAGCCCGCGCATCCGAACCGCTGCGGCGCGCGTCGTCCAACAAGGTCCAAGCCTCGGGGCAGCGTCGGGTGGATTGCGGGTCCATTGAACCGTCTTCTGCGCGATCAACGGCAAACCGCCAAGCCAGCGGGCTCCGGGCAATGACAAATTACTCTCATGCAAAGGCCATACATGTTTTGTGGGTCCGTAGCCTGGAGAGGCGCGTAAGGCGGACGGTCTTCCACCCAGAGCGCGCTTGGATCATGTCGGAGCTGAGCCACACCCGGACGAGGTGGAGCAGCAAGGCTTACACAGACATTCATTCGATGCCGCTGTGACTCGAGGCACGATATGATACTTGACAAACCCAGGCCGGTCCCTATCTTGGGGACATGACCGCGAAATCTGTCCTTTCCGCCAAGCATTTCCACGATGAAAAGGCGGCCTTCAAATATCTCGAAATGCGGCTTTGGCCGGATGGCCCCGTCTGCCCCAAGTGCGGCGGCGAGGGCTATCCGCTCGAAGGCGTGAAGGACAAGAAGGGCCGCGTCCGCCTGGGCCTCAAAAAGTGCCGCGCCTGCCGCGCGCAATTCACCGTGCGGATAGGCACCATCTTTGAAGACAGCCACGCGCCATTGCATCTGTGGCTGCAAGCCATCGCGCTCATGGCCGCGAGCAAAAAGGGCATATCTTCAAACCAGCTTCACCGCACCCTTGGCGTCACCTTGAAAACCGCTTGGTTCATGTCGCATCGCATTCGCATGGCGATGGCGCCGGGCGGCAAGCTTCCGCCCATGGGTGGCGAAGGCAAAGTCGTGGAAGCCGACGAAACTTATTTCGGCAAAGTCGAGAACGCCCCTGAGGTCCGCGCGGACGGCAAGCCCTTCAAGCATCCGCGCAACCGTCAGCGCGGCCCCGCGAACAGGCGGCCCATCGTGGCGCTTGTGGAACGCGGCGGCGCCGTTCGCACCTTCCACGTCGAAGATGCGGGCATCAAAACCATTGCCCACATTCTGCGCCGAAACGTCGATCCCAAGAGCGTGCTGCACACTGACGGCAACACCGTCTATCGCAACATCGGCAAAGAGTTCGCCGGCCATGCGCATGTCGAGCACAGCATGGGCGAATATGTCCGTTGGGAAGAAGGCGGCGCGGTTCACAACAATAGCTGCGAAAACTACTTCTCGGTTTTCAAGCGCGGCATGAAGGGCGTTTATCAGCACTGCCGGGAGAAGCATCTGCACCGCTACCTCGCGGAGTTCGATTTCCGCTTCAATCACCGCGTCGCGCTGGGCGTTGACGATCAAGCCCGCACCGATGCGCTCATTGCTGGCGTGTCTGGCAAGCGCCTCACTTATCAAACAACTGATAAAGCCAGACCTGCGGTTTGAGCGGGCGCGGCGGCGGCGCATCATGCGGGCGCTGTCGCGACGTTGGACTATTGGGCCGGCGACCGATCCGAACAGCAGCGGCGATCTGTTTGAATAACGATTCAGGTCGTTAACGACTCCCCACGCCAAATCAGTGGAGAGTGTGGGGCTGGCTTCCTCTCACCGAAGCCAGCCCCGACCATCGGGTGACGCTCCGATGGATAGAGAATGCTTGCGTGCAAGCGTTCTCTGAGAGGGTCAAGCGTCGCTAATGGAGTGACGCAAAATGCAGCCAGTCATCACGCGGGTATTAAGCTCTTCAACAGGAGATGGGCGCACCGCAAGCGTAACCGTCGAAACCAGCGACGGGGAGCAACAAACGCTTTTGTTTGCAACCGAGACAGTCGACTGGCTTGCGTATGGCCTATTTGGGGCTGCAAGCAACGCCTATGAGCGACGAGCGCATTTACAAGGCGAACATCCGCCTGTGCTGCAAGAGCCGGACTTAGAAGTGTCAGGTCACCGCGCCATTCCGGATAAGGTTGGCCGTCGAGTAGTTCTTCAAGTTCTCGGCGCTGACATGGAAACGAGGCACGCGCGGATGATTTCACTCTCGCTAACTCCCAAGATGGCGAAGCAGGTTTTTTTAGACCTGATGCAAGCTCAGCTTGCTTTGGAGTAGCGGAACCAAACTTGCGGATTATTCGCTTCGTGCGAGGCGTTCGAGCGCGCCGTGCTGCACAGCTTCACAGCGGCGCGTAAGAAGTTCGTATTGGATTGCGCCCTGTCGCGCCGTGACGGGGGGACATGCTTTTGTTTCCCAGCCGCTTCCCAGTAGCAGCACGCCGAAGACCGCCGCAGCAGCTGCCGCGAGGCTCAGCGCCCAAGGTGCGACCATGGCGACCGCCGCGCGAATAGCTGGTTTATCGCCTAGTTCTGCCATCCTCCGCGCGTGGCGCTTTTGCGCGAGCAGCGCCAAAAAGCGCGGGCCTAGTCCCGTCACTTGTGAGAAGGTCTCCGGATGGGGATTAGGCCGGCTCATGAGGAATCCAATGCCGCGCAAGGTTTATCAAACTCGCTTTGTTGGTTATGCGCCAGACCCGGAAAGATTGCACGATCCACGGCCTCAGCTCGTTTACGAAGTCGATCCGAAGCCCAAGTCAGAACAAGGGCAACCGTTTCGACTGCGATGGGCATGGCTTGCCGTTCCGGCGCTGCTACTCATCCTGCGCTACGTCTTGCAGCAGTCCTGACGGATGGAGCGAACGGGCAAATCGCGCTAAGTTCATTAAATGCCCCCACCCAAGAAAACCGCCAAGCCCAAGGCCAAGCCGCCAGAAGACAAGCGCCCTCAGCGTGAGCGCTTCATTGAAGCGGCGGAAAAAGCCGGCGTTGATGGCGAAGCGTTTGAAAGCGCTATGGGGAAGATCGTGAAGCCGCGTCCGAAGCGGCAATCTCGGCCATAGTATCGCGCACCGCTTGAGCGTGGCGATCAACGTCCACATGGCGAACGATACATTGCAGGTTTAGCAGCGCCTGCATGTCTTTCCGGCGTGGCTTGCCCGCGATCTCTCGCCGTCGATCCTGATAGAACTGCCAGGCCAGCAAGTCGGCCGTCTGGATTGGGATGCTGTCCTCTTTGCCTATGAAGCCGTGGGCCGCGTAACGATACTCGGCCCGCAAGGTCGGCACAGTGAACAGGCGCCCCATCAGATTGTTGGCTGAGGTTTGGCTCTTGTGGCCCGCCTCAAAGAAGTACGCGACCTTGCCTTTGAATCTCGCCTCGTCGCAGTACTGCCGAACGCCGAGCAGGCAATTCCAAGTTAGAAACTCGTATGCGCGCGCATTGCCGATCTGATCGCCATCCGGCACCTTCGCGTTGAACTCATGCTCATTGACGGTGTTGGCGACGCCGAATGCCGCATACTTCACAGTCATGCCGATGGCTGCGCGCGCCACCTTATCTCGGGCGTCCGCCGAGAGCCGGTCAAATGGTTCGTTGCCGTGGGCGCAGGCGGACATACGGAAGTACGGCAGCTTCCAGCGGCGAAGCATGTGGCCCCACTCGCGCGTGAGCCCGCGAGCGCCGGCCTTCGTGAATACGTAGCCGGCAACGCAAAGCAGGCCATCGGGGCCATAACTCTCGTCAAAATAAGCCTGTATCACAGTCACGAGATCGTCCCGCCCCGGCGCCAGAGCGTCGGCGATCTCTAGGAAATCGGACTCACTCAATCATGACCGGTCCCCGATCCTAACCTCTGACCTGGGTTTGTCAAAGGTAACATCGTGACTCGAGGCACACCACTAGACCTTACCGACGGCGGCTCCCAAACTTTGGCCGATGCCAGGTGATCTGGGTCGCCGACCGGTTTGGAGCGGGCCTGCCGTTACTGGTCTCCGGCTGATTAGCTCAGGATGCCCAGTTCGGACAGGCGATGGCTTGACGATCTCCGAGGATGCGCCGGTGAGTGGCGCGTCGAGCCAGGGCTCAACGGAAGGCGCCGAAGAGGGCGAGCGCTCCGATGCCGAGGAAGGCGACCGCCACGCCAGCTATCAGGTGGAACACGCAAAGGATGACGGCAGGTCCAACTCCCCTGGCGTCGCGTTCGAGATCCGGTGCGCTGCATGCGGGGTGGTTCATAGTTGCCTCCGTACCCAATTGAATTCGGAAATCTGACGCTCCCGGTTACAATTGGATCTTCGGTCGCTCATGGGCTCCGGTCGACGGGGCAACACCTGGCGGAATGGCTGGAAACGGCGATCATAGGCCGCTGACGGAACAGTGGCGCCACCGGCCGCTATCGAGCGAGCAGGACTACGCGACAGTTGGCGCGCCTCAGTCGGCCGTGTAGGGGTGCGCGCGGATAGTTGTCGCTGGTCCCGCGAAGCACTCTGTCATGCGCGCGGTCCATCCGCTTGGGAATGCCCGCTGTTGCCACCGCATTTCGAACCGGCCCCACGTGTAGCTTGTGGTTCCGTCGACAGCGGTGAGGCCCGCGGAGCACTGACCGGCGTCAGCTCCATCTGTCTGCACAAGCCAGTACCCGGTCATAACCCTGCGGTTCTCGATGTTGCCTGGGAGGCCCTCGACATACATTTTCACAGTCCGACCCGTGGGCGCCTGATAGGCGAAGACGGAGGTGTCGTTGATGTCGGTTTCCCAAACGATCCTGCCTACCTCGCGCGAGGTCCAAACCTCGTCCGCCATTGCGGGCGTTGCGAACAAAGCAACAGCAATTGCTAACAAGAAACGACGCATGCTTCCCCCACTGTGAACTGAACTCCTGCCGCAGAGCCAACAAGGTCGACACTAGGAGGTCCTCGTGAAGCTGTCATGTCGCCTCTAAGCGGCTGGAAACGGCGACACAGCGCCATAGCGGGGTGATCGTGATAAATGTCACGCTTTGAGCGACCAAGCCGGTTGTGATTTTGTACGCGTTGGCGTGGCCTGGCCCTAAGCGGACACGCGTCACCGCTATTGAAGCGGTGCATCACCCGCCTGCGCTGAGCGAGCCGCGTCCGTCAGCTTTTGCGCCAACTCCAGGGCATGGTCGGCGGTCATGTAGAAGTTCGGCGCAAGCCCCGCGTGACTGATCACGACGGAAACCAGCACGTCATTGGTTGATGGGACAGGCCTCGCGATACTCATTCCCACCCGCGAGCCGATGCCGAAGGGATATTTTGTGTTGCCATCTCCAAGCCTTGCGGCGAGCTGGACCAATCGAAGCGCCGCCTCCTCAACCGCCGCCGGAGTCATTCGCACACTGAGCGGCGGTCCTTCGGTGAGTTTGAACCAGAGTTCGGCCTCTGTTTCCGCATCGTTTATCTGAAACGCGGGTATCCCCGTGATTAGCGGTCGGTCGTCGTTCACGAGCGTCTCCAGCCGGGCATTTGACGAGCTTTATCCAAAATCTCTGATGTCGCCTAACGGCGAAATGCAGCCAGTTCGACATTTCTTCCGGGTGGCCGAATCCAGTCGCCTTTATGCCCTTTAGATAGCCCGCGCCGCAGCGATCCGAACGCTCCCGGCAAGCTCCATGCGCGGTCCGCGGCGAATGAGGATAGCGAAGGCGCCGCCGCCATAATCCTCTTGGATATGGGTCAGCAAGCCTCGAAAGGGATAGGCCCGAAGCAGCGGCCTGAGCCTGCGTCTATCCACGAGCCGATAGACATACACGGTGAGCTCAGTATCGGGCTCGGCGAGCAGCGCGCACAGCTTTTCTTCCAGTCTTATGCTGCCGTTGATGTCGGGGATTGAGCGGCGTGTTTTGCTGGAAACCTCACTTTTGACCGCCGTGTGTGCGGCGTCGCGTTGCGTTTTGTGCGCCGCTGGACATCCATGGAGTGCGGATCCCACTTCCTGCGTCTCCGACAGTTTTTTTCAAGCATTTAGCAGCGCGCTCGCTTAGGCGGTGAGCGCCAGTAAGGCGAAGCTGGCGAGCCAGTGTTCGCCCATATAATCGCCCGCGACATGCGGCAGGCTGGCGTTGATGTGATGCTCTGCAGCTTCACGCGCGCGGATCGATAAGGCGCTATCGGCCGGATGCGCAGACGCCAGTGCGCGCCAGCACCATGCGCGCGAGAGATTGAGCCCGTCTAGGTGTGCGATCTTGCCGTCGCTGCGGTCGCTGACGCTGGCGGGCCTGAACAGCACGGCGGGTTCGCTGCGATCCGCGTGCGGCAGGAAGCGCGCGAACCAAGCGCGGAACTCCGCCGCCGGCGTGAAGCGGCGCATGCACTCCGCCTCCATCAAAGTGGGCGAGAGGAAATCGTCCTGACTCGGCTCCCAAGCCTGTGCGCCCTGATCGGCGCCGTACCAGGCGCGCGTTTTGTCACGCATGAGCGAGAATAGAGGTGGGTCGCGCGCCTCCACATAATCGGCGGCGAGGCGCAGTGCGAATGCGGTTGAGCTGTGCACGCCAGTGCGCACGGGATAGGTAGAGAGCGGCAGGAAAGCGGCGAAGCGCGCTGCGAACGCCGTTGCGAGGGGGCGCAAGGTTTCGGCGGCCTGCTTGCCGGGGCCCTGTTCGTGGCGATCGAACTCGGCTTGCAGCGCCAGCGCCCAGGCCCAGCCATAAGGGCGCTCGAACCCGCGCGCTTGCGGGCGTTCGAGATAAGCACACTCGGCGGCGACCTTTTCTGGCGTGATGGCGTGTTCGAACAGCGTCGTGATCGCGGCCGTGTGGGCGAAGTTGGGATAGAGGCGCAGCAGCTGCGCCAGCAGCCAATAGCCGTGCACGCAGGAATGCCAGTCAAAGCTGCCGAAGAAGATCGGATGCGCGTCGCGCGGCCCGATAATGTCGGCGGGACTGGCGAGCACATGATCCATCTTGTTGGGATATTCGCGGCCGACATGGGCGAGCGCGAGCGCGGCGAATTTCTCTGCGATGGCGGAAGTCAGAACGGCGGTCATGGGAAAGCCAGCAGGCGCATGAGCACGATGCTGACAAGCAGCAGCGGCAGCGCCGTGGGGATTTGGGCGCGGATGACGCCATTGAGCGCGGCTTTGCGGTCGGGCAATTCGAGCAGGTTGGCGGGGACCACGTTGAAGTTGGCGGCCATCGGCGTCATCAGCGTGCCGCAGAAGCCGGCCAGCATGCCCATGGCGCACACGCGCGCGGGATCGCCGCCGAAAGCGTGCACAAGCACAGGCAACCCAACAGCGGCGGTCATCACCGGAAAGGCGGCGAAGGCGTTGCCCATGACGATGGTGAAGAGCGCCATGCCGATGCAGTAGGCGGCGACAGCGGCGGTGCGCGTGTCGAGCGGCACAAAATCGCTGAACAGGCGCCCGACCTGATCGCCGACGCCGGCAGCGAGAAACACCGCGCCGAGTGAAGCCAGCATTTGCGGCAGGATCGCCGCCCAGCCGACAGCGTCCATCAGACGGCGGCCTTCTTCGAGCGGCGCCAGCAGCGGCGGCCTCAGCCAGATCATCAGGACAGCGAGCGCGATCAGCACGCCCAGCACCAGCGAAACCAGCGTGGCTTGCGCCGGATCAATCAGGCTCGCGCCCCATGCGGTTTGCTTGGCGAGCAGTGTCCCGCCAAGTGCGACGCCCGGAATGATCAGTGCGGGCAGAAACAGCATGTCGCCGCGTTGCATTGCGGATTGGCGTCTTTCCTCGGCGGTGGTGGTTTGGGGTTTGCCTTGGCCCAGGCCGAAGGCGGCCAAGGCCGTCAGTCCGAGCGCGAGCACGCCATTGCCGAGATCGCCCAGCGCGGAGCCGGCGAGAAAACTCAGCGCCAGCAGCGCCCAGAACAGCATGTTGATGAAGCGCTTGGGATTGGCGCGATCGAGCGCCGAGAGCGCGGCGATGGCGGCGAAGAAGAGGCCTCCAATGATGTAAATGTGCGCGAGCGTGATCATGGAGCGGCCTTGCCCAGCATGCGCTTCAGGCGCCGGTCCAGCAGCCAGAGGCGGAAGCCATGGATGAGCAGCGCGGCGATTCCCGTTGGGATCGCCCAGACTGATAGTTCGAGCGGCTCGACCACAATGCCATTGGTTTCAAGAAAGCCCTTGATCAGCAGGATCGAGGCGATGGCGATGAAAATGTCTTCGCCGAAGAAGAGCGCGATATTGTCGGCGGCGGCGGCGTGGGAGCGGACCAGGAATCGGGCGCGCTCGGGCAGCGGGCCAAAGCGGGATTCGGCGGCCCCCTCTGCCATGGGCGCGATTAGCGGGCGCACCATCTGCGCATGTCCGCCGAGTGAAGTGAGTCCAAGCGCAGCAGTGACTTGGCGCACGATGAAATAGGCGCCGAGCAAGCGGCCGACTGTTGCGGCCTGAATGTTGGCGATGGCTATGCGTGCGCGCTCTTGCAGGCCTGCGCGCTCCAATAGGCCAATTGCGGCCAGCGCGAGCCAGACCACGCTGACATAGCGATTATCGTTGAAAGCTTTGCCAAATGCCGCGAGCGTGGCCATGGCGGCTTGCATGAGCGCGGCCGTGTCCGCCGATGAGGCCCACGCTGCGGCGACTCCGGTGGTCAACGCCGCCGCCATCACCACCAGAAGCGGGTTGGCGCGGAAAATGAAGCCAAACACCACCACGGCTATGCCCAACAGAACCAGCACGAGCGCGCCTCCATAAGGCTTTGCCGAAGCCTGTTCGATCATGAAGGCGCGGTTGGACGCAACCTGGTTTCGGCGGAGCGCGGAGATTAGCTGGCGGCTCGCCCAGGGTCCGCGATCAGTTCTGAGCCTGCGCCTGAGCCTGCAACGCCGCGACAAGGCCGGCGAGCGTTTGCGCGGCGGTTTGCGCTAAGGCTTCGCGCTTGAGCCGTGGTTCGTCGAAGGCGAGTTCGATGGCGGCGTAGCCCATGTCGATGAGGAGGCGCGCCTGGAGTTTGACGAGGGCTGATGGCGCGCCGCGCGCTGTCACGGATTGGGCGACCTGCTCGCTCATTTTGCGGTGCGAGTTCAGGCGCACATGGTGCAGCGCCGGCACGGCGCGCAGCGCCCGCAGCACCCAGGGGCCGCCGGGAAAGGCGCGCGTGATGGTGATGCTATCGAGAATGAGCTGGCTGATGTCGGCTTCCGTGACGTCCAGCGTTTCATCTTGCAGCAGGCGGCCGATGGCTTGGTTTTGCGCATCCATTAAGCGCTCGCCCAACTCTTCGAGGATGGCGTATTTGTCTTTGAAGTAGCGATAGAAGGCGGGCGGCGTCAGCCCGGCGCGCGCGCAAATCAAATTGGTGGAGAGACGCTCAACCCCGACCTCGCCGAGCAGTTCGGCGGCGGCGGTGATGAGCTCTTCGCGCGTGGCCTGCGCGCGGGCCTGCACCGGTTCTGTTGCGCGTTGACGCACGGGCATGATTTCTCCGAAACGATAGTCTTGACTAGCTTTTCACGGGGAGTAGGTTTTGTCGAGTCGGAGGGATGGGTTGCGCGCATTTTTGGCGATTGTGGTGTTGGCGCTGTGCGCCTGCGGCGCGCCGGCGGCGCCGGAAGCCCCGGCCGCGATTCTCGCGCGCGCCGTTGCGGCGTCGCCCCAAGATGCAAGGCTTGCCGAGCTTTATGATGGCGCGTGCCGCGCCTGCCATGCGCAGGCTGATACGGGCGCGCCGCTCGCGCTTGATCGCGCCGCCTGGGATGGGCGCTGGAGCAAGGGCGAGCAGACTTTGCTCGATCACACGATTAGCGGCTTTAACGGCATGCCGGCGGGCGGGCAGTGCTTCGCTTGCACGGCGGATGATTATCGTGCGCTGATCAGGTTCATGGCTGGGCGGGAGGAATAGATGGTCTCGCGCAGAATGGTGCTTGGCGCGGCGGGCGCTGTGGCGGGCGCGGGCGCGGCTGGCGCAGTTGGCTATCGGGCATGGCGTGATCGCGAACCCGCCGCGCCGCCGGCGCAGGACGCGGAAGGCCATTTATTGTGGCGCAACTGGTCGGGCATTGAGCACGCTTATCCAGTGGAGCGCCTAGCGCCGCGCAGTGAGGAAGAATTGGCTTCATTGCTGCGCACGGCGGCGGCGCCGATCCGTCCGGTTGGCGCGGGACACTCTTTCACCGGCTTGGCGACCACGGATGGAGCGCTGCTCTCGCTCGATGGCATGAAGGGGCTGGTCTCGCACAATAAGCCAGACCATCGCGCCACCATCTGGGCCGGTTCGCGGCTGATGGAGATTGGGCCGGCTCTGGCGGAAATCGGCCAGGAAATGCCGAATCTGCCGGACATCAATAAGCAATCGCTCGCTGGCGGCATCGCCACGGGCACGCACGGCACCGGGCGCACCTTCAAGGCGCTGCATGGCCAGATCACGAAATTCCGCATCGCTCTGGCCGATGGCGCGATCCGCGACTGCGATGCGAACCATCATCCGGAATTGTTCGCCGCAGCGCGTGTCGGGCTCGGCGCGTTTGGCGTGCTGACGCAAGTCGAACTGCAGAATGCGCCGCTGATGCGCGTGCGCAAACGCACTTGGGTCGCGGATCTTGAAGAGACGATGGCGCAATGGCCGGAGCTGCAGTCGGCGCATCGTAATATCGAATTCTACGCTGTGCCCTTCACCGGCTATGCGGTGATCATCGCTTGCGATCCCACCGATCAGCCGGTCAGCCCGCGCGGGCCGGATGAGGATGTGGATTCGCTCATGCAGTTGAAGGCGCTGCGCGATTGGTTGGGCTTTGCGCCCGGCGTGCGGCGCGAGACCGCGCGGATGGCGTTCAAGGATGTGCCGCCAACCGAAGCGGTCGATGAGGGCTGGAAGCTCTTATCCAATGAGCGGCCGGTGCGATTCAATGAGATGGAATACCACCTCCCGCTTGATGCGCAGATTCCGGCTTTGCGTGAAATCGTCGCCGCAATTGAGCAGCATCGCAGCGATGTGTTCTTCCCGATCGAAGCGCGCACCATCCACGCCGATGATGCGTGGCTCTCGCCCTTCTATGGGCGCGATTGCGGTTCGGTGGCGGTGCACGCCTATTACAAGGACGATTATCAATTCCTGTTCGATCTGATCGAGCCGATTTTCCGTCGCTATGAAGGGCGCCCGCATTGGGGTAAGCTGCACTCGCTCGGCGCGGGGGATTTCGCGGCGCTCTATCCGCGTTGGAACGAGGCGGTTGAGCTGCGCCGCGAGGTCGATCCGGAAGGGCGGCTGCTGAACACGCATTTGCGGAGGGTGTTTCTTGGCGAAAGCGCCTGACCCGAACCGAAATCGGCGCCGCCTGCTGATTGGCGGCGGCGCTGCGGCGCTGCTGACGGCGGGCGCGTTGGCTTTGCGCAAGCCCGATCGCGGGGCTGGCGGACATGACGCTTACTTTCAAGCTTTGTCGCAAGCATTGGCCGAAGCTGGCCTCGCCCATCCCGTGCTGGTGGTCGATCGCGCGCGCATGCTGGCGAATGCAGATGCGGCGGCGGCGGCGCTGGCGGCTTCAGGCTTGCCGCTGCGCCTGGTGGTGAAGTCGCTGCCGTCTTTCGGTCTGCTCGATCCGTTGGCGGAGCGGCTGCGCACCAAGCGCTACATGGTGTTCAATGGCGCGATGCTACGGCAGATGATTGAGCGCAAGCCCAATGCCGATCTCCTGCTCGGCAAGCCGCTGCCGATCGCGGAGGCTGCGCCAATTCTCGCGACGGCGCCGCGCAATGCACCCTCATTGCAATGGCTGATCGACTCGCCGCAGCGCCTGGACGCCTACATTGAAGTGGCGCGCGCGCAGAATACGCCGATCAAGGTCAATTTCGAGATCGATGTCGGCCTGCATCGCGGCGGGTTTGGCGGTGTCGACGAATTACGCGCCGCGTTGATGGCGGCGAAGGCCGAGCCGTTGGTGCAGGTGTCAGGGCTGATGGGGTATGACCCGCATGTGGTGAAAGTGCCCGATCAAGCCGGGGCGTTCCGGCGCGTGCAGGAGATTTATCGCGAAGCGATCGATTGCCTCACCACTGAGCTTGGCGTCAGCCCTCCAACGCTCACTCTGAACACGGCCGGAAGCCCAACCTATACGCTGCACGCGGCTGGAACGGCCGCGAATGAAGTGTCGGTAGGTTCAGCCTTCGTCAAACCGCTCGATTTCGACTTGCCGACGCTCACCGAGCACCAGCCAGCGGCATTTATCGCCACGCCCGTGATAAAGACGCTGGATCGGGCGCGTGTGCCCGGATTGGAGTCGTTGGCGGGCGTTTTCTCTTTCTGGGATCCAAACAGCGCGCGCGCTTTCTTCATTTATGGCGGGCATTGGCTGGCGCGCCCGGTCTCGCCGCCGGGCCTTGAATATAGTTCGCTGTTCGGACGCTCCAGTAATCAGGAAATGCTCACCGGTTCGCGCCACGTCAACCTTGCGGCGAACGAGTATGTGTTCTTCCGTCCAACGCAGAGCGAGGCGGTATTCCTGCAATTCGGGCCGATCGCAGTGTATGATGATGGCCGGATCGTCGAGATGATCGAGACCTTCCCGGTGTCGGCGTAAGTGGCGGAGGGGTGACATGAGCGCTGGTGAGAAAAGCTTCAAGTTCGCGCTGTTGGCGGGGGCCACGGTGGTTTCATTGGCCGCGCCGGCCTTCGCGCAGGATTCGACCGACGAGATTGTGATCACGGCGCAGCGGCGCGAACAGAACGTGCAGGACGTGCCGATCACGCTGCAGGTCGTCACTGCCGATACGATCCAATCGCTGGCGGCGGACGATATTGGCGATCTTTCCGCCTTCGTGCCTGGTCTTTCAGTTTCCAATTCGAGCCCGACGCAAGCGCGCTATTCGATCCGCGGCGTTTCCACCTCCGATTTCGGCGTCGGCACCGATCCGGCGGTGGGCGTTTATGTGGACGGCGTCTATGCGGCGCGTTCGGGGGCGGGGTTGCTCGCGTTCAGCGATGTAGCGCGCATTGAAGTGCTGAAGGGACCGCAAGGGACTCTGTTTGGCCGCAACAGCGCGGCGGGCGCGGTGTCGATCACCACCAATCAGCCGAGCGATGAATTTGAAGCGCGATTGAGCCTGCGCGCTGGCGAGTATGACAAGCGCCGCGCCGAAGCCATGATCAACGTGCCGCTCACGGATGCGCTGGCGCTGCGCGTCAACGCGCTGGTCAATCAGCGCGATGGCTGGCTGACGGACGGCGCCACTGGAACCGATTATGACCGCGAGGACAATTGGGCCTTCCGCGGCGCGTTGCGCTGGGATGCGAGCGCCGACACGTCGGCGACGCTCGCCTACACGCACGATAATGTGGATCAGGATGCACGCCCGGCGATCGGCATTGTTGACCGCACGCTGCCAAGTTTTCCCTTCCCGGATGATCCGGCGACATATGTGAGCCCGTTCGACGATGTCATTTACAATGACGCGATCGATAATCACGAAACGCGTTCGCTGGATGAAGCCACGCTGACCATCACGCACGATTTTGGCGGCGTGGATTTCACCTCGATCACGTCAGGCCGGTATTTCGAGACCGAGAACCGGGAAGACGAAGACGGCACCAACCGGATCGAGCTCTACTTCGACACCAATAATGTCGAAAAGAACCGCTCCTGGTATCAGGAAGTCCGCTTCGCCGGTCAGAGCGAGCGGTTCGACTGGATCGCCGGCGTCTCTTACTATGACGAACACGCGCGCCAGCGCAGCGACACCGTGACCACCACGGATGGCCTCAACACGCTCGCCGCCAATGTGTTCGGCTTGCCGGCGGTCGCCGTCGCGCAGAGTTTGCTCGACGCGGCCATTGTCGACAGCTCGCTATTCGGCCACCTCTGGGGCGAGGACATGATCAATGAAGGCGAGTACAGCGCCGCCGCCGTGTTTGGCGATGTGATCTGGCACGCCACGGATCGCCTCAACATCACTGTTGGCGCCCGTTACACGCACGATGAGAAAACGTTCCAGTGGTTCAACGCCAGCCGCTCGGCGCCGGAGCTCGATGCGGTGCTGGCCGATCCGGCTGTCGCCTCTAACATTGGCTTCTTCCTGCCGCTCTTCCAGGCCGACTACATCTTTGACTTGGCGCCCTACACGGCCGCGGGCATTAGCTGCGATGGCGGCGTGATCGTGCAGGAAGGCGTAGTGTGCGAACTGTCCGATTCCTGGAACGATGTGAGCCCGCGTTTTGTCGCTGACTATCGCCTTAGCGATGACGTGATGGCCTTCTTCTCTTTCGCGCAGGGCTATAAGGCGGGCGGCTTCAACAGCGTGCAACCGGGTTCGCGCTTCGAAAATGAAGACGTCGACAATTACGAACTCGGCATCAAGTCGGACTTCGACAACGGCGTGCGCTTCAATGCGTCGGTGTTCCACTATACCTATACCGGCAAGCAATCCATTGAGTTGACCGATACGGGCGCGGTGCAGCAATACATCACCACGACCAGCGATGACGAAGCGTGGGGCGCGGACGTCCAGGTGGATTGGGCGCCGAGCGCGGCGTTCAATGTTTTCGCTAATATCCAGTATATTGACGCGACCTATGCGGACTTCATCACCACGACTGGCGTTGATTTGAGCGGCCAAGCCACGGGCGAGCCGTATTGGAGTCTCGCCGGCGGGGTGAATTATAGCCGCGATCTGCCGGATAATCGCGGCACGATCGATGTGTCTGTGGTGCACTCTTATCGCGGCGAGAGCCGCTGCAACGAATCAACCTCGGCCAATGGATCATGCATCGCCAACGCCGTGTTCGATCCGGGCGAAGCGCAGAACCGCACCGATTTCCGCGGCTATTGGACCAGCCCAAGCTCGCGGTATGAGCTGGGCGTTTACGTCAACAACATGTTCAACGAGCGCTATGTGACCGGCGTGAACAACATCACGGCCGGCACATTCGGCACGCCGTTTGTGAGTGTGAACGAGCCGCTGATGTGGGGCGTCGATTTCACGCTAACTTATTAAAGCGATGTCCGCGCTGCGCTTTGGCGTGCTCGGCGCGGCCCGCATCGCGCCCATGGCGCTGATCGAGCCGGCGCGGGCGAATGCGGAGGTTGAGGTGACGGCGCTGGCCGCGCGCGATCCCCAGCGCGCGCGCAGGTTCGCGGCGCGGCATGGCCTAACTTCGGTGCATGAAAGCTATGAAGCGCTGCTCAGTGATCCGAATGTGGACGCTGTCTATAATCCTTTGCCCAATGGCCTGCATGGCCAATGGACCATAGCTGCGCTGGAAGCGGGCAAGCACGTGCTGTGCGAGAAGCCGTTCACGGCCAATGCAGAGGAGGCCGAAGCGGTCGCGGCGGTGGCGCGCAGCAGCGGCAAGGTGGTGATGGAGGCGTTCCATTATCGCTATCACGCGCTGACGGCGCGGATGCTGGACATCATAGCCTCGGGCGAACTGGGAAACGTGCGCCATATCAGCACCTGGATGTGCATTCCGCTGTTCATGAATGACATACGCTGGAATTTTGCGCTGGCCGGCGGTTCGCTCATGGATACGGGCTGCTACACCATCCACTTGCTGCGCACGCTCGCAGGAGCAGAGCCGAAGGTGCGCACCGCGCGGGTGAAGCTGCGTGCGCCGAACGTGGATCGGTTCACGGAGGTCGAGTTCGATTTTGCGGATGGACGGACAGGCAAGATCGTCACGGCGATGGCGTCGACGCGGTTGCTGAGCATGGGCGCGCGCGTGACCGGCAGCGCGGGCGAGATGCGCGTCAGCAATCCGATCGCGCCGCAATTCTTCCATCAGCTGGAGGTGCGCACCGGCGGCGGACGGCGCAAGGAACAGGTCGCCAAGCAGCCGAGCTCCTATGCCGCCCAGCTGCAGGCGTTCACCGACGCGGTGCTGCGGGGCAAGGCGTTCCCGACCCATATCGATGACTCGATCGCCAATATGCGCGTGATCGACGCCTGCTATGCGGCGGCGGGATTACCAAGAAGAGAGCCTAGCCGGCGCTGAAAAGCGCGCCGCGACAAAGTTTTGTCGCAACTTCCCCCTAACGCCCCGGTTGAGGACGCGCCGTTCAAGCTAGGCGGCGTATTTTGGGGCCATGCGGAGGAATTTGGGATGAAGCAGATTTTGATCGTGGTGGCGGCCATGTGCGCCTCTGTCGCCGGGCAAGCCGTGGCTGAGGAGGCAGCGCCCGCGGCCGCCGCGGCGCACTACACCACAAACACCACCACGCTGGGCGAGCTGTTGGACAATTCCGCCACCCGCACCGTGGTGGAGAACCACTTGCCCGGCATCAGCACACACCCCCAACTCGATCTGGCGCGCGGTCTGACGTTGAAGGCGCTGCAGGCCTACTCCGCGGAAATCACCGATGAGAAGCTGGCCGCCATCGATGCTGATCTGGCCAGCGTTCATTAAGTCTCGAACTCTTGGGCGCGCCGGGTGAAAGCCAAGCGCGCCCAAATTGCGTCTGGCGCTGCGCGGGCTATGGTGTTCGCCAAACTCGTGGGAGGATTTATGGGCGTTATCAGCACCAAGAAGGTCGGCGACGTACTGGTCGTCATTTCAGACAATCCGCCGGTAAATGCGCTGGGCCACGCGGTTCGCGCCGGTTTGAAGGATGCGATCCTGCAGGCCAAAGCCGATGATGGCGTTAAGGCGGTGGTGATCCGCGGAGAGGGCCGCACCTTCTTCGCCGGCGCGGACATCACCGAGTTCGGCAAGCCGCCGAAAGATCCGCAATTTGCCGAGCTGATCGATCTGCTCGAGACCTGCCCCAAGCCGATTGTCGCCGCGATTCACGGGACGGCTTTGGGCGGGGGCTTGGAAATCTCGCTGGCATGCCATTATCGCGTGGCGGTTCCTTCGGCGAAGCTTGGGCTGCCGGAAGTGAAGCTGGGCATTCTGCCGGGCGCGGGCGGCACGCAGCGCCTGCCGCGTGTGGTGGGCGTGGAAGCAGCGCTCAATATGATCGTGTTCGGCGATCCGATCAGCGCCAAGAAGGCGGAAGCGAGCGGGTTGCTCGATACGCTGGTGGGCGAAGCTTCGCTGGAAGACGATGCGGTGGCGTTCGCGCGGGAAGTCGCGAAGAAGTCTTCGCACCCGATCACCAGCCAACGTTCGGACAAGGTCACTGGCGTCAGCGCTTCGGTGTTTGATGATATCCGCAAGGCCAATGCGCGCAAGCTGAAGGGCCAGGATGCGCCGCAAGCGTGCGTCGAAGCCGTGCAAGCCGCCACGACCATGCCGTTCGCTGAGGGCGTCGCCAAGGAGCGCGAGCTGTTCCTGAAGCTGG
>JANRIP010000046.1:0-3561 GCA_033764855.1 Hyphomonadaceae bacterium | reverse complement strand
GCGCCCGCAGACACGCCTTACAAACGCGCACAACAAGAGTGGGACGCGCGCATGGGCTCCGCGGTGCTGTCGGCACGGTCGTGGCGCTCCATTGCGTTCGGCGCGTTGGGCCTACTCGGCGTCAGTGTCGTCTCACTCGTCGTCGTTGCGTTGCAGCAACGCACTTTTGTGCATGTTGTCGAAGTTAGCCCCGAAGGTCAGGTGATGAATGTCCGCGCCGCCGACGGCCGCTGGACCGCCACGGAGGCGCAGAAGGCCTACCATCTTGGTCAGTTTGTGAGGCTGGTTCGCTCCCTGCCGACCGATGGCGTCGTTCTCCGCGAAAACTGGCTGCAGGCTTACCGCCTTCTGACACCGCAAGCGGCTGCGCAGCTCACCGAGATCGCGCGTCAGGATGATCCGTTCCTCTCTCTCGGCCGGGTCGGCCGCACCGTGCACATTCGCTCTATCATCGCCCGCTCCAACAACGCCTGGGAGGTGACGTGGGTTGAACGCGCCACGAACGCCACGGGGACGACCGATCCGGAAGTTTATTCCGGCGTCTTCACCCTGACGACGCGCGCGCCGCGCAACGCCGACGAGATCGCCAACAACCCGCTGGGCCTTTTGATTTCTGATTTCTCCTGGAGCCGTGAACGATGATCGTACGCTGTTCCTCTTTGGCGCTCGTTGTTGCCAGCCTCGTGATGCTCGCGGCCTCACCCGCTGACGCACAATCGCGACGCGCTCGCGCAGAAACGCCGGTCGAGATTTTGGCGGCCGCAAACTCTGCTGCGCGCCAAAGCCCAACGCGCGATGGTTTCGTGCAAGCGCGCCATGTGTACGCGTATGAGGCGGGCGCCATTTACGAAGTGTACGCGCATCCAAGTTACATCTCGACGATCCTCCTTGAGCCCGGCGAGGCGCTCACCGACATCGCCGCCGGCGACACTTCGCGCTGGATGGTGACGCAGGCCGAGAGCGAGACGGCGGAAGATCCGCGCACAGTCGTGCTGGTGAAGCCGAATGCGAGCGGGCTTCGAACCAACATTGTCCTCATCACAGACCGGCGCACTTATCTCATCGAGGCGATAGCGCAGTCCGGGTCCGCTTACTCAGCCCAGATCGCGTGGTCATATCCTCGATCCGAAGCGACGGCGCTGGCCGCATCGATCGAGAGCATCAATCTTAACTACAGGATCCGCACCACGCGCGGTGCACGTCCAGCGTGGCTGCCCAGGCGCGTGTTCGACGATGGACGCCGCACCTGGATCGAGTTCGCGCCCGATGTCGACGCGGGAGATCTGCCGCCGCTCTTTGCGGTCACCGGCGAGGGCGCCGAACTCGTCAACTACCGAACGCTGCAGGGGTCGTCTGGCCCGCGCTACATGATCGATCGCATCTTCGACATCGCTGAACTCCGCTTGGGCACGCGCTCGGCGACGATCGTACGCATCGAGCGCAATCCGGTCGATCGCGTCCGCACGCGTTCACGGCACGGAGCGCGGCCATGAGCGCTACCGCTCACATCACGCCCCCAATCGAAGGGCCGCCCAATCTGGCCATCCGTGCGAAGCCGCCTTCACCGCGACGGCTATCGCGCAAGGTGCTGGTCGCTGGCATGTTGCTCGCCGGCGCCACTGTTGCGTTCGCGCTGGTCAATGGGTTGTCTGAACGTCCCGATCGTCGCGCGGCGGAAGCCCAGCAGGTCGCTGCTGCAGGCGGCCCGCCGGAATCCATCCAGGGCGCCAGCGACCAGTACGGCGCCCACGATCTCGCGGGCGCCGACCTTGAATTGGCCGACCCCGACCTGGAATTAACTTCCGAAGACTCCACGGAGCTCCAGCCGCCGCGCGATCCTGCCTGGGCGAACCGCTCCAATGGAGGCGCAGGCGCCGCTGTCGCCGCGCCAGCGCCTGACCCTCAAGCCGTAGCGCGGACATCCCCGATCCTCTTCACTCGTGCTGATGGAGATAACGCCAGCGAAGACTCGGACGAACGGTTGAACGCGCGTCTCACGCCACCTGGCTCACGCTATGAGATCAAGGCCGGCGATGTCATCCCAGCGGCGCTGGTCACCGCACTCAATTCTGATCTGCCAGGGCGCATCATCGCGCAAGTCACCGCACCGGTGTACGACACGGTGACAGGCCAGCATCTGCTCATCCCGCAAGGGTCTCGGCTGATCGGCACTTATGCGAACGGCACACGCTATGGCGATCGTCGTCTGCTGCTGGTTTGGAATCGGCTCATCCTGCCGAATGGCTGGTCCATCAATCTTCAGGAAATGAACGCCACCGATCCCGGGGGCGCCTCTGGCCTTACTGATCGTACGGACAACCATCTCGGCCGCCTCGGAATCGCAATCGGTCTCTCCGCCATCATCAGCGTCGTTGCCAACGAAGCAGAGGACGACGACGAGAACAGCAACTCGTTATCGCAAAGCGTTGGCGACGCCGCCGCCCAACAAGCTGCGCAGACCGGAGCCCGTATCGTCGACCGTGAACTCGAAGTACGTCCAACCTTGCGTGTCCGCGCCGGCGCACCCGTGCGCGTGCTGGTGACACGCGACATCGAACTTAGACCCTACCTCGCGCCGCGCACGCCGTGAGGCGGAAGGACCTCATTCCACAGAAAGCAGTGGCTGACGAACTCTGCGTGAGCATCACCACCCTCTGGCGAGCGCGCTCAAGCAAGCTTGAAGGCTTTCCGCCGCCGGTGATTGTTCAAGGCGCCGTGTTCTGGAGGAAGGCCGACCTCGACCAGCTGGAAGATGCCTTGCTCAAGTTCAGGGGCCGCGGCGTCTTCGAGCGCAATCGAGAGGCGGAGCGAAAGCTCAAGCGCCTGCGCGCCGCCAAGCCCGCGACGTCAAGCGCCAAGCCCCCACCGCGTCCACCGCAACGCGACCTCTTCGACTAACAGCTCCTGGGACTGCACCCCTGGGGTGAAGTACCGACTAGCCGTCTATGAACCCCGAGGTGCAGGCGGCCGGACATTGTTCCGGGCTGACGGGGCCTTTCGCGCTGCTCGCGTCTTATCTCGGCTGCTCCGTGTTCGACCTCCGCCCGAGTAGGGCGAGGTCGAACATCATGAGGGGACGCTCCGCGTCCCGACGCCAACGAACCGGCCATCGCTCGCAGCGCGGGTCAAGCGCAGGGCCGCGCGCAGCGCGGTCGATGCGTGGCTTCGCTTGACGCGCGCGAGCACGATGGCACTCGTGGTTCCGCGTCAGCGATCGACGCGCGAAGCGGCGAGGCGCGCCGCGAGCGCGGCTCGATGGCGAAGCCACGAGAGCGCGGCCGCGCCTGCGCGGCGACGCCCACCGTCTCTCGAAATCCGCCGTCCTCGGCATTGGTCCATTCCTGCGCCGCAGCCGACACGCCGGCGTTTGGCAAAGGTGCGTCCTCAACATCAAGCTCGTCGCCGCTAGTCTTCGCGATATCCGCTCAATCAATCCAGAGACCATTGTAGAAACCGGCGTCGCGCCGCTGCGCCATCAGCCCGCGATGGGCGCTTTCTGCGACGCACAGCAGGACAAAGGCCAGCAGCGCCCAGGCATACAAACCCACCAGGAGGAGAATG
>JANRIP010000022.1:0-2029 GCA_033764855.1 Hyphomonadaceae bacterium | reverse complement strand
CGGCGCCAAAGCGTGGGGGCTTGCGGACGATGCGAAGGCCGCCGGGCTGTTCGCCGACACCGGCGCTGTGCTGGGCAAGTTCGGGCGCGACATCCTTTGCTTCGACGGTCCCGAACATCAGCTCCTCATCGGCGCCTCGCGGTCCGGTAAGGGCAGAGGACAGGTCGTGCCGACGCTGCTGGCGTGGCCACATTCGGCGCTGGTGCTCGACGTTAAAGGCGAGCTCGCCGATGGCGATACACGCCACCGCTTTCTGGGCACGGCTGGATTTCGCGAGGGTCTGGGGCCGGTTCTGCGTCTCGCGCCGACGCATCTGGACTCGGCTTCGTTCAACCCGCTCTTTGAAGTGCGTAAAGGCCCTAACGAAGTCCGCGACGTTCAGAATATCGTCGAGATCCTCGTCGATCCGCAGGGCGATGGCCGCCATCAGGATTTCTGGGACCGTTCGGCCAAGACGATCCTCGTCGGTGTCATTTTGCATGTGCTCTACGCCGAGCCGTCGGAGCGCAAGACGCTGGCCGTCGTGCGCGAGAAGCTGCGAGACCTCGACGCCACCGCGCAGCAGATGAAGTCGACCCTGCACAGACTGAATCCGGCGACCAATCAGCCGGAGGTCCATCCCGAGGTGCTACACGCCGCGGAATCCTTTCTCGCCGGCGAGGAGCGTCTGCAGAGCGGGGTGAAGGCGACGGCGGAAAGCTTCTTCGGTCTGTTCGCCGATGAGATTGTCGCGCGTAACACGGCGACATCCGACTTTCGCATCGGCGATCTGATGTGTGGGCCTAAGCCGGTCACGCTTTATTTACAGCCGCCGCCGTCGGACGCGCTGCGGCTCATGCCTTTCCTGCGTCTTGTCATCAATCAGTTCGCCCGCGCGCTGATGGAGCACCAGGAAAAGGACGCTCAAGGACGCCCAAAGCGTCACCGGCTCATTCTGGTGCTCGATGAATTTCCGATGCTGGGCCGCATGCCGTTCTTCGAGACGATGATGGGCGCGATGGCGGGCTATGGCTTGAAGGCGTTCCTTGTCACGCAGAGCCTCAACCATCTGACGAAGGCCTATGGCCGCGAGAATGTCATTCTCGACAACGTCCATGTCGTCACCGCGTTTTCCGCTGCCGACAATGACACCGCCAAGCGCATTGCCGAGATGGCGGGTGAAGTCTGGGAATTGCGGGAGAGCGAGACGCACACGCGGCCGAGATCGCTGCTCGGTTGGCGCAAGGGCTCCACCACGATCCGTGAGGAGCGCCGTCCGCTGCTACTGCCAGCCGATGTCCGCGCCATGCCGCGTGATGAAGAGCTCATCTTTGTGTCGGGCGCCAAGCCGATCCGCGCCAAGAAGCTCAAGTTCGATCAGGAGGATGTGTTCGCCCAGCGGCTTCGGCCGGCCTCGGGCAGCCGTCCAACCCTTACGATGGCGCACGATTGGGAGCAGGTCCGCGCGCTCGGGACCATTCCGCAGGTCGTGAAGCAGCCGAAGAGCAAGCCCGTCATGTCGCGTCCGCTTGGCGACCAGCCTGATCTCTTCGCGCAGGCATCGGCGCGTCCAACCAAAATCTCCGATGCGGCGATGGCGGGCTTTCGCGACGTGGACGGCGCCGCATTGCCGCATCCGGCGAGCGGCGCGCCAGCGGCGGCGCCCGAAGCGATTGCTCCGGCGCCTACTGAGGCGCCGCGACGGCGCCGGGCGAAGGGGATCTGAGCGATGGCCGCGCGCAAACTCACCGTCTATCTGCCGCCCACGCTCGACGCCAAGGTGCGTAAAGCCGCGCGCGACCAGCATCGCTCAGAGTCGAGCATTGTGCTGGAGGCGCTCAAAGCCAGGCTCGAACGCGGCGACGTCACCAACGCGGTCATCGAAGAAAGCGCGCGCCGCCAGATTTCGCGCGTCGATGCGCGGCTTGAAAAAGTGATTGGCGAAAGTCTCATCCTCAAAGAGATCGTGTTGCTCTTTGTGCGGGTCTGGCTGGAGCACAATCCGCCGATCGACGAACACCTCGAAGAAGATGCAGCCGCCAGCGCCGAG
>JANRIP010000057.1:0-11359 GCA_033764855.1 Hyphomonadaceae bacterium | reverse complement strand
CTGCGCTCGCATTGCCGGTGTTAGCGCTCGAAATGGGCCGCCACTTCCTTGGTATCGATGGTTTCGTGCCGCCAGCTTGGAATGGTTGGCTGCAGTTCGCGCTGGCGAGCCCTGTCGTGCTGTGGGGCGGCTGGCCGTTCTTCGAGCGCGGCTGGGCCTCGCTCAAGACGCGCAATCTCAACATGTTCACTTTGATCGCGCTCGGGACCGGCGTGGCGTGGTCCTACAGCGTCGTCGCATTGTTAGCGCCCTCGCTTTTTCCGGCGGGGTTCCGCGACGCGCACGGCCTCGTGGCTGTCTACTTCGAGGCGGCCGCCGTCATCACTGTGCTTGTTCTGTTGGGTCAGGTGCTTGAGCTGCAAGCGCGCGAACGCACCGGCGGGGCCATTCGTGCGCTGCTTGATCTTGCGCCCAAAACGGCGCGTCGTCTGCGCGACGGCGCCGAAGAAGAAATTCCGCTCGATCAGATCGTCGTGGGCGACCGCCTGCGCGTGCGTCCGGGTGAAAAAATCCCCGTCGACGCCATCGTGCTCGACGGTCGCTCTTCCATCGATGAATCCATGGTGACGGGCGAATCTATGCCGGTGACGCGGGAGGGCGGCGAGCGCGTGATCGGCGGGACCCTCAATCAAACCGGCGCATTGGTGATCGAAGCCGATCGCGTCGGCGCTGACACAATGCTCTCACGCATCGTCCAGATGGTGGCCGAGGCCCAACGCTCGCGCGCTCCAATTCAGCGGCTAGCGGACAAGGTTTCGGGCTGGTTTGTGCCGGCCGTTATTGGCGTCGCCGTGATCGCCTTTTTGGTGTGGTGGGCCGTTGGTCCATCGCCGGCGTTGTCATACGGTCTGATCGCTGCGGTTTCGGTGTTGATCATTGCCTGTCCGTGTGCGCTCGGGCTCGCAACGCCCATGTCGATCATGCAGGGCGTGGGGCGCGGCGCGCGCGCGGGCGTCCTCATCAAGAACGCCGAAGCGTTGGAGCGGTTCGAGAAGGTTGATACGCTTGTGCTCGACAAGACCGGCACGCTGACCGAAGGCAAGCCGGCGGTGACAGCGATCCACACAGCTTTGGGTGGCGATCTCGACGAAGTGCTGCGCCTTGCAGCAAGCCTTGAGAACCGCAGCGAACATCCCCTCGGCTTGGCTATCGTCGCCGCAGCGCAGGCGCGCGGCGTTGGGCTTGTCGAGCCTACAGAATTCGATTCGCCCACCGGCAAGGGCGTCCTGGGCGTCGTCGAGGGGCGCAATGTCGTGATCGGCGCCGAACGCTTTCTAGACGAACAGGGCATCGACGCGTCGGGTTTGAAGAGCGAAGCAGACGCGGCGCGGCGCGACGGCGCGACCGCGATCTATGTTGCGATCGACACTAAGCTTGCTGGCCTATTTGCGATCGCCGATCCGGTGAAGGCGACGACGCCGGCGGCGCTTGAAGCTTTGCGGGCTCAAGGTATGCGGCTCGTGATGCTGACCGGCGACAATCGCACTACGGCCGAGGCGGTGGCGCGCGGGCTTGGCATCGATGAGATCGAGGCCGAAGTGCTGCCCCAAGACAAGTCGCAAATTGTCGAGCGGCTGAAGCGGGAAGGGCGCGTCGTGGCGATGGCGGGCGACGGCGTCAACGATGCGCCGGCTCTTGCGGCGGCCGATGTTGGCATCGCCATGGGCGGGGGTACGGATGTGGCGATCGAAAGTGCGGGCGTTACGCTGTTGCACGGCGATCTTGGCGGCATCGTCCGCGCCCGCATCATCTCGCGTGCGGTCATGCGCAACATCCGCCAGAATCTCTTCTTCGCGTTTGCCTACAACATCGCTGGCATTCCGATCGCCGCAGGCGTCCTCTATCCGATAACAGGGGCGCTGCTTTCGCCGATGATCGCAGCCATGGCGATGGCGTTATCGTCGGTTTCGGTGATTGCAAACTCTTTGCGTCTGGGCTCGTTACGGGTCTGACTCCCGTTGTGGGTGGGGAGGGCGGCCGCGTGGCCGCCCTTTGTGGCCGCGTAGCGGCCCCACTGGCTCCGTGGCGCTTGGCTTCCGCTTGGTTAGCCGCAAAAGTGCCCTCCTGAAGAAGCGATCAATGCTATGGCTGGGGACCCAAACGACTTGCCTGAAGCGGATGTGCGGCGCGCACTCGAAGAGGGCCTCGACAAGATCCGCGCGTACCTGCGCTCCAGGCTGGGCGATCCAAATCATGCCGACGAAGTGCTGCAGGCTTTTTGCGCCCGCGCCTTGGAGCGCGCCGGTGATCTGAAAGAGGGCGGCGCGGCGCGTTCCTGGTTGTCGCGCGTGCTGGCGACAGCCATCGCCGATCACTATCGCGGTCTCGCTCGCCAGCGGGCGCGCGAAGCGCCAACCGAGGATCTGCGCTTTCTCGCTACCGAGGCAGAGACCGACAGCGTTGCTTGCGCATGTTTGCTGGCGCTTCTGGATGCTCTTTCGGCAAATGACGCGGCGCTGATCAGAGCCATCGATATCGAGGGGCGAGATCGAGCGAGTGTCGCCGCGACCTTGGGTCTCAACTTGAATGCGCTGACCGTCCGCTTACACCGCGCGCGGGCGCGGCTACGAGCGCTGGTGCTGCGACTCTGCGCCGTGTGCGTCATCCACGGCTTTGGCGATTGCGAATGTCCGCCGCCCAACCCGGCGAGTGCCGAAGGTTGATAGCCAAGCGCTGAACGACATCGTTTTTGTCTGTCCCCCTTGGGTAGGCGAAAGACCACAAAATAATGGGCGAGCGGGGGCGTCCAATCGGTCGCGGAGGGGCTGCCTGTAATAATTGCGGCGCCGCAGCGTCCTGTCTCTCAAGGGGCGCCCCAAGCATGAACCAGGCTTTCCAGTGACGATGCAGTCTTACGAAAGCACGGGTGCGGGCCATTCTTCCGCGCCCGCTTCATTAAAGCCCATGCGCGCCGATCGCCATTCTTGGTTTCCTTCACGTCGCGAAAGCGGCGGCCGCTTATTCTTCGTCCACGCCGCGCAGCAATTCCTCGCGCACGATCATGTCGAACCGCGCCTGTTGATCGGCATTGAGCACAGCGCGCATTTCGAAGACGTGCGCGATAGCGTCTCTTTGGGTTTGGCCCATGGCGTTGTGAAACCGATCAATCGCTTGGCTGAGGCGCTCACTCTGGGCGTGATCCTCGGCCACTGCGGCAGCGATGTCGCGCGCGGCTGCGCGCAGCTCAGCGTCAAGGGCGCCCTTGCGCAGGGCGTAACCGGCTTCGATTGCTTCCAGACGCTGGTCCTGTTCAGGGGTCAGATCAAGTTCGCGATGGACCGCTGCATCGAGCGTGTCCCGATGGGCGTCGGAACGCGTGAGCATTGTCCCGACAAAGACGCCCCCCAGCCCAGAGCCGAACCCGACGAGTGCTGCGAGCGCCAGCAGCTTCCAAGTTTTCAGCATGACTTATCGGCCGAGCGCAGTGGCCGGCGCGTAGGGCTGATCGAGCGCAAACGGTCCAACATCGACCGCAACCGACGCGGTGGCCGTCGATACGCCGATGGCCGAGCTGACCAAAAGCACAAAGCCGCAGACGCCGGCCACGGCGCCGTTGGCGCCAGCGCTCGCGCGGCCTTGTGCGCGCGCATCAATCCGGGCCCAGACATCGCTTTCCAGCCCGTCCAATGCTGTGTCGATGTCCACCCGGCCCAAAGCGGCGAGTTGGCGATCAAGGTCGGTCAGGGAAGCCTCCGGGCGATCACACTTTTCTATACGCGCGCGGCGGCGCGCGCCCTGGGGAGAGCTAGCCCATCGGGCTCCGCCAGAGCAAGGACAAGACGCCCAAGGCGCAAATACAGGAAGTTGATCCAAAGCAAAGCACGGATGCAAGCGAGGCGCGATCTTGTCATGGGACCGCGCTTCTTGCGGCCAGCGAGGCGACCATGAATTCCATTACGGCTCAGCCTTCCGCGCTGTCGAGGCAAGCCCGCTTGCCGCTGCGGCGCGCAACCTTCATCGGTGGTTTCGATGATCAGATTGCCCGCGCCCAAAGGGGCGACCGGACCGCGTTCAGCGCGCTCATGAGCGCCCACAAAGACGACCTCTTTCGCTTCGTGCGCCGCCGCGTCGCCGACGCCGATGCGGCAAGCGATGTCGTTCAAGAAGCCTTCGTCGCGGCCTGGGGCGCAATGGCGAGCTTCGATCCAGAGCGTTCATTCAAGACCTGGCTCCACGCGATCGCGTTGAACAAATGCCGGGACGCAGCGCGACGCGCCGCGACCCGCCGAACCTTCTGGGGCCAGTGTCCTGATGGCGACGACCTGCGCGTCGCCGACGAGCGGCCCTCGCCCGAGGCGGAGACGATAAGCCGCGAAGAAGTGCGCATACTGCGCCAGGCGCTGGCGACCTTGCCCGAACATCTCCGCGAGGCGCTGATGCTGACAGCCGTCGACGGTCTATCGCAAGCGGCCGCTAGTGCAACGCTCGGCTGCTCAGTCAAGTCGCTCGAGTATCGCGTGCATCGGGCGCGCGAATTGCTTGCAAGCGAGATGGCGCGCCGCGCGACGCCGCAGCGCTAGCTTTGGCCCTGAAGGCATGGGACAAATCGCACGCTTGAGGCGGCCTTGAAGATGGGTCCCATTCTTACAATCAATTGCGGCTCATCGAGCGTGCGCGTGGCTTGCTTTGAAGCCGATGTCGTGTGGCGCGCCCATTTCAGCGGCATTGGGCGCGAGGACCCGCAACTCACAATCGGGCGCGCGGGCAAAATGAAAACGATTGAACCATCGCGCGCCGGCGATCATGGCGAGGCGCTTGAGGCGCTTTTCAGCGCCTTGCCGCCGATTGCGCCTAACGCCATTGGCCACCGTGTGGTCCATGGCGGCGTCGACTTTGTGGCGCCCACTCTGCTTGGGGCCCGGGTCGAGGCGAGGCTTTTGGACTTCGCCGCCATGGCCCCCTTGCACCAAGGTGCCAACCTTGCGGGCGTCGCCGCGGCCCGGGCGCGCTGGCCCGCCCGCCCGCACGTCGCCTGCTTCGACACCGCCTTCCACGCCAATCTACCCAAGGCGGCGGCGATGATGGCGCTGCCGCGGGATTTCTTCAACGCTGGCGTACGCCGCTTCGGTTTTCATGGACTGTCGATTGTTTCGATTTTGGCGGCGTTGCAAAGCGAGGGTGTCGACACTAGCCGCGAGCGCATCGTCGTCGCGCACCTGGGCGCCGGCGCATCGATGACGGCGATCGAAGGCGGGCGCAGCATCGAGACATCAATGGGGTTCTCAACTGTTTCGGGCTTGCCGATGGCGACGCGGAGCGGAGACATCGACCCGGGCGTTGTGCTGCACCTGCTGCGCGCCGGCCGCTCTCTTGAGGACGTCGAGGATCTTCTCAATCGCCGATCAGGATTGCTCGGCCTTTCGGGCGTGAGCGCAGATATGGCCGAATTGTTGGTTTCGCCAGACCCCCGCGCCGCGGAAGCGGTGGAACTCTTCTGCCGGACGGCCCGGCGCTGGCTTGCGGGCCTCGCGGGCGTTCTCGGCGGCGTCGACCGGGTGGTGTTTACCGGCGGCATTGGCGAGAACGCGCCCCGCGTGCGCGCGGCCATCTGTGAAGGTCTGATCTTTATGGGGGTCGACCTCGATCAGGCGCGCAACGAGGCGGGCGCGGGGGTGCTTTCGCGCGACGGCGCGCAAGTCATCATCGAGGCGCGCGCCGCCGACGAAGAAGCCGTCATCGCACATGAGACCCGCGCCGCGCTGGCGACGATGAGCTAGTTTGGACCCAGACCCTTTTGTCAGGGCGCGGACGCTGGCGTGCGTAGTGGTTGATGGCGAGAAGAAGGGCGCGCGCCGGCCCCAAGCGGATCATTGTCGTGTCAGCACCAGCCAGCAACGCATGGCGGGAGGGGTATGGCGTCATCCGCCACCGGCCCGAGACCGTCGCGAAAATCGAAAACCTTGTCGCGCGCCACTGGATGGACGGGGCGCTGGCTGATCGCGACAGGGCGCTTACCTTGTGCGCGGCCGCTGACCGTCTCGCCAGCGCCGCGCTGTGGACCGTAGCGCACATGAGTTACGCCACGCGCGTCGATCTCAGCGGCGCAGACTTGGCCGCGGACGCTTTTAAGACAGCGCCCGAAGGCCATATGGGCGGCTCGCTCAACGCAGCCATCGCCTTTGTCGGCTATCATCTTGCCAACGCACTCACCGGGCAGACGCGCGCCTGGGTGTTGGGGCAGGGCCATTGCGTGGCTGCGATCGAAGCGGTCAACGCGCTCTTGGAGGATGTATCTCCCGCCCAACAGGGGCGCTACGGGCGCAGCGAAGCTGGTCTCTCGCGGCTCGCGGCCGACTTTTATTCTTATGCGTTGACGCCAGAAGGGCGCCCAGCGGCGCCGCTCGGCAGTCACGTCAATCCGCACACCGCAGGCGGCGTCTCCGAAGGCGGCTATCTGGGTTTTGCCGAAACCCAATACGTTCATATGCCTTTGCCGGGTGAGCGCTTGGTTGCGTTCTTGAGCGATGGAGCGTTCGAAGAACAGCGTGGCTCCGATTGGTCCCCGCGCTGGTGGCGCGCCGAAGACAGCGGCTTTGTCGTGCCCGTCATGATCCTCAATGGCAGGCGCATCGAGCAGCGCACCGAAATCGGCCAGGAGGGAGGCGCTGAGTGGCTCGCTCAGCATCTGCGGCTAAGCGGTTTTGATCCCATCATCATCGACGGTCACGATCCGCTTGCCTACGCCTCTGCCATCATCGAAGCCGAATCTGCGCTCATGCACTTCACGTCCATGTCGGAGCGGACCTATCCAGCGCGGCTTCCCTATGTGATCGCGCGCTGTGTCAAGGGCTATGGCTTTCCGGGGGCCGGCACAAATCGCGCGCACAACCTGCCGCTTGCCGGAAATCCTCGCGCCGACGCCGAGGCGCGGCGGCAATTTAATGAGGGCGCGCGCGCTCTCTTTGTGCCGAAAGCTGAACTCGATGCGGCGGCGCAGGCGTTTGCTGTCCACGATGCGCAAGAGCGGCCGCGCGAAAGCCGCCATCCGCTGGCAATGAGGTCTATGCCGTCGCCGGTTTTGCCTGAGCCGTCTTGGGCGCCCGAAGGGGGCGCAAGTTGCGCCATGGAGGCGCTCGACGCACTTTTCGTTGAGATCGTCAAAGCCAATCCGGATCGACGCGTGCGTGTCGGCAACCCTGACGAGTTGAAAAGCAACCACATGGGTGCAACGCTCGATTTGTTGCGCCACCGCGTGAATGCGCCCGAGCCGGGCGCACCGGAAGCGGTGGACGGCGCCGTCATTACCGCGCTCAATGAGGAAGCAGTCATTGGCGCGGCGCTCGGCAATAAAGGCGGGCTCAATCTCGCCGTGAGCTACGAAGCCTTCGCCATGAAAATGCTGGGGGCGCTGCGCCAAGACATCATCTTTGCCCGCCGTCAACGTGAGATCGGCGCGCCGCCGCGCTGGCTGTCGGTGGCGCTTATCGCCACGTCGCACACCTGGGAAAACGCCAAGAACGAACAATCGCACCAGGATCCGACCTTGCCCGAGGCGCTTCTGGGCGAAATGGCGGACACCGCGCGCGTGCTGTTTCCGATCGACGCCAATTCCGCAGCGGCCTCGCTTCGAAGCGTCTACGCCTCGCATGGTCAAATCGCGTGCCTCGTGACGCCCAAGCGCGCTGTGGCTCGCTTGCTCAGCGGGGCGCGCGCCCAACAAGCCGTTGCGGATGGCGCAGCACTTCTCCTCGGCGACCCTAGAGAGGCTGACCTCCAATTCGTCGCGATTGGCGCCTATCAAACTGCGGAAGCCCTACGTGCGAGCGAACGCTTGATGGCGCGTGGCCGTTCGGCATGCGTCACCGCGCTTTTGGAGCCTGGCCGCTTCCGCGCCGGGCGCGACGAGATCGAAACGGCCTATGCCGCGAGCGAGGCGCAGCGCAGACATTTCTTCCCGGAGGGGACGCCGCGCGTTTTTCTCACCCATACTCGCCCAGAGCCTATGCTTGGGGCCTTGCGCCGGCTCGACGCCGGACCTTCACGCACCAGCGCGCTTGGCTTCATCAATCGGGGCGGCACGCTCGACGTATTCGGCATGCTGTTCGCCAACCACTCGACCTGGACGCATGCGCTTGAGGCCGCAGCTCGCATCCTCGGCTGTGGTCGCGAGGAGTTTTTGTCCGAGGTCGAACTGACCGCACTCGACGGACGCGGCGACCCCAATGTTCTACGCGTTGCACCTCAGTAGAAAGAAGCCAACGACATGAGTTTGACCTTAACGAGTCTCGGCGCTGCGGGAACGGTCACCGGTTCAAAGCACCTCTTGGAGGCGGACGGCCGGCGCATTCTGGTGGATTGCGGCATGTTCCAGGGGCTTAAGGTCCTGCGCGAGCGCAATTGGGCGCCGCTCGCGATCCCGCCGGATTCGATCGATGCGGTGGTGCTGACGCATGCGCACTTGGACCACAGCGGCTATCTCCCGAAGCTCGTGCGCGACGGCTTTAGGGGGCCCGTCTATTGCTCCTCCGCGACGGCCGATCTCTGCGACATCCTGTTGAAGGATAGCGCCAGAATAGCCGAGAACGATGCCGAATACGCCAACCGTAGAGGCCACACAAAGCATAAGCCCGCGCTTCCACTTTACACCGTGCGCAACGCTGAGGCCGCATTGAAGCAGCTGAAGCCGATCGCCTTCGAGACGGAAACAAATGTTGAAGGCGGCGCCAAGATGCAGCTGCGCCGTGCAGGCCACATCCTCGGCGCGGCCACGGTCGAATTCAATTGGCAAGGGCGCGGAATCGTATTTTCCGGCGATTTGGGACGTTATGATGACGTGTTCATGCCTGATCCCGCGCCGGTGAACGCGGCCGATTATGTGGTCGTTGAATCGACATATGGCGATCGCATCCATCCCAAAAACGATCCGATGGAAGCCTTGGGCGCGGTCGTGGAGCGGACGGTGCGCCGCGGCGGCACCGTCGTTATTCCCGCGTTCGCCGTCGGGCGCACTCAAGTTCTCCTTTATCACCTGTGGATGCTGAAGCGCGCAGGACGCATCCAGTCCGTGCCTATCTTTCTCGACAGTCCGATGGCGATCAATGCGACCGAACTCCTATGCGGCCATTTAGACGACCATCGCTTTTCAGCCGAGACCTGCGAGCAATCCTGCGCGATCGCCACCTATGTGCGCGATGTCGAAGACTCAAAGGCCATTGTGTCAAATCCGATGCCCAAGATCGTCATTGCAGGCAGCGGCATGGCGACCGGCGGGCGCGTCTTGCACCACATCAAGGCGTTCGGGCCCGAGGCCAAGAATACGATCCTGTTTGCCGGCTATCAGGCCGTCGGCACGCGAGGCGCCCGTCTGCTTGCTGGTGAAACCGAGATCAAGATGTTTGGCCAATGGATTCCGATCCGGGCTGAAATCGCCAACCTGCCTGAACTCTCCGCCCACGCCGACGCCGGCGAGATCATCCGCTGGCTGAGCGGCTTTGAAAAGCCGCCGCGCCGCACCTTCATAGTGCACGGAGAGCCGGACGCTTCCGATGCGCTGCGCGTGCGCATCGAGCGCGAACTCGGCTGGGACGCGGCGGTTGTCGATGATCAGCGCAGGTATGAACTCGCATGAGCGCCGCGCCAACGACCAGGGAGGGCGAACACGCTTCGCATCTTGTGGCCAAGCGCCTCAAGCTTCTCTCGCAAGACGATGCGATCGTTCTGATGCGCACCGATTGTCACGTCTGCAAGTCCGAAGGGCTGTCCGCGCGCGCTCGCGTGCTCTTGACCGCTGGTGATCGGCGCGTGATCGCAACGCTCTACCAGGTCGAGAACGATTGGCTGACTGTCGATGAAGCAGGGTTGTCCGAGGCGGCGTGGAAACGCCTGGCCGTAGCCGATGGTGAACACATAGCCGTCAGTCATGCGCCGCCGCTTGACTCGCTTGCTGACGTGCGACGGCGCATGTATGGCGGCCGCCTCGATCAGCGCGCGTTCCGCTCTATCATCGGCGACATCGCCGGTGGTCGCTATGTCGACATTCATCTCGCCACGTTTATCGCCGCGTGCTCGGCCTTTCCGCTCGATCTCGATGAAATCACCTCGCTCACGCGCGCCATGGTGGAAGTGGGCGAGCGTCTCTCCTGGCCTTCGGCGATGGTGGTCGACAAACATTGCGTGGGCGGCCTTCCTGGCAATCGCACCACACCAATCGTGGTCGCTATCGTCGCGAGCTTGGGGCTCCTCATGCCCAAGACCTCTTCGCGCGCGATCACCTCGCCGTCGGGCACGGCCGACACAATGGAGACGTTGGCGCCCGTCGATCTCGATATTGCCGCCATGCGCCGCGTCGTCGAGGCCGAAGGCGGCTGCATCGCCTGGGGCGGCGCCGTGCGCCTCTCGCCAGCCGATGACGTGCTCATCCGCATCGAGCGCGCGCTTGATATCGACACCGAAGGTCAGCTCATCGCCTCGGTCCTGTCCAAAAAAATCGCCGCGGGCGCAAGTCACGTCGTGCTCGATCTGCCTGTGGGGCTCACAGCGAAGATCCGCACGCAGGAGGCGGCGCGCGATCTGAGCGCGCACATGACCGCCGTCGCCGAGGCGTTTGGTCTTAAGACACGCTTTGTATTGAGCGATGGCGCGCAGCCCGTTGGACGCGGCATCGGGCCGGCGCTCGAAGCCAACGACGTGCTCGCCGTGCTTGTCGGCGCTCCCGACGCGCCAACAGACTTGCGCGAGCGGGCGCTCGCGATCGCGGGCGCGGTGCTTGAGCTTTCAGGAACGGCGCCTGACGGACAAGGGTATGAGTTGGCGCGCGCTGCGCTCGACGACGGGCGCGCTTGGGCGAAGTTTCAAGCCATCTGCGAAGCGCAGGGCGGCATGCGCACGCCTCCGAGCGCGCCGCTCACGCGCCCATGGGCGGCGGCCCGTTCGGGCATTCTCACCAACATCAACAATCGCAAGATCTCCCGCCTCGCTAAGCTCGCGGGCGCGCCCGACGATCCCGCCGCCGGAATTGTGTTGCATGTGCGGTTAGGTGATGGCGTCGTCGCCGGGGCCCCGCTTGTGACCGTGCACGCCCAAGCACCTGGGCAACTCGCCTATGCGCTCGACTATGCGGCGGCCAACCCAGACATATTCGAAATCGAGGCTTGAACGTGACGCGCCTTTACCTCCCCATGCCCGGAAACGAGACCATCGCCCGTGCGCTTGCTCTCTCCGCCGGCGCCGAACTCGGCGCGATCGAGACGCGCCGCTTTCCCGATGGCGAAGCCTATGTTCGGCTTCTCTCGGCGGTCGAGGGCCGCGAGGTTGAGATTGTCTGCACGCTAGCGCGGCCGGACGAGCAGTTTCTGAGCCTTATCTTCGCCGCCGAAACTGCGCGCGAGATGGGCGCGGCGCGCGTCAATCTCATCGCGCC
>JANRIP010000051.1:0-1941 GCA_033764855.1 Hyphomonadaceae bacterium | reverse complement strand
ACCAATGCGCTGAAGGCGCGGGCGCAAGAACTCAAGCGCCTTGGCCTCGCGACGGAAGTAGGCCGCAACATCTTTCAGTTCGAGCCGGAATGGCAGGGCCGCCTCAAGGCGATGGAGCTCCACCTCGACATCCGCAAGGCCATCGTGCGCTCACGCACCCAGGACCCAGCACGACAATTGTCGAAAGCGCTCAAGCTGCCGCCCGGACTGGACCGCTAGGGCGCGCATCGCGCTTGCGCCTGTGGCGCACTTGTGTTGGCATGAGCGTATCGAGGATCGGCGTCCGCGCAGGCTGGACGACCAGAAAAAGAATCCGGGAGCCAACCCGGTCGAACCGCAGCGCCTCATTACCTTTCTAGAAATGGCGCCATGCACTTCGACCATCCCCGCTCCAGATCTTCCCAACAATCCCGCAGCCCTTCCTTGTCGCGGCCGTGGCGTTTTTTGCGCTTTGGGTGCTGGTCCGCTGGGGCTCGCCGCTCCTTCTCCTCTACGCGCTGACGCGTGCATGTGTCGGCGAGTGGGGCCAAGCTGTCATCGCGATCGTGTTTGCGATCCTGATCGCGTTCGGGAACGGGTTTGCATCCTGGCTCGAATGGAATGCCCACGGGCGCGATGAAGCGCTGCGCCTGCGTCGACGCGATCACGCGCATTATTGAACGGGCGCTCCGGACCGTTTCCCACCATTTCCCGGCGTTTCCCGTCATCTCCGGGCGAATCGCAACGCGAAAGATGAAGGCCAAGGTCGATATTGGCCGAGCCATGGAGAACACCATGTCAGAAGTCGCTTTCGACGACGAACTTCTTACCGACGACGAGGTCGTGGCCCGCTATAAAGGCCGCATCACGTTGGGCACCCTGCGCAATTGGCGCGCCCTCAAGCTCGGCCCCCCCTACCTCAAAGTCGGCAAGGCCGTACTCTACAGCCGTTCAGCCTTGCAGGCCTGGGACAAGCGCAACACGGTCAATTGCAGCAAGCTCGCTTGAGGCCCCGAATAGCTGTTCGCCTTATTCGGGAAAGCTGTGCAGCAGCGCATCCACCTCATCGCGCGAGAGTTCGCGTTCGAACGGCACCCCGCCGACCAAGCGCGCGACGTGTTCCCGCAGGGTCGCCAGAATCTCTTCGGTCATGGCCTCGGGCGCCGGTTTCGCCGGCCACAACGGATGGCCTTCTGCGCTCAGCATTCCGGCGCACGGCTCACACACAGCGCCGCCCGAGGCAGTTCCGGGTCGATTGCGGCAGATGATGCACAGGTTCATGGGCGTGGCTCAGCTCGCCAAGAATGCGCCAGGACAACTGTCAAGCAAAGCGATGCAATGCAAGGCGCCTAATGGGCCAGCGCATCCTTGGCGCCGGCGATGTTCTCAATTGCCGCCGCTTGGCGCGCCCGCCTCCCGGAGGAGGTCGCCGATCGCGCGCCCATCGACGCGGCATACGGCGATCACGCGATCATAGACGACGACACGTCCGCGCCGCCCGCGCTCTGCGCGGCACGTCACCTCGCGCCCCATCGCAACATGTTCGAGAAAGCGCTTCGAGCGCGGGCCATCCGCGGAGTGGAGTTCGGGCGCGTCGAAGTCGCCGAGCCTCACTTCAATCCAGGTACTGGGATCGGTCGACCGGCCAACGCAAAGACCATCGCCGTCGCCGACATAACGCACCGTGCCGCTGAACGTATCGCCCACGTGCGTCGGCAGCGGCGCTGTACACGGATCAGCATGCGCAACGCTTGGCGCCAACGCGCAAAACACCACGGCAAGCGATGCACCAACAAGCTTCAGCACGCGCGCCCTCCCGCATCACAAGCATTCTTCGATTCCATTTTGTACGCGATTATGCAAAGACGTGATCGAGCGTGTTTTGCATGTGCTGAGCGTGATGATCGCGAGTGGGCTAAATCAGACTATACCCAATCACGGCGCCCTTTCGGCCTATGTGGA
>JANRIP010000048.1:0-6542 GCA_033764855.1 Hyphomonadaceae bacterium | reverse complement strand
GACAGGCTCGGCCTATTCGGCTCAGATCGCTTGGTGTTATCCGGCTGAAGAGGAAGCGCGGATGGCGAGTGTCGATCAACTCAACTTTGCCTATCGCGTCCGCGCCACGCGCGGCGGCAGGCCGAACTGGATGCCGACGCGGGTATTCGACGACGGCCGGCGCACATGGATAGAGATGCCGGAAGCCGTCGCATCAAGCGATCTGCCGCCGCTCTTCGTCATCACCGGAGAGGGCGCCGAACTCGTAAACTATCGCGTGCAGGGCCAGCGCTACATGGTCGACCGCGTGTTCGATGTCGCTGAACTGCGCCTTGGCACAGGCGCGCCTACGATCGTGCGCATAGAACGCGAAGCCGCCTTGCCGCAACGCCGCTCCGCGCGCGTCGGAGGACGGCCGTGACCGCCGCCTACGAGACACAACCGCCAGAAGTCGCCCCCGATCTCTCGATCCGCGCGCGTCCGCCCAGTCCGCGCCGTCTGTCGCGCAAAGTGCTGATGGCAGGCGCTGTGATCGCGGCTTCCATCGTGACGCTCGCGCTCTTCATTGGTCTGAGCGAACGGCCTGAGCGCGAGGCGCGCCAGTCTGAAGCGCAGGCGGCGGCGGGCGGTCCGCCGGAATCGATCCGCAACGCGTCGGGTCAGTATGCAGCGGGCGATCTGCCGCGCGCCGAACTCGATGCGCCGCGCGACATGCTCTGGGGCGAGAACGGTCCGCCGCAAGCCGCCGCGCTTCAGCCGCCGGAGGAAGAGGCATGGTCAGGTCCGCCCCGCGGCGCCGCTGTAAGCACGCGTGAGGCGCCGCCCGATCCGCAAGCGTTGGCGCGGGCTTCGCCGATCATCTTTGGCGGTCAAGATCGCACCACGGCGGCGGCGGTCACCGATGAAGGTGAAGCGCGTCTCGATGCGCGCCTCATGCCGCCGCGCTCCCGTTATGAGTTGATGGCGGGTGCAGTGATCCCAGCCGCGCTCATCACCGAACTCAATTCCGAACAGCCGGGCCGCGCGATCGCGCAGGTTACGGCCAATGTCTATGACAGCGTTAGCGGCGCGCATTTGCTGATCCCGCAGGGCGCGCGGCTTATCGGGACTTATGACGCCGATACGTCTTACGGCGAACGTCGGCTCGTCCTCGTCTGGAACCGGCTCATCTTTCCCAATGGCTGGAGCATTTCCTTGCGCGGCATGGAAGGGACCGATCCGACGGGCGCCGCGGGTCTCCGCGACCGCGTTGACAATCATCTGGGTCGCCTCGCCGGCGCCATAGGTCTTTCCGCCATTATCAGCGTGATCGCCGACAACGCCGAGGACGATGACGAAAACTCTTTTGCCCAGAGCGTCGGCGACGCGGCGGCGTCGGAGGCGGCGCGCACGGGCGGCCGCATCGTCGATCGCGAATTGAGCGTCAGACCCACTTTGCGCGTTCGCGCCGGCGGCTCCGTGCGCTTGCTGGTGACGCGCGACATTGAGCTTCGGCCCTATCGGGAAGATCGGCGCCGATGAAGGTTCCGCCTGATCTCGTCCCGCAGAAAGTCGTGGCGGACGATTTGTGCGTGAGCCTCGCCACGCTCTGGCGCGCACGACGTAGCAACCTTCCGGGATTTCCCGCGCCGGTCATCGTCCGCAACATGGTGTTCTGGCGGAAGGCCGATCTCGGCAAGCTTGAGGACGCGCTCATGCAATTCCAAGGGCGGGGCAAGTTCGAGCAGGAGCGGCAACGCAGCAAGCGCATCGCCGCAATGGCGAAGGCGCGCCCACAGCCCAAACGCATCAAACGCGCGCGCCGTCCGGACGAGCGCCAGCGCGACCTGTTTTAGCGCCACCTCGGACGCGCCCGTCGGAACCCAAGCCTGCTTCGGGCGTCGCGTCGGTATTCGATCTCGCCCATCGCTGGTCTGGAGGCAATGCTTCGTCCTTTGGACAATTGCCGGCTGGAGGATCACGCCGAGCAGCAAGGCGTGATGGAGGTCATTGATCGCGAGTAAGCGACGAGGTCTGTCTCTACATCCCTAAGAGATTCTGATCGCGCCCTTCAGATGAAGAATACGGGCGCGAATCCGCCGCCCGCCGTGCGGAAATTCGTTGTCTGCCCCTGATAGAGACGGGAAGCGGCGAGCAAAGGTTCACCCGCATACGTGTAGAGGCGCACATCGACTTTGCGCTGCACGCGCTCGCCATCGACTTCGATGGTTCGCTCGCCGGGCGGCGCGAAGTCCTGCGCGATGTAAGCGCCTGCGAGAATGTTCTCCCAGACGCCCTTGGTCAGCTTGTCGCCGCGATAGACCGCCTTGCTGGCGTGCCCGGACGCCGGTTTGAAAAATAGACCCTTGCGGTCGCGCCACAGCTCGTCGGCGTTGTCGCGCGTCACATTCACCGCGCGCGGCACGCTGGCTAGCGCAGCGATCACAGCGGCGTCCAATTCCCAAGCGCCCAATGTTTCCCGGTTCGAGAGCAGGGTGAGGTTGCGCTTGTCGGCGAAAAGCGCGTGATTGCGCGGACCAGGCGTCACAACCACCGCACCGCCTTCATAAGCTGTCCGAAGGGCTACATGACCTGGGTCGCCCAGCGCGAAATCGACGAGACGATTGTAAACCAGATCGATTGGAACGCCGCCCTCCTGAAGCACATCGCACTCGAAACGCAGCGTCGCCGGATCGGCGATCACGGCGTCATAGCCATGCCGCTCGAACAAGCGTTTCGCCAAAACGAATTCAGGATAGAGATACTGGTCGTGCGGCGCGTCATCGACAATGGCGATACGCCGAAGTGCGCCAGTTCTCCCTTGGTGGCGCCACTCCGCGTCGAACATCTTGACGACGCGATCTTCAAACTGCGCGACTGACTGGCGGGCGAGGCCTTGCTCGACTTCTGCGCAGCAGGCGATCTGCGCCTGCGCAAGAAAGGCATTGAGAAACGCGCCACCGGCATTGGTGTTGATTTCGATGAGCTTGGGGCCATCGGATGTGAGGTGAAAGTCATAGCCCATGAAGGCGCCAAGCGGCCCGTGATCGATGCGGGCAATGTCCGGCGCCCAGGAGAGGACCGCCCGCTGGTATTTGGGAAGGCGCGCCACCGTCTCGATCGCATGCACGATTGCCTGCATCGCATCGCCGTCCGCTCTGGGCAGGAAAACCGGCGCATGGGAAAACAAGTGAGGCCGTGATTGAACGAAGCCATCGAAGAAGGCGTTGTCGCCTGCCTCGTGCTTGAGCGACGCCGCAAGCGCGTCGCGGTCAAGTGTTACGCAAAAGCATTCGCGGTTCAGGTGGTCGGCTGCCGCGCGAGCTTCGGTGGGAGCCACGTTATTACCCCTATGAGCGGATGAGCCTGTTGCTTGGGGCCGTTGCCGCACGGCTAGGTCTTGGACCGCCAAGGCAGCGCCGACAACATCACGGCTGCGGTAAACGCGAAAGCACCCCCGGCAAGAAAAGTTGCCTGTGATCCGATCAAATCCCAGAGCAGACCGGCAACAACGCTGGCGATCAGAAGCGCGACGCCGGTGGCGAGATTGAAGAACCCAAAAGCCGATCCGCGCAGATCGTTTGGAGCATGATCGGCGACAAGCTTGGTGAGCAGGCCCTGCGTCAGCGCCATGTGGACGCCCCACAACGCGATGCCCGCAAAGGCGCCCAAAATGCCTGGCGCGAGCGCAAGCGCCAAGTCCGCTGCGAGCAAAGCGAGAAGGCCAGTGAGGAGCAGCGTGCGCGATGAGATGCGGTCTGATAGCGCGCCGGCCGGCGCGGCGCCGAGCGCATAGACCGCGTTCATCACGACGAGAACGAGAGGCGCGAGGACGAGCGGCAAGCCCTCGGCGCTTGCCTTGAGTACGAGAAATGCTTCGCTGAACCGCGCGAGCGTAAAGACAACTCCTAGAGCCGCCACGCCCCAGAACGCGCCGCTCAGTCTCTTGAGGTCCGCAAGGCGAATGACCGGCTTTGGTTTTGTTTCGCCGGCAGCATGATCTTCCACACCCACCAAGACGAGCAGCACGGCGATCGCGGCTGGAATGAGCGCCAGCCAAAACACCGCGCGCATGTCATTGGCGAGCAGCGCCATAAGTATGATCGCGATCACGGGCCCGATGAACGCGCCGGCGGTATCGAGCGCTTGCCTCACGCCGTAGGCGCGACCGCGAATTTCCGGCGGCGTCACATCTGCCACGAGCGCGTCACGCGGCGCGCCGCGCAGACCCTTTCCGATCCGATCGGCGAAGCGCGCGCCCAATACCAGAGAGGGCGCGTTCGCCAGCGCGAAGAATGGCTTCGAGAGCGCCCCAAGCCCATAGCCGAGTAGGATCAGTGGCTTTCGCCGCCCGATCTTGTCGGAGATGTAGCCGGAGAACACTTTCGAGATCGACGCGGTAGATTCCGCGACGCCATCGATGATGCCGACCAACAGAACGCTGGCGCCGAGCGTCGTGGTGAGAAAGAGCGGCAAGAGCGCATGGATCATCTCTGATGAGATGTCCATGAACAGGCTTACGAAGCCGAGCGCCCAGACAGTGCGCGGTATTTTGATGGGTTGGCGCGTGCGGGGATAACCGGGCATGGCTATGACCGGCTCTCACCCACGCGCGGCCGCAGCCTCCGAAAGCGAATGCGGTAAGGAATGAGCACAATCCCGGCGATCACGGATAAAAGCGTTATGGCTGTAACGGCGATGATGAGTGGGTGATTGAAGTTCTCGTGGTCGCGCCAGTCCATGATGTGCAGCGCCCAAAGTGAATCATAGAGGCGCCAAAGGTCGGATCTGCGCGCCGTGACGGCGCCGGTATTGGCGGCGACATAGATGCTGAGGCCGCCCTCGGCGAATTGCACCCGCCACGCGGGAAGCGGACCGCGATACTCGGCGCTTTCGCTGGAAACGAGCGTGGCGGACGTGGCGTCGCTCGTCAGCGTGACGTGCTGACGGGCGATACGCACAGCCGCGTCCCGGTCGAGCGGCGAAAGCGGGCGCAGCGTTTCGGCGTCAAACAAGACCGGGTCGCCATCGGCGAATTCCGCGATGGCGACAGGTCCGTTCGTGCGCTGCTCCAAAGTCAGCTTGATGGGCGCGCGGTTCTGCGCGTTGCGGATTAGACCGAGATTGCCGATCGCAGCGGCGTCGATGGCGCGCGCTGCTTGCGGCTGGCGCACCAAATGCTCGCTGCGAATCTGTTCGATGGGAAAGAGGGTGAAGAAAAAGCCGCTTACGACCCAGAAGACGATCTGGACGCCGACCAGGAGCGCCAGCCATTTGTGGACGAACGACGCGAGTCTCGCGAGTTGCACTGTGCTCCCCCCTTGGTATCTCTAGTGCGTTGGCGGGCCAGTGAACGTGGTCGCTATGCCGACGAGAATGAGCGCACCGGCGAATAGGAAGGCGTCGAAGGTCAACGTAGCGGTGAGCGCGCGGCGTCCTTCTGTCGGTGCGTCGCGGACCTTTCGCGTCACAATCTGCTTGTTGTAGGCGCCCAGCCCAAGAGCCGCGCCCGCAATGGCGAGTTTTGTCGCCAGCAATTGTCCATAGGCGCTGGTCAGAAGGGCGTTGACGCTTCCTGCCAGGAGCACGGCCAGCCAAAGACCAAATGCGAACAGGGGCGGGATGATGAAGAGCGCGAGGCGCGAGAAGCGTTCTGAACGCACCAGAACGATTTGGTCTGACAGAAGTGCGCGCGGCCAAAGCGTGATAGGGGCGGCGATCCAGAAAGCGGCGATCAGAACATGCAGCCCGGCCGCCCACGGCGCCAGACCAGGTTGCTCAAGCGCTTGCGTGTGCCCCGTCAGCGCAAAGGCAGCCGCGAGCGCAATCGATGCAAGCCCCGCAAGGGCAGATCTCTGCAGTAGCCACGCAACGAAGAGGAGGCCGGCGCCAAGCGCAAAGGCAACCGAACTCGGCGCCAGCGCCGGCCACGTCCAGGACAGCGTGGCAGGATCGAAGATGCTGTTGAGCGAGCCGCCGAGTTGAACATTGGCGATCATCAGGCGAAGCATCGCGAATACGAGCGCCGCGCCGCCAAACCACGCGGCTGAGCGCAAGGCGCGCGCGCGATCGCCACGTTCGACGATTTGCATGCTCGCATGCAGCCCAAGGCCTGCGGCCAGCAAGGCCGACACATAGAGGCCGAGCTTGACCGCAAGCAGCGCTGGCGCCAGCGGATCGGCCTCCATCAGCCAGAAATCGTGAAATGGACCGCGCCGGGCATGGCGTGTCCGTCATGTGCGATAGTGCGCCAGGCGAGCGTGTAGGCGCCGGGCGCCAAGGACGGCAGAGGAATTGCGAACGAAGACGCCATTGCGCGCGGGGGCGTGTAGTTGAGCGCCACGGCGCGGCCGGCGGAATCGGTCAAAGTGACGTTTGCGAGTCCGGTGGCGCCTGAGAACACAATCGTGAAGTTCGCTGGCGCTCGCGCAAGCGTGGCGTTCTCAGCGATGTTGGTTTCGCGAACGCTCGTGTGTGCAAGCGCGGGCGTCGCGACCGTCATCATGGCGGCGGTTACGATCGCCATAGCGAGACGTTTCATTGGTTTCTCCTCTTTTGAGAGCAGTCGTTAGTGGACCATGTAG
>JANRIP010000044.1:0-11179 GCA_033764855.1 Hyphomonadaceae bacterium | reverse complement strand
TGCGCGGATACTGTCATCTTGATTGATCAGACAGCCCAGCGCTCAGCTACCATTGTAAGTCGGCGTGATCTCGTGAGACCTCGAGCTTCGATAACAACGAGACATCACCAACAGCACGCCGACAGGCAGGAATGGGCCAATTCTAGCCGATTGGCGCCTTCCTTAGGCAACGACTGGAATTGGGGTCACTGCAGCCGCACGAGGCCAGTTTAGCGGCGTGCACGCAACACCGAGCGGTGCAGATTCATTATTCTAGGCGAGATATCGCTATTGTGCCCCAAGCGGCGGAGCGAATGAGTGCGCCGCCTTCCACACTTTCAGCGCCTGCACCGTCTCGGCCACATCATGCACACGCAGCATGTCCGCGCCCGCTTGCGCCGCCAGCAGCGCCGCCGCCACCGAGCCGCCAAGCCGATGGGCGGCGTCCGCGCCGGGATCGAGCTTGGAAATGAAACTCTTACGCGACGCGCCGATCACCACCGGCTTGCCGGTCTCGGCACGAATGCGCGCAATGGCGCGCAACAGCGCCAGATTGTGCTCCAAAGTTTTGCCGAACCCAATGCCGGGATCGACCCAGATGCGCGTCAGCCCGCGCGCCTCCGCCGCCGCCACGCGCTCTTTTAGAAACGCGATCACCTCGCCCACCACATCTTCATAATGCGGCGCGGCCTGCATGGTGCGCGGCTCGCCCTGCATGTGCATCAGAATGACTGGCGCATGCAGCGCCGCCGCGGTTTCCAGCGCGCCTGGCGCGCGCAGCGCCGTGACGTCATTCCAGAGATTGGCGCCCATGTTCGCCGCCTCGACCGCAACGGCGGGCTTCATCGTGTCGATCGAGACTGGCGCCTTGGTCGCCGCGCGCAGCGAAGCCAGCACCGGAATGACGCGCGCAATCTCCTCGCGCTCATCCACGGGCGCAGCGCCGGGGCGCGTGGACTCTCCGCCAATGTCGATAATGTCCGCGCCGGCTTCCAGCATGGCCAAAGCATGCGGCGCGCTCGCGCCGTCCCACTTGCCGCCATCTGAAAACGAATCCGGAGTAACGTTCAAAATGCCCATAATGTATGGGCCGCCCGGCAGCTTCGGCGCGGGCAGGTCAATATTTTTCATCCGGGCGCGCATGAACTTAGTCTCCCCCCGGCGCAAGCGCGCAACGCATCACGGACGCGTCAGCCTGGACGCGGTCACAAAAACGCGATCATAAAGATCAATCACATGATCGCCTTTTGTTTACGTGCTGCGACAATAACGCAGAAAAGCCCTGCATGCATGGAGCAAACCGCGTGAGCGATTGGCGCATTAAGCTCAGCCCGATCCTCACGCCCATCTATCGGCAGTGGTGGCGGTTCCGTCGCGGCATGACGCTCGGCGTGCGCGGCATTGCTTGCGACGATACCGGCCGCATTCTGCTGATCCGCCACACTTATAGTCGCGGCTGGCACCTGCCGGGCGGCGGCGTCGAAAGCGGCCAGAGCGCGGTCGAAGCGGTGGTGCGCGAAATGGCCGAGGAAGGCGGCGTGCAAGCAACCGCCGCGCCCACATTGTTGGGCTTTTATTCCAACCACGCCGTCCATCCCAACGATCACGTCGCGCTCTATCGGCTCGCAAGCTGGCGCCCTTGCGCCCCGCTCGATAATGGCGAGATTGCCGAGCGCGGCTTCTTCGCCCTCGATGCGCTGCCCACCGATATTTCCGGCGGCACGCGCCGGCGCCTGGCCGAAGTGTTCGAAGGCGCGCCGATGAGCGCGGTGTGGTGACGGCGGCCCATTCGCGCTCTACATTGCGACCATGCGCTACCTCCACACCATGATCCGCGTCGGCGATCTCGACGCCGCCCTCGACTTTTTCTGCACCAAGCTCGGCTTGGTTCAGCTCAGCCGGATGGACAATGAGAAAGGCCGCTTCAGCCTGATCTTCCTGGCCGCGCCGGAAGACGTGGAGCTCGCACGCGAACGCAAAGCGCCGATGGTGGAGCTCACCTATAATTGGGATGAAAAAGAATATAGCGGCGGCCGCAATTTCGGCCACCTCGCCTATCGCGTGAAGGACATTTACGCGCTGTGTCAAAAGCTGATGGACGCCGGCGTCACTATCAACCGCCCGCCGCGCGATGGGCACATGGCCTTCGTCCGCTCGCCCGACGGCATCTCCATCGAACTGCTGCAAGAAGGCGACCACCTGCCCCCGCAAGAACCCTGGGCCAGCATGCCCAATACGGGGAGCTGGTGAGTCGTGGTGCGCGCGGGGCCGCGCCTGATCGCACTCATAGCGTTATCGCTCGGCGCCTGCGCCGCGCCATCGCTTGAACGCGCCGAACGCCACTATGCCGATTTCGCCGACGCCGCGGGCGCGCTCGACACCATCGATAGCGGCGTCGTGCAAGATGTGGCCAGCCGCGACCGCGCCGACTGGACCCGGCAATATGATGCAAGCCGCGTCGCACTCGAGCGCGTTTTGGCCCGCAATCCGGCGATTTCCAGCCCCGAGGATGAGCGATCGCTAGCGGCGATGCGCGCCTATCTCGATTATCGCGCGCCGCTCACCAGCGCTGACACGCCCACATGCAGCCAGGCGCCGCGCACAAATCTGACGCCCTCTGAACTCAGCGCCGCACTCTACGAATGCTTCGACAGCGTGGCTCTCGGCCTCAGCTTTGAAGGCGAGGATTACGACCGCCTCTCCATCTTCGGTATTCTTGAAGAAGAATCCTCTCCCGAGCGTCGGCGCGCAGCTTTTTTCGCCATGTCCCCGCTCTGGCGCGCCCTGAATGGCGACAACGAACCGAGCAGCCCATATCGTCGCCTCATCGCAGCGCAAGCGCCCGACATGCGTCGCGCCATCGCCGAGTCCGAGCGTTCGCTTGGCCTGGCGGAAGGCGAGGGTGAAAGCTGGCTCATCGCGGCGCTCGAAGCCTGGGCGCAGGGCAATGACAGCGAGCTCACAGCGCCGTGGGATTTTGACTTCGCGCATGGCGCAGCGGCGCGCGGCTTGAATCAATGCGCGGGCGACGCTGACTCCGCGCGCGTCGCCAATGCGCGTTTCTTCGCCGATCTCGGCGCGCCGATCGCTTCGCTGAACGTGATCGAAGATGTCGGCCTGCGCGAAGGCATGTCGCCGGTTGATTTCGCCGATTTCGTCAATGTCGGGCGGACAGAAAATGGCGCTTGGCGCCCGGCTTTGTCGCGCGTCTCCGTGCTGCTCGGCGACGGCGGGCTCGGCGCCTCGGCGGAATTGGCGCATGAATACGGCCATGTCGCGCACATGGCCGCGATGCGCACGCGCGCGCCCCTGCTCTGGCCCGACGACACGACGACTTTGGTGGAAGCGATCGCCGATGTAACGGCGTGGAGCATCTATACGCCCGCATGGCAGAACAAATATCTCGGCTGCGCCGCATCGGAGACCGACAATCTGCGCGCCCGTCTCGCGCCGATGATGCTCGACATCGCCTGGGGTTTATTCGAACTGCGCCTGGCGCGCGATCCTTCGCAAGACCCCAATGCGCTGTGGACGCAGATTACGCATGACTATCTCGCCATCGCGCCGCATCCAGAATTATCCTGGTGGGCCGTGCGCGGACAATTGGTGGAATCGCCCGGCTACATGATCAATTACGCACTCGGCGCCTTCGTCACCGCCGATCTGCGCGCAACTATTGAGCAGCACATCGGCGCTTTCGATGCCGGTAATCCGCGCTGGTACGCAGAAACGTCACATGGCTTATTCCAGTACGGCGGCGCGCCGGCGCCGCGCGATCTGCTGCAAAGCTATTTGGGACGACCAGTAGTTCCCAATGCTTTGCTCGACGATCTGCGCGCACGCGGGAACTTTGCAAACTGATCTGCTGCGCGCGCGGGCCCGTAAGGGTCACAGCGCATCCCCCGGCGCGCAAGGAGATTGACCCCATGAAAAATACCACACGCAATTCAGCGCTCATCGCTATCAGCGCGCTTGCATTGCTAGGCGGCTGCGCCGCCACTGAGCATGCGAGCGCAAATTCCGGCCACGCCGCCGCGCATGCCGCAGCTCCCGCTGCAGCTACGCAAACAACCATTGTCGGCGCCGCCGCGGCTTCGCCAGATCACACCACTTTAGTCGCCGCGGTGCAGGCGGCTGGCTTGGTTGAAACCCTGTCTGGCCCAGGCCCGTTCACGGTGTTCGCGCCGACCAACGCTGCATTCGGCAAATTGCCGGCCGGAACGGTCGATACGCTGGTTCGCCCTGAAAACCGCGCTACGCTGACGCGCATCCTCACCTATCATGTCGTCGCTGGGCGCGTGACCGCGAGCGAATTGATCGCTTTGATTCAAGCCGGCGGCGGCCGCGCGACATTGACCACCGTGCAAGGCGGCACGCTGACAGCGACGCTCAACGGCTCCACCGTTACGCTGACGGATGCAGCTGGCGGAACCTCGCAAGTCACTGCCGCTGATCTCATTCAATCGAATGGCGTGATCCACGTGATCGACACGGTGGTGATGCCGCCGCAAGCGTGATCCTATCAGTTCGGGCGGCGCCGGCTCAGCGCCGCCCGAACAATTTTTCGATATCAGCCAGCTTCAGCTCCACATAAGTCGGCCGGCCATGATTGCATTGGCCGGAGAATGGCGTTGCTTCCATATTGCGCAGCAGCGCATTCATTTCCTCGCCAGTAAGCCGCCGCCCCGCGCGCACTGAACCGCGACACGCCATTGCAGAGCACACTTCTTCCAGACGCTCCTTCAAAGCATGCGCTTCGCCTAGCTCAGCAATATCGTCCGCGAGATCTTTCAAGAGCCCCGCCGCATCCACATGCCCCAGCAAAGCCGGCGTCTCGCGCACCAGAATGGCGCCCGGCCCAAATGGCTCAATCACCAGCCCAAGCGCCGCCAATTCCTCAGCCCGCGCGCCAAGCGCTTCCGCTTCAGCCGGGTCGAGCTCCACCACCTCCGGGATCAGCAAAGCCTGTCGGCGCACGCCGCCATTGGCCAGCATCTGCTTCATGCGCTCATAGACCAACCGCTCATGCGCCGCGTGCTGATCGACAATGACGATCCCATCTTCCGTCTGCGCCACGATATAGGTCTCGTGAATCTGCGCCCGCGCCGCGCCAAGCGGGAAGAATTCCGCATCTTGTACCGCCGGCGTCTCGCCGGCGAATTCTATGGTTGAACCGCCAATACCGCCGGCGGGGACCCCGGCAGTCCAAGCTGGGTCTTCAACCCGACCGCTCGGCATCATGAAATCGCCCGCCGCCAGTCGCTCTTCCGCAGCGCCCCAAGCGCGCAGCGAAAGCTGCGGCTCAAAATGCGGGCGCACGGCGGAAAGCGCGCTCGACGCCGTCGTGGTCGAAGCGCGATGGCCCGCGCCCGCCAGCGCATGCGACAGCGCGCCGACAATCAAACCACGCACCAAGGTCGCATCGCGAAACCGCACCTCGGTTTTGGCCGGATGCACGTTCACATCCACATCGCTCGGCGGCAGATCGAGGAACAGCGCCACCACCGGATGACGATCGCGCGCCAGCAAATCCTGATAGGCTGCGCGCACCGCGCCAACGATCAGCTTATCCTTCACCGGCCGGCCATTGACGAACAAATGCTGATACTCGCGCGTGCCGCGATGAAAGGTGGGCAAGCCCGCGAATCCAGAAAGCCGCACGGTCTCCCGCGTCAGATCCAGCGGAATGCAATTCGGCGCAAAGTCCGCGCCCAGCACCGCGGCGAGACGCGCGCGCCGGCCTTCATGCTCGGGATCGGCTTCCGCATTGAGCCGCAGCGAGGTGCGCCCCTCATTCTCCAGGATGAACGCCACATCCGGCCGCGCCATGGCCAGGCGCTTCACCGTATCCGACACCGCCATGGTCTCGCTGCGTTCGGACTTCATGAATTTGAGTCGCGCGGGCGTCGCGAAGAAGAGATCGCGCACCTCAATGCGCGCGCCGCTCTGCGCACTGCTGGCCCAAGCCGATGGCGCCGGCGTACTCAGCGCCCCGCCTTCCACTTCAATCCGCCACGCCTCGCTAGAACCCTTCGCTCGCGACACAATTGAGAGCCGCGCGACGGCGCCAATCGAAGGCAATGCTTCGCCGCGAAAACCCATGGTGGCGATGTTGAGCAGATCCACATCGCCAGCATCGTCGGTCCAGAGCTTGGAGGTTGCATGCCGCTCCACCGCGAGCGGCAACTCATCGCGCGGAATGCCGCCGCCATCATCCTCGACCGAAATCAGTCCCAAGCCGCCGCGCTCGATGCGCACATGAATACGCCGCGCGCCGGCGTCAAGCGCGTTTTCCACCAGCTCTTTCACAGCGGCGGCAGGCCGCTCAATCACCTCGCCCGCAGCGATGCGATTCACGGTTTCGGGGGGCAGACGGCGGATCGGCATGACTCGGTGCAATCCTAGCATGACCCGCCGCTTGGCGGTCGACGCGGCGCCGCAGCTCTGTTACCGTCACGAAACGTTCTGAAGGAGCCGGCGCTATGACTGACTGGTCCATCCAAGGGCGGGAATTCACCAACTGCAACTGCGCTTATGGCTGCCCCTGCCAGTTCAACGCACTGCCGACGCACGGCGATTGCCAAGCGACCGTGGCGGTTCAAATCGACAAAGGCCATCACGGCGACACCTCCCTGGACGGCCTGCGCTTCGCCGGCGTGTTCCGCTGGCCTGGCCCCAGTCATATGGGTGGCGGCGAAGCGCTCGCCATCGTCGACGAGCGCGCCACGCCCGCGCAGCGGGACGCGCTGCTGCGCATTATAACCGGCCAGGACACAGAACCAGGCGCCACCATCTTCCAGGTCTTCTCCACCACGTTCGACAAACTGCACGATCCGGTGTTCGCGCCGATCGAATTCGATGTCGACATCGACAAGCGCAGCGCCAAGCTGCGCGTGCCCAATGTGGTGGAAGCGCGCGGCGCGCCGATCGTGAATCCGGTGACGGGCGCGGAACATCGCGCGCGCATCAATCTCGATCAAGGCTTCGAATATCTCACAGCAGAAGTCGCGCGCGGCTGGACCGAAACCAAAGGCGCAATCGAACTCGCATTCGCAGATTCGCACGCCCATTTCTGCGAGCTGCGCCTGACGCAAAGCGGCATCCAGGCTTGAGCGAAGCGCTGCTTGAACAAGCGCTGCGCCGCGATCGCCTGATCGGGATCGTCGCTATTGTCATCATCGCGGCGCTGGCTTGGGCTTACATAATCTGGCTCAGCTTCAACATGCCGATGGCGCCGGCGCCAATGCCGGATATGCCCGACATGCCCGGCATGGATATGAGCGGCATGGAAATGACCATGCCGGCCGTTGCGACGTGGGACCCGCCGCGCTTTGCGCTGACCTTCGTGATGTGGGCGGTGATGATGGTGGCGATGATGCTGCCATCGGCTGCGCCCATGATCCTGCTTTACGCGCGCGTCGGGCGCTCCGCCGCCGCGCAAGGGCGCGTATTCGCCTCAGCCTCCTTTTTCGCGCTCGGCTATGTGCTGGCTTGGACAGTGTTTTCACTGGCGGCCGCGCTTGGACAGTTCGCGCTGACGCAAGCCGCGCTGCTCTCGCCAATGGCGGCGCTCAGCACGCCTTGGCTTGGCGCGGCGGCGCTGATCGCGGCGGGCCTTTATCAATGGTCGCCACTGAAAGATATCTGTCTGCAAAAATGCCGCGCGCCGCTCGCATTCATACAGGCGCATGGCGGCTTTAAATCCAATGCGGGCGGCGCCGTGCGGATCGGGCTGCGCCATGGGCTTTACTGCATTGGCTGCTGCTGGCTGTTGATGGCGCTATTATTCGTGGGCGGCGTCATGAACCTGCTTTGGGTCGCTGCGCTCGCCATCCTGGTGCTGGCGGAGAAGGTTCTGCCGGGCGGCCGCTGGATCGCCCGCATTGCCGGCGCAGCGTTCGTCGCGGGCGGGCTTGGCCTGCTCTTCCTTGGCGGAGCCGCTTGACCGGACCAAAGAGCGCGCGCAAGTGCGCTGCATGGCTGACGAAAAACCCAACGCCGCCCAGATCGCCTCGCCCTCCTTCCGCATCCCCGCGCTCGATCAGGATTTCCTGCTGAGCGAGGAGATGCGGGGCATTCGCTTCCTGCTCGAATATGAAAAGGCCGACCTCATCCTCAAGCAGCATCGAATCAAGTCCACCATTGTTGTGTTCGGCAGCGCCCGCTCACGCGAGGACGGGCCGAACAAGCATGGGTTTTGGTACAATGAAGCGCGGCAGTTTGGCCGCATCGCCTCCGAACGCGGCGGTGCGCTCTGCGATGATGGCATAGTGCGGCGCAACGTGATCGCCACGGGCGGCGGGCCCGGCACAATGGAGGCCGCCAATCGCGGCGCGCGCGACGCCGGCGCGCCCACCATCGGCTTCAACATCGTGCTGCCGCTCGAGCAAGAACCCAACGCCTACACCACGCCGGAATTGACGTTTCAGTTTCACTATTTCGCCATGCGCAAGATGCACCTCGCCATGCGCGCCAATGCGCTGGTGGTGTTTCCCGGCGGCTTCGGCACGTTCGACGAGCTGTTTGAAATTCTCACGCTGCGCCAAACCCGCAAGGCGCCGCTCATTCCTGTGGTGCTGTTCGATGAAGGCTATTGGCGCAGCATCGTCAATTTCGAGCTGCTGGCCGAACACGGCATGATCGATCGCGCCGACCTCACCCTGTTCCGCTTCGCCGATACAGCTGAGACCGTGTGGGCCTCCCTGGTTGAACAAGGCCTGGGCGCGGCTCACCCCAATGGCGAAGTCGAAGAAGAAGATCTGGCGCGCGATATGTGATTGTCAGTTTCGCCACTGCTGATTGTCACTCTGGCCGCTCTCCCGATCGGGGCGCATTCGCCATGAAAGGCGGGCCCCAATAAGGAGACGGCAATGCGTAAATTCATTATCGAGCGTGAGATTCCCGGCGTCGACAAGATGGGTCAAAGCGACCTTTCCGGCGCCGCCAAGACCTCCAACGCGGCCCTGGCCCAGCTCGCGCCCAAGGTGCAGTGGGTCCAATCCTACGTCGCCCAGGACAAGACCTTCTGCGTCTATCTCGCCGAAAGCGAAGACGGCATTCGCGAACATGCGCGCATCTCCGGCTTCCCGGCCAATAAGATCACCGAGATCACCGGCATGATCGATCCCACCACTGCGCGATAGCTTCAGCGCCATGCATGGGGTAATTTTCCCACGAAAGCCGGAGCGGGCGATGTACGACGTCACCGTTGTTTTGCTGGACGATGGCTATGCGTCCACGGCGCTGATGCCGATTGAGGTGTTCGCTTCAGCCGGCGCGCTCTGGGCCAACCTGCAAGGTGAAACGCCAGAGCCGCGCTTTTGTGTGCGCACGGCTTCGCTCGATGGGCAAGCCGTGCGCAGCCCCTATGCCGGGCTTAAGATGAGCCCCGAATGCGGCATTGAAGATGTCGCCCGCACCGACATCATCATCGTGCCCACAATGGGGCTCGAACTCGACGCAAAACTGCTTGAACACAGCGTGATCCTGCCTTGGCTGCAGCATCACTATGCGCGCGGCGCTTACATTGCCGGCGTGTGCATGGGCGCCGCTTATCTGGCTGAGGCGGGTTTGCTCGATGGCCGCGCCGCCACCACGCACTGGGCGCTCGGCGCCGATTTCGCGCGGCGTTATCCGAAAGTGGATTGGCGCCCGGATATGGTGGTCACGGAAGATTCGCGCCTCTTATGCAGCGGCGGCCTCACCGCTGCGGCGGATGTGAGCCTCTATCTCGTTGAAAAACTCTGCGGCCATGAAGTGGCGATGCAAACGGCAAAAGCGCTGCTCTTGAACATGCCGCGCTCAAGCCAATCCGGCTACGCCATGCTGCCGCTCTCACCGCCGCACAATGACGAAGCCGTGCGCGCCGCCGAAGCGCACCTGCAGCGCAACTTCAAAGCCGAGCTGACGATGGATCATCTCGCCGATCAGGCCGGCATGAGCCCGCGCACCTTCCTGCGCCGCTTCAAGGCCGCCACCGGCAAAGTGCCCGGCGCCTATTTGCAGGCGGTACGCATCGAAATCGCCAAGGGCATGCTCGAGTGCGATCGCTCCTCGATCCAATGCATCGCCAACGCCGTCGGCTATGAAGATGTGTCCTTCTTCCGCAACCTGTTCAAACGCGCCACCGGCATGACACCCGGCGAGTATCGCACGCATTTCGCCGCGATGGCGGTGCGCCAAGGCGACGAAACAGAAGCGGCAGGCAAATAGAGACCGCGCGATTCTGCGCGCGTTTTCTACCCCCGCCCCAGCGCCGCGTAAGCGCGCAGCGCGTCAGCGGCGACCTTGCGCGTGCGTCCGGCCGGGCTGCCCACCAGCCGCGCCAGCGGCGCGCCGAACAGGCCCGCGCCCATGGCGAGAACAACACTGATCAGCACCAGGTCCTCAGTCGCTTCAATATCGAGGTCGCCCAAAGCCGCGCGCTTGGCGACCACTTGCTGCACCGCCTGGCGCACGCTGGTCAGCCGGCGCCATTCGCCGGTCAGCTCCAGCCAGGCGGCGAGCCGCGCGGCGCCGCGCTTTTCGAACACGTCGAACAGCGCTTGCACCACCGCTTCCTGCTTCATCTGCACATCGCCGCTTTGATCCGCGAGCGCGAGCACATCCGCCGCCAATTGCTCGACCATGCGGTCCATCAAAGCGGCATGAAGACCGTCAATGGAGCCAAAGTGATGCAGCACGCTGGCATTGGCGACGCCGGCGGCCGCGGCCACCTCGCTCAACTTCAGCGCCAGCGGCCCGCTTTCCACCAAGAGGCGCTCGGCTGCGGACAAAATATTGTCGCGCGCAGCTTCGGGGGCCCGGCGGACGCGAACCTTACGGTTTTTTGTTATTGACATTTTTGTCAGTAGAGCCCAAATCGCAAATGCAGGCAATCTAAAAGCATTGGCTCATGAATACGAAATCGACCCCCGCTGACGTCAGCGTCCCGCCCCGCGACATCCATTTCGATGTGCAGGCGGCGCAAAAGGGCCATTGGCTCGGCGGCGATCCGGTCGGCACCGCCGTGTTCAACGCGCTCTCGCTCACCTTCCCGGACGGCGAACGCATGTTCATCGACGCTGTGCGCGCTTATCGCGATCGCGTCGACGGCAAACTGGCCGAAGAAGTGAAAGGCTTCATCGCCCAGGAAGCGATCCACTCGCGCGAACACCACACGCTCAATCAATTGCTCGATCGCGACTTCTATCCGGTCGCG
>JANRIP010000029.1:0-35208 GCA_033764855.1 Hyphomonadaceae bacterium | reverse complement strand
TAGGGCACGTTCCCACGTGTTACTCACCCGTCTGCCACTCCCCTTGCGGGGCGTTCGACTTGCATGTGTTAAGCCTGCCGCCAGCGTTCGTTCTGAGCCAGAATCAAACTCTCAGGTTGAGTTGACCTCTGACTGTCCTCGGTCTGCACCGAGGCGCCGGTTAAAGCGTATGCGTTTCATATAACGGGAACCGACGCACATGCCTGATCCCGAAAGACCAAGCTTGTATGTCGATTGATCCAGAAAACACATAACGTCAGCGTCGCTTGGCTTAGCCATTACTGGCCTTGCCCGCAGCGCGCCGCCGCCTGCGTTTCCCTTCTCCAAAATCACAATGTCAAAGAGCGCCCGCAAAAAGAGGAAACCTCTCCTTGCCCGCCCACGCTGGAAACCGGAGCCCCGGCGCGTGCGGGCCGAAACCTTCAGGTCTCGGCGGAAGGCGCGGTTTCTATTCGCGCCCTTTATGCGTGTCAACGATCTTTTTCGCGTAAAACCCGCTTTTTCCACAGCGCTTAGAAAAGCCTGTAAAACCAGCGAGATTCTAGCGGAGCCCTCGCTGCGCCGCAGCGCAGACCGACTCAAAGATCGCTAAGCAGTAAACATACCGATTCCCCAACGAGGCTTCAAGCGAAAGCCGCTGCTCGGGGCCGCCACAGGTAGGGATTGTGGGTCGGCGATCAACCACCCCCTACTGGGCGGCGATGTAAGCCTGCATGGCGGCCGCCTCAGCTTCCACGGCGGCGATCCGATGCTTCACCAGATCGCCGATCGAGACGATCCCCACCAGCTTGCCTTCGACGATAATCGGCAAATGGCGAATGCGCCGATCGGTCATGCGGCCCAAGCCTTCATCCACTGTTTCATCCGGACGGGCCGTAATCACGTCGCGCGACATGGCCGAAGCGACGCGATCGCCGAGGCACCCGCTGCCGCGCCGCGCCACTTCTCGGACAATGTCGCGCTCGGACAAAACGCCGATAACACGAGCATTTTCGTCCAACACGACCAGCGCGCCGACTTTGCGCAGGCTGAGTTCTTTGGCGGCTTGTTCGAGCGTCGCGTCTGCTTGCAGCGCGAACACCGTCGCGCCCTTATCTCGGATCACGTGAGCGATCAGCATGGGGGGACCTCCCTGATCCCACTCAATTCAGACGAAAACGATGCGCCCGCAGCGAACCGCGCGCAACCCCCTACACCCTTCATGTTTGCCGCTCTCTTGCAAAGCGACTAGCCTTAGCGCGGCGCGGGAGCGAAAATGGCGTCCTACAAAGAAAAAGTCGCGCGCGATCTTGAGCGCTGGATCGCGTCAGGTCTGGTCGCCCCAGACAAGCGCGACGCAATCCTCGCTACACTTCCCGATGCGCGCCGGCTTGATGCTGCAACTGCGTTGGCTTGGATTGGCGGGGCGCTGTTGGGTATCGCGATCATCGCGTTTATCGCGGCGAACTGGGATGGCGTCCCGCGCATAGCCCGCTTTGCATTGCTGATCGCATTCTTCGCCAGCGCATGCGGCGCGGCAGCTTGGGCCGCACACAAGCGGCGCACCCTGCTCGCCGACATTGCGCTTACCGTCGCCGCACTCATTTTCGCTGCGGCGATTGGATTGACCGGACAGATCTTCGACATTGTCGGCAGCCCGCAAGCAGCGCTCTACGCCGCTGGCGTCGCCGGCATGGCGCTGGCGCTTGCCGGTCGCTCCGTCGGTGCAGCTATCGCAACCATGATTTTCGTGGGTTTTGGCGACTTCCAGGGCGCTGAATGGTTTGACCGCGCCCAACTCGCTGCGCCATGGCTGGTCGTGTTCGCGCCGCTTGGCGTCGTGCTCGCGCTGCGTTGGTCATCAGCGCCGCTCGCGCATGCATCCGCCATTGGCATGCTGTTCGCGCTCTTCTGGTTCATAGCCCGCTTCGAGAACGAAAGCGCGCTGGCCTTGTTCTTCTCTGTCCTGCTCGCTGGCGCCGCTTACGCCGCACGCTGGCTCTCCGCGCAGCACCGCCCCCACGCCAGCGTGTTTTATGGCTGGGCGACATGGGGCGCGCTGATGTTCTTCGCCATCGCCGGTTACGCCGATTCCTGGCGCGGCGATTTCAATTGGGGCCTGCCGCATCGTGTCGCTTGGCTCGCCGCTTCAGGCGCAACCATCGCGCTTGGACGCTTTGACCGCCACGCTCTGGTGACGGCGGTCGGCGTGCTCTCCTTCATGGGAGCGATCGCTGCGCTGCTCACCGACCTTGGCCTCGATCTCATGAGCGCGGCGGCTGTGTTTTTCGTCTGCGCGCTAGCGGCGCTGGTTGGAGGATTGATGTTGCGGCGAAAGGGGAAAGCGTCATGAAGCCCGCCTGGCGCATTCTCATTGTCGGCGCGATCTGCGTGGCCGGACTGATCGCCATGGTCGTGCGCGAAAGCGCTGCGCGCGCCAGCGGAACAGAAATCTTGCTTGCGATGGAAGCGGTCGATCCGCGGGCGCTTCTGCAAGGCCATTATGTGTCGATTGCGCTGCGCGAAACGCGCGAGGCGCCCTGCCCGCCAACCACAGCAGGGCCTGGAGCAGAAGGCTGGGTGGCGCTGCAGGCCGGCGAAGGCGGCGTTTATCACGCTGTGCAAGGCGCAGGCATTCCAGAAGAAGCCGAGACGCCCGGCGCTTTGCTCGTGCGCGGCGGCATTGACTGCCTAGACAACTATGACGCGAACGGCGCGCCTACCAACGAGCCAGTGGTCGTCGGTCTCGATCTTGGAATAAACGCCTTCTACATCGCACAGGATGAAGCGCTACGGATCGAACGCATTTTGTTTGAACAGAATGTCGGCGAAACCCGCGCTTACGCCATTATCTCCGTTGGCCGGGACCACCGCGCGCGGCTGAAAGGCTTATTGGTTGACGGCGAACGCCTGGAACTGAACTGGAATTAACCCCAAGGCCCGCGCACGGCGCGCGGCTGCAGCAGCACGTAAGCGATAAAGCCGCCCACAAAGCCGCCAAGGTGCCCTTCCCAAGCAATCGGGAAAATATTGAGCTCAGCCAAAACGCCCATCAGCACGACGTTCAGCCCAACGATCATGATGACCTGATTGCGCACCATCGGGATCGCCAGAGACTGTCGCCAGTCGGCCCGCACCGAGAGGAAATAGGCCATGAACACGCCGCACACAGCGTCCGAGGCGCCCACAGCGATGTTCGGCTCACCCCAATTCAGCGTCACAAACGCAATCGTCCCGCCCAGCGCAGAAGCAAGGTAAACCAAAAGAAAACGCCACCAGCCCAGCCGCGCGGCGGCGAAGCGCCCGGCGCCAAACAAGAAGAAGGCGTTAAGCCCCGCATGCCACCAGCCCGCGTGCAAGAGGGTGTGGCCAAAGGTCGGACCCAGGGCTTCGAACCAATTGCTGAAATGATCCGGGCTCTGCGGATCGAACCTTTGAGGAATGATGGCGAAGGCTTAGTCGAGCTGGTTCTGCAGCGCCGCCGGCGCAAACATAAACGCCACATAAGTCAACACGATCGCGGCCGTCAGCAGTGTGACGATCCAAGGCGTCGGCGGGCGTCTCTCTACAACAGCGTCGCTCAAGCCCGCTGCACTCCCTCAGCCGCTCAAAACGGCACGCCGTTAGATATGGGATAGGTTTCGTTAAGGATAAACCCGCCCTAACAGCGCGAAATTGGCGCGGTGGACTCACGCGCCGCTGGCACAGGCATTGCTTCTTCGCCCTCTAGACGAATTTCGTCACGAATTCTGGGGGCAGGTTTGCGTCTCTTTGTGTTTGCGGCACTGAGCCTCGCCGTCGCGGCGCCGGCCTACGCCGATCCGATTGCTAGCGCGGGCGATTTTTCCCGCCCGTTCGGCATGAATGATGGCTTCGACGCCGCGTTCGATCCCTCCACGCGCGACGAAAACGGCAATCGCATTGTCATCAATGGCCGCATCCAAGTCGAAGGCTCGCTCTCGGGCGGGCTGATGGACGGTTACAGTTCAGGCCTTGGCGGCGACAGCGCTTCAGCCATCGGCAACCAACTGAATGTCGTGACCTACGGCAGCTACAACACCGTCATCATCGACTCCACCCAGATCAATAACGGCGACATCAGCGCCGACATTAACGGAGTGAATTAATGCGCGCGCTGAAGCAACTCGCCATGCTGGCCGCGACTGCGTCGGTCACGGCCTGCGTTACGCCGACCTCCGGCAATGACGGCATGTATGCGCTGCCCGTTGGCGATGCGCCGGTCACCGCAAACCCAACCGCTTATACGCCGGCGCTGAATTGCCTGGCTGATTTCGCGCACAGCAACAATGTCGTCGCTCCGCGCGTCGCCGTTGGCCGCATCCTCGATTACACCGGCTCCGTCTCCGAAGAAGGCGGACGCCGCATCACTCAAGGCGCTTCGCTGATGGCGATGTCGGCCTTCGCCAAATCGGGCGCGCGCTTGGTCGAGCGCTTCGACACCTCGGTCACCGAACTCGAGCTGCGCTACGCCAATAATCGCCTGATCGGCGATGACGCCAACACCCCGAACAACGAAAACGTGCGCCGCATCTTCGCCGGCCAAATGCCGGGCTCTGACTACTATTTCGTTGGCGGCATCACCGAGCTCAACACCGACATCCGCTCGTCTGGCGTCGACGCCTTCGTTGGCGACACCGCCACGCGCGGCGATCGCGGCAATGTTGGCGCACGTCTTTACGTGATGAATATCGGCCTCGATTTCCGCCTCATCGACAGCCGCACGCTCGAAGTTGTCGACGTAATCTCCTACCAGAAGCAGATCATCGGCCGCGAAGTGCGCGCCGGCGTGTTCGGCTTCTTCAACAACACTTTGGTTGATGTCGCAGGCGGCGAGCGCGCGCTGGAGCCGGTTCAACTGGCGGTGCGAGCCGGTGTTGAACGCGCGGTGGTGGAGGTCATGTCGAACCTTTATCACGCCAATGCTTCGGATGCATGTCAGCAAGCCCTGGTCGCCCAAGGCGACCCGATGGGCCCGGCCCCAACGACCGCGCAATCGACCGGCGCTTTCCAAACGCAACTCACCGGCGCTTCTCTCGCCATCGCAGTGGAGCAGCGCGAAAGCACTAATGCCTGGAACGCCGATCGCGATCGGCAATTTGAAGGCTTGCGCGGCCGCACTGAAACCGCCGATCGCCCCGTGCAAGTCGCGGCCGCCCCCCGCTCTTAATCGCTCAAAGGAGCAGCCGCGATGCGCGCACTTCTACTCGCCAGCGCCGCTCTGATCGCAGCGCCCCTGGCGCACGCGCAGACGGTCAGCAATAATCAGTTCGACGCGGGCGGCGCTAGCGCCGACATCGAAGCCAATGTCGATTCCGCTTACGATGTTGGCGTCACGTCCGTTGCAGGCGCCAACGCCTACACGGTCGTCGGCGACGACATCGTGCTCGACAACAGCCAGCACGCAGATGGCGCGGTCGACGCCGACACGGTGGCTTCAGTCGGCAGCGCCGGCCATGGCGTTGTCGCAACAAGCGCAGCGGTCGCGAATGGCTTGACCAGCGAAGGCGGGCTCGAACTGCGCTCAACGCAACTGTCGCACGCCGACGCAACCGCCACGACCACCAACGATACGGGCTATGTCGGTTACGCCGCCTCTTCTTCCTCGGCCAGCGCCAATGTCGCGGCGCTTTCGGCTGAAGCCGAAGACATCACCGCCATCCTCACCCAGGAAAGCACCGGAACCACGTTCGCGCACACGATCGGCGATCATTGGGGTTCGGACGGCCAAGTCGTCGCCGACGCGATCGCTAGCGCCAACAACATCACCGCCGCCGGCTCGACCACCACCATGCTGACGGACACGACCCAATCCGCGCGCGGCGATAACGTCACTGCGGAAGTCGATCTTTATGCAGGGTTCGCCGGCGACGCCGTGGCCAACGCCACTGCGAACGCCAATGCGCTCACCATCGAAAACCAGTACGGCTATTTGAACGCGCGCGTCTCGCAAGAGAACACCGCGAACGTCGACGCCCGCTCTTACGTGACGCTGGGCGGCGATTTTCCGGGCTTTGCCTCCGCCGCCGCTTATGGCGTCGGCAACCAAGCGATGATTTCGAACACAACCTCGGACACGGACATGAACACCGTCCAGTGGAATGGCGGCGATATCTACGCCGACGCCGGTCTCATCGCTGATGGCGCGGGCGATCAAGCGCTCGTCTCATCGGCGGCTTACGGAAATGTCGTCACCGGTTCGCTGTGCGGTTCGGATTGCGGCGGCGACCAAGCCACGCTGACGGCGGCAAATGATCAATATAATGGCGGGGCCGTCCACGCCCGCGCGAGCATCAGCGCGCAGCACGCCAACACCGCCGCAGGCTCAGCCGTCGCGATCGGCAACGCCGCGACCTATCAAGTGTCAAACCCCGGCGGGTACTGAGCTAAAACCCCTCAGTCATTCCGGGCGAACTCCCGCGCAAGCGGGAGGAAGACCCGGAACCCAGGGCGACCGGGCGCGATGCTTGGAGCGCGTTGAACGCCAGAGGTTATCACCCCTGGGTTCCGGATCGCGCTCCGCGCGTCCGGAATGACAAAGGTGGTTTAGTCGCGAAAAATTCGCGCCTCAAATGCCCGGATCGTAGCTGTGGTCGATTTCGAAGTTCTGGTCCATTTCGCGGGCCGGAACGACGGCTTGACCGCATTTCCCGCCCACCGGCTTAGCGGGGACGCCCGCCACCGTGCAGCGCGCAGGCACATCGGCCAGCACCACTGAACCCGCGGCGATGCGCGCATCTTCGCCAACTTCAATATTGCCGAGCACTTTCGCGCCCGCGCCAATCAGCACGCCGCGCCGAATCTTCGGGTGGCGATCACCGCCAGCTTTGCCAGTGCCGCCCAGCGTCACCGAATGCAGCATGGACACATCATCATCCACCACCGCGGTTTCGCCGATGACGATGCCATGCGCATGATCGATGAACACGCCGGCGCCAATCTTGGCGTTCGGGTGAATGTCCACGGAGAAGAGCTCGGAGACCCGGCTCTGCAAATGATAAGCGAGAATGTCGCGCCCCTGCTCCCACAGCCAATGCGCGATGCGATAGGCTTGCAGGCCATTATAGCCTTTGAAGTAGAGGAAGGGCTGCAAATACGTCCTGCACGCGGGGTCGCGTTCGCGCACCACGCGCATGTCGCGCGCAGCCTGCTGCGCCAGGATAGGCTGGGCGTCATAAGCTTCGCGGATCACTTCGCGCAGCTGCAACGATGAGAGATCGCCATGTCCCAGCTTTTGCGCGAGGTGGTAGGAGAGCGCTTCTTCGATCTTATCGTGATGCAGGATCGCGGCATGGAGATAGGAGGCCAGCAAAGGCTCCTCGGCGGCCGCTTGCATGGCTTCCACGCGCAGCTGCGCCCAGACGCCGCCTGACGCTTCGAACACGCGTGGCTGTGCTTCAGCCATGTTTTCCTCCCTGCTCAGCCAGCATTGCGCGAGCCAAGCGCTCCGGCAACAGCCCCGTCACCGCCATGTGGTGCGCCCTTAGCACCGCCGCAACCGTCATTGAATCCCGGACGCGTCCGTCACAGACACGGTTTAGCAAATCTAAAAAGTGTGCACTCCTGCGCCTTAACACTTCGGTGTCTTCTGGCGTCGCTTCGCCGGGCGTGAGGCCGGTCGCGAGGAAAATCACCGCGCGCTCGTCTGTCAGCGAGTTGGAGAGATCCAGTTCCAGGATCGGCTCGAAGCGCTCGGCGGCGAAGCCAGTCTCTTCCAACAATTCGCGCCGCGCGCAGGCTTCCGGGTCCTCGCCGGGCTCGGCGCCGCCTTCGGGCATTTCCCACGAATAGCGCTTGAGCGGAAACCGCCACTGGCCGACCAGATGCACGTGCCCGTCCGGCTCGATCGGCAGCACGCCGACCGCCAGCCGCCGGACGCGCACCACGCCATACGTCCCCTCGCGCCCGCCGGGGTGAATGACATCATGCACGTCCACGGCAAGCCAGTTATTTTCGAACGCGCGGGTCACGCGCTTGACGGTCCAGGGATCGCCGTCTTCTTCCCAAATCTCAGACATAGCGCCCTTCTAGACGCTCGCTCTCCATGCGGCGAGAGCGCCAGGTCTTGCGCTTGCCCATCACCAAAGCCATTGAACCTGCCATGCCCCTCCCGCTCACCGCCATTCCGCCCGCGCCTCACGAAAACGAACCCTGTGAAGCCACGCACGAAAGCGCCGAGACGCTCGCCCTGCTAGCGCGCCGCCGCACCACCAAAGTGATGCATCTGGCCGAGCCCGCTCCAAGTCAAACGGAGCTGGAGCAAATCATCCGCCTCGCCGCGCGCGTTCCCGATCACGGCAAGCTCGGCCCATGGCGCTTTGTGGTTTTTGCAGGCGAAGCGTGCGCCCGCGCCGGTGAAGCTTTGGCGCGTGTCACGGATGAAGCCAGCCGGGACGCCGCGCGCCAATATTTCCTGCGCGGCCCGCTCTGCGTGATGGTGGTGTCGACGGCGGCGACGCATCCGAAAATTCCAGAATGGGAGCAACAGCTCTCGGCGGGCGCGGCCAGCTTTGCACTGCAGCTGGCGGCGCACGCACTTGGCTTTGGCAGTTGCTGGCTCACGGGCTGGCCCTGCTACAATGCCGACGCGCGCGCCGCTTTGGGCTTGGCTGAGCACGAGCGGATTGCCGGCTTCATCTATCTCGGCACGCCAACAGAAACGCCAACAGAGCGCGTGCGCGCCGATTGGCGCACGCGCATCAGCCGGTTCTAGGGGGCGCATATGGGAGCGACTGCAAAGACCTTCTCAGGCGGCGTCGCCGTGATCACCGGCGCAGGCGCGGGCATTGGCGCAGGGCTGGCCCGCCAAGCGGCGCGTCTCGGGATGAAAGTTGCGGCGCTCGACATATCAGCGGATCGGCTAAGCACGCTGAGCACCGAACTCCGCGCTTTGGGCGCCGAAGTGCTGCCGATCGTCACGGATGTCGGCGTGGCCGCAAACTTGGACGCAGCCGCCGAACAAGTGCATGCGACCTGGGGCGATGTTCGCCTGCTGATCAACAATGCCGGCATCGAGACCATTGGGAATAGCTGGGAAATCCCGGCCGCGCGCTGGGAGCAAACGCTCAACGTCAATCTGCATGGCGTAATCCACGGCGTGCGTGCCTTCGCGCCGCGCATGCTCGCCTCGGGCAAGCCGGGCTTCATCGCCAATCTCGCTTCGATTGGCGCATTCGGCGCCATGCCTATGCAAACGGCCTACATTCTCACAAAGCACGCCGTCCAATCCTTCAGCGAGTGCCTCTATTTGGAGATCGAACTCACCGGCAAGCCGGTGCGCGTTTCCACAATTGTCCCAGGATTGGTGCGTTCGGAGATATTCGCCGATACCTCTGGCGAAAGCGCACATGCGCGCGCCCATCGCAAAGCCATGCGCGAGATGATGGCCGCTTACGGCATGGACTTGGACGAGGCGTGCACAATCATTCTGGATCAGGTCGCAGCCGGCGAGTTCTGGGTCTCAACTCAGCCCGACATGACGCGCGACATGATTGCCGGACGCACAGCCTTTCTCAGCACGCAATCGCGCCCAGCGCTTACGCCGCAAACAAAAGCGCTTCTCGCTTCGAGCGATCCATAGCTAGTGTGGCGCCGACACCGGGAGGCGATCCTGACCAACTTAAAAGTCGACGCGGCCATCTTTAAGGGCAGCGACAATCTCTATTCCGGCGATCTGTCGGACGTGCCGGCGCGCGCGGCGGCGATCGAGGCGATGGGCGCGGATGGCCTCTTCACCCTGGACACCACGGTCGATCCTTTTCTCACTCTGCTGCTCGCCGCCGAACATACCCGAAAAGCCGAACTTATCACCGGAGTCGCCATCGCCTTTGCGCGTTCACCCATGACGGTGGCGCTGCAAGCCTGGAACCTGCAGCGCTATTCGCACGGGCGCATGATCTTAGGGCTGGGCTCGCAAGTACAAGCGCATATCGAAAAGCGCTTTTCCATGCCGTGGGGCCCGCCTGCGGCGAAGATGCGAGAATACTTGCAAGCGGTGCGCGCGATCTGGGATTGCTGGGGCCGCGGCGCGCCGCTCAAATTTCGCGGTGAGTTTTACACCCACACCTTGATGACGCCGACCTTCAATCCCGGTCCAACCGAAGGTCTCGCCGATCCGAAAATCTATCTGGGCGCGCTCGGCCCGAAAATGGTGGAGGTCGCAGGCGAACTGGCCGACGGCTTGTACGGCCACCCCTTCACCACGCTGCCTTTCGTACGCGACGTGCAAATGCCGTCCCTGCGTGCTGGCTTGGAAAAATCAGGCCGCACGCTCAAAGATTTCGACATGCCCGCCATGATCATGACCATCACCGGCGAAACCGATGCGGCGCTGGCGAAGGCAGACCTCGCCATCCGCAAGCTGATCGCCTTCTATGGCTCAACGCCCGCTTACTATTCCGTGCTCGACTATCATGGCTGGACCGATCTCGGCCCGCGCCTCAATCAGATGTCGAAAGAAGGAAAGTGGGATGAGATGACTTTGCTCATCACCGATGAGATCGTCGAAGCCTTCGCCGTGCGCGGCAAGCCATCCGAGATTCCTGACCGAATCCATGCACGCTGCGAGGGCTTGATCGATCGCGTGACGCTCTACACGCCGTACGAGATCGCAGACGAAATTCTCCCCGGCATCATTGCCGGCATTCGCGCCAAGCCTGGTAAGAGCGTCGCCGCTTAGCCGCGTCCGCGATAATTCGGCACGCCCTGCTCCGGCAGCCACAAGCCGTCGGGCGGCGCCCCAGTTTGCCAAAACACATCGATCGGCATGCCGCCGCGCGCATTCCAATAGCCGCCAATGCGCAGCCAGCGCGGCGCGATCGCCTCAACCACGCGCTTGGCCACTTGCAGCGTGCAATCCTCATGGAAGGCGCCGTGATTGCGGTAGCTCTGCAGAAAGAGCTTGAGGCTCTTCGACTCCACCAGCCAATCGCCTGGAACGTACTCAATCATAAGCAGCCCGAAATCGGGCTGCCCTGTCACGGGACAGATCGAAGTGAATTCCGGCGCCGTGAAGCGGGCCAGATATAGTGTGCCCGGATGTGGGTTGGGGACGCGCTCCAGCTTGGCCTGATCCGGGCTGGAGGGGATGGCCGTCGTGCGGCCAAGCTGCGTCAGGTCATTTGGAGTACTCATCGCGCTGTTAGCTAAACGCGAAGCGGCTCAGGCGCCAGATTCTTGGCCCCGCCAACAGGCCGTTGCATCGACGCTACACACCATCAGCGGGGCCGTGACTTAACGGCAGCACACAATTCCATCACCAGCCCAATCAGCCGCCCGCGAAATAGGCGATGAGCCTTTGCCCACAGGACTAGGCTGCAAAGGGCTTGTCCGGCAGCGCTTCCTTGCTGAACCCTCTCGCGTCTGCAGCAAACGCGTTTTGCGGGGGTATCTTTATGAAAAAAATGAAATTCTTTAAGCTTGCGGCCGCGGCCACTGCTCTCATGGCCGGCGCTGGCGCCGCGACTTCCGCTCACGCGGAAGGCACGATCACCGGCAACGTCACGATCGCCTCGGATTACGTGTTCCGCGGCATTTCGCAAACCCAAGGCGGCCCGGCGATCCAAGGCGGCTTCGACTATGCCAATGGCATTTTCTACGCCGGCACCTGGGCATCAAACGTCGCCAGCTCGACCATCTCTTCGGGCGGCATCGAAATGGACCTCTATGCTGGTGTCGCGCCGACGGTGGGTCCGGTGGCGCTGAACTTCGGCGTTATCGGCTACTTCTATCCAGGCGCTGACGACGAAGGCGCTGAAACAAACTATTATGAAGCGAAAGCCTCGGCCAGCTTCAGCCCGATCGAGTCGCTGACCCTTACGGGTTCGCTGTTCTACTCGCCGGAGTTCAGCCTCGAACTGGGTGAGGCCATCTATTACGAACTCGCCGCCGGCTTTGCCGTTTCGGACACGATCGGCCTGAAAGCCTCCATCGGCGAACAGGACATCGACGAGATTTCCGACTCTTACACGACCTGGTCGGTCGGCGGGACGTACGCCTATTCCGGCTTCACGTTCGGCCTGACCTACTCCGACACCGACGACGCGTTCGAAGCCGGTGCGGCGGTCGAAGAGACCGATTCAGACGAAGCGATCACGTTCTCAATCTCGCGCGCGCTCTAAGGGCTGCGAGACACAAACCAGCTGAGAGACGGCGTGACCTTTTGGTCACGCCGTTTTCTTATGCGCCACAGCGATTCCCTGGATACGGCGCTTCCTTAAGAGTGCGTTTACTCTCTTCCGCGAGTTTCCCGCCTATCGCGGGGCTCATCGCGGAAAAAGGAACGCATCATGAAGAAGATCATCGGCGTAGCTATGCTCGCCAGCGCGGCCATGTCCGGCGCGGCCAATGCAGAAGTCTCCGGCAATATCGCCCTCGTTTCCGACTATGTTTTCCGCGGCGTCTCCCTGTCGGATGAAAGCCCGGCGGTGCAAGGCGGCTTCGATTGGTCGAGCGCCGACGAAATGTTCTATGCTGGCGTTTGGGGCTCGAGCCTCGCGGAAGGCTCCGAGCTCGACGTTTATGGCGGCTGGACGCCCACCACTGGCCCGGTCAGCTGGGATATCGGCCTCGTCGGCTACTTTTATCCGGGCGCTGACGATGACGGCGCCGAATTCGACTATTTCGAAGGTCTGGTCGCCGGCTCGATCAATCCGATGGACGCGCTGACCCTCGGCGCCGCTGTCCACTACACGCCGGAAAATTACGGCGAAACCGGCGAAGCCATCTATCTTGAAGCCAATGCCGGCTATTCCTTCACTGATCAGTTCTCGGTGTCGGGCGCCTTCGGCAATCAATCGGTCGACGATGTGGACGGCCCAGGCGGCGCGAATGTCGAAGACGACTACAGCACTTGGAATGTCGGCGGCACCTATGCGCTGCACGGCTTCACGCTCGACCTGCGCTATAGCGACACCGACATCGACGACAGCGATGCGATCGCTGTCGCAGGCTACGCGAGCACCGAAGCCAGCGATGGCCGCGTGACCTTCTCGATCGGCCGCGCGCTCTAAGCCTTACGCTGAGACTTGAATGAGGGCCGTCGCGGCGACGCGGCGGCCCGTTTCATTTGCGCTCGCCAAAGGCCGGCAGCGCCCAGCCAAAGTGAATCGCGCAAGCGCGCAGCGCAAATCCAGCGCCTGCGCCAAACGCGCCGGCCCAAAGCAGCGGGACTGCGAAACCGACCATCACCACAAACAGACTCGCGGCCAAGAGCGCCGCGCTCACATAGATTTCGCGCTTCAGCAAAATTGAAGGCTGGTTCGCCAGCACATCGCGCAGCACGCCGCCAAAGCATGCGGTGAGCACGCCCATCGCCGCAGCAACCGCCGGCTCAACCCCAAGCGCCAGCGCCTTGCCAGCGCCGATCACCGCATAAACCGCAAGCCCAACCGCATCGATCCAGATCAGCGCGCTGGTGCGCTCAAGCCGCTCGGCGAACAGCCAAACAATCAGCGCCGCGCCCGCGCCGATAGCGAGATAAGTCGCGTCGCTGATCCAAAACACCGGCGCCCCAATCAGCAGATCGCGCAACGTACCGCCGCCGACGCCAGTGACGATCGCAAAGAAAAGAAACGTGACCAGATCATGCTTCGCGCGCGCAGCCGCTAACGCGCCCGTCAGCGCGAACACGGCGACGCCGGCATAGTCCAATGCAGGCGGAAGAACGGGGAGCACGTCCGGCATCAGCCCTGCTTCTCTAGAGTTGGTGCGAGCGGCGGGAGTTGAACCCGCACCGCCTTGCGGCGAACGGATTTTAAGTCCGCTGCGTCTACCGGTTTCGCCACGCTCGCAACGCCGGGCCCCAGGTGTCAGGTATCGGCGGCCAGATCAAGCGGCGCTATCCTCCACCAGTTCGGGCTCACCGCCCACCTGGCGAATGAGCTCACCCAAATCCCGTTCGGCCTTTTCCAGAGCCGGCGCGCTGGCGCCACGGGCGACCAAGTGCACGCCAAAGCCATCCGGTCCGAACCAGGGATAGGAGCCGAAACTAACGCCTTCCGCTTCTTTCTCCAGCGCTTCCAGCCCGGAGGCGATCTGACCCTCGCGCACGCCCTTGGCGCGCAAGGTGACGCTGCGCACCACCGCTCCGCCCTTAATGCGCGGGCCGACGTCCTGCAGCATGCCGCGCATCACCGAGGGCACGCCCGCCATCACAAACACATTGCCGATTTGGAATCCGGGCGCTTTCGAAACCGGATTGGCGATCAGCGTCGCGCCGTCTGGAATACGCGCCATGCGCAACCGCGCCTCGTTCAAATTGGCGTGACCCTTATAGTGCGCCTGCAGAATGGCGAGCGCGTCTTCGCGCACGTCTATATGCACGCCGAAAGCGGTGGCGATGGCGTCCGCGGTTTTGTCGTCGTGCGTCGGGCCAATGCCGCCCGTGGTGAACAGATAGTCGTAAGCGCCCCGCAACTCATTGATTGCGGCGACCATCTTCTCCGGCACATCCGGCACCACGCGCGCTTCAGCGATCTGCACGCCGAGCGGGGCGAGAAATTTCGCGATGGTCTGCAGATTCACGTCCTGGGTGCGCCCGGACAACAATTCGTCGCCAATCAGCAGCACGGCGGCGGTCACGCGTTTTTCAGTCATGGCCGCAGCTTTAGACTGGACTTGCCTTGCGGCAAAGGCGCTAGCGTCGCACCCATGAGTGAAGCGAATACTCTTCCCGAATTGCTCGGCCTTGAATGGCTGGATAGCCGCCATGGCTATGTGCGCGCCCGGATGCCAGTCGAGCGCCGCCACATGGCGCCGAACGGTTTCATGCACGCGGCCGCCGTCATCGCGCTGGCGGACTCGGCCTGTGGATTTGGGGCCATGATTTCCCGTCCGGAAGGCGCTGTGAGCTTCACCACGATTGAGCTGAAATCGAATTTTCTGGGCACGGTGCGCGCTGGGGGCGCGGCCGCCTGCGAAGCCAAGCTGATCCATGGCGGACGCACCACCCAGGTCTGGGACGCCGAGGTGACGGACGAAGCCACCGGCAAGACCATCGCCCTGTTCCGGTGCACCCAGATGATGCTTTACCCAAAGGCCTAAGGGCCTTGCCCAGCCGCGGGCGGGCTGAAACTCCGGCGCGGACATGCTACATAGCGCTTCGGAGACTGGAATGAACTTTGTCGAAGCCGCCCTCGCCCCGGAACGCAATACGGGCCAGATCAAGCTGCACGCCAGCGAGGCCTTTGTCGGCATGCGCGCCGCTGGCCAATTGGCGGCGGCGTGCCTCGACATGCTGGTTCCGGAAGTGCGCGAGGGCGTGACCACGGCGCGGATCGACGATCTGGCGCGCCAGTTCGTGCTTGATAACGGCGCCCTGCCGGCGTGCGTATTCTATCGCGGCTACCGCCACACGGTTTGCACCTCGATCAATCACGTCATCTGCCACGGCATTCCCGGCGACCGCGAATTGAGGAGCGGCGACATCGTCAATATCGACGTCACGGTTATCGTCGATGGCTGGCACGGCGACACCAGCCGCATGTTCGGCATTGGCGAGGTGCCGCGCAAGGCGCAGCGTCTGATGGACGTGACCTACGAAGCACTGATGCGCGGCATCAATGCAGTGAAACCAGGTGCGACGCTCGGCGATCTCGGCCACGCCATCCAATCCTATGCCGAGGGAGAGCGCTGCTCGGTGGTGCGCGAGTTTTGCGGTCACGGCCTCGGCCGGGTTTTCCACGACGCGCCCAACATTCTGCACTTCGGCAAGCCCGGCGAAGGCCCGGTGCTGAAGCCCGGCATGATGTTCACGGTCGAGCCGATGTTGAACCTTGGTTCGCCTGGTGTGAAAATCCTGAACGATGGCTGGACCGCCGTGACCAAGGACAAAAGCCTCTCGGCCCAATACGAACACTCGATTGGCGTGACGGAGACTGGCTTTGAAATCTTCACCAAGTCACCCGCCGGCCTCGATCAGCCGCACGCCCTGAACACGGCTGCCTGAGCCCGCCATGGCGCGCCGCCCGGAAGATGCGCGCGGGACGGGCAAACCGTCAAAGGCGCTGAACGCGGCGGTGGAAGACGCCTCGCATTTTCTGTTTGAGATTGACCGCGCGGCGGAAGTCGAGGTGCGGCGCACCACGCAGAAGGTGAGCGGCGAAGACGCCAAGCCGCACTATCACGATCATCGTGCGCGCTTGCGCAAGAAGTTCGAACAAGCCGGCCCCGGCGCGCTGGCGGACTATGAATTGCTCGAAATCATGCTGTTCCGCACCATTCCCAGACGGGACACCAAACCTTTAGCCAAAGCCTTACTGCAAAAATTCGGAACCCTGCCCGCTGTGCTCGCTGCACCCATCGCACGTATCGCCGAAGTCGATGGCGCAGGGCCCGCCGTTGCTCAGGATCTGAAAATAATTCAAGCGCTGCTTGAGCGCGCGACTTTGTCCGAGGCGAAGCAGCGCACAGTCATCTCCTCCTGGTCGGCGCTGGTGAATTATTGCCGCATGGCGATGGCGCACGAACCGCGCGAACAGTTTCGGGTGCTGTTTCTCGACGTGAAAAACCAACTCATCGCCGATGAAGTGCTGAACCATGGCACCATCGATCACGCCCCGGTCTATCCGCGCGAAGTGGCGCGCCGTGCGCTGGAACTCTCCGCGGCTTCGGTGATCTTGGTGCACAATCATCCTACTCACTGATTTTCGATCACTGTGAGTAACGCTGCATCCCGCTGAAACATCGAGAACTTTTTCGTTCTTGACGTTTGCACGCCTGAGAACAAAGCGTGTCACAGGGTATAGTAAAAAACGTGAACAAAAGTGCACGACTATACCCTATCGCGGAGACCTAAAGACGTGACGATTTTGAGCGATGGGCTGATCCGGCAAGCGATCAAACGGGTGCATTTCACGGGCCGCGAAGAGATCCTTCGCGATGGCGAGGGCCTAGGCGTTGGACGTCTCACCCTCATCATTCGGCCGATGCCGAAGCGCGTGACCACCTATTGGATGGCGGTGCAATTTCGGGAGGGCAAACCCGCCAAGGTAAAGCTGGGCGACTACCCCGCAATGAGCCTCGCCCAGGCGCGCGAGGTATTTGAGCGCGATTACGCCGAGCTCATACAAAAGGGTCGGAGCATCAAGACGGCGCGAGACCTGCGCACGGGGACCGTGGGCGACCTTTTCGATGGTTATGCGGAATACCTCCGCATCTCCAACAAGAGTTCCTGGAGGGAGGCCAAAAAGGGCCTCGACAAGATCGCCGACACCCTTGGTCGCCACCGCTTGGCCCGCGAAATTGAGCCTGAGGAGATCACCGATATCCTCCGGCCGATCTATCTGCGGGGAAAGCGGTCGATGGCTGACCATGTGCGCAGCTACGTGCGCTCTGCCTATTCCTGGGCGATGAAGTCCGAACACGACTATCGGAGCACGTCGCCCCGTCGGTTCGGAGTCTTGCGCAATCCGGCTGCGGGCATTCCTACAGAGCCAAAGGTCGTGGGCACGCGCTGGCTACAAGACGAAGAGTTCGTGCGCCTGTACCGCTGGCTGGAAAATCCCAGCAGCCCAGTTCACCCGCCCTATGCGCGCGCTGTCCGCATTCTGATGCTCACGGGCCAGCGCGTGGAAGAGATCGCCTCGCTGAACCGCAAACAATACGATCGTGGCCAGAAGCTTCTAGATTGGTCGACGACCAAGAATCACAAGCCGCACACCATTCCCCTGCCCGGCCTCGCAATCGAACTCCTGGAGGAGATTGAACCAAACCCGCACGGCTGGTTCTTCCCCTCGGCGATGGACCCGGCAAAACCTGTGACGCATGGCACGCTCTATGCCTTCATGTGGCGACAGCGCGAGACGGGGGTTATTCCCTACGTGACGAACCGCGACCTGCGGCGGACGTGGAAAACGCTCGCGGGCCAGGCCGGGATTTCCAAGGAGATCCGCGACCGAATTCAGAATCACACGCTTCAGGACGTGAGTTCAAAGAGCTACGACCGCTGGAGCTACATGCCGGAAAAGCGCGCGGCCATGGAAAAGTGGGACGCCTTTGTCCGGTCGCTTCTGGCGAAGAATTTCGACGTTCGCGATGTGGCGTGATCCGGCGTTCTCGCGTCACAGCACTGAAACGCCCTGTGCGGCGAACTTCCGGCAATCACCGACGACCCGGGCTGTTTCGGCCGCGCTGAATTCAAGCGCCGCATCCAGCGGATGACCCTGCCCCTTCAAACGCGTCCGACCCTGAAGTTAGGATGGACCGAGATTTTGGAGGGAAATCATGCCCCGGAAGCGTTACACGCCGGAGGAGATCGTCGCGAAGCTGCGACAAGTTGAAGTGCTCACGTCGCAGGGTACTTCGATCGCGGAAGGCGCCAAAGCGATCGGCGTCACCGAAGCCACGTATTTTCGTTGGCGCAAAGAGTTTGGCGGGCTGAAGACCGACCAGGTGAAACGGATCAAGGAATTGGAGGCGGAGAATTTACGGCTGCGCAAGGCCGTGAGTGATCTGACCCTCGATAAGCTGATCCTCAAAGAAGCCGCCTCGGGAAACTTCTAAGCCCCGCCCGTCGCCGGGCCTGCGTTGAGCATGTGAAAGAGAAGCTTTCGGTGTCAGAGCGTCGCGCCTGCGCAGCGCTCGGTCACTATCGTTCAACGCAGCGTCGACCGCCCAAGGGCCGCGATGGTGATGCAGCGCTCACCGCTGACATCATCGAACTGGCCAAGACTTACGGCCGTTATGGCTATCGCCGCATCACCGCGCTGCTGCGTAGCGCGGGCTGGCTGGTGAACGTCAAGCGGGTGGCGCGGATTTGGCGGCGGGAGGGGCTTAAAGTACCGATGAAACAACCAAAACGCGGCCGGCTTTGGCTGAATGACGGCTCGTGCGTGCGGCTGCGCGCCGAGCGGCGCAACCATGTTTGGGCCTACGATTTTGTCGAGCATGGCACCCATGACAATCGCAAGCTGCGTCTGTTGTGCGTGGTCGATGAATATACGCGCGAAGCGCTGGCGATCCGCGTGGCGCGGCGATTGCGGTCGAGCGATGTGATCGACGTGTTGGCTGATCTCATGCTGACGCGCGGCGCGCCCGAACATGTTCGCAGCGATAACGGCAGTGAATTTTCCGCGACTGCAGTGCGCGAGTGGATTGCAGGCGTCGGCTCGAAGACCGCTTTCATCGAGCCGGGATCGCCGTGGGAGAATGGCTACGTGGAATCGTTCAACGGCAAGCTGCGCGACGAGCTGCTCAACGGAGAGATTTTCTACACCCTCCGTGAGGCGCAGGTGCTGATCGAAGCGTGGCGCAGGCATTTCAATGCGGTGCGTCCGCATGGATCGCTGGGCTGGAAACCGCCCGCGCCAGAAGCCATCGTGATGCCCGCATGGCCGGCGAAGCGCGTCGCAAATCTAGCAATGGAGGCGCCGATGAACTAAACGTGCAACTGGACGCCGAGATGGGGCCCGGTCAGCCCAAGCGCGGAAAAACTTTCCGTGTAAAAAGCGAGACGTTTGCCAATCGACGATACTTCAGCCGCGAAGGTATGATGACCAGCCCGCTCGATCAATTTCGTCAAGTGATGACGGGACCGCTCCCGCCGGAAGGCGTCGATGACATCGCCGAGCTTTTGAGTGAGCAGGCACGCCAGGCTTGCAGAGGCTATGGTCTCAGCAACGCCGAGATTCATTGCGGCGGCGGGCGGGTGACGTTCTTTCTGACGGAGCGAGACGCCTGGGAAGCGGTGATTGTCGGCCCAAACGCCTATCAGTTTTATCCAGGCTTCGTCAGTTCGGACGGCGGGGCGATCAGCTGGCTGAACATCTGGGTGACGGACAATTATAATCTCGACAAGTTTACAGGAGTGCTGAAGGAAGCGTTCGAGCGGGCAGCTCACGCCGGTCACTAGAAAACTCGACGCATCGTTTTGGCGCCAACAGGGCAACAATACCGGGCGACCAGGCTACTACGACGACGGGCGCGCTCCAGACTTAGAGATTAACCACCGTTCACCCCACCTTGGTCGCTGTCACTACCAGTCGCTGGGGAGTTGCAGCGTTCCATCTTGTCGAAGGAATTTTCCGTACGCGGCGAGCGCCAGCGCCGTCTGATAACTCTGTGCTGATTGACGCTCAGTTGCGAATGTCACCAGCGTAGACTGCGCATCGATGTGCATGGCAATCACGCCATCGCGGCGTGCTTGCGCCATTTGCGCATGAGTTTCGGTCTCTCGAAATGCCGACATTACCCAGTCCCAACGCGCTGCGTGGTAGGGGTCGCTCGGTGGGAACAGAAACACCAACTTGCGCGCCCACCCGCGTTCAACCGCAGTGGTGAGCTCCCAATGCAAACCCTCCGTGTAGCCCGCGACCATGACAATGATCACGGCCTCGCTCATAAACTTGAGCACTTGTTCCCGCCACGCCTCGCCCTCGTAATAGTCTCGCGCGGCACCAGACGTGGGCCGCACGCCAGGCTCTCCGATGGCTACAAAGGGTCCGCAAATAGACGCAGCGGCCTCGATCTCTTGCTCGAAATGACCGTCAACCTGTTCATCCGCGATCAGTGCTGGCAGCGTCGTTTCCACGATCCGGTTGTCATCGTGAAACGAACGCAAGTACAGCACAGGCCGGCGTCGGTCTAAGCCGCGCAGGTCCTTGCCGAAGGGTTGCGCAAGCGATGGCCCCCATCCTCGCAGCGCGAGAAACGTGCACCACCAAGCGGCGAAGGCCACGACGACGCCACCGATGAGCGGGACCATGGCCATTGGCGTTTCAAAGCCGCCAACAATCTCCAAGCCAATGGCAGCCACAACGAAATAGCCAACAAGAGCCGCAGCGAACGGAGCGAGCGTAGCCGCAAGCGCAAGAAGGTAACGCGGGACCCGTGCGCGTTTTGTCAACAAGCGCACGCCGTTGACGATGGGCACTGCCAGGACCGCCAAAACCACCCACGCTGTCAAAGTGCGGTAGGCATCGGGCAACAGAGCCATGTGCGCACGATAGATCGCCGTGAACGGCGAACTCACGAGCAGGAGAATCAAAATGGCGCCGGCCACAATGTTGAACCAGCCCCATAGTAGGCCCCGCTGCGCAAGAAGCCCGCCGTCGCGCCCAAGCAGATTCTGCAGCGCCTGACGGACCTGCCCCACAGTCTCGCCGTAGTGCGGCGCTGGTGCGCCCAGATTTGAGCTGAGCCTCAACAACGAAGCAATGGCGCCGATTACCCCTCCGATCAGAACAAGCGCGTAATGGAAAATCGAATCATACTCCGCAGTCGGCGCCACTTCGCCGTGCGTATTGTTGAGAAGGCGCCAGAGAAACAGAATCGGCAACAGACCCAGAGGAAGAAACATGCCTATGGACCCGCCCTGAAAAACCCCCCAGCCGAACGCGGCCACGAACGCCCGCGCACCCCCTCCAAGCGGAATGCACGCCGCACCAAGCTCGACACGTAAAGGTCCCACCGCCACCGTACTCGCCGAGAATTGATGGCCGCAGGAGTGGCACTTGACCGTACCAAAACGACCCGCTGGCAAGTTGTGACCCAACTTGCACCGGGGACATGGAACGATCGCACGACCGGTCATTGGCATTCGTCCAATTCAGTGGGAGCCGCAATAACGCAAGCGTACTGTTAGCGATTGAAGTCGAAACTTGAGAATGAGCGATGCGCCGGATCGTATTCAACACGAAAGGCGACAGGATCATCTCCGCAAACGGTCTGGGAGACAGTCCGCCAATCCACCCACGGCGTCATCAGACGGTCTATCGAGTGAACCACCTTGGCAGTGAAGCCGTTGACGTAAATCACACGACGCCCGCCAATAATGAGGCCTCCATATTGGCGATAATAACCCTCTGGCGTCCGATCAGAACCCGTTCGGAGGAGTTCGCGCCCAAGCAGTGCAAATAAGGCAGGTTCGAGCATGGCGATGTCAGCTTCGCTCGGCATCCACACACCCTCGATCGGACCAAGCGGTGGATGGCCACATAGGCGCACAAGTTGACGCGCACTCTCACCAGGGAAGATCGCGCTCGTACGCGGCGCAAAAGCGTCGTCCGGTTTGGGCTGCGCCAAAGCGACTGACACGAAACAAGCAAGAGACAAAGCGCATGCGAGCGGCGCCAGAGCCCCCATACGTTGAGCCTGAAACGCTGTCTTGATTTTCGCGCTGGGCATTTCAGTACCCGCGTTCAAGCGACGCCAGCTCTCTCCACAAAGGCTGCGCCCTCGCCGCGGCGAGCGCGTCGGCGTGTCTGCGCTCATAGGCTTGGCGCGCCTCCTCATAAGCGGCGCGAGCCTCGTCCGCCTCACGGCGCATCCTATCGCACCAGTCCGCAGCGGCGGGATCGTCCCTATCGCACAATGCAGACGCCATAGCGGTCTTAACGGCAGCGGTTTGTTGGAGAGGAAAAAGCGTTTCGAATTTCTGTTGGATGCGTAACCGCACATCTCTGGGCAATTCCATCGAAGGCGGACTGGGCGCCTGGACTATTTGCGCAAGCGCCGTCCCAGGCGAGCACACCAACGCGAGCAACAACACGCGAACGCCAAGCGCATGCCGTGTCAGACCTCTTGCAGCAGTCATACAGATGCTCCAGGCGCAACGGCCAAACGCCAAACCAAGCATCAAGACCCCCAAGTTCTCCCGCTGCCCTGGTACTCGTGATGGATGATGTCGAGCCAAATCCTCATGTCAGCGGCGGCAATGGCGATCAGCTTGAACCGAAACTCAGCCACGATGTTCTGTCGAAACTGTTGGTTCCCCGCAAAGCGTTGCGGCGGATTGTTCGATTGGCCAACCCACCAAGCGGAATTCGTCGCACCGCCACTCACAAGCTGCGCCGCCCAAGTAAGCCGCTCCACTTGAGCGCGACTGTTAGGGGTGAACCCAACATTGTCGCTGCCGCGCGCTCGCGCCGACACGGCGCTCCCGAAGGCATCGACAGCAGCTGCTGAAAAGGTTGTCCTTCCTAGGTCGACGCGCTCGTGCAACCAGATGGCAAAATCGCTGGCGCGCATGGAGTCCAGTCCCTGCGCGAGTTCGAGCGCCTCCTGCACCCGCCCACGCCAAACGAGATATTCGCAGATCAGTCCGATAGAATCAAAACGCGCCTGATCCCATGCCGGCTGAGGCGCAAGTGCTGTTGCCCAATCGTCGTCGCCAATCTCGACACTGTCATGACGCCAAGGCGTGGTGTGCCTCCGAGACAAGAATATCTGAAGCGACTGAACAGCATCGCCAACGCGCCCCGTCTCCGCCAGAAGAAGCGCATCGATGCGTGCCGACTCCCAACCGCTGTTATACGCCCGGCCTACCGCGTCGCGCATAGCGCCGGCCAAGCTCTCCGCGTTTTGGAGATTACCGCTGAGAAGCACGACTTCAGTTGCAACTGCAAGGCGCGACTCCCGATCAGGTACGAGCGAGTTATCGGGGTACGGCCAAGCCTCGATTGCCTGCTGTATCCGCCCCTGAGCGGCTAGCGCCACGGTCTCAGCGCTATCGGATTGCGTTATGGCACGTTGAAGCGCTTCACGGTCCCCTGATCGCGCCGCCCGTAGAATTGCGGCTGCAGACGAGGCCATTTCAACTCCGCCAACACGTGCCACGGCCTGGTCTTCGCCGCTGTAAGCTGCGAGGGACAGCCCACCGCTGAAGCTGCGCCGGTTCTCGATGAATGTGGGCTGAAATCGCCGCGGATCACGCAGAAACGAAACACTGGCGCGCGCGCTATCGATGAAACTGACCCCGTCTGCGCGAACCAAAAAATTGTAAGGCAACGCGGGCGGTGGCGGCGATGGTGGTTGATGCTGCGGCAGTACTTCAGCGGCCGCCAGCGCTTGCCCGCGGATAAGCTCGTAACGTTGCTGCGCACTCGCCTCAATCCGAGCGATCTGCGCCCAGATCGCAGCGCGGTTAGGCGCGTTGGGCTCTGCGGTGAGATACGCCGCAAGCCACGCAATCGCCGCAACTTCGTTGCCCGCCCGAGCATGCGCAAGACCGAGATTGTACATATAACGCGGCACAAGGTGGGCGCGTTGATGCGCGGCGGTGAAGTAGGCGATGGCGACGCGCCAGTCTTCGCGGCCCGCCGCTTCGATGCCTGCATTGTAGAGCGCCTCGGGATCAGTCTCTGGAATCGGCAACCGGATGATCACATTCTCCGGGCCAATGACGAAGCCGTTCTCGCAACGCCAGACACCGCGCGCCTCGCGCGGGATGTCGCAGCGCGTCGATTGCGCAGATGCGGGCGCCGTCACGGTGAGCAGCAGGGTCGCCAACGCCCAAGCTATAGGCCCAGCCAAGCGCCGACTCGTCCTATGAACTTCGCGCATCTTATTGCCCCCAAGTGGCACCGGTTCGCTCGTAAGCTATGCGCACCGCGTGCAATCCACGATCAAGTCCCCTCAAAGCAAGCATGAGGGGCTCAGGCGACGCCGACGTGATCCCGCGCCAGCGTCCAGTCCCGGCAAAGTCTCCCCGAGCAACGGACGTCAGCCACCAATTCAAATCATAACAAGCCCCCGGGAGTCCGGTGGCCACCCTGACGCTCTCCTCTGTCTGGACTCGTCGAAGCGCGTCAGCTCCGTCACCGCCGGCCGTACGAAGAAGTTGCGCCTCGGCCGTCGTAAAAATGCGTATGGCGTCATCTCGTCCCAACTCGCGGGCGCGAGCTAAGAAATGCCCATAAAGCCGGGCTTGCAGAAAGCCGTTGAGTTCTCTTGCAACAGAAAGCGCCGCTTCATAGCGACCCCGATCGAACAAGTACGCCGAGATGGCGAGACGAGCATCGCTCTCGTGCCTCAACCACAATGCTTCAGGCGAGTGCGCCTCATTGATCGTGGACCAAGTCGTCAGCCGACGGCTGGTGTAGACGGTCAAATGCTCGATGCCGCCAGCGACATCGCCCTCTTCAGCCAAGACAAGCGCCCGTAGTCTCTCCGCCAAAATCCCTGAAATCAAACTTTCGGTTTCCCGCTCAGAACGACTTTGTTGCCGTTCCAATTCCGCCATCTGCAGAGCAAATTGTGCGAACCGGCGCGCGCCGCGCACGTCGCCTAAGAGCAACAGGGCCTCTCCGACGCGACTCGCCTGATCTTCTTTCAGGTTGCCCATGAAGCCACGACTAAGCTCGGAAATGTGCGCTTGGGATTCGGAAGTTCTTCCGTTCAACGCCAACTCCAGAGAGGTCCAGTACGATCGGGCGTCTTGGTCCGGCCAGTCTCGCAAGAGCGATTGCGCCCGAGCGCGGTCTCCCTGGCTAATTGCATCGAGCGCCCGCTCGCCGAGCCTCGCTTGTTCTTCCGGGTTCTGCTCGCAGACATAATCGAGCCTGCCTAGACTGAAGTAGAGTCCTTGGCAGGGCCAGGAGTCCCGCTCTTCTTCTGGCGGCGCTTGCACACCCGGCATTGGAATGGGGGCATTGCCCGGCAAGAGTGCCGCGTTGCTGGCAAACGCGTAGTGATTTGCTCTGTCGGGATACGGGCCGCGTAGCTCGACTTGAGAGAGAAGCTGGAAGGCGTCGGAACGGGCACCGCGGCGATCGTGCTCATCTACTGGTACGTTCGGCAACGCCAAGACAGCACTCAGCGCGCCCTGGAATATCGTCTCCCGCTTTCGGCGGAACTCATTCTCGAGCTGCGCAATCTGCGCCCAGATTTCTGCTCGATTGGGAGCGTTTGGTTCTGCGGTGAGATAAGCCGCAAGCCACGCGATCGCCGGCACTTCGTTTCCCGCCCGTGCGTGCGCGAGGCCGAGATTGTACATATAGCGCGGCACGAGGTGTGCGCGCTGATGTGCGGCGGTGAAGTAGGCAATGGCGACACGCCAATCCTCACGCCCCGCCGCTTCGATGCCGGCATTGTAGAGCGCCTCGGGATCGGTCTCCGGGATCGGCAAGCGAATGATGACGTTCTCTGGACCGATGACGAAGCCGTTCTCACAGCGCCAGATGTCTCGCGCGGCGCGTGGAATGTCGCAGCGGGGCGATTGCGCGCTAGCAGGGTACGAAAAACCCAAGCCAACGACCATGCCGACCGCGACGAAGAATAGTTGTGAGCCGCACTTCATTGGCCCCACACGCCTCCTGCGCGCGAGTATGCCACGCGGCTGCGACGCAAACCGCGCGCGATGTCCGATGCCGCACGGCCGAGGTCACCAACAAGTAATTGTGAGTCGTAGGGAGAGCCCTCCGGCCTGGTCGCGCCTTGAGCTTGGTGCGCAAGCCACCAGTCTACATCATAGCACGCTCCTGGAAGCGTTCGAGCCATCATGATGGCGCCTTCCAGTGCTCGTCGATGCACCGGATCGATGTTTGTGTATCCCGCTTCACCTTGCAGCCCCGCAACAGCGGCATTCAAAGCCGGGCGATGAGCGGCTTGGATGCGCCCCTCCGCCATTTCCACCGAGAGTTGATCCAGGAGCAGCGAGCGTCGCAACGAGTCCAATTCGGACGTCAGCCTGAGCGCCTCCTCAACACGACCGCGATCAATGAGATACTCGATGATTACCAGCGTTCCATCGTGGCGCACGTGCGGCCAAAGCGAATCCGGCGTGTAGGTCTCCATCAGGAACGACCAATTTCCCAAGCGTTGACTATGGTAGGTTTGCAAGAATTCGTTCGCCTGATGGATCTCTCCGCGTTCAGCCATCAACAACGCGCGCGCGCGCGCTGCGAACCACCCTGAATACACGTACTCGGTACCGCCGTTGGCGGCACTTCTCCTACGCACCGACCGATCCGCGAGCTGAGAAAATCTCTCTGCACGAGAGGCGTCTCCAACTCGCAACAGTACCTCGGCGACAAACGCAGCACTCACCTCCCCGTTGTTTCCTGAGAAACCGGCAGAGTCCGCTCTCACTAGCAAATTGTACGCATCCTGATGACGCCCAGTGAGCACAAGTGCAGCTGGGTTTTCCCGCCAGTTGTCTCGCTGCTGCAAGTGCGCAAGAACCCGAGCGCGATCCCCCGTCCGCAGCACGTCCCACAGGGCCACAGTGTTCGGATCGCCCCAAGCCCACGTTCTTGCGCAGATGTATCGCGTAAGAAACGCCTCCAACAGGTAGCTCTGGCAAAGATTGATGTTCAGTCCGCCATCTCTAAGTGTCGCGAACATGGCTTGGGTGGTTGAGTCCAAGTAGGTCGACTGAATCTCGCGCGAGAGAGACTCAGCACGCGCAAGATCGTTGTCCATGAGCGCCACGCCCCTGGCCAAAGAGCGAAGCTCTTCTAAGCGGCTGGCCGGCGGCGGCTGCGTCAGGCTGAGAGCGTTACTTGCTTCGAGCAGCCGCCGGGCACGCACCCAATCGTCGGACTGCGCTGCCCCCGATGCGAGAGACATCAAGGCTGTCGATCTCGCGCCAACTTGGTCGTATTGGCTGGTTGCCACATTTGGGATGAGTGGCGCTGCTGATTCCGCTCGTTCATTAAGCAAATCGATTTTGCGTGCTGCGGTCGCCTCAAGCTCCGTGACCTGCGCCCAAATTGCCACGCGATTGGGCGCGTTGGGCTCCGCAACAAGGTAAGTTGACAACCATGCAATTGCCGCCGCTTCGTTCCCCGCTCGCGCATGCGCAAGACCGAGATTGTACATATAACGCGGCACAAGGTGAGCGCGCTGATGCGCGGCGGTGAAGTAGGCGATGGCGACGCGCCAGTCTTCGCGGCCCGCCGCTTCGATGCCTGCATTGTAGAGCGCCTCGGGATCAGTCTCTGGAACCGGCAACCGGATGATCACATTCTCCGGGCCAATGACGAAGCCGTTCTCGCAGCGCCAGATATCGCGCGCGGCGCGTGGAATTTCACATCTCGTCGATTGCGCATCGGCGGCTGGGCTCCATGCAATGACGAGCGCACCCGTCAAAGCGCCAAGGCAGGCGCGCACCGTCCAAGTTCGCTTGCTCATCGTCATTCCCCCTCAAGCGCTCAGTTGTTCGGTCCGTTCGGCCGCTCAGCCGAGCTAAGCTGTGAAGAATTGGCTGTCGTTCGCTCAGTGCGATACCGCGCCACTTGCCGCAAAGCATCGCGCGCTGCCGCATAGTTCGGGACTTCCGGCGCTTGGCGCGCAGCAATGTCGAGCATCGCCACTGCGTCGGAGACAGCGGCGGTCTGATCAGCGCCGGACTCGCTGAGCCGCACCAAGGCCTGTCCCGCCATGTCTCGCGCGAACGCGCGGCGCGCGTTTGTCGCTGCATCTCCAGATGTCGCCTGACGTGCCACCATTTCTGCTGTGTAGGCTGCGTAGAGGTCGCCAATGGATTGGCTCGTCTGATCGAACAGAAGCCTTGCGTCGGCATCGGTCGGGATGAGCCTGGGATCGATGGGCTGCGTAGGCGCCTCGGCGAGCAGCCGCGCATCGGCCTCGGTCGGCACCAGCCTAGGATCGATCTGCGCGCGCGTCGCGGCGCTGTCAGCGAACAGCAAGCTGATGTCTGCCGCGTCCGGCGCCACGATTTGGGTTGAGCCTTGGCCGTTCGCGAAACCCGCTGCGCGGAGGCGGCGCTGGTCCCGCACGAATGTTGTTCCATCGAGGCCGCGGGCAAGCGCTGCGTTGGTTGGATCTCTCTGCAGCGCCGTTCCGAACCACGCTGCCGCCAGTTCGTAGTCGCTATTTGCGATCGCATCCATGCCGCGCAGCCAAGCTTCACGCCCGGGTGAGTTCTCGACCTCCTCCAATCGCGGGAGCTCGCTGTATTGTCGTCCGATTGGGCCACGCGCATCCACGACTGAAGTATCTGTGTTTGGCAGTGTGGCGGCCGGCGGGGCTGCTTGAGATGGATCACCAAAACCAAGCGGCGATGCGCGATCGCGACGCGCATTGGACTCATTTTGCGCCAGCGAAGCACTCAGGTCTTCCGTGATCGATGCGATCCGGCGGCTCGCGTCAGCGAGTTGGCTTTGGTATTGTCTGGCGCGCGCTTCCTCTTGGCGCGCCCAGGCGATGTCCGCGCGCAAACGCGCGAGAACATTCATGACTGTGGGGTGGTCGGGATGTGACGCCACATCGCCGGTATTGAGCCGATCGACCTCGTGGAGAGACCTTTCAATCCGATCAAGCGCATTAAGGTCTCGAGCACTGCGCGCGGTTTGCAGATCTTGATATGCAACCCCATTGATCGCCATCATCACGTTGATGCGAATGACCGCACTGTTCGGGTTGATCTCGAATGCCTGGCGGTAGAGCGGCAACGCGGCGGCGTAATTGCCGGCGTTGTACTGGACAACGCCTTGGTTGTTGATTTCTGTGGCGCGATTGAGCCGTGCATTACGGCTCCGCTCCGCCATGTTCTGAATGATCTCGACGATGCCGGGTCCGTTGTAGTATTGGTTTTGTCCGCTGGATGAACCTCCCCCCGGCGTACACACGGGATTGTTGGCGTCACCGTTTGCCGTGCCTCCAACGGAGGCGCACCACTCAAGCCATGCACGATATTCGGCGGCCGATTGCGCGTGGGCGGGTGAAAGTGGCGCAAGTGTCAGCACCAGGATGCATGCTGCCGCAGTCCGACCTGCACGATTAACGCGCATACCCTCGGAGATTGCGGCCTGCGCAACGACGCGGTCAAGCATTGTTGTGGCCCCCTGCTGGATGAGTTTGCGATGCACCGGGTTCGGCGGACTGAAGCGCGGGCGCCAGCGGCGTTCCAGGGTTGCAGCGGCGATGCGGTTGGCGATTGGGCTGCGCCTGCATGTTACTTGCCGGACAAGCTTCTTGACTGCTGTCTTCCGCCGAAACTTGCATGACCCCTGGCGTTGCGTCTTGCTGCTCGCGAGGAGGCATGGACGCCTGCACTTCTCTCAGACGCGCCGCAACCATCGCGTCAATCGCGGCCTGATCCATTGGCCGCTCTTCGCTGGCGACTTGCTGCGGCCGGCGCGGCGCACGCACGTCTTGGGTTATGGGCGCGGGACCATTGACGGGTGCGGCTGCCGCAATCTGTTCGCGCGGCGCATCACTCGCGACAACGATCGTGCTCTGACCACGCGGCAAAGCTTGAATCGCCACAAAGATGACGAGGCATGCGGCGATAGCCGCGCCAACAGCAAGGGCCAAACGCTGCGCGCGCGGGCGCCATTGCAACACCGTTTGATGTTCGGCGGCGCGGACGCCGTCCGCCTCCGCGAGAAACGCCCTCGCCGCCTCCAATTCGCCAAGCGCGCCGTCATCATCGGCTAGTCGCTTCTCGAACCGTTCCCGTTCGGCGCCTCCCAAAGCGCCCGCCAAGTAGCGGGCTCTCAACGCAATTTCCTCGTCTGGCCCCATCGGCGCGGCGCAGCCAGCGGCGTCCCCGCGCGCGCCAAAGACCTCGTCGAACAGCTTTTCCAAGCGTTCGCTCATGCGGAAACTTCCTCCTGATCTCTAAGACGGACGCGGCTGTGGTTTTCCGCAAAACTAGGCGCCGCCCACCTCTGCGATCTGGCGGAGGCGGGCTTTGCCCAGGCGGATGATCTGCTCCCCCAAGCGATAAACCTCCTGGACGGGCACGCCCATGTGATCTGCTATGGCGCGCGGCGGGAGCGCGGCGTCGAGCACGAGGTCCAGGTAGATTTGCTGCTGCTCGGTGAGGCTTGGCCTGAGATCGTACAGCAATCGCAAAAACGCGCCGTATTGGTCTTCGTCCTGATCTGCTTCAACGCTCTGGCTTGACGCCGCTTCGGTCCATGGCACGAATTTCGGCCGCAAGGCCAAGCGTTGCCGCTCTTCGGCGGCGGCGGCGCGCACACGGGCTATGGCTGCGTCTAAATCTGCGCCATCGGCCTCGATGCCAATTGGAAGCGCGCCCATCACATCGCTGCGGCGATCACGTACGCCGCGCCAAGCGAGCAGCCTAAACACGGCTTGCTCCAATTCTTGCATCGCCTTGACCGTCGCCGGCAATCGCAGACGACCCGACTTCGCACGCTGCACGTCCACAATGAGGTTGTCGACGACCCGCAATGTAAAGCCCGTATACGAACCCGCGCCTTTGTAGGCCTTCAACCGCCTGTATTCACCCTCGACCAACCGAAGAACGACGTTCTGGTAGAGATCGGCCCAGTCCGCTGCGCTCTCGCCCCGCGCCCGCGATGCAATCCGACGTTCGACATCTTTGCGAAAAACACGCTCGAAACGAGCCCATCCCTTTTCCGGCGCCGATCGAAGCAAATCTGGAATTTGAGCCGCGAGAATGTCACGCACTTGGAGGATCAGGTAATTCTCGCGCCCTTCCCCCTCCGGTAGACACTCAAGCCGCTTGAACCCATCGCGCCGAAGCGCGGCGATCACGTAAGCCAGCGCGCCCGCGCGATCCCCTGCGCCGGTCAGAGCAGAGGTCGCCCGTAGGATAGAAGCAGAGTACTCAGTGAGGACTTGCTCCCCGTCGGCCGTCGAAACATTCAATAGAATGGCCTCGCATAGCCGCCTCAGTCTTGCATGCCGCCTGCCTCATGCACAGACAGAGCCTTTCCGCCAACGCTGACGTCCAAAGCCGAAGGGCAGTTTCGGGCCAATTTCTGCCGAGCGTAACGAGGTTTCGAAGAGGCCGGAGCACGCTCCTGACCGGCCATTCCCGACAGGCCGCAAGGGCAGATTTCGAACTAAAACACTACCATCAATTCGATCATTGCGCGTCCCAAGGCCCGCCGGCAGCCCAATGCTGACCAACCACCGCATCGGACTGGCTCAGAAGCGGCATGGCGAATGTTGCGATGAACGCGACGAGCTCGGGCAAGGGTTCGGGCGCGAGCGCCAGCGTGGTGCGATTTAGGAAGGCGCGCCATTGCGCTTGCTTGCCGGCATCCTGCGCGAACGCGTCCGTGAGCGCGAGCGGCGTTTCGTCCGGCATCGGCGTCTGGCGGCGATGAAACGTCGTGGTGACCGCCTGGCTCAGTATTTGCCCGTCGAACGCAAACGTCCGGGCGATGACCCAGAGATCGAAGAAGTCCTTCATCCGGCTATTACGCATGCCAAGCGACACCAGCGCTTCGAGCTTTTCGGCGACCACCGTTTCTGGCGGGTAGGCTTTGAGCGCGGCGGTCGGAAAGTCGAGCAGCGATGGATAGTCGATGTCGCGCGCCCCCGGCGTCACCGCGTCGCCAAAGCCAATATCGATCTGGATCGGCAATTTTGCGCCGGCCAACGTGGCGACCAGCGTGATACGGACGCCGGTATATTCTTCTTCGTCGCGGGCGCTCTCGGCTTTGACGCTGCCGGCATCGAAGCTCAGGCCGTCGTCAGGGACGGGCTCGACGCAGACTGCCTTGAAGATCGCAGCCATGCGCGTGGGCGCCGGATCGCCCTGCCCCAAAAGATCGAGGTCGCCAGTGCTGCGATACGGGACCGGCGCCCACAGCGAAAACAGCATAGCGCCCTTAAGCACGAATTGATCGCGATACGCGCTTTGCGCCAGGCGATAGAGCAAGCGTTCGATGGCGAAGCGCAGCATCAGCAATTGCGCATTGTCGCCGCGCGCGCGAGCCTGATCGGTCAGACGCGTGCGCACCGACGCGCCGACATTCTTGAGCGGGGGACGCGTCATAGCCCTTGCTCAAGGTAGGGGCGCATCACTGTGACGACACGGTCGGCGGTCGCGGCGCGCCAAATGTCGTCAGCGCTTGTGCGTTTTGTTCTAAGCGCGTCGCGCAGCGCTTCGATCGCGACGTCGAGCCCAACCTTCGAGCGGTGTTTGAAACAATCGGCGACGGTTTTTGCGGGCGTCGTGATCGGCACCGACACCCCATCGATACGATGGTGTTTGACGCCCATCGTCAGCGCAGCCCCGCTGGCGCGAATAATCTTGAGTTTGACGGGCGGCTTGGTCGGCGCCCATGCCTTCGATGGCATCAGCATCCAGACCGCGTGCGGCGTCTGGGTGGTCAGCTCGTGAAATTGTAGCGCCGACAGCAGGCCAATAATGCCGCTCGGCGCCGCCTTCGATGCTTCAGCCAGGCTATGCGCGACTGACAGATCGGCACCGGCGAGTTGGTAGAGACCGCGTGAGGGTTGGATCAGCAGCCCCTCTTCTTGCAGACGGCGCAGATAGACGCGCGGCACGCCGATGGCGTCAAACTCACGCGTGCGTACGACACCCTGCCGGCGGACGAGGTTGATGGCGCGGTCTCGGTGACTTGGCGTGGTCATGGACCCCATGTTACATTTCCTAGGTAGTTCCGTTCAAGCACCTAGCTTTTGTAACCAATGTGAAAACGTCCGGCTTGACTGGTCCGGAACGAATGCGGAACAACCATGATATGCTTCGTTTCGCAATTCAGCACTTTGAGAGTCTGCGCCCATACCGATGGCGGCTGGAGCGCATGCTCGCCGCCTGTCGGCCGAAATGGGGGCCTGACCATAAAGCGATCCAGGCCGCGTTGACGACGCTCGACCGTGCGGCGGAAATGAACCTTGAGCCAGCGGATTTCGAGACCTTCCGATCGCCCTGGATTCCAGAAGACCACAGCTAGGAAGCCTCATGCGGATCGGCACTTGGAATGTTGAATACGCCTACGAAAAACGCCTCGACGCGCTTCACGCAAAACTCGCCGAACACCCAGCCGATATTTGGGTGCTTACCGAGACCCATGACGCGCTCGTCCCGCCGGGCTGCTCCTTCGCCGCTCATTCGGCGCCGCGGCCGAAGAATTGGTCGGGCATTCGCCCCGGCAGCCGATGGGTGTCGATCTGGAGCCGTTACCCGATTTTGCGGCAAGTCGATTTACCGGAAGCCGACAAGGAGCGCACAATCGCAGCCCTCCTCGATCTCGGCGGCGATACGAGCATGCTGGTGTACGGCACCGTGTTGCCTTGGAAGGGCGACCGCGAAAAGTTCGATTGGTCCGAGCACCATCGCGTCATCGCCCAACAGTGCGCGGAATGGCTAAAGCTACGCGACCTTCACGCCGACGCGGCGCTCTGTATCGCCGGCGATTACAACACCGATCTCGGCACCGGGGCTTATTACGGCACTAAGGCGGGAATCGCTGCGCTCAAGAGCGGCCTCGAAAGTTGCGATCTTTACTGCGCGACGGCGCCAGATGTGTTTCCCAAAGGTTGGTTGCCCTATCCGCCCATCGATCACATCGCCTTACCTGCGGCGTGGAAGAACAAGACCTCCGTCGTCGCCGCTTGGCCTGCGGACAAGCCAAATCTCTCCGACCACAGCGGCATGGTTGTCGCGGTCGGTGAGCCCGCGCCGTCGCGCGCCCCGATTAAGACCAAGGAGGAGATCGTCGCGCGCGCCGCTGACGCGGCCTTCGGCAAACCCTTAGTCACCAATGTGCAGCGCTCGATGCTCGCGGAGGTCATCGTCGCCGAAGCCTTAGAGCCCGATTGGACTTGGTGCGCTGCCGACTACGCCTCATGCGATTTCCGACACCACGGAGGCGCGCGTTTGGAGGTGAAGCAATCGGCAGCGCTGCAAACCTGGAACGCGGACTCAAGACGCATCAGCAAGGCGTCGTTCGACATCGCCGCACGCACCGGCGAATATGTGGATGGCGCAGCCTGGGTGGATGGCGTTGGACGGAACGCCGATATCTATGTGTTCGCGTATCACCCAGTCGCCGACTCCACCGCCGATCACCGCGAGCCCGGGCAATGGCAATTCTATGTGGTGTTGGAAAAGGCCTTACCCGCACAAAAGACGCTAGCGCTCTCGGGCGTGGCCGCACTCGCTGATCCAGTTTCCCATTCAGGTCTATGCGAGCGCGTCGCGCAGGCACTGACTGCGCTCGATGCGGAACAACCTTGAGATCATACCGCGTGCCATCGTGCTCGCCCGCGTCAAGGGACGCTATCGCTCTTGCGCCCTTGACGCCGGCTGCGCGCGATGGCGGCGTTGAAGGTGTCGGGACGTGGGAGCCACGTCCCTACTTCATTCGACCTCGCGCCCTGCTCGGGCCGAGGTCGAACATGGGAGCATGGACTGGTTAGAAAAGGTCGCGCTGCCGTTCGTCAGGACGGCGCGCGCGCTTGATGCGTTTGGGCTGAGGACGCGCTTTCGTCATAACGGCGATGCGTTTGGAGCGTTCGCGCTCCCGCTCGAACTTGCCGCGTCCTTCGAATTGCAGGAGCGCATCTTCAAGCTTGCCGAGATCGGCTTTGCGCCAGAACACCATGTTGCGGACGATGACCGGCGCGGGAAAACCCGGAAGATTGCTGCGGCGCGCGCGCCAGAGCGTGGCGAGGCTCACGCAGAGATCGTCCGCCACCACTTTCTGCGGCACGAGATCGGCCGGAACCTTCATCGGTTCCGGTCTTCTCTATAGGGACGCAATTGAATGTCGCGCG
>JANRIP010000026.1:0-1673 GCA_033764855.1 Hyphomonadaceae bacterium | reverse complement strand
GGTCATGAACTATCGAGGCTGGCGCACCAACGAAAAGGTCTATCGCGCCTACATCGAAAGCATGGCCCATCTCATCGAATGGCTGAAATTCAAGGGGCACAAGGTTCGCATTCTGATCGGTCAGCGGCCAACCGATCTCATCGCCGTCGGCGATCTTGAAGCACGCTTAGGCTATGCGCTGATGAGCGATGCGGAGCGTCAAGTCCGCTCATATCAAGACATCTTGAGTGTGGTCGACGACACTGATGTGGTCGTGGCGTCACGTTACCATGTGCAGATTGCGGCCCTCAAAATGCGCCGCCCCGTGCTCTCGATCAGTTATGGGCCGATGAACAATGATTTGATGCGCGCCGCGGGGCTCGGCGAGTTCATTCATGACATCGAGCACATGGACCATCGCGCGCTCATTTTGCAGTGCGACCGACTGATCAATATGCGCGTTCACTACGCAAGGGCCGTGCGAACGGAAATCAAGGCATTGGAGGCCGGGCTGCATGAGCGACTTCGAGACTTCATTTCGCCTTCCTAGTCCGCCTTGGCTGGCGTGTGTGTTTGGTCGTGGTCGTCGCCGGCGTGGCGGCAAGGTCGTCAAGGATCGGGCACTCGGGACGATCGTCGCCGTGGCAGGCATGGACGAGCCGCTTCAGCGTCCGCGACACCGCTCGCATGTCCGCTATGCGGGCGTCGATGTCGGCCAGGTGCTTTTCAGCAAGGCGGCGCACCTCGCGCGAGGACCGGCGCCGGTTGCGCCAAAGCGTCAGCAACGAGGCGACCTCGTCAAGCGAGAAACCCAAATCCCTGGTCCGCCGGACGAACTGGAGCATCGCGACTTCCGTGTCGCCATAGTCGCGATAACCGTTGTCGCGACGGTCGGCCGCTTCAATGAGGCCTATGCTCTCATAATAGCGGATCATCTTCGCCGATACGCCCGATTGCTCGGCGGCCATGCTGATGTTCATTTTGAATTCGCTCGTGAATTTTTCCCGTTGACCTTCCCATTGTGGGAAGGTGCAGATTGCTTTTCAAGTCAAACCAGGAGCGCGAGCGCTCGCGTTAGTCAGCTATGAACACCCACGACCACAGCCACGATCATAAGAGCCATGCAGGCGCCGATAGCGCGCCGCGCGATCCCGTCTGCGGCATGACGCCTAAGCCTGATACGCCGCATCGGCTCATGCACGCGGGCCAAGAGGTGTTGTTCTGCAGCGCTGGCTGCAAGGCCAAGTTCGAGGCTGACCCGACGAAATACACAAAACCCGCTGAAGCGCATGCTTGCTGCGCGCAACCCGCCGTAGCGAGCACCGGCGCTTCTTGCCATGGGCACGGACATAGGGTGCACGGGGCGCCTAGCGTCGATCTCAACACCGTTCCGGCGGGGTCGAAGTGGACTTGCCCGATGCATCCTGAAATCGTGCGCGCCGGTCCAGGCTCATGCCCAATCTGCGGCATGGCGCTTGAGCCGATGATGCCAAGCGCGGACGCCGGACCCAATCCGGAACTGATCGACATGACGCGCCGCTTCTGGATCGGCGCTGCGCTCGCATTGCCGGTGTTAGCGCTCGAAATGGGCCGCCACTTCCTTGGTATCGATGGTTTCGTGCCGCCAGCTTGGAATGGTTGGCTGCAGTTCGCGCTGGCGAGCCCTGTCGTGCTGTGGGGCGGCTGGCCGTTCT
>JANRIP010000018.1:0-11172 GCA_033764855.1 Hyphomonadaceae bacterium | reverse complement strand
CCGAGTTCTGGGAAAAGGCGCCCAAGGCCTACACCGTTGACGCCATCAGCGCCGCCCCGGCGATGGCGAAGCTCTCCGAGAAGGCCCGCAAGCCAAAGCTTGCAGCGCTGACAAAGATGAAGCGCGCCGACCTCGCCCGCGTTGCGCAACGACAACTCAAGGATTGGCTTCCGGATGTGCTGATCACGCCGCCACGAAGCGGCGTGTTTGCGGTCACGTCCACAGGTCGCGCAGCGATCGCGCAAGCTGACGCCGCCTAAGCCAACGCCACCAGTCCCTTTCACGCGCCGCCGGCAACACCGGCGGCGCTGTCATTTTGGAGCATCTGCTCATGAACATTCATACAAAGCTCGACAGCCAACGCCGCGACATCGCGCTTGAGATCACCACGAAGATACTCACCGAACTGGAGCGCGGCGTCATGCCCTGGCGCAAGCCGTGGGACGGCGCACGCACCGGCCTTGCACTTCCGCGCCGCGCCACCGGCGAAAATTATCGCGGCGTGAACATCATCATGTTGTGGAGCGCGGCTGTGGCGAAGGGGTATTCGTCTCCCTACTGGCTCACGCTCCGCCAAGCCAATCAGCACGGCGCGCATGTGCGCAAAGGCGAGCGCGGCGAGCTTGTGGTCTATTATGGCCAGGCCAAGAAGACGCGCGACAACGGCGCCGGCGAAAGGGTCGAAGACAGCTTTCGTTTCCTCAAGTTCTTCACGGCGTTCAACGCCGAACAAATCGAAGGTCTGCCCGAGCGCTTCTTTCCCGCCGCGACCGACGCCCACATCTTGCCTATCGCCACGCATGAGGCCTGGTTCGCCAAGCTCGACATCAAGCGTATCCTGACGCAGGACATCGCCTGCTATATCCCATCCAAAGACTTGATCGGCATGCCACCGTTGGCGGCGTTCGATTCCGCCGACCATTATGCCGCGACGTTGAACCATGAAGCGGTCCACGCCACTGGCGCCGCGCACCGTGTTGGGCGGGATATGTCGAAGCGCTTCAGCGCGCATGCGCTGGCCGCAGAAGAGCTTGTCGCAGAGATCGGCGCATCAATCCTCGGCGCGCATTTGGGACTGCCGCCAGATCATCTCAGCGATCATGCCTCTTACGTCGGTCACTGGATGAAACTGCTGAAGGACGACAAGCGCGCCTTCTTGGCGGCGGCAGCGCAGGCGCAGACCGCCGTAGATTGGATTCTGGACAAGGCGGGGCCAATATCGGAACCGGCCCTGGCCTGGACGTGATGCGCCGCGACGGGGCCGCTAATCGGCTTCTGTTGGCTTTTGCGATCGCGGCTTTAGCGAGTGAGTAAAATAGTGCTCGTTGAGCGTTTTGCGGATGGTCGCCGTCGGCGCCGCCCGCGCATACGCCCTGAGCACCGCCCCATCCTTCCAGCCTACGCTGTAGCGGCCGTACGCCGTCTGCTGCGCCGCCAGATATTCAGCGGCCGCCGGATGGAGGTTGCCGTTGGTCCAGAGTTCAAAGCGAAATTTGCGTCCGAGGAATTGCCGATCCGCGCCAAGAAAATCCGCAATGGTCGGCACGCGGTCCTCGTACCAACGCTCGACGTCCTGCAGACTGACCTGAGCGCCGGCCAGTTTAGCTTTACACTCGATGATGTAGACGGGCTTCGGCGGGTCCGTTGTTAAGAGAACGTCGAGCTCGAACGCCGGGCCGTCGCGACCTTGTTTTCGCGACACGCCTGTCTGCAGGTAACCGCCTTCCACGTCCTTGATGAGAGCGCCGATCACGAGTTCGAACAGCGCCGCGCGCACATTTTGGGACGCGCCCTGAATCGCTGTGAGCTGCTCCATTACATGATGAAGATGTTCGGGGTTAGCCGACGCGGTCGCACCCTGATCTGAAAGGAGGTCGATCAGATCGCGAAGTCCCTTGGCTATGTCCTTCCCGAGCAGATCGCCAACGGTGACGGCGGTTATCCCTGCTGACCTTGCGCGCGCGAATGCGGCTTCTGAGAATATCTCGCCCACGTACATCGGGAAAATCGGCGCGACGCGCGCCGGGGCCGAGGCCAGATCGTGCTTGCGGATGAAAGCCGATATCTCGTCTTCGTTGATAATCCCTGTGAAATTAACGTCGCACACGATGAAGCCGGGCTTGATCGAGCCTTCGCTTCGCTGCGCAAACGGCCGAGCAAACGACGGCGCACTCAGATCCCACACTAGGCTGGAGACCTGGGGATTTGCATCGCGCAGCTTGAACGCGTTGTGGCTTCCCAAGCCGAGCCGACGCGCCCAGTCGCGCACGCCGATCAACACGATCTGCTCGGCCAGCAATGTCGCGCGAACATGCGCGAGCGAGGCCTTGTGATAGAAATCCGGCCAGAGCTCGACAAAAGACTGCCGATCCTCAGTTCGCACGCGGTGCAACAGGCGCACCGCGTGCAGCCGATCATAGATTCTTTGCGGGGACAGTTGACCACGCCGATTGAGCGGCGCACTCGCGACACGATCAAACATCTTCGCGGGGCAGAGCCCCCCGCGCGCCTTCAGGTTGGTGAGCGCTGTCCAATACGCCTGCCCATGCGTTCGAAACGCGCGCTCCAGGGCGCGCCAGAATTCTTCAGTCGCGTACTGCTCATCGAGATAAATAAAGCGCGCGTTCTTGGCGAAGCGCAGCCCAGCGAGACGCTTGACCTCGCCGCGCGCGCGATTGACGCGCTGTCGCGCCGCAGCAGCGTTGACGCCGCTGTCCACCAACGCTGCGATAAGGTCAGATGTGAGAGACGGCCCGCGTTTGCGTAGCCAATGCGGAATATCCATGAGCCATGTTCGATGTCACACTGCTCTATTTATAACATCTTATCTATGGCCTCGCGCCCGGCTTTTCCAAAAGCAACCAAATGAGGCCATATTTATATATATTTCAGTAACTTACAAAAACGTCATCCGCGAGGCGTTGTAGCATCAGACCGTCACACTTCAACCAGACTTGAACCCGCCTCCCTTCCCTCCAGGCGGGGTCGACGTTGCTTTCGTGGCTTGGTGCACGCGCCGGGTCACCGGATACGATTGTGTCTTGATCTCGACCGCCTCGACCTCGTGCACCACGACACTGTCGACATCGATGCGCAGCGTTGGCGGGCGCGCGTCGCGATCGGCATGAGTCTGCCGCTCCAGAATGCGTGAGAAATCCACGCCGAAAAAGTCATCATCCTGCTTCTTCTCTTCCGCCGCCGGCCGATCCTCCCACACCGTATACTGGCGCACGTAGTCTTCTTCGTCCGGATACCCGTCATTGACACGGAATTCCGTCCCTTGCGGTCGCTCGATCGCTTCCACGCGCGATGCGCGGTGGAAAAGGACCACGTTGCCTGTCTCGGCTGCCGCCTGCGCGGAGCGGAACAGCAAGCCGTCGATTTGGTTCTCAGCGAACTCCGACAAGAACTCGGCGATAGCCTGCGTTGCGAGATATTGGAACGGTTCGTCGGTCGGCAGCACTGCGACGCCGATGCGGTTGCTCAGAATGCGCATGAACGATCCGTGCTCCAAGCGCTGGCGGTACGCTCCGTCGAACACGCTCCCGGTGACGAGGACATTCTGCAGAGCGGAGACATCCAGCAAACGGACGGAACGAATGATCTCGAATTTCGCGGACGCGATCATGCTGCCGACGGCCGGCCTCACTTCGGCGCAGGCGATCTTCTCGTCGATGGCGCCGTAAAACACGGAGATGCCATGCGGGTTCATCCTCCCGGCCGCGGCCCTGCGCGACGGCGGCGGTCCAAGTTCGGTTTCTGGCCGAAGCAGCGCGTCGCTGAGTGTGTCATGGTCTGGGAAAACGCGCGCCCGGTAGATGGCGCGGAGATCGCAACCCGGCCCGGCCGCAACAACCACGCTCTTCCCGTCCCGCGTACGCAGCTCGTCCAAACCCTGGAAGATGGAGGTGAGCGTGGCGTGTGCCGCGCGGCTGAAGAAGCGTGACGATTGCTCAAGGCTGGCTACTAGGCTCTGCCAATCGGCCTGGTATTCGTTGCACTCCGAGATGGCGCGTTCGTAGTGCGCTTCCTCGTCGAACGGGTTTTCTTCGCCGATCTCCGCGGCATGCTTGTCGTAGTTCTGATCCTCCAGCAGGCTGCGAACGTCTTCGGCCGGCTCTGGCTCTATCCCCGCCATCTCGCCGATCACGTCGACAATCTGATCGCCGTGTCTGCTCCAGCGCCCCTCCTTTTGGAGCAGATACTCAATGCCTTCGGGCTCGGAAGAGGTGCGCTCGTAATGATGCTCAAGGGCAGTCTCAACGCGACCAGCCAACTCTTCAATCGTGATCGTGCTGTCTTCGTCTTCCCCGCAATAATAGCACTCCGTCACCTCGCCAGTTCGCTCGATCTCAGCCTTCAAATAGGCTTCGCCGACACAGCCAGCGCATACCCGCCTTTCGGCGACTTCGGGAACATCGTCAGCATCACTCATGAGTCGTCGTGAAGGTTAGTCGCACCGCTGAATTCCCGCCATCCCGCCGACCAGCCGGCACGGGGCTCGCCCACGCCGTCGCCATGACCGCCCGGCCGGCGCGCCGCGCAAGGCGAAAATCGTCTCCCCGCCCCGCTCGCGCGGGCTATCGGTCCGCGCGTAGCGCGCGAACGCGGGCCCCACCATTTTCACCTTGCGCGGCCCGCCTCAATAGCCGGGCGCTTTAAGCGCCGTCGCGGGCGAGCCCCGCGGCCCCGGGATCAGCCGGGAACGCTTATTGGAGTTCTTCTCATGACCAACCGCGTCACTCTTCTCGGCAAACTCGTCGATACGCCGAAGATCCGCACCATCGAAGTCCGCAATGGCTCGATCGAAATCGTCTCGCTCTGGGTCGAAGCGCCAAGCGGCGAACGCGCCGACCGCTTCACCGTCGAGATCAATTGCCCGAAGGCGGCAGCCGCAGCCAAGGCGATGCGCGCCGGCGTCATCGCAGAGATCACCGGTCAGCTCCGCCACGACCGTTGGAAGGACAAGGCTTCCGGCAAATGGACCGGCAAGGTGTTCGTCGCCGTCGATCCGGGCGAAGGCCATGTCCGTTCCAAGGGCATGGCCGAAACCGCCGAGGCGGCGTGAAAACCTGGTCGCTGGCGTCGCTTTGGCGACGTCAGCACCCCTGCCTGGCCCCCAGTTCAACCCGGAGTTTCCTAATGGTCTCGGGATGCTATGATGCTCATATTGGGGCCGAATCGACGACCTTCAGGGTATCCGGAGACCTGTGAGCAACCTGGGCGGAAGCCATAAACAAATTGATCCGGGCGAGTAGAGTCTCCCCCACCGCCTGCGGTGCATACTGAACCGGCATGAGCCCCACACCGCGGAGCGCCGCGATATCAAATCTCAGAGAAATCGGACCGAACGCCGCCATGTGTGGCCGGAGCTCGGACCGAGACAATTCGGTGAAGCAGGCACGTCGCTGCAGCAGATCAAGAGTCTGCCCTCTATGTCCAAGGCCGCTCGTATCCCAACTGACAACTTCCGGAGCGAGAATGAGACCCGTTTCAATCATCAAGGCCAGTATCTTCAGCGCGCGATCGCGGTGAGCCTGCTGCGTTTCTCCCTGCTGCTGACGGGGAAAACTATGGAAGAAATACCGCCGGCGTTTGGCCATTGAACCTACCTTCGCTCCCCCTGGCGCGTCTTGAGGTAAAGCCAGCACCCACACATCCAGTGCGTTGCGAACGCCTTCTATATATAAAATCGATATGACGGGTTGGGCGGTACGTTGTCTGAAAGCTCGGCCATCAGCTCCCCCACCCGCTTGGCGAAAAGGAGCGTGATCGGCAAGCGTGCGATCCCTTCGCTTGAATTCCAATTCATTTTTGAAAGAGCAAGGATTTCCTTCGCTCGCCCTTCAATGTCTGTCTTGCCAGACGACCCGATTTCGATGGGCGCTGGGATATGCATGCCAGGATATTCATTCCACCATGGCACATAACCAGCAGTGAAAAGATAGCTCTGGTCATCGACGGTGCAGAGCGTGCCGCGCCATGGTTCTTGCATGCCCTTGCGGACAATCCGAAACGGCGTGCTGCGCAGCCAAATCAGATCGCAAGCGGCCACTCTGTCTTTGGCGGCGGCCCTGAAGCCTTCGTCCTCTTCGGGTTGGTAGGTCGTGGTCTTGTGGATCACGACGCGATCCGGCAGCACGCCAGCGCGGGCCTCATATTCCTTGAGCACGTCTTCCATAAGCTGGCGCGACTGGGCAACGTTGAGATAGGGGCTCCGATCGCGGCGTTGCTGGTGATCGATACTTGCGCCCTTCAAGGCGAAAGGCTGGATGTCGGTCGAATAGGCCTGCGCGACGCTCGCATAGACGAGGTGTCCGCCGCGCTTCTTCAGGTGGTGAAAAGAAACACCGACGAAGCAGACATTGCGCGGCAGATCGGCTGGCCGCCACGGAACGCCGCGCGCCTTGTAATAAATGGACACGGCAATGTTCCAAGCGCGTGTCGCGTGACTTTGGCCCTTGTCGTCTGGTTGATCGATCGTGCTCCGTCTGAGAACCTGAATTGGCACAGGTTCGGTGTGCGTCATGACGCGCGCCTTCAGCGCGCGATAGAAGGTGCGAAACAAGAGATCGTCGGCAACCGTGTGCAACGCCTCGGCAGCCTGGAGTTCCTCCGGCGACGGCTGAAACAGCGCAAGCTGCCCGTCTTCCTCTTCCGCGCGAAGGACTTCAAGCGCGCGCCGCTCTTCAGGCGTCAATCCCGGATTGGCGATGCGCAGATCGCCGAGTTCGGGCTTCAAACAGACGACGATACAGTCGGGCCTCTCGTCATCACAAAGACTGTTGATGCGGCCTTCAAACAACTCGACCAATTGATCGAAATTCTTGCCGGTGCGCACATCTCTGAACAAGAGATCGTATTGTGAAGACTCGATCGCGCGGACGAAACGATCTTCGACCTCGAATTTGGCACCGAGCGCGGCCTCAAGGCCAGGCCAATTGCGATAACGACTGGAATTGCCCTCAAACGCTGGGCGGAACGCGTGCAGCCCCGCGATCCATCGGCGAGCCGCCTCAACGTCCTCCGTGAGCCCGACCAAACCAATTCGGATCGTGCGCACGCCCCGCGCGTCAGCCGGGCCCTTTTCGGCGAGGCCGCGCTTGGGATCGACATCGCGTTCATCGTTGGCGAACGCGATCTCGGGCTCAGGCAGTACGTTTATTTTGAGCGAGAGGGACATCGACCAAGCCTCCTTCCTGGACATCGACCGAATAGAAGCTGCCTTCCAGGAGGAGATCGCCTGTGTGCTGATCGCCAATATTGATGGTTTGTTCGCCGCTAGAGAGATAGCGCCCCCAGAATACAAGATCGCTTTCGACATTCGCGTTGCGGTCGAAGCGGATGCGTTTGGTCGACTTGCTAGCGCGCATGTAATTCGGCAGCGGGGACACGCCGTCGCGGCCCGCAAACATGTAGAACGGTTTGATCCGCACGCCCCAAACACCGCCCAGCGTTATGATCTCATAGCCGAAGCCCTCACACTCGAACCAAGTGTTGGCGTCGTCGCCCCGCCGCTTCACCACATCGCGTTTGACGTTCTTCTTGGCCGGCGTGTCATAAACGATTGGCCTGTTTCTTAGATTGAGGCTTTGGAAGTACGCGCGCTTTGCGGGCCGCTTCTTGGCGCGCTCAAGCACCAGCCCGTCCGCCTCGAAGGCCCGAAGCTTCGCCTCGAAATGCCGCCGCAAAAGCCATGAAAGCTTACGTTTGAGGTCAGCGTCTTTTTCCATGTCGGAGACGGCAACCTCCTCCGCAGGAGCGATCAAGACCGGCGCAAATATTGCCGAAAGAAGCGCTGTGGGTGCAAAACTCCAGATTACGCCCGCATATTTTTCGAACAAGAGCACGCCCGCTTCATGCATCGGCACCTTTTCTTCAAGCTCGCTCCAAGACGCGGCGTTCACTTTCAGCCAGGTCACGGTCTGAGGCATCGCCGCGAACGGCAACATGTTGATGAAGTATGTTCCAACTGGGCGCGTGTCTTTTGCTATGCTGGTGGATCCCGCAGACGCTTCGGGTCGGAACAGCTCGGCGACAAACTGGTCGCGTCCCGGCGGAAACGCAAAAGACGCACCGCCACCCTGCTTGCGCGAGAGCTCGCCCGCGTCGGTCAGGCCGGTGCCGGCGCGTTCCATTGCGCTGATACCGAAGAAGATGTCGCAAAGCGCACGATTTCTGAGATCGCTGAATTCAGGCACCGGGGTGAATACGCCATCCGCGTCCATCTTTAGCTGCGCCTTCGCGGCCGCACCTTGTGTGCTTGGATTCACGAACCGCACGGCCGTGTTGGGAATTACCTCGATCGTCGCAGCGGCTTTGGCGTCATAATCGCGGTGGACGATCATGTTCACCAAAAGCTCGACCAACGCCCGCTCTGAATAAGCTTTGCGCGTTTCGTGCTTGCGCACGCCTTTGACTTTGATGCTGGGATTGACCTCCGCCTGCTCTAGCCATTCGAGCGCTTGGTTTTGCTGACTAAGCAAGTTCCCGCGCAGGACTTGTCGCTTCTTGCCGTCGAGCGTTGCTGAGATGATGGCGTGCGGGAAGAAGCGCTCCGGCTGACGACCGAACAAAAGGATGCAGCCGACGCTTGGTCGTTCTACGCCATCGGCATGGAGCAATAAACCGAGTTCGCGCATCAACGGACGCAGCTGGCCTGATGAGAGATCGCCGCGCTCCAACTTTTCGCAATATGTCTTGAGCGTCGAGAGCGCCAAATCCGCATCGACGTCAGCCCAGGTCGCGTCTAGAACTGGTTGATCATCGAATTGCGCGACGGCCGCACTGGGCGGATCTGCAAAACGCTGGACACCGGCAAGCTCTTTATTGAGATCGCCCATCAACTCATCGAAGCCGGCGATCTCCAATTTCTGAAAATTGACACCGAGGCGGCGCGCTAGAGCATCTACATTTGGGTGGAGTGTTTCACCGGCGCGTACGCACCAGTAAATGCCATTGCGAAACTTTAGATCGGACTCCTCGCCCAGCAACGAATGCATGATCGACGCTTCCGCGCCGCGATAGCCGACAACGATGAGCGGCGCGGAATCGACTAATGGCTTTACGTGCTCAAGCAGTTTTGCGTCGAGCGCGCGCGTCTCCTCGATTAGGTTGCGGTCCGTGTATTGCTCGGCCTTGCCGTGCAGCCAGACGATTTGCGCTCGCGAATAGAGTCCAAACTCGGCGAAGTCATCTTGGCCGCGGTTCACTTCAGCGACATGCCGAATATGAGGTTGCTTGTCGCCAAGCGCCTTGGGCAGGCCGAGATCGAAGTTGGTGGTGAGCGCTGTGCCCGCCAGCCCGCGCAATACCAGTTCGGCGTATGAGCGATAGCCGGGTCCAATCTCCCCTTTGATCGCGACTAGGTCCATCAACACGCGCCGACGATAGGCTTCGGGCTTTAGAGCGTGTTCGATAACAAGCGGAAAGTTTTCGGCGAGCCGATCATCGCCGTGCAAGAACCAGGACTGACCTTGCAGCCAGCTCATCCATTCTGACGTTTTGATGTGCTCGGGCAGCGTCTTTCGGCCGAGCACAAGGTCCGAATAAACCTGCTTCGCCAGCCGCCTTACGCTCTCCGCAGCGAGGGGCACGCCAGACGAAAATGACGCCCCGGCTCCCATCAGGAAGTTCGGCCGGGCGTCATTTTGTGGATCGAGCAGCCCCCTTAAGGCCGCGACGCTTTGAGCATGTGACATCGCCACAGATTTAGGCGTGATTCGCCGAGAACAAACATAGAAACTTGCTGGTCCCCCCAATCGGGGCCGTTCCGGCCCCATCAGCTCCGCGAGAACACCATTAGCGGCCCAATGTCTCCGCGATCCGCCGCTTGCAGCGCGGCGACATAGGCGCGGCGGGTTTCGGCGATGGCGACCAGGTTGGCGCTGCCCCAGGTGAAGCGGGGCTTGCCGAGCTTTTGGGCGAGCAGGTCGGCGGCGAGGCGCGAGCAGCGGCCATTGCCGTTCGGAAACGGGTGGATCGCCACCAGCCGGTGATGGAAGCGGATCGCGATCTCGTCGGGCGGATAGGTCTGGTGCTCGACCCAGTATTTGGCGTCGTCGAGCAGCATGCGGAGGTCGGGCGCGATCTTCCAAGGCTCGACGCCGATATTGCGCTCGGAGGTGCGGAACTGACCCGCCCAGCGCCAGACATCGCCATACATGCGCTTGTGCAGCGCCTTGATGAAATCTTCGCTCAGCACGTCGTGACGCGCACGCGGGTTGAACGCCCAGCGGTCGCCCTGGTCGATATTGACCTGCTCGGCCTCGTTTAGTTCGCGCCGGAGCGTGATGTAGCTCGGAATGAGCCCATCACGCTCCTCTGGCGCCAAGGGCGTATTGGCTGCGTCATCGCCGTCAAACAGCGGATCGTCGCTCATGGGCTGTCCCACAACCGGCGGGGATCGCCGGCCAGGATTTGCCGGGCGAGCCGCTCGCGCTCCTGCTCAAGGTCGCCTTTGTCCAGCGCCTGGTTCTCCAGCCGCATGGAATGATGCGTGCGCTTGAGCTGGGCGTCGGCCTGGGCGCGGGCGCGCGCCTTCAACATCTCGTCCAACGGTTCGTTCGGGACCAGGGCATAGACCAGGGTGCAGTCCATGCCCTCGGCCACGCGCCGGAGAGTGGCGAGCGTGACGGCGTCCTCAGCTTCGTCCCGTTCGATCCGGGCGATCCGCGATTGAGAGACGCCGATGCGTCCGCCCAATTGGGCAGCGGTCATGCCGAGCGCCTCACGGATGGCCTTGACCCAGCCGCGCGCCGGGCGCGCGAACTCGGGCGCCTTGCGCAAAGGCGCGAGACGGCGCTCTAGCTGCTTGCGCGCCAGGCTTTCGGCGGGAGCGGTAGAAGGCATATGTTCTAAGTCCTCAAACAGGACATAACATATATATTCTTTACCGTTCCTTTCAATAGAATACCTGTATTCTACCTCTTGAGCGCTTTCCAGCGGGAGACTCCCACCCGCCCGCCCTGACGCGCGCGTCTTGGGTCGCTTGCGGCGGCTGGCTCCTGCTTGAGATCATGCGCCAGCAGTCTGTGGATAAGCTGTGGATCGGTTTGGGCGACCCGCCGGCTGCGCCGGCGGCCGGGCTGTCGTGGCTCGCGCCACCGAGCCGCGCTCCGCGGGTCTCGGCCATCCGGCTTCCATCCCTGTCGCAAGACCCCGCCCACCCGC
>JANRIP010000015.1:0-154310 GCA_033764855.1 Hyphomonadaceae bacterium | reverse complement strand
GTACGACATCGCCTTGGCCCCGCCCTTCTTGGCCAGCACCATGGTGATCGCCGCCGTCAGCGTCGTCTTGCCGTGGTCCACGTGCCCGATCGTGCCGATATTGCAGTGCGGCTTATTCCGCTCGAACTTTTCCTTGGCCATCGTGGTCCTCGTTTCTCCGGCGTTTTGCTTAGGCGTGCGTGAACGCTCGGGCCCCTGCCGCGAGCGGAATAAAGTGGGGCTCTTTAGCCCCCACGCCTTTCCCGTCAAGCCCGTATCCGCTTTGACAACGCCGCAGCCCGCGATAAGAGGCCCCCACGCGACGGTCGTCCCCAAGGATCATTCTTTCGGGGGCGTGAAGAGGGAACGCGGTGCGGGGGCGACCCCAAAGCCGCGGCTGTGCCCGCAACTGTAAGCGGCGAGCGCTCCGCCAAGCGCCACTGTTCAAGCCCTTCGGGCAAGGACGGGAAGGCGGCGGAAACGTGATGACCCGTGAGCCAGGAGACCTGCCGGCGCGGTCGCTCGTTCGTGGACCGGGACCAGTCCAGCCGAACCGGAAGTCTCCGTTGCAGCGACACGGGGGGAGGCTCGCATGTGCGCGCCCCGTAACGCTGCAAACCCGGCTCGCCCTCAGGCTCCAGGCGCGCTCTTTTGGAGACGCGCATGCGCACTTTATTTTTGACTGCCGCCGCCCTCGCGGCTTTGAACGGCGCGGCTGTCGCCCAGGCCGAAGACGAGATCGTGGTCACCGCAACCAGAACGCCGACGGCGATCGCGCGCGTGCCGGCGCAGGTCGACGTCATAGATGTTGAAAGCGTGCGCGCGCGCGGCGTCGCCAGCGTGGCGGACGCGCTGGCGGAAACGCCTGGACTCGCCGTCGTGCAAACCGGCGGCTTCGGTCAGCAGACCAGCATCTTCACCAGCGGCGCCAATTCAAACCACACCTTGGTGTTGTTTGACGGCTTGCGCCTCAACGACCCCTCTTCGCCGAACTCCGCCTTCGACGCGGGCCAGGACACCCTCGCCGGTCTGTCCCGTATCGAGATCGTGCAGGGACCGATGAGCGCGGTTCATGGCTCCGACGCCATTGGCGGCGTGATCAACCTGCTGCCGCGCCATGGCCGCGACGGCGCGCTCAATGCCGAGTTGAGCATCGCGGCTGGCTCGTTCGGCACGGTGACGGGCGGCGCAGGCGCGGATGGAACGCTCGGCCGCTTCCGCTACGCGCTTAGCGCAGAGGGTTATGCGACCGATGGCCATGACATCGTGCCCGAGCGTTTCGCCACGCATACGGGTGAAGAAGATGGCGCAAGCTCAACCTCGCTGACCGGCGTATTCGATTTTGAGGTAAACGATGCTTTTGCGTTGGATTTACTCATCCGCGCGCGCCGCGCCAGCGCCGAATTCGACGCCTTCGATTATCCCCCGCCCTTTTTTTCCGAAACGCGCATCGAAGACGCCGATCTCGAACTCTCGAAAAACGATCTCACGCTCGCGCGCGTCGGCGCGACTTGGCGGGTGAGCGATGCGCTTTCAGTGCGCCTCACCGGCGGAGGCATCGAAGAACAGCGCGAGCAGAGCGATAATGGCGGGATCAGCTCACGCTATGAGGGCGAGCGCCGCTTTGCTGATCTGACCTTGGATTGGCAAGCGGGCGATATGGGCGCGCTGCGCAATGTCGGCCTGGTGGCCGGCTTGATTGCGGAGAATGAAGAGGTCGATCTCAACACCGGCTTTTCCGCCGTCGCGGATGAGCAGGAGCGTACGGGCGCCTTCGTCACCGCGCAGGGCGACCTGGCTAGCCTAACCTTCACAGCAGCCGCGCGGCTCGATGATGCGGACGGTTTCGGAACGCACAGCACCTGGCGCGCGGGCGCGTCCTACGCGGTCACGAATGCGCTGCGTGTCTACACCGCTTACGGCACGTCCTTCCGCGCGCCGACTTTGTCGGAGCGCTACACGCCATTTTACGGCAATCCGGATCTCGATCCGGAAGAAGCCAGCGCCTGGGAAGTTGGCGCCAATGCGCGCTTTGGCGCGTTCGGGCGTGAGGATGGTTTGGAGTTCAGAGCAGTCTATCGCGATCTGGACGTCGATAATCTCATCACCGGCGCGCCGCCCACATTCGTGAACGCCAATATCGCCAAGGCCGACATTCAGTCCGCCGAGCTGCGCGCCGAGGCGCGTCCGCTCTCGTGGCTGACAGCGCGTGTTTCGTACGTCCACACCGACGCTGAAAATGGCGAGACCGGCGAGCCGCTGCAGCGTCGCCCGGAGAACGCCTGGAGCACAGCGCTGCTGGTGCAGCACGGCCCGTTCAGCGGCGAACTTGCCTGGAAGCAAATCGGCGAGCGCTATGACCGGCTTTATGGCGATGACGCCGTGTTCAGCGGGCTCGGCTATCTGCCCAGCTATGATGTCGTGCGCGCCTCGGCGGCGTGGGCGCTCAGCGACGCCGTCCAAGTCTATGTCGCCGGCGCCAATGTGCTGGATGAAACCTACGAGACCACCGGCGCCTTCGCCGGTCCGCCAGCCAATGTGATGGTCGGCCTGCGGCTGCGTCCGTGACGCTGCGCTTCCGCTCGGTCCGCCTTCAGGCGGGCCGGGCGGAGGCTTTAAGCGCTCTGCATTGAGCGCAACATGCGTCGCTCTGTCGGTTTCGTTTGCTCACTCGATTTGCGGCTTCGCCCCAAGTAGAAGTCGCTTCTGCTGGCTGTATTCATCCTCGGTAAGCGCCCCCGCTTGCCTCAATTCCCATAACCTCGCGACCTCATCTGAGACGGAGATTGTCTTTGGGACTTCGGCCTCAGTACGCTTTCGCAAAGCGTTCACGAGCAGGGCGTGAAAATGATCGACCTTTTGGGCGGCTGACTTCACAAACTCGCTGCTGGCGTCCGTGCCCTTCTTTTCGGCCGACCTGAAAAACTCCACCACATGGACGGGGGATTTCGGGTCATCGACAATTATTTTGAGGGCGATGCTGTGGATCGTGGCCTTGTTGCTCTTGGAGCCGGTGAGACCGCCGAGCAGCAGTCCAATTCCGCCGAATGCCAGCGCACCGATAGCCGCTCCAGCGGCCTGCGAGCCTCTGTCTGTGGTCGTGACGCTTGCGCCGTCTCGGAGAACTTCGATTTGGGCCACGGCGCTGAGCGGATACTGTTTGGCAGCCGTTATTGGGCCGAGGACGATTTGGTCGGCGTCTCGATTTAAGCCCAATACCGTTCGGGAGTGGGGCGACACATAGACATCCCAGCCCTTATGCGACGCAGCGAAAGCATTCTCCTCCGCCTTCGCCATTTTCGCTTTGTTGCCGGCGTCAACAACACCCCAGACGACAGCGATGACGACAAGCCAGAATATCAGCCAACCCATTTATGCCCCGCAAAGCACCAGGCCGTGAGACTACGCAATCTTGGGTGGAGCGCAAGCGAGCGTCGGGACAACGGACGCTATTCGGCTCTTTAGGCACGATCTCTGTGGGCGGCTCAGTTTTCCCAGGCCAATTTACTGTTGGCCCAATGTGTCTTGGAAACCTTTTAGTGGGATCGGCCCAGAGACAAATGGTGGAAGGGGCTGGATTCGAACCAGCGTACGCTCGCGCGGGCAGATTTACAGTCTGCTGCCATTAACCACTCGGCCACCCTTCCGCCGGAGGGCGGCTTCTAGCCGGCAAGATTGGTCGGGGCAAGTCGGCCCGGGCAGGGATTCTGTTGTGCGAGCTGATCCTCGACGAAGCGCGCGCTTGCCGCTATGGGTCGCGCCCACGCGCGGGCGTAGCTCAATGGTAGAGCTCTAGTCTTCCAAACTAGTGACACGGGTTCGATTCCCGTCGCCCGCTCCAGTTTCAGTGAAAACATGAGCAAGCGCCCTCCCTCCCCGCGGCAGAACGCCATTCCCCCCGACCGGCTGCCGCGCCGGCAGTTCGAGGAGGAAATGGGCGGGCCGTCCTGGATTTGGGGCGTGCATGCGAGCTTGGCGGCGCTCGCCAATCCGGCCCGCACCATTGAACGCGTGGTGGCGACGCGCAACGGCGCGACGCGCCTGCCCGAAGGGATCGAAGCGCACATCCTCTCCCCCGACGCCATAGACGGCATGTTGCCGCCGGGCGCGGTGCATCAGGGCTTGGCTGTGCGCGCTTCGCCGCTGGCGCCGTTGGAATTGGAAGCTGCGTGCACTCCGCTCGACGGTCGGCCGGTGCTGGTGCTCGACGGTGTGACGGATCCGCAAAATGTCGGCGCGATGTTTCGCTCCGCCGCTGCGTTCGGGGCGCGCGCTTTGGTGTTGCAGGATCGCAAATCACCGCCGCTCACCGGCGCGCTGGCGAAAGCCGCCGCCGGCGCGGTCGAGATCGTGCCGCATGTGCGCGTCAGCAATATTGGCCGCACCGTCGAAGAGCTGCGCAGCTGGGGCTATCTCACCATTGGTCTTGAAGGTGAGAGCGATGCCGAACTTGAAGCCGCGCTCACGCCAGGGCGTTCTGTAGCGTTCGTGCTGGGCGCGGAAGGCAAAGGCTTGCGACCCGGCGTTTCGGAAGTGTGCGAAAAACGTGTCCGCATTCCGATCGCGCCGGGCATGGAAAGCTTGAACGTGTCCGTCGCCGCCGCGATCGCGCTCTATGCGGCGCAGCGCATCAGGGGCTCGTAAGTTCGACGCGTGCGCGCGCCGCACCGTCATCGGCAATAGCGGGATCGATCTGATCCGGCGCATCGCAGCGATCGAGATAGAGCGGCGTGCCCATGGAGGCGTCGCCAGACGGCCCTATGACGCATAAATTCGTGCCGGCCACCATCAGCCTGTCGCCGGCTTCGTTGAGCGTAAAGCGATTGAATGGGCGGCGCGTCTCAATGCGTTCGCCGTAAAGCGGCGCGCCAGGAATAAGCGCCCTGGCGCCGCCGCGGCCTGTGACATGGTAAGTGACGACGCCCGGCTGCGAACGGTCGACGCTGAAAGCCTGCCGGCCGGCGCAAACATGGAACACATAGCGCGTAGATTCCGAAGTCACTTCATTATCATAGCAACCGCGCGACGGGATCCAGCTCGGACGCACGTGGAATGCGCGTTCCGTACCGATAAAGATCGACCCGTTCTCAAGATGCATGTTCTTGCTTTGCCCGCCATCGCACTGCCAACGAATGATTGGCGCGCGCGTATATTCGCCAAGTCTTGGCAAGCCATGGCGCATGTCCATGCACATGCCGGCGAAGCGCAGGCTTGCTTGATCGGACGCCATGCCCGGCGCCTCGGTACGGTCGATCTCCTGAGCGTTGGCGGCGCTAAGGCCGAACATGCTCCAAGCTAGGACGCTAATAATGGCGCGCATGAACCCCTCCATAGGGTCCATTCAACGCAGCAAGTTTGGCGCCGCTTCCGTTAACCTGAATGCGCGCGCCTAGTGCGCGGCTTTCGCCCCGCCGCGGAACAGCAGGCTCTTCACGAAGTAGAACACCGCCGTCACCACCAGATAGCCAAGGAAAAGCACGCCGGCGCGGACCCAGAAGCTTTGTTCCATCAGATCAGGCGGCAGGCTGAACTGGCCGCCGCTCCCGTCTAGGACAGGGATCAGCAGTTCGATCACGATATGTGCGATGGTCGCGACCAGAGCCAGCGGAACCCATTGGCGCCACGACCCCATGAAGATGACCGCCACCAACGCGATCAGCAGGCCGCGCGGATTATTGATGTTAGCGAACCCGTCACGCAGATATTGGAGCGCCTGATCGACATATTCCATCTGCCCCTCCAGAAGCCTCGCGTCCCCCTAAGACGCTAACCATGAATTTCTAAGAGGGAACGCCCGGATCGTCCAGGCGGATCAGGGCGTGTTGGCGCGCATCCAACCGGAAATCGAGAACGCCGGGCGCCAGCGAAATCATGCGCCACCTCCGCCAAAACGCTGAGTCCAGTCGGCCACCTGCTCGTCTTCGATTTTCTTGAAAAGAACGTCGGGCGGATTGATCGCCATGCCGCGCGGCAAGGCGTCGAACACGCCTTCATCGCCGACCTTCGGCCATTTGCGGTTTTCTTCTGGCGCGCCGATGGCGTCGAGCACGCTCTTCGCTGCGTCGGGAATAAAGGGCTGCGCCAGGATAGCGTAGAGCACGGCGAGGTTCAGACCCACGCGCACGCCCACCGCCGCCGCATCGCGGTTGGTTTTGATCGCCGTCCAAGGCGCGGCGTTTTGCAGATATTCGTTGCCGCCGGCCCAGATGGCGCGCAGCTCGGCTGCGGCTTTGCGCATTTCCATCTGTTCGTGGTATTGCGTCAGCGCGGCGAGGCGCTCCTTCCACTCCGCCATCACTTTGCGTTCGTGTTCGCCATAGTCGCCGCCATCCGGCACTTTGCCGTCAAACTTAGAGACGCAGAAGCGCGTGATGCGGTTGACGAAATTGCCAAACACATTGGCGAGGTCGGCATTGATGCTCTGCTGGAATTGCTCGAGCGTGAAGGCGGCGTCCGAGCTCTCCGGCGCGTTCGCCATCAAATACCACCGCCAATAATCGCTCGGCAGCAGCTCCAGCGCCTGGTCCATGAAGATGCCGCGCTTCTCGCTGGTCGAGAATTTTCCGCCGTACCAGGTGACCCAGTTGAAAGCCTTCAAGCGATCGACCAGCTTCCACGGCTCGCCGCTGCCCATAATGGTGACCGGGAAACTCACCGTATGGAAGGCGACGTTATCTTTGCCCATGAACTCGACATAGGTGACGTCGTCCGCGCCTTTATCGGTGCGCCACCAGCGCTCCCAATCTCCGCCACCAGCTTCTGACCATTCCACAGTCGAAGCGATGTATTCGATCGGCGCGTCGAACCAGACGTAAAACACCTTTTCTTCAAAGCCTGGACGGATTTTTCCGTCCTTCATCACCTTGATGCCCCAGGAAAGGTCGCGCGTGATAGAGCGATCGATCAGCCCTTCATCCAACCACTTGTACGCAATCGAGCGCGCCAGCGATGGCCACTCTTCGGACTTGTCGACCCAGGCGCGGATGCGGTCCTGCATCTTCCGCTGCAGCAGGAAGAGGTGTGCGGTGTCGCGCACTTCGAGATTAGTAGAACCGGAAATTTTCGAGCGCGGATTCTTCAGATCGATCGGATCGAGCAGCGAGCCGCAATTATCGCATTGATCGCCGCGCGCGCGCTCGAAGCCGCAGACCGGGCATGTGCCTTCAACATAGCGGTCCGGCAGGAAGCGCTTATCGTCGATCGAATAAACCTGCTTGGAGACACGCTCCTCGATCAGGCCATTCTTCTCCAAGGCTTCGCAGAAATATTGCGTCAGCTTGTGGTTGGGCGGATTGGACGAACGGCCGAAATGGTCGAACGAAAGCCGGAAGCCCTCGCACGCATCCTTCTGAATCTTGTATTGCGCGTCGCAATAGGTGCGCACGTCCTGCCCCGCTTCGGCCGCGGCGAGTTCAGCGGGGGTGCCGTGCTCATCGGTGGCGCAAATGAACAGCACCTCATGGCCCTGGAGCCGCCTGAACCGCGCATGCACGTCCGCCGGCAGCATCGAACCGGCCAAATTGCCGAGATGCTTGATGCCATTAATGTACGGCAGCGCCGAGGTGATGAGGTAGCGGGACATGGAACGCGCATGTAGGGCGCGCCCGCCTGCCCTGGCAAGCGCGCCACCCCGCCAAGCACTGTTCAGGCGATCGGGTTCGCCTTCAGCCGTGCGTAAGCCTGCGCCATTTTCGCATCGTACTGGTTCTGGGCGTACGCCGGGCCATTATAGCGGCGGGCGAAATCGGCCCAGCGCAATTGCTGCAGCTCATCGATGAGGTTGTTGGCGCGGATGAAGCCTTCGAACGCATCCAGCTGATCGCGCTCGGAGCGGGAAATCTTCGACACGTAAGCGCGCGCATCCGGCAGGCTCAAATTGGGATAGTTTTGGCCTAGCACCTGGAAGCGGCCATAGCTGGCGCTTTCCAGCGCCGCCAGTTCGTTCAGCGCATAGGCCTCCGCCATCTGCGCCCAGCGCTCAGCTTGCGTGCGCGGATAGCCGCCGGGCGTGCGGTTCGACACGGCGGGATTGGTCGCATCGAACGCCGAATTGGTTTTGCGCGAGAAGAGATGCCGTTCGAACAGAATGATCGGCCGGCCATCGGCTGCGAAACCGCCGAGCGGGCCTGACTCCACTTCGGCCACAGCGGCCAAAGCCTCCCACTCGCAACCCAGGCGGGCGGCCACCTCCTCGAAATCCGCGCGCGTCAGTTTCGCGGTGCTCTGCGCGCGCAGCGTTGAGAGATAATCCGCGGCGGGCGGGGGCGGCGGCGGTGCAACCGGAGGCGGCGGCGGAGGCGGCGCGACCGGCGGCGAAGGCGGGCGCGGCGGCGCTGGCGGCGGTGGCGGCGGTGGCGGGCTGGATGAACGGCCGCGACCGAACAGCAGCTTGAACAGCGCTTCGAAGATATTCATGTCCGCCCCCTGCCCACGCCTGCTACGATGTCGCCTTAAGCCGCTCATAAGCCTCGCGCATCAACCGGCCATAACGCTCGACTTGGCCCGAACCGTTATAGCCCGCAGCGAACCCCTCCCAATCCTTGCGCACCAATTCGTCGGCCAGATTGTTGGAGCGCACGAAATTTGCGAACGCGACCAGCTGGCGCGCCTGCGATTTGGCCATATCGGCGACGAAACTCTTCGGGTCCGGGAAGCCGCACGCAGTGTGATTGAAGCCCATGATCTGGAACAAGCCATAGCTGGCCGAGGCCACCGCATTCTGCGGATCGAGCGCATAGGCCTCACGCAATTGCGCCCAGCGCCCATCTTGCGTGCGCGGATATTTGGTGGCGTCCCAGGAGCGATACGAGATGTGCGGATGGCTTGAATCGTAAGCTCGGTTAGTGCGGCGCGAGAAAATGTGCGGCTCAAACAGGATGATGGGTTTGCCGTTCGACCCGAAGGCGCCGAGGCTGCCGCTTTCCACCTGCACCACGGCCTGCACGGCTTCCACTTCGCAGCCAAGTTGCGCGGCCACGGTTTCAAAATCAGCGCGCGTCAGCGGATCGCGGTTTTGAGCCACAAGGGAATCCAAGAAGCCATCGCCAGCCGGCGCTAGCGCCGCATAGGCCTGCGAAAGCGCATTGGAATAATTGCCAGCGCCATATTCGCCCTCGTAAGCGCGCGCGAAGCCCGCCCAATCCAAACGCTGCAATTCGTCAACCAACCCATTATTGCGCAGATAAGCTTCGAACGCCGCCAGTTGTCGCGCTTCGGAACGCGACAGGTCTTGCACCATGGCGAACACATTGGCGTAGCCGGCTTGGGCGTAATAGCGGCCCGGCAATTGGAACGCGCCCCAGCTCGCAGCGCCCAGCGCAGCGGCGGGATCGAGCCCATAGGCTTCGGCAAGCTTCTGCCAACGCGAGGCCTGATTGCCGCCGAGATAAGCGCGGTTGCTGGCGCTCGATACGCCTGGATGGCTCGCGTCATAGGCGCCGCCCGTCGCTTGACTGAAAACGTAGGGCTCGAACGACAAGAGCGGGCGTCCGTCCGAACCGAAGCCAGGCCCCGCGCTCTCGACCCGGATCACGGCGCGGAGCGCGGTGGGGTCGACGCCAAGGCCTTGCGCCGCGGCGGTGATGTCGGCGTCGCTGAGGCGCGCCGTGCTCTCGGCGCGCAGACTGTCCAGCGACAATGAAGTCGGCGGCGGCGGCGCAGGCGGCGGCGCTGGGGGCGGTGGCGCAGGCGGCGGAGGCGCTGGAGGCGGCGGTGCGGGCGGCGTCGCCGGCGGCGGGGGCGCGGGCGGGGTCGCAGGCGGACGCGGCGGAGCTGGCGGCGGCGGCGATGGCGGACGCGGCGGCGGGGGTGGCGGCGGCGAAGACCCGCGGCTGCCAAAAATCGCGCGGAAGATCGAATCCCAGAAGCTCATGGAAATCCCCTCGCCTGGGCCCTGCTTTCGGCAGTCCCCTTAAACCCCACGCCCAGCCGGCATTAACCACAGACGCGCCTCGCCTCAAAGGGGAGGCCGTCGCTTTCGGCTATTTGCGCGGCGCGCGAGAGCCGAATACGCGCCCCATCGCCTCAATCCGGGTCCGTGGCGGGCCGGCCGGCGCGCCGGTGAACCAGTCCGGATCGAACCGAGCCGGGAAAATGGCGCTCTCCCAGTCGGGTTCATGCTTCTCGCGGCGGCGAAAATAATTCTCACCCGCGCGCCGGCCAATCTCCTGCAGGTGGGCCAAGGTCGCATCATCGCTCGAGGACATTTCCTTCATCGCCTCTATCGACGCCTGCGAATATTCGAGCCCCAGCTTGCGCATCTCGGCTTCGTCATCCAGCCGCGCGTCGAAGCGCTGAAAATGCAAAAGCGGCACCGGCGAGAGGCGCGCTCCGCGCATCTCTTCAATCTCGCCATTGATGCGCCAGGGGCGCGGCGTGGTGGACAGGCCCTGCATGGTCACCAGTGTCGACAAAGACGCATCATGGATCATGCTCTTCAGCGCAAACACAGCGCGTGCTGCAGCTGGCGCCAGTGTGTGCAGCAAGTCGTTTTCGAGCGTGTCGTAGCGCAGCGCCGGGCGCCAATAGCCGGTGCCGACCGAGATCATCAGCAGGCGGTCGTCACCCGTCGGCCAGGAAAAGCCATACGGGCTAAGCGCCGCCACTTTGAGCAATTGCAAGCTTGGATCGTTCAACGCCGCGACGCCGCCATCGACGAACTCGCCCTGGCTGTCTGCGCCCGGCGGCACAGGCTCGCCCTCCGGAATAAGCCTGATGCTGCATTCATCGAAGAAAGTCGGCGCCGCCGCGCTCGCGCGGATCAGCTGACGCACTTGAAAGCGCCGGTTGGGAAAACCTCCAGCCGGGCCTTCCCAGAATTTGGAGTTGGGGTTGTTGGTCAGCGTCCAGGCCGAGCCGGTGTCGATCCTCTTGGCGAACACCGCGAACCCGGTCTTAAAGGCCGCCGATCCCAATTCATGCTCGCCAAATTCTCGGGCCAGCGCGGCGTCGAGTTTATCGGCGTCAAAACGTGCGCGCCGCAATCCCGCATTGGCGTCGTCGGAGCCAAACACTTTCGGCGCCAGATCCTGATAAAGTTGGCTAAGCTCAGAAACGCTGCGTCCGAACGCCAAGCCGGCAGCAATGATCGAACCGGTGGAGGTGCCGCCAATCAAATCGAAATAGTCGCACAACCTGAAATCGGCCTTGCCGCTTCGGCGCTTGAGCCGCTGCTCGATCTGCTCAAGCATGCCGAGCGCCAGAACTCCGCGCACCCCGCCTCCGTCCAAAGACAGAATGCGCTTTGGGCCCCGCGCCGCGAACTTGGCGCCTAATTGAGCATTGGCGACCGCCATCTGTTTCCCCACCAGACGGGATTGCTCCTATCAATCCGGCCGGGCGGGGAAAAGACGTATTGCAGCAACGCGCTGTCTTAGCGCGGCGGGTCGGCGATCGTGCCCGCGACAGCGCCAGCGGCCGCCCCGATGGCTGCGCCCTGTTCAGCGTCGCCATCGCCGGTATTGTTGCCGACAGCGGCGCCTATGGCAGCGCCGGTTCCCGCGCCCACCAAGGTGCCGCACGATGCAAGCATTGTGGCGGCCGTGGCCGCGAGCAGAAGCTTCATCGTCTTGCCCATGCAAAATCTCCTTAAAAGTCGTCCGATAAGGCAAACGCCCTTGCCAAAACCCAGTTCCGGTGAAACGGGAGACGCGCGAAAGCGTGACGCTTGCGTGTAAGCCGCCTTAGCTCAGCTGGTAGAGCACCTGATTTGTAATCAGGGGGTCGTGGGTTCGAGTCCCTCAGGCGGCACCAATCACGCTATCTGGTCCACCCACGCGAACGCGCTTCAATCTCTTCCGCCGGCGTCAGCGGATCGCCGTCAATCATCGTGTCGACCATCGCCATCAATGCAGCGCCCGGATCGGGGCCCTCGCCGTCCGACACTGCAAACCGGATCACCCATCCATCGCTCTGCTTGCAGGCGATGCCTGAAACGCCGTCCGCGGTGAATGTCCTGCACACGCCGTCATCGCCGCCATAAAAGCTGCCGCCAAGACGTAAGCCGTCAACGGCCGCCTCGGCGGAGAGTTTTTCCTCCAAAGCGCGCGAGAGCGCAGCGCCCGCCGCCAACCCGCTCGGCGCGCGGACGAAAAGCGGCTCTGGCGTCGCCAAGCGCCCGGCAAGCACGCCGACAATCAGCGCCGCCGCAATCATGGCCCAAGCCATGGGCGAGAGCTTACGCGCGGGTGAACTTGCAACGACCGGGGGCGGCTCGTTGCGCGCGACATCCCCCAACAGCGCACGCAGACGCTCAGGCACCGGCTCTTCGGCTACGGAATCGTAAACCTTTCGCAGTGCGGTCCGGACATTGCGAAAACGCGCGACGCGGGCGGCGAGTTCGGCGTCTTGCTCCACCGCCGCAGCGACGCGCGCCGCATCTTCGGGAGACAATTCTCCGTAAGCGAACGCCATGAGCACCCGGTCGTCGAACCGCATCGCCCCGCCATCCAACCCCGTCATTTAACCCCAAAATCCGTGCGCGGCCCTAGGCCGCATTGGAGGATATTGCAAACCTACGGCCCCGGCGCGAGTTTCGGCGCATCGGCGGAGGGGAAACATGCGCTCCTTGATGATTACAACGGTTCTGGCGGCTCTTGTGACCGCGTGCGGTCTTTCAAACCCGCCGCCGGAAACGGGTGGATCGACCTCTGCGCCCGCCGCGGCGCCGGCGGACGACACCGCTGAGCTGCAAGCGGCCGTCGCCGCACTTCCCGCTCCCTATAACGCCGCCGATTTAGCCGCCGGCCGCCGCGTCTTCGGCCAATGCCGCTCGTGCCACACCATTGAAGCGGGCGCGCCGAACCGGATCGGCCCCAACTTGCACGGCGTGATGGGCCGTCAGGCGGGTTCGCTAGACGGCTTCAACTACTCGGACCCGCTCAAAGCCGCGGGCTTTGTCTGGGACGCGGAGCGGCTGGATCAATGGCTGCAAGCGCCGCAGACTTTCTTGCCGGGAAACCGCATGGCCTTCGCCGGCGTGCGCGATGAAACCCAGCGCCGCGATCTGATCGCCTACATTGAAGTTATGAGCGCGCGCTGATTACTCAGCGGGGCGCGCCGCCGCCTCGCCATGCTCGAACGCTTCAATCTCGCGCGCCGTCGCTTCGGGCGATTTGGTGTAGCGCGCGAGCAGGTCGTAAAAAACCGGCACCACGAACAAGGTCAGCATCGTGGCGATCAGCAGACCGAAGAAAATCACCACGCCGATCGCTGCGCGGCTTTCCGCACCGGCGCCATGGGCGATGATGAGAGGCAATGCACCCGCAATGGTGGCGATCGACGTCATCATGATCGGCCGCACCCGCAAGTCCGAGGCTTCGAGTATGGCGTCGCGCACGCTGGCGCCGGTATCGCGGAGCTGATTGGCGAACTCGACAATCAAAATGCCGTTCTTGGCCGCGAGCGCGATAAGAATGATCAACCCGATCTGACTGTAAATATTGAGCGAGCCGTCGAAGAGGAAAAGCCCGAATAAGCCGCCGGCTATGGCGAGCGGCACGGAGAGCATGATCACGAGCGGGTGGACGAAGCTTTCAAACTGCGCCGCTAAAACCAGGAACACCACGATCAGGGCGAACGCGAACGCAAACACGATCGCGCCGGTCGATTGACGGAATTGTCGCGCCGCGCCCGTATAGTCGATGCTGATAGGCTGATCGCCAATCTCTTCGCGCGCAATACGTTCCATTTCATCGAGCGCTTCGCCGAGCGGAGCATTCGCCGCCGTCTGTGCGGAGATGGTGATCGAGGCCTGACGATTCAGCCGCCGCCGCTCTGAAGTATCGCCCACAGTTCGAAGCGAAACCAAGGTTGAGAGCGGAACCAGTTCGCCGGTCCGGTCCGAGCGGACGAACTTATTGGCGAGGTCATTAATGTTGGACCGCTCATCGCGCTCGGCCTGCAGATAGACGTAATACTCTTCACCACGATCTGTGATCGTGTTCACGCGCTGTGCGCCCATGGTGGCTTCCAGCGTCGCGCCAATCGCGCGCACCGAAACGCCGAGCCCCGCAGCCCGCTCGCGGTCAATGTCCACCAGCACCCGCGGCGAGGTCGGTTCGTAATTCATGCGCGGCCGTTGGAAGTTTGGATTTTCGCGCAGTCGATCAACCACACGCTGGGCAACTTCCGCGACTGGCTCATAGGTCGAGCCCATCAGAACAATGGACGCAGCACTGCCGCCGCCCGACCCGCGGGTGAATGGGTTTTGCATCTGCACGCGAATAATGGCGCCGGGAATGGCGCCGAGCCGCCGGCCCATTTCAGTTTGGATTTCCAAGCCCCCACGTTGGCGCTCTTCCCAGGGCTTCAAAAAGATGAGCGCAACGCCGCTGGAAAAGCGGGCCGTGCCCGCATCGCCAAATCCAGGGGCGATCAGCACCATGCGCTCCATCTCGCCATTATCGAGATAGTCCTGCAGCACGCCTTCGACCTGGGACATAACCCGGCTGGTATAGTCAAACCCTGCGCCTTCCGGCGCCTGGATGTTGGCGATGAGAACGCCGCGATCTTCCGGCGGCGTCAGTTCGGACGGCAATTGTGTGAACAGGAAGCCGCCGCCAAGCACCACCACAGCGAAAATCACGAATACGATCGGCTTGTACTGCAGCGCCATTTCCAGGGAGGCGCGGTAGGATGCGCGCATGGTGTCAAGCACGCGTTCGACCATCCGATGCAGCTTGGTTCCCTCATTGGCTGGGCGCAGCAGCTTGGAGCACATCATCGGCGATAGCGACAGCGCCGCAAATGCCGAGATCGCCACCACGCCGGCCACCGTGACGGCGAGCTCAACGAAAAGCCGCCCCACATAACCGCCGACGAACAGCAGCGGCACAAACACCGCCACCAGGACGGCGGACGTAGCGATGACGGCGAAGAACACTTGCCGCGTCCCGCGCTCGGCGGCCACCACACGCGGCTCCCCATACGTGTCGATGCGTCGCTGCACGTTTTCGAGCACGACAATGGAATCGTCGACCACAAGGCCGATCGCCAAAACCAGCGCCAGCAAGGTCAGCAGGTTCACCGAGAAGCCGCACAGCGCGAGCACCGCAAACGCGCCGACCAGACAGACGGGTATGACCGCAGCCGGAATGAAAGCCGCGCGCCAAGACCCCAGGAACAGATAGATGACAAGCACCACCAGAATGGTCGCTTCGATCAGCGTCACCGCCACACGCTCGATCGCCCGGTCGATGAAAATCGTATAGTCTGACGCCAACACCAAATCGGTTCCGGCCGGCAGCGTGCTGCGAATATTCTCAACCTCGGCTCGGACCCTTCGAGAAATATCCAGCGCGTTGGACTGCGACTGGCGAATGATGCCGAGTCCGACTTGGTCCTGCGCATTGCCGCGGAATAGCGAGCGGTCTTCTTGCGGCGCAAACTCGATCCGCGCCACATCGCCAAGGCGAACCACCGGCGCATCCGCTTCGCCCGTTGGCGAGATGGGCAGGCGCGCGAACTGCTCCGGCGTCTCGAAAGTGCGGGTGACGCGAACCTGATAGTCGCGCTCTTGGCTTTGCACGTAACCGGCGGGCGTTTCGAGGTTCTGGCTGCGCAGCGCATTCTCAATATCAACCACGGTGAGACCGCGCGCGGCCAGCGCGTCGGGATCAACCCACACCCGCAACGCCCTGCGCCGATTGCCCCCGATTGTGACGCTTGCGACGCCGTCGAGCACGCTAAGCCGGTCAACCACATAACGGTCTGCGTAGTCGGATAACTCCTCAAGATTCATCGTGTTCGACACGAGGCTGAACCACATGATCGGGTTGCTGTCGGACTCCGATTTCGTCACCACCGGCTCATCGATATCGGCCGGAAGTTGTTGCCTGGCGCGGGAAACAGCGTTGCGCACATCGTTCGCCGCGTCTTCCAGATTTCTGGAAAGATCGAACTCGATATTGATCGAAGAACGTCCATCGCGGCTGGTGGCGTTGATGAGGTCGAGACCTTCGATCCCCGACAGCTGATCCTCGATCACCTTGGTGATCTGCGTCTCAACCACCTGTGCGGACGCGCCAGGATAGGAAACGCTCACGGACACAACCGGCTGGTCGACGTCTGGCAATTCCCGCAAAGGCAGCGTTGTGAACGCGATGGCGCCAAAGGCAATAATCAGCAGCGACAACACCGTCGCCAAAACGGGACGGCGAACGGAAATGTCGGAGAGCGTCACCGCGCCGGGCCTGTGGCGGCGGGCGCGGCGCCGCGCAAACCATCAGCGCTTGGGTCCTGGCGCACGTTCACCGGCTGGCCGGGCGTTACAGCCTGCACGCCATCCACCACCACCACATCGCCATCGGTAAGCCCGGACACGATTTCGACCAATCCGTCACTTCGCTGTCCGGTCTGAACGGTTACGCGCTCAACTGTTCGCGCGCCCCCCGGCGCTGGCGCGATGCGAAAGACGTAGGAGCTATCGCCCTCATCCAGCACCGCCACTTCCGGCACGGCCAGCGCTTCATGCGCGTCCGCGCTCACATCAACCGTCATCAGCATGCCCGGACGCAATTGCTCGCCAGGATTGGGCAGGATCGCGCGCACCCGCACTGTGCGCGTGCCGGGATTGATGCGGCTATCTATGTTGGCGATGGTTCCATTGAATACGCGCTCAGGAAATGCGGCCGTCCGCACCGTGATCGCCGCACCCTGGCTGAGCCGCGCAATCTGGGTTTCAGCCACATCGAAATCGAGTTTGATCTCTGAGACGTCGTCGAGCGTGCCGATCTGATCGCCGGGCTGCACATATTGGCCAGGGCTTGCCGTGCGAAGGCCGATCACGCCTGCAAACGGCGCAACAATCGTCCGGTCGGCGATGCGCGATCCGCCGGCTTCGACCCGCGCCCGCGCGGCGTCAGCTGCGGTGCGCACGGTGTCGAGCCGCGCCTGTGACGCAAATCCGCGATCGAAAAGTTCCTGATAGCGGCGCAGGTCTTGCTGCGCCGCTTCGTCCGCGGCGCGCGCTTCTGACAAATCGGCGGCTTGCTCGACGCTGGACATTTCCACCAGCACCTGGCCCTGACGCACGCGATCGCCGCTGTCGAAGCGAAGCCTGCGAATGGTGTCGGCGACCTTAGGAGTCAGCACGATGCTTTCGCGCGCCTGCGCTGTGCCGATAGCGCGGATGCCATCAGAGAAAGCATGGCGCGCAACCGGAACCACGCCGATCTCGGGCCCGCCTGCGCCGCCCGGTCCCTTGGTGTAACCGCCTGCCGCACTGGCGTCTCCGCCAAAAGCCGACAACGCGCTCTTGCCGACGACGACAACCGCCATCAGCACCAGCGCGCCCGCGACAACCATCGCGAAGCCGAACCTTTTGAACAGTCCCTGCATGTAGCCAGCCTTACATGGAAACGTATTGCCGATCTGTGTCGGAAACTTGATGCAGTGCAGCAAATCGTCGCAAATTTGCGCGATTAGCGTCGGCCTTGGCCCCAAAACCCCAGCATCAGCGCGGGTTCCATAGCTCCTCCGTCGACGCGCGCACGTAAACCAACTTGGAGACCTCGGCCTTCGGCGCCGAACCTGACGAGGGAAATTTGGGCTTTCACCGCGCTATCGCCAAGGCGGGGCTCGTCGACAAAGATCTGGGCCATGCCAAGCCAACGCTGATCGAACCTGTGGCCTAAAGTCAGGTCGACGCGCTCACCGCCGCAGCCCTCGTCGCCGACACGTTCCGCCGCTTCCAAATTCACGAAACTGCGTTCGCCAATCGAGCGCCCACCCAGCCAGCGCAATTCGGCCTGCGCCTCAGCGCAATCGGCGGGCGGATCGGAGTTCCAGACGACGCCCGCCTGTAACGCAGTCACGCTGCGCTCGCCCCGATGCGTGGCCGCCTTGCCCGCGACCGTCACCTCCCAGCGCAGACCATCGAGATTGTATTGTTGCGGCTCTTGCGTCACCCAGGGCGCAACGACAACCGCGACGCCTTCACCGAGCGGTTCTTCCCAATAAATCGAGGATTCCGAGTAGAACGCGTCGTCGCGCTCACCCGCGAGTTCCGTCCAAATGCGTTGGCCGCCCTCAGGCGCAATCCAAGCGCCGGCGTGCGCCGGCATTGGCGTCACCGCTGCAAACAGGCTTAGGAATCGTAGCCAGGCAGATGACGGTCCAGTTTTCTCAGCAAACCCGGCCACGCCAGCCCCGCCACCATGCGTGCGCCGGCGGCTTGGCCGCGCACTTCTGCTTGCGCCGCTTCGGGCGCGATCAGCACATTGTCCATTCCACCAGCCTGCGCCGCCACTTGCTGCGCGCAGGCGCGTTCAAAGAAGAAGATCGCCAGGAATGCGTCGGCTGCATTGCGCCCTACAGCGAGCGTGCCGTGATTGCGCAACAGCATCATCTGCTTGTCGCCGAGGTCCGCGACCAGACGCTCGCGCTCATCCAGATTGAGCGCGATGCCTTCATAGCCATGATAAGCCATGCTCGGCAGCACGATCAGCGCGTTCTGGCTGATCGGCAGCAGTCCGCCTTTTTGCGAGGCGACGCCAACGCCGGCATCGGTATGCAGGTGGATCACGCACAGCGCATCTTCGCGCGCCGCGTGAATGGCCGAGTGAATGGTGAAGCCTGCTGGGTTGATGAAATAAGAGGTCGGCGCGACGATATTGCCGTCCAGGTCGACCTTCACCAGCGATGAAGCCGTGATCTCTTCGAACATCATCCCGTACGGGTTGATAAGGAAGTGATGCTCCGGGCCGGGAACGCGCATCGAAATGTGCGTGAAGATCATGTCGTCCCAGCCGTGCAGGGCCACCAGCCGGTAAAGCGCGGCGCAATCGACGCGCGCCTGCCACTCCTCGGCGCTCACACGGCCCTTCAGAGAAACGCCCACATCGTCAGCCATTGCTACGCTCCCGCGCTACATTGTGTTAGTCTAGGTCTTCTCCGCCATTAAGCAAAGTCCGCCATGAAACTCGCCTTCACCGCCAGCCGCCGCCCTGAGGCGCAGGAGGCGCTTAAGCGTCTGCGCCACCTTTATGGCGAGGTTGGCGTTGCGGAAGCCGACATCATCATTGCGTTGGGCGGGGACGGCCACATGCTGGAGACGCTGCGCGGCCAGCTCGAGGGCGGCAAGCCAGTCTATGGCATGAACCGCGGAACGGTCGGCTTCTTGATGAACGATTACGAGCCCGAGCAGCTGGTCGAGCGCCTGGAACAGGCCGAACCCGTCACCATCCACCCACTGGTCGCGCGCTGCGAAACCGCATCGGGCGTTGTGTCGACCGAACGCGCCTTTAACGAGGTGTCCCTGTTGCGGCAAACGGCGCAATCGGCGCGCCTGCGCATCTTGGTCGATGGGGCTGAGCGCATGGCCGAGCTGTTCTGCGATGGGGCCTTGGTGTCCACGCCAGCTGGCTCCACCGCCTACAATCTCTCAGCCCACGGGCCGATCCTGCCCATCGACTCGCGCCTGCTGGCGTTAACGCCCATTAGCGCTTTTCGTCCGCGGCGTTGGCGCGGCGCGCTCTTGCACCATGCGGCCCATGTTCGCTTCGAGGTGCTGGAGTGGGACCGCCGCCCGGTCAGCTGCTCTTGCGACAATCTCGAAACCCGCGACGTCAAAGCCGTCGACATCGAAGAAGATAGCCAGACCGGCCTCACCCTCCTATTCGACAAGGGCCACGCCCTGGACGAACGGGTCCTGCGTGAGCAGTTCAGCGTCTAGCGCGTCAATGCATTGTTCATAGGCTGAACGGATGATCCGGCCCGCGATGGCCAAACCGTCCGTCCAATTGATCGACCCGAAACAGTTCGGGCGGAAGCAACTCAGCCACCCTGTGTTCGACGCCGACAGCGTCGCACGGGCGGAACGGGCGCTGACCGCCCTGCGCGGCTCGTTTCAAGATTGGCTCGAAGCTGACGTCGCCTTGCTCCAGGCTGCCCGCATCGCCGGTCAGGAGCGCGGCTGGAACGACAATACGTTCGACGCCTTGCTCAACGCCGCGCACGATCTGAAAGGTCTGGGCGCTACTTATGAATACCCCCTCGCCACCAAGATGGCTGCTTCGCTCTGCCGCCTTTTGGAGGCGGAGGAAGGCCGCACCGCCATGCGCAAGGCGCCAGACCTGCTGATCGCGCATGTCGACGCCATCCGAGCCGCTGCGCGCGATCATATCAAGTCGACGGAAAGCCCGGTCGGCCGCGCGCTGCTGCAAGCCTTGGTCGCCGAAGTGGATGCGCTGGGAATCGGCGCGGAATCTTAAGGTTGCGCTAACCGTCTTTCTCGGCGCGATCTTAACTGGGCCCGTGTCATAAGCGCATCGCAATGACCGTCGTTCCGTTCCGCCGTCCCGCGCCAAGCGTGGAGCCGCTCGCCTTCACGATTGGCGCGCGCGTCGATCTGCGCATCGGCGCCATGGCGGCAGGGATCATTCGCCCGCGCGCGCCAGCGCACGAAGCGTTCGCCTTCTCGAATCTGGCCCGCCTGTTGCGCGCCGCGCGTATGACTTGGCGCGAGCGCGGCATTTATGCGCCGCTTTCACTCGCTCTTCCCCCCGAACTGCAGAGCAATTTCGAAGCGGATTTGCTGGCGGAAGCCGCGCTTGAGGCCGGCTGCACCCGTCATGCATTGAGTTTTCAAGTCGATGAACGCGAAGTTGTCGCCTCCGGCCCCCAACTGGCGGAAGACCTGCGCGCGCGCGGCTGGGGAGTCGCTCTGCGCGGCGATCCCGATTGCCCGCTCCCCTTCGGCGCCCGCGCGCGCTCGCTTTACACAGAGGTCGTGCTTGACGCGCCAGACCACATGGACCCGTTCCTGGCCGTCGACGCCGCCGAGCGTTCGCCACTTGGCCGACGCCTAATCGCAGCCAAAGGCGCGGGGCTCGTCGTCACCGCCGATAGCGTTCGCAACGCCAGCCAGGCCAAAATCCTCGCCATAGCCGGCTTTGATCGCGGCGGCGGACCGTTCGCGGAAGCGGGTTTGCGCTAGAGCGCGGCCGCCTGCGGGCGCACGCCCGAGGAATCCAACTTGTCGAGCAGATAGTCCAAGTCATCCTTCGGGATGGACTGGAATAAAGTGAGCGACCGCTCGAGCATGCGTGTGCGGAAAGTCACGCGATCCTGCACGCCCCCTTCGCGCTCCATGGAATGATACACTTCAAGGGCCGCGCGGAAGGACGGATAAAGCCGCGGCGGCAAGCCAGCGCGGTCGAACGCCGCCTTCAGGCCCAACGGCCCGCTATCATGGATCAACAGCCACATGCGCTGATGCGAAACGCCCGCCAGCTCCGCCATGGCGTGCTCGATGAACTCGATATGCCCAAGGCACATGGCGCGCATGAGCAGCGATGGCGTCAGGCGGCCATTGAGATTGAGCTGCTGCACGAAATAGCGAACATCGTTCTGCCGCGCCGCCTGCTCAACAATATCAAGCGTCGCCCGCTCGCGCGCGCCGACCGCCAGTTCGATAGCCAATTGCGGCGGCAGTTCGTGATTATTGACCAGATGATCGAACACTTCGCCGGTTACGATCGTCACCAGCTTTTCCGTAATGGCCAGCGGCAATTGGTTGCGCTGCACCATCGCTTTGGTGACGGAGGACAGCTCGGCGAACCGGTCAAGCACTGTATCCAGTGCGTCGAGATCGAACTCGGCATTGTCATTCGCAAGCGCCCGCTCGACCGCAGCCGAGGTCGCGTACTCCGCGATGGCGCCGGTAACTGTGCACGACAACGTTTCGCGACTGGCCACCGCCACCTGCTTGGCTGGCGAGCAGGTGCGAACGATCTCCACCAGGTCGGAATCGGTCAGCACCGGCGAGTTCATGATCACCGGCAGCGAGATCGACTCCACGTCGCGCGCCAGCTTATTGGCGATGTCGCGCGGAAGTTTGCTGGAATTCTTCAGCGCAACCGCCAAAGCGCGCCGCACCAAAATAGCGGCGTCCTGCGCCATGATGGCGATAATGCCCTCAGCATGGGCGCGCTCTTCAGCGGTGAGTTCGGCGTCCTCGATACAACGGCAGATCTTGTGGGCCGCCTGCGCGCGATCATCCTCGGTGGCGCCGCGGATGAGCGTGCGAATATCGGCGTCTGTCAGGTTGGAGCGCATGGTGACGATCGGCATTGCGTGCTCTCTTGGAGGGCGGGACGAGTCGATCTCCCTTGGACCCAATTTTTCCGCCGTCGCTTAACGAACCATTGCGGGATAAGGTTACGGCGCCGGAATTAGCCGCTTGGCTCGGTTAGCGGCTAGGCGCCATTGGCTCTCCGGTAGGCCAATAAGGCTTGGATCGGATCGCGCGTTTCAGCGTCGTCGCGGGCGCCGGTGATGAGCGGCAGCAGCGCCAGATGGAACAACGCCTGCGCCAATGCCGGCGACATGGGCGCGCCATCGCCATACTCAGCACGACCGCCACGCTCGCCGATGGCGGAATTTGCGTCCAGATTCAGCCGGTCCAACACCTGCTGCGCCGAGCGCGGCGCGCCGTTGCTGTAGAAAATGCCACGATTGGCCGCCGCCTCGCGCGGAAATAGCTGCGAAGCATCCGAGTTTCCGTTCGCCGCCGCTTCAATCAGCCGTACGGCGCCGCCAGACCCCATAACATGCGCCGCGTAAAGTTCGCCCGCACTCGGCGCGCGACCAAGCCTTGCCTCCAAAGCCGATGCATTCTCACGCGCCAACTCGCCGGCCATGCGCGCGGAAAGCTCTGGATCGCTGCGCAGCGCAAGAATTTCGCGCCGCGTTTCTGCGTCCGCGCCGCGCCGTAGCGCCGCCGCTTGGTCCGCCAAGCCGTGCTCTGCGCCGTGCCGACGCACCATGTCGAGCCAAGTGCTGTCGATGAATTGAAACAATCCAGTTGCGGAGGATGTGCCCGCGCGCGCATTGGGATTAAGCGCGCTTTCGCGGCGCGCCGTTTCCACCAGCAGCGTAAAATCGACACCGGTTGCGTCGGCGGCGCGGCGGATCGCGCCGTGCACGCCATCCGCTGCGATCGGCGCAATCGGACTACTCATACTTTCGCGCTGAGCCGATTTGATAAACGCCGCGTAAACGTTTCAGCGCCGTTGCGGCAGACGCAAACGGTACGGCAACAGAATGATACCCGCGACCGACATGATGAGCGCCATCGCCGCCGAAACAATCAGCAGCGCATTGTTGAAATTCTCGTGATCGCGGAAGTCCATGATGTGAAACGCCCACAAGGCGTCATAGAGGCGCCAGAGGTTCGAACGGCGCGCCGTCACCTGGCCGGTATCGGCCGAGACGTACACCGCCAGCCCTTCCTCATCGACAAACGCCACGCGCCAAGCTGGCAGCAGACCGCGATATTCGGGGCTCGCGGCAATCACATAATCCACGCGCTGCACCGGCAGCGTCACATTGAGCGCCGCCAAAGCCGCCGCCGAAGCCGCATCTGAGTTAAGCGGCGAGAGTTGGCGCCCGCTCATGGCGTCAATCAAAACCGGACGCACGCCCTCGCCGAACTCGGCCACGTATTGCGGGCCGCCCAAGCCTTGCTGCAGCGTGAGTTTTGTCGGCGGCTGCGGCAATGTCAGCGCCGACGGCGCAAGCACGGTCGTGGTGTCAACCGCAACCGGCGCTGCGGCAGCTAAGCGATGTTCGCTGCGCACGCGCTCGATCGGATTAATGGCGAAGAATAGCCCGGACGCCACCCAGAACAGGATCGGCAGCATCACCACGAGCGCGAGCCATTTATGGACCAGGGAGGCCGCGAAGCCGAGCTTCATTGCGCTAATAGCTTTTGGGCAAGCCAAGCACGCGCTCGGCGATAAAGTTGAGGATCATTTCGCGCGAGACCGGGGCGATCCGCGCAATCATCGCCTCCCGGAAATAGCGCTCCACGAAATATTCCTTCGCATAGCCCATGCCGCCATGCGCCAACACCGAAGCTTCGCACGCACGGAAGCCCGCCTCGGCGCCAAGATATTTCGCTGCATTGGCCTCAGCGCCGCACTCCTTGCCGGCGTCGTAAAGCGCGGCGGCCTTGAAGGCGAGCAGATTGGCGGCTTCGAGCTCGGCCCAGCATTTCGCCAGCGGATGCGCAACGCCCTGGTTCTGGCCGATCGGGCGTCCGAACACCACGCGCTCGTTGGCATATTGCGCCGCGCGGCGCAGCGCGGCGCGGCCTAGCCCAATCGCTTCGGTCGCAAACAGCACCCGTTCGGGATTGAGGCCAGAAAGCAAAATCTTGAAACCTTGGCCCTCCCCGCCGATCAGCTCAGCGTTGGAGACTTCAAGGTCTTCGATGAAGAGCGTGTTGCACTCCACCGCCTTGCGGCCCATTTTCGGGATCGGGTTGGCTTCAATGTGCTTGCGGTCGAAATCAGCATAGAAGAGCGAGAGCCCGTCTGTCGGCTTTTTGCATTGGTCCTTCGGCGTCGTACGGGCGATGATCAGAATTTTGTTCGCGCGCTGCGCATTGGTGGTCCAAATCTTTCGACCGGTGATGCGATAGCCGCTATTGGTGCGCTCCGCTTTGGTTTGCAGGCTCGCCGTGTCGAGGCCGCTATTGGGTTCTGTGACCGCGAAGCAGGCTTTGTCTTCACCGCTGATCGCGGGCGGAAGGAAGCGTTGCTTTTGCTCCGGCGTGCCGAATTTCACGATCGGCATCAGTCCAAAAATATTGAGGTGGATCGCGCTCGCGCCGGTGAAGCCCGCGCCGGATTGGGCCACAATCTGCATCATCAGCGCCGCTTCCGTGAGCCCAAGCCCCGCGCCGCCAACCTCCTCCGGCATCGCAACGCCCAGCCAACCGCCAGCGGCGATATCGGCGACGAACTCTTCCGGGAATTTCCCGGTCTCGTCCGTCTTCAGCCAATAATGGTCGTCATATTTGGCGCAGATTTTGCCAACCGCCTCAGCAATCGCTGTTTGCGCTTCCGTCAATTCCAGCGCGATGGTCATGCGCTTATCCCAAATCGGTCTGGTTGAAACGCCGCCCAATGCGGCGTCAATGTTTCGCCGAAAACGATCCCGCAAATAATCTCGGCCGTGACGGGCGCAAGCAGCCAGCCATTGCGCGAATGGCCGCACGCCACCAGCACATCGCCGCTCTTGCCAATGATCGGCCCCCAATCCGGCGACATAGGCCGCACGCCCACCCACGGGCTGGCGTTCGGACGCAATTGAACCTCTCCGGGGAACATAAGTTCAGCCGCAGCCAGCAATTGCTGCACGCGATCAGGATCAACACCGCGATCGAAGCGGTCGAACTCCATGGTCGAGCCCAGCACGACATCGTCGCCCAGTCGCGGCGCGAAATAGAAGCTCTGTCCATGCACGTTGGGCTTCAGCGGTTGCGCCAGCTTGATCGGCACGACGTGTCCGCGCGCCGGCCGCACCTGCTTCAGCACCGGCGCAACCTGCAACATTTGCGCGCTGGCCCAAACGCCCGGCGCCAGCAACACCGTGTCCGCCTCAAATGCGCCCTTGCCGTGCACAGTGACTTTATTGGCTTCGACCTGATCGACGTCATGCCCAAACAGCACCTGCACGCCATGACGGCGCGCATCCATCACCAGCCCGCTCAGCACCCGCACCGGATCAGCGACGCCCTCATCCTCAACAAACAAGGCGTGATCGACGCGCGCATTGAGGCCGGTGCGTTTGCACACTTGCGCCGCTGGCATTGGCTTGGCGCTGCGTCCCAGCCGCGCCGCCTGCTGCTGCATATCGGCGGCTTCGAACTCGTTTGCGGCGATGAAAATGCCGCCATCGAAGCGCAGACCATCTTCCCACAGCGCGCCTTTGCTCTGCGAGCGCCATAAGTCGAAGGAATCGAGCGCAAGCCTGTCGAGCAAAGCGTGCCGCTCGGGTGGGCCAGAAGCTTCGCTGACGGGCGCCAGCATGCCGGCGGCGGCGAGCGTCGCCATTGGGCAGAAGGCGCCAAGCTGATCCTCGCTCTCGCCCTCGAGCACGATCACGTGGGCGCCGCGCTGTTGCAGCCGCAGCGCGCAGAACATGCCAATAATGCCGGCGCCGACAATGATAACGCGCCCGCTCATGCGACACGCATTTCCGGCGGCCGCGCCGCGCGCTCGAAGCGCTCAGCCAAGGCTTCATGCAGCTTGCGCCGGAAAGATCCCGCCCGCGGCAGCGGCGCCGGCCCGACCAGCTTGATCCCCGCATCGCCAGGTGAAATCCAAAGCACCAAGCCACCCTTCTCCAACATCAAAGCCGCCACCTCAGAAGTGCCCCCGGGCCCCTTCGGCGGCAAGCCATTCCAGACGCATAGCAGCAGATCGGCCTTATCTATCAGGGCGCGCCCTACTGCGGCATAGGGCGCGGCCTCGCCGCCTATCGCGGCCACCAGCTCTGGATCGACCGGCAGCACCCGCCGCGAGGCCCAGAGCAGACGCTGATAATGCTCCTTTGACGCGTCGTCAGAGAAGTCCTCGGCGTAGCGCTCCACGGAGAATGGCAGTGGCGTGACCAAACGCCAGCCGCGAGCCAAGGCCGCGTCCGCGGCGTACCGATCGGCGCCCTCAGCGATAGCGGAATGCAGCACGCAATTCACCCGCCCGCCCGCCGCGTCGCGGCCAGCCGCTTCCAATGCGTCAAGGCATTGGGCGATCTCAGCTTGAATGCGCGGCCGCTCAGCTTCCGGCAATTGGTTCAACCGATGACCGGTGACGGCGACCACCAACGTGCGCGCGGCGCTCAAGCGTCAAACCTTCCACTCGGACAGATCGAATTTCGGGTCCGGATAGGTCGCGTCGACAAACTCGCGCCCGGCGGCAAGCCCGACCTCAAGCAGGAGTTCAAGGTTCTCCGGCTTCCCGTTGGACATCAAATCCAAAGCGTCGAGCGTTTGCGCGTCGAGTTCGCGGCCGATCATGCGTTCAAGGTGCGTCATAGGCGGCGCGGGATCGTTGACGCTCGTGCGCTTCGGCTTCGGCTCAAGCATCACATCCATGCGCTGATAATCCAGCAAAGGCGTCCCGCTAATGCAGTGCCCCTGCATGTCGCCGATTTCCAGATTGATCGGCCAGGGCTTTCGCGGTTCGGAAAATGCCTGCATCAGCATCACGCCTTGGATCTGCGTGTCATAAACCATGGCGCGCAGCGCGTGCACGCCGCGCATGCCCGGCGGCAAGCCTGCGAACGAACGTCCGGGAACGCCGGGGCGGCGCGAACCTGTGCCGCACGAGGTCATCATCAAGCTGTCAGCGCCGGACCTCCAACCGAATTTGTAGGACGGCTCCAGCGCCAGCATGAACAATTGCAGGCTGGGATTATTGTTGGCGCTCACTGCGCCATCGACGAAATAGCCCTTCTGCGTCGGCCGGCGCTTCTCATCGAATTCAATGTCGATGACGACTTCATCGAAAAACGTCGGCGCGGCCGCGCTGGCGAGCACCAAGTCCACGAGCCGATAACGCTTGTTCGGAAAGATCGGCGAATCCGCAGGCGGATCGTAAAACACGCTCAGCGGATGATTGGTGACCACCCAGGCTGAGCCCGTGTCGATCCGCTTGGCGTGAATGGCGAGGCCCGTTTTCAGATCGTCGGAGCCCAACGTTTTGGTGCTCATCACCGACGCCAGCGCCCGGCGCAGTTTCTTCGATTCAAACTTGGATTGCAGAAACACGCCATCGCCGGCGGCGCGCCCAAACACGTCCGGTCCAAGCCGCGCATAGAGCGCGATCAATTCATCGACGCTGAGCGCCAGCGCGAGGCCCGTTGCGATAATGGCGCCGGTCGAGGTGCCGCCGATCAGATCGTAATAATCAGAGAGCCGAAAATCGGGCGATCCGCCGGCGCGCCGGCGCAACTCGTCCTCAAGCACTTTGAGCATGCCCAGCGTCAGCATGCCCTTCACGCCGCCGCCATCGAGGGCGAGCACGCGCTTGGGCCCGGTGTCGGGCGAAAGGTGCTCGAACAGGCTTCTAGGCATCGCTCCCCCGCGTGGTGCCAGTTCTAGCCGGGCTGAGAGGTCAAAAGAAGGCCAGAGCGTCCGGGTCCAGGCCCAAATGCGCCGCCTTCAGTTCCGCCGCCAGGAAAAGCCCGCCCGCGACGTAAATTGCACCATCTTTCCCGGCGCTGGCCACAGCCAGACGGCGCGCCTCGGACACGCTTTCCGCCAAACTGATTTCGGCTTCGGAATTGGCGGCTGCGGCCAATTTGGCGATCTCCCCCGCAGGCGCGCCCTTATGATGTGCGGCCGCGCAGACGATGCGCGGAAAATGCGGGGCGAGCGCCGCGATGATGGGCTCGGCTTGCTTGTCGCGCGAAACACCGCAGACCAGCGTGCGCGGGCGCCCCTGCGCCATCTGCTCAAATCCAGCCAAAGCCGCGCGCACGCCTTCCGGCGTGTGGCCGACATCGATCACCAAGAACGGTTCGCGTTCCAGAACCTCCAGCCGCCCAGGCCAACGCGTGCGCGCAAAGCCCGGCGCCAACGCATCGGCCTCGATTTGAGTCAGCGCCGTCGCCAGCGAAAGCGCCAGCGCCGCATTTTGCTGTTGATGCGCCCCGCTCAGCGGGAGCGCGGCGTCACGCCATGGCGCGATGGTTTGATAGTCCACGCCTCGTTTCGCGCACGCGCGTGCAAACGTCTCGTGACCCTGCAATCCAAGCGGCGCGAAAACACTAGAGCCCGGCGGCGCCGCATCGAGCTTATCGAGCCCAATTTCCTCGATCGTCGAACCCAGCAGCTCTGTGTGCTCCAGATCGAGCGAGGTGAGCGCCACATGTTTGGCGCGGATCAGCCGCACCGGATCAAGCCGGCCGCCAATGCCTGCCTCCCAAATGGTGTGATCAAAACCGCGCTCGGCGAACCAACTCGCCGCGATCAAAAACAGGAATTCAAAGCCGCCAAGTTCTTTCGCAAAGCCAGCCTTATCGACGGCCGCGATCACCCTATCCCAATGGATACCGAGCGCCGCATCATCGATGTCGGCGCCATCGCCGCGAAAACGCTCATTCAGCTGCAGCAAATGCGGCGATGTGAAAAGTCCGACCGAACGCCCCGCGCCTTGCAGCAGCGCCGCGCACATCGCCGCCGTCGAGCCCTTGCCATTGGAGCCGACAATCACCGCGCCGCTTTCGCCAAAAGCAGCCAGATCAATCCCCAGCACATCCGCGACTTTGCGCACACGTTCCAAGCCCGGCCCGGCGCCGAATTTCGGATATGGGGTGCGCCAGATTTTCATTTGAGCGCCGCTTCGAAATTGGCGCGCCAAATCGCTTCGATCAGATCCCAGCGCCCATGATCTTCCAGCGTGTGAATGGCGGGGTTCGCGTTCACTTCAATCACCACCGGGCCGTCCGGCGTATCGAACAGATCGATAGCCGCAAGTTGAAGCCCGAGCGCCTTGGCGCAAGCGCGCGCCAGCTGCGCAAACGGCGCGGGAATCTCAGTTTCAGGCGCGGAGCCCCGCCCGCCCAGAGCGCGATTGGCGGCGCCCGCCAACGTCACGCGCACGCCGGCAGGCGGGATGTCGGCGGCGCGATAAACCGAACCCGCCACATCGCGTCCGCGCAATGTCTCCACCGCATTGCCTGCCAGCGCACCCAGCGTAGAGGCGCCATCGCCCGCCACGGTCGGCGCCGATTTGCGGTACCAAAACAGCGGCGCATCCTGCAACACAAACACACGCAGCTCCGGCGCCGTCACCACAGGCTGCACCAGCACCGCATAATGCTTGGTCGCGACGCGCTGCAAATAGCGCTGAAACTCACCGCCATCATGAACCACTTCAGCAAACTGGCCGCGCGCGCCGTCGATCGGCTTTACGAACAGCGGAAACACCGCCTGCGCCGCAAAAGCGAGCGCGTCTGCGGGCTCCCGCCCCGGCGAACGCAAGTCTATATGCTCGGCGCTGGTGAAGAAAACCCGGGATGGAATGGTTGGCAGAGCCGCCTCGTCGAGCGCGGCTTGCGTGAAGGCTTTATCGCGCGCGATCGAATAGGCATGCGCCGGATTGAGCGCGTAAGGCGAGCCGGCCGCGCAGGAAAAGAAAGCCCGCCGCGGCCCGTCCCTTACTTCGAACAAGTAGCCGTCCGCATCATGCGCCAAAAAATCATGGCCGAGCACGCCGGCTGTGTGGGCGCCATAGCGCGCATGGGAGCTTTTGAAGATCGGCGCCATCACAACTATCAAACCGCATGTGCGGCCGCGTTTCGCGCTCATCCCGTCACCGCTCGCGCAGCGAGCGAAGGCTGGTACCGCCTCCCGGGCTCGAACCGGGGACACCTGGTTCCACAACCCGGACCAAACTCTCCGGAAAACAAACACTTAGACCTTTGTTTTCCACATTCGTTACACAGGCGGCATGGGACCGCTAGAAAGAATGGTACCGCCTGCTGGGCTCGAACCAGCGACATACGGCTCCACAAGCCGTCGCTCTACCAACTGAGCTAAGGCGGCACACGCTGGAGGCCGGAGGATTAGACGGACGCGCGCCTTCGCGCAAGCCGCCGGCCTACACCCGTTCGCCGGTCCGTTCTTTACGGGATGGCGGCTTTCAGCTGCCGATCGATCGCGTCCGCCAAATCGTGGTCGGCGCGCTGGTCTGGGAACAGATGCCCGTAGACGTTCATCGTGATCTCAATGCGCGAGTGGCCCAGAAACCGCTGAACCTTCTTGGGCGCGGCGCCGGCGGCGATCAGGGCCGAAGCGGCGAAGTGGCGACCATGGTGAGGCGTGTAGTCAGGCTTCCAGATCAACACTTCTCTTTGCAACTTTTCCCGCCCGCCGTCCGGCAGCCGCTTGCCGGGAAAAGTGCGCATGGACTTCGCCTGCACAGCAAAGCCAGCGGCCCCAACGACCGGCTTCCAGACATCCTCGGCGAAGTTTGAATAGAGTTCTGGCGTGCCAGCGCGCGTCGGGAAGAGCAGCCCGTCTTTCGGTTGCCCGATAGCAACGATGTATTTGCGAAGCACTCGGCTTGCTTCTTTGCCGAGTGAAATCTTCCGGCGGCTAGCTGCCGTTTTGACCGGGCCGATCGTTCCGCGCATGTGCTCCGAGCGCTGAACCACTTTCAGCTCTGCCCGTCCATGCGCGCCGAACCGCACCATCTTTACGGGGAAGCCCAGCATCTCCGAGGGGCGCAGACCTCCGCCAAACAGCAGCCGAAATTGCGCGGCAGCCCGTCCCGTTTCGTCGTGCGCGTCAGCCGCCGCGAGAATTGCGGCGGCTGCTGCAGGCGTCGGTATCTTGATCGCTTCAACATCCACGTCATCGAAGCTGTTTGCCAAATCAAGATCTGGCGCAGTTGGACGGCACTTTCCCGGAAACCTCGCGTCGCGCGCCGGGTTCTGCACCAAATAGCCTTCCCCCACCGCCCACTTGAGCATGGTCGAAAAACTGACCCGGATCTTCCTCGCGTACTTCAGACTGACGCGGCCAATCAGACGGCGGAGAAATTGCTGAATGGCAGGCGTATCCAGTTCAGACAGTTTCTTTCGAGCGATCTCATCGGGCCTCACATGAAGCCGAAGATGAATCTCGTAATTGTCATAGGTGGTCATCTCGATGGCGCCGGCTTCGGCTTCCACGAGACGGGCGGCCAAATACGTATCGATCAGCCAGTCGAGAGGCCGGCCAACGCCACCCCGCTCTTTGTTGGTCACCCTACTTTGGTGCGCGCGTGCATCCGTAAGGGTGCGGAAAGACTTTGAACGCTGCACGCCGGAGGCGTCGCGCCAGCGCGCTTGATAGCGCTTGCCGCTCTTAGTCTCATAGCTGTCGATGTCGCTAGACACGCCTCACCTCAATATCAAGAAGCGCCGAAACGCGGGCCACCGCTCCATTTTTCAGGCAGAGTGGAATCGGCTTTTTGCGCAGCGTCAAGCTCGCTTTTGAATGCATAGAGTTCGCCTTTGCGACCCAGCCGCCGGATAGGCAGCGAGCCAATACGGCGCGCGTAGTAGACGGCGTCTTGTGTGCACCTGAGATAGGCTGCGATAGTCTCCACGCCGTTCAAGCGATCGCCACCCTGCAGCGCCATGGGTTCAGGCAATGTCGTCGCCAGATCAATTTCCACCCCACTCATCTCGCGTCACCTCGCTGTGTTGCGAGGCCTAGTGTTCATCGTGACCCTGTGGCGCGGCCCCCTGCGGGCAACAATCCGGCACCCATGCCACGTTGCCTTTGGGTGCCGTTGGTTGCCCGCGCGGTGACTCGCGCAGCTCGTTTGCGCGTCTGCTTGAAGCTGACCTCGAACAGCGGCAAACCCTCGGCGGGAGTTCATTCTTGTCCGCAACCGATGACAGCAATGAAAGGCCGCCGCGACCTGCCACGCGGATTGTCGGCGCGCCGAAGATCCGCCAGTTCTTTTGGTGTGATTTTTGGCGAGATGCCATGCTGCCTGAAATGTGGAAGATGCGGCCGGTGCTGGTCGTGTCGTACAGAAACACGCTCTCCGGCCCATGCCTCGTGCTTCCGGTCTCGACCGACCCGCAGGAGGGCCAGAGCGCCCAATGGGCGCATAAACTGTCTTTTCAACTGACGGGGTCGCGGGACAATTGGGTGGTCTGTAACCACTTATATACGGTGTCACCAAGCCGACTTTCGGCATTTCCGACGCCTATTCCGCGCCTTGCAGAGGACGAATTTAACGCCGTATTAACAAGAGCGTACCGATGGCTACCGCAGGTGCCAGAGGAACCAAGGCCGGCCTAAAACCTTGACTTTCGCGAGAGTAATAGGTATCTAGACTTCACTTGCGGCCCCGAAAGGGTGTCCGTTTCCCGGCGACGGGAGTTACTCGCGAGGGCGGTCCGTAAGGGCCGCCTTTCGTTTTGTCCGCGCACCGTTGTCGTCGTCAGCCCGGCTCACACCGACTTCCAGAAGTTCACACTGAAATCACAAGCCGGAATCCGGCTTTCAGTCAGGGCGGCCGAAAGCGGACACCATCAGTTCGCTAGAATTCTTGCGCCAACTGAATGCCGACCGTGCGAGGCGTGATGATCGTCGTCCGCAGCCGTGCCGGCGTCAGACCATCAAGAACGATCGTGTTCGCCTCTCCGCGCTCGTCGCCGATGTTCTGGACAAACAGCGAAGCGCGGAACCCCTGCTCCGTTTCGATGCCTACGCGTCCGTTGAACACCGTGTAGGCATCCAGTTCGAGGTTGTTCGCTTTTGCGATGGCGGTCGTGTCGGCGGGCGAACTGCCGACATAGCGTCCGTCGAGATGGAAGAACGCGCCGAAGTCGCTGGAGATCGGAATGTCGTAGTCAATCGATCCACTCACCGACCAGTCAGGGATTTGCGGGATACGGTCGCCATCGACGACATTGATTGCCGTCGACGCCTCCGTGAATTGAGCGTCCGTGTAGGTCACCGCGAGATTGAGCGAGAGATTGTCGGTTGGACGCGCACCGAGTTCGAGTTCTACGCCTTGGGTCTCAGCGGCCGATACGTTTGCAAAGTACGGCAGAGATAGCGGCCCAATCCGCCCGACGACTTGAAGGTCTTCAAACTCTTCAATGAAGGCAGCGGCATTCAGCACGAGGCGACCCTCGAACCATTCAGTTTTGGCGCCGGCTTCGTAGTTCACCACAGTGTCCGGAGCATACGTGTCCGGCGGGTCGCCGGCGAACGCTGGATAGTTCAGGTTCGGACCACCAGCGCGATAGCCTTCGCTGTAGAGGACATAGAGAAGCACGTCGTCCGTCGGTTTGAACGAAAGTTCGACGCGCGGCGTGAAATACTCGTCCTCTCCCGTTGTGGAACTCGTGATCGGACCACCGCCGACCGCAAAGCCGGTAAGCTCTTGGAAGTTCTCGGCTTCGATCATGGCGAAGCGTCCGCCGGCAGCGATCGACCAGCGTGGCGCAAACCTCCAGGTAACATCGCCGAACAACGCGGTCGTCGTGCGTGTTTGCGCGAGATCGCCGTTGAGCGCGGTCGTCAGGAAGACATCGCCGTCATTCACGTTGATGCTGCGGTTACCTGCAAGTTCATAGTCCTGATAGAACAGGCCGACGAGCCAATCGAAATTGCCGCCGTCCGGCGATGCGAGACGCAACTCGGTCTGGTACGACGTGTCTTCGCTGTAGAATGTCTCAGGGATGCGATCGGCATCGGTCAGGCCGAGCAAGCCGATGGCCGCCAACAACGCGCCTCGTCCGGTGGCCGTTGGTGTCGTGTCGACGTTTTGAACGCGATCGAAGTTGCCATAGCTCGACGCCCAGGTGAGATCGGCCCAACCCAGATCGCCATTGGCCACGAAGCTGCCGATAGCTGAGCGGATTTCGACCGGCGTTGGGATCACATTGACTGGTTGCCCGAATTCACCAGCTAGCGGATTCCCGTCGAGATCGGTTTCAACAAAATTGCCGCCGTTGATAAACGTATCCTGATAAAGACCGGAAAGCGTGAAGTTCCAGTTTGAATTGGGCTCGAACAGCAACGATGCGCGCCCGCCGTTGAGGTGCGAGCGATTGATCTCATCGTCGCCGAGGGTCGGGTTCGAAAAGTATCCGTCTTGCTCGCGATGATAGGCCACGAAGCGCGCGGCCATCTGATTGTTGATCAGCGGCACGTTGAGAACCGCGGAGATGCCGGAGCCCGTCGCGCCTTCGGTAACGCTCGCATCCGCATCGATCGAGCCGCCGAACACATCAAGTTCTGGCGCTCGCGTGACGAAGCGAACCGTGCCGCCGAGCGAGCCGGCGCCGTAGAGCGTCCCTTGCGGGCCGCGAAGCACTTCAACGCGCGCCAGGTCCACGAGATTGATCTCGGTGCCGCCCGGCCCATAGGCCGAGCCCATCGGCACATCATCGAGATAGAGGCCCGTTGCAGACGAGGTGGCGTCGTAGTTGTTGCCGGTTGAGATGCCGCGGAGAACGATCTTTGTGGTGGAGTTGCTGGTGGGAACGAACGTCAGCGATGGCACGGCGGTGGCCAGTTCGCGGAAGTCATCTACGCCCATGTCGTCGATCTGCTGCGCACCGACAGCCGTGATCGCGCCCGCGACATCCTGAATGTCAGCGCTGCGCTTTGTAGCGGTGACGATGATCTCTTCTTCCTGCGGCGCATCTTGCGCCATCGCTGCAGGGGCAATTGCGAGACCTACGCAGAGCGCCGGCAGGCTGCTCCAGCTCAGCAGAGCGCGCATGTGTTGACGCTGGTTTCCGCGCAGGCGCGAACGCTCGCTGTTTGCCGCCATGACAATCCTCCCCTGCCGCACTCGTTCGGAGCGGCTTGGTGTCATCAAGGCTGGCGAGGATCCATTCTGTCCAATGGCAAATCGGACTGACTTTATTCTCGCTCGGAATGTCGGTTCTAACGCCCCTTGGGAGGCTGCTCGGACCGAGCCCAGAGCGCCTCACAAATTTTGAGAAACTCCGCTGTCGCTGGGGATGGCGGCATGGCCTTCCGCCGCGCGTATGAGATGGCGAGCGTCGGTATGGCGCTGTAACTCGGCCACGACCGAAACTTTCGCTGAAACTCTGGCGTGTGAGATCGCTGATCGATCACCAGAGAGAACGCATCCGTTGTTTCGACAATGCGCAGCATGAGCGCCACGGAGTCGGTCACGAAGTGCGGCAGGTCGTAGCGACCTTTCACCTCAGAAAGCCCCGTAATCGTGCTCGAATAAGGCTCCGCACGCGTTGGCCCGGCCATCGGGTATTGCAGCAATTCCTCGACCGACGGCTGCTCGTCTCGATCCAGAGGATGCCCACGTCGCACAAACACTTCCAGCGAGAAGTCCGCCAAGTCGACCACTTCCAAATCGGGATCGTTGCGCAGTTGGGCGAGAACGCCGATTGCCAAATCGAGACGTCCGTCAGCCAAGAGGCGATGCACGTGTTCGACCGGCTCGCTGATCGTTTCGACGCGGATCAGGGGAAACTTCTCCGTGAACCGCGGAATGGCGCGCATCCAGACCCAATCGAATGCAGCCGGGGCGGCGGCGATGCGCAGCCTCCCCTTCTTGAGTTGGCGCAGCGCCTTCACATCGCTTTCAATCTGCTCAGCATCCGCGATGAGCTGTCGCGCGCGCACGATGAACCACTCGCCGTCATCAGTGAGCGTCACGCCACGTTGGTTTCGCTCCAACAGGCGCACACCCAGGTAGGCCTCAAGGCTCTGCACGCTCTTGGTGAGCGCTGATTGCGTGACGTGCATCGCCTCGGCGGCGCGGATGAAGCCTCCGTGCTCGATTACACCGAGCAAATGGCGAATTTTTCGCAGTTCGATCGACAGGCTCGTATCCGGCGTGCGTCGCCGCTCCCTAGGCTCAGCAGCAGTCTAGGGGGTTCGGTGACACAGGCAAACCGCCAAACCCAGCAGGCGACGCAGCTACACGCGGGCCGCGCGAATTCCTGGACTTCTCGCACTCTCGTAGTCGCGCACAAACTGCTCGACGATCGCGGCGCAAGCGACATGCGCCTGCTTGACTGCTCCGACGCCGTGACCAGCCGTCATGCTTCCCTTGCGCCACTTAATGTTCGCCGCGTCATAGGACGCGCCGCCGCCCTCCGGCTGCCAGCGATTTTGCTTCGTGATGCCGAAAACCTGCGCGGAACGCTCCAATATGTTCACCGGAATGCCGGTGAGCGCATTGGTCTCCATCACGTCGTCGGCCGTGCTCTCAGCTAAGGCCTGGCGATACTCTTCGTCGGCGTTCGCTTCCTCGGAAACAATGAACGATGTGCCAGCGTAACCCAGATCCGCTCCCAAAAGTTCGAGCGCCGCGAGTTGTCGACCGTTGGTGATTGAACCGGCAACGATGAGAACACCGTCGTAGAACTCGCGCACCGCTTCTATGAACGCGAAAGGGTTTAGCGTGCCCGTCTGTCCGCCTGCTCCGGCGCACAACAGCACCATGCCGTCGACGCCGGATTGCGCCGCCTTTTGGGCGTGCCGAATGCTCGCGACGTCCGATACCACATGACCACCGTAGGCGTGCACGCGCTCTAAGATGCCTTGAGGCGCGCCAACGCTGGTTATGATGATTGGCGTGCGGCGATTGATGACCACGTCAAGATCGGCATCGAGCCGCTTGTTGGTTCGGTGCGTGATCAGGTTAACGGCGTAAGGCATTCCATCGACGCCCGCGTCGATCTCGCCCAGCCACTCATCCAAGCCAGTGCTTGTCCGCGCGTTCAACGCCGGGATCGAGCCCATAATGCCGGCGCGGGCGCTGGCGACCACGAGCGCTGGCGTCGAAACGACAAAGAGCGGCGCGGCCACCAACGGAATGCGAAGCCGCGTGAGCTTGTCTCGCAGGGATTTGCCGGCATCAGCGCGCTTCATCGTGCAAGGTTCCGCTGGCCGACCGGCCTTCCGTCGCGGCGATCATGTTCAGCGAACGCGAGCGGCGTCCAATTCCGAGTAGTCATCGCCTCATCCTCATAAAGAATTAGACGAACTGGCCCGCGGTCCAGAGGATGCCTACCAATACGGGCCGGAGGACCCAGGAATGATCATCGAGTCTGTCCGCCGCGCCGCGCGCACGGACGGGGCCCGCGAGGCGACAATCTGTGGCGACGTTACCCGCACCTGGGCGGAAGTCGAGGATCGCGTCGCGCGTCTGGGACAAGCGCTGGTCAATCTCGGCGCACGCCCCGGCGATCGCATCGGTATCCTGGCTCATAACTCAGACCGCTACCTTGAGGCGATCTTCGCGACTTGGTGGATCGGGGCCGTGACGGTGCCAATGAACAGCCGCTGGTCGATTGAAGAACACGTCTACAGCATCGACGATGCCGACCTGCGCATCGTTTTTCATGACGAGGCGTTCGCCGAGACCGCCGCGCAATGCGCCACACGACGCCCTTCTCTTCACAGCCTCATTGGCTTCACGGGCCGCGCGCACAGGGGTGCTCATGACTATGAGGATCTGATTGGACGCACGGAGCGAGCAGATCCGGAGCGGCTCGCGCTCAATGCGCCGTGCGGGATTTTCTACACCGGCGGCACAACTGGTTTGCCGAAGGGCGTTGTGCACACACACGGGTCAATCACAGGCTCAGCCTTGGTCGCGTCTCTCGACATGGGCTACCCGCTCACGCCGCGCTATCTTCACGCCGCGCCGATGTTTCATCTTGGCGACCTTAGCCAAGCCTTCATGGCGACTCTGCTCGGCGGCACGCACATCTTTATCCCCGGCTTCAATGCCGACGAAGTTGTGCGGATCATTGCCCGCCATCGCGTCCAGACGACACTCCTCGTCCCGACGATGATCGGCATGGTATTGCAGTCTCCGCTCTTGGACGGCGCCGACCTTTCGAGCTTGGAATTGATCGCTTACGGCGGTTCGCCCATTTCAGATCCGGTGCTGAAGCGGGCGCGCGAGGTCTTCTCTCGCACGCGTTTGGTACAAGGGTTTGGGCAGACGGAATCCTGCGCTGCAGGCACGCTACTGGCCGATCGCTACCACGTACCGGGCGGCGGCGGTGACAAGATGCGCTCCGCCGGACGGCCCAGCTATGGCGTCGAAATCGCGATGCGGGCGCCCGACGGAGCGTTCCTCGGTCCCGGCGAAGTTGGCGAAATATGTCTGCGTGGTCCCATGGTGATGGCTGGCTACTGGAATAAGCCGGAAGAGACGGCGACCGCACTGCGAGATGGATGGCTCCACACCGGTGATGCCGGCTACCTCGACGACGATGGCTTTCTCTACGTGTGCGATCGCGTGAAAGACATGATCATCTCCGGCGGCGAAAACGTTTACTCTGCCGAAGTCGAGCGCGCTGTCGCCACACATCCCAAAGTCGCGCAGGTCGCCGTCATTGGCGTTCCTGACGAGAAGTGGGGCGAACGGGTTCACGCAATAATCGTCGCGAAACCAGGCGAGACGCCCACTTACGAAGAAATCTACGCGCACTGCAGAGCGCTTATCGCGGGCTACAAGACGCCACGCAGCATGGACATCGTCGCAGCGCTTCCACTCTCACCAGTCGGCAAAGTGCTGAAGACAGAATTGCGCAAGCCCTATTGGGGCGAAAATCAGCGCGCCGTGAACTGAACCCGGAGACCCTTTGATGCATTTGACGCGACGCCGCCTGCTTGAAGGCTTGGCTCTTTCATTCGCTGCGGCTCCGGCTCTAAGCGCCTGCGCGAACACGCCAGAAGCAATTGCCAACTCAACCGAGTGGACCACGCACGAGGTTGCGTCGATCGCGGATGGCGCCCGGATCGTTTATCACGTCGCCGGAAACGGCCCGCCTCTCGTCATCGTGCACGGCGGCTCGACCACGTCTGTCCCCTACCGGCCGCTCGCGGATCTACTGAAGGACCGCTACCGCGTCGCGCTCGTTGAGCGCCGCAACTACACGATTAGTGAATCCAGACTTGAAAACCATCTGTTCGATCAGGACGGCGGTGACGTCATCAGTGTGGCGCGGCGCCTTGGCGAGCGCGTCTATCTCTTCGGCCATTCGGGCGGCGCGCTCTCGGCGATGTACGGCGCGCGAGCACATCCAAACAATGTGAGGGCGCTTGCACTTTACGAGCCGCCCCTGACGGCGGGCGGGACCATTGATGCCATCCTCGCAGAAATTCATCGCCTCGAAGCGGCAGGCCAGGTCGAAGAAGCCGTCATCTACGGCTACATTCACATTGTTGGCCTCCCAGAGCCCGTCGCACGTGGGATGATGGACGCGCGCCGCGACTTCCTGATGCCGCTCGCTCCAGGCTCGATCAGCGACGTGGAGGCGCTGGCGGTCGTGGACTCGCGTCCCGATAGCTGGCGCGGCCTGACCATGCCAACGTTACTGATTGAAGGCGAACTCAGCGCTCCACACCCGCTGCGCGACAGCATGGCTTTGCTGCGCCAGGTCGTGCCGCAGAACCAATTCGTCACCCTCGCTGGGCAAGGACATTCGGCGACGGCGACCGAGCCTGCTGTTGTCGCCCAACACCTCAGCGACTTCTTCGCCGCTCACTAGTCGGCGCGGGCGGGTTCAATCATGTCGAGGAACGAGTCCGCGATCTCCGCCGCTGACCGGCCGGATTGAGAACGCCAGCGCGGCACGCCATTAATCGCGGCGAAGAGCATGCGGCTTAGGTCGCCGGCTCGGGCCACGGGCAACGAGCCATCACGGTTGCCTGACTGGATGAACGAGACCACGGCCTTCCCAAGCTTTGCCTGAAAGGCGCGACTGCGCTTGGCTTCGTCCGGCGCCATCTCCGTATGATCGACAAGAACGAAGCACCGGCCAAAATCATCGCAGACGAGCTCGGCGTAGCGGCGAAAGAAGATGCGCAAGCGCTCCCGGCCCGAAGGAGCCCGTAACGCTTCTTCAACCGCCAAATCGAGATCGTGTTGCGCGATGAGACCGGCCTCGTGCAGCAGCTCATCCTTGCTCCGCGCATAGTGGTAGAGCGCAGGACGGGTGACGTTCAGCGCGCGGGCGACGTCATCCAGAGTGGCCTGCCTGAACCCGCGTTCGCTGAAGACACGCGCCGCGGTGCGCAGAACTTCGTTTCGCCGCTCGGCAAACTTCGAACCGCGATCTCTCGAAGCCAAATCCGTCACATGGTCCTCAAAAAAACGCGCCGGCCGTTGCGCGCCTTGTGAGTACGCTCAGGCCGGCGCCAGCTCGGGGAGGAGCTAGATGCTAATGCCACCGCCAACCAGGAGGACCTGGCCGCTGACATAATTGCTTTCCGGGATACAGAAGAGATAGACGCCGCCCGCCGCTTCTTCCGCGGTGCCAGCGCGCCCAAGCGGGACCATCTGCGGCAACGCCGCAAGCGCCGCTGCGGGAACGCCCGCCTGCACATCCTTGCCTTCGATCTTGATCTTGGATTCGGGATCGTCGAACGGCTTGGTGAGGCGCGTCTCGATGAAGCCGAACGCCACGCAGTTCACGCAGACTTTGTAGCGCCCCCACTCCTTGCTCATGGTCTTGGTCATGCCGACGAGCGCGCTCTTGGCCGATGAATAGTTGATCTGTCCGGCATTGCCGTTTGTGCCTGCCATGGACGAAATCAGCACGACCTTGCGAAAGACTTCCCTGCCTTCTGCTGCTTCCTTCTTCGAGAACATGCGAATGGGTTCAGCTGCCGCACGCAGGATGCGGAATGGCGCCGTCACGTGGACATCGATCATCTTCTGGAAGTTATCGTCGCTCATCTTCTGAACGACGCTGTCGAGCGTATAGCCCGCATTGGAAACAATGATGTCGAGGCCGTTGAAGCCCTTGATCGCGGCCTCGACGATCTCATCGCCGAACTTCGCGTCAGTGACGTTGCCAGCAAACGCCAGCGCCTTGCCGCCGCCATCCTTGATCTCTTGAACTACGGCCGCCGCTGGCGCTTCATCCAGATCGCTCACCACAACGTGCGCACCATCGCCTGCCAGCTTCAGCGCCAGTGCTCGGCCGATGCCACGCCCAGACCCCGTGATCAGCGCGACCTTCCCTTCAAGCTTTCTCGTCATGTTCCGTCCCCTCAATTCAATGCGATGACGGCGTCGCCGTCGAGCGTCACCAGTCCTTCGGCGGTCTTTGCCCCGATACGCAGCTTGGCCAGCTTCTTGCCGTCGGCTTCGTAGATTTCGGTCACCTCGCCGTTGCAGTGCACGACGGCGTTCAAAGGCGTGATTGCGGAAAAGCGCACGCCCCACTCCTTGACGGTCTCGGCCGGCGTCCAGTGCGTCACCAGCTGCGCGAGGTACGCCATTGAGAGCATACCGTGCGCGAACACGTCCGGCATGCCGGCCGCCTTCGCGTAGTCGCTGTCGATGTGGAGCAGCATGTGATCGTTGGATGCACCAGCGAACAGCGCAAGCGTGCCACGTGTGATGGGGCCTTGTACGTGCTCCGGCAGCTTGTCGCCTGCTTTCAGCTGTGTGAGGTCCGCGTAAGAGAGTTGTGCCATGTGTGCCCCCTATGCGTTGCGGACGACGGTCACGACACGCATGGTCGTGCACAATTCGCCGTTTTGATTCTTGGCGTCGGTGTCTTGGACGATGAATTCGAGCGCCCCGCCTTTCTTGTCGTAGATGTCGACGGTCTTGGTCTTGAGCGTGATGACATCGCCGGCGTAAATCGGCCGGTGGTTGAAGAAGCGCTGCTCGCCATGAAGCACCCTGGCCCGGCTCACTCCCATGTCGTCGAACACGTCGCCACGCTTGGCTGGCGCACCGAGCGCTAGGCTAAAGGTGAACGTGGGCGGCGCGGGAAGCGCTCGATGGCCCGCCTTCTTCGCTGCCTCCTCGTCGAAATAGATCGGGTTGGTCTCACCCGTCGCCGTGGCGAAGAACTTCAGTTGGCCCTTCTCAATCTCAATTTGGCGAGGCTCGCTCACGACGCCGATGTGTTTGCGGTCAATCATCGCCCACTCCCTCACGCACGGCCGAAGAGCGTGACGACGCATGCGCCGCCAAGGCCGAGATTGTGCTGGAGCGCGTGAGTGACCCCTTCGACCTGGCGTTTCTCAGCGGCGCCGCGGAGCTGCTGGGTCAGCTCGTAACATTGAGCAAGACCAGTCGCACCGAGCGGATGGCCTTTGGAGAGCAGACCGCCCGACGGGTTGGTGACGAACTTTCCGCCGTAAGTATTGTCGCCATCCCAAATGAATTTCTCAGCCCCGCCTTCGGGACAGAGCCCAAGCGCTTCGTAGCTGACCAGCTCATTGGGCGTGAAACAATCGTGCAATTCGACGACCTGCACGTCGTCCGGTCCCACGCCAGACGCTTCGTAAACCCGGCGCGCTGCGTCCTTGGCCATGTCGTAGCCGATGACTTTCATCATCGAATTCTCTTCGAACGCAGCCGGCGTGTCCGTCGTCAGCGCCTGCGCGACGATTTCGACGCTGGCGTTGAGATTGTGCTTCTTCGCGAAAGCGGGAGACACAATGATCGCGGCGGCTGCGCCGCAGGTCGGCGGGCACGCCTGAAAACGCGTGATCGGCCCGTAGAGATGCTTAGACGCCATCACCTCATCGAGCGTGACGGGATCTTTGAACAGCGCCAGCGGGTTATTCGCCGCGTGCTTGCGGGCCTTCACCGAGATCTGAGCGAATGTCTCGTTCTTCGCGCCGTACTTATTCTGGTAGTCGAGTCCCCCGCCCCCGAACTGCTGCGCCGCGAATGGCGCGTGGGGGTCGCTGCCTTGGATGCGCTCTTGGGCTGTGATGTGCTGATCCAACGTACGCTTGCGGTCGTGGAAGATCATGCCAAGAGCGCCCGGCACCATCTGTTCGAAGCCAACGGCGAGCACACAGTCGGCGCCGCCCAGCTCAACGATCTGCCGCGCGAGGTAGAGCGCCGTAGAACCTGTCGAGCAATTGTTGTTGACGTTGACGATCGGAATTCCCGTGCAGCCGACGCGATAGATCGCCGACTGCCCCGCCGTGGAGTCGCCGTAAACATAGCCCGCATACGCTTGTTGTATCTGAGAGTATTCGACACCCGCGTCAGCCAAGGCGAGCCGGATCGCCTTCTCAGCCATCACGTCCCAATCTTCGCTCTGTCCCGGCTTCGAGAACGGGATCATGCCGACCCCGGCGACACGCGCTTTCCCTGACATCGCACTTCTCCCTTTGACCGCGCGCCTAGAGCGCCCGAGCCACGATCGACTTCATGATTTCGTTGGCGCCGCCATAGATGCGCATGACACGCGCATCCGCCCACAAGCGGCCAATTTCGTATTCGGCCATGTAACCGTAGCCGCCGTGGAGCTGGACGCATTCGTCGACAACCTCGCCCAGCGTGTCGGACGTCCAGAACTTCGCCATCGCCGCAGTTACTGGATCGGCTTCACCGCGCAGGATCTTCACCATCAGATCATCAACGAAGGTTCGAGCGATGACCGCTTTCGTCTTGGCTTCCGCCAGCTTGAATTGCGTGTTCTGGAAAGCCAGCAATGGCTGACCGAACGCGGTTCGGTCGCGCACATAGGCGGTGGTGATTTCCACCGCGCGCTCCATCATGACCGTGGCGTTGAGCGCAAGGATAAGCCGCTCCCATGCCAACTGCTCCATCAGTTGAATGAACCCGCGCCCTTCCACACCGAGCAGGTTGTCTTTGGGCACACGCGCGTCGGTGAAGAAGAGCTCCGACGTGTCCTGGGCATGCATACCCACCTTGTTGAGGTTCTTCCCGCGTTGGAAACCCACGCAATCCGCGGTCTCCACTACGATGAGCGAGATGCCCTTCGCGCCGAGAGTGGGATCGGTCTTGGCGACGACGACAACCAGATCACAGTTCTGGCCGTTGGTGATGAAAGTCTTCTGGCCGTTGATGACGTACTCGTTGTCGTCACGGCGGGCTGTTGTCCGAACCGATTGGAGGTCCGACCCCGCGCCCGGTTCGGTCATCGCCACAGCGCCGATGAACTCGCCAGTGGCTAAGCGCGGCAGCCAGCGCTGCTTTTGCGCCTCCGTGCCGTAGGCAAGGATGTAGTGCGCCACGATCCCTGAACTGACGCCGTTGCCGATGCCGAACCCGCCGCCAACACCGGCGCGGATGAGCTCCTGCGCGATGATTGCCTCGTGCGCCTGGTTGCCGCCGCCCCCGCCGTACTCCTCCGGAATGCTGGCGCAGAGGATGCCGGCGCGACCAGCCGCCCGCCATGCGTCGCGATCGACGACTCGCTGCTGCTCCCACCGCTCTGCATGTGGTCGCAGCTCACGCTCAGCGAAACGCGCGACCTGCTCTTGCAGGAGCGCGAGTTCGTCATCAATCCACGCCGAGCGGGCCAAGCGCTGCTCCGTTGTCTTACGCGTCAGTCGATAAGTTCGGAGCACACGATCCAAGTCCAACGCGAAATCCGAATGGACCAATTCCCTGCGGGAATATCGCGGGTGTCCGCAGGCACGCCCTTATTTCGATTATTCCCGAAATACGCCTTGACGGCAGATCAGAGCTGGTCCATTTGTATTTCCATGAAACTCGAAAAAGCAGCCACGCAGCTGGAAGCCTTGGGCAATCCGATCCGGCTTGGCATCTATCGCTTGCTCGTCCGCGCGGGCCATGACGGCCTGCCCGTAGGCGCCGTGCAAGACCGCATGGAAATGGCCGCTTCAACGCTGTCGCATCATTTGCGCAAACTGATCGACACCGGCCTCGTCACGCAAGAGCGCCAAGCGACCACACTGATCTGCCGCGCACACTATCCGAGCATGGATGCGCTCATCGGTTTTCTCGCCGACGAATGCTGCGCCGATGCTGGCTGCAGCGCCAAACCCGCAAAGCGCGTCAAGGAAACCGCCTGAGCGCATTTTTTTGCACACTTATTTCGAACATCGTGGAATTAGGAGAAGCGAATGTCTTCCTCACAATTGCCAATAGCGATCATCGGCGCGGGCCCGGTAGGGCTGGCGGCCGCGGCACGCGCGGCCGAGCGAAATTTGCCGTTCGTCGTTCTTGAAGCAGGCGATGGCGTTGGCAGCGCCCTCCGCGAGTGGGGCCACGTGCGCGTGTTCTCGCCGTGGTCATTCAACATTGATGACGCGGCCCACGCCTTGCTGAAGGCCAAAGGCTGGCAGGCGCCAATACCCACCGGCCTGCCGACCGGCCGTGAGATCGCCCAACACTATCTCGAACCGCTCGCAGCGCATCCGGCCATCGCGCCCAACATCATCTTGAACGCCCGCGTCACCCGCGTCGCACGCGCCGAGAACGACAAGATGAATGACGCGAACCGCGCAGAGTCGCCGTTCGTTCTGCGCTGGCGCGATAGCGACGGCGAAGAGCACGAAACCCAAGCGCGCGCGGTGATCGACGCGACCGGCGCGTGGACGCAGCCAAACCCGATTGGCGTCAACGGCCTGCCTGTGCTCGGCGAAGCAGCCGCGCGTGAATTCATCGACTACGGCATTCCAAACGTCCGCGAGAACCGGGAGCGCTTTGCGGGCAAGCGCATTCTGGTCGTTGGCGGCGGCCATTCGGCGATCAACGTGGCGCTTGATTTGCTCGCCCTGCAGAAGGAAGCGCCGGACACGAAGGTCTTCTGGGCTCTGCGGCGCAACCGCATCGAAAAGCTTCTGGGTGGAGGCATCAATGACCAATTGCCGGAACGTGGCGCGCTGGGCCTGGCGGCCATGGAAGCCATCAAAGCAAACCGCCTCACCATGCTCGCGCCCTTCGCGGTCTCGCGCATCAGCACGGACGGTGGAACGGTCAAAGTGCAGGCCAAGCTTGCAAACGAAGACACCAGTCTCGACGTCGACCGGATCGTCGTCGCCACAGGATTGCGGCCCGATCTGGATATGCTGCGCGAGCTACGCGTTGCGATCGATCCTTCTGTAGAGGCGCCGCCAACGCTCGCGCCGCTGATCGATCCCAATCTGCACTCGTGCGGATCGGTGCCGCCGCATGGCGTGGTCGAACTCACCCATCCCGAGCCGAATTTTTATATCGTTGGCTCAAAGGTCTATGGCCGCGCGCCGACCTTCCTGATGGCGACGGGCTACGAACAGGTCCGGTCTGTCATCGCCGAACTGGCCGGCGATCACGAGGCGGCGCGGCGCGTCGAATTGGTGCTGCCGGAAACCGGCGTGTGCAGTACGAGCCCCGTCGTCGGCGCTAAGGCGGCTGCTTGCTGTGGGCCGAGCGACTCAAAAGAAGATCTCGCCGTGTCGACACCGGTGATCGCGGAAGAGAAAGCCTGTTGCGGCGCGACAGCGTGAGCCAAGCGGCAGAACCCTCAACACAGCTCCAGCCGCTGAGCGGTTGGAGCTGGTTCGTGAGCGGGTTGGGGCTTGGACAAATCTGTTCGTGGGGGGCGCTCTATTACAGTTTTCCGCTGATCGCCGAGGCGATGGGGCGCGATCTCGGCTGGAGCAAGACCGAACTCTACGGCGCCGCAACGCTTGGGCTCCTGCTCGCCGCGGCTGCCGCCTACCTCGTTGGCAAGGCCATCGATCGCGGCCACGGGCGCCTCATCATGAGCGCTGGATCGTTGGCGGCGGGACTTCTCTTTATCGCCTGGAGCCAAGTGCAAACGCTGGGACCGTTTCTGCTCATTGCGGCAGGCCTCGGCGCCTTGCAGGCGGCCGTGCTTTACGAGCCTGCGTTTGCGGTCATCGCTCATCGCGCCGGCGGCGGCGCGCGCAGCGCGATTACAGCGCTGACGCTCTGGGGCGGGTTTGCCTCCACCGTATTCATACCGCTGATGCAAATCCTGCTCGATAACTTCAGCTGGCGCGGCGCGTTGATGGGGCTTGGTTTCATCAATCTCGGCTGCGCGGCGCTCTATTGGCTGATCATTGGGCGATCCAATATTCGCGCGTCCAGTATCGACCCCGCGGCGGCTGCGACGACGACGGCGAAGCCAATGAACATCGCGCTCCGATCGCCAGTCTTCTGGGCGCTCGCCTTGGCTTTCACCGCGCACGCAGGCGCGTTCACAGCTTTCACCTTCCACCTTTACGCACTTCTGCTCGAACGCGGTTTTAGCACCCAAGCCATCGTCATCGCCATGGCCGTGATCGGCCCCGCTCAGGTCGCTGGCCGCATCACCATGACCGTGGTCGCGCGCGGCGCGTCGATCCGTCGTATCGGCTCGGTGGTCGTCCTCGGCTTTCCGGTTGCGTTCGCGATCTTCGCCGTGGCGCCCTCGGGCCTCGGCATTGTCATGTTCGTTGCTGCACTATACGGCGCCTCGAACGGCGTCCTCACCATCGTTCGCGGCCTGGCCGTCCCGGAAATGCTGACGACGCAAGGCTATGGCGCCATCAACGGCGCTCTGAACACGCCCGCCACCATCGCCAAAGCCGTCGCCCCGCTGGGCGCCGCCGGGCTGTGGTCGATAAGCCAATCCTATGCGCCGGTCTTGATCGCGATCATTATCGGATCACTTGTTTTGGTGTCTGGTTTCTGGACTGCGGCGTGGCTCTCTAGCGTTCGCGGAAGGATAGCGCCCCATGCTCAGCTATGATGTAAGCGCTCGCCGCGTCGACGCGCATGGCGGCACGGCGGAAACGAAGAGCGCTTCGATCACGCTCGACACCGACCTCGCCGGGCGCACCGACGCCTTCAACCCGGCCGAGCTGTTGCTCGCCTCCATCGCCGCTTGCATGATCAAAGGCGCCGAGCGCGTCGCGCCGATGATAAAGTTTGATCTGCGCGGCATGGAAGTGCGCCTGCATGGCGTGCGCCAGGACGCGCCACCGAAGATGATCCGCATCGACTATGAGATCATTGTCGATACGCCTGAGACCGATCAGCGGCTCGAACTGCTACACAAGAACATTCGCAAATACGGCACCGTCTCAAACACCATCGCCGCCGCGACCGAGCTCAATGGCGTCATACGCCGCGCGAATGCGGAGACTTGATCTCATGCCTGTTCAACAAGCCCGCGCGGCGGCCGATCAGCTCAATCGCGAATGCTTCTGCGTCACGCTCGATCAAGGCGCCCTTGCGAGCGCGCTACGGTACGAGGTCGGCGACGCTGATTTCTTCGCCACGCTCACGCAATCTCGCCCTCACCTCTTCTCGCACGCACCCGTTTTTCTGCCCAAAGCGGACCGCGACGGCATGCGGGCGATCGTCCACGCCGTCGAAGCCGCGGCGCGCCTGCCCAAATATCAAGACGCCGTGCTTGCTTGGGCGCCGCCTATCGCCCGCGTCGATCATGGCCCGTCGGGCGCCTTCATGGGTTATGACTTTCATCTGACGCCGGAGGGCCCGAAACTCATCGAGATCAACACCAATGCGGGTGGCGCGTTCTTGAACGCGTTTCTGGCCCGCGCGCAGATCGCCTGCTGCGCCGAAGTCGAGCGCGCGCTCGCGCTTTCGTCGCTTACGGCCTTCGATGACGCGATCATCGCCATGTTCAACGCCGAATGGCGTCGTCAAGGCCGGAGCGACCCATTGCGGCGCATCGCCATCGTCGATGTGCGCCCGCCCAAGCAATATCTCTATCCGGAATTCCTGCTGGCCAAGCGGGTATTCGAGCGAAGCGGCATCGAGGTGGTGATTGCCGATCCGAGCGAACTCCGATTCGAGTGCGATCTCCTCCAGCATGGCGGGCGCCCGATTGATCTGATCTATAACCGCCTGGTTGACTTCGCCCTCGAAAACCCTGAGCACATCGCGATCAAGACGGCTTACGAAGGCGGCGCGGTCGCGCTGACGCCAAACCCGCGCAACCACGCTTTGCTCGCCGACAAGCGCAACCTCACCCTACTTTCCAATCCCGAACAGCTTTCACGTTGGGGACTCGATGCGCATCACGCATCGGCGCTTAGCGGCGTGCCGGCAACGATCCGCGTGGAAGGCGCGGACGCTGCACAACTCTGGACCGATCGGAAGCGCTATTTCTTCAAGCCCGCTGGTGGACATGGCGGCAAAGCTGTCTATCGCGGCGACAAACTCACCAAGGGCGCATGGGGCGTTATCCTAGCCGGCGACTACATCGCTCAAATCATCGCACAACCCAGCGAACGCACGATCAAACTTGACGGTGAGCGCGTGCAGCGGAAGCTGGATGTGAGGCTCTACACCTATGATGGCGCCATCCTCATTGCGGCCGCGCGACTCTATGAGGGCCAGACCACGAATTTCCGCACGCCGGGCGGCGGCTTCGCACCGGTGTTTTTCATTTAGGTTGACCCGCAGTGGCTTGGTCGATGCAGCCGAGGCTTGCCATATCCATTGCGATTCGATATTTCTCGAATTATGCGATCCAAAAAAGCAATCGACGCCCTCGGCGCTCTCGCCCAAGAAAGCCGTCTTGCGGTCTTTAAGTTTCTGGTGCGCTCGGGCGACGAAGAAACGCCGGCGGGTGAGATTGCGCGCGAACTCTCGGTGCCCGCGAGCACGATGTCGACGCATCTGGCGATCCTAGAGCGCGCTGGCCTTATCCGCTCACGGCGCGAGGGACGCACGATCTTCTACCGCGCCGAACTCGAAGGCATGGCCGATCTGATGACGTTCCTCATCGAAGATTGCTGCCAGGGCCGCGCCGAATTGTGCGCGCCGCTCACCAGCATCGTGCAACGCGCGGCGTGTTGCGACGAGCCGCAGAAAAAAAGACGGAGGGTATGATGGACAAGCATAAACGCGAGCAGCCCTATAATGTGCTGTTCCTGTGCACCGGCAATTCCGCCCGCTCCATCATGGGCGAGGCCATTCTCTCACGCTTCGGCGTGGGCAAGTTCAAATCCTTCAGCGCGGGCTCACAGCCCAAGGGTGAAGTGCATCCGCGCGTCGCACATTTGCTGAAGACGCTCAATTACAAGCCAGAACTCTACCGCTCAAAGAGCTGGGAAGAGTTCTCAGGACCGGATGCGCCGAGGCTCGATTTCGTGTTCACCGTTTGCGACAACGCCGCCAACGAAGTTTGCCCAGTTTGGCCGGGTCAGCCGATGACGGCGCATTGGGGCGTGCCTGATCCCGCTGCTGCGGTGGGAAGTGAGGCCGAGATCGCGTTTGCTTTCGATGACGCGTGGCGGATGCTTCAGAACCGCATCACCATCTTCTGCAATCTGCCGATCGAAAGCCTTGATCGGTTGGCGCTCAAGACCAGGCTCGATGAAATCGGGCGCGCCAGACCAGCTGCCGATAGCGCCGCCTAAATCACTGGAGATCCATGTCCACTTTTGAACGCTATCTGACCGTTTGGGTCGCTCTCTGCATCGTCGCTGGCATCGCGCTGGGACAATTTTTCCCGAGCGTGTTTCAGGCGATCGGCGCAGCCGAGATCGCGCAGGTCAATCTGCCGGTCGCCGGTCTCATCTGGCTCATGATCATCCCGATGCTGGTGAAGATCGACTTCGCCGCATTGGCGCAAGTCAAAGAGCATTGGCGCGGCATCGGGGTCACGCTCTTCATCAATTGGGCGGTGAAACCGTTCTCGATGGCGTTTCTGGGCTGGCTCTTCATCGCCGTCATCTTCCGCCCTTACCTGCCGGCCGATCAGATCAATTCTTACATTGCCGGGCTCATCCTCTTGGCCGCCGCGCCGTGCACGGCGATGGTGTTCGTGTGGAGCAACCTTATCAAGGGCGAGCCGCACTTCACGTTGAGCCAGGTCGCCCTCAACGACACCATCATGGTGTTCGCGTTTGCGCCGATCGTTGGCCTCTTGCTTGGGCTTTCCGCCATCACCGTGCCTTGGGAAACGCTGCTCCTCTCCGTGGCGCTCTACATCGTCGTGCCCGTCATTCTGGCGCAAATCATCCGGCGCGTTGTGCTGACCTCTGGCGGCGAAGCAGGGCTTGCGAAAGTGCTCGGCGTATTTCAGCCCCTCTCACTGGTCGCGCTATTGACGACGCTCGTGCTTTTGTTCGGCTTCCAGGGTGAGCAGATCATCGCGCAACCCTTGGTGATCGCGCTGCTCGCGGTTCCAATCCTCATTCAAGTCTATTTCAATTCGGGTCTCGCCTATCTCTTGAACCGCTGGAGTGGCGAGGCCCATTGCGTTGCGGGGCCGTCGGCCCTGATCGGCTCTAGCAACTTTTTTGAACTTGCCGTCGCCGCCGCCATCAGCCTGTTCGGGTTCAACTCGGGGGCAGCACTCGCCACCGTGGTCGGCGTTCTGATCGAAGTGCCTGTGATGTTGTCCGTGGTGAAGATCGTGAACGCGAGCAAGGGCTGGTACGAAAGTGGCCACGCCGTGCAGCGCAACCGGGCCGTCACCGCCTCAGCTAAGGAGGCCACGGGATCGTGAAACGGGTCCTCTTTCTTTGCGTCGCAAATTCTGCGCGAAGCCAGATGGCCGAAGGACTCGCGCGGCGGCTTCTCGGCCCATGGGCTGAAGTGAAGAGCGCGGGATCGGCGCCATCGACCGTCAATCCGTACGCGGTCGAAGTCATGGGCGAGATCGGCATCGACATTACAAGCCAGCGCTCGAAATCCGTCGACGAGATCGATCCGTCTTCTATCGACCTCGTGGTCACGCTCTGCGCCGAGGAAGTCTGCCCCATTTTACCGGGGCGCGTGCGGCGTTTGCATTGGCCGATCCCCGACCCTGCCTCCCAGGACGCCTCCCTCACTCCAGACGACATGCGCACTCGTTTCCGCACCGCGCGCGATCAAATTCAGACGCGCCTAGAAGTGCTGAGCGCGCTCCTGGACACGCCTCCAGGTCCGCGCGCGGAGGAATTTCACGGCAGCCTCCGCGTTTCTAACCTCGCCGCCAGCGTGCGCTTCTATGCGTGGCTGCTTGATACCTGGCCGAAGGAGTGGACACACCGCTACGCAACTTTCATCCGGCCCGACCTGCACCTGAACTTCGTGTTGGTGGTTTCAGACGGCAAAGAGCTCAATCACGACACCCTCTATCATCTCGGTATCGGCGTCTCAAATAAGAACGCGGTGATTGACGCTTACCATCGCGCCCAGGACGCCAAAGCCCACATCGAAAAGCCGCCGCGGACCACCTGGAAGGGCACGCCGCTGCATGAGCTTTGGCTGAAGGATCCCGATGGCAATCTGGTCGAGATCTACGCGCGCCTGACGGCGCCTGAATTGGCGTCGAAGCCAGGCGACGAAGCGCCAGTCCTTCTTGTCCCTGGAACAGAAAAGTCGCGGCAATGAGTGTTGTCATCCACCACAACCCCGATTGCGGCACATCGCGCAACGTCGTGGAGATCGTGCGCGCGGCCGGCTACGAGCCGACCATCATCGAATACCTGAAGACAGGCTGGACGCGCGGGCAATTGCTGGCCTTGTTCGCGGCCGCGGGACTGACGCCGCGAAGCGCATTGCGCGAAACAAAGTCTCCCGCCGCTGAACTGGGTCTTCTCGCTGACGGCGTCAGCGACGATCGCCTGATTGAAGCGATGATTGAGCACCCGGTTTTGGTGAACCGGCCGATCGTGGCGACGTCTAAGGGCGTGCGCCTCTGCCGGCCGAGTGAAACCGTGCTTGACCTCTTGGACCGGCTCCCGGCCGGGCCATTCTTAAAGGAGGACGGCGAGTTGATGATCGACGCAGATGGAAAGCGGGTGACATCATGAACACGTTCGCATCAACCCTTGCCTCCATGCTCGCGCTCTCTGCGTTCGTGTGCTCGCTCGTTGCACTCGCCCCCGGCGCGGGCCTTTGGCACGACGCGTTTTTGATACAGCACGCACAACGCATCTTCGGCTGAACGCCCGCTTCATCAAGGCGTCGCAGAGTCGATTTAGTTTCGTCGCTCAACGAACGAGCACGGACGATCACCTTCATGACTTCGCAAGCCAAGACAGCAAGCCCCACCCTCTCTGAAGTCACCGCCAAACGCTGGAGCCGGCGCGGTGTGATCGCTGGCGCGAGCGCGCTCGCCATCGCCGCTGCTCCAAGTTGCGCAACGAGTGGCGCGGCGCCAATTCGGCGGCGCCAGGTTAATGCACCCGCTGCGCCGCTCAGCTTTCAGCCGGTCGCCTCAACAATGGCCGATACCGTGACACTGCCGCCCGGTTACATAGCGGACGTCCTCATCGGGTGGAGCGATCCGCTGTTTGAGGCGACGCGAGCCGGTTACGATACCAATACAATGAGCCGAATCGAACAAGAGCGGCGGTTTGGCGCCAATAACGACATGCTAGCGCTGCTTCCCGCCACGTTCGGCGCTGATCCGCGAGGCCGTTGGCTGCTCTGCGCCAATCACGAATACGCGGACCCCTTTTTGATGTATCCCGATCTCAAGGGGCGCGGTTGGTCCGGTATGAATGCGGAGCGATGGTCCGCGACCTACGCCGCCGTTGGTGTTTCGGTAGTGGAAGTCGAAGAAGAGGCAACGCGCTGGCGCGTCGCCTACGGCCAACGCAACCGACGCATCACTGCATTCACCCCGGTGGCGTTTACCGGGCCTGCAGCCAGTCATCCTTGGATCGTTCGCGCGGGCGTTCTCGTAAACGCGCACGAACCTGGACAGGAAAGCTCGCTCGTTCGCTGCGGCACACTCGCTAATTGCGCCGGCGGGCTGACGCCATGGGGGACGTTCCTGTCGGTCGAAGAGAACTTCAACTACTCCTTCTTTGTCAGCGACGCTGACGCGCCAGCGCTAAGGAATGCCCGCTCAGATCAAGCGCTGGTGCTCGACGCCGCCAGCTTCGCGTGGCCGCTGTTTGACGGCTTGCCGCGCCCTGGGGCGCCTAGGCAATTCGACACGGCCGAGAATCCGACTGTAGCCGCGCTCTATGGCTGGACAGTTGAGATTGATCCCTACGATCCGCTCTCGATCCCCAAAAAACGCACCGCGCTCGGCCGGCGCACTGGCGAGAACGCCACCGTCGCCCTCAGCAGCGACCATCGTGTGGTCGTCTATTCCGGCGACGACCAGGCCAATGAATTTATCTACAAGTTCATATCTCGAGACCGCTTCCGCGCCGATGCGCCGCGGGCGAACATGAACTTGCTCGACGAAGGCGATCTTTACGCGGCGCGTTTCGAAGAAGATGGCGCCGGCCGCTGGATCAAGTTGGATCGCAGCGCGGCCAACCGAGCTGCCGCAGCGACCGGCGCGCTCCACCGTTTTAATGACGACGGAGACCTCATGGTCAGAGCGCGCTTGGCGGCCAGACTTCTAGGCGCCACGCCGATGGATCGTCCTGAGGACATAGAAGTGTTGAAGGGCGACGATTGGGTGGGCTTAGGCCCGATCCTCGTCGTCTGCACGAAAAATCTAGAGCATGGCGCGGAAAGACCCGGCAATCCGCGGCGCGGCGAAGATCTCGATCATGCACAAGCCAATCTAGCCGGTCACATTCTACGCATCGACGAAGCCGGCGGCGATCTTAGCGCGTTACGCTTCACGTGGGACGTCTTCGTGATCGCTGGAGATCCAGCCGCGGGCGAAGAGATACTGCGCACCCGAAGCGGCGCTCCGCTCCACGCATCCTTGGCTTGGGGCGGACAACCGACCGCCACCGGAGACCGCTTCGCGTGTCCCGACAATCTCGCTCTCGACGGCGCGGGCAATCTCTTCATCACCACGGATGGTTCTGACGACGTGTTCGGCGATTGCAATGACAGCGTGCTCGCCTGCCCGATCGAACATCCCGGTCCAAAGCCGATCAAGCGCTTCCTGGTCGGACCAGTGGGGTGCGAGATTTGCGGGCCGGTGATTACGCCCTCGCGGAGCGCCTTTCTACTGGCGATCCAGCACCCGGGAGAATCCGATCGCAGCGGCAAGCGCTACAGCGACGCTGTCCTTGAAGGCTCAGCGGAGCGGCCGTCATCCGCATGGCCGGAAGGTGGAGAAGCGTGGCCGCGCTCCAGCGTGATCGTCATACGGCGCGAAGACGGCGGTCCTATCGGATCTTAGACGTCGCTTGGAAGAGTAAAGCGCGATTTCGGCCGTTACTCTTCCTACCATTTGATGCTTTTGCGCAATCGATAGCGCAACCAGATCGCAGCGCCGTTCAACAACAAGGTGATGGCCAACAAGACGAGGCCTGCGGCGGCGGCCAGTTCGAGAAACTCTGCTTGCGGGCGCGACGTCCAATTGAACATCTGAATCGGCATCACGGTGAATTCCGAGTTCAGCCAATTGGTCGGCGACCAGCTCTCGATCGTATCGCCCCAGGTCGCAGTAGCCTGGATCGTCGTGCCGTGAGGCAGGTCGACGACTTGACCCGCTTGCACTTGCTGCTCGGTGAAATCAGGCAGCGTGACCACTCCGTCGTGATCGATGCGCACGCGCTCGGTCGCGGCCGGATCAACCGGCGCTCCATATTCATCAAGCACGCCAATGGTCTCGAACAAGGCGTCGCCAGGACGTGTCACAGGCAAGAAGGCGACAAACGTCAGACCACCGATGAGGATAAGCGGCGCGGTTTCACCGATCGCGCGCGAAATTCCGATGATCACGCCGGTCACGACGCCGGGCAACGCGTACGGGAGCACGTGATGCTGTGTGGTCTGCCATTTGGTCGCCCCCACCGCCATGGCGCCGTCACGCATTTCGCGCGGCACGCCGCGGACCGCTTCGCGCGTCGCGACGATAACCACCGGCAAGATTAGAAGCGCGAGCGTAATCGCGGCAGTCAGGATGGTCTGACCGAAATTCATGCCTTGTACGAAGAGGCCGAGAGCCAGCAGACCGAAAATGATCGAAGGTACGCCCGCCAGATTGTTGACAGCGACCTCGATCACGCTCGTGATCCAGTTTTTTGGCGCGTACTCTTCCAGATAGAGCCCCGCCATGACGCCCATCGGGATGGCGATGCCGGCAGTGGCGATGATGACGAGGATCGAACCAACCCAGGCTGAGAGAATGCCTGCCTGCGCCGGCTCCGACGAGGGAAAGCTCATAAAGAACTGCGCTGTCAAGCGATGGCCGCCGTCGCTCCACAATTCGAAGACGAGCGCGACAAGCGTACCCAGCCCGATGAGAGTAGCGACGATGCCCCAAATGATGAAGGAGCGGTCTTTGAAACGCCGCATCGCCAAGCCGGGCGGATGCGCCGTGATATCTCGGGTCGGAAGGACTTCGGTCGTGCTCATTAATATGCCTCCCGGAAGCGCCGCTGCATGGCGAACGCGATCAGGTTGAAAAAGAGCGTCAAGACAAGGAGCGCGAGACCCGCGGCGTAGATGCTGTGGTACTCCAGCGTTCCCCACTGGATATCGCCCAAGGCCACTTGAGCGATGAACGCCGTGACTGTTGCGCCTCCCTCTGTCGGCGTGGTGACGATGCGCGGTTGCGTGCCGCCCGCGATGGCAACAATCATCGTCTCGCCCACTGCGCGCGACATGCCGAGGATGATGGCGCCGACGATGCCCGATACCGCGGCAGGAACGACGACGCGGAACGCTGTCTCAAGACGGGTGGCCCCCATCGCATAGGAACCTTCACGCATCGAGCGCGGCACTGAACGCATCGCATCCTCGGAAAGCGAAGCAATATACGGAATGATCATGAGGCCCATCACCATGCCGGCTGAAAGCAAATTGAAGCCTGGCAAACCTGGGATGAACGACTGCAGCAAGGGCGTCACAAACAGCAACGCGAAATAGCCGTAGACGACGGTCGGAACCCCCGCCAGCAATTCGAGTGTTGGTTTTATCGTTTCGCGCACCCGCGGTGTGGCGAACTCGCTAAGATAAATTGCGGCCAGCAAACCAAGCGGTACGGCGACGGCAAGCGCGACCAGCGTCGACATAAACGTACCCGTCAAAAGCGGAGCAATGCCGTAATGCGCGTCCTCGAATAAGGGTGTCCACTGCCAATCAGTGAGGAAGAGGACAGGCGAGACTTCGGCGAAGAACTTCGACGATTCCGAAATGACAACATAGAGGATGCCGCCGATGATCGCGATCGCGGCCGCACCCGAGAGGAACAGCAGCAATTCCATCGCCCGTTCGACCGGGCGCAGGCGCCGTTTTGTGAAATCGCGATTCACGGCCGTCTCCGTTATTGCAATCTCCGCCCAGATTGTTCTGGACGGAGCATCGCCTTGCCGTCGTGATGACGGCTTCGAGCTAATCGGGGGCGCGGAGAGAGTCTCCGCGCCCCGTTGAGCTTAGTTGGTGGCCGCTTCGACACGCAGCGGACGTGCGAGCACTTCATCGATGGTCACGCCGATGGCCTGAACACCGTTGAAGGCGGTGCCGGCTTGGCGGCGCTGCACACGCTGCAGGTAGGTCTGGTAGGCGCTGGCCGGCAACGGGATGTAGCCGACGCGCGAGGCGTGCGTACCGGCGTTGGTGGCGATGTATTGCGCGAACTGCATCACCTGCGGGCGACGAAGGGCGGCTGCGTTCACATAGATGAAGATCGGACGCGACAACGGCGCATAAGTGCCATTGGCGACAGTTTGCGCAGTCGGAAGAACCGGGCCGTTGCCGTTGTCGATCGCCAGCGCCCGCAAACGCGAACGATTCTCTTCAAGATACGCGATGCCGAAATAGCCCATGGCGTTGGGATTGCCCGCGACACCCTGCACGGTGACGTTGTCATCTTCGGTCGGGGTGTAATCCGTGCGCGAAGCGCGCGCGCGGCCGTTCACAGCTTCGGTGAAGTAATCGAATGTACCCGACGCCGTGCCTGCGCCGAACAGAACAAGAGGCAGGTCCGGGAACGAGGGGTTCACCTGGCGCCAATTGTTGATCGTTGAGTTCGGTTCCCAGATGCGACGCAGTTCTGCAACCGTGATGCTGCGCACCGGATTGGACGGATGCACGACGACGGAGAGACCGTCGAACGCCACAGGGATTTCCACATACTGGATGCCGGCGGCGCGGCACGTGGCCATTTCGGAGGCCGTGATGGGACGCGAGGCGCCCTGAACGTGGGTCTCGCCGCGGCAGAATTTGCGAAAGCCCCCGCCCGTGCCGCTTTCGCCAACAGTGACGCGAATACGGCCGCCGACCGAACCTTGGAATGCTTCGGCCGCCGACTCCGTGAACGGGAAAACCGTCGAAGAGCCGTCAGCGATGACGGTGAAAGGCTGTTGCGCCAGGGCCGACCCGGCCATCAGCGCGACGGCGGCAACGGCCGCTGCGGCTGTCTTGATAATATTCATGATGCGTAGCTCCTTTGATTTGCATCCCTCGAAAGAAACGGAGAGCGGCGAGCCGCTCTCCGCCAGTCGCGGGGCCTTAGAAGTCGAATTGCGAACGCAAGGTGATGATCGAGGCTTCGTCATCGGCGCCGACGGTGCGGTCCATCTCGCTCATCGCGTAATTGAGCTTGAAGCGGACGTGATCGACCGGCACCCAATCGAGGCCCACGCTGTAGGCGGTCTGTTCGCCGCGCGTGGCGGCGCCGGCCGGGTCGGAGAGATCGATGTAATCGTATCGAGCCGAGAGCATCAGGTGACCCAAGCCGCCGTCGCTGCCGAATGCATGCGTTGGCGCGATCGGGCCGAACGAGCCCTGATTGCCGCGATACTGACGGCTCTCGCCGGTGATCGACCAGTAGGCGTCAACGTAATAGCCGCTGAACTCGTATTCCACGCCGCCGGCCGTTTCGCCGTCGAGCATGTGATATTCGGCTTGAACGCCAAACGGGCCACGCTGCAGCGCCAGTTCGGCGCCGAACGTGGTGTCGCTTTCGCCCGCCAAGCCAGCGCCGGCGTCGATCCAGCGCGTGCCGCGGCCGTTGAGCGGACGCGTGCGATAGCGCGAAGCGGCGTCGCCGCCGATATCGCGCGCCCGGGCCGTGAGACCAAGGTGGACCAGCGTCACGCCTTCCGGCGAGCTTTCGAAAATCGGCGCGAAAGTGAAGCGGCCGCTGACCGAGGTCCGCTCGTCGGCGGCGAAGTTCGTGTCGGCGTTGTTGAGTGAGTCGCCTTGCAGAGCAGTCGAGAACGACCAGTTGGCGCCGCCGGCGATGAAGCCAATGCCTGCCGCGCGGCCGTATTCGAAGGCATTGATGACGCTGGAGCGTTCAATGAACGGAATGTCGAGCGAAGAGATACGGTCCTCGAGCGGTGAGGTGATATTGTGCTCGCCGATGACGATCGACCAATCGTCGCCGACATACTCTAGGAACGCGTCGTCAACGCCGACTTGGCCCGCAGCGTCGTCGCCAGGCGAAAGGATGAAGTCGACCTTGTAGCGCCATTGTTCAGTGAGACGGCCTTGCACGCCAAGGAAGGCGCGGCGGACGTAGGAGCGCGTGCCGTCTTCGTTGAGCACGTCCCAGTCATTGGATTGCACATCGTACTGGAAGCGACCGCGCATCTTGAAGCGCGCGTCGCCGAAGCGGTCTTCGCCTACCGTGCCGGTCCAGCTGGTGGAGTGCGTCGGCGCTGGAGCTGCTGGAGCATGCTGAGCGTGCGCAACACCTGCGCTCGCGGCTGTGGCGAGCGCCGCGAGCGCCGCCGTCGTAAACACATTCTTCTTCATTGAAGACCCCCTGGTCAAAACCGAGCCCCAACGGGCCGCTGACGACTCGCGTCAGCGCTCCTCGGGCAGGCGGGGGGTAGCGGCGGCCAATGTCAAAGCCGCAACAATTCAATGAAAGATTTGTGTAAGCGCCGCGCCGACCCGCGCAGCGTGGCTTCCATACCTCTGTTAGCCGCCAGCTCCGGTCAGGCGGTTCATGAGATCGCGAAAACTCACGAACCACTGCTCCTTCACAGAGTCAGACCAATCGGGATCGAAGGGCGGAAATTTGGCCACCAATGCATCCATCACCTGTGATGGGAGCGGCGCGTGAGATCCCGATTCGGGCGGCTTGGCCTGCTTGCCAGCCCGTTTCGGCTTGACGCTAGGCTCAGCACGTCCGCCCCGAATGCGGCTATTCTCGAATAGATAATTGCTGAGTTCCATCTTCGCATCGCGAGCGGCGCTGACAAAAAAGAAGACGGTCCTGCGCGCAGCCTCCCCCCGCACACCGTACGATGTCGCGAACTGCTCGTTTAATTGGTGCAGTGTCGCGATCGTAAGGTCGATCTCAAAAATCGGAGCGTAAGCGTTACGAAGGACGGACGCCAAGGATTGCGGCCAATGAGCCTCGTCAAGGCTGGCGACCAAATTACGCGTACTATCGCACGTAGTCCCCTTCTCGTCAGCGAGTCCCAAAAATTGAAACGCAGCGATGACGTGTTGTGCCTTGGGACCAAAGCGCGGCGATAGCACGCTGCGGTCGACACGCGCCGGCAGACCGCCCTGCTTGAACAGACGTAAGGCGCGGGTGAACGCCTCATAGGTGACGGACGGCGGCTCACGAACAGGCGGGCTCTGCTTAAGCAACGGGGGCTCCGAGACGAGACATGTCGCATTCTAGTCACGAGAGGGGCTCTGTATAAGCCGAATCGCGGGTCTGGCTGGTTACGGGCGGACAAAAGCCCCGAGCAGTCTTAGAACAGGGCGAGAGCAGAACGGGCGAATGGACCAAGCGAATTGCTTGGCGTCTCGGGAATCACAGCCAGCGCGGTGGAACGCCCGCGAGCCGGTTCGTGGCTCCCATTCACCCGCTGCTTCGAGTTTACTACCTCGCCTGGCGCACGGTGATCTTTGAGAAAGAAGTCCTAGAAAGCGAAGGTAAGCCCACTGAATTTGTCGAGGAAATCGTGTGACGTTAGCGTCGTCTCGCGAATGACCTGGGTGACGCGCGGGTCTTCAATCATCCAGTTCGCGTAATCATACTTGCGAACAGTGGGCGCCACCGTGAACAGCGTGGAATAAAACGCGATGGCTTGTCTAAATCCGTGAAGCCGACGTGAACGTGAAGGCGATTCATGCTAGTTTCCTCCGCGGCTTCGCGGCCGGTACGCACGAACTCCCGCCGCAGCAATTTTCGGTGAGGTAGCCAATAAGCTCGTTCATTCGCTCGAACTCGGCCGAGTAGATGAGCGAGCGACTCTCGCGCCCCGAGCAATATCACCGGCCGCCGTGCCGTCCGGCCCTGCCTGCACAAGCAGGCGAAAAGTCGCCAGCCGATGCTCGTTCGCGAGGCCGCCAAGCAACCAGATTGCGCCGTGTGTGTCCATTTCGACATTTCCGGCAATCTTGAATCGACGATTGGGCGCTCGAATAAATAAATTCAGAGCCGCCCCACTTGCTATTCTTGGTGTGGCCCAAGCGTCTCTTCGAGCCAGTCACCTATCGTTTGCAGGGCTTCTGGCGCGATGGTTTCCTCAATCTCCGCGTATTCGCTCACCGCGCCGGTCGTTGAGGTCTGGAATAGGTGGTTGAGCCCAGAGAACACAATCACGCGCGCACGGCTATTATTGGCGAGCGCCGCTCGCAGAGCCGGTTCGTTCTGTGCCGGCAAAACTTGCACATCCTTCTCACCGAGCAGCGCTAACACCGGAGTACGCAAACCGCGCAACGTCGGCGCCGGATCATAGGCGACAAATGTGCGAAACCACGGCGACGCAATCATACTGAGTTGCGCTTGCAGCGCCGCCTCGTCCTCCGTTTGCGCGCCATTCTCGCGCCACACCGCCATAACGGCCTCGCGCGCAGAAACGGCATCCCTGGCACCATTCAGCGCTTCCATCGTCCGTCTTTGAGATTGCACAGCGGTTTCCACCTGCTCAGCTGGCGTTCCTGTTGACTCCATTATGGCGCGCGTTTGCTCCACCATCACTTCCGCGCCACGTACGCCCGGTCCGGCCCAGAGCACCAGCCCGGCAATTCTACGATCGCTGCTCGCAACCAGCGGTGCGATCAGACCGCCTTCGCTATGGCCGATGAGCGCGATGCGACGTGCATCGATGTCGCGCCGCGATCGCAGATACGCCACGCCAGCCTCTGTATCGGTGACATAATCGTGCATCGTGTCGTTGGGCGTCGCTCCCGTCGAGCCACCAACGCCACGATCATCGACCCGCAGAACTGCAAAGCCGCGTCGCGATAAATAGTCAGCGAGAACCAAAAAAGGCTGGTGGCCCATCACGGCCTCGTTGCGATCCTGCGGACCGGAGCCAGTGATAAGTAGCACCGCTGGATGCCTGCCGCGCCCTTCAGGAATTGTCAGCGTGCCGGCAAGACGTACATCAGGACGCTGCGGATTCTGGAATGCTACGTCCTCAGCGCGATACGGGAACGGCGCGATAGGTGTTTGCGGCCGGTTGAGCGCAGCCTGACCACGTTCTAACGTCAGCGGGAATGAATGTCCGAGTTGACGCCATTCACCTCGCAACTGCGCGCCGTCCTCCGACAGTTCACCCTCGAAAACGCCGCCTATGGACGGGACGCTCAAGGTTACACGCCTGCCTGAAATAGCCAACTCGCCCGCAGCGCCGCGCAAACCCTCCTCAAGACTGTCGAAGGTCGATGTCTCACCAAGGTGCATCGCCACGCGTGGATTGGCGGCCCCTGCCACTATCCGCCCATGCCAATCGCCGAACACAGACTCCTGATCGATCGATCGGTCAGGGGTCTGCGCGCTGACGCCCACCGGCGCCTGCACAAGCACAAGCGCACACAACACCGCCCGCATAATCACTTTCCACGTCAATTTCTCTATCCCCTTGGCGTCAACAATTAGGCTTGGCGTGGCGCATCCGACGCGTCACCGAAACGGTCGACCTCTGCCCAAAACGTCCTTTAGGAATTTCGTTTTGGCCGTTCGAAGACATCTTCGATCTTGCAGTCGAACACATCGGCGATGGCAAACGCCAAGGTTAGTGAGGGATCGAAGTGTCCGTTCTCGATCGAGTTGATGGAATTGCGAGACACACCTACGCGGCTAGCCAATTCCGCTTGGCTCCATTTTCGCTCCGCACGCATCACCCGGATTTTATTTTTCATGGATGGTCGTGAGCGGCCCGCGACTTCCACACGGCCCAACCGAGGCTCAGCAACGCAGAGCACATCGCCTGTGCTACAGCGATCACGCCCACGCCCAGCGTGAATGCGAGCACTACAAGTTTCTGGTCTGGATTAGGCGCCTCGGCCCACGCCGCCGCCCAAGAGACAATCAACTCACGGAACGCTGGCAGAGCCAGAAGCAGCGCCACGAGCGCGGAGCCTACAATCCATCCCCATTGGCTGGAGAACCGAGCGTTGCCCCTGTTGTATTCATCGGACTGACGATCAACGAGAATGCCGAACGACAAACACGCTGCCACTGTGATCGTCGCTGCAGCCGCAGTTAACAAGGAAACCAACTCGCCTGGTTGCTGCTTCAGCCACGGTTGTACGGCAAAAATCGCGATGAGCGGCGCAATCATGAACACGACCAACACCGCACGAAGCGGCAGGCGGGATGGCTTTCGCGAAGGCATTCGTGCACTCCTACTGTGCGGAAAACTCAAATCGAGTGCGCACAGTCTTATTGGCATATTGCCAAGTATACTTGGCATGACGGCGCCTGGCGGTCAAGGCCGCGGGCAAGCGGCCACGTCGCCTGGTGGGCGCAACACCGTCCTTGCCAATGGGCGATGGTGAGATACCGCCCGCCGAAGGCGAACCGCGCTCAGGTGTGAGTTTTTGATCGGGCTGCAGCCGAACTTGGAGCAACTCTGATTGAGATTTCAACGTCCCAATTGGGACGTTGTGTGATCCCGCGTCGCGCCGTCCTTTCCTCCGAGAAAGAGAGGCGCGTTCATGGACGACAAAGATCGATATCAGAGGCTCATCGCATTGTTAGACGGCGACAAAGGCAAGAAGCATGATGCTGTCATTGCGAAGATTGCCCGCGATTACGCAAAGAGCAGACTTCACGAAACGAATCTCACGGCTGAGGCCTATGCGCGACGCAACGACGGCGAACACTGGAGTGATCTTTTTGAGGAATACGAACCGCGCTGGTGTCGCGCCGACGTCCGGCAGACAGAGTTGGCGAAACAAGCTGCCTCAACGCAGGCGACGACTCTCCGCGGCGTCACTTACAAACTTATCATCTGGCGCTGGGAAGCTGTCGCTCAGTCCGGCGACGTCGGCTTCGATGCCAGGCATGATCTGTTTGCCTTCGGTGCGTATCTAGATTTGCTACGGTTGGCCGAACTCAATGAACTCGCTCATCAAAATGATGGCGCGGCGTAGATGCGGGTGCTGGATTGCGTCTGACTGCGCGAGAAGACAGCGCGTGTCGGCTTTAGTCGCCGACTAGTTTGGGTCGAACATGGCGAGGACCGCCGCTACCAGGACGCCGACTGGCGCCACCGCATCACCTTCTAGAAGTACCCCGCACTCAAGATTCATTTCGCGCGAGCGGTAGAGGAAGTTTGCTGACCCCACGTACGCTGCGACGCCGTCAGCCAGGACGATCTTGGCATGGAATGTTTCTAACACCTCGCGACCAGCTTCGTCATTCGTGAGGAAGGCGTAGTCGAGTATCTGAGTTGCACCTGCACGCACCCGCTCGCCGGCCCTGCCACACGCGCCAAGCTGGTCCACACCTCTCATCACCAAGATGCGTGCATCCGCCTGTGTATTTTCAAACAACTCAGCCGCCCATGTCGCCCCAGCCGCGTCCATATATGGGCTCAAGATCACCAAGCGCTGTTTCGCTCGGCGTGCCAGGTGAACGAACGCATCGTTCGTTGCCGTTAGGGTCGTATACGATGCCCCGGCAACCGCGCGCAATTGCTCCGAGATGCGACTCGGCTCCGGCGGGAGTGTCACGACAAAGCGCGCACGCGCCGTGGGGGCGATCAGCGCGCCGCTCATGTAGGCGCCATCGTCGGATCGAAGAACCCGATGAGCGATGGACTTCCTGGCGGCTCCCAGGTCGGAGGCGCGCCCCCGCGTAAGCTCGCACGCGAGAGCAGCTGGTTGGAAGCTATGCAAGTCACCTCGGACACCATGATGCAGGCCGGGCACGCCCCTCCTCGTGTATCGCAGAGCGAACCGGAACCGCAGCGCAGTGTTCGCGCGTCACGCATGCGCCGCAAGAATTCTCGCGCGTGATTGCGCCACATGGCGGATACGTTGCCGAGATCGGGCGTCATACCGCGCCGATAGACAACGAAGGCGAGATCCGCCGGAAAAACATATTCACCAAGACCGTCGCGGTCCAAGCCGGACACGTCTGCGAGCGACTGCATGACCTGATGGGCCAGTGAATGAAGCAATAGGTACACATAAGCCGCCACTTCACGTTGCGCCGCGCCTCGCCCTTCGCGTTGTTTGAAATCGTCGAGAAACGTGCCGAAGTCGCGATACGTTTCGAGGAGCGTTGCGCCGACACTGCGTTCAGCGGTGAGATTGGCGACATCGTTAGCTTCCAGCCAGCGCCGAACGCGGGATTCGTCGAGGCGAAAGTAAAGGGCCTCATTGTTTTGCCGGGTGACGTAAATGGGTCTGCGACCACTGCGCATCGGCGGAAACGCATTCAGACGCACCGGCATGTCGATACGTCGATTGTTCAGCTCCCTAGTGTAAACCGGTTCGGAAGAGACGCGCGTGTAGCCGAAGCTGAATTCGCATACCGGCAAGCCGCGTATCAGAACCAATTCGGCTATTCCCATTTCACTCAGGGGCGAGCCGATTTCCTGCCTGTAGCGCGCCATCCGCGCTTCATCGCCAAAAGCATCGGACAGCAACCGATCTGGCTCCATGACATCGACCGCACGATGTTCTGCTTTGGCCGCGTTTATATGCTCACGAAGGAAGCGATCGTGTTCGATGGTTAGGCGCAATGGATCGTAGCGCCGAGCCCACGTCGAGCGGTTGGCGACATGGGGTGCGAGGGAGGCGCTTTGAACGGTCCCCCGCGAGATGACGTCGGCCTCGATCCATTTGTTCTTCAGCTCCGCTGCCTCGCGGAGCAAGTTATCAGCGCGAGCCTGCTGTCCGCGATTTCTGGAATTCTCAGCAAATCTCAGACAGTCTTCGTACTCGCCCCAATCGTTCTCGAACTCCGTTCCCGCCAGAGCCTGTTGAATTTCTTCGTCTGAAGGCGCGTCAAATGCAAAGCCGTGGATTCTCGCCGTTTCCTGCAGCAGATCGCCGTGACGGTCTGGCCGCAGGATGCTCACCACATCTGGGTCAGAAAATTCAATGAAATTGCCCTTCTGAGAATAGAAGGCCGAATTGGCGCGGTAGGACACGGGAAGCATGTTCACTTCCACGAATTCGTAGGTGCGGCCGCTGTCCTGCTGATCGCGCTCCAGAACCTCCCATGTCAGCTTGTCAGGTTGCTTGAGCTCGCGCGTGGCGCCGCATCCATCACATACAAAGCGCCACTCCGAAAACACTGGCGCCTTATTCCGAAGCTTGAACTCCTGACTGCCGCACTCGCATTGCATAATGCGCGTCGCCTCTCCTCGGTCGGCATCATAGTGATATTTGAATGGGCTGAGCGGCTCGATGCGGCCCGACCAATGCGCGTACACAACATCGACTTGGGTCCAACGGGCGGAGTGGTCCCCGCAACGCGCGGGTAGTCGCCGCCGGCGTTGTTCGGAGAGACTTTCGAACTCCCGCAACATGCCACAAGTCGCACAACGGTAGAGCAAAGGAAAAGGTACGTAGCCCACGACCTTCGGGTCATTGAGCTGAAAATCCTGATTCCAGTTTGGTGTGATTTCGAGCGTGTGCGCATCGTAGAATGCGTCGTCGAGAATCAACTCGATCGGGATGCTTGCGCGGACGCGCGATGCCCGCTCGAACCAAGTGGATGCAAACTCCGCAACACCGCTTTGCACCAACAAACGGGTCGCCGGTAGCAAGTTGTCTGGGTCGGCGGGAATCGGCACGGAACGGCAAATGCCTTTGGCGCCCTCCCACGTGAAGAGAACGCCTGGCGCATACGAAGTCGCGAGTTGAACGCGGGACCGCGACATTGATGGCGGCCTTGGACGGATGTCACCTGCACCTTCATCCTCGATACGCGGACGAGGCCGCTGCGGCGCGTTGTGGGGACGACGAGCCATCTATGCGCCTCCCGGTGCTGCGTCTTGATCCAACTCGCCCGCAGCGCCGCGCTGCTGCCGGATCACGCGCATGACATGCATGAGATCGTCGACATGGACACTTCGGGGCCCGCGCGCGAGAGCGTCGTAAGCCCCCGCAGTAATAAGACCCGCCTCGTCTACGTCACGCAATGAAGTCATCGGCGGCTGGAGCGGGGTCGCGCCGTCCTCCCAGTATTGTTGCATGCGCATCGGCCCTTCGAGCGTTCTTAGGTTGCGCCCCAAGTTGGTCAGTTCGCGTTCGATGAGCGCCCGATAAACGTCGGCATAGACCGGAGCGCCATGTCCCTCCCGACCTTCATAGCCGAGAGCGTGCAGGACAAAGTCGCCCATCGTTGCGACAAAGCCAGTCAGATCGGCTTTGGTGAGTGCGACCAGTGGGGACGTGACTTCGTATGACGCAAGCCGTGCTTTGGCGTCGTCGGCGGACTGCACAAACAGCGCATTCTCTTCAAGCAGCGCCCACGTCTGAACTACCGAGGCCAAAACGCGTCGGATCGCATTCTCCGCCCAGCGTTCCACAGCGGGCGGTGCGATCATGCGCTCCAAGAACCGGTGGAAAATGTCGTGGGTCTCGACAACGTAGCGATCGCGCCGGCTCTGCGGCGTTGGGATGAGCACGACGAACCCGACATGTGCACGGCCAACGCGACTCGATGCCTGAATGTACTCTGCAATGTCCGACGGCAATCCCGCGAAGAACATGCTGTTGAAACGATCGACGTCTACGCCGTGACTAATCGCTGAGGTCGCGACGATGCTGCGCAGCCTTTCGTGCAATGGCAGATATGGACGGCCAGGATTGGCTTCTTCCGCCAGCTCCATGACTTCCTGAATTTCCTTCATGCCGATGCCGCCGGAGATGAGACGGCTCGCGAACGACGTGAAGGGCTCTTGTGCCAAGCGATGACGTTGCTGCACAGCGACATCAAGGGCGTCCATAACTTGGTCGCCGCCCTTTTTATTCGTCACGTAGGCCAAGGCGATAAGATGTAGATCGAGCAATGCAGCGATCTCCGGCAGTCGATGTTCAGCGACTGCCCGATCGATCGCGGCGCGCCTCCACCCGGCACCTTCGTCATCTCCTTGCGCATCTCGCAACAGAGCGACCGCTTCCGCACGTCTGTTCTCGTCGAGTAGTGCACGCCAGCAGCGGCCCATCACGGTGTGGAAGGCGCTGAGCACGGCAACCGCCGTGACTGTGTGAGTGGCGCCGTTCGTCATGATCGACACGAAGAGACGCATCCACGGCGCAGTCCGCTCCGGAGCCGCGGAACGGGGCGCGTCGCGTTCCAGCGCCAATCGCTCTGCGTTCCTAGATGGCGCCTGAGCCGGACTCGCGAAGAACGACCGATACAGGTCAGAGCCTGGATAAGGAAACCGCAGGGGGCGACGTTGGTAAAGCACGTCCATCTGCCGCTCGGGATTCGATACCGTCGCGGTGGCAGCAATGATCTTGGGTGAGCGAACTCCAGCGTATCGCTCACCGGTCCACGAGCGCGCTACGCCGAGTTCATCACCCGCTATCGCGTCGATGCGCCGAAACGTCGTGTCGAGCAGAGTATCAAAAAGCCCGCTAAACGTACCGAGACTTTCTTCCAGTAGGTGCGCTTCGTCTTGAATGATCAACGAAGGGAATGGATCGTGGAAAACACGGCGCCCGTCGCGAAACGCGGGGAACGCCGGTTCGTACTCATTCTCCTGCAGGGTCGTCCGGGGGTCGCCTTCGATACGGGGCGAGAAGAGATGGCCGCTCGCGCCAATGCCGCGCGCTAGGCCGAACATTCCAAGTATCTGCCGGATTGTGCTCGTGTGTTGGCCAAGCATGGCCAGCTTATCAACTGTGCCTAAGACAATCGCCGGCGCCCGCGAGTAAATCGTGTCGTCGGTCAGAAGAAACGGTAGCGGCTCTTGCCGGCCATGCGCTCGATTCCAGGCACAGTCTTCGTTGAAGCATGTGATCGCTAGTCGGTAAGCAGTGCGCCCCTCTGCAAGGTACCGCCTTAGACCGGTCTCGCTGCGGCAAATCGGGCAGTTCGGCACCTTATTATAAGCGGCACGAAACTCGCGATAACGCTCGGCGGCCTTTTCATCATCAGCAGATCGACCGCGTACGCCCTCCTCCAATGTACTGTCATTGCGCAAGTCGCCCCACTGCGGCACCTCAGGCGCTACCTGAGCGTATCGATTGGGCGTGTTGTTGCCACCTACCCAGAACCCGATTTCAAGCGGCCACACGCCAACGCTGTCTGCTTTGCGCACGAGTTCGGCATGCGCGACCAAGCGCAGCAACCGCTGCCCCTGTTGCAACGTCAGAAGGCGGAGCGGATAGCGCAATAGCGCGGTGACGCCCCGGTCTTTGCCGCGCAGACGATCAAAGAACATTGCAAAGAGCAGCGTGCCGTAGAAGGCCTCGGACTTGCCGCCACCGGTTGGGAAATACAGTAGGCTTGCGCGCTCCTCATCGAATTGCCGGTCCTGGTAGTCACGAAACGTATCAAGGCGTGACGCCAAAGTCGGTATATGCGCGAGCACGAACGCGAGTTGGAAAAGTCTCCATCCGCGCGCCGGATCACGAGCGTCACGCTCGAAGAAAGAACGATTCATGAGAAGCCAGGCGCGATATGGCGACGCTCGCGTACGAAGCTGATCACGTTGGGTCGGCTCGGCGCCGGCGAGTGCACGTGCGGCCGTCTGAGATTCTTCGAGCAACCGGATGCCGCGCTCGATAAAGCCGGCCTCGTTGCGCTGCGCGGCGATGTCACCGCGAAGCCGATGGGATTCGCGGTCCGCTTCCTCGCCCTGGAGACCCTCTCGCACCGTGGTAGTTAGGCGGCGCTCCTCTTCGTCGATCCATTCACGGTAGGCTTGCGGCAAAGCGCGCAGACCCGTCACGTCGAATGTCTCGTCTGCGAGCGCCCCAAACTGGATGGGCAGGTCGAGTCCTCGCGGAACGATCCGCGGCTGCACGAACGACGGCGCCCAAGTGGTTCGAAGTGTTATGCTCTCCGCGCCGCGTGAACGGTCTACCCCACAATTTAGACCTATAGCGTCGTAGGTCAGAAAATCCCGGAACCTGTAGGATGGCTCAACACGGTCAAGCCGAAGCGGACGATGCGCCGCCATTGGGACGACTACTTCAAGCGAAACATTGAAGATAGTGTCGGACTTCGTCTGAGCTTCGCGCTTCCCAAGGGCCGTCGATCCGTTGTCGATAGCGACGCGGATTGAGACGCGGTCGGGATCGTTGAGGTCAACGGTACGGTCGACATCGATGCGAAGACCGTCAAGGTGCGGCAAGAGCCGTTGGATTGGCACTGGGATCTGCCCTGCGCGATTCCAAAATACGAGCCAGTCCCGCTCTGACCGACAATCCTGCGGCTGCACGCTTATATCCCGCCACGCTAACTGCGCGCCCTCGTCCGATCTCAACCAGGCCTCGACTTGCTCGCGAGCAGCGTCCCGCAGCGAGGTTGCATAGGTATCTAGGCGTTCTAGTAACGCGCCACGCTCAATGTTGGCGGCAAAGCGTAAGCTAGGCGCCACAATATCGATCCTCCGCCATTTTCCGGGAAGTTTCGCCGGCGCCAATATCGCCGTCGGAATGTCGAGGCCGCGCTGCACAAGACGACCGATCCGCACACGCGCATCGTGATCGTCAGGTTGCTGTTGAGGCTGCTCCTGTCCTTCGCCATCCGCATCTACCTCCGAGGCGTCCTCGGCAAACTCGTCCGGACGGCCCTGAATGGTGATGCCTTGTTCACTGTAAGCCTGAACGAGAGCCGCCCGCTGCAGTTCGGCGCGCCGTGCGCGCACGTCTGTCTTTTGCGCCGGAGTTAGGGTCGCCCAGGCGGGCCTAGCGACGCCTTCACGCGCGAATCCTTCATCGCGAAGCCGACGTACCCGCGCGTTGATTGCATGTTGGGCCGCCGGCAACAGATTGAACTCGATCTCAAGGCCGAGCGCTTCGTCTTGTAGCTCAACCCAAGTGGGCAGCACTCGGACGTAGAGGGAAAATCGTGGCGTAGCATCGACATCGTGGGAGGCATTGGCCGCCACCTGAAAATCTATGCCGATTGAGGCGATCCAAATATCCGACGTTTCGTCGCTTTGATTGCCTTGATCGAAACGCGGCAGCAATTGCCCCGACACAACGCTTCGGTTGGGCGATGCGCCGTAGACCACCGCGCCATCAGGGCCACTTGCCGCAACTTGCTCCACTGTCAGGTTCACCAGCGCGCGGCAAACGGCCTCCTTCAGTTCCTGGTCAATGTCTCTCAGCTGGGTAGCGTTTAGGCCTTCCATTAACCCACCTCCCGCTTTGAGCGCACGACGCTCACATGGTTTTCAGCGGCGGTTCTCAGTCGCCTCACGTCGGCCGCGTGCGCGGGATTTTCAGATTGCGCCGCGTAAACATCCACCAAGATGCTCCGATAAGCGTCATGGAAAGCCATTGCGGCGCGAAGCCGGCTTCGTCTCTGCGCGATGACTGCCCACAGCCAATACTGATTGGCGGCAGTCTCCGTCATCCCAAGCGCTCTCGCGAAGGCCATAAAAGTTGCATGATCCTGTGGGGCGCATGGAATGACCTCATGCAATGGGGCCTCGACCTGTTCTTCCAATTTGACCCAGTAAGCAGCCCGATCCACGGACACATTTGGCGTTCCCATTCGCTCGATCAGCTTGGCGAGTTTTGCAGTGCGTGTTGCACCCTCGATGCGAGCAAACCTCTCAAGCACCTGATTGTGATAGTCTCTGATCTCCTCAGCTGCCCGCACACTGATGTTGAGGAGCGGGCGCGCCATGTCGAGGAATGCGTCGCCGATGACGCATACACGATCTCCCGCCTCCACATTCCGCGCTTCCACTTCCACAAAAACAGGTACGGTGCGTTCTCGATCCTGCACGACCAACTTCGTGCCTGGGCGCGCCATGACTTGTTGGCCGCCATCGAAATCTAGATGAATGACAGCCTGTCCTGGTCGGACGTTCCCGGCCAGATCGATGACTCCGCTAAGTGGGAATTCGAGTTCCTCCAGATTCAACTCGTCTTCGAGCGACAATTGCAGCGCGGAGTTTGCGAGACGGCGAACTTCAGCTGCGGCCGATGCTGAAAATCCGGTGAAGCGCTGGGCGAGCGCGCTCAGATCCGAATATTGGCTCAGTCGCTGCGTATCACGCGCCGCTGCCGCTAACGCATCGGCGTCAGCGAGGACAATGACATTGTCCGGTAACCACGGCTCAGCGAGCAATGTCAGCAATGACGATCGCGGCGCCGCGACCACGATCAGCGTCTTGATGTGATTGCGCTGTGCGGATGGCTGAGCGGCCAGGTCGTTGAAGCCGGCGCGATCTACAAACAATATCATGCCGCGCTCGATGCGCTCAGAGAGCTTCTCGCCAAATTCTGCATCCGAGCTGAGCACGCTCGCCGCGAACTCCGCCAACATATCCTTTGGGAAGAGCACGGCCGTCTTCGAACTCACGCCCTTAAACCGCTTCACCACGTCGCGAAGCAATGGCGCCATTGCCCCACCACCAGCGGCGGTCCGCCACGCGGCTTCAACGGCGTCGCAAACCGCAGTGAGTTCAGCCGGGTGGTGCTGCGCAAACGCGCTGTGTGTTTCCCGAAGGGTCGCTAGGATCGTGCCAACCCGATACCCGGTAAGCACGTCAGCAGCAGCAGCGTCGTTACCGATGAAATCCGCCAGCGCGCCGATCGGGCCGGGCAGCGACGCGCACCGTCGCAGAATGGTCGCAAGCGCCGTCAGCTGATCGGCGACTTCCCGGTCGCCGAGTGCACGCGCCTTGCGTGAATTTTGGCGCAAGCGATCAAGCAGCGGCCCAAGTCCGCCGGAGAAGCCGTCCACCTCCCACTTCTCGACAGCCTCGATTGCGCCACGACATGGCGTCTCCATCTCCGCAATCGCGCCGTCTTGCGCAAAGAGCACAGCTGAGACGCAAGGGGTTCGCTTGTCACGACGGCCTTTGCCCGTGCCCAGAATGTTGAAGCGCACGGTATCAAATGTGAACGGGTCGTCGGTCAGAGCGACAACCGGCAACTGCGGAGCGAACTCACGCAGCTTTTCCATGAACAGTTTGAGCCGCTCCTGCCAGTCCTGCCCGAGTCTATTTCGACCAGTGTAGTCGAGGTCGAGGAGAACAACGCTTAGCGATGGCGCGATCGGCTTCAAGTTGCGCGCCAGCGCTTCGTCAGCACGCAATCCAAACAAATAGAACCGCGCTTTGGATGGGTCGTCCGCGACGCGGCTTCGACTAATATCGCGCAAGTCAGTCTTAGCTGCGATGCGGCCTAGCAGCGGACTGCGGCCAGCGTCGCCCTGGCATGGGCCGGAAGGCATCAAATCATCGAGGCTGGGGTGCAATATTTCCGCGTAGGTTTTTCCATCAAGCGCACGCCCCGTCATGCGGGATACACGCGCAACGGTCTTGTGATAATCTTCCAGCGCAGGATCGTCGCTCGCGCGCACGGCCCGAAGTTGATGCTTGATGTGAAGAGATCCGAGAACGGTCTTATCGACATAAACATGTCGAAGAGCGCGATGCGCCGTTCTCGCATAAGGATAGATCAGTGCCCGCACTCCTAACGGAGGCGCAAAGCTGTGATCAGCCCCCAACACCACCGTTTCCGCAGAAGCACAATCGGAAAGCCCGAGGAGCACGGCGACCGCTGAAGGAGACGGATCGCCTCCGGGCCAGCACATCACCGCCGAGGATGAACCCTCGTTTATGCAGCCAGCCACGATCGTGACGAGCCGTTGGTAAACACTGCTAACGCGCAGCTGCTCATCTCGCTCCACTTCGCGCAGCGGCAGAGAGGCGACGCTGTCGGTAACGCGATCCAGATTCCACCTTGGTCTCGCCGCCTCTTCTTCCGCTCTCGCGGCTTCTTCTGCCGCCCGGGCAGCCTGTTGCTGCGCGAATTTCGCGGCGACGCGCTTCTTGTCATCACGTGCCTGACCCAGCCGGTCGCCAAACCCAGCGTTCTTCAGATTCGGATTGCGCGGGTCGACCGGGCGCCGGCTCAAGCGACTGCCTCCATGCCGAGCCGTGAGGACTCAAGGTAAGCCCATTCCACAGCCTCTTCAGTGCTTTCGAATTTAGCGAGCGCGCGTGCCATTACTTCCGGCCGCGGAAGATCGAGCGTCCGCAATAGCTGCACCGAGATGCTCGCGGTGCCAGACAGGCGTCGATAACGCGCATCTGCAGCCGCAGAGTTTAGAAGCGCCGCAACGAGATCGAGGTGGCGTGTGCTCTTCGCAGTGATTACGATTGTATGGTTCTCGGTGACAAAACCGCCCCACTCCTTGATAACGGAGGGAGACACTCGGGCAGCAATGAGCCGCCGTGGTTGCGAAGAGTTGGTGGTACGCTGAAGCACAACTGCGTCACGGCGAATGATCGGAGCATCCGATGCATCCTTTTCGAAATTGACGAAGTCCACACCGTCACGCCAACGCGCCACGGGCCGACAAAATGTGCCTGCGCGAATGTTGGTCGCCCAGATCAGCGGCAGGTCTGACTCCGAGTACCATCGTAGCCGCATACGTGGCTGCTCGCGGTTCCAAACGAAATAACCAGAGCGTACGTCAGCGCCGTAATCGGTTAGCGTGGCGCCACCGTGAGCCATACCAACCGGTGCGAGCGGCGGCGTCCAGGCCGCGCCGCTCGCCACGGGCAACCGCCCTGCCATGCGCGCCTTGAAGGGCTTCGACGCAGAGAAATCGCCAAACGTCACCGCTTTCTTCGCGTCGTGCGCTCTTCCCGCACGCGCGAGCAGCACGGTGATGTCCTGTTGAACATCGACGAACACCTCTTCGCGGGCCGTCACTGCCGCAATAGTGAGCACTTCCGCGTTCTGACGAATGTGCGCCCGCAGCTTGTCGTAGAGCGGTCCGCCGACGAAACTCGACGGCAGCACGAGCGCGACCAGTCCGTCAGGTTTGGCGAGACGCAAGCAAAGCTCTGCAAAGAGCGCAAATTTGTTAATGTGCCCGGCGTGACAGACCTGCTTCCATCTGTGCCCCGACGGATCGTCGAGCAATCGCCCATAGGGCGGATTGGCAATCACAAGATCATGCTGACTAGGCGCGCGCAGTGAGAGCGAATCTCGGTGAGAAATAATCGATCCAGAGTCGACACTCATCGAGAGACGCCTGCCGATCAACGCCTCTGCGAGCCGCGCCAAGCCGGAATCAATTTCCATCCCAGCTAGCCTTGTCGCGATGTCGCCGCTTGACGCCCGAGCCGCACGCATCTGTCCCGCGATCATGGAGAGAAAGGCCGCGCCGCCAGCAGCAGGATCGATGACGCTATGCTTGCGCAAATCGAAGCCCGCTTGTTGCGCAAGCGCGATCACGCCATGAGCCAAATGCGGTGGCGTGAAGTATGTCGCTTGCTTGCGCCGATCGTCAGCGCTCAGAAGAAGCGTGTAGAACGTGCCGATCCAATAGTGGCGTTCGTCAACGTCCAGCGTGAGGACCGCTTTGTGGAGCGGCTTCAGGAGTTCGTTGTCGACGGCCCTCTCAAGCAACTGCAAGCAGAGGCGAAGTTTGAGCGTCGGCGTGGGCGCGAATTCGCGGCACGCCGCAGCTGCCTTGCGCGCCATTGCCAAGATGTCCGTGGATTTCGTCTTCGGACTGCCCGCCACCTTGTCGCCTGCCCGCTCATTGCGCTGCCGATTCGATCCTTGAACGCGCGATACACTACGAGGTTGAGCGTTCCTGTGGAAGCACCTCCATTCCGCGAACTAGCAGAACTTGTTTGACGCTAGCGCGCCTACACGCGGGGGCATGAATGGCGCGAAGCCCTCGGAAGGCCGCGAACGTCACCGTTGGCGACGGTGATAAGCAAAAATCCGCCACGTCACGCCGCCAAGAGTTACTGCCATAAATGCGCCAAGCGCTATCGTGGCGCCAATCGCGGCAGCATCGAGCGGCACGAACGCCCATAGCAGGGCAAACAACAAGCCACCCAACATCATCGCCCAACCGGCCATGCGAAGTATCGATTGGCGCAACGTGGCTAGTTTCAACGTTCGAGGCGGCAAGCCGTCTGCGCCTTTCGGAATTCTGTTGCCGCAGGCGGCGAGGCCTAAGCCAACCAACACCATCACACCGCGCAGCGTGGTCTCGCTGCTGATGAGCCCCCTTGTTGCTGCAAGCGCCAGCAACAAGGACCCGGTAACTTGCAAACCCGCAATCACAAGAAAAATACGAAAATTCTTCCAGACACTGTTTGCGGCGGAAACGTCGCTCATGCGGGGGCTCCCTTTCGGGCTCGTTTTGATGCCACTTTCTTTGCTGACCTCACCTTCGACGGCGCGCCGACTTCGGTCGTAAAAAGTCGCGCAAAGCCCAACAGCGCGTCCTCCAACACCGACAATTTCAACTGATATGTGATCGTCGTCCCGATCTTGATTGCTTCGATCAGGTCCGCCTCGCGCAGCACGGCGAAGTGCGCAGACATGGTGGGACGAGACACGGGAAAGTTGTCGGCCAATTCACCCGCCGTCATCGGCTGCTTACGCAACAACTCCAGCACCTTACGCCGGGTGGGGTCAGCGAGGGCTTTGAAGACCGCGTTCATCGTCGTTATTTAGCTAAAGATCGAATTACGAGTCAAGGCATATTTCGATGATTGGCTAACTAGGTCGCGTGGCGCTTTTGAAGCTGAGCTGAGTGTGACGAGATGCCATCGTGCTCGCGCGCTTCAAGGGACGGCTTCGCCTCTCCGCCCTTGATGCGCGCTTGCGCGCGACGGCTGACGGAAAGCGTCGGGACGCAAGGGCGTCCCTTCTTGTTGTTCGCCCCTGCCTCCGGCGGGCCGAACACAAGGGCTGCGGCTTGGAGAGATTTCTGTTCGACCGAGGAGCCCGGCGGCGGGTTACGGGAGCAATCCCGCGATATCGTCTCGACAGCTTTCGACGAGCGCCGCCCACTGGCATCTTTCGTCCTCTGGGGCCGGCGCGATTTTTAGTGCAACGTCGAGCTTTACAAGAACGTCGGCGACGGACGTTGCTCGCAAGGCGACGAGACCTCGCTCGTCCCTTTCCATGAGGCCCTCTGCCCCGATCAACTCAACCTCGATCGCCGCAAGCGCTCTGCCCTCTTCCAACTCAGTGTCCGTTTCGTCCACTTCATGGTCGTACTTGAGAAGCGCGTCGGCCTGGATGCGAACACGCTCGACCCAAAGAACGTCCGCTCGCGCACGCGCGTCGCCCCAACTCGCAACGAGCTGCGCCAATCGAGGATCACCAGTGCTCATGCGCCGTACTGCTCACGAAGATAGTCCACGCCCCTGTTGATCAGAGCGTAGGCGTGGTCGTCCCAATCGTATGGGCCTTGAATGACGAGGCCGAGTTGAATTTGGGCCAGTGCGCCCAACGGCGTGATCGCACCTTTGGTGGAGATAAGACCTGCCTTGCGATCGAGACGATTGCCGGTCCGCTTAATTTGCCTATCGAGAGAGCGCATGGCCTGAGCTTCAGGAAACCGGCTTCGCGACGCGCCGCTGCACCTTAAGTTCGCAGCCTTGCATTTGTCGAAGAGGATGGTTTCCAGATCTTGCCAGCGAGCGATCATTGCGCCACGCGCGTTGTGCTCGGATATCCACTCCGCCGCGTGAGCGGAGATAGGATCGGTTACTGGTTCTGCGATGCCCGCGCCTAAGGAGGCTGCGGCGGCACCGGACACGAGAGCGCGACGCGAAAGCACGACCATCGACAAGACCCATCACTAGGCGGCGACGAGTCGCTGCCTCCAGCGCGCGCAATCGCGCACGCTCCTCTGTTTGAAAGAATCGCTTATGATCCGAAGGTATCATTGGCGGCCCACGTCGTCAATCCCTTTGGATCACGATAATACCTATGGATCACATATGATTACGGCGGCGCAGATCAGAGCTGGCCGTGCGCTCGTGCGTTGGAGCCAAGAAAAGCTCGCAGCCGCTGCGAACGTTTCAATTCCGACGCTGAAGCGCTGGGAAGGATCAGATGGTGTCCCAGCCGCCGAGCCGAACAACCTCTCAGCGGTCCAACGCGCCCTGGAGAAGGCTGGCGTGGTGTTCATTGAAGAGAACGGCGGTGGCTCAGGCGTGCGGCTCAGGAAGAAAAAGTAGCCGCAAGACTTCCATCCTGCACACGTCATGAGAACAGGTCCTGCTGCGTCGTTGGACGCGTGCGTTGATCTTTCCTGGTGCGCGCTTTGGATTGCTTGGCGACCTTCAGCACCTTGTCGTGACGACGCTTGTTATCGAACGCGCATCGCCCCTGAAACTGCATGAGAGCTGCCTCCAAGGTTTCGATCTCCGCCTTACGCCAAAAGATTCGGCGGCCCATCACTGTCGGCGGCGGGAAGCCTGGAAGATTGCTCCGCGCAGCGCGCCAAAGCGTCCACCGGCTTACCCCAAGCTCGTCAACCACCGCTTTGAGCGGAAGTAGATCCTTTCGCTTCATTGCGCCCTGTACGGTCTGAGCTCGATATCGCGTGTCACCATTACTCTAACAGGCGCACCGGCACGGACGCGCAGAGTGGGATGAACCTCGAGTTCCCGATCCACAATGCGTCCACCGGTTTGAGCTGCCTGCTGAGCAGCGGCATCGCCGACACTTTGCGATAACGATGCTCGCTCTTGATCACCTTCGGCCTCGTTGGCGACGACACTGATGATCGCGGAAAGTCCAATGGCCACGCCTAAACGGCCCAAGTGATTGTCCGTACTGTCACGAAGACCCGCTGCCCCCGATGCGTCCGTCGCGTTCATCTCCTGGAGATTGATCGACCAGCCGTTGGGTAAGATCAGACGATTCCAAGTGAGTAAGAGGCGGTTGTCGCCGTAACTCACGCCATTGTCGTAGGTGCCGAGCAATCTGGCGCCCTGAGGAATGAGCAGATGTTGGCCGGTGACGGTGTCATAAACCGGCGCGGTGACTTGCGCGATGACACGCCCTGGCAGATCGGAGTTCAGCGCCGTCACGAGCGCTGCAGGTATCGTGTCGCCCGCTTTGATTTCATATCGCGACCCCGGCGGTCGAAGCCGGGCATTGAGGCGGGCGCCGTCGTCTTCAACCGCGCCTGCATCACTCGCGAATAAGATCGCCGACGCTCGCGCCAAAGTCGCCGGGTCGGGCGCATTCGCACGATCTCCTACCGTGTTCGCAGGCGTCCAATTCGCGTCACGACTTGGGACCAACTCCGCGTCGGCGGCCGTTGTATCCGCCATCTCTTCAAATGCGGCGTCAGGCGCCATCAGATCGTGGGCGCCATACTGATCACTCGCGCCGCGGATCGACTCCGGCGGACCGCCGGCGGCGGCGACCGCATCTTGACCAGAGGTGTTTCTCTCGTCCGAATTTTCGGACAGCCCACTGACGAGAGCGAAGGCGATGATCGCTGCAGCTAGCAAACACGCCCCCAGCAACACCTTACGCGAAAGACGCTTCGGTGACGGCGGATGCGCTCGAAGAGCGAGGCTCGGCTGTGCCTCGGGCGACGATGATACTTGCGTCGCGGCGCTCATGATCGGCCCCCGCTACGTTGACGGCGCTCACGCGGCGCGGGATTGCGCTCAATTCGAATAACAACAGGTGCACGCGTGCCGAGCCGAAGCTCGGCCACATCAAAGATCCGGTCGATCATGTAGCGTTGACCAAATGGTCCGGTCAGAACGCGGTAGTTTACGAGTTCGGCGCCTTCGCCGGTGATCACGAACACCGGCGGCAAGTCGGTCGCCACCACGTCGGGCGCAAATTCAATCCAAGTGCGGCGCCCATCATCAAATACGCGCGAGGGCATCCAACTGGGACGGCTGCCACGCACTGCGCGCACGCGATAATTGAGATTGACGTTATCGAGGGGAGCAGCGGCGCCGCTCACATTATCGTCCGGATAGCTCCAGGCGATTTGCGCAGAGTATGCCAGTCCGGTTTGGGCGACCGCTTCGATGAGATACGTCCTGCGGTCGGTGATCAAGACAATGTTGGTGCGAATGCCCGCCGTGTTGGGCTTCACAAGAACTATCGTTCGCGCATCGCTCTCGCTTTCACCTTCGGCTTGCGTGACCATCCACCGAGAGGTGTCGCCAGCGGCGATATCAGCGAGCGTTTCTCCCGGTTCCAGCAGAATTGTGGAGACGTAGTTTGGGTTTGCGTAGACCTCGTATAGCGCTCCGGGCTGATACCTGTAGACGTGGCGCGCTTGAGCAAATCCATCCTGCGTGGGACTTTGTCGCGCCTCTCGGTTCGCAGACGAGAGAATCTCTATTGGTGTCGCCGTCCTACTTCTTGTTTGAGCGACGGCGGGAGCAATACCAGCCCCAACCGACAGCAGCAGGAAAAACGCGAGTCGAACTGGCCGGGTCATCGTTCGCGGCTCCATGAAAAATCAGAGATCAGCAGGCCCAACGGATTGTTCGCAATCTCGTCGGCGTTTCGCGGTGGTCGCGTCGTAACCGTGAACACGCCGGTGTAGAGTTCAGCATCAGCCGTGCCGGTAGTGTTGGTCGCGCGCTCAACCCAGCTCACTTCCCAAGCGTTATTCGACCGCGCAATGATCGAGCGGATGTGAACTGTTCGACCGACCCTACCAAGGCTCAGGAAAGGATCATCCTCTCGCGCGATCTCAGAGAGCTGAGCCGCCGCCTGCGGCGTCAGAAACCGATATGCCTCTAGCCAGTTCTCTCGCAGAACGACGCCGTCCGTTGGTAGCGATCGAACGAGCCTGATGAAGCGACCAAGGTGGTACGCCACCTGCGCATTGCTCGGCGTCCAGCGCCCTTCTGCCGCGCGGACATTTAAGACCTGGCCCTCGGGCGCGACTTCGACGACGTGCACGAAGGTGCGCTTCTGCATCGCGACGGCAGTGAGTGAAACGCCCAGAACCGCAGCCAGCGCCAACGACCCGAAAGCGATCATTCGCCACGCACGCGCCGACAAAACGGCGGAGCCCATGCGCGCGTCCCACTCTTGTTGCGCGCGTCTATACGGCGTGGCCTCAGCCTCCGGTGCATACGAACGTGCTGGTGCTCTGAAAGCAAAATTCATGACGATCCCCTGTTCTTGGGTGCTGGCTTCGGCTGCATGCCGGCGTAGTTGATTTTCTGGGACTGCCCGCCACCGCCGGATTTTCCGCCGCCGCCGCGACTGCCGGCAATCGCCTTTCCGGCGCTGCGAAGGCCCGCTCCCGCCAACTTCAATGCTGGCTTTGCCACGATACCGCCCAGCATCGCGGCGCCAGCCGTTGTGACGGTCGCGCCGATCCCCGCGCGCACGGCGTCGGCGCCTGACAGGTTGGGTTGTCCTTGAACAACCTCACTCGCCAGCGACGGTGCGAACCACGCTAGGGCCAGCACGGTCAGACCAAAGAATAAGACCTGCAGCCCACCACCATCATCGAGAACGAACGTGGGAGGCAGTGTCGAGACAAATGTGATCGACACCGATGCGATAAGGGCCAACACGAAAAGTCGGATTGCACAGCCAGCAACCCAGCCAAGAGGACGTTCCGCCACCCATGCGGTCCCATTGAAGACGCCCCATGGAAGCGCCACGAATGCCGCGAGTGCGCCGATCTTGAAAGCGATCAGCTGGACGAAAAGCTGCAGAGCCAGGACGAAGAAACCTAACGCCACAAACAGCGCCGCTACGAAGATGAGCGCCATCGTCATCCAATCAACGAAGAAGTTCATGCCCTCCGCGAGCGCCACCGTACGGCCGTACATCTCTATCCCGATCTGGCCGACGCGGCCGGGATTGTGCAGGTCCGCCATCGTCATGCCGCCGCCACCGGCATTGAGGCCCAGTTGAGCACCCGAACGAACGATGAGGCTCGACAGCGTCGCCCAGTTGTTCACGAGAAAGGCAAAGAAGCCGACGAACAGCACCTTTCTGAAGAATGGCGCGAGCGGCGCCTCACCCGCGAGCGCCCATTGTGCGCCAGCAAGCGTGATCGAAATCACGATGAGCGCGTTCAAGACGTAGTTTACGTCGCCCTGGATCAAGCCAAAACCGGAATCGGCAACGGCCAAGAATTGGTCCAGGAAAGAGTTGACGGCGGCGGGCTCCATGATTGTGCTCAGTCGTCAAACGCGGATCGCGCCGGGGCGGTCGCCACAGTCGTTCGTGTTGGAAACGCGCGGCGTTGGATCTCCCGTGAGCGCCGCTCGCGCGTAAGCCGCTCCATCCGCTCTGTTTCAAGAGCGCGGCCTTGCGCGATAAGCAACGCATGAATTTCCGCAAGCTGAGAGGCTTGTATGCCCAACAACTGATTGCCTGCTTGGATTGCGCCGGTTTGACCTTCGGCTCCTGTCGAAGATTGGAGCGCTCGATCAATGTGAGCGCGTCTTGCTTCAATCGACTGCGCAGCGCGGGCCTCCGCCTGCATAGCCCGCTCAAGGCTGCTGCGGCTTTCCGCCTCCCAACGCTCCGATTGAGCGAGAACGCCTTCTAAGTCGAACTCTTCCCAAGTGTCGGGGTAGAGAGTGCGAATGTCCTCACCCAATCCTTCAATCTGGAACGCGATGCCGCGGGCGCTATCAAATAACTCGCGAGCTTCAGAGATTGATTGCGACAACTCAGGAGACAGCTGCAGCGGGTTTTGACGCAACATGGCAGTCGCCTGATCGATCTGGCGGATCTGGTTGCGTATTTGCTCTAAGGCGCGGCTCGCAGACAGAAGGTTCTGGGCATAGTTGGTCGGGTCGTAGACCACTTCCTGCGCCAAAGCGGGTTTCACTACGGCCGGCGCTGCAAATGCAGCCGCCGCGACCACAAGTCCAAGAATTGCAGAACGCATCACATCCCTCCTCATTCGGCAGCGATCAAAGTTGTTGGGGTAGCTAGGAAACGTGCGTGAGCGGCCGCAGCGTCTTTGAGACCGCAGCGTTCCAGCCACGCAGCGGCAAAGCGTTCAGGCGCCTCCGCAATGATTGCATCGATCGCTTTGTGGTCTTCGGGTCGCGATGCCGTGACAAAAGCTAGAGCGGCAGGCCCCAAGCCCAGCTCGAAGAGGCGACATCCATCGCGTCCGGCAAGGTAATAGTCTCGCTTCGCGGTTGCCGAGGCGATGATCTCGATTTGACGTTCATTGAGCCCTAGTGCCTCGTAGAACGCTTTCGACCGCGGTTCACGCGCACGGTCGTTCGGCAAAAATATGCGCGTGAGACACGCTTCGATAATTGTGGACGCAATCGGAGACGCCTCGACGTCTGCCAGCTCTTGGCTGGCAAACAATACGGCGACATTGCGCTTCCTCAGTGTCTTCAACCAATCCTGAATCTGAGACGCAAACGCACTGTCCCTCAGGAAAAGCCAGGCTTCATCCAAAACAAGCAATGTTGGAACGCCGCTAAAACGCCCGTCGAGCGCATGGAATAGCGCCGGCAGCACGGCGCCAACGGCTTGCGGTCTGCGCATAAGATCTTCCATCTCAAACGCCTGCACGCGTCCGAAGCCGAGTGTGGATCGATCTAAGTCCAGCAACCGCCCGTAAGGACCGGTGTGAGTGAAAGGCTCCAACGCTGCGCGGACGCCTGCATCTTGAGCAAGTGCTGCGAAAACAGTTAGCGTTCGATCCTCGCGAGGACGGGCGCCAAGCACTTCCAGGGCACGCCATAGTTCACTGCGCAGTTCTGGCGTCACCGTTACATGCGAGGCGGCAAGGATATCGGCGAGCCAGTCGAGAGCCCAAGCGCGCTCGTTCTCTTGATCGACTTGTTCGAGAGGCTGCAAACCAAGCGCCCCGTCCTCGCCGAGGTCAAAGAAGTCACCACCCAGCCCCAGGATGGTTGCGCGGCATGAGCGCCCCTTGTCGAAGACATACACCTGCGCATCGGCGTAACGCAGCCACTGAGCGGCGAGGGTGGACAACAATACGGATTTACCCGCACCAGTCGGTCCCACAACCAATGTGTGCCCGACGTCCCCAGCGTGCAGATCGAGCCTGAAAGGTGTTGCCCCGTCGGTCGCCGTCATCATCAATGGAGCGGCGTTTAGGTGAGCGTTCCACGTTGGCCCCGCCCACACCGCACTCGTCGGCATTAAGTGGGCAAGTGACGGCGTCAGAAGTATTGGGCGTCGCACGTCTGCGTACGCTTGACCCGGTAGCGAGCCGAGCCAAGCTTCGACCGCGTTGACAGTCTCCACCTGTGTAACAAAACCCAAGCCGTCCGCGACTTGCTGAATCTGACGAACCGCCTCAAGAGCCGCATCCTCACTTCTATCAGCCACGGTGATCGTGATCGTCGAATAGCCAGCGGCAATCGCGTCAGCACCTAACTCTTGCAGCGCCAAGTCTGCATCCTCGGTCTGGTTGGATGCATCGTTGTCCTGCAGAGCGCTTTCCTCGCGAAAGAGCGCCTCTCTAAGCAGGGTCATCAAACCCTTTCGTTTCGAGAACCAGCGCTTGCGGATTTTCTCCAACTCCCGCCGCGACTCCTCGCGATCGAGGGGTAAGAACCTCGTCACCCAGCGGTACGAAATCGGAAGACGGTTTAGCGCGTCGAGAAGGCCTGGTTCTGTTTCTGTTACAAACGACCGCACCGATATGATCTTAAGGTGTTTGTCGCCCAGCATAGGTGCGAGACCACCGACCACGGGCGAATCCATCAAGAGCGCGTCAAGATGAAACGGCACCGAGGGCATAGCGACGCGATGCGGTCGGTCCGACACGCAATCGTGCAGATATGTGAGTGTCTCCTCGTCCGTAAGCCAACACGCCGACGGCATGATCGTTTGAAACAGCCACAACAGCTGGTCAGCATTTTCGGAGAAGCGCTCAAGGTGCAGACGGTAGTCCGCCTCACTCGCGCCCGCGCCGCCACCTTCAAAGAGCAGGCTCTCCAACTTCCCCTGCCGCTCAACAGGAGGCAGCCATGTGAGCGTTAAGAAGTAACGGCTCTCAAATCTGGCTCCGGCTGTTTCGAAAACAGCGCGGCGCTCTTCGTCGACCAACCATGAAAGCCCGTCTGGCCACACTGCATCCGGATAAGCGGAGGCCGGCCCGCGCTGGGCCTCAATGTGCAAACACCAACCAGATCCGAAACGTCGAAGCGCGTTGTTCAACCGGCGCCCCATCCCATCGAGTTCAGCCAACGTCGATGAGTCCAGATCCGGCCCACGGAACGATAGAGTCCGCTGAAACGATCCGTCCTTGTTGAGCACCACACCCGGCGCGATCAGCGCGGCCCATGTGAGGTAGTCCGATAGTGAAGCGCCGGACTTGCGATAGTGGGCGAGTTCAAACATGCGCTAGACTCTGAAGTAGAATGGCTTGGCCAGATGACGGGGCCACGTTTCGAGGAACCACGGGTCGCGCGCTGCCGCCCAACCTGCAACGCCTTGCAGCACGAGCCAGAGCGGCAAACCGACGAAAGGTTGCTGAAGCCCAAGGCCGATTGCTGCGCCTATCGTCGCGTTGAGAATTGCGAATGCGCGGGGCACCCCGCCCATCAGAATTGGACGCGTGAGTGAAGTCCGAAGCGGCAAGCGATAACTCTGTGGCGCTTGATCCATGACCTAGATCACCGCGCCGCCGGCAAAGCCGAAGAAGTCGAGGAAAAAGGAAACTGCGGCAAACATCACCGCAATGCCGAGACCGACGAAGGCAAGCTTGCGCATGCCACCACCGCCCTCGGAGAAAATGATCGTGACGCCTGCGATGACAATGGCGATGACAGCCGCAGCGCGAGCGACTGGCCCCGTTATGGAGTCAACTATCTGCTCAAGCGGCCCCTCCCACGGCATGCCCGAGCCAGACGCAAACGCTGGTCCAGCGCTTAACGCCAGGATGAACACTGCGAACGCGATTCTGGGCGCACGCTTCGGCAATTTCGCTTTCATTCCCCTGCCTCCACATTTGAGATTTGATACGGTTCGCAGGCCGCGCCATTGATCTCGACAATTTCGGTAACTCGTCTTCCGGCCAGCGTTCGCTCGATGAAGACGACGACGTCGATCGCACTTGCAATCAGGCGTTTCGGCGGAGCGTGAAGCCCCTCCAATGTGAGATCTTCAATGCGGCCGAGCGCATCCATCGCTGAGTTTGCGTGCAGCGTGAGCAGTCCACCCGGATGCCCGGTGTTCCAGGCCTTCAGGACCTCAAGCGCCGCGCGATCGCGCACCTCGCCGACGACGATACGATCTGGGCGGAGCCGCAATGTCATTTGAACAAGCTCGCGCATGCCGATCGGCGGCTCAGTGCGCTTTGTCAGCAACTGCACACAATTGGGGCTAGCGCACTGGAGTTCGCTCGTGTCTTCGAGAATGACCACTCTAGACTCAAGAAATGCCGGCTCCGCGAGAATGGCATTCAGAAGCGTCGTTTTTCCCGATCCAGTTCCGCCAGCCACTACGATGTTGCGTCTTGAGCCAATGGCGACGCGTAAAGCAGCGACCTGCGACGCGCTTGCGATCTCGTCACGCACATAGTCGTCGAGTGAATAAATCCGTGTCGGTCGCTTTCTTATGGACAAGACCGGAGCATCGACCAGAGGCGGAAGCACCGCCTGAATGCGCGCAGCAGAGTCTGGAAGGATCGTAGAGAGCATCGGGCGATCGGGTGACACGGTGTCGCCCGCTTCGTGCGCCAACAAGCGAATGGCCGCTTCCCGGTCCATTGCGGGAATGGAGACACCCGCTTGGACGAGCCCAACACCGACACGATCAAGCCACACTTGCCCGTCCGCGTTTATAAGCGCTTCAACGACGTCGGGCTGCGCAATGGCGGCGGCGACAGCCGGCCCCAGCGCACGAGACAGCGCCGTCCGTCGGCGATCGAGGGATACAGTCAAAGCGCTCATGCGCTCGCCCCATTGACCGAAGCTTCCCCTTCAACGGTCCCGACACGCACATCAAGATCGCCGAACGAGCGCCCTTCGCCCAACTTCCCAGCAAGCAAATCCAAGAAGCGTTCAAATCTAGCCTGCGCGATAGCTGCAGCGCTTTCTTCGTGCTCGGGATCTAGCGGCGGCGTGTACTCCAACCAAATTCGGACAAAGAGCAGAGCGCACTCTTTGATTTGCGCAGACTCCCACATCAGCTTGTTCATTCGCGCTTCAAGCCGGACGAGTTGTCGTTTGACGCCCTCCTCTTCTGCCTGCAGAGCGTCGGGGCTCGACGCGGCCATACGCATGCGCACCGACTCCGCGATGATCGCGGACTCGGAGCGCCCTTGTGCACTAGCCAAGCGCGCTACCTCGCGTGCGAGGTCGGGTTCGAGATAGGTTTTGATCGCGGTCGTCCCCACCTCAGACCCCCATCGACTTGGCAGGTGGTGACGCGTCTTCTGAAGCGACTGGCGGACCACGCAGCCCTTCCAGCGCGATTTCGGATATCTTCCGCTCGTCTTTGATCGGCGCCACAAACAGATCTGACTGAGCGCTCTCCGCCGCAGCTACCGTTTGAGTTTGCCGCGATGACTTTGTCGACGACGGCCGGACGCGCTGCTCTGGTGCGATACGGCCAAGCGCACGCACGCCTTGCCAATCGTGCCGGCATGCCGCGCTCGCTCCGGCCGCTCGCACTGCTGGACGCAGTCGCTGAACGAATACAGGCTCTCTATCGAACCTTATCTTCTTCGCGCGGATCGGGCGCGTACCCGAGACGAAGATTAATTGCTCATCCCGCGGGAGCGAGCGCACCTCTGCCGGAAGGATAATCGAGCGACGCTCTTCCCGATACGTGACCGATCCTTTCCGTGGACCAAGCAACGAACGTGGGCGCTGTTCGCTCTCCTGGGGACGCATCTCCCAGGCTTCGCCCGCCATCTCCGAGACACGCTTCGCGGTCTCGGGATCTGCTGCAGCGAATGAAGTTATGATGTGGACGTTATCAACGATGACGTTGTCGCGTCCGTACGCCTTCGTAATGTGATTCAGAGACTGGCACACCAAGTAAGCCTTGATGCCGTAGCCAGCCATTGCTCCCATCATCGTCTCGAAGAATGGCAGCCGGCCGAGCTGAGGAAACTCATCCAGCACCATGAGTAGCTTGTGACGTTTGGGTCGGCCGGCCGCGTCACGCTCTTGATCTTCCATCAATGCGCGCGCCGCTTGATTGATGACCAGGCGCATCAGCGGCATGAGCCGCTGTGCGTCCGACGGCGGCGGCTTTAGGAAGAGCGTCACAGGACGCTCCGCACACATCAAATCGCCCAAGCGAAAATCGGAGCGTGATGTCTTCTCGGCGACCAATGGATCGGCAAAGACGCCAAAGTAGCTTTCAGCCGTGGCCTTCACGCCTGACCGAAGTCGCTCTTCGCCAGCAAGGTAAGAGGATGCCGCGTGCAATATTTCCGGATGCACTTCCGGCACGTTTGTGCGCGGATTGCATCGGTGAAGCGTCGTGCGCATCTCCTCACAAGTGCGATCGAGGTCCCGTAACTTCTCTCGCACCACGGCAAGTGATTTTCGCGCGTCCGTCTCAACATAGAGCACGTGCAGAACCACGCCGGTGAGGAGGTTCTTGCCACTGTTATTCCAGAATGCCTCCGCACCTTTGGTCTCGCCCGAGTGGCTGACTATGGCCTCTACGATGTTCTGAACATCGCGCACCTCGTTCTCGTCTTTTCGGACCTCGAAAAGCGGATTGAAGTAATTGGATGACGCCGATGTTGGTGCGAACCGGAGCACCTCACCCAACAGGGCGCGATAACCGGATGTGCCTGGGAAGCCGTGTCTGCCGTCGCCCTCATCCAACTCACCCTTTACATCGAGCACCAATGTAGAGGCGGGCCAGGCAAGTAGCGTCGGCACGACATGCCCGCGCCCTTTTCCCGAACGTGACGCTCCGACTAAGAGTTGGTGCTCGGGGCCATCGAACGCGAGCAGCTCACCCTTGTAGCGGCCGAGAACGGTGCCCTGCACTGCGAACAAGCCAGCGTCGGCCACGTCCTCAAACTTAGCCCACGCATCGGCTCCGAATGGGCGCGAAAGAGTTGTCCCACGAGAAGCTGCAATCGCAGCGAAGACCCCCGTCACCGCCCCCAGCAACGCGATAAGCCGTCCAAGCGCGAAGGCGCGGGGATACTCGTCTCCCCATCGCTTCGTCCAATCGACGATCGCCCAAGGCGCGTAGTATCGAACATGACCGGCGCTGAAGACACCATCTCCAAGCGCAGGTTGATAGTTGAAGGCTGCCGCCACTTGTTGAGTGGCCAGCGTCAAACCGCCGACACTTGCAACAAAGAACAGCACTATGGGGAGTGCCAGCGTACGCATACAAAAGTCCGCCATGCCGATGGTTCGGCATGACTAGAGAAACCCTGCAGGCGTCAGACGTCGATTGAGCAATTGAGACTATTGGGACGCTTCGCTTTTCGCGCGTCGCGCGCACGCCACGCTGATTACAAGCTAGAAGCGGTCAGTTCCCCGGTTTGGAACGCTCTGAATAAAGCTTGAGTACGAGACGTAACTCCGTACTTGCGCAGAATGTTTCGAAACATGTTGTGCACGGTGCTTTCCGACAGACCCATCGCGTCGGCGATCGCGCAGTCCTTCTTGCCGTCTGCCGCGAGTAGCAAACATTCGCGCTCACGCGCACCAAGACGCGCCACAGGCGTCAGACCGTTCGCCAAACGCAGTTTAACTGCCGCTTCATAGGCAAACAGTGCCAAGGAATGCGCCTTAGTGAGCGTCTTCGGTTCTTCGGCGCCGCGTTCGAAGGCCACCGAACACGAAGCTGTGAGCCCCCTCGGTCCGTGGATCGGAAATGTGACGCCATCGGTAAGTCCGAAATCTGCCGCCTCGCCAAGAATCCGTTTCTGATGCCTGCTCAGACGCGTCAAAAAGTAATCGTTATTCCAATGAAACGGCGCGACTTGAGCATCCGCGACACGAAAGACAGGATCAATCTCTGAATACTTCTCGACGCCGTAGCGCTCGACCCAAGTGTCTGGGTAGTTCAGCATCACAATCGACCGCGCGGGCGCTTGAATCGGGTCTACGTGATTGCAACACGCGACATGCTTGAACCCAAGCTGGCGCATTCGCTCGAACAGCAGTTCTGCGACGTCATCAACGTCTCTCGCTCGTTCGAACAGAGACGTTAGAGTCCAAACCTCCTCAAGGCTCATCCCGATCTCTCCATCGAGGCGACGCACTTGAACGCTAGAGTCACCTAACGGCAACACCCAATGCAAACTCTCTTCAAGTGACTAATGAACGTGAGGTTCGCTGGTTAGCGTTGATACGACCCGCCGCGACCCGCGGTTAACCTTCACCGCAAGACTGCGAGGCCTACCTCATCAAGTCTCCAATTCGCGGTGACCGGAATGTTGCTTGCGCTTCTCGCTCCAACGAGAGCCGACAGTCGCTCGAAGTCGACACGTACGCGACCATGCGCGCACTTCATTGATCGCAGCCTCTCCGCACCGAGATCTGAAAATCGCACACCGCCGCGCTTCCACGGTCAAGGGCGCTCCGGCCCTTGACCGCGCGCAACGGCGTGCATGCGAACTTGTCCGGCGCGGATAGGCCGCCCGGTCAAGGAAACTCCAATGACCGACATTTCAATGATACCGCTTACGAAGCTTGTTCCGGACACCGAGAACGTACGCAAGCAGGTCGACAAGACCGGCATTGCGGAGCTTGCCGCAAGCATCAAGCATCACGGATTGCTGCAATCGCTCGTCGTCCGGTCAATCGGCGCTAAGTTCGCGGTCGTGGCCGGTGGGCGCCGCCTTCGGGCGCTGAAGCAATTGGTGAAGGCTGGTGACTTCGCCAAGGACGCATCGATCCCATGCCGAGTAACAACAGATGAAAATGCAGCCGAGCTGTCACTCGCCGAGAACACGGTCCGCAAAGACATGGCCGTGCACGAGGAGCTGGAGGCATTCAGGAAACTCGCAGACGGTGGCTTCGGACCAGAGACAATCGCGGCACGCTTCGGCGTGTCTGGCTTGCATGTCGCACGACGTCTTCGGCTCGCGCGTGTCAGCCCGAAGCTCTTGGAAGCGCTAAAGCGAGAAGAAGCGAATCTTGAGCAAATCTCGGCGCTCGCATTCACCGATGACCACGCCGCGCAAGAACGCGCATTCTTCGAAGCGCCCGAATGGTCCCGAACTCCGGACCGGCTTAAGGCGCATGTCACGCAGGCGCACGTACCCGACACAGACAAGTTAGCCGTCTTTGTAGGTCTCGATGCCTACCGTTCCGCTGGCGGTGTCATTGTATCGGACCTCTTCGCTGAGGACGATGACACCACATCATACTTGGCCGATCGGCCACTCCTTAACACCTTGGCCGAGGCCAAACTTGAGGCGCTGGCCGGTGAAGTCCGAAATGAAGGATGGGCCTGGGTCCAAATCAACCTTGATGGGATTGCTTGGACTCAGTACCCGCAACGCATTCGGGAAAAGCGCAGAGCGCTCACCGACGATGAGAACGCTGAACAAGAACGCCTCTACGCGAAGCTGGACGAAACCGACGACGAGGCCGAGATCGAGAAAATCGAAGCCGCAATCGACGCGCTAGCGCCCGCAAGCTGGAACTCCGCAGAAGTAGCGATTGCCGGCGCTCTTGTTACGCTGACACACGACGGTGAACCAAAGGTCGAGCGTGGGTTAGTCCGTGTCGATGCCGTGAAAGCACTTAAGGCGCTTAACAAGGGCGCCCAACAGACGGACGAATATGAACACGGTCAAGATGGATTGGTTGGCGCCACCGGTGCAAAACCGGCATTGCCCGCAAAACTAGTTGATGAGCTTCTCGCTCATAAATCTCTCGCGCTCCGTACGGAACTCGCAAACCAGCCACTCCTCTCACTCAAGCTCACAGTTTTCGCGCTGGCGCTTCCATTCGTTGGCGCGCGAACAGGCTCTTGCCTCGGAATCGCGCTCAAAACAGCCGATATCGGGCGCTACATCACTCACGCGACAAGCAAGGCAGACAAAGGCTACGAAGCGGCGGCCGGCGCATGGCGGGACCAATTGCCCGGCGATGCCGTCGCTTTGTGGGAGTTCCTAGCGAAAGCGGACATAACCGCTCTACTTGATCTTCTAGCTGTCATCGTTGCCACGGGGATCGATTTAGTCACTAAGTCGAATGAGCCAGTGCTCAACGAAGCCCTCGTTGCTGCAGCGAACTTGGACATGTCCAAGTATTGGCAGGCGACACCAAAGAGCTACTTCGAGCACATCCGCAAGGACGTGATTATCGATGCCATAGCCGAGCAGATGCCAGACCTCGATCGCGCAAAACTCGCAAAGGCGCCGAAGGCCGAACTCATCACGCGCGCCAAACGTCTCTTCAAGGGCAGCTCCTGGCTGCCTGCTCCCCTTCGTGCTGAAGTAGGCACGCTCGCGGCTGAACATTCTATCGCCGCAGAATGAGCTACGCTCCCGTTCAAGGTCCGATCCCTTGCGCGGGACTCGCCCATCGGACACTCCGAAGCACGCTTAAGATAGTTTCTTGATTTCACCTCACGTGCTCAGACTTGCACCTGCACGCGTAACAGCCTTCTCCGCCACGCACTCCCCGTTCACCTCGACCTCTCCGCTTCAGGGTTTTGCTTCGCATGCGCGCGGTCACGCGCAAGGGGCAAGCCTCCGGGCGCGTGCCGCGCCCCCTTGCGCGCGCCCTTCATCGCGCATGCACGCCGACACCCATCGCGGGTGAGGCCCGCGGCGCCCGCCGGAGCTCTCCGGCGCCGGAGAAACTCAATGTTCAGCTTCAAAATTCAAGGCCGCATCGGCCGCATCGACCAACTCAAGAACAACACCGTCCGCATCTCAGTCGCCGCCGATCGGCTCGTCGAAGGCAATGACGGACAGTGGACCAAGACCGAGTGGCTCTCGTGCGTGTCATTCGACCCGGCGTTCAACGAGAAGCAGCTTTGTGACCTCGAAAAGGGGCAAGCCATCACGCTGGAGGGCCGCATCGTGCCGCGCACGCGCGTGCACGAAGGCAAGCGTCTCTACGAACAAACCTTGGAGATCACCCGCGTTCAACGCGGGGCGAAGGCGAAAGCCAGCGAGCGCAACAACTCCGCACAACCCGCCGAGCAGGCCGCTTGAGCCCGCGAGGGCGCCGTCAACCACGGTGCCCTCGCCTCGCTCGTTGCCTCATCATTCCCAAGGATTTTAATCATGTCCAATGCATCAATGACCTCTCGCCGGAGGTCTCCACATGAAGCCGCTGCGCATGTGACCGAAGAAATATCACGTCTACTAGAGCGCGGCGTCATGCCATGGCGCGCGCCATGGGACGCCAAGCGTGCAGCCGCCGCAACACCAGGCCTGCCACTTCGTGGCAACGGCGAACCCTATCGCGGCGCCAACGTCGTCCTCTTGTGGGCATCCCAACTCGCCCGTGGCTACAGCAAACGGACGTGGCTCACTTACCGAAACGTGGAAGCGTTAGGCGCTTACGTACGCAAGGGCGAGAAGGCCACTCCAGTAATCTTCTACGGCCAGGCGAAGCAACAAGCAGGCGCGCCAGATAGCTCTGCCGAAGAAGAAACTAAGTCCTACCGGTTCTTGAAGGTCTTCTACGTCTTCAATGCCGAACAGACGGAGGAGCTACCGCCGGACTTCGCTGCGGACACCGCTGTCACGCCACAAACGCCGAGCAACATTGCGTCCTGGGCGAACCGCGCGGGCGCGCTGATTCGTGTGGGCGGAGCCTCCGCGTACTATGCGCCTGCAACCGATCTCATCCATATGCCACACCCTTCAGCATTTAGGAGCGAAGAGCATCGCATAGCCACGCTTACTCACGAACTTACGCACTTCACGGGCGCGGCGAGCCGCCTCGATCGCCTCAAGGATTATTTCTCTGATCGCAAGGCGCGCGCCCGCGAAGAGTTGGTCGCCGAAATTGGAAGTGCAATCCTCGGAGCTATGATCGGTCTCGCACCAGATCACTTGGAGGATCATGCAGCCTACATCGACAGCTGGATGATCTTGCTGGGCGAAGACCCTCGTGCGTTTCTCTCTGCAGCCGGCAAAGCGCAAGCGGCAGTCGACTGGCTTATTGAACGAGCGGGCGACCCCACCAGCTGTGCTGCCTCGATGCCGAGCCGTGCACTGGCCATCAGTGGATAAGGCTTTGCTCCCGCGACTACGGGTCGTAGACGACCCGTAGTCGCCTTTCCGAAGCAAGAGCTGCCAAACACCAGCGTCTCCAGATAGGCCTAGCGAATGCACCAATTTTCGTTGGTCATTGCTTTGCTCGGTATAGCACTGCTCGCCTCGGCCCAGCTCGCGGATCGGGACTTAGTCATCTACAATCACACGCCATCAGCGCCCGTCGGGTTCTACTTACGCGTCGCCGATAGACCGCAGCTAGGCGCATTTGTAACAGTGAATGCCGCCGCCGTAGCACCGCAACAAGCCAGGCTTCGTCACTACACAGATCCTCGCGATCGCTTCATCAAACGTGTCGCCGCAGTTGCAGGCGATCAGGTTTGCGCTCGCGACGGAAGCATATTCATCAACGGCGCAATTGCTGCAGTGAGATTGGATCAACGACGAGTCGATCTACCGTTGCCTGAATGGCATGGTTGCATTCGCCTCGCCGCTGATCAGTTCTTTTTGCTGGGCGACACCCCACAAAGTTTCGACAGCCGCTATTGGGGTCCCGTGAATTCGAGCACCGTGGAAGGCGTTTGGAGGCCGATCATTTAGCCACAAGCGTCAGCGCACTTCGACGTCGTAAGGCGAGTCCGAACTCTCGAACAACGCAACGGGGATGCAGGTTCTTCGAGTGCCGTTGGGTGCCGGTCGGATCGAGTGCAGATACATTGAAGACATGGCAGGTCGCATAAGGGATTTAGTGCAAGATAAAGGCGCGGCCCGTGGCCGCGCAAAGCGCTTGCGCGCGAAGAGTTTTTTGCAGGTCGCGCATCGACCGACGGGTCGTGGCACGGGTCGCGAAACTCAAGGCGTGGCGCATGCACACTAGCTTCGACAATCTTCTGAAAGCGTTACCACCGACCGAGCACAGCGGCGGTGCGATGCGCCTGCAGATGTTGGATTCAAAGCTGCCGGCGACAGACAAACTCAAGGGACGTGTGGAGCGAAGCAGACGTCATGGCGGCGGAGGCGCATCACCAACCAAGCTCACCAGGCAGCTGTCCAAACGTCTGAAACGCCGCCCGACAAAAGCGGCAGATAGCGCCAACGGCGGCGAGCGCGGAGGCTCGTTTGATCGACGGCAGCGTGCCGTAGTGAAGACTCACTACTTCAACCATGCAGGCAAAGGCGCAGCAGGCCTCAAGGCGCATGCCCAGTATGTCGAGCGTGACGCGGCCCGTCGCGACCCGCAGGAAATTGACGAGGCTCCGCGTCGCGATGACGAAACGCCAGCAAAGCAGCACGCGCAATATCTAGACCGGCAGGGCCGTGGTCGCTTCTACGATGCTGGCTCAGATCACGTTGACGGAAGCGGTCGCGTCGAGGGATGGGCGAAGTCCGATCGGCGCCACTTCCGGGTTATTCTGAGCGCGGAGGAAGGCGCTGCCCTTCCTGACCTCAAGGCCTACACGCGCCAGGTCATGGCCCGCGCTGAGGCCGCCCTGGGCACTAAGCTCAGCTGGGTCGCGGTCGACCACCACGATACAGACAACCCCCACACTCACCTCATCATTCGGGGTCGGCGAGCCAATGGTCAGGATCTGGTGCTCCCCAAGGACCTAATAAAGCACGGGCTCCGGAACATCGCGCGTGACGTGGCCACAGAGTGGCTAGGCGAACGCACCCCCGCCCAGGAACGGCTCGCACTTGAACGCGAGGTTCGTCGGCATGCCCCTACTCGTTTGGACCGCCTGCTTGAGGGGCAGGCTCGCTCCGACGGCACTCTGCGGCTTGCGAACGTCGAGGCGCCAAACAAGAATCCAGACCTCACCCAGGCGCTCAAGAACCGCGTTCGAGAGCTTCAACGCATGGGTCTGGGCAGCGAAGTCAGCCGCGGGGTTTTCGCGTTGACACCCGACTGGCACGACCGATTGAAGGCGATGGAACTCCACCTCGATATACGCAAGCGCGTGGTCCGGGAGCGCGTCGAACGCCTTGTGGCGCGGTCAGCACAGCAACTGACGCATCAGATCAAGAAGGGGCTTCTCGATCGCTAGTGCTGCTCTTGCGTCGCCGCCGTGGCTCTGCCAGCCTCGTGTCAGAAGCCCTCGTTCGCCCCGCCTGCGGGAAGTGACCGACCTCGTGGGCCGTGGTCGGCACAGTCTGGGCCAGCTAAACGCCCCCATCGAAACCGAGGGTGAGCAATGCTTATTTCTATTCTCATCGTAGTGGTGGCCATCGCCCTCGCGGCGCTAGCGTTCGAAGCAATCTACCATTTCGTTTGCATAGCTCTGTTCTGGAGCCTGCCGTTTGGTTGCGCTATCGCGGCAACGATGCTCGTCCGGCAGGTCGCTCCAGAAAACAGCTCCGCACCATTCTGGGCCTTCGTCGCCACGGCCATTCTGGCCCGCATAGGTTTGGGAGTTCTCAGCGCATTGCTAGAGACGTACGCGAACTCTGAGCGCGCCCCGACACCTGCATCGCGCTAACGCCAGCGGCATTCGAAATTCAGAACAAAAGCGGATTTGATTCGCGGGAATGCTTTGCACATTTCTTACACGCGACGGAACGCGACAGAACGCAATGCTATGATTTTGTACGCGTTTTTAGACCACCGTTTGTGCAATAACCCGACGCGCACAAACTGCCCAAAAAGCGTTATGTTTCAATTGGTTTGGACAACCGAGACTTGGTTAGATCACTGGTTCCACAAACCAGTGCTCTAACCAACTGAGCTAAGGCGGCTTAAGGGGGCGGAACCTAATGCGCACGCCCGGCGCGCGCAAGGCGCGTTGCGGGCGTTTCGGCGCCCTAAACCGGACCCCAGCCCTGGCTGTTAATGAAGTCGCGGATGCGGGCGATGCGGTTGTCCGGATCGGGGTGCGTGGAAATGAATTCCGGCGGACGCGAGCCGCCGCCGCTGCCCATGGCCTGCCAGAGCGGAATGGCCTGTTTCACGTCAAAGCCCGCCGCACGCATGTAGCGGAGGCCGATAATGTCGGCTTCAGCCTCCTGCTCGCGCGAAAACGGTAGGCTGAGGCCCACTTGCGCGCCCATCCCCAGCGCGGCCATCGCCACGCGACTGTTGATCTGCGAGCCGGCCACTTGCAGCGCCGTGCTCGTGACCATTTCACGGCTATAGCGCTCGGCGGCGTGACGACCGGTGACGTGCCCGGTTTCGTGACCCAGAATGCAGGCGATCCAATCGTCGCGATTGCCGCACAATTCGTAGAGCCCACGATAGAAGCCGACTTTATAGGCCGGCAGCACGAAGGCGTTCTTCTCAGCGGAATCGAACAGGCGGAATTCCCATTGCTGATTGCCCAGCCCCGCCGCCGTAACGATGCGCCGGCCAATGCGCTCCAGCCGCGCTTGCGCGGCGGCGTTGCGCCAAGTCGGCTCGGACTGGGTTTGCTGCGCCCAAGCTTGCAACGCGGCCTGCGAGAGCTGGGCGTCGTCAATCAGGATAAGCTGGTTGCGCCCGGTGACCGGGTTGGCCGTGGTGCACGCCGGCAACGCCATAATAGCGGCGCCCGCCACCGCCCCGCGCAGCAAGGCGCGACGGCCAAGATTGAACGATCCATTCGCGGCGTGATCCACGGCCATCGGCAAACCTCCCAAGAACTGATGCACATATATTTCGTTCAGGCCGCCCCGCCCAGCCATTGGCGTCAGCCGATGGGAGGCGGCCGATTTGGGACTGGCCGAGGCGCATGGACAGCCCGCCCCCGCGCCGCTATAGACGGCGCCTCTCGCGGGCCGGGTTCCGGCAGCCGGGACGCCTGGGTAGCTCAGTTGGTAGAGCAGCGGATTGAAAATCCGCGTGTCGGTGGTTCAATTCCGCCCCCAGGCACCACCGCTTTTTCCCTCAATTCTCCGCATCCGCCCGCGCCGCCGTCTGCACTTGCGAGACGCGCGCGGTGATTTCGCGCAGCGCCGTATCGCGAATATCGGAGGTGTAACCCAGCTGATCGAACGGACCGCGCACACTGAAGGGAAACACCAGCCCCCCGCGCGGCGAACGCGGCGCGAGGCGCATGTCGAGCCGCCGCTGGGGCGTATCGATCACGCCGACGCCAGTAATGCGCAGATCTGGCGTATTGAAGGAGAGATTATTGCTGGCCAGCACGCCGTCGGCGATGGCGAAGGTTGCGGAAAAGCCGTTGAACGGCGTGCGTGCTTCCGGTGCGATCAGCTCACCGCGCAGCGCATTGCGGATCGTGCGCGACACCCCGCCCAGATCGACCCCGCGCAAAGCACCGCTCACCACCTCAATATGCGCGCGGCCATCGACGCCGGAAAGCAATTCGCTCTGCGTGCCCCCTTGCGTGCGCAGCCTGAACTGCAACTCGGCCCGGCCCTCAATCGTCTGCAGATTAATCGCGTCGCTCAGGAAACGCTGCGCATCGACATTTTGCAGGCTGAGCTCTTGCACCAGCTTCACCGCGAGCGCGCGCGCGTCGATCTCCATGCGCCCGGAGGCCGAGCCGCCATAGAGGCGCACATCCTGAAGCGTCGACGCCAGAAACCCGTCATTCAGCACGACCGAGACTCGCGCTGAATCAATCCGCATGCGCTGCACCAGCACGGCGTGGGTGATAAGCTCCACGTCTGCATTCACCCCGCGCAGGCCGGAGAAGTCGATCGGCGTTTCGCTGGGCGCGGCGGTCACATCAATCGCCCGTGCAGGCGCAACGACCACTGCAATTTCAGCCGGCGGCGCGGCGGCGGGCGCGGCGACGCCCTCTGTTGTCGGCGCGGGCGTTTCCGCGACTTCAGGCGGGGGCGTCTGACCAGGCAGGTATGGATTGAGGTCGAAATCCATCAGTTCGAGCCGGCCGCTCAAATACGGCTTGCCGCGCGATTGCGAGAGCGTGAAGTCGCCGCGCCCGGCGATGCGGTCCACGGTGAAGGTCGCGTTGCTGAAGGCGTATTCGCCAGCATTGACGCCAATGCGCCCGGCGACCGCGAAATTCTCCAACCCATAGCCGCCCTGGATCGGCGTGCCGGTCCAAGCCGCGAGCTCGCGCAGGTTTGGGCCCGATGCGTTCAGATTGCCCTGGAACTGGCCATCGCCTAGCGCGGCGCCCGTGAACTCCACCTGCAGCAAATCGCTATCGAGTTTGATTTCCGCGGCGCTGCCATGGCCTGCAATCGCCGAGCGCGGTGCGCCGATCACCACGTTGAGATCGATGGGCCGGTCCGCATAGCGCACGCTGCCTTCGAGCCGCACGGGCGTGTTGAGGCTTTCAATGCTGGTGGTGAGATCGGCGTCGCCGACAATCCAGCCGACCCCGCCGCGGGCGTCATAGAAGGAGACCTCCCCATCAATGGTGCGCACTTCGCGCAAACTGAACCGGCTTTGCGGCTGGGGCGGCGGGGCTTCGGACGTAGGCGGCGGCGTGGGCGTTGGGCCAGGCGGCGGGGTTTGCGGGGCGAAGGTCCAGTTATTCTGGCCATCTGCGCCCACTTCAAGCGCCACTTGCGGCTTTTGCAGCACGAGGCGCCGCACCACCACGTCGCGCTGGAACAGCGGCGCGATCTCCACGCCTATATCCAGCTCTTCCATCGTCACCAGAGCCGGCGCCCGCCCGCCCGCGACATTAGCGAGGCTGGCGCGCTCCGCCTTCAACCCCAGCACTGGCCAGAACGTGACGCCGACATCGCCTTCTATGGTCAGCTCACGCCCGGTGGCGTTTTCCACAGCCCGCTCGATCTCTGCCCGGACGTCGAGCCGGGAGATCAAGTAAAACAGCCCGCCCGCGCCAAGCGCCGCGGCGGCCAAAATGGTCCCCAGAATCAGGACAACCGACCGCACCCAAGGGTTTTTCATCCCGACCTCCCGCTGCGCGGCCACCTTAGCCGGGTGGCGTCCCGCGCGGGAATAGCTATCTATCGGCCATGACCCAACCCGTTCCCGTCACCGTGCTCACCGGCTTCCTCGGCGCCGGCAAGACCACGCTGCTCAACCGCATCCTCTCCGAGCCGCACGGCAAGAAATACGCCGTCATCGTCAATGAGTTCGGCGAAATCGGCATCGATAATGACCTCATCGTCGACGCCGACGAAGAAGTGTTCGAGATGAATAATGGCTGCGTGTGCTGCACCGTGCGCGGCGATTTGATCCGCATCATTGAAGGCCTGATGAAGCGCCAGAGCGCCGCCGGCAAAGGCCGCTTCGACGCGATCCTGGTGGAGACCACCGGTCTCGCCAAGCCTGCGCCCGTGGCGCAGACCTTTTTTGTCGACGCTGACGTGCGCGCCAAAACCAAGCTCGACGCCATCGTGACCGTGGTGGACGCCAAGCATGTGCGTCAGCAATTGAAGGACGCGCCGGAAGCCGCCGAGCAGATCGCCTTCGCCGACGTGCTCCTACTCAACAAGACCGACCTTGTATCCGCCGACGAATTACGCGCGCTCGATCGCGAAATTCGCGCCGTGAACCCCACTGCGCGCGTCATCCGCATGCAGCGCGGCGATGTCGCACTCGACTCGATCCTCAATATCGGCGCCTTCGATCTCGACCGCGTCACCGAGATCGATCCGCATTTTCTGCCCGATCACGATTGCGACGATGCCTGCGTGCATCATGAGCATCACGACCACGATCATGAGCACGATGCTCACCACCACGATCATCATCACCATCATGACGATGATCACGTCGCCGCCGCCGGCATAGCCAGCGTCTCGCTATCCACAGAGCAGCTAATCAATCCCGAAAAGCTGCTGCCCTGGCTCAATGATTTCACCCAGGCGCGCGGGCCGGATATATTGCGGCTCAAGGGCATTTTGGCTTTCCCGGACGAGCCGAAGCGTTTCGTCGTGCAAGGCGTGCACATGATCCTTGAAGGGGACACCCAGCGCGACTGGCGCGAGGACGAAAAGCGCATCTCACGGCTGGTTTTCATCGGCCGCAATCTTGATCGAAAAGAATTGGAAGAAGCTTTCGCGGCATGCGCAGCGTGACAGCGCGCGTCTATACTGACGGCAAGCGGCTGGCGCTTGGCGCGCATGCTGTTGGCGTCCACTTCATCGGCGACGCCGCACTGTTCGCATTGGCGGATGGAACGGTTCGAAATGCCGGCGCCGCATCCGGTTTTGCGGTTCATCCCGAAGCGATCACGGCCTGTGCGATCCATCCTGATCGCAAGCGGCTGATCACCGGCGGCGAAGATGGCGCAGTGCGCACAGTTACGCCGGAAGGAGAAATCAAAACGCTGATCGAGCCCGGTCGAAAATGGGTGGGCCATGTGATCGCAAGCGCGGCGTCCGGGGTCATCGTCGCCGCGATCGGCAAGCAAGCGGTGGTTCTGCGCGACGACAAAGAAGCGCACCGCTTCGATTACCCCTCGACCATTGGCGGGCTAGCGCTTGACGCCAAGGGCCGCAGGCTGGCGGTGAGCCATTATAATGGCGTCAATGTCCGCCTCGCGCTGGCGGCCAATGACAAAGGCACGGACCTCAAATGGGCCGGCTCGCATCTCGCTGTCACCATGTCGCCCGAGGCGGATTACGTGGTCTCCGCCATGCAGGAGAACGTGCTGCATGGCTGGCGCCTGCCCGACAAGCTCGACCTGCAAATGACCGGCTATCCCTCCAAGACGCGCAGCTTCTCCTGGAACAAGAATGGCCGCTGGCTCGCCACCAGCGGCGCCGACCGCGCGGTGATCTGGCCGTTCGTCGGCAAGATGGGGCCGCAGGGCAAAGAGCCGCTCATGTTGGGGGAGCGGCAGGCGCTGGTTACGGCCGTCGCGTTCCATCCGAGCGAAGACATTCTGGCGCTTGGCTATGCCGATGGCGCCGCCTTGGCGGTGCGCCTGGCCGATCAGACCGCGATTGAGCTTGATGAACCTGGCGAAGGCGCGGTCACGGCCTTGGCGTGGAGCGCCGATGGCGCCTTGCTGGCTCTGGGCGATGAAGCCGGCCGCGGCGGCGTCGTGACCATGACATAAGCCGTGCGCGCTTCAGTCTCCTTGCCCGCCAGCGCCCAGCCGGGCATGAGCTAGCCCATGCCGCTTGATCCCGAAGCCTGCACCACAATGAAAGACGTCCGCGCCGGCGTCGATGCGATTGACGAGGCGCTGGTGCCGCTCATCGCCAAACGCCAGCGTTATATGGACGCCGCCGCTCGCATCAAACCCGACCGCGGCTTGGTCCGAGATGAAGCGCGTATCGCCGAAGTCATCGCGCATGTGAAAGCGGTCGGCGCGCAGCACGGCCTCTCCGACGACATCGCCGAAGCCGTTTGGCGGGCGATGATCGAAGCCTGCATCGCCCACGAATTCGTCGAGTTCGATCGCCTGCGCCAGCGCTAGCCGACCGCCTGAATCTGTTCTCGCGCGCGCATGAGCTTCACCCGCGCCTCTTCGGATTCATCGCGCCGCTCACGCAGCTCTTCGACCACTTCCTCCGGCGCCTTGGCGACGAAATCGGCATTGCCGAGCTTGGCGTCCATCTTCTTGATCTCGCCTTCAAGCTTGGCGATCTCCTTGGACAGCCGCGCCGCCTCCGCCGGCAGATCGACCACGCCTTCGAGCGGCAAAGCCGCCGTCACGCCATCAATCACGAACGTCACCGAGCCCTTGGGCGCAGCCGGCGCGCTGGTGGAATATTCCAACCGCGCCATGCGATCGATCAGGTCTTGATATCGCTCCAGCCGCGCCTCGGTGGCGGCGTCAGCGCCGATCAGCAGCAGGGGAATTTTGGCTCCGGCGGGCACGTTGAGTTCCGAGCGCGTCGAGCGCGTCTCTTCGATCAGGCGCACCATCCAATCGATTTCCGCTTCCGCGTCTTCGTCAATCAGCGAAGCCGGCAATTTCGGCCAGCGATCGCTAATCAGCATGCCGGTGCGCTTTTGACCAAACTCGCCCAGCCGCGCCCACAGCTCTTCGGTGATGAACGGCATGAAGGGGTGCAGCAGGATCAGAATTTGATCCAAAACCCAAGCCGCCGTGCGGCGCGTTTCCTGCTTGGCGGCTTCATCCTCGCCCATCAGCAGCGGCTTGATGAATTCAAGATACCAGTCGCAGAACACGTTCCAGACGAACTTGTAGAGCGCGCCCGCCGCTTCGTTGAAGCGCCGCGCCTCCAGCTCCGCCGTCACCGCCGCCGCCGCTTTCGCCGTCTCAGCGACGATCCATTTATTCACGGTCTGCTTCGGCGAAGCGGGATCGTACTCATCCCACACCGCGCATTCATTCATTTGGCAGAAGCGCGCGGCGTTCCAGAGCTTGGTGCCAAAATTGCGATAGCCTTCGATGCGCTGTTCGCTGAGCTTGATGTCGCGCCCCTGCGCCGCCATCGCCGCCAGCGTGAAACGCAGCGCGTCAGCGCCGAATTTGTCGATCAGGTCCAGGGGATCCAGCACATTGCCCTTAGATTTCGACATTTTCGCGCCGCTGGCGTCGCGCACCAGCGCATGGATATAGACTTCATGGAAGGGGATCTCCTTCATGAAGTGCAGCCCCATCATCATCATACGCGCGACCCAGAAGAAGATGATGTCGTGTGCGGTGACGAGAATGGAAGTGGGGTAGAAGCGCTTCAGCTCCGGCGTCTTCTCCGGCCAACCGAGCGTGGAGAACGGCCACAGCGCGGAAGAGAGCCAGGTGTCGAGGACGTCTTCATCCTGCACCAGATGCACCTCATTGCCGTAATGCTTGCGCGCTTCGCTCTTTGCGACCTCTGCGCTCTCGGCCACGAACACTTTGCCGTCCGGCCCATACCAAGCCGGAATGCGGTGGCCCCACCAGAGTTGGCGCGACACGCACCACGGCTCGATATTGCGCATCCATTGGAAATAGGTTTTCGACCAGTTGTCCGGCGTGAAGCGCGTATCGCCTTTCTCCACCGCCGCAATCGCGGGCTTGGCCAGTTCAGCAGCGTTCACATACCATTGCTCGGTCAGCATCGGTTCGATCACAACACCAGAGCGATCGCCGAACGGTTGGCTGACCTTCTTGTCTTCAACGCGATCCAGCAGACCAAGCGCTTCAATGTCCGCCACGACCTGCTTGCGCGCTTCAAAGCGGTCGAGGCCCCGATATTTCGCCGGCACGTGCGGCGCATCGGCCATGCGGCCCTTCGTGTCCATCAGCACGTACATGGGCAGATTGTGCGCGCGCGCGACTTTGTAGTCGTTGAAATCATGCGCGCCGGTGATCTTCACCGCGCCTGAGCCGAACTCCGGGTCGGGATATTCATCGGTGATGATCGGAATATAGCGATCAGCCAGCGGCAGCAGCACGCGCTTGCCGACAATGCCGGCATAGCGCTTATCGCTCGGATGCACCGCCACCGCGCCATCGCCCAGCATAGTTTCGGGGCGCGTCGTGGCGATGGCGATGTAATTGCGCGTTTCCCATTCGGTGGGATTGCCCTCCGCGTCGTGGGCGATCGGGAATTGATAGGTCTCACCATTCTCAAGCGGATACTTGAAGTGCCAGAAATGCCCGTTCACTTCGCGGTTCTGCACTTCGAGGTCAGAGATCGCCGTCTCGAAATGCGGGTCCCAGTTCACAAGGCGCGTGTCTTTGTAGATCAGCCCTTCTTTGTAGAGCTGCACGAACACCTTCAACACCGCCTTGGAGAGGCCCTCATCCATGGTGAAGCGCTCGCGCGTCCAATCGCACGAGGCGCCAAGCCGGCGCAGCTGTTCGAAGATGCGTCCGCCCGAAACTTCCTTCCATTCCCAGACGCGCTTGACGAATTCCTCGCGCCCCAGCGAGCGGCGGTCTTCATTCTTGCCCGCTTCGGCGAGTTGGCGCTCCACCACCATTTGCGTGGCGATGCCGGCATGGTCCATGCCCGGCTGCCACAGCACGCTCTTGCCGCGCAGCCGCTCGAAGCGAGCCAGCACGTCTTGCAGCGTATTGTTGAGCGCGTGGCCAATGTGCAGCGAGCCAGTGACGTTCGGCGGCGGGATGACGATGCAGAACGCGTCCGCCTCGCCATCCTTTTTGGGCTGGTATGCGCCGGATTGCTCCCACGCCTCGATCCAGCGCGGTTCGACATCTTTCGGGTTGAAGGTGGTCTCGATCATGTTGGGATGGCTATAGCAGGCGCCTGGGCGCTTGCGCGAGATGGGGCGAGCCGGAACCGCCATCCAGTGCTGCTGGCTCAGCCCTGCGGCGATTTGTACGCCGGTTGTGTCCTGGGCGTCGCAACGTTAGGTGCTGAGCCATGGAAGAAAATCGAGGCTGCCAAACCTTGCCCCTCGCCCTAATGCTCGCCGCCGTGGCTTGGGCGCTCCTGGCAGACCCCTTCCTCTGATCCGAAAAGCAAAACGCCCCAGCGGAAACTGGGGCGTTTCACTTGAATTGTTGGGCGGATCAGCGCGCCATCCGCGCAATCCGCTCCAGTTCAGCTTCCACCCGCGCTTCGACAATGGCGGGCAGATTGCGCTCCAACCACTCCTTCAGCATCGGCTTTAACAGCTCGCGCACCACGCCTTCGACCGTCTGGCCCGGCGTGTCCGCGATTCTCAGCGTGCCGGCCAAACGCGAGAGCGACCCAGCGGCGGCTGAGGCTGTCGGGGTTGAGATGATGGTGTCCGCGATTGCTTCTTGCGGCGCGGGCGCGGCTTGGACCCGCACAGGCGCGGGTGGCGGCGCTTCCTCCATGATTGGCGCTGGCTCTATCGCTTCGAAGACGAGATCGTCTTCAGGCTCGGGCGGCGCTTGTGTTTGCAAATCAAGCACGGGTTCGGGGGCAGGCGCCGTCTCCTCCTCGGAAATGATCCGGCGGATCGACGCCAGAATTTCCTCCATGGAAGGTTCGGCTTGCGGATCTTGCAGCGCCATGTCGAGCCCCAGTGCCTCGTTTTTGAGTCTTGCGACTCAGAACCTACGTGCCGTTACGATTCCCGTCCACGCTTTGACCGAACTTACTCACGCCCCCTAATGTCGAGCGCAGGCTGCGTCGACAGAATCGTGTGTCCTACAGCCCGAGCATGCTGGTCCGGATCGTATAAGGGAACGTTAACTCCCAACGCGCCTGCATCCAGCAATCCAATCGCCTGCAACACGGCGTGGGTGGCCACGTAAGCATCGCGCTGGGCGCTCGCCACGGCTAATTGCGCGTTCAGCAATTCTTGTTGCGCATTCAAAACATCGAGCGAGGTGCGCAAGCCCACGCTGCGTTCTTCCTGCACGCCCTCAAACGCCAGTTCATTCGCGCGCACTTGTTCCTGAGACGAAAACACCACCCGCTCCGCCGCGAGATAATCATTCCACGCCGCCGTCAACTGGGACACCACGGCGCGCTCGGCTTGTTCCGTAAGCGAGGCGGCGCGTTGTTCCTCAATTCGGCTCTGGCGCACGCGGGAGCGGGCAAAGCCGCCCTCGAAGAGGGGAATGGTGAGCTGCGCCACCGCGCTCGCGCTGTCGCCGCGCACGTCGGGCCCGTTCGAGTCTTCGCTCTCATCCCAACGCGCCACCGCGGTTAGCTGCGGCAGCAGCGCCGAGCGCTCAATGCCCACTTGCGCCGAAGCGAGGCGTTCATTGGCGCGCGCATCGCGAATATCGGGGTTCGAATCCAAGGCGCGCTCAACCGCTTCATCGAGCGACGCCGGCAAAGCTGGCGGCGGAGGCGGCAACACCAACTCGCCCGGCGCCTCGCCCACGATCTGCACATAGCGCGCCCGCGAGCCCTCCAGCGCCGATTGCGCTTGCGACAAGCCCGAGCGCGACCCCGCCAGCCGCGCCTCCGCTTGCGACACATCGGTCAACGTCACATCGCCGACATCGAAACGCGCCCGCGCTTCTTCCAATTGACGCTCGAGCAGCGTGACATCGGCAGTGCGAATGCGCACGAATTCCTGATCACGCAGCACGTCCACATAAGCGCTGATGGCCGCAAGCATCACATCCTGCTCGACCGCGCGCAGGTTCTCACGTGAGCGCGCAACCGAGGCCCGCGCCGCCGCGCTCTGCGCACCGCGAAAACCGCCTGTATAAAGCGCTTGCTGCGCGATCACGCTCGCTGTGCGCGGTTCGGTGTTTTGGGTGGTGGTCCCGGCGCCCGCCGTCTCGGTGCTGCTCTCGCGAACGCCAGTGCTGGCGGTCACATCGACGCTCGGCAGGTAAGCGGCGCGCGCCTGCGCCGTGTTTTCATCGGCCGAGGCCGCGCTCAATCGCGCCGCCTCCAGTGTCGGATTATTGCGGTACGCGGCGGCCAATGCATCGGGCAGCGTTTCCGCCCCGGCCAGGCTGGGCGCGGCAAAAGCGATGATTGCGACTGACACGCCCCAGCGCATCGCCCCTCCAATTCAAGGGCAAGCTACAAAGGCAAATCTTGAGATTGGGTTAGAATTGAAACGCAGGCGCCCGCGTTAAACCCGGCGCGACGGGCGGGGCGGCGTCAAAGGCAACGCGATAAGCGATGGTGTCGCCCGCGCGGGTATAGATCCGCGCACGTCCCGCCGCGCCCTCTCGCACGATCACGCCAAGCCGCCCGCCCTGCGCCAATTGCGCAAGCCAGGCCTCGGGCAAAATCTCGCTGGCGCCGTTCAACAGGATTACGTCATAGGGGGCGCCGTCGGCCCAGCCGGCCTTGGTCTCGGTCGAAACCGCTTTCACATTGGCGACGCCCGCTGACTCAAGGGCGGCCTGCGCGGTGAAGGAGATGTTGGCGTCCGGATCGAGCGTCAGCACCTCTTTGCAGCACGCCGCCAGCACCGCTGCGCCATAACCAGTGGCGCCCGCCAGCTCCAAGCTGCGCTCATTCGGCTGCGGCGCCAAAGCCTGGATCAGTTTCGACAAATCACGCGGACGCAGCAGCGTCCGCCCTGGGGCGACTTCCAATTCCAGATCGGCATAAGCCAGCGTCCGTTGCGCCGGCGGCGCAAAGCGCTCGCGCGGCAACGTCCGCATGGCGTGCAGGATGCGCGTATCCGTTACGTCATTGGTGCGGACTTGGCTCTCCACCATCAAATGCCGCGCGCGGGCGAAATCCATAAGGCGCTCCGAAAAGTCAGGGGGTCGATAAGCCGAGCCGAGCGCGCCGGCAAGCACGCCGAACCGCGCAGGGCGTGCTAGGCTGCCCTCATGGACACCGGCGCCCCGCTTAGCCCCGTCACCCTGCCCGCCAGCTGGTATGCGGACCCGAACCTCTGGTCGCGCGAGCGCAGGGCGATTTTCGCCAAGTCCTGGCATTTCGTGACTCATGCGAGCGCCCTTCCCGAAACCGGCGCCTGGCGGGCCGAAACCCTGGCCGGCTATCCCGTGCTGGTGGTGCGCGATGAGGCGGGCGCCCTGCGCGGCTTCCACAATGTCTGCCGCCACCGCGCCGGCCCGCTCACGGAAGGGGAGGAAGGGCGCTGCGAGGGCGCGCTCGTCTGCCGCTATCATGGCTGGCGCTATCAACTCGACGGACGCTTGCGGCTCGCGCGCGATTTCGGCGCCGCCGCCGACTTCGATCCGCGCGAATTTTCGCTCTGGCCGGTGCGTGTTGAAACCTGGCGCGGGCTCGTCTTCGCCAATCTCGATTTGGAGGCCGCCCCGCTCACGGCTTTGCTCGCCCCGCTCGATGCACGGCTGGGCGATGCAGATTGGAGCAAGCTGCACATCGCCGCGCGCCGCAGCCATGATCTTGGCTGCAATTGGAAAACTTATGTTGAGAATTATCTCGAAGGCTATCACGTGCCGCTCTTGCACCCGAGCCTCGATGCGGAAGTCGATTCCAGCCGCTACGCCGTGCGCATGGAGGGCGCCATCGCTATCCATGAAGTGCCGATGCGCGATCCCAACCCCGTTTATGAAGGCCTGTGGGCCTGGGCTTGGCCCAATGTGGCGTTCAACATTTATGCGCGCGGGCTGATGCTGGAGCGCATGTCGCCGATCGATCATGCCCGCACGCGGCTCAATTATCTCTACCTCATGCCCGAGGGCGAAACCGTCTCCGACGAAACCATGAAAATGTCCGACGCGGTGGTCGCCGAGGACAAATGGGTGGTCGAGCGAGTGCAGCAGAATCTGGGGGCCGGCATCTACGAAGTTGGCCGGCTCTCACCCAAGCACGAAGGCTGCCTCGCCGCCTTCCAGCGCATGGTCCGCGCCGCTTTGGCCTAAGGGCAAAGGAAAGCGAGGGCCCCTTGCGGGGCCCTCGAAGGCGTTGGGTATGGTGGGGTGTCTCCAAGGGAAGACACGGTGAATATCGCGCTAACCGGTTAAGCCCGAGTTAATGGCTAACGGGCCTTCATCAAGGTTTCGAAATCGTTGGGGAAATTCTGGAGGCCTCGCCCGGAATCGAACCGGGGTGCACGGATTTGCAGTCCGCTGCGTCACCACTCCGCCACGAGGCCATTTCCAGGAGGCCCGGCAGGGTGCGCGCCGGGCCGGCCTAACTAATGGGCTTCCCGCGTCGGAGCAAGGCGGCGCGCAACAGTGAAATTCCCGCCGCGAGCGCATTTACCGATTTGACGCCCGCCCCGAACTTGATAGACACCCGCCTTCGCACTGATCCGCGGTAGCTCAGTGGTAGAGCAGCCGGCTGTTAACCGGCTGGTCGTAGGTTCGAATCCTACCCGCGGAGCCAGTTTTTTCAATAACTTAGCGTACTTCTGGACGCTTCCGTCCGCTCTAATCTACGGTAAGTCTACGGAAATCGGACGCGCTAGGCGGCGTGGCGTTCGTTTCAACTCGGGCGTCTCCGATTCGCGTTCGCCCATTACAGGGTCTTGTGCTGGCTTTGGCGCAGACGCGCCTCGACGCCCATGTGTCCAAGCACATCGGCGCGAGCACGTACGCTGCACCGTAGTGATCTTACTCGATGAAACGGCAGTTGATGCGGCGGGCGCAGCAGGCGTCGCCGTGGATGATTATTGAGAGGAATTGCGCCTTGGCTTCATTCGCCTCTTCTGCCGATGTCCGCGCCTGTGCTTCATGAGAGAGTGTCTGCAACAACGAATTGCGATCACGCGCAAAGACGCCTGTTGCCGCCAAAATGGTCACGAGCACGACACTGCCAAGCGATCTCTCAATCCAATCGACCTCTGCCAGCAGCAGCGGCGTCAGCAAAGCTACTAAGGCTGAAGGGACTAAGTTTGCCGCCAACAGAAGTTTGTTGTTGGAGAAATACACTAGGACATGGCTTGCCGTGCCACACAGCCACGTGGCGGCGAGCACCTGACCGATGGCCGTCCCGGAAGCCCAGCTAGCGACGGGAAGTACACTATAGGCTGTTGCACCGATGAAATTGAGCGCCGCGAGCAGCGCAAAAGCGCGTTTGGCGCCGCGCTCGTCGTCAGGCGCTATTATGCGCGCTTCTAGACTAGGACGCAGGACTATTTCCCACGCCGCCATGGCGATGAACCAATAAGCTGCGTAGGACCAACCGGCCCCGACAAACGCCACGGCCGCCGCAAGTGCGCCGAAGCCCACGCGAGATGCCGTGGCCCGCTTGATGACGCTGATTATAGTCGCGAACTCCGCAGCCGTGCACGGCCTATCAAGACCCGAAGACTGAGTTTTCAAAGGCGCGATCACGAATGCACTCGAAGAAGTACGAGAAAGAGCCGACTGCCATAAGCTTGTCTCCGCTCTGCGCTTAGGTTTGGTTAATTTTTTCAGCGGCAGTCCGCGCCAAAGCGCGAATTTCACCGAACGGCTGCCTCGCTCCAATCAAGTCAATCGCTTGGCGCATGCGACACGGCGTCCCTTCGCCGGGAGGCGTCACTCGCTACCTCACGGCCATCGTTTCCGAGTTCGCCGCCTGTCGCCAAATGGCTGTCAGGTCATTCGGTAGCACGCACAGACTCTGTTGCCGTCAGGATCGCGGAGGCAGGCTAAATACAGCTTTGAACGGCCGCGGCGCACCGGGCGGATCCTCAATGGCCTCGCCACGCGGCCTCGGGCCGCTAAGCGTGGGCGGCGACGGCGCTAACATCAAGGAGCAGAGCATGGCATCGTCCCTGTTCGAGCAGCCGGCGTGCTCAGATCCAGCCGCTGGCGCCATGCCTGCCGGAGCGGCGCGCGATCGGCGAAATCTGCTTTCGCCAATCAGCCTAATTAGGCCCCGCGTCATCAAGCGAAACCGCAGTGATGTAGAGCGTGTCGCCCGCTCCATATGCATACACCGTGAAAAGATCCTCCGCTTCTAACGCATCAATGATCGTTCTCACCTGGGCGAAGGTAGCGTCGCTTGCATTGTTATCTGTGTTCAAGCCGTCGAATCGGAAATTCCCGCAACCGTCGCCGACAAACCTGGCAGTCCGCAGGACGTAACTATCAGGGACACGGAGTTGCATAAACATCTCGAACCGTCCGCCACCGGCGACTGGCCGATCTAACCATGCACATTCGCCTGGCGGAGGATTGGCCGTGCTGGCGCCGTTCGGCGCTGGAGAAAATGTCAGCTTGAGCCGCGAGTCCCCAATCAGATTGTAGGGCATAGCGGGCCCGACCCGACCACTGAGGTATGCATGACCTTGGGAAATGAAAAACTCGACGGTCATGTCTCCGCCGCCGCGGCAGCGCAGCGGATACGACGGAGGCGCTTGCTGAGCTTCTGCCGAGCCAGCCAAGACGAGCGTGATAGCAGCCGCAATTCCACCCACACGCATTGTTACCTCGCACTAAAACAACTTTGACTGCCTCCAGGCACTGAAAGGCCTTGATGCGCGCGCGCTTCCGCCCATGCCTCATAATCTTGTCCGCCCAATTCCAACTCGTTGAGCGGCGTGCGATTCCATCTGAGATCGGGCAGAATGATCTGCGCACGCTGACCCGGTGGGCCATACATGTAGGACGTATAAATGCCGTCCCGGCTCCAGCGCGGACTTGAAGCGGGCTCATTGAAGAATTCCAGGAACTGGCGCCGCGCTTCCTCCTTCATCGGATACTCGCGGCCGGCATCATTTTCACCAAAGTCGTGGTCATCCCAAATGGCGAGGATTGGGACGTGGGCGCGCAGGCGCTGAAAGCCAGGTTGCGCGGCGAGCTCGGCGTACTTGCGCCGCATCACTTCCGGATCGCGCGTATCCAGATAAACATTATCGCCTAAGAAGATGAAGAGATCGGGTTGCGCCGCCAAAACCGCATCCCAGATCGGCTGGGGCTTGTCCCCTTTGGCGCAGGAACCGAAAGCGATGCGCGAAACGGTCCGCGCATGCTCAAAATCCGCCGCAGCGGCACTGGCGGCGGTTGCGGCAGGCAAACTTGCGGCGGCGCCCACAAAAGTACGTCTGGAAATCGGGTGCATGTGAGCCGCCCCCCAAAAAATGCGGAGCGCGGGTCGGGGTCCGCGCTCCGCTTGACTTCACGTGGTATCGTTAGAAAGCGTGGCGAAGGGTCACGAACACCTGCTGTGGTGCGCCGGTCAGGAAGGTTTGGCGTCCCGCCGTATTCTGGAAGCCGCCCGAACCCACGGTCGAGATGTATTGCTCGTCAGTGAGATTGGTGACGTTCAGCTGCACTTCCGTGCCCTGCCCGAAGCGATAGCCGGCGGTCAATTCCACCAGCGTGTAAGCGTCCGCCGATTCATCATTTAGGTAGGATGAGTAGCGTTCGCCGGTATAGGCTGCGGCGAGTGTGCCGAACAGCGAACCATTGTCATAAGCCAACTCTGTGCGGAACACGTTTTCGGGCGAGTTGACCACGGTTTTTCCCGAAGTGGCGGCCACCAATGCACCCGTTCCGTCGAACACATCGTCGGCATAGGTGGAGTCATTATAGCTGTATGAACCGAACAACGACCAATCGTCATTCATCTGCCAAAGGCCAGCCACCTCGAAGCCGTTGGCTTCGACGCTGCCGACGTTTTGGATGCCGTTGCCGAGACCCAAAATCGGCGCGCCGAGCGCAACGGTAAGTAGCCGGTTTTCGAACTCGACGTTGTAGATCGCCGCCGAACCTTGCAGATCGCCGTGGCGGAAGCGCCAACCCAGCTCGTACGTGCGCGAAGTTTCTGGCCGCAGCGTGTCCTTCAGCGAGGCGAAACCGGCGGCCGACGCAGAGAACGGACCACCTGTCGCCGAGGATTCGAAGGCGCGAATGTTTTCCGAGTAAGCACCGAATATCTGATGATCCGGCGTGACGTCATACGTAAAGCCCGCTTGCGGCACGAAATCATCGTTCGCCTCGATCGTACCGGTCTTGTTAGGCCCGCTAACCGTTTCGGCGCTATTTTCGACGTTAAGCGACTTAAAGCCCGCTACGACCGTAAGCGCATCGGTTACAGTCCACGTGTCCTGCACATAGTACATGGTGGTGTCGGTGTTGAAGTCGTATTCCCACTCAGTCGTGTGCGGGTTCGACAGGAATTCCAGCGAATCGCGTGGAGTGGACCGTGAGGTGCCATAATAGCGGCGCGCTTGGTTGAAATCGTTGGCTTCGAGCCATACCCCGCCTTCGATTTCGTGGGCGCCTAGGGTCAGCGTGGCGGAGCCAACGAAGCCTTGGCGGTCAATGTCGTACTCCGTCGTGCGCACCGAGATCGGCCCCGGATCGGCGATGACCGACCCATCTTGATCGAGCGCGCCCCCCGGCGTCGGCGTGTAGGGTGTCCACCACAGGCCTTGGCCTTCGTCCTGGTGCGCATAGACCATCGCCGAGACAGCGAAATTACCGGTGATCGGATAATCAATGCGCAGCGAACCAAGCGTGTCGTCGCGCAGGCCTGAAGCGTCGAAATAGGCGTCGTCAGCCGTGGCGAACGGCGCCGGATACGGGTTTCCGCCTTGCAGCGCGTCGGCGACATCGACCGCAAGCGCCCAATCGTTGGAAATGTTGTCCCAATTATACCCCAGCCGATCGATCATCTCGAGGGTCAAGTCTTGATAGTCGTTTTCGCGGCGTTCGGACCAATTCACGAAGCCGGAGATTTCACCGCGCCCGATCGGCAGTAGCCCACTGACGCTGGCTTGGCGCTGGTTTTGCTCGCCCCAGCCCTTCCACTTATCCGCGCTTTGGTCAGCATAGCTTGCGGACAAGCGCAAACCATCATCGCCCCAGAGCGAGCCGCTATCTACACGCACATAGCCCCGCAGCGTCTCTTCGCTGCCATAGGTTAGCGCGCCAGTTGCACCGAACTCTTCGTCCGGCCGGCGCTGTGTGAACTGGACCGTACCGCCCAGATTGCTGCTGGAGGCCGTGCCGAGCGATCCTGCGCCCTGCGCCACGTCAACACGCGCAATGTTCTCCGAAATCGCGGCGCGTGAGATGTGCAACGCGCGCATAATCGGGACGAACTAGCTGGAGACTCCGGCGCACTGGTTGAGCGGCGCGCCGCGATCGCGGGCAAAATCTTCACGCCACTGCGCGTTTACGTTCGGCGCAATAAAGATCGTCATTCGCGATCCAGTTTGCGTTGGCTCAAAGTCGATCTCTTCAAACGTATAGCCGAACCCGCGAAGGCGATACGTCGTGCGCCCTGACGGCTGATCGCGTTCAAACTGCGACATCGGCAGTAAAACCGCCCGTGCTTCAAAGCAACGCGCTACTTCCGTTGGCGGAAGTTGGCTCTCGATCGTTGATTGCGTAGCGACCTGGCGGAAGAACTCGGGGTTACGCACGCCCGCGCGATCTGGTGTTGCGCAAGCTGCGATCGTGAAAGCCAATATGAGTGTTAAAGCGACGCGTTTCATTGCGATGTGCCCTGTCTCGATCTGAAAATTCGATTCTTTGAATTAGCCGCGGCTGTCTTGTGCCCTAATGAGCCCGATGCCAGTCGCAATCAGCCAAACCGTGAGGCCGACGAAACCGGCAATGGTGGCGAGCGCAAACACTTCGCCAGATTGCCCAAGCGCAATTGCGACACCCTCGTTCGTGCCGATAGCGATGGCCGCTGCGGTCACAAAGCCAAGCGCTGCGCTTACACGTCTAGAGTCGGTCCATTGCAGTGCGCTCAGCAGCAGCACGAACAGCGCCGTTAGCAGCTGTCCAAGATGCTCGCCGATCGCCACACCGCCGTACTGATTGATCAGATCAAAGGTCACTTCGGCGCTGCTACGGGCTGCGGCATCTGCGTTTGGGTCTGAATGAACGCGCGCCAGTCCCGGCACGACGAACACCCACCGCCACAGTCCGATGGCTTGTGCAAGCCCGGCGAGACAACCGGCTATTGCTGCGCCGATCGCAAGACCTGGGCGTTCCGCGACCGCCCTCGGCGTCGAAGCTAGCGCGATGGCGAGCGGCACGAGCAGCAGCGCAGACAGCGCGAACGAATGCCAAGTCAGGATGAGGTTCGGGCCGCCCGCTGCAAACATGTCCAGCGCTTCACCGGCGGGGCGACGCAAGACGTTTGGATAGTCGTAAGTAACGGCGAGAATCGCGTAGGGAACATTGAAGGCTAGCGCCAGTGCAATTGTAGCAGCGCCGGTTAAGAGGCGGGCGTTTTTCGTTACAGGGCTTGGTGCTGCTGAAAACGGCATCCGGTTCTCCTGAACCACTTGTCTCTGATCGGTGACATGGTGTATATCACCGTGTAGAGACATGATGCAACGACAAAGTCACCGAGCGGTGATATTTGTGGGGGCGCTTCAAAAGCGATGAGGAAAACGAGGAAAGTCGAAGAGCGCGAGCCTCGCTCCCGCGACCGGTTAGCGACCGAGCGCAGTATCGTGGATGCTGCCAAGCTGGTGCTGGCCGAGGATGGCTTTCAGAGCTTCGGTGTGAACGCGATCGCCCGTCGAGCCGCGTGCGACAAGCAACTGATCTATCGCTATTTCGGCGGACTTGAGGGACTGGCGGACGCCATTGGCGCCGATCTAGCGCTCAAACTGGCCGATGACCTGACGCCGCTCTCGGACGCCGAGAGACCAACTAGCTATGGCGCACTGTCGAAAATCCTTATCCTTGGACTGCTGGATCTGCTTCGGCGCGACCCCATCATGCAGCAGATTATCGCGTGGGAGTTGGCTGCGCCGTCGCCTTTGGTGTCGCGACTCGTAGCCGAACGTGGAAAACGCCTTGGCGCATGGATGCACGCGCTGCGCGGCTCGCTCACGCCACCTGCGGGCATCGACGCACCCGCGACGAATGCCTTGCTCATCGCCAGCACGCAGCAACTTGTCTTGTCGGCTTCATCAAGTGGAGCATTGGCCGGCATGCCGATCAAAACTGAGGCGGACTGGCAGCGCGCGCGCAGCGCTCTCATCGCGTTAATTGACGGCGTGTATGGCGCCAAGCCTCCAACTCGGAAGCAAAAACCGCGCCCCTCTTCCATGGGGTGATCACCGCCGGTTCTAGCGCTCGAAAGCGCATACCGATTTCGCAAGTCAACCATCAAGCAATGGTGGGCATGACGCAATTTTTGGAGGGTACATGAACCGTCGTATCTTTGCGCTCGCAGGCGTTGCGATCTTCATCGCTCCCACATTTGCGGTCGGCCAACCTACCGAGCGCTCCGTAGATGCAAACCGAGTGTTTGCAAATCTACTCGATTATTATCGCCTCCCCGCTGCGGATCGCACGCGGTTTCATCCAGCGTATAGGCTGCGGCCAGAGACGGGAGCGACTGTTTCAGTCTCCTTGCTCAGCGGCGGCGTTCGCCGGCCCCTCGATCTGGGTCCGGACGGGCGCGTGCTCAATCCGCCGACGGCGGCCGAGTTGCAGAACGACGCCCAAGTGATTGTAAGCAGTGCGGCGCGAATGTCGTCAGGGGTCACTCTCGAACCGACGCTGCTGCTCGCCACAACCATGGCAGCCGCGGACGCTGTGGCGGCCATAAACCAAGCCAACGTCGCCATTGGTCGGTTTGCAGGCGCTTTGGGATTGTTCGCGCCTCGCGTACGCGGTGTGAGTTTCACGGCGTCAGCCTCTGCTGCAGCGGCCGCACTGCTTTCAGACGGTCGGCGAACGTCGTTGTTCTACAGAAACGAGGTGTTTGAGTTCCGGCCGGCGGACGCGAGGGGCGCTTCGCAGCTAATCTTCTCGGTGGCGCCGAGTTCGGCTGCCTTTATGGAATAGCCACGCCCTCGCGGCGATCTCACGATTGACGGCAAGCCGTTCGGTTATCGGGCAACACTGTGCCGATGCGGCGCGTCGAAGAACAAGCCCTTCTGCGACGGCTCGCACCATGACGTGCATTTCGACGCCAGTGGCGAACCGCCGACTGGCGACAAAACCGACATGCTGGCCGTGCGCGATGGGCCGCTGGAGGTCGCGCCGCAACTCGACGGCCCGCTCATGGTGCGCGGCAATTTGGAAATCATTTCCGGCACCGGCCGCATGGTGGCGCGCCTGCAAGCGGCGAAGCTCTGCCGCTGCGGGCATTCCAACACCAAGCCCTATTGCGACGGCAAGCACGCCATGATCGGCTTTCGCTCGACTTAGGCTATCGTGGGGTCCAATATTTCAGATCGTCCCGCGCACCCCTAGCGCCTCTGCTGAGGTCCGCTTTGCCAGCTCGCACACCGAGCCGAATGTCTCAATTTGCCCCAGAACAGAGATGCGACGATCGAAGCCTGTGTCTGAGTTCGGGCGCACAACAGGCGCTTCGAGCATGAGCGCGGCCGGCGGCAATGGACGACCAAATTTTCCTGCCCCCTCGACACAAACTTGCCAGCGGCCCGCACCGAGCGCCTTCGAGCCACTCAGCTTCACCCATGCGCTTAGCGCTTCAATTCCACTGCATCGGGATCCATCGGTATTGGCCCTTTGTCGAAGATGCGATCGAATTCGGCATTGAGCGCTAGGAGCGCCCGCCGACGCTCCCTCACGTAGTCATGTTTGTCGTGAATTTGCTACAGCCGCGAGCCCACCGAGTACGAGTTCCGCACACATTGGATTTACGTCCAACCATTCCCGTCCCAGCAGCGAACTTACCAGACGGCGAAAATTATGAGGGCAGACCGGCTCGATCCCAATTTGACGAAAGAGCCGCGACATTGCCGACTAGCTGGCCAATCTGGCGATCGGCGTGTCCCGATATAGCGTAGTGTTTTCTGGCCCTGTGGAAAACTGACCCCCTATGTCGCAACTTGCAGCGACGCGCGCGCGACCACACGCGCCGGTCCTGTGTTGGCGGCCATAGCTCTTTAGCCCGCCCCCTGCCTCGACGCTGCCGATGCCAGCGGGGGAGAGGATTCGCCCTTGGGGTCCCCGGGACCAAGCCGCCTATCTGTGCAAGCGCGCCCTCCCTCCCCCTTAATCGGGGTCGGGCGCGCCACGATCTACACCGCGGTGCCTCCTTTCAGAGGGATGTGATTGGCTGGTGAGGCAGAGCGAAGCGGGCATAGGACGACACCCCGCCGCCTTTCGGCTTTGGGGGCGTTCCATGCCCGGGGACGTGACTGGCCGGAGCCGGCGTCGCTTACGGGCGCTCGCCTACCGATGCGGGCGGCGAGCTTGACGACTACTTGCGACGCGCGCATCGCGCCGGCGGTCGGGGTTTCGTCTTTCGGACTCCCCTTGGGCTTTGACCGCTTCCCACAGTGACCCAACGCGAGCGCGCGCCCTGCCGTCTTTTCTACCGACGACGTGCGCTCGCGTTGGGCGTTGAGCCGGTTGGTGCGGGGTGTCGTCGCACACTTCGTGCGATTTTTTTGGCAGAACTATGCCACTACAGCATGGCGCGACGCTGCGAACCTCTCTGCACTGAAGTGCAACACGGAGGCCAAGCAATGAACTACGTTAACGTCGATCTTGTTGATGAAACCGCCGCACGCGGGATCCTCGGCGGCGTCACAGCGCCAATCTCGCGCGCCACACTTTGGCGAGGCGTGAAGGCCGGTCGATATCCTAAACCGCTCAAAGTTGGCCCATCCAGCAATCGCTGGAGGCGCGATGAACTAGTCGCGGTTGTAGAAAAAGCGGCCGCGGCGAGAGACTAAACTATATTCGGCCGTGAGCGCTCTGCCTTCCATCGATTGAAGGCGGAGCGCGGGTCGGCGCCGTGAAGGTCCACGATTTTGTTCAAGAACTCGAAGCCGTCGCTGAGATAGTCGCCACGCGGACCTTCCCATTTCACCGAAGTCCAGGCGCTCCCGCCCTTCTGCCTACACCAAAGAGCGATCAGCGCATCTATCGCCCACACACCCGGCCACTTGATCGAGCCCGTATCCCTTGTGGCGGCAATCTCTGATTCGGCTGCAAGTTCCAGTTTGTCGAGAACAGTGTCGAGGACTCCGGAGTTTTGCCAGACCTGCAACATGAAAATGCACTCTATGACGGGCGCTAGATACTCGTCTTCGTGGCGACGCTTAAACAGAGCATGAAGCGCCGGGAACGCCCCATCGAGGCTAGCGACACGCTCAAGAGCTCCTCGGATCTTCTTCACCTCGGCCTTAGCCAATCCACTCCGAACGGTGTAAATGCGATCGTGAAAAAACACGGCCTCCAATTCCCTAGCCGCGACCTCATCATCGGCGAGCGTCGGCAGATGCTTCTGAAACGAGTTCTTGAACTTCGCTGTAAGGCGCGACCTTTCGCCATCGGTCGCGAGGTACCAAGCCTTGTCGCGGTCATCTAGGGGCGATGCTACAAGCTTCACCCGCGCGCGTTTCGCCGTCATCGCGATTCCCCCTTGCGCATCGGCACGACCACATTGGCACTGTTGACGATGGCGCTGAGGCGCGCGCCCCACAGTTCGAGGGCTTCGCGCTTCTCCTTCATGTAATCGTAGCGCGCATAGACGCGGCTCGTGATCGACGCCTTCGTGGCTGAGACGTGGTTGAGCACATGGCCGACGACGAACGGCGACACGCCCAGCTCTTCCATGCAGGTCGCGGCGGTGCGGCGCAGATCGTGCGGCGTCCAAGGCGCGACGCCCAAGATGAGCGGCGCTCCGTCCTCGCCGACTCGCTCAAGGCGCTTGATCGTCGTGGCCACGGAAGCGCTCGTGACCGGCGCCTGCCCGCCTAGGCCGGGGAAAAGAAGCGCATCGCCAGCGCCGGCCGCGAGTTGTTCGCGCAGGATCGTGAGCGCCATGTCCGAAAGAGGCACGACGTGCTCTCGAGCGTTCTTCGTGCGCGCGGCGGGGATGGTCCAGATGCCTTGATCTAGGTCGAGCTCGGCGCGGGTCATGCCCGCAACCTCCCCAACGCGCTGCCCCGTCACAAGGCAGAGGCGGATGATTCGCCGCGTGGCGTCCGTCATGCGGGCTTCGGCCAATGCGCCCCACATCCGTTGGATTTCATCGGGCGCAAGCACCCGATCCTTGACCCGAGCCTCCGCTGGCGGGGCCATGAGTTCCATGATGTTCTCATCCAGATCACCCCGCCCGCGCGCCCAACGCACCATCGCGCGCAAGTCAGTGAAAACCCGAAGCGACTCTGTCGCTGCGCCGCGCTTCTTGACGGCGTCGATCGCCTTCGTGATGTCGCGCCGGTGCAGGTCGGACAGCCTTATATCGCCGATGCACCCGCGTGAGCGGTCCTCAATCGGCTTCCCATAGGCATCATAGCCCGACACGTTCTTGCGTAGCCTACGCGCGATCTCGGCGACTGAGCGCTTATCGGCCACCTTGTCGGACAGGTAGTTTTCAACAAGGTCGCGGACAGTCTGCGCCGACGCTTGGGCCTTCTTCTCGGCGACCGGATCAGCGCCATCACCGATCCTTACGCGGGCCCCTCGGGCGCGCTGGCGGGCGCCGGCGTCGCCGCCGAGCCCGATCTCGGGATAGCGCCCCAGCTTCAGCCAAACCCGCTCCTTGGGCCTTCCAGGCTTCGAATAGACCACATGCCAGGTCTTCAGCCCCGCCTTGCTGACGCGAAGGCAGAGGCCCCTCACCACGGCATCGAAGAAATCCGTCTTGTTGGCGCCCGCCCTCGCCTTTGCCGAGCGGCAGAATTTATCCGTCAATTCGACCTGCGGCATGAACCCTCCAAAAAACGGTTCGACGCAAAAATCTACGCAAAAATCTACGCCAGACCCTGCGCTTGGTCGAGACAAAGCGAAAGCCGTTGAGGCGCTGCGATCTGTGGAAATCGTTGTTTTACCAAGGCTTACAAACTGACCGTGAGCTTTCCCGACACAGTGCGAGACGGGGTGAATGTCTGTGTTAAAGTTCTGGTCGTAGGTTCGAATTCTACCCGCGGAGCCAGTTTTAGCCGGCAATTTGGATTGCAGCGCTTTACCTCTCACATCGGTAAGGCCAAACCGGCTCCATGTACGACATCATCATCATTGGCGGCGGGCATAATGGCCTCGTTTGCGCGGCTTATTTGGCAGAGGCGGGCCTAAAGGCGCTGGTGCTGGAGAAGAATGACGTCGTCGGCGGGGCTGCGGTGACGGAGGAGTTTCACCCCGGCTTCCGCAACTCGGTCGCCTCCTACACCGTCTCGCTGCTCAATCCGAAGGTGATCGCCGATCTTGAACTGCACCGTCAGGGGCTCAGGATCGTTGAGCGCAAGGTCTCCAACTTCCTGCCGCTGCCGGACGGCCAGTATTTCATGTCCGGCCCCGGCATCACCCAAAGCGAAGTGGCGCGCTTCTCCAATCGCGACGCGGTGAAGCTCGAGGAATATGAGCGCCGGCTGGAGACCATCGCCGAAGTGGTGCGCGGTCTGGTGCTGGAGGCGCCGCCCAATCTGGTCGAACACGGCCTCATCAACGCCATCGAGGAAGCGCTGCGCGGCGCCCAGTTGGCGGGCAAGCTCAACAAGCTCGGCCTCACCGCCAAGCGCGATCTCTTGGACTTGTTCGTCAAATCTGCCGGCGATTGGCTGGATCATTGGTTCGAGAGCGAGCCGGTGAAAGCGCTGTTCGGCTTCGACTCCATTGTCGGCAATTATGCGAGCCCCTATTCGCCCGGCTCGGCTTATGTGCTGCTGCACCACGTCTTCGGCGAAGTGAACGGCAAGAAGGGCCTGTGGGGCCACGCCATTGGCGGCATGGGCGCGATCACGCAGGCCATGGCCGCGACCTGCCGCGAACGCGGAGTCGAACTCCGCACCGGCGTCGCGGTGAAAGAAGTGCTGGTGGAGAATGGCCGCGCTGTCGGCGTGCTGATAGAAAAAGGCGACGCAATCCGCGCGCGGATGGTCGCCTCCAACCTCAATCCGAAGCTGCTGTTTCAGCGCCTGGTCGATCCCGCCCATCAGCCCGACGATTTTCGCGAGCGCATTGACCGCTATCGCTGCGGCTCCGGCACATTGCGCATGAATGTGGCGCTCTCTGAACTGCCGCGCTTCACCTCCAAGCCCGAGCCTGGCGATCACTTGACCGGCGGCATCATCATCGCGCCGACTTTGGCCTACATGGACCGCGCCTATCAGGACGCGCGCGATCATGGCTGGTCGCGCGAGCCGATCGTGGAAATGCTGATCCCGTCGACTTTGGACGATTCACTCGCGCCGCCCGGCCAGCACGTCGCCTCGCTCTTCTGCCAGCAAGTGCAGCCGCAGCTCTCCAACGGCCGCTCGTGGGATGAGTGCAAGGAAGAAGTCGCGGACCTGATGATCGCGACGGTCGACAAGCACGCGCCCGGTTTCGCCAAAAGTGTACTTGGGCGCCAGGTGCTGTCGCCGCTTGATCTCGAGCGCCGCTTTGGCCTGGTGAATGGCGACATCATGCATGGCGCGCTTTCACTCGATCAGTTGTTCTCATTCCGCCCCGTCCTGGGGCACGGCGATTATCGCACGCCGATCAAGTTCCTCTACCAATGCGGCTCCGGCACCCATCCAGGCGGCGGCGTCACCGGCGCGCCAGGGCACAATGCAGCCAAAGTGATCGCACGCGATTTCAAGCTGGGGCGCTAAGGCGCCACAGCCGTCACCGTGACGTGGCCGCGCCGGCGCATCGGGCGCGGCAGGCCTTCCTCGGTATTGGTTGCGCCTTCTTCGCCGGCGGCGCGCAACTCATACACACTGCGCGGCCAACGGGTCTCCTGCGCCAAATAGCTGGCGATGGTCTCGGCGCGCTCGACCGATAATTCCATGTTCGATTCTGCCGGCCCGCGCGCGCCCGCCATGCCGATAATGCGCACATGCTGGATGCGGCAGCCTGCGAGAGTCCGATCCATCGCAGCCACCGCCTCGCGCGCTTCGGCGGTCAGATTGTCGGCATATTCTTCGAAATAGACGTCGAACGATCGCTCATAGCAGGCGGCGGGATCGAAGTCCGCGGGCGCCTCCGTCGTTTGCGTTGCGCAGGCGCCGAGCGCAAACACCGCCGCCAAAGCTGCTAACCGCATCGCATCCCTCCACTTACGCACACCTCAACCCGGCGCGCTCAGGACGTCAACGGCTTTCGCTATTCCGCCGCCACGCCCTGTTGCGAAGGTTCCTCGGCTTGGCGCTTCCACAGGTCGGCATAGAGCCCGTCGCGCGCAATCAGCTCAGCATGCGCGCCGCGCTCCACAATGCGCCCTTGCTCCAGCACCACGATCTGATCGGCGCCGGCAATGGTGGAGAGGCGGTGCGCGACGACAATCGTCGTTCGCCCCTTGCTCGCTTGTTCCAGCGCGTCCTGCACTTCCGCTTCGGTGGCGCTATCGAGCGAGGACGTGGCCTCATCCAGAATGAGAATGCACGGGTTTTTCAGCACCACGCGCGCAATGCCGACGCGCTGCTTCTCGCCCCCGCTCAGCTTCAGCCCGCGCTCGCCAACGCGCGTATCCCAGCCTTGCGGCAGGCTTTCGATGAAATGCAACAATTGCGCGCGCTGCGCGGCCTCTTCCAACTCGGCTTGACTCGCCTCGGGGCGGCCATAGGCGATGTTGTAGCGGATCGTGTCGTTGAACAGCACCACATCCTGCGGCACCAGCCCCAGCGCATTGCGCAATGACGTTTGCGTCACGCTCCGCAAATCCTGACCATCGATCAGCACGCGCCCTGCGGCCGGGTCGTAAAACCGAAACAACAGCTTGAGGACGGTGGATTTGCCAGCGCCGCTGGGGCCGACAATCGCCGTCGTCTTTCCCGCCGGCGCCACGAACGAGACGTCGGTCAGCCCCTGATCGCGCCCTTCATGCGCGAAGTTCACGTGCTCGAACACCACCTCGCCGCTTCCGGCTTTGAGCGGCGCGGCGCCCGGCCGATCGGCAATGTCCGGCTCCTCATCCAGCAGCGCGAACATCTTCTCCATATCGATCGAGGTCTGTTTGATCTCGCGATAGGCGAAGCCAAGAATGTTCAGCGGCGCATAGAGATTGACCATGATCAGGATCACGGCGGTGATGTCGCCCGGCCCCATCCCGCCGCGCACGGTGTAATAGCCCGCCGCCAGCACCATGCCGATCAGGCCCACATTCATAATGAGGCCCTGAACCACGTTCAGCAGCACGAGCGAGGTGTTTGAGCGCACGGCCGCTTCCGCATAGGAGGCGAGCGCACGATCATAGCGCTCGCTCTCGCGCCCCTCGGCGGCAAAGCTCTTCACCGTTTCGAAGTTCAGCAGCGAATCCACCGCGCGCGCAGCGGCTTCGCTGTCGCGTTCATTCATGTCGCGGCGATATTTGAGCCGCCATTCGGTGACGCCAAAGGTAAGCCAGGCGTAAAGCGCCACCGTGATCGCCGCGATCAGCGCAAATACCCCGCCATACTTCCATGCCAACACGCCAGCGGCCAATGCCAGTTCAATCACGGTTGGCGCGATGTTGAAGGCTAGGAAGCGCAGCAAGAAGTCGATCGCACGCACGCCGCGCTCAATGGTCCGATACACCGCACCCGTACGCTTCGACTGGTGGAAGCGCACCGAGAGCCCATGCACATGCGCGAACACGCGCGCGCCGGCGCGGCGCTGCGCCTCTTCGCTCACCGGCTGGAAAATCGCGTCGCGCAATTGCGGCCCCGCCGTTGAAGCAAAACGCAGCGCGCCCCAAAACAAGGCAAGACCGATGAAGATCTGCAGCACGCCCTCGGCCTGCCCTGCGGACACGCGGTTAATGCCGTCCGCCAGCACCAGCGGCGAAAACACCGCCAGCACTTTGCCGACGAGCGTCAGCACAAAAGATGCGATCAGCCGCCAGCGATGGCCGGGCCCGCTCATCGCGCCGATCAAAGACATCAGGCGCACGACCGTACGCCCCAGCGGGGGCGAGGGATCGGGCTCCTCTTGCGGTTTCGAAACAATGCGGCGTTCGCCGGGCGGCATGGAACAATCCTTGAAGCAGTCCGGACTTAAGGACCCTGGTTTTCGCCTGCAATGCGCCTTATTGGCTGAGTTCGATGCAGACTATGGCCGACCCCGCCAACGTTAAGCCCATTCGCTCGGTTTGCGTCTATTGCGGCTCCTCCGAGAGCACCAGGCCGGAATATCATGATCTCGCCGCCCGCCTCGGAACCGCGCTCGCCCAGCATAAGCTGCGCCTGGTGTATGGAGGGGGCTCGATTGGGCTGATGGGCCGCTGCGCCAAGGCCGCGCACGCCGCCGGCGGCGATGTGCTAGGGGTGATGCCACGCTTTCTGGAACGGCGCGAAATCGTGCTCGAAGACGTGCCGCACCACATGGTCGACACCATGCACGAGCGCAAAATGATCATGTTCGAGCAGAGCGACGCATTCGTAGTGCTGCCCGGCGGCATTGGCACGCTGGAAGAAGCGGTCGAAGTGCTGAGCTGGAAGCGGCTCAACCTGCACGCCAAGCCCGTCGTGTTTTTGGACGAAGACGGCTTCTGGGACCCATTCTTTCAACTGATCCGCCACACTGTCGAGGCCAATCTCACGCCCGCCGATTTCAGCGCCACAATCGCCAAGGCGAACACAGTCGAGCAATGCTTAAGCCTGCTGGTTTAAGCCAGCGCAGGCGGCGACGCCTTTTTCTGCAGATACCAATCGGCGAAGCGGAACAGGAATGGATTGAGTCCAATCGAAATCAACGCGCCGCCGAGGATGAGATTGTAAACCTCATCCGATAACAGCTCGAATGAGCGTCCCATGCCGGCCAGCACGAATGAGAACTCGCCGATCTGCGCCAGCGAGACGGCCACTGTGAGCCCAGTCGCCACTGGCAGCTTGAACGCCGAAGTGATCGCCAGCGCCGCCAGCCCCTTGCCCAAAACAATAATGCCGACCACCGCCGCCACGCCCACCGGCTCACGCACCAGCGTCATCGGATCAAACAACATCCCGACGGAAACGAAAAACAGCACTGCGAACGTATCGCGCAGCGGCTGCGAATCCTCGGCGATCTTGTGCGTGAACTTGGTGCCGTTGAGCACCACGCCGGCGAGAAACGCGCCAAGCGCGAACGAGGCTTCGAAGGTAAAGTAAGCAACGTAAGCGACACCCAGGGCCAGCGCGATGGCGCCCAGCGACATGAGTTCGCGCGAGCGCAAATGCGCAACCTGCACGATCAGCCAAGGAAATACGCGCGCGCCCACAATCAGCATCAGCGCCACGAACGCGCCAATCTTCAGCAAAGTCAGCCCAAACGCGGCCGCCGCATCCATGGGCGAGCCCGCTTCCCCCGCCGCCACGGCCGCCGCCATCGGCAACAGCACAATGGCGAGCACGATGGCGATATCTTCGATCACCAACCAGCCGACGCTGATGCGCCCAATTTCGGTTTTCAGCAGCTTGCGATCCTCAAGCTCGCGCAGCAGCACGACAGTCGAAGCGACGGAGAGCGAGAAGCCGAGCATGGCGCTCGACATAGGCGAGAGGCCCATCGCCTGGCCGACCAGAAAGCCAAGCCCCGTCGCCACGCCCATCTGCACCAGCGCACCCGGCAGTGCGACCATGCGCACCGACCATAGGTCCGCCAGCGAGAACTTTAGCCCGACCCCAAACATCAGCAGAATGACGCCGATTTCCGCCAGCTGCAGCGCCAGATTCACGTCGCCGACAAAGCCCGGCGTGAAAGGGCCCACCGCCACGCCGGCCAGCAAATATCCAAGGATCGGAGAGAGCTTGAACTTGCGCGCGATCGCGCCGAGCACGAAGGCCAGCACCAATGCGCCGCAAATCGTGGAAATGAGTCCGTAGCTCTCCATTGGGCTCCAAAGCGCTGCGATGATGGGAAGGCGCGCGCACGCGCACACGTCGACGCCAAGGTGGCGCCCCAACTTCCATAGCGCAACCCGTCAGCAGATTTTAGGCGGCGCGCCCCATGAGCCGCGCGCGCGCTTTTTCCTCACCGATCAGCGGGAACAATGAGGCCATATCCGGCCCATGATCCAGGCCCGTCAGCGCCTGACGAAGCGGCATGAACAGAGCCTTGCCCTTGGCGCCGGTTTTTTCCTTCACCGCATTGGTGAACGCGCTCCAACTCGCGCCATCATAAGCGCCCTTCGGCAGCACGTCGGCGGCGGCGGCGGCGAAGGCTGCATCAGCGATGAACGGCTCAATCGGCCCGTCCACAATATGCGCCCAGGCGCGCACCTCCGGCAGCAAATGCAAATTGGCGCGCACCGCAGTCCAAAACGCCTCGCCCTTATCGGCGCCTAGTTCGGCGAGACGCGCCTTCACAGCGCTGTATTCGGTTTGGTGCAGCACCGCTGCATTGACCCGCTTCAGCTCCTCAGGATCGAACCGCGCCGGCGCGCGGCCAATTTTCTCGAACGCGAATTCCTCCGCCAATTGGTCGAACCTCAGCCGCGCCTCCACCGGATCGGAGGTGCCGATCTTGGCCAGATGCGACAGCAGCGCCATCGGCTCATAGCCCTCGGCGCGCAAATCGCCGACCGCCATGGAGCCAATGCGCTTGGACAACGCCTCGCCGTCGGCGCCCACGAGCAGCGGGAAGTGGCCGAAGGCCGGCACGGCCCCGCCGAGCGCTTCGAAGATTTCGATCTGCACCCCGGAATTGGTGACGTGATCCTCGCCGCGCACAATGTGAGAGATAGCGAACTCCACATCATCGACGACCGATGGCAGCGTATAGAGAAACGCGCCGTCCTCGCGGATCAGCACTGGATCGGAGAGCGAGGCGGTATCGATCGATTGCGGCCCGCGCACCAGATCGTTCCACTCCTTACGCTCGCCTGAAAGTTTGAAACGCCAATGCGGCTTGCGGCCCTCGGCTTCGAGCGCCTTGCGCTCATCAGCGCTCAACTTTAGGGAAGCGCGATCATAGACAGGCGGGCGCCCGCGCGATTGCGCGATCTTCTTCTTCCGCTCCAACTCTTCCTGCGTCTCATAAGCGGGATAAAGCAGCCCGGCGCTCTTCAGCTTTTCGGCGGCGCGTTCGTACGCGGCAAAGCGCGCCGATTGATTGGCGCGTTCGTCCCAGTTGAGCCCGAGCCAAGTCAGATCATCGCCAATGCCCTGCTCGAACGCGGCCGTGGAGCGGGCGAGATCGGTGTCGTCAATGCGCAGCAGCACCTTGCCGCCATGACGCCTCGCAAACAGCCAGTTCATCAGCGCCGTGCGCACATTGCCGACATGCAATCGTCCCGTCGGCGACGGCGCAAATCTCAGCCGGATGCTCATACGCGCAAACCTTCTATGCTCATTCGCTCATTCACGAACATGTTAGCCCCTGATTTCAGCGGGCAGCTGCGCAAACCATGTGCGAAACCGCCCCCTGACGGAGATTTAAGCCCTTTGTCTCACCTTGGCGGTGGACGCAAGCGGGCGATTCCCATCCTACTCCGGCCGCATAATAGGAGGCGACGCACGCTTAGGGCTCCAACCAATGGAGCAACTAATGCGTACTACTACCACTCTCGTCCTCGCGGCGACTCTCACCGCCCTGGCTGGCGTAGCGTCAGCAGAACCCACGTCCATCAGCGTTCCTTTCACCCAAGCCGATTTGCAGAGCCAGGAGGCTATTGCGAGCCTCTATGAGCGGATCGAACAGGCGGCGGAGCGCGTGTGCCGTGACCCAAGCAGCACGTTCTACACCACCATGTCCACCTGCAAGGCCGATGCGATCGAAGACGCGCTAGAGCGGGCCGATATCGCGCCGCTGCTGGTTTACGCCGAAACCATGGAGCGCGGCGCGCCTGTCGTCGAGATCGCCGCCCGCTAAGGGCGTTAGGAGCGTCGCCGCGCAGAACGCGTCCGGCGGCGCTTTCGGGCTCCCAAGGCTCGCCCCAGGGGGCTACACTGCCTCCCGAAATAGGGAGGATCCACCAGTGCGTTCGCGCGAAATCCATTTGAAGTCGCGGCCGGTTGGCCTGCCCAAGCCTGAGAATTTCGACGTCGTCGAGGTCGAACTCCAAGCGCCCGGCCCCGGCGAAGTGCTGGTGCGCAATCTGTGGATGTCGGTCGATCCGTACATGCGCGGGCGCATGTATGATCGGCCAAGCTATGTGCCGCCGTTCAATCTGAACGAAGCCATCCAAGGTGGCGCCGTCGGCCGCGTGGAGCACTCCAACGATCCGAACTTGAAGGTGGGCGATCTGGTCGATTCCATGAATGGCTGGCGCGAAGCCTTCGTCGCGCCCGGCGGTTCGCTGCAAAAGCTGCCGCAAGTGAATGTCCCGCCACAAGCCTTTCTCGGCGTGCTCGGCCTGCCCGGCATCACCGCCTATACGGGCCTGCATCGCATTGGCGAACCCAAGCCGGGCGAGACTGTTTTTGTTTCCGGCGCCGCTGGCGCAGTTGGTTCGATCGTTTGCCAGATCGCCAAGATTCTGGGCTGCAATGTTGTCGCCTCGGCCGGAACGGACGCGAAAGTCGAATGGCTGAAGTCGGTCGGCGTCGATGCGGCGATCAATTACAAAACTTGCGGTAATCTGTTGAAAGCGGTGCAAGCCGCAGCACCTAAGGGCGTCGATATCTATTTCGACAATGTCGGCGGCGAGCATTTGGAGGTGGCGCTGGAAGTGGCGCGCCCATGGGCGCGCTTTATCGAGTGCGGCATGATCGCCAACTATAATGACGAAACCCCAGCGTCCGGGCCGCGCAACATGAACTATATCGTGGGCAAACGCATCAAGATGCAGGGCTTCATCGTCATCGATTACTGGGACATGCGCGAACAATTCTTCAAAGACATGTCGCAATGGATCAGCGAAGGCCGCATCCAATGGGAAGAGACGGTTGAACACGGCATTGAGAAAGCGCCGCAGGCTTTTCTCAATCTGTTTACTGGCGCCAATACCGGAAAAATGCTGGTGAAACTCGCCTGATGAGTCAGCGTCTTTTTCAAGCCTACATCATGGTCGACTGGAGCGCGGCCACGAAGCCGACGACGGGCGCCGATTCCATTTGGGTCGGCGTCTTAAAGCGCAATGTGCGTTTTCAAATGGCGTTCGAGGCCCACAACCCCTCCACGCGCGCTGACGCGGAAAAGCTGATCGACGCCCAACTCGCCGAACTCAGCCGCAAGAGCGAGCGCACTTTGGTTGGCTTCGATTTTCCGCTTGGGTTTCCGAAAGGCGCGGCCAGCGCGCTTAAACTGGAAGGCCCGCCCTGGCGCGCCATGATGGATTTCGTCGCCGCCGAGGTGAAGGACAAGCCGACCAACGCCAATAATCGCTTCCAAGTCGGCGCGAAAATGAACCGGCTAATGACGGGCGAAGCCTTCCCATTTTGGGGCGCGCCCGCGCGCGAAGAGCAGACGATGCTGTCAGCCAAGCGCGCGCGCGAGCATGGGCCGAATGACATCGCCGAATTCCGATTGACCGAGCAGGCGCTTAAAGTCGCCTCCTCAATCTGGAAGCTTTATTACCAAGGTTCAGTGGGCGGTCAGACGCTGACAGGCTTGCCCATCGTGCGCCGCTTGCGCGATGCGCGCGGCGAGCGCGCCAAGGTCTGGCCGTTTGAAACCGGCTGGAAACCGCTCGCGCCCTCCGCGCTTGATGGCGTTGAAGCGGTGTTCGCTGAAATTTATCCAAGCCAATATCCGCTCAAGCCGAAGCCGGGCGAGATCAAGGACGAGGCGCAAGTCCGCACCGTGGTCGAGCGCATGAATGCGCTTGATGAAAAAGGTCAACTCGGGGCGCTGTTTGGGCCGGCGAAGGACGATCCGCGCCGCGAGGCGATCGAGCGCGAAGAAGGCTGGATTCTCGGCGCGCCGGTCTAGGCGGTTTCCACCACCGGCGCGGGCCGGCGCGCCAACATCCACCAGCGCAGCACCAGCACGGCGACCGAAGCCACGCTCGACCAGAAGATCGCGATCAGCAGCCCGGCGACTTCCATGCCCTGATGCTCGGCCAACCAATAGCCAAGCACCGGCATCACCACCGCATAAGCGAAGATGTGGCTGAAAGTGGGAAACCAATTATCGCCGCGCGCACGCAGCGCCGAGGCCGCAACGACTTGGCCGCCATCTGGCGTCAGCGTGATCGCCGCCGCCCAGATCAGCGACGCGATCAGGGCGGCCAAAGCCGCGTCCGCAGTGTAGAGCCGGCCAATCGGTTCGGCGAAAGCCAGGATCAGCACGGCGATCAGCAGCATGGCGATGGTGTTGAGCGCAAGGCCCGTCCAGCCCGCGCGCACCGCATCTTCCGGCGCGCGCCGGCCAATGGCTTCGGACACCAGCACCGCCGTCGCCGTGCCCAGGCCCAAAGCGATCATGAACACGAACGCCATCAGGTTGAGAATGATCTGATAGGCCGACACGACATCAGCGCCGATGCGTCCCGCGATGAATGTCATCGCCGAGAACGCGCCTGCTTCCACGGCCTGGCTCACCGCCGCCGCAATGCCGACGCCCAGCAGCGCGCCATAGGTGGGACCCGCGCCGCCAAGCGTGCGCACCCCATAATACTCACGGTCGCGCAGAAACCAGATGCAGGCGAGCAGCACGACCGCCAGAAACACGCGCGCGCCAAACGTCGCCCAGGCCGAGCCCATGGCGCCATGCTCTGGCACCCAAAGCAGATTGAGCCCAAGGTTCACGCCATTGGCCAGCCACATCACAACGGTCGAAATGCCCGGCTTTTTGATGGCTTCGAGAAAGTACGTGCCCGCCACATAGAGCAGATGCAGCGGGATGGAGAGCGCGAGCACGCCCATCACCCGCGCCGAAGGCGCCACAAGCGCTTCCTCGACGCCAAAGGCCGAGAACATGTGTTCGCCGAAAATCCATAGAGGCAGCGCCGAGAAGAGCCCCGCGCACAGTGCGATCACCAGGCCCCGGCGCAACGCAACCGCGGCGGCTTTGGGATTGCGCTCCCCGATCGAGCGCGCCGCCAAAACCTGCACGCCCTGCAGCAGACCGATAGATGCGACCAGAAACACAGCCGTCGGCGCCCAGCCCAAAGCTTGGTGCGGCAACTCATCGGGCGCGAGTTGGCCCACGACCACCACGTCCGCGAGGCCCATGCCAATAATGCCCAGCCGCGCGAGCGCGACTGGGCCGGCGAGCCGCAGCAGTTCGGCTACGTAGGAGCGCGGGCGGGTCATGGGAGCGCGGGGTTTAGCGGCCCGGCGCTGGTCCGTCGAGCGCCGTTAGACGGGCGGCGGCGGCGTAGCTGGCTTCAAGCCTCGATACAGGTAAGTCGAGAGCCCTGCTTCGAGCGCGGTATAAAGCACCAGCTGCAACAACCCGCTGCACAGTAGGTAAATTGCGTAGAGCGGCGTATTGGCCTGCGCAAAGGCCTGCGCCGCCATGGGATCGGTGATGTTGAGCCCAATGGCGCTGGCCAAAAGCAAAGACACGCCGGTCACGAGCACATAGGCGGGCAGCAAAAGCATCAGCCGGGCCCCGAAAATGCGCCACATATTGCCCCGCGTCCAGGACCACGTCTCGAAGGTGAGGATGCGTTTGGCCTCCACGCTCGCCGGCGCCGACAGATAGAGCCGCGATGTCAGCGCGAACCAAAGCAAGCCGTAAAAAAGCAAGAACGCCAGGATCATGCCCGGATTTTCGGTGACGATGCGGCCCATGAGCGCGGTCGTCGCCGCCTCATCGCCGCTGACTTGCTGAAGCTCGGCCCCATAAGTCGGACCAATCATCACCGCAAATACGATGACTCCGGGTATGGCGAGCACGATCATCACGATGAACAGGAAGAAGCCGACGATCGCCATCGCGCCCCAGACCCGTAAGCCGTCGCTGATGAGTCGCTGCTGCACGCCAGCAAAGCCGGTCAGACAGCTGCTGGTGAAGGCGCCGTACGTGACCGAGACAACAAAAGTGCTTGCGATCGTAATCAGCAAGCTGAGCGGCCCGGCCGCATTGCTCAGCACGGCGAGCACGGTGGACACCACGGCGCTCACCGCCGAGATCGTCAGGATCGGGCGCCAATTCTCGCGCACAAATCTCAGCGCCGCGCCCACGCTCTCGCGCACAGGGACCTTGCCGTCAGCCATGAAATTCGCCCTTCATCACGCTCGGCTACACACGAGGCGCCGGCCAGGGTCAAGCGCTGCGCGGCCAAAGCCGCGTGTAAATTGGGTAAGTGCGGCTATAACGCGCCGATGAGCTCCAACGCCCCCCTTCCCGTCGCCGTGGTCGGCGGCGGTCTTGCCGGATCGGAAGCCGCCTGGGCGCTCGCCAATGCGGGCGTGCCGGTGCGGCTCTATGAGATGCGCCCGGTGCGTATGACCGACGCGCACCAAACCGATGCATTGGCCGAACTGGTCTGCTCCAATTCGTTCCGCTCCGACGATTGGGAGTATAACGCCGTTGGCCTGCTGCATGCGGAGCTGCGGCGATCCGGCTCGCTGGTCATGTCCGCTGGCGACAAAGCCCAAGTCCCGGCCGGCTCGGCCCTCGCCGTCGATCGCGAGGTGTTTTCCGCCGCCGTCACCGCGGCGATCACCAATCACCCGCTGGTTGAGATCGTGCGTGAGGAAGTGCCTGCGCTCGATACGCTGCTGAGACGCGATACGGACCGCGTGATCTTCGCCACCGGCCCGCTCACCTCCGAGTCGCTGGCGCAATCCATCCGCGCCGCAACCGGCGAAGACTCGCTCGCCTTCTTCGACGCCATCGCGCCCATCGTGCACGCGGACTCGATCGACTTCTCCAAAGCCTGGAAGCAATCGCGTTACGACAAGGAAGGCCCCAGCGGCGACAAGGCCGCTTACGTCAATTGCGCCATGAACCAGGCGCAGTACGAAGCCTTCATCGCCGCGCTCAACGCCGCGCCTAAGGCTGAATTCAAAGACTGGGAAAAGAACACGCCCTATTTCGAGGGCTGCCTGCCGATCGAAGTCATGGCCGAACGCGGGCCGGAGACATTGCGCTTCGGGCCGATGAAACCCGTTGGGCTCACCAATCCGCATAGCGATGAGCGCCCTTATGCGGTGGTGCAGCTGCGCCAGGACAATAAGCTCGGCACGCTGTTCAACATGGTTGGCTTCCAGACCAAACTGAAGCACGGCGCGCAAAGCGAAATCTTCCGCACCATACCGGGGCTCGAAAACGCTGTGTTCGCCCGCCTTGGCGGCGTGCACCGCAACACCTTCCTCAACTCGCCGCGCGTGCTCGATGGCGCGCTGCGCTTGAAGAATGAGCCGCGTGCGCGCTTCGCGGGCCAAGTTACGGGTGTCGAGGGCTATGTCGAAAGCGCGGCTATGGGCTTGCTCGCGGGGCGCATGGCGGCGGCGGAGCGGCTCGGCCAGGCTTTTGCGCCGCCGCCGCCGACAACCGCGCTCGGCGCGCTGCTCGCGCACGTCACGGGCGGCCATCTCGAAGACGGCAAGTTTTCCTTCCAGCCCATGAACGTCAATTACGGTCTGTTTCCGCCGATCGAGGCGCCGACGCACGGACCTGACGGCAAGAAACTCAAGGGCGAAGCGCGCAGCCGCGCGAAGAAGCGCGCCATGTCCGTGCGCGCGCTTGCTGATCTGGACGCGTGGCTTGCCGAGAAGAGCGCCGTCGAACTCTTAAGCGCTTAACTCCTACCGATTCCCGGATGCGCGAAGCGCAGTCCGGGATCCATAAACACGTTTGCGCAGAGACGACGCACGGTAAGCGACGCGCGAACTTTCACTCATGCGTGTTTATGGGTCCCGGACTTTCGCTGCGCGAAATCCGGGAATGGGTGGGGCGACTAAACCTTGCCCGTCGCCGACGCCGCCATCAGCGCCATTTGCCGCGCCAGCAATGGCACCAGCGAGTGACTGGATTCCATCGAGTATTGCTGCTCGGTTAGCGCCTTGAAGTAGCGCGGGGCGAAAGCAAGGTAGCCAATCGCCGGAAACAGCGCGCTTGGCAGCAAAGTCGCGAGCTCGCGCGCTTCATTATAGGCGTGGCGCCCGCGATCGAGCACAGCGGCGGTGCAGGAGCGCGCCGCATGGCCGCTGAAATCCTGAAACACCGTGTTGGGCGCGAGCCCGTTATGCGCCATCAGCCTGTGAGGGAAGAAGGTGCGCCCGCGCGCGGTCCAGAAGGGTAATGCGCGCAACAAACCGGCATAGCCCCAAGCGCGCGCGGCGTTGCGAACGAAGGTGTCGAACTGCTTCGGCCGCGCAGGCGATTCTGCGCAGGCCTCGATGGCGAGACGAAACACATTGCCCGCCGTGGCCTCAAGGTAAGCATCGAGATCGCCCCAGCTGTCAAAGGGCGCTTGCTCGAGATCCTTGCCCCGTGCGGCGATCATTTCTTCGACGGCGGGGCGCGGAAGGTTGCTCTCCTTTACCGCACGCTCGAACGCTTCGAGCGCCGGGTGAGCGCGCACCGGCTTGCCCTCATAGATCTCAGCCACCGCCTCCGACCACCAAGCCAGGCGCAGGTCGCCAATGCCTTCATGCGTCACCGCTTCGGCGGTGCGGGCGATTTCGTAGTTAAGGGCGTAAATCGCGAGCAGACGCGGGCGCACGTGCCGCGGTGCGAACCGGCTGGCCAACCAGCGGTCTTCGTCCACGCTGCGCACATGGGCGTCGAGGGGATCGGGGGGCGCCATTCTCGCCAAGCCTTAGCGAGAACGGCGCCACCCGCAAAGCGACACCGTTAATGTTACGGCGCTTTTTCCTTAACCGAGGGTCTGCGCCCCGGTCATGGCCACAAGCATCGGCACCGACAAAAGCGTATTGGTGCGCGAGAACAGCATCGCCGTGCGCGCGGATTTGGCCTTTAGCTCAGCTGAAAGGTCCGGATACTTATTGGCGATGTTCAGCGCTTTTTGCTGGTTAGGCCAAATCACGAACCAGACGTTGAACCACATGATCAGCGCCAGCCACATGCCGATGCCGATGAAAGCCGCAAAACCCGGATCAAAATTGCCTGGGATCAGATTGAAGCTGAGCGCTTGGGCGATATAGCCCTTCAGCCCCGCCAGCAGCACGCCCGTGATCACCGTGAACATGGCGCCCCAGCGAAACCAGAACAAAGCCGCCGGCGCGATCACCTTGCCGATGGCCGGTTTCTGCTCATCCGGAATTTTCGGCATGTTCGGGATCTGGGTGAAATTGAAATAGTAAAGGTGGCCGATCCACATGATGCCGACCAGAACGTGGCTCCACCGGAACGCCGCCTCCCAGAAGGCCATGTCCCCAAATGAATAGCCGCGCACGCCCATGGCGTACCAAATCAGGAAAATCACGGCGACCGCGAGCGCGGTCCACGCCACGTACCGAATATTGCTCAGGAAGTTGCCCATCACTCGCCCTCCAGCCGATGTCCTAGCTTGTCGCGGCGGCGGGTGCGGCGTTGGCTGAGCCGCCCTCCCGTCCGCGTTTGCTGTGCCACAGCAAGATTGCCGGGGCAGCTACATAAATTGAAGAATAGGTTCCGATCAGGATGCCGAAGGTCATCGCAATGGCGAATCCTTCGAGCGTTTCGCCGCCAACTGCCCACAAAGCCACCGAAGCTAAAAGCGCCGTAACGCTCGTGACCATGGTGCGCGACAAGGTCTCGTTGGTCGAAAGATCGATCACATCGCCCAAAGGCATCTTCTTATACTTGCGCAAATTTTCCCGCAGTCGGTCGAACACAACGACCGTATCGTTCATGGAATAACCAATGATGGTCAGCAGCGCGGCGATGATCGTCAGCGTGAACTCGATGCGGAACACCGAGAATAGCCCAAGCGTAAGGATGGTGTCGTGAAACAACGCAATCACCGCGCCTAGTCCGAACTGCCATTCGAACCTGAACCAGATGTAAATCAGCATCAGCAGAATAGCCAAACCGAGCGCTATCAGGCCGCCGGCGAACAATTCTTCGGACACTTTCGGGCCGACAACCTCGGTGCGGGAGAAGGTCACTCCATCAACGACGCCCGCAACGCGGGCCTTCACCTGCTCGACCACCTCATTGGGATTGGCGCCAGGCGTTTGGAAGCGAATCATGGCGTGGGTGACGTCGCTGAAGGTCTGCGCCTGAACGTCCCCTAATCCCATATTGCTGATCGCATCGCGCACCGCGCCAATGTCGATCGGCTGCGGCGCGGTCAGCTCCAGCAACGTGCCGCCGCGAAAATCAATGCCGAGATTGAAACCGCGCGCCAACACCGCCCCAGCCTTGGCCAGCGGATCGCCCTCCGCCGCATTGTAGATCGCCACCGGATTGTCGCGGAATCCGCCCGTAAATATGGATGCGAAAGAACCCACCACGGCGACGATGGACACGAAGGCGGCGAAGGCGGCGAAGCGGACGAACTTGAAGTTCGTCTTGCTTGGCACAAGTTTGATGAGCGGCCAGGGCATGAGCGTCTCGCTTAAATCGGCAATTGTTTGGGCCGCACGATCTTGAACCAGATCGCGATCAGCGCTTGGGTGACGAACGTAGCGGTCACGAGCGAGGTGATGCACCCGATCGACAGCGTCCAGGCAAAACCGCGCACGGGTCCGGCGCCGAACTGGAACAGGATCAGCGCCGCCAGGAACTGGGTGACGTGCGAGTCGATAATGGTGATCATGGCGCGCGAGAAGCCAGCGTCGATCGACATAGCCGCGCTGCGCCCCAGCTTCTGCTCATCGCGCATGCGTTCATAGATGATGACGTTCGCGTCGACCGCCATGCCAATGGTGAGCACAAGGCCGGCAATGCCCGGCAGCGTGAGCGTGGCCCCGCCCAAGCTCATCGAGCCTATGATCATGAACATGTTCACCACCAGCGCCACGCACGCCAGCAAGCCGAACAGTCCATAAGCAAGGCTCATGAACGCCACCACGCCAATGCTGGCATAGATCAGCGCCGCCGACCCTGCATTGATGGCGTCCTGCCCGAGCTCGGCGCCGACGCTGCGCTGCTCGATCACGGTCAGCGGCGCAGGCAGTGCGCCGGCGCGCAGCATGACCGCCAATTCGTTGGCGCTTTCAGCCGTGAAATTGCCAGTGATCTGGCCGGAGCCGCCGCAAATCGGCTCGTTGATGCGCGGCGCCGTCAGCACTTGATCGTCAAGCAAGATGGCGAAGCGCTGGTTGGTGTATTCGCGCGTCAGCCGGCAGAAGATGCGGGAGCCCTCGCTATCGAGCCGGAACGCCAACACCCAGCCCTGGGTTTGCTGATCCACGCTTGGATTGGCCGAGGTCAGATGCTCGCCGGTCAGCGAGGGACGGCGGCGCACGATCTCACCGCGATCGCCAATGGCTGGATAAGGCGCAGCCATCATGTGGCCGGCAGGCACGCGCCCAGCCTGCAAATCCTCGGAACTCACGCTGTCATTGACGAGATGGAAGGTGAGCAGCGCCGTCTGGCCGATGCGCTCTTTCAATTGCTCGGGATCGGAAACGCCAGGCGCCTGCACCACGATGCGGTCATCGCCCTGGCGCACGATCGAAACTTCACTGGTGCCGTTCGGATCGATCCGGCGGCGAATGACTTCGATCGATTGTTGCGCCGCCTGCCGGCTCAGCTCGCGCACATAGGTCGGCGCCATCCGCGCCTCGATCAAACCATCGGGCCCCTCGGTCAAAGTGAGGATTTCGGAGCCGTTCGTGCTTGACCGAGAGATCGGGCGCAGCACTTGGCGCGCGCGTGTCACGTCAGCAGGGTCGATCAGGCGAATGCGCGCCGCATCGCCAACCACGCCGCGGCCGGTATAGCGAATGGCTGGACTCGCATCGCGCAGCTCACCCGCCATCTGATCGGCGATGTTTTCCAGCTGCAGGCGGCGCAGCGCCTGTGTGTCGACCTCAAGCAGCAGGTGCGAACCGCCCTGCAAGTCGAGTCCAAGATTGAGCGCCTGACGCGGCAAGAAGCCGGGCAGCGTGTTGCGCACGCTTTCGGGCAAGAAGTTCGGAGCCGAGAACAGCAATCCCAGCACGGTCACCAGAACGACCGTGATCACCTTCCAGCGCGGCAATTGCAGCATGAGTTTCAGTCCGCCGAGGCTTTTGTGTCGTTCGCGGGCGCGGGATCGGTTTTGGAGCGCACCTCGGCGATCGTCGCACGCACGACACGAACCTCGACATTGGGCGAAAGTTCGACGCGCACTTCATCGTCAGCCAGCGAACGCACTTTGCCGATGAGGCCGCCAGAGGTGACGATCACATCCCCCCGCTTCAGCGCGCCAAGCATTTCGATATGGCGCTTGCGGGCCTGCTGCTGCGGGCGAATCAGCAGGAAGTAAAACACGACGACGATCAGAATCAACGGGACAAACTGAACCAGCATGGCGCTGGTCGGATCGGCCGCAGCGGCGCCGCCGGCTTGCGCATAAGCGTTGGTGATAAACATTTTTCCTCGCGGGAGACGGCTTCTTGCCGCTTAAGATGGCGTCGCCGGCCTGCGCCCGAAACAGGCCCGGCCGGCGAAGGGCCGGACTATATCGGCAGCGCCCGCCTTTTCAATCGCTTCGGAACAGCAGCACGCGCCGTTTCGTCGCATCAGCGCAGGCCCAGCAGGGGCGCGGGATCGACCGCCTGCGCGCCGCGCCGCACTTGAAACAGCAGCATCGCCTGCCCGCCGCGCCCGCGTCCGACCTCTCCTAGGGTCTCGCCCGCGCGCACACGCTGCCCTTCCCGCACCGTGGCTCGGCGTGCATAGCCGTACGCCGTCACATAACCGTCGGCATGGCGCAGCAGCACCAACGCACCGTAGCCGGGCACGTCGGAGCCAGCATAGACGACATCGCCCTCCTCGGCCGCGCCTATTGGCGCGCCCTCCGGCGCGGCGATTTCGATGCCGTCGAGCGTGCGTCCGCCGGATTGCGGGCCAAACCGCGCCACCACCTCGCCGCGCACCGGCCAGGCAAACCGGCCTTCACCGCGCTGCGGCGTCGGCGTTCCGCTTTGCGGCGCGGGCGGCGGCGATGAGGGCGGCAGCGGCGAAGTTTCGCGCCATGCGCCGGGCAAGGCGGGCAACACCAATTGATCGCCGGTGCGCACCACGTAGGGCTCGCTCATGCGGTTCAGCAAAGCCAGCGAGCGCCGGTCTATGCTTTCAATGCGCGCCACGTCTTCAAAACTCTCGCCTTGCGCCACCACATGGATGCGCGGCGGCGGCAATTCGATCACGCGCCCCGGCGACAAGGCGTAAGGCGGCTCAAGCCGGTTTTGTTCGATCAGCGTTTGGATCGGGATCTGATAGCGAACGGCGATGTCGTAGAGCGACTCATTGCGCCCCACCGTATGCGTGCGTGGCGGCCGGCGCGGATCATTCTCCGATGGCTGCAGCGCGTAAGCGGAGAGCGCCGTTACCTCCTCGTCTTGCCTCGCGCTGACCTGCGGCGACGGACGCGGCGCTTGCGCCTGTTGCGACGGTTGGGGCGCGTAGCCGCCCGAGCCGCCATAGGAAATCGGCGCCCCGCCAGCGCCGGCGCCCGCGGCGCACGCCGCTATCAGCAAACACAAGATGAGCGCGCCGCCCCGCATGGCGGCGTTTTCCACGAGAATCAGGGGCCTGCGCAACGCATGCGCTCAGCCTTCCTCCACGCCGCGCTGCAAAGGCGCGAATTGAATCGGGCCTAAATCCTCAAACTGACCGTTGCGATAGCGTACCAAACGCTGGCCCTTCTCGCCCACCAAGGCCGCCAGCAGCACGCCGCCGGGCTTCAGCTGATCCAATAGCGGCAGCGGAATCTCCGGAACCGCCACGTTCAGCACGATGCGGTCATAGGGCGCTTCCGCCGGCCAGCCATCGGCGCCATCGCCGCAATGCACATGCACGCGCATCAGCCGCGCCGCGCCAATGCGCGCGCGCGCCTCCACCGCCAAATCGCGCCAGCGTTCCAGGCTCGTGACTTTGTGCGCCAGCTGCCCCAGCACCGCGGTTTGGTAACCAGACCCCGCGCCAATCTCGAGCACGCTGTCATTGGCTTGCGGCGCCAGCGCCATCAGCACGCGGCCAATCAGCGAAGGCTTGGTCATGGCCTGGCCGTGCGCCATCGGCAGCGCCACATCGTCCATCGCCAAGGCTTCCAAATGCGCCGGCGCATAATCGGTGCGCGGCGTTCGCTCTAACGCCGACAGCGTGCGCGCATCGGTGACGCCGGCCTGGCGCATTTCCAACACGAACCGCATCAAACGCGCTGGATCGAACTCGCTCATCGCCTTCCCTCCCCACTTGTGGGGAGGGTGTCATCGCGAAGCGATGACGGGTGGGGGGAGCGGTTGGCGCCCCACCCGTCGGCTTCGCCGACACCCTCCCCTGAAGGGGAGGGAAAATGCTGCGCGCCGCTCATGCTTTTGGCGGCGCCCCGCCCAGCACGCCCTTCAGCTTATGCAGCGTTTCCATATGGGTGAGATCAATGTGCAGCGGCGTTACAGAAATGCGCCCATCATAAACCGCGCGCAAATCCGTTCCTTCTGGCGGGTTCGAGAGCTGACCGCGAAAGCCGAGCCAATAATAAGCGTTGCCGCGCAGGTCCGTGCGCCTGTCCGCATAAACGATGTGATGATCGCGCCGGCCCTGGACTGTCATCTCCACCGCCGTCACTTGATCGGGCGGAACGTCAGGGAAGTTGATGTTCATCAGCACGTCTTTCGGCCAGCCATGTTTCAGCAACTGGCCAACCACGCCGGGTCCGTATGTTTCCGCCGTCTCCCACGGGATCGGCGCTTCTTCGCCCCGCAGGCCGCGCGTCTGGCTGAGCGCAATCGCCGGAATACCCAGCTGCATGCCTTGCATGGCGCCAGCTATGGTGCCGGAAAACGTCACGTCCTCGGCAATGTTCTGACCGCGATTGACGCCCGAGAGCACCAGATCAGGTTTGGCGCCCGCAATCAGATGTTCGACGCCGAGCAGCACGCAATCGGTTGGCGTGCCGGCCAATGCGAAGCGCTTTTCATCCACCTGCCGCACGCGGATCGGCGCGGTCAGCGTCAGCGCGCGCGAAGCGCCAGATTGCTCGGTCTCCGGCGCGATCACCCAGACATCGTCAGAGAAGGTGCGCGCAATCTTTTCCAGCACCGCCAAACCGGTGGCGTGGATGCCGTCATCATTGGTGCAGAGAATGCGCATAAGCTGGGTCTTAGCGCGCCCCTGCGCGGCTCGCCATTGGCTATTTCCACGCGCCCAAAATCGCGCCGGCGACGCCGTAGCAGATGAGGTAATGCGCCAAATCCACGGCGAGGAAGCCAGCCGTGTTGGGACCATAGACGAAGCCGTAAAAGCTCGTCGCGAAAGCGAAACAAAGACCCATGAAAACGCCCGTCATCAAGCCGGCCATCCAGCCCGGCTTGGCGCGCCACTTGATCGCCAGCGAAAGCCCGATCGCAGCCAGAATCGGCGGGATGGCTCCGAACGGCATGCGGCTCATATCGCCTGAACCGTAACCAGTGAGCGCCTGATACTGCTCCGGCGAAATCGCCACCGCGAAAATCAGAAACTCGATGGCATAGAAAGCAATCGCCGCAACAGCGATCGCCAGCACATTGTGCCCGTTCATGCGCATAGTGGTTCCTCCCTCGCGCGGCAGCTTAGCGCGAGTCTTAAAGGCGCGGATTCCCCTTCTCCCTTGCGGAGAAGGGGCAGGGGATGAGGGGCGATCCAACACGCAAACGCCGGATCGTTTGCAAGGCCCCTCACCCGGCGCGCTATCGCGCGCCACCCTCTCCGCGAGGGAGAGGGTTATGAGCGCGCGATCCGCTCCAACCCGCCCATATACGGGACCAGCGCCTTTGGCACAGTGATCGAGCCATCGGCGTTCTGGTAATTCTCCAGCACCGCCACCAATGTACGCCCCACAGCGAGGCCCGAGCCGTTCAGCGTATGCACAAACTCAGGCTTGCCGCCCGCAGGACGATACCGCGCATCCATGCGCCGCGCTTGGAAATCACCGCAATTCGAGCAGGACGAAATTTCGCGATACTTACCCTGGCTCGGCAGCCAAACTTCGAGATCATAGGTCTTGATCGCCCCAAACCCCATATCACCCGCACACAGCAGCAAAACGCGATACGGCAATTCCAGCCGCCTCAGCACCTCTTCAGCGCACCGCGTCATGCGCTCGTGCTCTTCGTGTGATTTGTCCGGCGCCACGACCGACACCAATTCCACTTTGCGGAATTGGTGCTGGCGGATCATGCCGCGCGTGTCTTTGCCAGCCGCGCCTGCTTCGGAACGAAAGCACGGCGTGTCCGCCGTCATCCGCATGGGCAGCGCCGCTTCATCCAGAATTTGCCCCATCACCATGCTGGTGAGCGAAACTTCCGCGGTCGGTATCAGCCAATAGCCGTTTGTGGTCTTGAACAAATCGTCGCCAAACTTCGGGAGCTTGTCCGTGCCATAGGCCGCGTCATCATTGACCAGAAATGGCGGGCACAATTCGGTGTAACCATTCTCGCGCGTGTGCAAATCCAGCATGAACGCCGCCAGCGCGCGCTCGAGCCGCGCGAGCGGACCCTTCAGCGCTACGAAGCGCGCGCCGGACATGCGCGCGGCGGCTTCGAAATCCATCATGCCGAGCGCTTCGCCGAGCGTGACGTGATCGGCGGTGAGATCGAGCGCGGGCGGGCCTGCGCCATCACTCTTATACCAGCGCCGCACTTCGACATTCGCATGCTCGTCAGCGCCATCGGGCACGCTTGGGTCGGGACGGTTCGGCAGCGCTGCAAGAATGTCGTGCAGCTTTTTGCCCGCTTCCGCTTCCGCCGCGCCCGCTTCCTCGATCTTCTGCTTCAGCGCGGCCACTTCCGCCATCAGGCGCTGCGCTTCGGCTTCGTTCTTCTGCGCCTTGGCCGCGCCAATCTGTTTGGACGCCGCATTGCGCGCGGTTTCCGCCTCCTGTTTGGCGGTCACGGCGGCGCGCACGCGCGCGTCCAGCTCCAGAATGGCCGACGTCTGCGCCGGCAAGCCCCGCCGCGCCCAGGCGGCGTCATAAAGGCTCGGATTTTCGCGAATGGCTTTGATATCGTGCATGCGCCCCCTCTGGCACGAATTGCGCGCATCGTCACCACACCCGTTCCCGGATTGGCCGAAGGCCAAGTCCGGGATCCATACACACGGATAGCTGGGAGTGAGCCAAACCGTCTGCGCTTTGGCTGCACGCAGAAATGTTTATGGGTCCCGGACTTTCGCTGCGCGAAATCCGGGAATAGGTGGCGCTAGGTGGGCGCCACCGCCGACGCTTTTTCCCTGTTCGCCCGCGCCCGCTCGATCAGCCAGACGATCCAGATCGAGACTTCGTAAAGCCCATAGAGCGGGATCGCCATCACGGTCATGGAGAGCGGATCGGGCGGGGTCACCAGCGCGGAAAACGCAGCGATGCCGACAATGGCGTAGCGCCGGCCTTTGCGCAGCATGGAGACGCTCACTACGCCAATGCGTCCCAGCAGCGACAGCACCACCGGCATCTGAAACATGAGGCCGAACGCGATAATCAGCGTGGTGGCGAGACCCAGATATTCTTCCACCTTTGGCAGATAGGTGACGCTAACGCCATTCTGCGTCACCTCTTGGTTCAGCGCGAACCAGAGCGCGAACGGCATGGCGATGAAAAACACGAACGCCGCGCCGGCCAGGAACATGAGCGGCGCCGCGATCATAAACGGCGCCGCCGCCGCGCGTTCACGCTTATACAGTCCCGGCGCGATGAAGGCGTAGGCCTGGTAAGCAATGATCGGGAATGAAATGACGATCGCCGCGAACAGCGACAGCATCATCTTCACGCCGAAGAAGCCGAACGCGCCGGTATAAACCAGCTGAATGTCTTGGCCCGCGCGCTCCGGATGGGCTTGCGCCATCGCCACCTTGAACGGCTCGACCATGAACTCGAACAGCTGGTCGGCGAAGGCGAACGACACGCAGAACGCGACGATCAGCGCCACCAGCGACACCACCAGCCGATTGCGCAATTCCATCAAATGATCGAGCAGCGGCGCGCGCGAGGCTTCGATTTCATCGTCGTCGGATTTTACGGCGTCGGTCACGGCGCGCTCCGCGCGACCGGCGGCGCGGGTTCGTGCTCAACGCCATCACCCACATGCTGCATGGCGCTAGTGGGCGTTGGCGGCGCCTCATCTGTCACAACTTCCGGCGCCGGCAATGGCGGCGGCGGCGGCGCAACGCCCGCATAGCTCTCTAAAGTCGGCAGCGGCTTTTGAATGTCGTGCGCGATCGAACTCAGATTGGTGGTGCGGCGCAGCGCATCGACTTCCTTGCGCAACTCATCCAGCTCGGCTTGGCGCGCCAATTCGTCAAAGCCGGAGCGAAACTCCTGCGCCATGCCGCGCAGCTTGGCGGTCCAGCGGCCAAGCTTGCGCATCATCAACGGCAAATCCTTCGGTCCCACCACCACCAGGGCGAGGACGGCGAGGAGCACGATTTCCGAAAAGCCGAGGCTCGGCAGCATGGGGCTCGCCCGTCAGCGCGCGTAAACTTACGCGCGATCCTGGTTGGACGTGGTCTGGTCGCGGACCTGGGCTGGCGGCGGCTCTTGAGCCGGCGGCGGCGTGTCGGTTTCGGAAAGACCTTTGCGGAACCCGCGAATGCCCTTGCCGAAATCTTCCATCATTCCGGACAGACGGCCGGGGCGGCCGAACAGCAAAAAGGCCAGCACCACGACAATCAGCAGGCCCCAAATGGACGGCATATGCATCTTACGAAACTCCTTCAGAGGACGGCCCGCGCGCCTTCTTTCCGCAGCGCGCTATTCGTCCTGCTCCAAATGATCCACGAAAAAGCTTGCCAAGTCTTCGCCGGCTTCCAGTGGTTCTTCGTCGCTGGCGGCCTCCTCGCTCGGGCGCGGCACCTCCAATTGAGCGGCGGCGCGGGCGTCGAGGAGCCCCAGAGCCTTCAGATCGTCCTTGCCCGGCAGGGCGTCAAGCGAGGCCAAGCCGAACTGACTGAGGAATGCGTCAGTAGTTCCGAAAGTCAGCGGCCGGCCAGGGCTGCGCCGGCGCCCGCGCGGGCGGATCCAGCCAATCTCCAGCAGCAGCTCCATGGAGCCGCGCGAAAGGCTGACGCCCCGGATCTCCTCAATTTCGGCCCGCGTCACCGGTTGATGGTACGCAATTACCGCAAGTGTTTCCATCGCGGCCTTGGGCAAGCGCTTTGGCTCTTCCTTGGTTTCCGCGAACAGCACGCCCAGATCGGGCGCAGACTGGAACCGCCAGGCCCCGCCCGCCTCCACCAGTTCCACGCCTCGGCCCGCATAATCCTTCTTCAGCTTCATCAGCACGGCGGCGACATCGACCTCCGGCCCCAGCTTTTCACCGAGCGCCTTGGCCGTCAGCGGCTCTCCGCCCGCAAACAGCAGCGCCTCGGCGGCGCGCACCGCGTCGACCGACGGCTCGGGCCGGCGCGGCGCATCAGCGGCGTCGCCAAAGGCGTCCTCGATCCGACGCATGGCGTCGGCCACGGGAACACCAGTGCGGGTACCGTCAGGCTGGCTCATAATCCTCAGTGTGCGCCGTTTTTGCGCGCACGAATAGCGGCGCGAACGCTTCCGCTTGGCGCAATTCCATCTTGCCCTCGCGCGCCAGTTCGAGCGCCGCGCCAAAAGTGGAAGCGAGATAAGACTGCGGCGGCGGCGCGTCGGGGCCGGTTTCGCCCACCGGCGTCACCGCATTGATCGGGCTCCACTGTTCGAGCTTCACCAAAGCCTGCTCCAGGCGCCGACGCGCCGTTTCCAACGGAAACGCGCGACGGATCAAAGTGCGATAGCTGCGCTTGCGCACGCTTTTCAGCCGTTCAGCGCAATAGGCGTTGAGCAATTCATAGAGGTCGCTTTTCCAGACCCGCTGTTTGGTCAGCACGGTCGGACGCGGCATGCCGTTCAAGAACACGTCGCGACCGAGCTGAGGCATGTCGCCCAAACGCTTCGCCGCCGCGCGCGCCAATTCGAGCCGCATCAGTTTCAGCTTGAGCGCGGTCGCCATTTGCTGCGGATCGGGCTCGTCCTCTTCCAGCTGCGGCTTGGGAATGAGCAGGCGCGATTTCAGCAAAACCAGCCACGCCGCCATGACCAGATAATCGGCGGCCAACTCCATATTCTTGGCCCGCGCCTCAGCGATGAAGGCGAGATACTGGTCCGCGATCTCGCCGATCGACATCCGCGTAATATCGATCTTCTTGGCCCGCGCCAGCTCGAGCAGCATATGCAGCGGCCCCTCGAACGCATCGAGGGCCAATACGAACGCCTCGCCCTCCTCCGCCTCTTCGGCGACAGCGAAATCGAGTTCGGTCTGGTCTTCTTCTTGGCTCATTGCTTCTCTCGTCCCTTCTCCCCTTGAGGGGAGAAGGTGGCCGCGAAGCGGCCGGATGAGGGGTGCGCCGGCGTAAGCAATTCAAGCACCATAAACCCTCACCCGATCGGCTTCGCCGATCGACCTCTCCCGCCCAGCGGGAGAGGTGACGATCAGACCATCATCTCCTTGTACCTTGTCCATGCGGCTTCAGAGTCAAATTCTCCCGCTGGGCGCTTGGCGTAACGCTCCACCGCGCGCGCGCGAACCAGCGAAATCCCATCCAGCGCGAGGCAGCCTTCGGCGACGGCCTCCATGTCCTTCAGCACGCCGGAGCATTGCAGCACCACATCGCAGCCCGCGCCCAAAGCGGCCTGCGCACGCTCCGTCAGCCCGCCATTCAGCGCAAATTGCAGCGCCTTCATATCGAGATCATCGCTCATCAAGAGGCCCTGAAAGCCAATGCGCTCGCGGATTACATAATCGATCACCTTGGCCGAACACGTCGCCGGCAGATCGGGATCCCACGCTTCATAAATGATATGCGCCGTCATCGCCGCCTCGGCGTCGGCCATGCCGATAAAGGGCGCGACATCGCGCTTCAGCTCATCCTCGCTCGCCGCAACGCGCGGCAGCGCCAAGTGACTGTCCGCCTCCGCGCGCCCATGCCCCGGCATGTGCTTGATGCAGCCGGCGACGCCACCGGCATGCAAACCATCCAGCGCCGCGCGTGCTAGACGCACGATGCTTTCCGCGTCTTTCGCGAACGCGCGATCGCCAATGATCGGATCGGCGCCATCGACAGGGCGATCACACACCGGCGCGAAATCGCCATCGACGCCAATCGCCTTCAGCTCATGCGCCATCAAACGATGCCCCAGCTGCGCAGCTTCCAGACCAAGCGCGCGATCCTTGGCGTAAAGCACGCCATAGGCCGCCGCTGCAGGCCAAGTCGGCCATTCCGGCGCTTTCAGCCGCGCGACGCGTCCGCCTTCCTGGTCAATGAAAATGACAGCGTCATGCCCAGCAGCTTCGCGCAGCTCGGCGCAGAGCGCGCGCACTTGTTCGCGCGACACGCACGCTTCGCGAAACAGGATGAAGCTCCATGGCCGCGCCTCGCGAAAGAAGTCACGCAGCTTGTCGTCAAGTTTGGCCTGACGAATGCCGAGCGAACACGCAAGCAAGCTCACCGCGCCACCACGATGCAGTCTTGGCCCATTTGCCGGATGCGGTCGCAGAAGCGCGTCGCATTGGCGCGATCGGCGAAATAGCCTGCGCGCACGCGATAATAAATGCCGCGCGGCCCCAGATCGGCGCGCTCCACATCCAGTTGCGCTTGTCCAAATAGTTGCGGCGCGCGCGAGGCGAACCGCCGCCAAGCGGGATCGACAGACTCTTCCGATTGCAGCGCCGCCAGCTGCGCCACATACGGCCCGTTGCCCACAAATACGGGCGCTGCGCCCAAACTGGGCGGCCCGCTCGGCAGTGGCCGATCTTCCGCCGCAGGCGCTTCGGGTCCGGGACGCGGCGTAGGCGTTGCGGTCTCGGTGCGCCCCTCCAACGAATCGTACATCGCGCCCTGCTCCATCGCGTCGGGCGTCACCGTACGGTCTTCGGAGGGCGCAACTTTGTATTCCGCCGACGGCGCACGAATAATCGGCGTCTCGTTCGAGCCCGAATACCAATTCCAGACAAACCCAGCGAACGCCGCCGCGATCACCAGCATCAGCACATACATGAACAGACGATAAGGCGGCTGCGCCGCTTCATCGTAAGCAGGATGGGGGTGGTGATGGTGACGAGCCAACGGGAACTCCGGAATCGGGGCTGGGACCCAGTTTAGCACTGCATCAGCGCTGAAGGGTGAACAGCCGCGCGTGCTCTTCAATGGCGTAGTCGTCAGTCATGCCGGCAATGTAGTCACACACCCGGCGCGCGGTTTTCACGCCGCCCGCGCCATCACCGCCCTGCTGCCAGTTCGGCGGAAGCAGTTCCGGGTCCGCAAGGAAGGTCTCAAACAAGCCTGTGATAATGCGGCGCGCATGGTTGCGGGAGCGGTTCACTTTCCAGTGCCGATACATGCGCTGCATCAGGAAGCGGCGCAGCACGGCTTCCTCTTCGCGCAGCGCATCCGAAAAGCCCACGAGCGGCTCGCCGAGCGCGCGCACGTCTTCGGCGCTTTGCGGCTTCAGCCGGGACACGCGGCGCTCGGTTTCGCAAACGAGATCGTCCACCCATTCGCCAATCAGCCGGCGCACCAGTTCGGCGACGAGACGATCCGCTTCCAACCCCGGATAGTCGGTCTCAATCTGCGTCGCCACACGCCCGATCATGGGTACAGCGGCGCGCAACTCTTCGAGCGTGAACAAGCCGGCGCGCAAACCATCATCGACGTCGTGGTTGTTGTAAGCGACATCATCGGCATGCGCGGCGACCTGCGCTTCCGGACCGGGCCAAGTGTGAAGTTCCAGATCGTGAGTCGCGGAATATTCCTGGATCGCCACCGGCAAATCCTCGAGCGCCTTGCCGTGATGAATGAGCGGGCCATTGTGTTTGACCACGCCCTCCAGCGTTTCCCAGGCCAGGTTCAAACCGTCGAACGCCGGAAAACGCCGCTCCAATTTGGTCAGCACGCGCAAAGTCTGGGCGTTATGGTCGAAGCCGCCAAAACCCTCCATGCACTCGTCGAGCACATCCTCGCCCGTATGCCCAAACGGCGGGTGCCCCATATCGTGCGCCAGCGCCAGCGCCTCGGCGAGATCGTCATCCAGCCCCAGCCGCCGCGCCACGGCGCGCGCAATCTGCGCCACCTCCAGCGAGTGTGTTAGCCGGGTGCGGTAATGATCGCCTTCATGCGCCACGAACACCTGGGTCTTGCCCTTCAGCCGCCGAAACGCGCTGGTGTGGACGATACGGTCGCGGTCACGCTCAAACGGGGTGCGGGTGCGGCTCTCCGGCTCAGCGTGCAGCCGCCCGCGCGAGCGGGAGGGATCGGTGGCGTAAGGCGCGCGGGCGCTCTGGGCGGGCGGGGCCACGGCCTCGCCGTCCCCCTTTGGCCCGGCCTTGGTCTGGCGGGTGATCCCCGTCGACCTTTGCCCGTGCGCCATGACATACTCCTCAAACCAGGGTGCGAGCCCTTATATGGTGGTCAGAACTTCAAGAATCCGCCCCACGGATAGCCTTAACCCATGACCAGCGTCGTTCTTTCCGCCGCCGCGGCCGGCAAAATTAAGACCATCGTGGCCGAAGAGCCCGAAACCGCCGGCCTCCGGGTCGCGGTCGAGGGCGGCGGCTGCTCCGGCTTTCAGTACGAAATCGGCGTCGCGCCGTCCCCAAACACGGACGACCTCGTGATCGAGCGCGACGGCGCGCGACTCTTCGTCGATCCGGTTTCGTTGCCCTTCCTGCTCGGCTCGGAAGTGGATTGGGTCGATGAGCTGATCGGCGCTTCGTTCAAAGTGAAGAACCCCAACGCCAAGTCCGCCTGCGGTTGCGGCGTCAGCTTCTCGGTGTGATGGCCCATGTTCGGATTGGGCAAATCCGATCTCGATAAGGGCATCGACGCCTTCCAGCAAAAGCTCTGGAAACGCGCGCGCAAACATCTCGAAGACGCCAGCAAGGAACCCACCACAACCGGCGATTATCATCTCGGCCTGCTGCTCTGGCGCGGCTTAGGCGGCGAGCGCGATGCGCACGCGGCGGTGCAATGTTTCGAACGCGCCGCGCTGCACGGCCATGTCGCGGCGCAGACCGCTTATGGCGTGGCGCTGCGCTCCGGCATTGGCGTGCGCAAGGATATAGAGGAAGCGCGCAAGCTGTTTCGCTCCGCCGCTGGCGGGGACGACCTCGAAGCCATGCTGCAACTCTCAACGCTCTGCGAAGGCGAAGAACAAATCCGCTGGCTGACGCGTGCTTCCGAAATGGGCCATCCCGGCGCCATGCGCGCTTTAGCTGAATTGCTGCTCGCGTCCCAACCCGTCGACGCGCTCGGCTGGCTCTATGCCAGCGCCGCGCTCGCCCCCACCGAAGAGGGCCGCAAGCGCGCCGCCGAGCTCGCCGCCGAACTTAGCGCCGAGGAGATCGAGACAGCCCAAAAGGCCGGCCGCCGCATCGTGCGCGATTTGCGCAAGGGGCGCGGGCGAGGCTAGACCCAGCGCCATGCAACTCGATGAAGCGCTGCGCGCCCGCATCTCTGTGCGCGCCTATACCGACCAGCCCGTGCCTGAGCAGCTCGTGCGCGACATTCTCGACGTCGCGCGTTGGGCGCCTTCTGGCGGCAATGTCCAACCTTGGAAGGTGATCGCCGTTGCGGGGGCGGAGCGCGACGCCGTGATCGCACTGGCGAAGGAATATGCGCGTCCGCGCGAAGAGAAAAACCAGTTTCCGCCCTATCCCGCCCCGCTTTGGGAGCCCTATCGCACGCGCCGCTTCAGCAATGGCGAGGACCTTTACGCGTCGGTGGAAATCCCGCGCGACAATAAGCTTGGCCGCTTGATGCAGTTCGCGCGTAATTTCGAATTCTTCGGCGCGCCGGTCGGGCTCTTTTTCATTATGGATCGGCGCATGGGCCATACGCAGTGGTCGCACCTGGGCATGTTCATGCAGTCGATCGCGCTCGCCGCCGTGGAGCGCGGTCTTTCCACCTGCATGCAGGAAGCCTGGGGCATGGTGCGCGAACCTTTGGCGCAACACTTTGCACTGCCGCCGGAAGAGATGATCATAAACGGCATGGCGCTAGGCTACGCCGATGCGGGCGCCCCCATCAACGCCATGCGCCGCGAACGCGCGCCGGTGGACGAGATCGCGACGTTCAAAGGCTTTTAACGTTCGCGCGTATTGCCGAGCACGCCGTCCTCGGCGAAGTCCACGATCGCGAACACCGCCCCCATCAGCAGCAGCCAGCCGATCGGCGCTAAGAGCAGCGGCAAAGCGTGATGCCCGCCTGCGCTGAATATGCGCCACGCCATCGCCGCGCAGCCAAAAGCCAACGCCGGATAAACCCAGCAAAGCGCCTCCGCCACCAACAGCGCCCGCTTCGAGCGCCAGTGCGCGCGCTCAGTCGGCCGCAGCAGGCGCAGCGCCAGCCCCAGGCTGGCGATCCCGGCGACCAGATGGAACAGGGTGAATGCGGCCATCAGTTCGAACATGAGGTTCCCTATCATAACGCACGCCAAAACGCTTTCCTCGCCTGCGCTTTAGGCGCAAGATTGTCGCAGGGGGCAAGGAGGCTAGCGACCCATGACCGCCCGCAAAGTCGAAAACCACGTCGAGATCGAGGAGATGGACGCGCGCGCCGGCCAAACCGGCATGCATGTCCGCTACATTCTGGCTTTTTCCACGCTTCTGGTGCTTGCCGGCTTCGGCGCCGTCGCGATCTTCTTCACGTAAAGCGCGCGCCGGGTTAAGCCCGGCGCATGAAGATCGCCGCCTGGAATGTGAACTCGATCCTCGCGCGCCTGCCCACGGCGCTTTCGGTGTTCAAGGACATCGACGCGGACGTTTGGTGTCTGCAGGAAATCAAGTGCGAGGATCACCGCTTTCCGCGCCTGGAAATCGAAGAGCTCGGCTATAATGTCGAGACCTTCGGGCAGAAGAGCTATAATGGCGTCGCTCTCCTCTCCAAGCATCGCATCGAAGATGTGACGCGCGGCATTCCCGGCTTTGAACACGAGCAATCGCGTTACATCGAAGCCGTGATCGACGCACCCAGCGGCCCGTTCCGCGTCGCCTCCATCTATTGCCCGAACGGCAACCCGGTGCAGAGCGAGAAGTTCACCTTGAAGCTCACCTTCATGGAGGCGCTGCGCGCGCACATGCGCAATCTCTTGAAGTTCGAAGAGCCCGTCGCCATTGCCGGCGATTACAACGTCATCCCCCGCGATGAAGATGCGGACGATCCCGCCTCCTGGCTCGGCGATGCGCTGATGACGCCGGAGGCGCGCGGCGCCTATCGCGCGCTGCAACACCTCGGCTATGCCGACGCCTTCATGCAGGTTGACGGGCGCCCGCGCCAATTCACCTTCTGGGATTATCAAGCCGGCGCCTGGCGGCGCGATCACGGCATCCGCATCGATGCGCTGCTGCTCTCGCCCCAGGCCGCGGACCGGCTCGACAGCGTGCGCGTGCACAAGGACGCGCGCGCCATGGAAAAAGCCAGCGACCACGTGCCGGTGATCGGCGTGTTTCGAGACTAAATCATGCGTCTGCCCTGGCTTCCCAAAACCGATGGCGTCTCCATGCGCACCAAGCTGCGCGCCTTTCAAGCCGCGCGCGATGGCGGCGATCTCAAGGCGCTGGAGCACGACATTGAATTGCTGCGCCATGCCGATCTCGATCATTCGATCAAAGCCGGCGCGCTGCTCACCTTTAACGGCCTCATCATCGCCGCCGGCATCAATCCGATTGTCGCCTCCCCAGGAGCGCCGCTCAGCGTCGACGCGCTCACGGACCCGTTGATCGCATTATTGACCGCGTTTGGGGTGCTGCTCATGTCGGTGGCGGCGAGCTTTTCCGTGCGCGCCATTCTGATCGGCGAGGACTTCAACGATCGCGGCCTTGAAGACGATCCCGCCGCTATTCTGCAGCGCCTCTACGCCGCCTATTGCGCCGCCATCGACCTGCAATCTCGCATGCTCGCCATCGCCGGCCGCTTCACCTATGCCGGCGGCGCCGTGACCGCGCTCGCCTTCATCTGGGCGCTCGGGGATAAGTGGTTTGGGTAGGCAGGAGAGCTGGAAATGTCCGCTCTGGTCTGGATTTTGGCGGCAATCGGCGCTTCATGGGTGCTCAGGCAAATCTGGCAAACCTTCCAATGGTTGCGCGCCGTGCGCGCGGTGGAAAAGAAGTTGGCGGCACTCTATCGCCGCCAGCATGAGTTAATGTTTCGCGAGCGCGATTTATCTCCCGCTGAGTCCGCGGAGTATTTCGAACTCATGGACAAAATTGCAGCTGGTCAACGGGTTTTTGACACCTTGAAAGGGACAAAACGGTTTTAATTGGTGTCGCGCGACCGCGTTGCGCTCACGCCTCGGGGGGCTGATAGCGCACGCTCCACCTC
>JANRIP010000013.1:0-20049 GCA_033764855.1 Hyphomonadaceae bacterium | reverse complement strand
AAGCCAGGAACACGCCCAAGAAAGTTCCGACCAGCGCTTTGCCGATCATGAGTCCGAGAATTTCCGGCGGCTCGTTGATGGCGCCCATCGTTTTAACAATACCGAGCACCGCCGCGACGATGCCAAGCGCCGGCAGGCCATCGGCCATCCCCTGCAGCGCGTGCGCGGGGTGCATGGCCTCGTGGTGGTGCTTCTCGATCTGCTTTTCCATGGCGTCCTCGACCTGGTGGGGGTCGTCGAGGTTCATGGTCATCATGCGCAGCGTGTCGCAGATGAAATCGACCACGAAATGGTCTTTGCAGAGCTTGGGGTATTTCTGAAAAATCGCGCTTTCTTTGTAGTTTTCGATGTGCGCTTCGAGCGCTACGACGCCCTTCGTCTTCATCAGCTTGGTGAGCTGGAACAGGAGCGCGAGAAGATCGCCGTAGTCCTTCTTGCCCCATTTCGGGCCCGACATGACCATGCCGAAACCGCCCATCACGCCTTTGAGGCCGTTCATGTCGTTGGAGATGATGAGGGCGCCCACGGCGGCGCCGAAGATCATCATGAACTCCATCGGGGCTGCTTCGATGATGACCTCGAAATGGCCCCCGGCGAGCATAAAGCCGCCGAAGACCATCCCAAAAACCACAACAAGGCCGATGATCGGAAACACGTAAGAGACCCGTTCTGGGCTGGAGGGAATTCTATGCCTCGCTTATGACCGAGGCGTGCTTAACGCACCGTTTCGGCTAAAGAATTTGAGCGGGCGCGCGGATGACGCAGCCCGCGACTTGCGGCAAACGTAAACACATGGTTGCCCCGGCCGATACGCCGCCTCAGCTTGCCCAACATCAAAGGCCGCCGGCGCCCCAGCCACGGCGTTTTCTGTTGCTGTTTATGTGCCTTTTGGTGATTGGCGCGGGCAATTCGATGCTGCTCGCGATCGCGCCGCCGCTGGTGCGTGCGCTCAATCTTTCTGACGCCAGCATTGGTTGGATCTTCTCGCTATCCGCGTTGATCTGGGTGATCGCGAGCCCGTTCTGGGGCCGCTTGTCCGACCGCGCAGGACGTAAACCTATTATTGCGCTGGGCCTCGCCGCTTACGCCGTCTCCATGAGTTTGTTCGGCGGCGTGACGCTGCTGGGGATGGCGGGGCTGCTGACCGGCTTCGGCCTGTTCATGGCGCTGACGCTCTCGCGCTCGATCTTCGGCGCGGTCGGTTCGGCCACCAGTCCCGCAGCGCAGGCTTATGTGGCCGATCATACGACCCGCTTTGAGCGCACCGAGCAGCTGGCGGGCCTTACCGCTGCGTTCGCGCTCGGCCAAGCCTTCGGACCAGCGCTTTGCGCCGCCATCGCCGCCAAGCTTGGGTTGGTGTTTCCAATCTTCATGGTGGCGGCGTTCGCGGCGGCCGCAGCGTTTGTCGTGTGGCGCTTCCTGCCGACTTCAGCGCCAAAACCGGCGAACGCCAGCGCATCGGGCGGCTGGAGGGAATCGCTCGCACTAGTGCGTGACGCGCGCCTCTCAGCCTATCTGCTCTACGGCTTTGCGCTCTCCATTATCGCCGGCGTTCTGGTGCAGACCTTCGGCCTTTTCACCATGGATAGGCTGGGCGCCTCGGGAACCCAAGGCGCGGAGCTGATCGCCGCCGGCTTCATGGTCAACGCGCTCGCTCTGCTCGCCACCCAGCTGGCCATCCTGCCGCGCGTGCATCTCGATCCGCGCGGGCTGATGGCCTGGGGCGCGGGGCTGCTGGCGGTGGGCGTCATCGTTCAAATCATTTCGCCGAGCCTTGGCGCGTTGCTGGTGGCCCAAGCCGTACAAGGCATCGGCTTTGGGCTGGCGCGGCCGGGCTTTACCGGCGGCGCCTCTGTTGCGGTGCGTCCGGAAGAGCAAGGCGCGTCGGCGGGATTGGTGGTGGCCTCGAATGGCGCGGGCTTTGTGTTTTCGCCAGTCGCAGGCGGCGTCGCTTACGAACTGTGGGGGATGAACGCGCCGCTCTTCATCGCGCTCGTCCTACTGATGGGCATGCTGGTATTTGCGCTGCGCAGCCGGCGCTTGCGCAGCGCCCTCACCGCGGCGCCAAACGAACCGCCTCCAGCTTAGCCAGCGACGCTGCGCGCCATGATCAGCACATGGTCGGTGGCGTAGCCGCGCACCTCCATGCCTTGGCGCGCTTCGAAGGCGCGGATCGCGGCGCGGGTGTTCGGCCCGATGCGGCCATCGGCATCGCCGACATCATAGCCAAGCCGGTTAAGCAGACGCTGCAGTTCGCGCACGCCGCTTGTGTCCAATCCACGCGGCGGCGTGTCCGGCAGAACTGACGCGCTGGCGACGCCAGCGCGGACGCGCACGGCTTGCAGCAGCGCGGTGGTTGGAAAACCATCGGCGACCTGCCCTGCTTGTACTTGGAATGCGCGCACGGCGCGGCGCGTGTTTGAGCCGAACAAGCCGTCGGCCGGGCCGGCGTCAAAGCCGAGGCCATTCAGCAGCGTTTGCAGCTCGAGCGTTTGGTCGCGATTGAGCGAGCCGAGATTGGTGGGCCATGGCGTCGCCAGTCCAGCGCGCCCTTCGAACCGACGCGCCAGCAAAGCGACCACCAACGCGTAGCGGTCTGAGGCATTGTAGCGGCGGATGACGAAGAAGTTGGGATGCAGCATGAGCGCCGGGCCGCTGGCGCCGGCGGGCAGAAACAATTCCGACTGTAGATTGCGCTGATCGGACGGCCACTCCGCGCCATCGATGCGGCGCACGCCGCGCGCGGCCCAATCGGCGATGCTGCGCGGCGTCCCATCGGCCAGCGCATAGTCGAAGCCTTCGGGCAGGCGGACTTCATCGAACACAGGCTGCCCGCGCTGCCAGCCGCGATCCTGCAAATAATGCGCGATGGACGCGGCGACGTCGCCGCGATTGGTCCAAATGTCGCGATGGCCGTCGCCATCCCAGTCCACGGCGGTGCTGAGATAAACATCCGGCATGAATTGCGGCTGACCCAACGCGCCCGCGTACGAGGAGCGCAGCTGGTACTGATCCGCCAAGCCCCGCTCCACCATCTCGATCAAGGCCAGCAAGTAGCCCTCGAACTGCGCTCGGCGCCGACCCTCATAGGCGAGCGTCGCCAACGCAGCGGCGGCGTCATAGCTGAGCGCGGCCTCGCCGTAATTGGTCTCCAGCCCCCAAATGCCGACAATAATGTCCGCATCGACGCCGTAGCGTTCTTCGACCTGCGCCAGTGTCGGACCGATTGCGGACTTGAGCGCCAAACCGCCGCTGACGCGGCTATCGGTGACTCGATTGGTTACATAGTCCCAAACCGGGCTGACAAATTCGGGCTGGCGCTGGTCGAGTTCGACCACCCGCTCGTCCGGGGTCAGGCCAGAAAGCAGGCGGGCGACCACGGCCCGGTCGCGCCCAGCCTCAATCGCGCGGCGTGCGAAATCGGTGCGCCAGGCGTCGAAACCGGCCGAGCCGGAACTGGCGAAATCTGGCGCAATCACAGGGGCTGGCGCCTCGGCCCGCACGCTGGTTGGCCCACAGGCGATGACAAAGGCCGCAAAGGCGGCGGAGAACAAGGCTCGAAGCATCCAGTCTTCCTTCTTCACCGTCTTCATTCTTATGGTCCTCATACGAGTGGGCCCGGCCTAAACTGCGTCGCTCGGACGCTTCAAGGCGCGCCCCCGCAAAGCCCGTGCCCCGATTGACTTCGAGGCGTCCCGCCTCTATTCACGCCGCTTCCAATTTTTCCCGGTCCGGACCCGTCAGGTCATGAAAGTCAAATCGTCCCTCAAGTCGCTGAAAGCCCGCCATCGGGCCTGCCGGGTCGTGCGCCGCAAGGGCCGGGTGTACGTGATCAATAAGGTTGATCCGCGCTATAAGGCCAAACAGGGCTGAATTAGGTCGCTGGGCGCTCAATCCGGCGCCGATCGCCCTCGCGGCCTCGGCTAATTTTTGTTAGCTTCGCGCCGATTCAGATGCAGTCTGTTCGCGTCCTCGCCTTCGCCGTCTTTGCGGCGCTGCTCGCCGCCTGCGGCCAGCAGGCCATGCGCGCACCCAGCGACCCCGCACTCGACGCCCTGTTCGTCGAACTCGCCGCCGCGCCCGACGACGCCTCGGCGCAAGCGCTTGAGACCCAAATCTGGGCGCGCTGGGCCGATAGCGGCTCGCCGACCGTGAACGTGTTGTTGGAACGGGCCAGCGCTGCGGAAGAGGCTGGCGAGTCAGAGCTCGCGCTACGCTTCCTCGACCAGGCCAGCGACCTTGCGCCCAATTACGCCGAACCTTGGAACCGCCGCGCCAGCCTCGCCTACAAGGCCGAGGACTATTCGGGCGCCATCAACGCCATTCAAGAAACCCTGAAGCGCGAGCCGCGCCATTTCGGGGCGCTCGCCGGTCTCGGTCTCATTTATGAAGAACTCGGCCAGGAGCGCAGCGCGCTGGAAGCTTTCCGCGCCGCGCTCGCCATCAACCCGCATTACGAATCCGCTCGCCGCGGCGTCGCCCGGCTTGAGCCGCGTGTCGACGGCCGCGACGCATGATGGCGCTAATCGCGGCCGCCCTCCTGGCGGTCGCACTTGCAGCGGCTGCTTTGGCTTACGCGGACTCCTACACGCGCCGGGTCGAACGGCTTTGGCCCGCCGAGGGGCGCTTCATTGAGAGCCAAGGCGCGCGCGTGCACGTGCGCGAAGCCGGCCCCGAAGACGCGCCGCGGATTCTGCTCATTCATGGCGCCAGCGCCAATCTGCGTGAGCTTTGGCGCCCGCTCGCCGACGCGCTGGCCCAAGATCATCGCGTGATCGCCTTTGACAGGCCGGGCTATGGTCACTCCACCCGTCCGCGCCGAAATGCACATACATTGGCGCTGCAAGCGCACATGGCGGCGGATGTTCTCCATGCAACTGGAAAAGGCCCGGCGCTGATTGTAGCGCACTCGCTCGGCGCGGCGGTTGCTTTGCGGCTTGCGCTTGAAGCGCCATTGCTGGTGCGCGGTTTGGTTTTGATCGCTCCGGCGAGCCATCCCTATCCGGGCAAAAATGCCTGGTGGGCGCGCCTCTCCTCCGCCCCCATACTCGGCGATCTGTTCTGCACGCTGCTCATTCCCTGGCTGGGACCGATTGTCGGCAAGGGCAGCGTCGCCAATAATTTTTACCCGAGCCAAGTTCCACAAAACTATTATGACGATGCGGGCGTCGGACTTATTTTTCGCCCGGGCGCATTTCGCGCCAGCGCGCGCGATGTCTGCGCCACCAATGATGAATTCGCCGCGCAGGCGCCACGCTATCCGGACATATTCACACCCGCCATCGTCATCACCGGCGATGTGGATAAAGTCGTTTCGCCCAAGCGACATGCGCGCGGATTGGCGCGCGACCTACCGGCGGTCGAGTTAGTCACAGCCCCAGATGCGGGGCACATGCCACATCGGCTGCGGACGGATTTGGTGTTGTCCGCAGTCGCGCGCGCCCACGCCATGGCGAGCGCCCATCACGAAGGTTAGAGTCGAGCAACGAATCGATTCTCCGAGATGAGGACGTCATGGCTGACTTTGGTGGGATCCAGGAAACCGAAACTGCGGCGCCGCAAGCGCTGACCCAAACTGCGCGCGAAAAGCTGCGTCAGCTGGTGGCGCGGATTGAGAAGCTGGAAGAAGAGAAGAAATCGGTCGCTGACGACATCAAGGAAACCTACGCCGAAGCGAAGAGCCTGGGCTTCGATTCCAAAGTGCTCCGCCAAGTGGTGAGATGGCGCAAACAGGACCGTCAAGAGCGCGAAGAGCAGGAACAAGTGCGCGAGCTCTATCTCCACGCGCTGGGCGAGATTTAGGGACGAGGTGCTGGGGACTAGGGATTAGGGCGGCGTTTGCACCCCTAGTCCCTAATCCCTAGAACCTAACCCCTACAATGCCGCGAGAGGTCGACCCCAAGCGCACGCGCAAAGCTTTGCGGCTGATCCGCAAGCTCGCGGCGCAGGGCGACGGGAAAGAAGTGATCGATCCCGACACCGGCGAGCTCAAACCGGGCGAAGGCGCAGTCGATTATTCGCAGTGGGAAAGCGAATTTCTGACCGAGGTGGATCAGCGGCTCGAGAAATACGGCTCGGCCTTCCACAATCTCGCCAAGGGCGGCAAGGAAGAGGCGCTCTCCACCTTGCAAACGGCCAAGCTCAAGGAAATCGCCGCCAAAGCCCGCGGCAAGAAGCGCAAGGGCCTGACGACCAAGAAGCCGCTCGGCTGGAAGAAAGCCAAGCGCGCCGGGGATGAGCGCTAAGGCCCTCCCCGGCTTCGGCATGTCTCAGTTCTGCATCGCGCGCAATTCGCGGAAGCTGAGGCTGGTGACCAGGCGGCCATCGGTGCGGCTCAGCGTGCTGAGCGGGATGGAGACGACCTTCTGCTCAAAGATCACGCGCGGCGAGCCGTCAGCGTTGAGCGAAATCACGTCACCCACGCGGGCGCCGCTGGCGGCGAGCACCATTTCGCGGCGTTCGATCGTGAGCGGAGCGGCTTGCGGCGCCGAGGCGACGGTCACAACGGTGGCTTCGACCGGCGCGGCGGCCTCTTGGGCGAAGGCCGGCGCGGCCGCAGCGAGCGCCAAAAGGCCAATAAAAGCGAATTTCTTCATGGAATTTCCCCCGAGCGGGTTGTGTAACGAGCTTTACGCAGTGCACGTATTGAGCGTTACACACTCGGTCAAGCGGGCGCGACATCCGCTCGCGCATATGTGATATTCACGCGCTAACATGTAGTCAGGGCGCCACAGCAAATGGCGCCTTTTGGGGGAATTCGGCGTCAGCCTTCGGCCGCTGCCTTCTCCTCCAGGCCGTACTCGCGCAGCTTGCGGTAAAGCGTCGAGCGGCCGATTCCGAGCCGGCGCGCCACTTCCGACATGTGGCCGGCATAATGATCGATCGCCAATTCGATGAGATCGCGTTCGATCTGCTCCAGGCGGCGCAAATGGCCGTCCGTATCGAAGACGAGCACGGGCGACACTTGCACCTCCTGCGCGGCGCTGACGACATGACTTAGGGTCAGACCGGCGGGGGCGTGATCATTGGCGGGCCGTGGCAGATCGAGCGGCAGGGCGTCATTGGCGGCAGCCAGTGGCTTCAGGCCTGAAATCTGCGGAAAGTCTTCCGGCTGCAGCAGCTCGCCTTCGCACAAGATCACCGCGCGGAACACGGCATTCTCAAGCTGGCGGACATTGCCTGGCCACTCATAGTTCAGCAGCATCTGCATGGTCGCGTCTGAGGCGCCGCGCACGGAGCGGCCCTCTTCCGCGTTGAAGCGCGAGATAAAGCGCGCGACCAGCGATGGAATGTCTTCGCGGCGCTCGCGCAGCGGCGGCGCCTCGATGGGGAACACGTTGAGGCGATAGAACAGGTCTTCGCGGAAGGCGCCATCGGCGACAAGCTTGGCTAGGTCTTTATTGGTGGCGCTGATAATGCGCACATCGACCTTCACCGGCCGCTTGGCGCCGATCGGATCGACTTCACCTTCCTGCAGCACGCGCAGCAGCTTCACTTGCGCATCGAGCGGCAATTCGCCGACTTCATCGAGGAAAAGCGTGCCCGTATTGGCTTCCACGAACTTGCCGGCATGATTGTCGACCGCACCGGTGAACGAGCCTTTGGCGTGGCCGAACAGGATCGACTCCACCAGATTCTCGGGAATAGCGCCGCAATTGACCGTCACGAACGGGCGGCCAGCGCGTTCGCTCGCGCCCTGAATCGCGCGCGCCAGCAATTCTTTGCCGACGCCGCTTTCGCCCGTAATAAGCACAGGAATGTTCGACGCAGCGGCGCGACGGCCCATGCGCACAACCGGGCCCATCACAGGCGCGGCGGCGACCATATCGTCAAACGAAAGCTGGCCCGAAGCCTTCTTCTTGAGGCGAACCACTTCGGTTTTGAGGTTGCTCATGTCGAGCGCGTTGCGGATCGACACCAGCATGCGTTCCGGCGAAGCGGGCTTCACGAAGAAATCGGAAGCGCCAGCCTGCATGGCCTGCACGACAGTATCGATGCCGCCAGAAGCCGTCAGCACAATGCACGGCAATTCCGGACGACGCGCACGAATTTCTTTTAGCGCTTCCTGCCCCGACATGCCCGGCATGACGAGATCCAACAGCACCACATCAATGTCTTGATGCGTTTCAACCGACGCGACAGCGTTCGCGCCGTTTTCCGCCGTACGCGTGGCGAAGCCGTTGCGCTCCACAGAAGCTTGCAAAAGGCGCCGTTGCGCCGGATCGTCATCAACGATCAGGATCGTCTTACCCATGTCCCACCAATTTTCTTTGGCGATCCTCTGATGGGACCGCTGATATTGACGGGACCATAAGGATAAGAGGTGGAGGTCGCGTTAAAATGGCACAGCCAAAAGCGATTTTCGTAAAGCGCTGGTAGCTCTATCTAAAGCCTATGTTCACCATACCCGCCACGCTTTGACCGATTTTTCCGATCCCGAACGCAATCGCTTCACCGCCCGTATTGGCCGGGTGGCGCAAGTTGGCGCGAACATATCCGGCGCAGTCGGCGCGCGACTCATGGGCGCGGATCAGACCCGGCTTGCGCAAGCTCTGCGCGCCGCTTTGGGCAAATCCAAAGGCCCGCTGATGAAAGTGGCGCAATTGCTCGCCACTATTCCGGACCTATTGCCGGAGGCTTATGCGGAAGAGTTCCGCAAATTGCAGGCCCAAGCGCCGGCCATGGGATGGCCGTTCGTGCAGCGCCGCATGCGCGCCGAACTGGGGCCCGATTGGCAAACGAAGTTCAAGAGTTTCGAGCATGAGGCGGCCGCCGCTGCGTCACTCGGCCAAGTGCACCGCGCCGTGGCGCATGACGGGCGCACCCTCGCCTGCAAACTGCAATACCCGGAAATGGCGAGCGCGGTTGAATCCGATGTGAGCCAGCTGCGCACTTTGCTGGGCTTGTTCAGATCGATGGATGGCTCGATCGATTCCACCGAAGCGATCGAGGAAGTCACCGAGCGCCTGCGCGAAGAGCTCGATTATGCGCGCGAGCTGAAACACATGCGCTTGTTCGCCGACATGCTGGCGGAGGATGCGCGCATCAAAACGCCTGAGCCGTTGGAGGAGCTCTCCACCAAGCGGCTGCTGACCATGACTTGGCTTGACGGGCGCGGGCTGATGCATTGGCTCGACGCGCCTCAAGAAACTCGCAACCGCATCGCTGAGCTCATATTCAAAGCCTGGTGGGGGCCCATGACGCATTATGGCGTCATTCACGGTGACCCACACCTTGGCAATTACGCACTCACGGAGAATGCAGAGCGCCTGCATCTCCTTGACTTCGGGTGTGTGCGTATCTTTCCGCCACGTTTCCTCGATGGCGTGGTCGGCCTCTACCGCGGCCTTAAAGCCGAGGACAAAGACCAGATCGCGCATGCTTATGAGGTGTGGGGCTTTAAAAACCTCAATGCCGAACTGATCGAAGCGCTGACGCTGTGGGCGCGCTTTATCTACGGGCCGATGCTGGATGACCGCGTGCGCACCATCGCCGATCAAGTCGCACCCGGCGAGTACGGCCGCAAAGAAGCGATTGAAGTGCGCCGGCGCTTGAAGACGCTCGGCCCCGTGCTGATCCCGCGCGAATTCGTATTCATGGACCGCGCCGCGATTGGTTTGGGCGCCGCCTTCCTGCATTTGCGCGCGGAGTTGAATTACTGCGCCATGTTCTCGCAAAGCATTGAGGGCTTTTCGGTTGAAGCTTTGGGGCAACGCCAAAGCGTTGCGGTAGAAAAAGTCGGGCTCTAGCCGCCGCCCTGCGTCGTCGCCGGCGCTCGTTGCGCCGTGAACCCGGCAATCACCAGCCACATCATGGTTTAGCCGCGACAAACCGGCGCTCCCGTGGCAAGCGAAGGGGAGCGACGCGCGAGGACACGAGTACAGATGGAGCAATACAGCCTGATCACGACCCTGGTGGCCGCGATCGTGCTCGCCTTCCTATTTGGCTTCGCCGCCAGCCGGCTGCGACTCTCTCCCATTATGGGCTATTTGCTCGCCGGCTTCGTGGTGGGTCCGCATTCGCCCGGCTTTGAAGCCGACGTCGAAATGGCGCTGCAGCTTTCCGAAATCGGCGTCATCCTGCTGATGTTTGGCATCGGGCTGAAAATCTCGATCGACGATATCTGGTCCATGCGCCTCACCTCCGTGCCGGCTTCGGTGGCGCAAACTCTGGCGGTCGGATTGGTTGGCGCGATGACGGGCTGGGCGCTGGGCATGCCGTTCGTCGAGGGCGCCCTACTCGGCGCCACAATTTCTGTCGCCAGCACGATTGTCTTCCTGCGCGCCATAGAAGATCGGCGCATGCTCAAAAGCGAAGAAGCGCGGGTCGGCATTTCCTGGCTGCTGGTTGAGGACCTGCTCATCATCCTCACCATCGTCATCCTGCCTGCCCTCGTCGCCGCCATTAGCGGCGATGTCGCTGCGGCCAATCCGCTGCGGCTTTTGAGCGCTGTCGGCATTACGCTGGCAAAGATCGCCGCGTTCGTCGCGCTGATGCTGGTGGTGGGCGCGCGCGTATTTCCATGGCTGATCGTGCAGGTGGCGCACGCCAAATCGCGCGAGCTGATGTCCTTGGGCACGCTCGCGCTGGCGCTTGGCGTCGCCTACGCCGCCTTCACCTGGTTCGACGCCAGCTTCGCGCTCGGCGCATTCTTGGCCGGGCTTGTCTTAAACGGCACCAAATTCAGCCACCGCGTGGCCGAGGATTCGCTGCCGCTGCGCGACACGTTCGCGGTTCTGTTCTTCGTGGCGGTGGGCATGTTGTTTGACCCCGGCGTGATCTTGCGTCAGCCGGTAGCCCTCGCCGCCATTGTGTTTGTCACCATCGTGGCCAAAGCGGTGCTGGCCTATATCCCGCTGCGCCTGACCGGCCAGAGCAAACCGGTGGCGACTTTCGTTTCCATCGCCGTGGCGCAAACGGGAGAGTTCTCTTTCGTGCTGGCCGGGATGGGCCTCCAACTCGGCGTGATGCAGCCAGAGACTTACAATCTGGTGCTGGCGAGTTCGCTGATCTCGATCGCGCTCAACCCGATCCTGCTGCGCCTCGCGCCGGTGCCGCAGCCGCCCAAGCCCGCTCCGCTGCCACTCTCCAGCTAAGGGCCGCTAGAGGCTATAAGCGCGCTGGCTGTCGACCACGGACGCCTTCCATCCCAATTCGCGTCCGATCTTGACGCGCAGCGCGTCCGCCGCAGGCGGCTCGCCATGCACGATGAAGGTGCGGCGCGGCGGCGCTTTGAACAAGCCCAGCCATTGCACGATTTCATCGGCGTCGGCGTGCGCGGAAAGCTCCGGCATGTTGGCGACTTGCGCACGCATGGGAACCCAAGCTCCGAACATCTTGAGTTCGGTCGCACCGGCCAACAGATTCGCGCCGCGCGTGCCCGCCGCTTGAAAACCAACAAACAAGATCAAGTTCCGCGGATCTGGACCGAACGTTTTGATGTGATGCAACACCCGTCCGCCCGTAGCCATGCCGCTGCCGGCGATGATGACTTTGGGCACATGATTTGCGGTCAAAGCCTTCGACGCTTCGACATCGCGCACATAGGTCGCAACCTTGCTGGCCGCGCGGCATTCATCTGCCGGCAAGCGATGGTCCTTAAGATGCCGGCACAATAAGTCTGTGGCCCTGATCGCCATCGGGCTGTCGAGAAAGATCGGGGTGAGGCCAAGCCGCCCCGCCTGCTTCAGCTTCCACAAATGGTGCAGCAATACTTGCGCGCGCCCAACCGTGAATGCCGGGATCACCACCGTTCCGCCTCGCGCTGTGGCGGCTTCGATCATCGCCCCCAAGCTCTCGAGTGGATCGCCCTTGGCGTGGACCCGATCGCCGTAAGTGGACTCAACCAAAAGATAGTCGGCGCGCTCCACTGGCTCTGGGTCGAGCATGACGGAATCGCCGAAACGGCCGAGATCGCCGGAGAACACAATGACGCGCCCGCCAATGCACAACTCCGCCGTAGCGGCGCCAAGAATGTGCCCGGCGCGCCTGAATTTCAGCGTCGCGTTGGAACCAAGCAAATGCTCCTCGTGCCATGCGACCGGACGCAAGCGCTCCAATGCCTGCTCTACGTCGCGGTGTGTGAACAGCGGCAGGGCCGGCTGGTGTTTGCTGAAGCCTTTGCGGTTGGCGTAAGCGGCGTCATTTTCAGCGATCTCGGCGCTGTCCTTGAGCAGGATTTCCGTGAGATCGGCCGTCGCGGCGGTGCAATAGACCGGCCCTTTGAAGCCATCGCGCACCAGGACCGGCAGATAGCCGCTATGATCCAGGTGGGCGTGAGTCAGCACGACTGCGTCGATCGATCCAGGCGCGACCGGAAGCGGCTCCCAATTCCGCTCGCGCAGCACTTTGAGGCCCTGAAACTGGCCGCAATCCAAAAGAATGCGCGCGCCATCCGCCTCGATCAGGTGCTTGGAGCCCGTGACCGTGCCCGCGCCGCCAAAGCTGGTGAGGGACAAATTCAATGTGGCTCTTTCATGTGTTGCGGTCGCGCCCAGCTGGTCTATGTTTTCTGCATGGGTGATTGCTGCTCAAGCAAGGGGTGCGAACTCGAAAACCTTGCGCGTCAGCGCGAACAGCGCCGCGTCCTGCTCATTGTGCTCGCCATTAACGCCCTCATGTTCGTGGGTGAATTCGGCGCCGGGCTGATCGCCGGCTCGGCGGCGCTTATGGCGGATTCGGTCGACATGCTGGGCGACGCCATAGTGTATGGCCTCAGCCTCTATGCGCTCGACCGCGGCGCGCGCTGGAAGGCCGGCGCTGCGCTCGCCAAGGTCGGCTTCATTTTGTTCTTCGGTTTGGGCGTGCTGGTTCAGATCGTGGTCAAGCTTACGAGCGGAATACCGCCTGCCTCGGACCTCATGCTGGTCACCGCCGCCATCGCACTGGCCGCCAACGCCGTCTGCCTAGCCCTGCTTTGGCGCTTTCGAAGCCAGGACGTGAACATGGCCTCAACCTTTGAATGCTCGCGCAATGACGTTATCGCCAATATCGGCGTGATCGCCGCTGCGGGCGCCGTGGCTGCGACTGGGGCCGCCTGGCCTGATATTCTCGTCGCCGGGGTGATCGCCGCCCTGTTCCTCCGCTCTGCCTTCCGGGTCATTTTCCAGGCCTGGCCACAATTTAGGGGCGCGGCGGCAGCCTGACACGGCGCTCCCCTTGCCCTGGCGCACCCATTCCTGTATCAGCGCCGCTTCCGTTTTTCGCCGCCAGGATTTTGAGGCCATGAAAGCCGAAGGCCATCCCGACTACCATTTCATAACCGTCCAGCTGACGGATGGGACCACCTACAAGACCCGTTCGACCTACGGTGAGGAAGGCGCGAACCTGGCGCTGGAAATCGACCCCAAGACCCACCCGGCCTGGACCGGCGGATCCCAGCAAATTCTGGATCGGGGCGGTCGCGTCTCGCGCTTCAACGACAAGTTCGGCGGGTTCATGAAAAAGAAATAGCGCAGGCTATTTCTGGCGCGGTGGCGCCGACGCCAAAAGATGAACAGAAAAGCCCTCATGTGATCGCGTGAGGGCGTTTTTGGTTTTGGTGAGCTGACGTTAGATTTCGCGGGAGATGAGTGCAGCTTGCAGGCGCGCGAGCTGATCATTGACGGCATTGGTCGGCGCGTCTTCGCCAGCCTCATACATGGTCTCGTCCAGCCGGCGCACGCGGTCGTAGATGGCGCTGCCGCGGGCCATGAGCGCTTTCAGCGCTTCAGGAAGGTCGTCCGAGCCGGCAAAGCCCGGCGCTGGCTGGTCTTCCCGCGAGATCAGACGGTATTTTTCGTTGGTCGCCTCAACCAGTCCAATCTCCCCATCGCGCACGGCGCGCTGCACCAGCAGCCACGAGGCCACCTGCATCAGCTTGGTGGTGAGGCGCATGCTTTCGCCGGCATAGGCCAGAGCCGCCGCGCGCGAGAGCCGCTTCGACGCCGCCCGGCCAGGCCCATCGAGATAGGCCGCCGTCTCTTCAACCAGCGCCATGCCTTCCTTGAAGGTGCGGTCGAAAAGCTCGGAGCGGGCGAAGTCCATCGCCTTTTTCGCGTCGATTTTACGCGCCTGAGGGGTTTGCTGCTTCGTTTCGGTCATGGACCCGCACTTCGCAAATGGCGGGCCGGGGCTTCTGCAGGGCGCGACTTTACCATGAAATGCTAGGACGGCCTGGCGCCGAACACGGAGTCAGCCGCCGCACGTTGGGCGCGCTTGGCCTGGATGGCGCGCTCGCACTGGGCGATCTCCTCGCGCAGGCGCTCAATCCGACTCTCGAGTTCCGTGATCGACGCATTCTCCAGCTGCGCTTGCAGCGAGAGCGCCTTCTTGGCCGCAGGGGCGAAAGGATCATCGTCGAACATGGCCTGACCTCCGCCGTCATCTTAGCGTAAAGCAGCCCCAGGTTTAAGGCTCGGTTTTCGCCGGAGTTCAGAATGCGCAAGATCGTCCATGGCGCTGATACGCCGCTGCACCTAGCAGTGTTCTCCCCACCGACCCCGGGGCCGGGCGAAATCCTTATCCGCGTGACCGCTGCGGGGGTTAACCGCCCCGATTTGATGCAGCGCGCCGGCCTCTACCCGCCGCCGCCCGGCGCGCCTGAAACACTGGGCCTCGAAGTGGCGGGCGAAATCGCCGGCGTCGGCCCGGGCGTCACGCGCTGGAAGGAAGGCGATAAAGTCTGCGCCTTGCTCGCTGGCGGCGGCTATGCCGAATACGCGCTCGCCGACGAGGGCGCGACACTTCCGGTCCCGAAGGGGCTCAGCCTCGAACACGCCGCCGCTCTGCCGGAAACCGTCTTCACCGTTTGGGCCAATGTGTTCGAGGCGGGTGCGCTGAAGCCGGAGGAGACCCTGCTCGTGCATGGCGGCGCATCCGGCATCGGCACCACCGCGATCCAGATGGCGCGCGCCCACGGCGCCAAAGTGTTCGCCACAGCGGGCGACGCCGCCAAGTGCCGGCTCTGCGAAGATTTGGGCGCCGCGCGCGCCATTAATTATCGCGACGAGGATTTCGAGAGCATCGTCCGTTATAATGGCGGCGCCGATGTCGTCCTCGACATGGTCGGCGGCCCCTACACGCAAAAGAATATTAATGTGCTCAACGATGGCGGGCGCTGCGTGATGATCGCCTTCCTAAAGGGACCGCAAGCGGAAGTGAACTTGATGCGCCTGATGCTCAAGCGCCTGACGCTCACCGGCTCGACTCTACGTTCGCGTCCCAAAGAAGAAAAAGCCCGCATTGCTCGCGAAGTCGAGCGCGTGGTGTGGCCCTGGATCGAAGCCGGCAAAGTGAAGCCGATCATAGACAGCACATTCCCACTCGGTGACGCCGAGGCTGCGCACGCGCGCATGCAATCTGACGAACATGCGGGAAAGATCGTTCTCACCGTGTAATTGCGTCTAGCTGTCGCGCGATTTTCACAAAACTACGCCACACACCGCCTTTCTGCGGAGGCGTTTATGGCTCGCTATCACGTGCGCATGCTGGATTCGGTGACAGGCGGCGAAGGCGCGTACAATTTCGAGCATCGCGAAGAGCTGATGACCAAGCCGGCTGATGAAGTCGTCGCCGCCTTCTTCGAATATGCGGACCGTGAGATCTTCGAACGCGGCCACGTCGCCTACGAACTGAACGGCGCGGTGAAGAATAAGAAGCAAGGCACGGTCGTCGCCATCGGCCAGATGCACTTAGCCGGCGAGACTGACGAAGAAGATTATCAGCCCTTCACGCTGTTTATCTCAAAGGCCTGAGGCTTAGGGCTTGGCGCTGGGTGCGCTTGGCGCTGCGCCCTGTTTCACGCGCTCGGCGCCGCTGAACACATCTTCCTCGGCGACATTGGATTTCCGCCCCTGCTCCGCTCGGGCGGGGTGGGCTCGCTGCTTGCTGGCGGTTGGCCGGACGTGGGCTTGGCTGGCTGCATAAGCCGTAAACCACCAGGCGAAACTTCCGTTCCGACCGCCTCCAGCAGACATTCCAGCCTTCCCTTCCCTCAATACCAACGCTATATCGCCTTCAACTGATCCGCGGCCAGCGCCCGGTCAGCCCGTTGCACCAGATGGCCCCAGCGCCTGGCGACGTCGCCGGGCGCTTTCGCATATTTGGAGCCCCGCTATGTCTCAAAACGTCCTGATGCCGAAGGCGACCGCCGTTTGGCTGATTGAAAACACCTCGCTCGGCTTCGACCAGATCGCCGACTTTTGCGGCCTGCATCATCTTGAAGTGCAAGGTATCGCCAATGAAGACGTGGCCAAGGGCATACGCGGCGTCGATCCGATCGCTGGCGGCTTCCTCTCGCGCGAGGAGATCGCCAAGGGCGAGGCCGATCCCGCCTACAAGCTGAAACCGCTCGAGCAGAAGCGCATCGATATTCCGCAAGTGAAAAAGCGCGGCGCCCGCTACACCCCGATCGCGCGTCGCGGCGACCGCCCGGACGCGATCTATTGGTTCCTCAAGAACCACCCGGAAATCCCGGATTCAAAAGTTGTGAAGCTGATCGGCACGACCAAGGCCACGATCGACCAGGTGCGCAACCGCACTCACTGGAACGCCAGCAACATCAAGCCGGTCGATCCGGTCTCGCTTGGACTGTGCACGCAGATTGAGTTGGATCGAGTCGTGTCCGAGGCTGCTGCAGCGAAACAACGGGCTGACGCGCGCGCCGCAAAGGCCGAGGGGCGCACGCTGAAAGCGGCGCAGGAAACCGTACCGCCGGAAACGTACGCGCAATCGCTCGAAGATACGACCGCGGATGAATGAGCGCTTCTGCGCGCCGCTTCATCTTGAGGCAGCGCGCGAGCGCACAAGAACTGACACGGACTAGTGGCTTAGCCGCTGTCGGATCTGCTCGATTTCTTCTTTGATCTTCAGTTTTTGGCGTTTCATCGCCGAAAGCCGTACGAGATCTACGGCCGGCCTTTTGGCCTCTGCTTCGATGACATGATCTAAGTCCCGATGACGGGCGTCGAGTTCGCGTAAACGCTGCTCGATAGCCATTGAGGCGCCTCCTCTGCTTGGCTGATCTGAAGCATGGCGCCAAAACCCAAGCTTGTCTCCTTACATCTGTTATAAAATTAACAATCGTTTGTCGTATCTCGGCCGGCTCGCGCCGGGCGCCTTGAAAACACTCATAAAGCTTGAAAATTAAACGTCGTCGGGCCTGCTTTACACCCCTCGGCAAGCATGGCTTAGCTTGCAACGCGGCCAGTCCGGGCCGTTCAGAACTGGGCTGGAACCTCATGGCCGACGGCGATGACGCCGAATTTGGCTTCGACATCAACGACACGCCGGAAAAGCGCGCCATGAAAGCGCGGCTGCATGAATTGCGCGAAGAGCATCGCGCGCTCGACAGCGCGATCATGGCGTTGCAGGAGCAAAGCGGGGATGCGCTGCAGCTGGCGCGTTTGAAGAAACGCAAGCTGGTGTTGAAGGACCAAATTCAATGGATCGAAGACCGCCTGACGCCGGACATCATCGCCTGATCCTGATGGCGGGCGCGGCAATGCTGGCGTGCGCGCCAGTCGGTGCGCGCGCCCAGGAGCTGGCGCCGGAAACCGCAAGCGAAGGCGCGCGTGATAAGGGCGTGTTTTCCCTGGTGGTGGAGAATGACAGCCTCGCGACAGGCGATGACCGCAATTACACCTCCGGCATTAAGCTGGCATATGTGTCGCCAGCCTCCAGCGTGCCGGATTGGATGCAGGACGTGGGTGATTTCACCCGCGCCGTCTCGGGCTCCGACCCAGATTTCTGGGGCTTTGCTTTAGGCCAATCGATCTTCACGCCGGAGGATATCGACGCGGTCCCCGCTCCGCCCGATCAGCACCCTTATGCCGGCTGGCTGTATGCGCAGATCATGATTGCGGCGGAGGACGATCCGCGCGCCGGACGCGCGCCGCGTTTCCTCGATACTTATGAGTTTGAGTTCGGCCTGGTGGGTCCCTCGGCGCTCGGCGAGGAGGCGCAGCGCGGCATCCACCGCATTCTCGATGCGCCCGATCCTCAGGGCTGGGACAGCCAGCTCAACGACGAATTTGCCTTCGCCGCTTCTTTCGATCGGCGCTGGCGCGCTTGGCGCGCCTTCATCGACGTGCCCGGCGGCTTGGAGGCCGATCTAACCCCAAGCGCTGGGCTCACACTCGGCACCCTGCGCACCGAAGCGCGCGCAGGCCTTGCAGCGCGTATCGGCTATCGGATCGATAATGATTACGGCCCGCCGCGCGTGCGTCCCTCGCTTGCGGGCGTTGAGCATTTTGTGGGCGGGCCGTTGTCGTGGAGCATTTTCGCCGGCGTGCAAGGCCGGGCAGTGGCGCGCGATCTGTTTCTCGACGGCAATACATTCGAAGACAGCGCGTCCGTAGACCGGATTCCTTACGTGGCGGATTTCCAAACCGGCTTCTCGATCTCCGGCGGCGCCTTCCGCCTCGCCTACACCTACGTTGTGCGCACGGACGAATTTGAGTCCCAGGACGCGCGGCAAGATTTCGGCGCGTTAAGCCTGAGCGTACGCCTCTAAGGCGAACACTGCGCGCCTGTCTGCAAAGAGATACCGCAACGCTGCATCGCAACGCATCGTCAGTGATCTGACGCGTGCGCGCTCGCGTAAGTGCTGGCGTTTGCAGCAGCAAAGCGAGCCAGCAACGGCTCCACTCCGAAGGGGACTCTCATGACGAAGTTCAGTTCAGTCCTGCGGCTGGCCGCGTTTGCGGCGGCGCTCAGCGCCACGCCAGCGATTGCGCAGGATTATTACGGCTCGGTCAGCGTTGGCGCATCGTTCTTGGGCGATTCCGACAATAGCGGCGCGTTCACCAGCGACTTCCTGACCGGCACCGGCACGACCATCCCGAACAACACCCCGCTGCCAAGCGGAACCAGCGTGGGTTGGACCACTGAGTTCGAAACCGGCTACACCGCAAGCGCCGCGATCGGGCGCCGCTTCGGCACGGCCTTCCGCGGTGAAATCGAACTCGCGTATCAAAGCAACGACATCGACACGCACAACAATGTGCAGGCCGGCGGCATTCCGCTCGACAATGAAGATGTCGGCGTGTTGATCAGCGGCGCGCCGGCTCAGGGCGCTACGGTCGGCGCGGTCGTCGATGACGGCGAAGGTTCGGTCGACACCACGTTCCTGATGGCGAATGTCTATTACGACTTCACGCAATATGGCGCCTTCACGCCCTATATCGGCGGCGGTCTCGGCGTTGGCATGGTCAATGTTGAATACAAGCCGTCGGGTGTCGGCATCGTCGATGACGACGACACTGTGCTGGCTTATCAATTGATCGCGGGCGCCACGTACGATTTCAGCGACCGCATGGCGCTGTTCGCGCAATATCGCTATCGCGGCACCGATGATGTCGAGACCAGCGTGGACCTCTTCCCCGCGTCGCTCGACATCGAGAACAGATCTTCCGTTGTGGAAGCGGGCCTGCGCTTCAACTTCTGATTCTCCCTCCTCTGACATTACGTTCACCCACTCAAAGGGCGGCCCAACGGCCGCCCTTTTTTTCGAACAACAAAAAGGCCGCCGAGGGGGGAGCACCCTCGGCGGCCTTCAGGCGGCTGCTGTCAAATCGTCTTTGTCGCGGGGTATCAGGCGACGATTTGCGCAGCTTGCGAGAGGGTGGCGTAAGCAACTGGCGCGAACACACAGCACGCGGCGATCAGGGCGTAAAACTTGGTCATGGGCTTGGCTTTCAAACTGGAGGGCGGGGCCGATCAGGCGACGATTTGCGCGGCTTGTGCGAGCGTGGCGTAGGCCACCGGAACGAACACTGCGCAGGCGGCGATCAGAGCGTAAAACTTGGTCATCTGGGTTGCTCCTCAACTCGAAGCGTCATCGCTTCGATAAGCAAACCTACCCACACCCCGCCCGGGGCGATGTGACCAAGGGCACAAGACGCGCTGAGCGTCCGCTCTTGGCCCGAAGCGGACTCGTCCTTCTCCCCTTGTGGGAGAAGGTGGCTGAGCACGTAGTGCGAAGCCGGATGAGGGGTATGAGCGCGATCGCTAAGCGCCTGCGCTCTCACCCCTCACCCAAACCGCGCTTGAACGCGGCGTCGCGCTCGT
>JANRIP010000002.1:0-10593 GCA_033764855.1 Hyphomonadaceae bacterium | reverse complement strand
ATCGGGCTTTCCGCCATTATCAGCGTGATCGCCGACAATGCCGAGGACGACGATGAAAACTCATTCGCGCAGAGTGTCGGCGATGCGGCGGCGTCGGAGGCCGCGCGCACGGGCGGGCGCATTGTCGATCGCGAACTCGGGGTGAGGCCCACCATCCGCATCCGCGCCGGCGGCGCCGTGCGTTTGCTGGTGACGCGCGACATTGAGCTTCGCCCCTATCGGGAAGATCGCGGACGATGAAGGTTCCGCCTGATCTCGTGCCGCAGAAAGTGGTGGCGGACGATCTGTGCGTAAGCCTTGCCACGCTCTGGCGCGCGCGCCGCAGCAACCTTCCCGGTTTCCCCGCGCCGGTCATTGTCCGCAACATGGTGTTCTGGCGGAAGGCCGATCTCGGCAAGCTTGAGGACGCGCTCATGCAGTTTGCGGGACGGGGCAAGTTTGAAGAAGAGCGCCAACGCAACAAACGCATCGCCGCCATGGCGAAAGCACGCCCGCAGCCCAAGCGCATCAAACGCACGCGCCGTCCCGACGAACGTCAGCGCGATCTCTTCTAAGCAAATCATGCTCCCATGTTCGACCTCGGCCCGAGCAGGGCGCGAGGTCGAATGGAAACGGGACGTGGCTCCCACGTCCCGACACCTTCGAGGACGCCATCGCGCACAAGCCGGCGTCCAGGGCGAAGAGGCGAATGCCGTCCCTTGACGCCGGCGAGCACGATGGCAAATGCGCTATTGCGTTCCGGCCTTACTCATAGGGCTGCGGAATTCTGAGCCTGATGCCGGCTTCGTCTGCGGCCGTTGGGTCCATGAAGGCATTGGCGCGCGTCAGCGCCTCCTGGGAGCGTTGCAGATCCGACCAGGGTATGGCGGCGACCCATTTCTGCGCGAAGTCGAGCGTGCGCACGATCGGGGCGGGGTGACGGCTCAGGGAATGGGCCTTCAACGCCTGAAGATAATTGCTCCGGAAGATCGTCGGAATGATGATCCGTTCTTCGCCCGCGGCGACAAGCTCGGCGTTCATCATAATGCGGGCGATGCGCCCATTGCCGTCGGCGAAGGGATGCACTTCTGAAATCAGGAACATCATATAGATCGCGCGCGCGAGCGGCGTTGCGAGGCTCGGATAGAATTCAAACCCCCGCGCTAGCGTGCCCTCGACTTGATCCGGCGCCACAAAGATTGTTTGGCCTGCGCGGTTGCTGGCTTGTTTGAAAGCGCCGGGCAGCTTGTCGCGGCGGCTCTCCATAAGAATGGCGTGCCGCTTTTTGATCAGATCAAACAGCGTATCGGCGGTTTGCGGCGTGCGGGCCATTTCAACGGGATCGGAAACGATCCGCCATGTGCCCAGAACGTCGTGGGCGTCTTCGGGCCGGTCTGCCGGAATGACATTGTTAAAGACGATGTCCGCTGCTTCTGCGACTTCAAACTCGGTGCCTTCGATGAAGTTCGAGAAATAGGCTTCAAAGAAGGTGAGCGAGGCGTTGGCTTCCCCAGTGCGCGCCGCAGCGGGGCGACTTGGCAATGCCGTGTTCTGCAGCTCCTGGTGCAAATGTTCGAAGAGCGCGATCCGGTCGGGATCGAACGGCGCGCCCGTGCGGCGTGCGCGCGCACGATCGGAGACGAGGTCATCGTCGCGCGTGCCGAGCAGGGCGCCGACGAGCTTGTCGAACGCCGCGAATTCTTCTTCGCGGCCGATCAGCGGGGCGACGCGGCGGGCTTCGTCGCGCACTTGATTGAGCGCTTCGACGCCGCGGCGGCGCATGATGTCGTCGAGACGAAGCTCTAGTTCTTCACGGCTCAAGGTCCGGCTGACGCCGCCGCGTTTTCGCGAGGGGGCCATGTTGTCGAGATAAGCCCGGCCCGGTGAAGACAGGCGCAAGCCGCCAATGAATGCCCGGTCGTCGTCCATCGGCGCCGGCCCCAAGCGCGGCCTGATCCAAAGCCCCGGCAATTCGATATCGCGACGCCGCGCGGCGATAATGAAGACAGACCCGTCCTCAGCCGGCCGGTTCTCCAGCGCGGTGCGGTCGGCGATGAGGGCGCCGGGCGCGTAGGCCGCGACGATCGGCCAGGCGTTGCGGCGCACGACGATCTCAGGCGCGTCGGCGAGGTTTTTGGTGTAAAGTCTGGGCCCGAGCTGGCGAAGCTCGCCCGCCGCGACAGCCCGCGACACCGCCGAACTCAGGTCGTCGCTGGACAGAAAGACTTCCGGCAAATCATCGAGGGGCTGCGCCATAAGGCGCGCACATAGCAGGAAAATGTAAGTTAAGACACCTAATTTGCAGGATTTCGTGAAATAAGACGTGATTGCGTGTTGAAGAATTGTGGCCCGACGGGCGCAAAAGCGCGCCGATGCAGTGTCAACCAGGGGTAATTTTTGCGAATCCAGCCACGCCCGCTGCGGTCTTTCGCGTCCGGATGGGAGGCGGCGGCGCGATCAGACGCGGCGCGTCGTCCGCGCCGCCGAAGACGGCCTCCATGCTCTGAACGCACGTCCGCACGCCGTCATTGGCCAGTGCATACCAGACCTGCTTTGCCTTGCGGCGTGTGCTGACAAGATCGGCGCGCCGCAATTCTGCGAGTTGCTGGCTGAGTGCTGGTTGGCCAATTCCGGTTGCTGCGCCAATCTCGGCGACGTTGCGCTCGCCGCCGAGAAGGCAGCTCATGATCATCAGACGCTGCGGCTGCGCATAGACTTTGAGCTTTTCCGACACGCTGGCGGCAAGGTCGCGGTCTTCGAAGAGGGCTGTCATGACTTCACCCGGCAAAACCAGTCCGGCCCCGCCTCGACGCGCGCGCTTTCTTCAGGCGGCAGTTCCAGCAGCGCCGCCCCAGGTTGCCAGCCCTCTGGCGCAAAACCCTTACCGTCCTCCACCGCCTTCAAAGCGCTGACCATGCGCAACATTTCATCGACAGAGCGGCCGACGCTATGGGGGTAACAGGTGATCGCGCGAACGATGCCTTCGGGATCGATGAAATACGCTGATCGCATGGCCATCGCATCGGCGCTGGCTTCATCGATCATTCCATAGGCGCGGCCAACGGCCATGCTGGGGTCTTCAATGATCGGAAACTCGATCTTGACGCCAAACTGGGCCTCGATCGCGCGCACCCAAGCGAGGTGCGCGTAGAGGCTGTCCACGGACAGTCCGACAAGGGCGCAGTCGAGCGCCTCGAACGCCTGCTGGCGTCTGGCCAGGGCGACGAACTCCGTCGTGCAGACCGGCGTGAAATCAGCTGGATGCGAGAAGAAAATCAGCCATCGCCCCCGAAAGGACGACAGCTTCACCTCGCCTCGGGTCGAGCGGGCCACGAAGTCAGGGGCGACGTCTCCCAAGCGTACGGGCCGCTGCACGGGGCTGACAATCGGTTCGGTCATCGGGCGCGGAATTTCCATTTCGTCGCATTGCCTCCGAGCGAGGCTTGACGCAATCAATCTATACAATTACATAGTTTATGTAAATAAGAAGTTGAAGGAGGCTCCTATGGTTGATCCGGCCTTTGCTAAGGCAAGCGCCCAGGTTTCCGCGGCGCAAGCGGACGTCCCGATCATCAAGTCGCTGTTCGATGAGCCGACCAACACGGTCACTTACGTCGTGCATCACGGCGAAACGCGCCGCGCAGCGGTGATCGATAGCGTTCTCGACTTCGATCCCGCTTCCGGCAGAACGACGTTCGGCTCAGCGGACGCCGTGATCGCCTACGTCACCGAGAACGGTCTCACCGTGGATTGGCTGCTGGAGACGCATGCCCACGCCGACCACCTCTCCGCTGCGCCCTATCTGCAAAAGAAGATCGGCGGAAAGATCGCGATCGGCGAACACATCGTCACGGTGCAAGACACCTTCGGTAAACTGTTCAACGCCGGTTCCGAGTTTCAGCGCGATGGATCCGATTTCGATCAGCTCTGGAAAGACGGCGATCAGTTCGCCATCGGCAATCTGAGCGTCACGGTTTTGCATGTGCCGGGCCACACGCCGGCCTGTATTGCCTATGTCATCGGCGACGCCGTGTTCGTCGGCGACACGATGTTCATGCCAGACTATGGCACGGCGCGCGCCGATTTTCCGGGCGGCGACGCGCGTGCGCTTTACCGCTCAGCGCGACGCATCCTGTCGCTGCCGCCGCATACGCGGCTCTTCATGTGCCACGACTATTTGCCAAGTGGGCGCGATCAATATGTCTGGGAGAGCACGGTCGAAGCCGAGAGAAAGGCGAATGTTCACATCCACGACGGTGTGACGGAAGACGAGTTCGTCGCCATGCGCGAAGCGCGTGATGCGACGCTCTCGATGCCGAGGCTTATTCTTCCATCTGTCCAAGTGAATATGCGTGCGGGTCATCTTCCGCAAGCGGAAGAGAATGGCGTCGTCTACCTGAAAATTCCGGTGAACGCGGTATGATTGCGGCGTTTCCACACGCCATGCCGGTCGAAGGTTTTCTTGGCGGCCTCATGATTGGGCTCTCCGCCGCGATCATGCTGCTCGGTCTGGGGCGCATCGCCGGCATAAGCGGGCTTGCTGCGCGCGCGACGGGGCTTTCGAGCTTTGGAGCGCCTCGCACCATCGCCATTGCGTTCGTCGTTGGTCTGCCTTTGGGCGCGCTACTCGCCGCGACGCTACTCGGCGGGATCGAGACACAGTTTCCCGCTTCTGCGGCGCAGCTCGCAATCGCTGGCATGCTCGTCGGGTTCGGCACGCGGCTTGGATCGGGCTGCACCAGCGGCCACGGCGTGTGCGGCGTGTCGCGACTATCAAAGCGATCACTGGTCGCGACGGCAGTGTTCATGGCTAGCGGTTTTGTGACGGTGGGCCTGATGCGCGCCTTCGGATTCATAAGCAGCTGAGGAGGAACCGATATGAAGATGAACATGGGAGCGGTCGATCGGGCGTTGCGCGTCGCACTCGCACTGACAGTCGGCGTCCTTTGGTACATGAACGTCATTGGCGGCGTGCTGGCGATCGTCCTCGCCGTCCTGGCGGCAGTGTTTCTCCTGACCAGCTTCTTTGGTTTTTGTCCGCTTTACAGGCCATTTGGCTTTTCGACGCGCGGTAAGGGCCAATGAGACCGATCTTCATTGCCTTGATCGCTGGACTGCTTTTCGGAGCAGGCCTTGCTGTCTCGGGCATGGGTGATCCAGCGCGCGTTCAGGCGTTTCTTGATCTGTTCGGGCGCTGGGATCCGACACTGGCGTTCGTGATGGGCGGCGCCATGCTGCCGATGGCGATTGCTTGGTTTTTTCAAAGCCGTCTTCAGAAGCCACTCGCTGAGACGCGCTTTGACGTGCCGGCGACGACCAAGCTCGATCGTAACCTGTTGCTTGGCGCCGTGCTCTTTGGCGCAGGGTGGGGGGTAGGCGGCCTTTGCCCCGGACCGGCGCTTGCGGACCTTGCAATCGCTCCCGCTCAAGCGGGCATTTTCGTGCTCGCCATGTTTGGCGGCATGGCCGCGCATCGTTTCACAACACGCTGACTGCAACACCGCGAATGCGGGAGGAAACCAAGATGGATATCAAACGCCTCAACGCCGGCATCGCAACGTCCCCGCAGATACTGCCGACGGACATCGAGGCGATCGCGCGCGCGGGTTATCGGTCGATCATCTGCAATCGTCCCGACGGGGAAGAGCAACGACAGCCCACAGCGAGGGATATTGAATCCGCATCGCGTGCTGCGGGCCTAGGCTTCGCTCATATCCCTGTCGTTTCGGGATCGGCGAGCGAGAGCGACGCTGCGGCCATGGCGAAGGCGCTTGCTTCATTACCTGGACCCGTTCTTGCCTATTGCCGATCGGGCGCGCGTTCCGCCAAGCTCGCGGAGATGGCGGGCGCTCTGCGGCCTGCAAATCATGGTTCGCGTGTCTATGACATCGTCATCGTAGGCGGCGGGAGCGCTGGAATCGCTACAGCTGCCAGCATCCGCAAGCGTAATCGGGACGCATCGATCGCCATCATCGAGCCGAGCGAAGCGCACTACTATCAGCCTGGCTGGACAATGGTCGGCGCGGGCGTGTTTGACCGTGATTTTACGGTGCGACGGCAGGCGGAGCTGATTCCGCGTGGCGTTGAATGGATCAAGGCGTCTGCAAGCGGCTTCGCGCCCGAAGAAAACAAGGTGCTGCTCTGCGATGGCGGTCGCGTTTCATACCGTGTGCTGATCGCATGCCCCGGCATCAAGCTCGATTGGGCCGCCATTCCAGGCCTCATCGACACGCTCGGCCACAACGGCGTCACCTCAAACTATGATTTTGACCTTGCGCCATACACGAACCGACTCGTGAAGACGCTGAAGAGCGGGCGGGCGTTGTTCACGCAGCCGGTGATGCCGATCAAGTGCGCCGGGGCGCCACAAAAGGCGATGTACTTGTCCTGCTATCGCTGGGAGAAGGCGCGCGTCCTTGAAAGCATTGACGTGCAGTTTCATACGGCGGGCGCTGTGTTGTTTGGCGTCGCCACGTATGTGCCGGCGCTCATGGAGTACGTCGAACGATACGGCGCACACTTGAATTTCGTGTCGAAACTAGTCGCGGTGGACGGCGCTTCCAGGACAGCCGTGTTTGAGCAAAAGCATGGCGACGAAACCCGGCAAGTCGAAGAAAAGTTCGACATGATCCATGTCGTCCCGCCGCAAGTCGCGCCTGACTTCGTTCGGACCTCGCCTCTGGCGGCGGCGTCTGGATTCATCGAAGTGAACGAGGCGACGCTGCAGCATCCGCGCTTTGCTAATGTCTTCGCGCTCGGCGACGCCTGTGCTGCGTCCAATGCCAAGACCGCGGCGGCTGCACGCAAGCAGGCGCCGGTTGTGGCGGTGAATGTTCTCGCGGCGCTCGAAGGGCTTGCGCCTGTGGCCGACTACGACGGCTATGGTAGCTGCCCGCTGACAGTTGAAGCCGGCAAGATCGTGCTTGCCGAATTCGGTTACGGTGGAAAGCTGCTGCCGAGCTTTCCCAACTGGCTCATTGACGGCACGCGGCCGTCGCGACTGTCCTGGCTTCTCAAGGATACGATCCTGCCGCCGGTTTACTGGAACGGCATGCTCAAGGGCCGCGAGTGGATGGTGAAGCCCCACATGATCGGGGCCTGACGTGAACACGCTGGCGCGCTATTTCCCAATTCTCCAATGGGGTCGCAACTATAGCGGCGCCACGCTGACGAACGATCTTCTTGCGGCCCTGATCGTGACGATCATGCTGATCCCGCAAAGCCTCGCCTATGCGATGCTGGCGGGATTGCCGCCGGAGATCGGGCTTTACGCCTCGATCGCACCGATCATTGCATACGCTGTCTTCGGAACGAGTCGCGCCCTGGCGGTTGGCCCCGTGGCGGTTATCTCGTTGATGACCTTGGCGGCCGCGAGCGACGTGGCGCCGCCAGGAAGCGCGGCATTCATGGAAGCTGCGCTTGTTCTGGCCTTTCTCTCAGGCGGCATGCTGACAATCATGGGCGTGTTGCGGCTCGGTTTCCTCGCGAACCTGCTTTCTCACCCTGTCGTGTCGGGGTTCATCACGGCAAGCGGGATCATCATCGCGACAAGTCAGCTGAAGTCCATTCTCGGCGTACAGGCGAGCGGCCAGGCGATGCCGGAACTGATTGCGACGCTCGTTGCACATGCGTCCGATCTCAATGTCCCGACCCTCGTGATTGGCGTGGCGTCGACGGCATTTCTATTTTGGGTCCGCAAGGGACTGAAGCCGGTGCTTATGCGCTTTGGACTGAAAGCGCGCGCGGCCGACATGATCGCCAAAACTGGTCCAATCGCTGCTGTCGCAGTGTCGATCCTCGCGGTTGTGATGTTCGATCTGGAAGCCCAAGGCGTGAGGGTAGTCGGCGAAATTCCGCAAAGCCTGCCGCCAGTCACCATACCTGTCTTTGATGCCGGCCTATGGGAGCGCTTGGCGATACCGGCGCTTTTGCTGTCGGTCATCGGCTTTGTCGAAAGCGTCTCAGTGGCGCAGACCTTGGCCGCCAAGAAGCGCCAGCGCATCAGTCCGGATCAGGAGCTCATCGGGCTTGGTGCGGCAAACATCGCGGCTGGCTTCACTGGAGGGTTTCCGGTCACGGGTGGCTTTGCCAGATCAGTCGTGAATTTCGATGCTGGAGCGGAAACACCGGCCGCCGGCGCCTTTACCGCGGTCGGCATACTGATTGCGGCGCTGTTTCTAACGCCGCTGCTGTCCTCACTGCCCATCGCGACACTTTCGGCGACCATCATCGTCGCGGTGCTCAGCCTTGTCGATCTGAAAACGCCGGTTGAAATCTTCCGCTACTCGCGCGCCGATTTTGCGGCGATGATGGCGACAGTCGGTGTGACGCTTCTCGTGGGTGTTGAGCCCGGCGTGATTGCGGGCGTCGGGGTCAGTTTGGCGCTCTTCATGTGGCGCGCATCACGCCCGCATGCCGCTGTCGTCGGCCGCGTGCCGGGGACTGAGCACTTCCGCAATGTGAAACGCCACGACGTCTTTACTGATCCGCGTGTGCTGACGATTCGTGTAGACGAGAGCCTGACTTACCTGAACGCGCGCTGGCTTGAGGATTTTGTTCTCGATGAAGTCGCGGGGCGACCGAGCATCAAACATCTCATCGTGATGAGCTCCGCCGTGAACGCGATTGATGCGTCGGCCCTTGAAAGTCTCGAAGCAATCAATCACCGCCTGAAAGATTCCGGCGTCAAGCTTCACTTGTCCGAGGTGAAGGGGCCCGTGATGGATCGCCTCAAGCGTTCAAATTTTCTCGCGGAGCTCTCGGGAAAAGTTTGGCTCGCGCAGAACGACGCCTTCAACACCCTCTCGCGCGAAGAAGATGCCGCGGACCTGGAGGCCCAGATGAACGCGGAAACGCCGCGAGGCTGGATTTGATGAAGTTCGACAACGCCTCACGCCACCTCGCCAATCCCGGCGACGTACAACCTTGAAAGGATAATTTCCCATGTCTTTGCATATTGGCGACATCGCGCCTGACTTCACCACGGACACGCAGAACGGACCGCTCGCCTTTCACGAATGGGCCGCCGGAAGCTGGGTATTCTTTTTCAGCCACCCGGCAGACTTCACGCCTGTCTGCACCACGGAAATGGGACGCACGGCTCAGCTCTCAGCAGAGTTCGAAAAGCGGAATGTGAAGCCACTTGGGCTCTCGACCGATACTGCCGAGGAGCACCGGCGCTGGATCGAGGATGTCAACGACACGCAGAACACGACCCTGAAGTTTCCGATCGTGGCCGACGCCGATCTTTCGATTGCGCGCCTCTACGATATGCTTCATCCGGCGCAGAGTGAGACGGCGGCAGTCCGGTCCGTCTTTATCATTGACCCTGCCCACAAGATTCGCCTCACGATGACGTATCCGATGAGCGTGGGGCGCAACTTCGATGAAATTCTGCGGGTGATCGACGCGCTGCAGATGAGCGACAAGCACAGGATCGCAACCCCGGCGGATTGGGTGATCGGCAAAGACGTGATCATTCCGCCGTCCATCAAGGATGAGGAGGCGCGAGGGCTTTTCCCGCAAGGCTGGACGGCGCATCGTCCCTACCTGCGGACGACGAAGATCGGCTGACGGGTTGATCGGAAGGAAGGAGGACCGGCATGTTGGCACCCATAGAGCGTTGGCTTGAGCCAGGCGCGAAAACCAAGGCGCTGGTCGATCCCGTCTTCCGGGTTCTTACGAGCCTCATCTTCATCATTGGCGGCCTTGGTCACTTCCGTCAGCATGAGATGATGCTTGAACGGATGGAGAGCTCGCCGTGGCGCGACACCGTTCGCGCCATTGGCGACCCTTCGGTTTTGCTCTGGCTTTCGGGCGCCGCTTTTGTCGTGGCAGGCCTCACGCTTGCGATTGGGTTCCTGACCCGCGCCTCGGCGCTGGTCCTCTTTGTCACGCTCGTGCCTGTCACCATCGCGATACATGTCGTTCCTGATCCAGAGCACGTAGGGCCCTTGTTCAAGAACGTCGCGATCCTTGGCGCGCTTTTGCTTATTTGGGCGCGCGGGGCGGGCGCCTATGCTGTTGATGGCAACGCAGGGCAGCAACGGGACGGCGTGTCGTGATCGAGCAAGAATGGGCGCTGATTCTTGCGAGAATTCAGTTCGCCTTCACGGTGAGTTTCCATTTCCTCTTCCCGGCCTTTTCAATCGGCCTCGCGAGCTATCTCGCGGTGCTGGAAGGCCTGTGGCTGAAGACCGGACAAGGCGTCTACGCCAATCTCTATCGCTACTGGCTGAAGATCTTCGCGGTGGTTTTCGGCATGGGCGTCGTCTCAGGCATCGTCATGTCATATCAGTTCGGTACGAACTGGTCGGTCTTCTCAGATCGGGCTGGTCCGGTCATCGGGCCGCTGATGGCATACGAGGTTTTGACAGCTTTCTTTCTCGAAGCTGGCTTTCTTGGCGTCATGCTCTTTGGCGTCAACAAGGTCGGGCGCAAGCTGCACTTCGTCGCGACACTGGCGGTTGCGATCGGCACCTTCATCTCGGCCTTCTGGATCTTGTCGGTGAACAGCTGGATGCAGACGCCGGTCGGTTACGAGATTGGAGAGAATGGCCAGTTTCTGCCGGGCGACAGTTGGTTGACCATCATTTTCAATCCGAGCTTCCCCTA
>JANRIP010000001.1:0-3896 GCA_033764855.1 Hyphomonadaceae bacterium | reverse complement strand
TGCTGGGATGGGTTCTGCTCGTAGAACGCCGGCCTCTCAGCACCATTGGCTTGACGTCGGACGCCGGATTGATCTCGTTTGCGCGCGGACTAGGCATTGGTGTCACGACCATCGGCGCGATCGTGGCTACGATATGGGCGGGTGGCGGATACCAAGCGCGCGGATTGGCGGATGCGTTCTTTGCGCCACACGACTTGGTCAGCATCGGCATTCTATTTCTGTGTTTTGCGGTTCAGGCCGGTGTTGAGGAGATCATCTTTCGCGGCTGGCTAATGTCTGCGCTTGCGCGCAAGTTCAATGTCACTCTTGCCGTCATCCTGACATGCGTTGTGTTCACCTTCCTGCACTACAGTCGGGGCCAGGAACCGCTCACCACGGCCGGCGTTTTTCTGTTCTCAGTGTTCGCATGCCTTTGGGCGCTGAAGGCCCGAAACATCTGGGGTGTCATGGGATGGCATATTGGGTGGAATTGGCTGCTCGCGACGGGCTTCGAATTACCGATTACCGGATTTGACGCCGGCGTGTCGGCGCTACTGGTCAAGCTTGTGCCCGCGGGGCCAGAGATCCTCACCGGCGGTGCGCAGGGACCCGAAGCCAGCGTTGTTTGTTTGCTCTTCTTCGCTTGCGCGATAGCAATGCTTCTGTGGCGATTGCGGAACACCACCGGCCAATCGGGGAAGGGCGCGCCTGTGGGTTAGCTCTTAAGTATAGGCGCGCCCAATACTGGCGGTTTAAATCTGTGCCATCGGCAGGTATCGGCGACTTCGCGCCCGTCGAGGCTTTGATGACGAAGGTCCGCTTTTAGTCGGCGTCCAGCCGGAGTCCGGAATTGGGATTGAGCGGCAAGATCCCGGGTCATCCGCGCCGTTCGTGAAGAGCTGGCGATAGGGCAGGGATTGGCCCATATCCGCCGTTCGGGATGTCAGCGTTCCATGAGCGTGCGGATGACTTCTCCCGAATAGGCTTTGATCGATACGGCTGCGATTTTCGCGCTTGCCATGGCGTTCCCGAAAACCGCCATATGCGGTGTCGCAAAATGCGCGGATAGGGCTGCCTCGTCCGTCCAGCGTTCAATGATCCGAAGCAAGGCTTGGTCGCTCACATCGATCGCGTACGCATATTCCAAACAACCTGGCTCTTGGGTCTTGGTGGCGCGCATCATCTCAATCGCGGCGGCGCGCAGCCGGTCGACTTCCTGCGTGTCCTCAAGGCGCACCCAGCCTTCCACGATGATCATCTGGCCTCTCCCTTGCTCGATCCAAGCGCTGCCGCGCTTGCGACGCGCGCTAGCTGTCGCACCGCGCGGCGATAATCCGGCTCTGTGCGGGCTTCATGTTTCAGTCCGGCGCTAGCAGTGGTCAGAAAGGCTCCAAATCCCTTGGCGCCTCCAAACGCGTTCAACGGAAACCCCTGTTTCCTGATCTCGCCGGCTCGTCGCGTGAGGAAGGCCGTGAAATCCGCGTCCAAGCGCTCGGCATGACGGCGGGTGAGATCGGTATCGACGGCCAATAGTTCAGAGCCATGCGGCGTAGCGTTCATGAGCCGGAAGAATCCAAGGTCCTTCGCCAGGACGACAGATTCCAAGTTCTTCGCGAGGGCGGCGTCGTCGCGCCACGCGGCCTTGGCCGACGCCAAAGCGTCATCCACCAACGAGGCGGCAAGCGCCTCGAAGACTGCACGCTTGTCGGGGAAGTAAAGGTATAAGGTTGCGCGCGCGATCCCCGTCTCGCGGGCGATATCGGCCATGCTCGTGCGCGGAAAGCCATGCCGCGCGAACAAGACCAAGCTGGCCTTGAGGATGCGGTCGGCGGCGCCATCAGACATACTGGACACTTTATGTCTATTATGATGAAACGCTGGCGGAGACAAGGGAGGCGCCTTTGACGTCGAACACAGTGCTTGTGACCGGCGGGTCGGGATACATTGGGGGCTTCTGCATCGCCCAGCTTCTCAACGAAGGGGCGCAGGTAAGGACGACGGTGCGCAATCTGGAGCGTGAAGCCGAAGTCCGCGCGAGCCTGGGCAAGATCGCATCAGCGCAGGGTAGGCTACAGTTCTTCGCGGCTGACCTTAACGCAGATGCCGGTTGGGCTGAAGCGGCGGTGGGATGTGACGCCGTGCTCCACGTCGCCTCGCCATTGCCGTCGAGCAATCCGAAGAGCGATGATGAGTTGGTGCGACCGGCCCGGGAGGGCGCCCTTCGCGTGTTAAAGGCGGCCCGTGACGCGGGCGTACGCCGCGTTGTGATGACATCGTCAACGGCGGCGGTGAGCTATGGCTATGGGAGCCGCTCGACACCGTACACAGAAGCCGATTGGTCCGATGAAACGAATCGACGCGACACCTCCGCCTACGAGCGCTCGAAAATACTGGCGGAGCGCGCGGCCTGGGATTGGCACAGGCGAGAAGGCGCAGCACTTGAATTGGTGACGGTGTGTCCTGGAGCAGTGCTTGGCCCCATTCTGGGCAAGGACTTTTCGGCGTCGATCGACATCGTGAAGAAGCAGCTCGATGGTTCCCTGCCTGGCCTGCCTCATTTCGGCTGGCCGCTTGTCGATGTGCGCGACATCGCCGATTTGCATGTGCGCGCCCTGCGCTATCCGGGTGCGAACGGGCAACGCTATATCGGTGCGGGCCCTTTCTACTGGATGAGCGACATCGCGCGCGTGCTGCGTGAGCGCGTGCCCGAGGCTGCACGCCGTGTGCCGACTGGAAAGCTGCCCGGGTGGATGGTGCGCCTTTCCGCGACCTTTGATTCTGTCGTGCGCGATCGATTGTTCGAGCTGGACAAAGAGCGGCCTGTATCCGCCGACAAGGCCAAGCGCGAACTAGGATGGGCGCCACGCAGCAATGATGAGGCGATCGTCGACACCGCGCGCAGCCTTATCGCGGAAGGGTTGGTGAGGATTTAGGCGCCTGTGCGTCACCGGACAGATGCATTAAGTATCGGCGATTGGTTCGTGATCTTGGCGACGCCAAATGCCGCCAAGCCGAAAAAGGCGGCTCCTCAACCATTTGGGTAGGACCGCTTTCGCCACACTGCTCGCGCTCATCGTCTACTGTGTAAAGTGGCTTGGCGGTGCGCTGCTCGCGCGGTTTCCGAGTGCAGATGAACACGCTCGAATGGCGAAGCCGGGGTGCTGCTGATTAGGGCGGCTCCTGCTCACGGGGAAACGAACAGGATCCGTCTTGGCTTCTTCGCAGCGGGTTCGATGCTCCTGGGGCTTGCAGTAATTGTTGGGCTCTACATGCTCCGAGGGACGCCTTTCTCCACAACCCGTGCTCATGACCACGACTTCGCGATGTTGCAGACTATGTTGTTTGCAGTGGCGTTGCTCTGCGTGCTGAGCGGTCTTGCGGCGGTCCTCGCTTGTAGGAGACGCCCCACCTGAACCGCTCCATAAGATGACCGACTTCGGCGATCTTTAGTCGGATGGGCCGCGCAGGCGGGAAGGGCGGGTATCGAGCGACCCGGCTGTCCGTCACAAAATGGCGGCCTTGGCATTGATGGCCCCAAACCGCCGCACAGCGTCATTTTCAGATCAGCCGGAACGCGCCGCCAACCGGACGCTGCCGATCGGATCTGGCCCCCTACGCAGTTTGTTTCGGTCTACATGACGGGCTTAACCGCCCAGGGCCTGCACTACGAGTTCTGCGGTTTCGCCGCCGGAGAAGTTCTGTTGGCCGGTGATGAGGTGGCCGTCGCGAATGGCGAAGCCGCGCCAGAGCCCGCCTTGGGTGAAGACGCCCCCGAGGCGCTTGACCTCGTCTTCAATGCGCCACGGCATGATGTGCTTGCCGCGCGGAAGCGCGCCCGCCGCCCAGGTCATCTCGTCGGCGCTGTCTTCTTCCATGTTGGTGAAGCCGGTGACGACGCGTCCCTTCACGAGCGGCTC
>JANRIP010000064.1:0-159850 GCA_033764855.1 Hyphomonadaceae bacterium | reverse complement strand
GAGCGATCTGACGGGCGTTGAGACCCAAGCCCTCGTAAAAGGCGCGCGTGCGCGGCTCGCGCGCGCGGTCATTGGCGAGAAAGATGCGTGTCGGGCAGGCTTCAAGAATGGTGGCGGCGATCGTGCTCGCTTCGACATCGGCCAGCTCTTGGGTCGCGAACACAACGGCGACGTTCTTTTTTCGCAACGTCTTCAGCCAGGCCTGGATCTGATTGGCGAAGGCTCCGTCGCGCAGATAGGCCCACGCTTCGTCGAGAATGAGCAGGGTGGGGCGGCCATCGAAGCGTGCTTCCAGCGCATGCACCAGACAGGGCAGCACGCCCGCGAGCGCTTCCGGCCGGCTCAGCAATTCGCCCATTTCGAACGCCTGTACGTCGCAATCGGCCAGGCGCGCTTCGTCCGCGTCCAATAGGCGCCCCCAAGGACCCGCATGCGTGAACGGTTCAAGCGCGCTGCGGACCTCCGCATCTTGCACGAGGCCCGAATAGACCGAGAGAGTGCGCTCGTTCGCAGGGCGCTCCGCCAACACGCCAAGCGCGCGCCATAGTTCATCCTTGCGTGCGGGATCGAGCGTGACGTTGGCGCGTGCGATCAACGCCACCAGCCAATCGCGCGCCCAGGCGCGCTCGGCTTCATCGTCGATTTGTGCAAGCGGCTGCAACGCAATGGCGTTGTTGTCATCGGCTTCATTGAGGAGATCAACGAAGGCGCCGCCGAGCCCCAATGTCAGCGCACGGCTCGAGCGGCCGGCGTCCAATGTAAACACTTGCGCGTTGGGATAGCGCCGCCATTGTGCAGCCAGGAGGCCAAGCAGTACCGACTTTCCCGCGCCGGTGGGGCCGACAATCAAGGTATGGCCGACATTACCATGATGCAGGTTGAGCCGAAACGGCGTTGCGCCATCGGTGGCGGCGACCAGGAGCGACGGACCGCGCAGATGCGCGTTCTCCTGTTCACCCGCCCACACTGCAGACAACGGCAAGAGATGCGCCAGCGATGGCGTCAAGAGAATGGGCCGGCGCAGGTCGGCGTAAGGCTGGCCGGGCAACGAACCGAGCCAGGCTTCGACCGCATTGATGGTTTCAAGCGCGGTGACGAAGCCGAGCCCATCGGCGACTTGGCGGATTTGGCGCATGCGCTCGAACGCGACGCTTTCATTTGCATCGCTCACGATGATGGTCAGCGTCACGTAGGCAGCGCCCGCGGCTTCGCCATTGACCTCCTGCAAGGCAAGGTCGGCGTCTTCGGCTTGCGCGGTGGCGTCATTGTCCAGCAGCGTCGCTTCTTCGCGATAGAGCGCCTCGCGCAGCAATGTGAGAATGCCTTTGCGCTTGGAGAACCAGCGCTTTCTGATTTTCTCGATCTCTTGACGCGCCGCTTCGCGGTCGAGCGGCATCACCCGCGTCACCCACCGATAAGGAATGCCCAATCTATTGAGCGCATCCAGGAGGCCGGGTTCGGTTTCGCTGACATAGGCGCGGACAGAGAGCACCTTGATGAAGTGTGCGCCGAGCTTGGGCGCCATGCCGCCCAGCAGGGGCGAATCCGAAATGAGATCGTCGATATGGAAGGGCGCGTGCGGCGCGGCTACGGCGTGCGGCGTGTCGGAGACGCAATCATGCAGATAGGTCAGCGTTTCCGCGTCGTTCAAAAAGCGCACCTCGGTCATGACCAGATCGAGCAGCGCCTTAAAGGCGTCGGTCTCGTCGACAAAGCTGGCGAGGCAAGCTTTGTAATCGATGGCGCGGCCCTCTTCGCCAGCGCCCTCGAACAGCGCCGTTTCGAACCGGCCCGCCGCCTCGCTCGGCGGCAGCCATGAGAGCGTCAGGAAATATCGGCTCTCATAACGCCCGCCCGCGGCGGCGAAATCGTGCGCACGTTCCTCATCGATAAGCCAAGAGAGCGCATCGGGCCAATCGCTTTCAGGATAGGCGCTGGTCGCCGCGCGGCGGGCTTCGACATGCAGGCACCAGCCCGAGCCCAAGCGCTTGAGGGCATTGTCCAGACGCCGGCCGGCGCCGACCAATTCCGACAGCGTCGAAGAATCGAGATCAGGGCCGCGAAACGAGAGCGTGCGTTGGAACGCGCCGTCCTTGTTGACGACGACGCCCGGCGCAACGAGCCCCGCCCAAGGCAGCCAATCGGCGAGCCGGGCTTCGCGGGAGCGATAGGCGCGGAGGTCCATCATCGCCGGGCCTCACACGCTGAAGAAGGAGGGCTTGGCCATCGCGCGAGGCCAGGTGTCCAAGAACCAGGGGTCGCGCGCCGAGGCGTAGGCGCCGGCGGCCTGAACGATGGCCCAGAGCGGCGCGCCGATCAGTGGCTGCTGCAGGCCGAACGCGATTGCGGCGGCGACGGTCGCATTGAGGATGGCGAAGGTGCGCGGCACGCCGGCCAAGAGCAGCGGCCGCGTCAGCGAAGTGCGGAGCGGGATGCGGAAGCCCTCGGGCTCGTCGTCATAGGATGCGTGCATCGTCACACCAGCGCCCCGCCGGCGAAGCCAAAGAAATCCAAGAAGAAAGAGACCGCTGCGAACATGATGGCGATGCCCAAGCCCACGAAGGCGAGCTTGCGGATGCCGCCGCCGCCTTCGCCGAAAATGATGCCAACGCCGCAGATGACGATGGCGATGACGGCGGCTGCACGCGCTACGGGGCCGGTGATGGAATCCACCACTTGCTGCAGCGGGGCTTCCCACGGCATGCCGGAGCCGGCGGCGTAAGCGGGCGCGGCGCCCGCGATCAGCGCTGCAAATGCTCCAAGCGCAATGACTTTTCTGACGTGTGGTCTCATGTGTTTACGTTCCCCTTGCAGTAGACGATGTCCTCAATGCGCCGCCCGTTCGGCGTGCGGGCCATGAACACGATGATGTCGACGGCCGAGGCGATTAGGCGCTCTGGGCGCGCGGCGCCGGTTTCGAGACAGAGGTCTTCGAGCCTCAGCAGCGCATCGACGGCGGAATTGGCGTGGATGGTGAGCAGACCGCCTGGATGGCCAGTGTTCCAGGCCTTCAGCACTTCAAGCGCTGCGCCATCGCGCACCTCGCCGACAATGATGCGGTCGGGGCGGAGGCGCAGCGTCATCTGCACCAGTTCGCGCATTGAGACCGCGGGCGCGGTGCGCTTGGTCAAAAGCTGGACGACATCGGCGCCGGCGCATTGCAGCTCGGCGGTGTCTTCCAGAATGAGCAGCCGCGATTGCGCGAAGGCAGGTTCCGCCAAGATCGCGTTCAGCAATGTCGTCTTGCCAGAGCCGGTGCCGCCGGCGACGACGATGTTGCGGCGTGCGTCCACGGCTGCACACAATTCTCCAGCTTGCGCCTCTGTCGCTACGCCATCGCGCACATAATCATCGAGCGTATAGATGAGGCTCGGGCGCTTGCGGATCGCGAGCACCGGCGCATTGACGATCGGCGCAATCAAAGCCTGCACGCGCGCTCCCGAACCGGGCAGCGTCGCTGCAAGATAGGGCTGGTCTTCGGTGACGGTCTGCAACGCTTCGGCGGCGAGAAGACGGATCGCGGTCTCGCGTTCGGCGACGGTGAGGCGCACATCGGTCGGTTCAATGCCGCGGCCCACGCGATCGACACGCATGTGCCCATCGGCATTGACCAGCACTTCGACGACGGCCTCGTCAGCGAGCGCGGCGGCGAGTGCAGGCCCCAACGCACGCGCCAAGCTGGCGAGGCGGCGTTCGGCGACGAGGCGGTGCGGGGTGGGCGCGCTCATTCGGCCGCTCCGTTGATGGTGTCTTGGCGCCCGTGCGGCGCGTAAGCGAATAGCGTGCGGCCGGGCGCGAGGCTTTCCGACAGCAATTCCAAGAATGACTCGAAACGCCGCTCGGCCGCCGCGTGTGTGGCGTCAAGCGTCTCTTCGGGCGGCGGCATTGTGTGCTCGAGCCAGACGCGCACGAACAGCAGCAGCGTCTCTTTGATGATGGTGAGTTCACGGGCGCGCGCCACATCGCGCTTCTCAACGCGGTCGAGCCGCATCTTCACGGTGTCGGCGACAGCCGGGTCCTTCTCGTCGAGGTAGATGCGGCGCATGGCGTCAGCGGCGGCGCGGGTGGTCGGCAGGCCGCGCTCACGCGCATCGGCGCTTAAGGCGCGCGCGACGTCTGCCTCGAGATAGACGGTGAGCTTGGTTCTGCGTGGCGCAGTCATGACGGCGCTCCGTCATCGGCGTCTGCGCCGCGCGGGCGCAGATCAAAGCGGCCCCCCAGGGACGAGGGCGGGGGCCGTGGTGGCGCCGATGCTGTTTCAGATTGCTCCGTTAAGGCCGGCGCCGCGCTTTCTGCGTCTTCGGGCGGCTGGTCCAACAGCGCCAGCAGATCGGATTGCGCCGGCGAGGATGGTTTCGGCGGGCGCGAGCGCAGGGGCATGTGCTCCGCGACCGCGCGCTCGGCGGCGCCGTCGCGGCCAAGTTTGGCATTCGCCAGCGCCTTGACGACGAGGCCAAGCGAGCGAAACGACCCCCAGGGCGAGGGGAGCGCAGCGCGCGTCTCTGGCGGCGGCGGCGAGAACAGGCGCTGGCGGAAGATGGGCTCTTCATCATAGCGAACTTTCCGCGCACGCAACGGCCGCGAGCCAGTAACAAAGATCAGCTCATCGCGCTCATTGAGGCTGCGCACTTCCGATGGCAGCAGCAGCGGACGCCGTTCTTCGCGATAGGTGATGGCGCGATGATCAAGCCCGAACACCTGACGCTTGCCGGACCATGTTTCCTGTGGCCGCATTTCGAAAATGTCGCCCGCGAGCTTGGAAATGGTCTCAGCGGTTTCGACGTCGGTGGCCGCGAACGAGGTGACGATTTGGCAGTTATCGAGGATCGTGTGGTAGCGGCCGTAGGCCTGCGTAATCTGGTGCAGCGATTGAGCGACGAGATAGACTTTAAGGCCGTAGCCCGCCATCGCGCCCATCGATTGCTCGAATACGTCGAGTTTGCCGAGTTGCGGGAATTCATCGAGCAGCAACAGCAGTGAGCACGTCTTCCGACGCCCGTCAGCTGCGCGTTCCTGATGCTCCATCAGAACCCGCAACACTGTGCCAAACACCAAGCGGATAAGAGGCTTGACGCGTTTGGCGTCGTTGGGCGGCCAGCAGAGATAGAGCGTTACGGGCCGGTCGGCGCACATGAGGTCCGAGATGCGGAAGGTTGAGGTCGCCGTGTTCTTGCGCACCAGCGGATCGGCGAACAGGCCAAGATAGGATTCCGCCGTCGCCTTGATGCCGGCGCGCAACTTGTCGTGATATTCGGCATAGGACTGCGCCGCGCGCCGCACTTCGGGATGAGTCTCCGGTTCACCCGAAATTTCGTTGCGGCGATGTAGAGTTGCCTCCATCAATTTCACCGTGTCGTCGAAGCGAGCAAGCAGTTCAAAAACTCGCGCCAGCGTCTTCGTTTCCGGCGGCTCGGCATAGGCGACATGCAGGATCAAGCCCGCCAGAATTTGCTTGGCCGCGCGGTCCCAGAATTCCTGAAAGCGCTGATCGCCATGCGGGTCTGCGATCAATTCCACCAGATTCTGCACGTCCCGCACTTCCTGCGGACCGGGACGGATGGTGTCGAAAATGTTTAGGGCGTCCGAGAGCGTCTCGGCTGGCGCAAAGCGAATGACGGGACCGAGCCTTGCGCGCCAGCCCGCCGTTCCAGGAAAGCCGACGCGCGCGTCGCCCGAGTGCAATTCGCCCTTGAGGTCAAGCACTAAGATCGAGTGCGGGTTGGCGAGCAAAGTGGGGATGACGCTGCCGCGAGTCTTGCCGGAGCGCGTGCCGCCGGTTAGCAGCAAATGATGCGGGCCGTCATAGGCGAGCAGGTCGCCGCCCATCTTGCCGATGATGACGCCACTCTCGGCCATGAGGCCGGCGGCGCGCGCGTCCTTGGCGCTGCCCCAGCTCTTGGCGCCGAAGGGGATTTGAGGGGGGCGAAGCGGGCGAAAGGAGGCTAGGCAAGTGACGCCCCCGCTTAGGAGCGCCAGCGCGAAGATGAGCTTCGGGATAGCGAAGGCGCGAGGGTATTGATCCGACCAGCGCTTTGACCAAGCCACGATTGCGAACGGGGGATAGAGATTGGCGCCAAAGAGCGTGAGCCGCGGCCCCAAGGCGGCTTGGTGATTGAACCGGCCCGCCAGCATTTGAGTCGACCATGCTGCGCCGCCGAGCGCCACAAGCGCTGCCGTGCACACGGCAATGATCGGTCGACTGAGCTGCATCTGTCTCGCCCGTTGGTCGCGCAAGGGAAAGGTGAGGCGCCGCAGGGAAACGGCAGCGTCTTACACGCCAAAGGCGAACGTGAAGCGAGCGTCAGAAAATGCGCATATTGTTCTCGGCTGCTCACCGTGACGGTTTTCGCCAGGCCAACGGCGCAGATATGTGGTGAGGCTGCAACAAAGCTAAAGAGTCTGCTGCGCATGCGGCGCACCGTCGCAACAATCAGAGATTCATATGCCTCGCGAATTGTTCGCGCGCCTCGCGTGCAATTGTTGCCAAATATGTTGTTCCAGGGCGCGGCAGCACACGCGCGGAGCCAAGCCCATAAAGACTTGCCCGTATCAGCGCGGAAGACTCGCCATCCTGCGTCTCGCCTTGAAATAGCTAACTTGCGCGGAGTAACTTTCTCCCTCGCCCACAAGCTGTTGCGGGGCGACGCCCGAGAGAAGCGCCCTGATGTCAAGCGATCCACACATTTTGATCATTGGCGCCGGCCAAGCAGGCGCCGAGACCGCATGGCGTTTGCGGGGGGGCGGCTTTGTCGGGAAGGTGACCTTGGTCGGCGACGAGCCCCTAGAACCGTACCAACGTCCCCCTTTGTCAAAGGCCTTTCTTGCCGGAAAGGTTTCCAGGGCAGATTTGGTGTTTCGTGGTGCGGATGCATATGCGCAGATGCAAATCCGGCTGCTTTCCGAAACCCGCGTCGAGGACATTGATCGGAGCGCGCGGATAGCCCGCCTCCTCGGTGACGAAGCGCTCCGCTATGACGTGCTCGTCCTCGCCACCGGCGCCAGACCGCGCAGATTGCCGGTCGTTGGCGCTGATCTGCCCGGCGTACATATGTTCCGCACCGCCGCCGATGTGGACGCCATCCGCCCCAGTTTTCGACCCGGCGCCAAGCTTGTAGTCATCGGCGCCGGCTATATCGGCCTTGAAGTTGCGGCTGTGGCGCGGCAATGCGGGCTCGACGTTACGGTTGTCGAGGCGGCGGCGCGCCCGCTGGCGCGTGTTACCAGCCCGGAGATTGCCAGCTTTTTTCTGAGCGAGCATTCCGCAAAAGGAGTGCGCTTTGCGCTTGGCGCCCAAGTTGCTTCCATTAGAGGCCATGAGCACGCCACCGGCGTCACCCTGACTGATGGCGCGGAACTGCCGGCGGATGTTGTGATCGCCGGCGTCGGCGTAACGCCAGAGGTCAGCCTCGCCCAGCGCTGCGGTCTCACGATCGACGATGGAATCGTGACCGACGCCAATTGCCGCACCGAAGATCCATCCGTCTTCGCCATTGGCGATTGCGCCAGCCGCCCGATGAGGCACTACGATAATCGCATGGTTCGTCTCGAAAGCGTACACAACGCTATCGAAGGCGCGAAACTCGTCGCCGCCAGCATTCTTGGTCAGAATCCGCCGGTGCTCGAAGCGCCCTGGTTCTGGTCCGATCAGTACGATTTGAAGCTCCAAATTGCCGGCCTATTTCAGGGTTATGATCGCGTCGTTTTGCGCGGCGATCCCAGGGACCGCGCCTTCGCCGTGTTCTACTTCAAGCAAGAGCGGATGATTGCAGTGGACGCGGTCAACAAGCCCGGTGAGTTCTTGGGTGCCAAGGCCTTGCTGCAGAAGGGCTTGAGCCCGTCACCCGAAGTCCTCGCCGATATGACCAAACCCATGAAGGAGATCGTCGCAACCGCCGGCTGACGTAGTCCAGGTCAAGCCCCGATTATCGAAGTGGACCGTGCAGAGCGTTTCAATGGGATTAGCGGATCATCGTAGGTGCGGCGGGACTGATAATAGACGCAAGCGCATTGGTCAGCGATAGAGCCAGGCCGTCAATACATCTTCTCCGCGCCGCGTCTCTTGAATCGCGCCTGGCGTGCGGCTGAAGCGCGGCGCGGGCGCGGCGACGGGGCTTGGCCCACTTTCAACGAAAGCCCCGCGCGAAACATTGTGCAGATTGTGTGCAGCTTCTTCTAGCGTTAGGACCGGTGCGACACAAGCGTCGGCGCCTTCGAACATTTTCTCCCAATGCACACGCGACTCCGATGCAAAGGCGGTCTCGAACCATTGCGTGGTCTGTGTCCACGCTTCGCGCTCTTGCGAGACGAAGTCCGGAGCCTGCATCTTCTCGCAGACAATGGCGAAGAAGTGCGGCTCAATGGCGCCGATGGAGATGTCTTTGCCGTCGGCGCAGGTATAGCAGCGATAATATGGCGCCGCTCCACCCAGAAAATTTTCTGAGCGCTCAACCGAGATGGAGCCTTCGCGTTTTAGTCCGGCAAAGAAGCTCATGAGTGAATTCACGCCATCGATAATCGCGGCGTCAACGACTTGACCTAGCCCGGAGCGTTCGCGTTCATAGAGCGCCGCCAGAACGCCAAAGGCCAGCAACATCGAGCCGCCGCCAAAATCGCCGACCAAGTTGAGCGGCGGCGTCGCTGGCTCGCCGGGCTTGCCGATGGCGGCCAGTGCGCCAGTGAGTGCGATATAGTTGATGTCGTGACCGGCAGTCGGAGCCAGCGGGCCATTCTGGCCCCAGCCAGTCATGCGCCCATAAATCAACCGCGGATTGAGCGAGAGCATCGGCTCGGGTCCAAGCCCCAGGCGCTCCATCACGCCCGGCCGATAGCCTTCGATCAGGACATCGGAGGCGCTCACAGCGCAGATGGCAGTTTGGCGATCTTCCTCTCTGCGTAAATCAAGCGTCAAGATCGCGCGTCCGCGATCAGCGATTGAGTTGGGAAAACCATTGCCTCCTGCACGTTCAATGCGCAACACATCCGCGCCCATGTCGGCGAACATCATGGCGCAATGCGGACCGGGGCCAATACTGGCGAATTCGACAAAGCGCAGTCCAGTGAGCGGCCCGTTCGCAGTCAATTGGATGCTCTCAAGAAGTCGGGTTTGCGGCGCGCCAAAAAAGCGTTGACGCCCTCGCGTCCCTCGGCGTGTTCTCCAGTTTTGGCAATACGCGCTGCTCCGAGATCGAGGTGGTGTTTTCGAGAGCTGGTTGGCGCGGCGAAAAGTAGTTGGCGCGCGCCGCCAAAGGCAGAGGTTGCGCCGATCATCAGCCGTTCCGCGATCGCCACTGTTCGACGCGTTTCCTGGCGTCGCGCTGCGCCAGCCTGACCGCTTGCCCCCATCCTGTCATGCATCGTTATTAATAGGCGGTTGGGTGGAGTTTGCAAGAGAGTCGAGTTCCTGATCATTGATTGCGATCCAGCCCAAATGACAGACGCGGCCATTGGAGCTGGAGGCGGCATTCCCCAAGGGATTGGCGAGCCGCCCGACGCCGAACCTCGCTGACGCGGGGCAATATCCAGAATAATGTAATAATATCAATATAATCTAGTGAGCGACGGCACTGGCCTTCCGATCCGGCCGGATTGCCCCCGAATGGGCCCGCTGGAACAAACTCGAAAGCAACCTATTCTGGGAGGTTGTTGATGCACGGGCGGCGGCGGGGCTGATGCAAAGTCAATTGCGCTGAAATAGTATGCGAATATGATGGCGCTCACGACGCCGAGCAACTAGAATTCATGTTCCGTAGAAGAGGAAGAAGAGGAGCCCCGACTTTAGGGGGCGAGACCGGCGCAAAACTCAATTCGCGGCAAGAAACTCTCGCGCTTGGCCGGTATCTCGGTCGGTCCGGTCAGTCTGGCGACTGACTTCGATCGCAGGGAATTCGACGTGGTGAGATAGGTCGGTTCTGAATCGTTGAGCCGCAATGGGTAGAAAGCTCCGGTCCAGTTGCTTCCGACCCAGCTATGGCGAAACAACTTGGCTGGTTGCGCCGCATCTGACGCGAATGCGCACAACTGAAGGGAAGGCGATGCAGGTCGGGGCGGACATCGAGGAGAGGGCCAATCAGCCGGCGGGCGCGCGCGAAGAAACGAACAACCGCTGGTACATTCTCGCGGTGCTGACGCTCATCGCCACGCTGAACAGCATCGACAAGCACCTGGTGCCGGCGCTGGCGCTGCCGATCAAGACCGAGTTCATGCTGTCTGACGCCCAGTTCGGCTTGGTTGTAGGCCTCATCTATTCACTGGGCTTCTTGATTGGCGGAATTCCGCTCACACTCATAGTGGACAGAGTGAACAGGGCGCGGTTACTGGCGTTGCTCTTGGCGACGTGGAGCGGCGCGACGGCATTGGCGACAGTCGTTACCTCTTATGCGCAGCTTGCCGCGGCGAGGTTCATCGTGGGTGCCGCGGAAGTCGGCGGAACACCGATCAGCATGGCGCTCATCGCCGACCAGTTCCAGCCAGAACGCCGCGGAACGGCGATCGGCATATGGACAACCAGCCGCTCGGTCTCGCTGCTGGTCAGTTTCGCGTTGGGCGGCTACATCGCGGTGCACTGGGGGTGGAGGGCCGCGTTCCTCATGGCGGGCGTGCCTGGGCTAATCCTAAGCGTGGTCGTCTTGCTTACATTCCGTGAAGCGCCCTCGGCCGAGCAGGCTTCGGCGAAGCAGGCGCCAACGCTTGCATTTGTGCGGGAGTTCATCGGCAACAGACAGCTCCTTCTTCTCGCGGGGGCGCTCATTCTCGGCGTGGCCTGCCAGAACGGCGTAATGGCGTTTCTAACCGCTTTTCTCGGGCAGGTTCACGGGCAGCCGTTGGATCGAGCCGGGGCATTAGGTGGAATCATACTGGGGCTGGGCGCTGGCATCGGCATGCCTCTGGGAGGCGTCCTCACGGATATTCTTGGAAACAAATCGGTGCGTAGACAGTACGCGGTGGCGGCGCTGCTAATGTTCGCGGCTGCGCTCGCGGCGCTGATCGGCCTGTTAGCGCCGAACTTGCTCGTGGCTACTGCGGGCCTTTTCGTTTTTGAAACCTCGGTTTCGTGCGCATACACGGCGGGATTGTGCATCTATCTCAATGTCGGGCCTGCGGATAAGCGGGCGTCAATGATGTCGATGCTCACCATCCTCATCATTTTCTGTGGGTCCGGTCTGGGGCCGCCGCTGGCGGGACTGGCCAGCGATACGCTGCAGTCGCTGCGGTGGGGCCTCTGCGCGACCGTATTCCTGATGATCTTGAGCGGCGCTCTGATCGTGCTCGCGCAACGAAGCCATCGCCGCGGAACCTCGGTCGGCGCATCCGCGGACGTCGTTGAGCAGGCGACCTGAGGCGTTGGGTTGGAAAGTGTAGAAGGGGCCATGGAGGTTATGGAAGGCATGGCCGACATGTACGGCGCAAACCTGAGCTTGGAGGAGGAAATCCTTCGCTTTCTGTCGAAGGCGCATCCCGACCGCGCCGCGCTGCGACAGGATCCGTATCCGTTTTATGATCGATTGCGGTCGTGCAGCCCGATTGTAAAGTCGCCGCTAGGGCCATGGTTGGCGTCTTCGTACAAGGCGGTGAACGAACTGGTCCTAAACGGTCGATTCACGCGCGAGTCCAACGTTCGCGAAGAAGATCTGAGCCTCGCTGAACGGATATTCCTTCGCTCGCTCGTGTTCAGGGATCCGCCCGCACACACGCGTCTGCGGCGCATTGTGATGCCCATCTTCACCGTGTCGGCAGTGGAACAGCGCAGGGCCCGGACAAGGAAAATCGCCAAGGAGATTCTGGACGGACTCCGGCGGTGCGAGGCTTTCGATTTTCGCAACGACTTCGCTTGCGAACTCCCGGTTCGGATCATTTGCGAACTGATAGGGATGCCGCTCGACGATCGCGAAATGTTCGACAGCTGGCTCGAAACCCTGCGGAGCCTGCAGGAGCGTTCCCACGAGCCGGAGGGCGAGGGCGACGCTGGCCGAGACTCCTCCATTGCGGTTCCGGCGCGCGCCGCCGTGCTTGAGCGCGCCAACAAGGTTGCGGAGGGGTGTCTGGCTTACTTCGAGCGGTTCATCGACGAGAAGCGGAGCGCGCCCGCCGACGACATCACGTCCATGCTGATCGCGCTAAGTGACGCCGACGACTCGCCCTTGTCGAACGAAGAGATGCTTGCGATGCTGGTCATCCTGCATCTCGGCGGCCACGCAACGACCACCGATGTCATCGCGACCGGCCAGCACACTCTCTTTCTACATCCCGAGTCCATGGCTGCATTGCGCGCGAACTCGGAACTTGTTCCCGGCGCCGTGGAGGAAATGCTGCGCTACGACCCGCCAGTCACGGTGGGTATTCCCCGTATCGCGCCGGAGGACATCGCGTTGGCCGGAATGGTCATTCCACGCGGCGACCACGTCTATCCAATGCTCGCCGCCGCGAACCGCGATCCTGAGGTCTTTCCAGATTCGCACCGCTTCGACATCACGCGCAGGAGCGAAAGTCGCCACATGGCTTTCACCTTGGGCGCCCACTTCTGCGTCGGCGCGCCGCTGGGGCGCCAGGAAGCGCAGGAGGCGTTTTCCTTGCTTGCCTCGGAATACCCGCCGCTGGCGCCGGCGGTCCCGCTCGAAGACCTGCATTGGGCGGATTCGCTGCCGCATCGAGGGCTCTTGTCACTACCGGTGCGATGGGAGGGTTAATCGAGCATGTTGTACTTTGGAGACTACGGTGAGTGACCCTATCGGAGGCGTGGTGGATTTTGACGCGAAGGCGTTTCGCGCAGCACTGGGATCGTTTGCGACCGGCGTCACCATCGTGACAGCCAGGCACGATGAATCTGATTGCGGGGTGACGGCGAATAGCTTCAATTCGGTTTCGCTCGATCCGCCCATGGTGCTTTGGAGCCTCAGCAAGGCGGCGCAGAGCCTTCCGTGTTTCGCTGCTTCTCCTCATTTTGCTGTTCACATTTTGGCGCACGATCAACAGGACTTGTCGAATCGCTTCGCGACGCGCGGCGTCGATAAGTTCGCGGAAGTCGATTTGTCGCGAGGCGTCGGCGGCGTTCCTCTTCTGGAAGGGTGCAACGCCCGCTTTCAATGCCAAAAGGTGTTTGAGTACGATGGTGGTGACCACATCATCTTTGTCGGCGAGGTGCTAGCATTCGACCATGTGGCTAAGGATCCATTACTGTTTCACGGCGGACGCTATGCACGGAAGGCGCCGGACGAAAGTCAACCCGCTTCCACCGACGCTGCCCACGAGAACCTCCTCTTGCTTGTGACGAGCGCGTACTACTCCTTGCGCGCGCTAGCGTTGAAGGAAGCCGAGCGGAGGGGATTGTCCTTGAGCGAACGCCATGTCCTCGGCGTGCTTGAACAAAGGGGAGGACGGACGATTGCCGAGGTGAATGAGCTTCTCGAGTATGTTGGGCTCGGGATTGATCCGGATTTGATCGGTAAGATGGCGCATCGCGCGCTCTTGACTGTGGCTGATGATGGGGGCCTCTGGATCACCTCAAAAGGCCGAGACTGCGTTGTCGCTCTCGTCGCAGCGGCCAAGGCGCGGGAGGCGGAAGTTGAGTTGAACCTTGGCCACCAGGCCTCGACTCTCAAGCAATTGCTGAGTCTTTTGCTCAAGGTGCAGGACGCTGATCATCGCCATGGACGGCACATCAAGCTGATTCGTGCTGTGACCGGACTTGCGGGATCTTAAGGGGCAACGCGCAGTAATGGCGGCGCCTGTCTAGTCCACACGCTGATCAAGAACTATACGGTCGCGGGATTGCCAGGCGCAGACTCAAGCATAGTGTTCGCGTAGCCCTCGAGTTCCGCCTCTCCAAGACCAAGTCCTGCTCTTGCATAGCTGTCGAACGAGCCATGGATCTTGGCAATTGCGCTGAAGGCCCCTTCGAGGAACGCTGGCTGTACGGACAGCATCATCGAAAGTGCTTCGGGCGGGAGTTCTGCAATGCCCGAACGTCCGGCGCCTGAGGCGAGCGCAGCTATCTGATCGTTTTGCAGGCCAGTACTTTCGTGGGACCGCATGTAGTCCGCTTCTATCGCCTCACGAGGCACGCCGAGCAAAGCAAGTAGGACCGCAATTGCAACTCCAGTGCGATCCTTGCCCGCGGAGCAAGTGACGACGCACGGACCCTCGCCCGCCGCCAATGCGCGCACAATATCGGCTATTTTTGGCGCAAGCGCAAAGGGCAGCGCGCGGTACATGTCCGTCATGAATGCGCGCGCCCCTTCCGCCGTGGATGGGTAGGCGGAAACGCGATCACCCCAGTTGTTCGTCGACGGTGGATCGGCCCAAGATCTCAGCTTGGGCTTAGCCCAAAGTATCGGCGCTTTGACCCGTTCATGTTCTGCGCGAAAGTCATACACGATCGCTATGTTTAGCGGTTCCAACACCGAATAGTCCCCTTCGGTCAGGCCAGAAAGCCTATTCGCACGATAAAGGACCCCGCGCCTGACAAGATTGCCGTTGGCCGTCATCTGTCCGCCCGCATCGCGGAAATTGGCCGCACCCTCAAGGCGTACGAATGGAAAGTTCATTGCCATCGTATACATCTGCTGTTTAGCAACTTTATGATAAACTGTGCGACGGTATGCCAGTGGCGCTGATCGACGGACGATAGCCGAACGAGGAGTGGGGCCGGCAGTGACACGCTGCGAAGGGCCAACGGGTCAGAGTGGCGCACCGCGCAAGATTCCCTCCAGCCTCCTTGAGAGCAGATACATATTGTGCTGCCGCACATGGGTTCCGGCGTAGATCAAGTCAATGTTTTCGAAGGCTCCCGATCTAAAGCCTGCCTCAAGCTTGGCCAGTTTGACCACCGCAAATAACTCCGTGCGGAGCGAGAAGAATTTCACCGTCGTGTCCGGCACGGAAGGCCCGCCTGCAGATTTGTAGGCGGCAAGGAAAGAGCCCCAGGGCGTTAATTGCACCACGTGATGATATGCATAGCCCAAATCAGATCCTGGATTTCCCAGGGAACTCAGCTCCCAATCAAGAATGGACGAAACGATTCCGTCGGAAACAAGAATGTTGTGGAAGCGAGCATCGCCATGAAGCAAACACTTTTGCTCACCTACCTGATCGACATGATCGGTGAGCCATCTGAATGCTGCTTCAACTGTAACGGAGTGACTGCCTGTGGCTCGCCACTCCTCGCGAAGCGCTTGGAGGTCATCAATCGCTAATTCTTGGTTGGTTCTTTCCCGCCCTGGAACTGAGGCAGGCACGTCGCCAAGCGGGATCGTGTGCAGCTTCGCTAGTTCAATGGCGAAAGAAGCTGCGAGCGCTTCATTCGGCCCCTCGTCGTGGAATTGATGTGGATCTGCGATCACGCGGCCTGGTTCGCGCGTTACGATCATCAGCGGACCTCCCAAGATCCGCCCCTCAGAGTCCAGATGGAGAGGCCTAGGCACCCTGGCGCCGAGTTTGTGAAGGGCCATCAGTAGAGGATATTCGGTAGCGACGGTGGTCGCAGTCGGTGACTCCGGCCGATCAAATCGAATGACGATTTCGTTGGGTAGAGTCTTGTTGCGTTCTAGCTTTGCGAGAATTGTCAGCTTGGAATAGCCGCCAACGACGGCCGACGCACCGCTGATCTCCAAGTCGGCTGCTTCATCACATTGCGTTCTCAGTTCGCTCAACAGGCGCGCGATCTGTTCGCCCGTGAGGGCGCTGGTGTTGAGATCTGCGGACTTCAACGGAGGCGTGTCCGCCAACCTCTTGTAAGCGGCTTCGAGTTCGCCCAGGCGCGCAACATCGCGCCCGACCAAATCCGCATAGAGATTCCCGGCGCCAGGATCGTCTTGCTTGCCGAGGAGCGCGGCGGCCTCAGCCAACAAAGCGTTCAATTCGTCAGCACCTTGTTCGCTTGTGTCCAAGATAGCGTGCAGGCGCTCACGCACATGTTTCCATTCGATGCACTCGAAAGGTGATCCCTCTAACGACGCGAGCAAGTGTTGAGCTGAGGCCCTAAGTGCGGCATCATGAGCGTCGGCGCATTCAGCCTGCGCGAGCAGCCGGGAGAGCGCCGCAGCCATTTGAACTGGAATGTGGCTGACGTGTTTGTCGCCTTCCAGCGCGCGCCGAATTGGTCCGTGAAGATAGCGGCCGAAGACATAAATGTATTTCCGCTCGACTGGAGTCATGGGCGCTACGCCTGAATGCTGAGGTAAGGGATCGCTGATTGCGGGAGCCTATTGCTTTGCCTGACGGCTGCGCGCAAATTGCCTGAACTGGGGTATCGGAAAGAAGTCCTGGACTTCTCCCCAAGCCTGCTCGCCATTGAGGTTCCAGTCCGTCAGGCAGAAGTAATTGAAGACTGGCAGACCGGTCCAACGGAACCAATTGACAGTGCGGCCTTCCGCGAGCAGGGGGCGTCCCATCGCATCGACTGCTTCGATGCGAACGGTTTGAACGCGACCATCGGGCGCACGAGATACAGACCTTCGCCCCTCTTTGAGAGCCGCGAGTTCTCCATCGCGCAAATACCAACCCGCCACGATCGGGTCGACAACGCCATCAACGGGATCATTGGAGGGCGGCAGCCTGGTCATCGCGGTTGCGTGAAAGGAGTGACCTTCCGACGCCACCGCCCAAGGGAAGTCTCCACGGGGGTTGATCTTGACCTCGCGCGGGCCCCAGGATCGGTCTCGGTTTGACCAGCAATTTACGTCGAGCGTTTCCCCGTCGAGGACAATAGTTCCGGTCATGCGACCGCACTGTTCAAAGTGCGAGCTGCCCCATTCTTTGGAGTGATCCGGGAAGCCGGTGTTGTGAGGCTGCATGGTCGCGTCCCAGCGCAAGTCCATCTTGCAGCCGAAACTGTCATAGCCAAACTGGTAAGAACGCATCGGTTCGATCGTTCGCACGGTCAGGCTGTTAGGCAGTTTGAAGTCATACATGTCAGCGTTCGGGGGCGTCGGATATGGGATCCCCCAATCATACACGCGGCAATTCCACATCTCCTCGCCACTGGGATCCCAAGCTGCGACGCCGCCAATAGTGTAACCGAGCGTCGTGCGATGGAAGAAATAGATCCAGCCGCTCAGACGCTTCTCTGGGACCATGATGGGCAACCAGGTGCTTTCATTCCAATGGGGATCGCCGCCGTTGGGATGAAAGGAATCGTCTGTGTCTAAGATCACGGCTGTCTCCTCGTAGATCTTCTGGTGCGAGAGCGTTGGCCCCCCGCTGGGTCATCCGACGGTCATTCCGCCGTCAACAACGAAACTGGCGCCAAGACAAAACGAGGCGCGTGTAGAGGCCAGGAACGACACAACTTCGGCGACCTCGTTTGGATCAGACAGGCGCCCGAGCGGGACATGCTCCGCGAATGAGTCCATCTGATCGCCAAATGTCTGTTCGAGCATAGGCGTGCGCATGGCGCCGGGGCACACGGCGTTGATACGAACACCACTAGATGCGTATTCGAGCGCCGCCGCGCGCGTAAGCCCGAGGACTCCATGCTTTGCTGCGGTATAGGCGGCTGAGTTCGCCATGCCTTGGACGGCGTTGGTCGAAGCGACGTTCACTACAGCGCCGCTTCCCGCCGCGGTCATACGCGGCAAGACTTCTCGCATGCCGAGAAAGGGGCCCGTTTGCATCACGGTCACGAGCTTGTTCCACAGTTCAGGCGACGTAGCCTCGAAGGGATAGAGCCCTAGCAGGCCGGCATTGTTGACAAGGATATCGAGCGCGCCGAATTCAGCCACGGCAAAGTCAGCAGTCTTGCGCCATTGATCTTCGTCGGTGACGTCAAGGTGTGTGTAGCGCGCCTGAGGCCCAAGCCGTGCAGCCAAAGCGCGCCCCTCATCATCGAGGACGTCAGTAAGTACGAGTTTTGCGCCTTCGCGACGAAAGACCTCCGCGATGGCCGCGCCGAGCCCACGTGCCCCCCCAGTGACAAGCGCGGTCTTGCCGGTGAGTTCGCCCATCTCATGCACTCCTGTCTAGTGCTTTGTACGCGACTTAGATAACGCCCGTCCCATCGCTGAATCTGACGATGCCGTCCGAATGGCGCTCACCCAGCCCCCGTCGATGATGACGTCAATTGCTGTGATGAAAGCGGCCCGTTCCGAGCATAGAAACGCTACGAGGTCTGCGACTTCGGCTGGGCGCCCCAGGCGTGGGATCGGCGCGGCTTCGACCGCGGCGTCTGCTTCCGGAGTACGTTCCAGGTTCCCCATCGGTGTTTCGATGAGGCCGGGAGAAACCGAGCACACCCTCACTTTGGGGCCCCACGCAACGCCGGTGCGCTGCACAAGTCGCAATACTCCAAGCTTAGACAGTCCGTAAGCCATGCCGGGGATGCGCGCTTCCTGCGGCAATGTCTCACCGACGCGCGCTGCGAGATTCTCCGCCAGGGGTTCGTCCAACGCCGCGAGCGTGGCGGGGCTTACTTCACCAATCATGTGGCCCGCAATTGAAGCGAAGCATATGGCGGCGCTCCCTGGACGCATGGCCGCTTTGAATGCGCGGAGCACCCGAGCAGAGCCGCCCAGATTGACGTCGAGAATGCGTTCAAACGAAGCCATTGACATTGACAATCCGGCCGAATTGACTAGCGCGTCGATGCCGTCGGCGCACCCTTTCGCCAGTGCTTCCACGCTTGAGCCATTTGCGATGTCGACCGTTGCGGCGCGCGCACCGAGCGAGTCGGCGATTGGACCCAACTTCTCCGCCGATAAATCCGCCAGGACGAGACCATAGCCGGCCTCTTTCATCGCCCTGGCGCAAGCTGCGCCCATGCCTGACGCGGCGCCAATGATCACGGCGGTGCGTCCCGATTTGCCGACTTCTGCCATATCACTTGCTCCCTAAGCTTCGGGTGTCGCGCGCACCGATCATGATTGCTAGGATCGTTGCATCGCTTGTGCTTTCATTGCTCCAGCGATGGCGTACGCCATTGAGCACCACGCTGTCGCCGCGCCGCAGCGTGCGGGCCGCGCCCTGGTCGAGCTCCAATTCAACTTCGCCGTCGAGCACGATGATCAGGTCAAGACTCGGCGTGCAGTGAAAACCAGGAGCGGCCGGATCAGCCATTGGGCCCAGATTCTGCGCAATGAAGCCGTGGTAGGCGTTGTTGGCGCCGGCCGGCAACGTCAGTGTTGAGAAGCGTGCGCCGCCAGGAGGGGGCATTGGCGCTTCTGCTTTGGCCGCGCCATCATCGGGAAAGCTGGCAATATCATCGCGCCCCCACAAGAAGCGCGCACGTACGCCCCCTGGTGCAAGATCAACCTCAGGCTGGACATCGTCGGAAACAAAGAGCGCGACGCCGTTTCGGTCGTGGCCGGTGACGACTATGCGCCCAGTGGCCCCCGGCATCAGATGTCCCCCTCGTCTTCGGCGGGCACGACAATGTCAAGCAAGCGCCCAAATTGCTGGCCGCCGGCGACATCGCGTTCGCCGACATCGCCGGCCGGACGCGGGCGCGGCAAGGTGACCTTGATGGCGTGCGCCTGCGGGACGCAGATGACCTGTACGACCTCGGCGTCGACGCCGTAGAGCGGGGCAATTGCGGCGGGCCGCAAGATGTCTGCGCGGACGATGCGTTCGTACGTCGCCGCGTCCGGAAAGAATATGTCCATCGTAACTACGAACGGGCCTGCATTCTTCCCCCGAATGCAGGCGGCGACATCTCGTAACCGCGCGCCACAAGTGGAGAATGTAGGCGTCATCGCACATCCTCGTATTCGAACCGAAGCGTTTCGAGCGGATCGTCAAGTTCAACAATGTGATTGACATTGAAGCGATGCATGCGTCCGCGTTCGATAATGGGCGGATTGAACGGCCAAGCGGCTGTAATGACGCCGCCGCGCCATTGTGATGGCGGTGAGTGGATCAAGGTATGCCAGGCCACGTTTACGACGGCAGTGGCCATCTCTTGCGTCGGCGCGACGGCGTCGAGTAAGAAAAACGCGTCGGCTTGGGGAATGCTCGGGCGCTCGGATGCAAAAAGGTCTGCCCCGTCGCCAGCGCCATAAGTGCGGATTGTAAGAATGGCCTCGTCTGCGCGCGCGCCAAAGACGCGTGCGAGCTTTGCGTCGATTTCCTCGCGCGTGTGCTTGAGCCATTTAGGCAACTCATCGAGCAACACGCGATCACTGTAGGAGGCCATCGCCACACTCTGATAGCCAGCCGGCTCGACGCCTTCGAGCTTCATCGTGTATTGAGCTGCTGGCTCAAAGCGTGCGCCCGAGATGCGCGTAATGTGCGCATCATGCGCACGGTATTTTACGTCGGCTGCGTCAATTGTGCCTGAGGGCTCTACAAAGCGCGTGGGATCCGCGTTTTCGTACAATTGATGCGCCGCAACGCTCCGCGGCGTACATTGCGCCCCCGGCGCCAGAGGCCTAACGAGAAAATTATCGTCAAGCAGCTCGACGTGGAGAAGGTCGTTCTTAGGTGGATCGCCAATCGCGCCGCCGCACTCAGCAACTTTCGCCGCGTGCCAGGATAGTGCAGGGGATCTGCCGCGCATCAGCGGAATTGCCGTGAATATTGCTGAGTCGGTTGCGCGCCCCGCCAACACGACATCGGCGCCCTTTTCAAGCGCGGCGATAAAGGGCTCAACACCCATCACGCCGACAATGCGCGTGCTGCGGTCGATGAGCGCGCTGGTATAGGGCTCAGCGTGCGCCGAAAGGGCGTGAATACGCCCCTCGGAAAGGCGATGTTTTAGGAGATCACGATCAGGTTCAGCATAGATGCGCGCAATCTTAAACGGTCCGAGATTTTGATCTCGGGCCGTCTCGCGCACCATGTCGGCGAACCAGTCAACTCCCCAGTCGCGACCGGAACCACCGCAAGAGCCGATGACAAGGGGAATTCTTTTTCTGCGTGCAAGTCCGAGCGCGCGCGAGATGTCATGCTTGCAGAGGGTTTCGCTAAAAATCGTGCCGTCGCCAGCGAGCTGGTAGGGGCCTACATCAATTGTGCCTGCGTCGGCGCCAACAAAGTCGAGCGGCAGACTCTCGGCCGCCGCAAGCGATTCATTGGGAAAGCCTGCACCGACGAAGAAACTTACATAGTGGAGGCTCATACACCGCCTCGGCGGCTGACTCTACGCGCTGCGCGCCGTGCGCTCGCGCGGCTCCCAATAAGCGCATTTCGTTGCGGGATCGGCGGCACGGATCCTCATCCTATATTGGCAATTAGCGCCCGATCTCCGTGGGTCGCTTCTTATTTAGCCTACTAATTCACGGAACAATTGCCGTTGTCAATGAACGCGCGGGTAAGTTCAGCGGAATGCCCGAAAATGCGTACGTAACTCGGAAAGATAAGTCTCAGGAACCTCGGCGGGCGCGAAATGCCCGCCTTCGGGTAGCACGTTCCAGTAGACGAGATTGGCAGCCTGTTCGCACAAGGCGCGCGGCATGAGCGCGACCTCCTCCGGATAAACGCCGATGCCGGTGGGCGCCTCGATGCGCGCAGGGAGTTGAGCGCCGGTATAGTTGTCCGCCGCCGCCGCTCCGGCACGGAATTGTTCGGCGTAGAGTTGCATGGATGAGGCAATCGATTGCGTGAGCCAGTAAAGCGTCACATTGGTCAAAAGGAAGTCGCGCGAGTAGCGCGATTCAAGATCGCCGCGGCAATCGCTCCAGTTGCGCCGCCGCTCCAGTAGCCAGGCCGCAAGGCCAATGGGCGAGTCATTTAACGCCCATGCCAACGTCTGATGGTCGCGGGAGTGAACCGTCAGATGCGCAATGGCTGTTTCCCATTTGCGGTGCGTTTTCTCAAGCCAGCCAGCTTCGTTCGGGGCGTAATGCTCCGGTTTCAGGCCCTCCACGCCGCCGGCGTGCCAAAGCGGTGGAAACGAAAGGTAGATGGCTATTAAATCAGGTATATAGCGCGTCCCTAACTCCCAGGTGACAAATGCTCCCCAATCGCCGCCAGCAGCCGCAAATCGGTCATAACCAAGAACGTCTCGCATCAGTTCGCGCCACATGTCGGCGACGACGGGCGCGGTGATGCCCTGCCGAGTGAGGGGAGTAGAGTATCCATAGCCGGGCAACGAGGGCACGATCACATCGAAGGCGTCATTGGGATCGCCCCCGTAGTGCGCGGGGTCGCTTAATGGGCCCACGAGCGCGCCCCAATCCCAGAAAGTCCATGGCCATCCGTGCGTGAGAATAAGCGGAATTGGCTTTGGGCCTTTGCCAGGCGCGCGCAGAAAGTGGACTGATTGGCCGTTTGAGAGCGTCGCACGGTAATGCGAGTAGCGATTGATTTTGGCTTCCTGGGCGCGCCAGTCGAAGCCGTTGCGCCAATAGCCGGCTAGGTCACGCAGATAGTCGCCGCTGACGCCATAGCCCCAATCGTCGTTGCCGATTTCGGGCGACCAACGCGTGCGTGCAAGGCGGTCCTTGAGGTCGTCCAGCGCGGTTTGGTCTGCGGAAAATGCGAAGGGTTCTAACGCCATCATCTTCCTCCTGGGCGGCGTCTGGCAATCTATGCATACCCCTACCTATACATACCGCCTACTATTTGTCACTCTTTGGGCGAAGTGCGTTCAAACAAGGGAGGCAATTCGCATGGAGAAGGACTTCGAGGGAAAGGTCGCAGTTGTTACCGGCGCCGGCACCGGGCTGGGCAGGGAGACCGCGCTTTTGTTCGCCGCGCGTGGTGCGTCTGTGGTCATCGCGGAGATCATTCCTGAAGCGGGCGAGGCGACCGCGGGCGAAATACGCGCCGCAGGCGGGCGGGCCTTCTTCAAAAGAACCGATGTCTCGGTTGATGCTGATGCGTGTGCGGCGGTCGAGGCGGCAATCCATGAATTTGGCGGGCTCGATTTCGCCGTCAATAATGCTGCAATTGAAGGCGAAGTTAAACCGCTTACAGAGCAATCGATTGAGACGTTTCAGCGCGTGATCTCGGTCAATTTAGCAGGTGTGTTCTACGGGCTGCGTCATCAGATTCCGGCCATGGTCGCTCGGGGCGGCGGCGCGATTGTCAATGTCGCCTCCATCGCTGGCGTGCGCGGGCACCCTGGTCTTGGGCCTTATGTAGCGTCCAAGCATGGCGTCAACGGCCTCACAAAAACCGCCGCAATCGAATGCGCACACGCAGGGGTGCGTATCAACGCGTTGTGTCCAGGCGGCATACGCACCCCCCAACTGGATCGCTATCTCGAAAGTGCGCCCCAGCTTAGAGCGGCCATCATCGACAATAATCCCATGCGACGCTTGGCCGACGCCGAGGAAATGGCGCGCGCGGCGGTTTGGTTGTGCTCGCCCGAGGCCTCCTACGTCAATGGCCACGAACTCGTCGTTGATGGCGGGAAGATCGTTTCAGACGTGTGACCAAAGCGCCTACTATTAATGCCAAAAAGGAGGATATGTGGTCTTGACAATCCGCCGAATGCTGTAATACAGCCTAAGAAATAAAAGGGCGGACCGTGCGATTAGGGAGAAACGCATGCCGATCATTGACCCGAACAAGAATCCAGTAGGCGTCCACGAGCGTTTGCAGGGCGAAACCAATCCCCGTTTCCGGCGGATGCTTGAAGAGGTGCGCTTCCATATCGCCGTCGAGGCGGGGGGCGACATTGAGCCGGCGATCGCGCGTCTGGTGCCGAACTGCGAATACATCATCTACAATCACGCTCAACAGCCGGTCACCATTCGCGGCCACGACGCGGTGAGATCGCAATTCTATGTCCCGCTGTTTGAGGCCATTGATGTGCGTTTGGAATGGGACATCGTCCTTTGCATGGTGGATGACCATGCCGTGATTACCGAGGGGCGCCAGAAGCAGGCGGTTAAGGGCGCGACACTCATCCAAGCTGGCCACAACGCTGACCCGAACCGTCTCTACCTTCAACACTCGCATCACATGGTCGTTTGGCCCTTCGACTCCGAGCTTAGGCTCATCGGCGAGACGGTCTTCATGGGGTTCTCACAACCACTGGAGGAAGTCGTGCAGAGCCCGCTGAAAGCGGAGGATATCGCCGACTACAATGGGCCGCGTTACGATCTACTCGCCGCCTAGATGTATGCCCAAGTTTGGAGGATCGCGCTGTGCTAAAGGTGGATTTCGATCATGCTAAACCGCTCTCACGCGATGAATTGTTCGGGTGGGGCGACCGATTGCGCGCGGAACCTTCGCTGGGCTACAGCGATGCGCATGGCGGATTTTGGATTGCGGCGCGCTATGACAATGTGGTCACCGCGCTGCGCGACACTGACACGTTTATCTGTTCAAAGCGCATAACGCTTCCACCACAGGCTAGTCCAGTTCCCGTCATACCGTTGGAGTCGGACGAGCCAGATCACACATTCTATCGTTCTGTCTTTGCTCCGCTCGTGACGCCGAAGGCCGTCTCCGAGCACGAGATCGCAATACGTGCGATTGTCTCGACGGCGTTAGATGCCATAGTTGCGCGTGGCGAAGGCGACGCGGTGGCTGATTTCGCCGCGCTCATTCCCGCCCGCGCTATGGCGATGCTTTTCGGCTTCAGCAATGAGGACGCATATCGCTTTGACGCGGGTTTTACCGAACTGGTAGCGGCTGCTGGCAGTAACGATTCAGATCGTCAAATGAAAGCCGTGGGCGATTTTAAGCGGTTCTTGGAAGAAAAGGTCGCCGAGCGGCGCTCCGCCCCACGTGCGTCTGATCTCGTTACACTTATTCTTCAGCACGAAGTCGAGGGACGAAGATACACTGAGGATGAAATCTTAGGCCTGATGTGGTCTGCCGCAGGTGGCGCTATCGACACGACCAAGCACGCCATCGGCCATGCTGTGTGGCAAATAGGCGTTCGGCCTCATGTACGCAAAGCGCTCGTTGAGGACCCTTCAAGAATTCCCTCCGTGATCGAAGAAAGTCTGCGTCTGAATCCCTCCGCCTTCATGGACGCGCGCTATATCGCTAAGGACACGATATTGTGCGGCGATCAGCTCAAGGCGGGCGGTCGCATTCTGTTGGTTTATGGTTGGGCGAACCGCGACGAGGGCGTGTTCTCCGACGCTAATGACTTGATGCTTGACCGCAAACCTAATCGCCATCTCACCTTTGGCCAAGGCATCCATCAATGCCTAGGCAATTATTTGGCTCGGCTTGAGCTCAAAGTGGCGATCGAAGAATTGTTGAAGAGAATGCCACATTTCGAGCTCTTGCAGCCCGACGCGAGCCCAGTCTTGAGCGGCGGCATGATGTGGGCTCACCAGGCTTTGCCAATCAAAGCGATCGCCAGAGGTTGAGCGAGGCCAAGTGGAAACCTTACGAGTGGAGTCCTTATCATGAGCGCGCAAAGGCTGGATTGGCTGATCTCCTGCGATGACCACATTATGGAGCCGCCAAACTTGTGGCTCGATCGCTTGCCGGCAAAATACAAGGATCGTGCGCCGCGCGTCATCCAAGTCAAGGGCAATGATTTTTGGGAGTATGAAGGTGCCAAGCGCCCGATGCTGGGCCTGTTGACCGCCATGGGCCGTCCCAAGGAAGATTGGACGCCCGAACCGACAACATACGTCTCAATGCGGCCGGGCTGCTATGATGTCAAAGCGCGCATTGCCGACATGGACCAGGCGGGCATTCTCGGGTCGTTGAACTTCGGTACGATTCCGGGGTTCACCGGGGAGCTCTTTAGGAATGCCGAAGACAAGAATTTAGGCCTCCTGTGCATTCAAGCCTGGAACGACTGGCTTTTCGAAGAATGGGTTGGCGCTGCGCCTGGACGCTTCATACCCAACGTGCTCTTGCCGCTTTGGGACGTGAAGCTCGCGACCGCCGAGCTTGAAAGATGCGCAGCAAAGGGTGCTCGCGCCTTTGCGTTTCCCGAGCTTCTCGACAAAGTGGGGTTGCCGACGCTCAATGACCGTAGCGGCTATTGGAATCCGCTGATGGCCGCAGCCGAACAAGCCGAAATCGTCGTGTGCATGCATCAGGGGACGGGCGGAAAACGCAACCGTTTCGCAGAAGATGCGCCTGAGGTGGCGACCATGGCTTGGGCGATCGGCGCAACCAGCAGCGGTTGCATGCTCGACTGGCTGTTTTCGCCCATGTTCCACCGCTTTCCGCGTTTGAAGATTGCTCTCTCTGAGGGGGGTGTCGGCTGGATGCCATACTTCCTGGAACGCGCGGAGGAAGTGCTCAACAATCATCGCTATTGGGCGGCGAAAGGTAACCGACGTATTGATCACACGACACAGTCATTGGGCGAAGCCGAAGAGAACCTCGTGGATTTCATGACGCTCGACATACGCAAATTGTATCATGATCACGTCTACGGCTGCTTCATCAAGGACGAAGCCGGCATCGCTACGATCGACATTTTGGGCGAGGATAACATTTGCATTGAGACGGACTTTCCGCACTCGGATAGCAAGTGGCCAAACTGCATTCAGTTTGCGCATTCAATGATGAGGGGCCTTTCAGACGGTCAAAAATACAAGGTCCTGCGTGGAAACGCTGAACGCATCTATCGTTTCACTCCGGCAGAACCGCCATTTGAGCACAAAATCTAGCGCTGGAGGGCAGGTCCTTGAAACTCGATATCCCGCTGGCGCCAAAGCCCTCGCATGTCCCGTCCGGTCTCGTCGTCAACTTCGACCTGTTCGCGTTCGATGCCAATGACGGCGAGTGTCAGCTAAAGATGAAGGAGGCGCTGCAGGGAGAAGGCGTTCCAGACGTCTTCTGGACGCCGTGCAACGGCGGACATTGGGTGGCAGCGCGTGGGCAAGCCGTCGAGAAAGTTCTCACCACGCCGGAGACATTCTCGTCCCGGCAATTCATGGTCGTCAAGGACATGAATCCAGATCCGCCGCTGGTGCCGCTGATGTTGGATCCGCCGGAGCATACGACCTATCGCAACTTGCTCATGCACGCGTTCTCGCCCCCGGCGGTTCAAAAACTCGGCGAAAAGGCGCGCCGGCTTGCGATTGAGCTTATTGAAGGCTTCAAGGACGCTGGCGAGTGCGAATTTATCGGCGACTTTGCGACGCGGCTTCCGGTGGCGGTTTTCATGTCGATGGTCGACTGGCCCGAGTCCGACCGCGAGCGTCTCTTGGAAATAGCGGAATTGGTGGTCCGGCCGAGTTCCATGGAGGCGGCGATAGCGGGGCGCGATCGCGTGGACGAATACGCCCGCGAGGTGGTGGAGTCACGCAGGAACAAGCTGGGCGACGACCTCATCAGCGATCTCTTGCGCGCGAATGTCGGAGGCGGGCCGATCCCCGACCACGTGCTGAACGGTATGGTGAAGCTCCTCCTTACGGCGGGCCTGGATACGGTCGCCTCTTCCATGGGATTTCAGGCGCGTCATTTGGCAGGGGACCGCGCGCTGAGGCGGCGCTTGGCGGATAGCCCCGGAGAAATTCCACAGCTGATAGAGGAGCTGCTGCGTCGATATCCGATCGGGAACCTTGGGCGGGTTGTCGCGCACGATATTTCCTTCTTTGGCGCCGAGCTTAAGGCGGGAGACGCTGTTTTCGTGCCCACTCTGGCTTATGGGCTTGACGATCGCCTTTACGAGCACCCCGAGGCGGTGGAGTTGGACCGTACCAACAGGTTTCATTTGTCCTTCGGCGCTGGACCGCATCGATGCATAGGGTCGATGCTGGCGCGAACCGAGCTGCGAATATTCGTCGAGGAGTGGCTCAAGCGCGTTCCGGATTTCAGCATCAAGCCAGGGCATGACGTTTGGGCTATGGCCGGCTACGTCATCGGCATTCGGGAGCTTCCGCTCGTGTGGACGCCGAAATGACCCGGGAATTTCAGCGCTGGCAGTGTTTCTTTTGCGGATTCATCTATGATGAAGCAAAGGGATGCGCCGAGCTGGGTCTACCGCCGGGAACGCGGTGGGAAGACATTCCCGACGACTGGGTTTGTCCAGATTGCGGCGCGGCCAAATCCGACTTTCAGAGCATCACTCCATGATCTCGATGGTGGCGGTCGTCAGTGCCCGTTCGCTCGAGTGCATGCGTTTGTCTGGTGGTGGCAAGCAAATAGATTAGGGAGAGACCTCATGGTGCTCATCATAGATCCCAACAAAAATCCTGTGGGCTTGACACTCCGTTTGCAGCGCGAGACAGACCCCGCCGCCCGGCGAATGTTAGAGGAAGTGCGTTTTCATATTGCCATTGAGTCCGCAGGAGATATTGATCCGGCCGTCGCTCGGCTTGCGCCAAACTCTGAATATATCATATTCGACCATGCAGGTTCGCCCACATATGTCCGTGGGGACAAACGTATCCGCGAGGAGTTCTACGCCAACTTGTTCTCGACGCGCGAGGCGCGTCTGGAGTGGGACATCATACTCTGCGCCGTTGATGGCAATGCGGTGATCACAGAGGGCAGGCAGAAGCAGGCATTGTTTGGCAGCCACCTCAAATCTCTTGGGTTCGACGTAGATCCGTCCGGGCTATACCTTCAGCACTCGCAGCATCTAGTAATTTGGCCATTCGACAGCAAACTCCGGCTGATCGGAGAGACGGTCTATTTGGGCTATTCTCAGCCGCTGGAGGAGGTGGCGAGGAGTCCCATCAGCCCAGATCAGATTGGTTACTACACTGGCGAATTATTTGAGCTTGACGACTAGAACAGACCGGCCGCCGCGCGCGAATTGATTGACGCGGTGCATTAGGGGCTTCGGCTTCTACAGGACGCCGGTATCCCAAGCATCGCCGCTCTCAAAGGCAATGTGGCCGGCGCAGGGGTGAGCATTGGGCTGATGACGACGCTCGCCGTCGCTGAGAACAACACGACGCTCGACCTGGCCTACATTCGCGTTGCGGCGACGCCGGATCTCGGCGGCGTGGGCGCTCACTCGGTTGCTGGGACCCCGTCGACAGCCGAAATCGCTCTGCTCGCCGAACCCATCGATGTGAACCGCGCGCCCCAGCTCGGTTTGGTGAACCGCATGGCGCCGAGAGGCGTGCTTGAGGAAACCGTGCGTAAAATGGCGACGCGCATTGCCTTGGCGCCGTCATTCACCGTCAAACAGACCATGAGCTTGATCGCGAGCGCGGCGAGCGAGAGGGACTGGCCGGCCAACTCGCAAGAGGGATGAATGCCTTTGCGGCCTGTGCTGGCGCGGCGGATTTTGACGAGGCGCTGCGCGCCTTCTCCGCGAAGCGAAGACCACTTTTTGAGCGTTGACATGTCCTGATCATATGGGTCCGCGGTGCTCCGTTAAGGCTCACTCCGCAGGACAATGTTCGCTGTGCCGAGGTCGGTGCTCGCGAACTCCAGCGTGAGGTGGCGTGGCGGTGTTCGGTTCAGGTCCCGGGCGCTAACCTGGCAGTAGAAGGCGGACAAGTTCCCGTGTGATTGGCACGCCGCGCTCGGGCTTCGCCCACTTGGGCGACGCTCTCGCCAAGGTTGCCGGCGGCTAGGCGAGACCCGATCGGCCTTTTTGCGCCAAAAATGCCGCACCCGGCCATTACGCCTACGAAATCGAGAGAATGGATCTGATTTATGCAGGAATCAGGTTGTCAAGCTGACTACGCTAACTCATTATAGCCTACGAAAGAGTGCGCAGGGAAGCGCGCCTGAGGGGAGGAAATTGTGTCAAAAGCGTCCTTGATTCTCACGACAGCGTTGGTGTGCGCCGGGCTTGGACCCGTATCCGCCGCCTGGGCGCAATCCCAAGGAACCGCGCCAGATCAACAGGCGACTTCTTCTGAGTCCGCTGAGATTGTTGTCACTGCGCAGCGGCGCGAGCAGCGGTTGGTCGACGTCCCAATCGCGATCACGGCAGTGGATGCTGCTCGGCTTGAGGATTCGCAGATTAACCGAATTGCGGATCTGCCGCAGATGGTGACAGGTCTGCGCATTGATTCGAATGGGAGCTACGGGCAACCTTCTATCCGCGGCGTTGGCAATTCGATTGCCGGCACGGGCTTTTCAAACAATGTCGCCGTCTATGTGGACGGCTTCTATCAGCCAACGCAGAACACCACCGACTCAATGTTTCTAAACCTTGAGGGCATCGAGGTTCTGAAAGGTCCGCAAGGCACGCTGTTCGGTCGGAACGCAACCGGCGGTGCAATCTTGATGCACTTGCGCGGTCCATCTTTTGACCCAACGCTCCAAGCGCGCGCGTCCTATTCGCGATTCAATACCGCCGAGGTCGCCGTTTACGGGTCCACAGGATTGACGGAGACTCTGGCCGCCGATCTGAGCTTTGCATCTGAAACGAGCGATGGTTATGTGACCAACATAGCGACCGGCAATGAGGAAGCGGGCGCATACAACAATTGGTCCGCGCGGATCAGTTTGCTCTGGCAACCGATGGACGCGGTGTCGTTCCATCTCGCGTATCAACACGCGGATCAGGATGACGCTCGGCCGTACATCTTCAATGTCGAGCCAGACCCTGCCACGGGTGTTCCGCAATCACTGGGAGAGCTAATACCTGGCGGAATCGTCGCAACTCAACCCGGTGATGTTTCTTACGAATACCCAAACAATTTTCTCTCGACTGTCGATAGTGTATTTCTCACCTCGGAATTTGACATCGGTACGGCGCGTCTGACCTCTTACACAATGTATCGCGACGAGGAGAATACCAACTACTTCGACCAGGATGGTAGCAGCGTCGAACTATTCAACACTCTGTTCTTTCTGCAAAATGAAACATTCACTCAAGAGTTCAATCTCTCCGGCACAAACGGTCCGCTCGATTGGTTGCTCGGCGCCTTTTACTATGACAGCCAGTCTCATCAAGGGCCGTTCCCCATCACGCTTGGTGCGGCGCTGACCGGTGGCGCCCCCTTAACAACCGAGCTTTACAGCGCCGAGCAAGACGCGACGGCCTGGGCGCTGTTTGCTGACGTCACCTACCAGATGGCGGAGAGGTGGTATCTGACTGTTGGTGCGCGCTACAGTGAAGAAGAGGCCGAAGGTTGGTACAATATTGATCCTGTTGCGCAAGCAGCGCTTGGGATCGGATTGGCGGTCGGCGCTGTGCCGGGGCAGAGCCCAACATTCTCCCACAGTTGGGATAGCTTCACGCCGCGCGTGTCCATTCGCTATGAGTTGTCACCCGATTCCAGCGTCTTCCTGACCTATTCAGAAGGTTTCAAGGCGGGTCAGTTGACGCCCAATGCGTTCGTGACGACGCCACTTGAACCAGAGAAAATTAGCGCTTACGAACTCGGATATCGGTATGTTGGGGCTGACACGCGCTTTGACGCCTCGGTGTTCCACTACGATTATGAGGATTTGCAGCTTGCCTTCTATGTGAGTGGCACCGGCATCTATCGTAACGCTGCGAATTCGGAAATCTACGGGGCAGAACTTCAATATTCGACGCAGCTCACAAATACTTTGGCACTCGACCTCGGGGTCGCGTACACGCACGCCGAGTACACAGATTTCGCGTCGTCGCCGAACTGGGTTCCGACCGGCTTGGGCACATATGCAGCGGTGTCCGTCGATGCGAGCGGCTTTCAGATGCAGCGTTCGCCGGAATGGACCGCGAATATCGGCCTGAGAAATGAAACGCCGCTTGCCGGTGGGAGATTGTCTCTTAGCGGAAACTATTACTACACGTCCGAGTTTCCGTTTGATACGTCAGAACAATTCATGGAGGACGCTTACGGCATCTTGAATCTGCGCGCCGCCTGGACCGACCCAAGCAATCGCTGGGAGGTGGCGCTGTTTGGCACTAACGTCACAGACGAAGAGTACCGTGTGCAAGTGCTGCCGGGCGATTTCGCCTTTCAACAAATTTGGGGCAAGCCGGCTTCGTATGGCGTGAGCCTGTCCCTTGCGCTCAACTGAGTTCCATTCCTCCCCAACTCGGAACGGCGCCAGTTTGATCTGGCGCCGTTCTTATTTCATTGTTGTTCGTTGCGGCATGAGCCGATCTGGTGGCGGGGAGGAGCCTCAGCTGGTCAGATAGACGTTCATGCGCCTGCGGGCCAAGGCGCCGTCTCCTGCGCTGATAGCTTCGGCAACCATGCGGCGGGACGCAGCGTCGTGATCATCGCTCCCTCCGAAGGCGTTCAATATGGCGCCAAACAGGGCAAGCACCTGATTTTTGCAAACGTCGCCCAAGGCCGCGCAAAATCGTCGATGTTGCTCGTGACCATTGTTTTCTAGCGCAATGCCCAAGAGGCGTTCACGCTCGTCTTGGCTGGAGCGCAGGGCGGCAAGCTGGGCGATGCTTTGGAATAACCTTTGCCGAATGCTGAGCGCATCTGGGACCGAAATGCCCGTCGATTGCAAGTACCCGACCGCGCACGCGACGGTATAGTCTGGCGAAGGCTGGCCCACGAAAAGTCCCCCGCCTTGACCGCGCCGCATGTGCACGATTCCGTGAGGTTCGAGAATGCGCACACCCTGCCGGAGCACCCAGGGGCTTACGCCATATTTGCCCGGTAGTTCGGCTTCATCACCCAGCTTGGCGCCGATCGGCCACCCGCGCGCAGCCACGTCGTCGCGAATGGCAAATGCAACCTGCTCAGCCAATTTCGTCGGCGACTCGCGGCTCAGCGGTCCTTTGGTCAAAATAGGATGTGATGCTGCGATCTGATTGGCACGCTGCTCACGGCGCAGGACGTCGGAACGAACTATGTACTCCGCCAAAGAAGCGTCTCCCGCGACGATGGCCTCCACTATCTGCGAGAGATCGGCCGCAATGCGCAGCTCGAACTCGCGGTCGCGCGCTTCAACACGCAGATCCGGGCGAACGTAGGCGGTAAGCACACGCGCCAATGCCCGCTGGAACAAGCCGAGAGGCGGCCTGCCGCTCGCGTCGGCGATAGCGATACGCAATTGCATCGCAAAGCGATTCAGCTCGACATTGTCCGACGCCTTAGCAACTTCCGAGGCCCGCGCGCGCAGCTCGGTGACTTGTAGTTCCGAGGTGGTTTCAGCGGCAAATTTCGCGGCCTGTGTTTCGATAACCCGCAGCGCCTCATATTGCTCAGCTAGCGAAACGTTTGAAAGCTCAAGATAGGTTGACACCGCACGCGATGCAGCAGTAACGGCCGAGCTGGTCACAACCAGTCCGCCTCCTACGCCTCGGCGCATAAGCGCGGCGCCGTGACGCTCGACTTGCCTCGCCGCTTCCGCAATCGTTGCGCGGCTCACATTGAAGCGAGACATAAGTTCCGCCTCGGTTCCGATCGATTTTCCAACTGGCCATCCTCGAGCCTGTATGTCTTGCATCAGCTGTTCAGCGATAACCTCGCTCAACTTGCGTTTGCGTGCTGTGCCCTTGCTCACCGTCTTTCTCGCCTCATTTCGCCGGAGCATCTTAGAGCGACGCCAGCGCGGCGGCAAAGCGCTAATCCAATAGGTGGCGTGCAAGGTTGTTTCTATGGATATCAGGCGTGCCGCCCGCTATGGTTGCGCCGCGCTGCGCAAGGAAAATAGGCGTTGGCATCAGTACGTGCGCTGGGCCGATGACATTGGCCTTAGGATCGACGTAGCGGGCGTCGCGCTGATCGGGCGCAGCGTAGTAACCAATCGCCTCCATCGCCAGTTCGGTCAGACTTTGGTCAAGTTCTCGGCTGCGGACATTGAGAAGTTCGGCCTCGTAACCAGGGGCAGATCCTGAAGTAGCAGCCAAAATCAGCTGATCTGCAGCAAAATCGGCGGCTTCCACGCCGATTTCGAGTAAGCCGAGTTTCCGAGAGAAGTCAGGATCGTCGAGCAGCGATGCCCCGAAACCGTCGCTCTCGATCGAGGCGATCTCCCGAACCCAGGCGGCGCGGCGTTTGAGTTCAGCCGCTGAACGTGCAAGCCCTGCGCCATGTTCGAAGAGCAAGAGATAGCGCGCGACGGCCCAGCCTTGGTGCTCCTCTCCGAGTCGTCGGGCTTTTGGGACACGCACGTCGGTGAAGAAGATTTCGTTGAACTCATGCTCGCCCGCGATGTTGATGATGGGGCGCACCTCAATGCCGGGCGAATCCATGTCGACCAACAGGAACGTGATGCCCAGCTGCTTCTTTTCCATTGTCGCGGTGCGTGTCAGCATGAAAATGCGGTTGGCGTACTGGGCAAACGTCGTCCAAATCTTCGAGCCGTTTAGAACGTAATCATCGCCGTCGGGGACAGCCGAGAGCCTAAGTGCGCCAAGATCGGAGCCAGCGCCCGGTTCAGAATAGCCCTGAGCCCACCAGTCATCCCCTGCGATGATTTTTGGCAGAAAGAATCGCTTCTGCTCATCCGTGCCGAAATGCATAATGCACGGCGCCGCATAATCGCGCCCCATGCGCATGATCTCCGGCGGGTGAGCGCGCGCCGTTTCGAGTTCCCAAATCAGCCTTTGGCGCGGCGTGAAGCCTGCGCCGCCATATTCGACTGGCCAGTGCGGCGCGCCCCAGCCATGGGCATAGAGTATCTTCTGCCATTGGCGACCGTACTCAAATTCCGCAAAGGTCCAGGTCGTCAATTGCGCCGCGCGCCGAAGCTCGGGCGTCAAGTTTTCCTGGTAAAACGCCCGCACTTTGTCGCGGAACTCGATCTCATCGGCGGCGAGGTTTAGCGTTTCGATGTCCATGAGTGCAATTCCATCCGGCTAGCGCGACAGGTCAAGGAAGCGTCGCAAATGAAAATCGGCGCCGCCAAATAGATGTTGGAGCAACATGACCCGTCTGAAGTAATGGCCGACATCGAGTTCATCTGTCATACCGATGGCGCCATGCAATTGCACTGCTGCCTTGGCGATGAAGGCGGAGTCTTGACATACCTGCGTCTTGCAAGCTGACGCCATGCGCGAGCGCTGCTTCGACGGACCGTCGAGTGATTGCGCTGCCTTAAGCGTGATTGCGCTGGCCTGTTCATAGGCTACGCGCATATCGACTAGGCGATGCCGCAAGGCTTGGAATTTCGCCAGAGGTTGGCCAAACGCCTCGCGGGTTCTGCAATGCTGGACGCAGCGCGCATTGAGGGCGCCAATGGCGCCGACAGCCTCGGCGCATGCTGCGACAACGGCTTCGTCGAGAACGCGTTCGATAAGTCCAAGCGCGCGGCCTTGCGGGCCGATCATCGCTTCAGAAGGTACGGCCACATCGTGGAACGCGATGTCCGCGGCGCTATGCCTGTCGGCCGTCAGATAGGCGCGCATTTCAAGGCCGGGCGCGTCGGCGGGCACAATGAACAGCGAAACGCCCTCTCGTTCCATTCGCGCCCCGTCTGTACGTGCGGAGACAAACAAATGTTGAGCCTCGGGCGCGCCATAAACGACAGCCTTTCGCCCATTTAGCTTGAAATGCCCGCCTTCCTGGCTCGCCGACAAAGCTACATTGGCCGGGTTGAAACGTGACTCCTGTTCGGCGAATGCAAACGCGATTTGCGCGGCGCCGCTGATGATTTGGGGGATTGTCCGCGCTTTGAGATCTTGGTCGGCGCCATGGCGCAACAAACCTCCGCCAAGGACGACGGTTGACAAATAGGGCGTGGCGACAAGCCCCCAGCCCAGCGCCTCCATCACAATGACAACGTCAATCGCCTCGCCTTCGCTGCCTCCGTACTCTGAAGCGAAGGGAAGGCCCAGAACTCCAAGTTCTGCCAAGCTCCGCCAGGCTTCAGTTGACAGAGCTTGCGCCGTTGTTCGGGTTCTATCGGCAAAATTGAAGCGCTCGGCGAAGAGGCGTTCCAATGTCGCCCGCAACAGCGATTGTTCTTCCGTCCAAGCATAACGCATTGTCGTTCCTCGACCATTCTCTTTAGGGCCCGGATATGGCGTCCTTCGAGCTTGCCAGCCACCTAAAACGTATGCGATATTCACCCAATATCGGTGGACGCGCCAGCGTTTTTCAGCCTAGATTGCCAAAAGGGTAGGCGGAATTGGACGACGTGCTTATATCTGTCCGCTGGCGGCAGTGTTCGCTCGGGGAGCAACGGGGGCGGGCGCTGTTCGCGTTTCGCGGGAGGCGGCACGGCGTGCGTATGAGAACTCCATGATCGTAACGACGTCAAACCCGCTTACTTTTCCAATCGCTCCCGAGCCGGCTGAGACGAAGTCTCTGCGCAAGGACGTGCGCGCTTTCTTGGCGGCTGAACTTAAGGAGCGCGGAGCTGGCGAGCGGGCGCGGTCTTGGACGGGCGTTGACTTTGACTTCACGCGAAAACTTGGCGAGCGCGGATGGATCGGGATGACTTGGCCGCGTCAGTACGGCGGCCATGAGCGCAACGCACTTGAGCGCTTTGTGGTGGTTGAGGAGTTGCTCGCCGCGGGCGCGCCAGTTGCAGCCCATTGGGCTGCCGATCGGCAAAGCGGGCCGCTCTTGCTGCGCTTCGGGACCGACAGGCAAAAAGCAGAGATTCTGCCGCGCATCGCGGCAGGAGAGTGTTTTTTCTGTATCGGCATGAGCGAGCCCGACGCGGGCTCGGACCTTGCCGCCGTGCGCACGATGGCGGCCAAGACCGACGGCGGCTATGTCGTCAACGGTTCGAAAATTTGGACCTCGGGCGCCGACCGCGCCCATTACATGATACTATTTTGCCGCACCGAAGCTAAGGGCGCGACGCGACACGACGGCGTTAGCCAATTCCTTGTTGACATGACGTCGCGTGGGCTTGCCGTAAGACCCATTCCGGATCTGCAAGGGCGAGGCACGTTCAACGAAGTGTTTTTCGAAGACGTGTTTGTGCCTGATGAGATGCTGATTGGACAAGAGGGGCAGGGATGGCGTCAGGTTACGAGCGAATTGAGCCTTGAGCGCAGCGGACCGGATCGTTTCCTGTCGGCGTTTGTGCTCCTCCTGGAACTCATTCGCGCATTGGGCGCTTCGCCCTCTCCAGAAGGCGCCGCCGCGATCGGGCGTTTTGTCGCGCACGTTCACACCCTACGGCAGATGTCGTTTTCCGTCGCGAACATGATCGAAGCCGGCGCCGATCCCACTCTTCAGGCGGCGGTGGTTAAGGATTTGGGCGCTGTGCTGGAGCAGGAGATTCCAGAAATCTCGCGGCTGCTTTTGAGTAGTGAAGATTGCGACGCAATGGAGGATTTCCGCAACGCACTCGCCCAAACCATCCTGATTTCACCGGTCTATTCACTGCGGGGCGGTACGCGCGAAATTCTTCGCGGCATCATTGCAAAGGGACTGGGGCTACGTTGATGGGCGCAGAAAGTCTCCCCAATGACTGATCTCGTGGAACGCCGCCGCGACGGCGTGATCGTCACTCTTACGCTCAACGATCCAGAAAAGCGTAACGGGCTGTCCCCTAAGATGATCGAGGCGCTTGAGCGTTCACTCGGCGAACTCAATCGTGAGGCCGACATTGCATGTGCGATCTTGACCGGGGCCGGGGCGGCGTTTTGCGCGGGCGGTGATCCAAAGCGCATGTTGGCGCCTGGGCCGTATTCCGAACTATCCGCCTACCAATTGCAGCAAGCCTACACGACTGGGGTCCAGCGCATTGCGCGTGCATTTTATGCGCTCGAGACGCCAATAATTGCGGCAATCAACGGGCCCGCGATCGGCGCCGGTCTGGATCTGGCGTGCATGTGCGATCTACGCATCGCCGCTGAAGAGGCCCAATTCGCATCAAGCTTCGTGAAGCTGGGATTGGTGCCCGGCGACGGCGGCGCCTGGTTCTTGCCGCGCGCGATTGGCCTTGCGAAAGCCGCCGAGCTTATGCTCACGGGTGCAAGGATAAGCGCCCAGGAAGCGTGCGCGATCGGCTTAGTTTCCGCGATCACACCAGCCCAGGACTTGCTGGGAGCAGCGTTCGAACGGGCCCAGGCGATTGCGTCGAATCCGCCGCACGCCGTTCGGTTGACTAAGAAGCTTTTGTGGCGCGGCCAGGAACTCAGCCTTGCGGGCCTGCTCGAAATGTCGGCCGCGCTTCAGGCTGTCGCTCAGCGCACGGATGATCACCAGGAAGCAGTCCGCGCCTTTTTGGAGAAGCGGGCGCCTCGGTTTCGCGGACACTAGGACCACACAGATGGACCAAAACAATATTGGCGAAATGATTGCTGACACCGCGCGGCGCATTTTCGAATCCCACGCGGGCGCAAAGGCGGCTGACGGCGAAGCGTGGAACGTCGGCTTGTGGCGGGATCTTGAGCACTCCGGCTTGACCGCAGCCTGGGAGCCCGAGAGCGGAGGGCGGCTCGGCGCGCCTTTGGGCGCCGCCTTTGAAATAATCCGCCTTTCGGCGCGTTACGCAGTGCGCGCGCCTTTGGCCGAAACCATGCTCGCAGTCTATGCGTTGTACCAAGCTGGTCTTGAAGCGCCGGCAGGGCCGGTGACCGTTGCTCCCGTACGGGTCACTGATACGCTTGTGCTCGAAAAGGTCGGCGGTGTCTGGCGGCTAAGTGGTGCGGCAGGCCGAGTCCCATGGGGCGCGCGCGCCGAGCACGTCATAGTGTACGCAAAATCCGACGAGGGCGGGCGCCTCGCCATCGCGCCGACAAGCGCGGTGGTCATGACTAGGGAGGACGCGAATGTCGCTGGCGAGCCGCGCGCGCACCTGAGCTTTGATAATGTCGAACTATCCGATGCGCAGGTTGGGCAAGCCAAACATGGCATGAGCCTCCATCACCTGGGCGCCCTGGTGCGCGCTGCGCAACTGTCGGGGGCTATGGAAGAAGCGCTGAACCTGACAGCGCAATACGCGTCGGATCGTGTGCAATTCGGTCGGCCGCTGAGCAAATTCCAGGTGATCCAACACTACATTGCGACCATGGCGTCGCAATCAGCGGCGGCGCGCGCCAGCGTTGACGCTGCCGTCTTTGCATTTGGCGGGGCGCACGCCGCCACCGCCATCGCTGCAGCTAAGATACGCGCTGGCGAGGCTGCTGGCCAAGTCGCTCGCCTGGCTCACCAAATTCATGGCGCCATTGGCTTCACACAAGAATACAGATTGCAGGCCCTAACACGACGGCTTTGGTCATGGCGCGAAGAATTCGGAACGGAAACCGAGTGGGCGCGTGAATTGGGTCAAACAGTTTGCGGTCTAGGCGCCGAACAAGCGTGGCCGTTCATTACAGAGCAGATGGCGTAATAGGGGCAATTCGTGCAAAGCGTCCTTGCCGGTGTGCGCGTTGTCGACTTTGGGCGCTTTATCGCTGCTCCGTGCTGCGCAGCGCTGCTCGGCGATTTAGGCGCTCAAGTCATTCGCGTTGAAAAGCGCCAGGGAGGGGAAGATCGCTGGATTGGCCCGATTGGCGCGGGCGGCGAAGGCGCGATGTTCATGCAGAACAATCGCAACAAGTTGTCCCTGACGCTTGATATGGGCGCGGAAAGGGGGCGCGAGGTCGCTTCCCGACTTGTCGCGTCGGCCGATGTCGTAGTGGCGAACTTTCCCGAGAAGACGCTATTTGATCTTGGTCTCGACTATGACAGCCTGCGCGCGTTCAAACCGGACATAATTCTCACCTCCATTTCCGCTTTCGGTTCTTCAGGCCCCTACCGCGATCGGCTGGGTTTTGATGCCGTGGGCCAATTGATGTCGGGCGCTGCTTCGCGCACGGGTCCTCCGGACCAGCCTGTGCGCACGCCCGTACAATATGTCGATGTGGGGTCGGCCTTGGCGGCGACCGTGGGAACGCTGGCCGCGCTCATGCACCACCGTAACACCGGACAAGGTCAGCGAGTGGAGGCCTCGTTGTTGTCGACGGCCATGACCATGACGAGTGTCATGATGATTGAACAGGCCGTGACCAACATCAATCGGCGGGCCTCGCTCAATCGGGGCCAGCAATCGGCGCCCAACGATATCTTCGCAGTTAGGGACGGTTGGATACTTATTCAGGGCGTGGGTCAGCCCATCTTCCGTCGCTGGGCCAAATTGATGGGGGTGGAAGATTGGCTCAGCGATCCGCGCTTCTCGAACGACAAGTCACGGGGTGAAAACTGGTCGCCGATCAACCAACGCACGCAAGCTTGGTGTGTGGAGCGTACCCAAAGTGAGGCGCTTGAAGAACTCGAACGCGCGCGCATTCCCGCCTATCCGGTCAACACGCTGCAGGACGCTATCGACGATCCGCAGGTCAAGGCCATGGGTTTTTTGCACTATACGGACTACCCGGGCTTGCCGCGCCCAGCGCCGATTGTCGAGCCGCCATTTCGCTTGTCCTCGTGCCCAGGCATTGCGCCCAAGCGTGCGCCATTGCTGGGTGAGCACACCGATCAGATTCTCGCGGAGCTCAACTACACGGCGGCCGAGATCGCCGCCTTGAGACAGGAGCAAGTCATTTGAACGGAGCCGGGGCAACATAATGGTTGGGACCGATGCGTGCACTCTTGCGCCTTATGTTAAAGTTAGCGCGGACGGCACGCCCTTCTTGGAAGGGCTTAGATGCGATGCGTGCGGCGAGATCATTGTCGGCGAACCGCGCAGGGCGTGCCCGAAATGCTTCACCGTAGGTGCGCTGAAGCCGTGCCGATTGTGCAATCGCGGCTCGCTGTACACGTACACGATCGTCCATCGTAGCTTTCCTGGCATCAAGACGCCCTTTGTTTCGGCCATCGTCGATCTTGATGGCGGGGGCGTCATCAAGGGCAATCTGATTGGCGTCGATGACAAGGACATAGAATTCGGCATGCCGGTGCGTGTCGTGTTTGAAGAGGTGGAAGGCAGCGACGGAAAGAGGTGCGTCCGCCATGTCGTTGAGCCGAGGCGCGCGCGCCCATGAAGGAGGGCGAACAATGAGCGATGTCTATGTTGTAGGCACGGACATGATCCGCTTTGGCCGATTTCCGGATCGATTGGTTGAAGATATCGGCGCGGAGGCGGCGCTGCTTGCGCTCGCCGACGCCGGACTTGGCATAGGGCGCATGGAGGCGCTCTATTGCGGAAATCTTGGCGAAGCCAATCGCGCCGTCGGTCAGCGCATATTGCGTCATGTCGGGCAGACCGGTGTGCCCGTCGTCAATACCGCGAATGCCTGCGCCACGGGCGCGACAGCCTTTCGCGAAGGATGGATTGCAGTCAAATCTGGCCTGTACGACCTCGTGCTTTGCGTGGGCGTCGAGCAGATGGGCAAAGGCCTCTTGGGCGCGCCGGACTCCTATAATGGCGTGCCAATCGAAGGGGTGCTCGGGTCACGCACAATGCCCTCGGTGTTCGCCACCTTAGGCATGGAGCATGTGCGCGAGTACGGCACGACGTTCGAGCAATTTGCCAAGGTTTCAGTAAAAAACCACCATCACTCCACCCTAAACCCAAAGGCGATGTACCAGTTTGAAACGCCGCTCAAGCAGGTGATGGAGGCTGAGATGATCTCCTATCCGCTTACAAAACTCATGTGCTCTGTGAATGTCGATGGCGCAGCGGGGGCTGTCTTGTGTTCAGGGCGGAAGGCGCGCGAATTGGGTTTGATGGGCCGCGCCGTGCGCGTGCGCGCATCGATCTTAACAAGCGATCCCTATTCGACGCACAATTTCGCACTGATGGATTTCAATACGGTCACGCGAAACGCGGCCTTCGCCGCATATCAAATGGCTGGTCTCGGTCCCGAGGATATCGATCTGGTGGAGTTGCACGACTGTTTCGCCACGGCGGAGCTCCTCCACTACGAAAACCTCGGCCTTTGCGCGAACGGCGAAGCCGGAGCGCTCATTGACCGCGGTGAGACTGCGCTCGGCGGGCGAATTCCGGTCAATGTTTCTGGCGGGCTCTTGTCCAAAGGCCATCCCCTAGGCGCCACGGGTATCGCCAATATCTACGAAGTAACCACCCACTTGCGAGGCGAGGCGGGCGCCCGTCAGGTCGAAGCCGCGCGCATTGGCCTTACACACGTCGTCGGCGCGGGCAGCGCATGCGCTGTCCACGTTCTGGAAATGGCTTAGAGCAAGCGCCCATGCAGGATATGCTCCACCGTCCGGTCAGCGAGGCAGATTTGCTCGTTCACGCTCTGCGCACGTTTCCTGAGCGCGTGGCCTTCTATCACGATAACGGCACTCTCACCTACGCGGAGTTCGAGGCCAAAATAAGCCAATTTGCGCAGGCGCTGGAAAGGCTAGGCGTGCGAAGCGGCGAGCATCTGGGCGTCTTGTGCGCGAACCGGATCGAGACATTGTTCGTCACAAACGCGGCGAACATGCTTGGGGCATGCCTTGTCCCGCTTCACCCGCGTGGTTCAGCTGGAGATCACGCCTACGTCATACAAGATGCGCAGATCAGCACGCTTGTATATGACCCAAAGTATTTTGCGGCGCGCGCCAAAGAGCTGCGGCAGGCGGGGAGCGTGCGCCTCATTAGCCTTGGCGCGGACCAAGGCGCGCCCAACTTGATCGAGGAAGCTGGCGCTTGCGCGCCGACAAAGCTTCGCGCGCCCGATGTTGAGCCACACGCCATGTGTCGTCTTAGCTATTCGGGCGGAACCACGGGCGCGCCAAAAGGCATTGTCGGCACTTACGGCATGATGCTCACAAAGACCATGATCCAACTCACGGATTGGGAGTGGCCGGCCGATGTTCGCCAGTTGGTCTGTGCGCCGCTCAGCCATGCGGGCGGCTCGACCGTGCTGCCAACCTTGATGCAAGGTGGCTCACTCATTGTCTTGCAGGCGTTCGAGCCCGAAGCAGTCTTCCGTGCTATCGAGCGGCACAAGATCACTTGCGTCTTGCTTGTGCCGACGATGATTTACGCGCTGCTCGATCACCCGGATTTTGTGAAGTATGACCTGAGCAGCCTTGAAGTCGTCTACTATGGCGCGTCGCCGATGTCCCCCGCGCGCTTGCGCGAGGGGATCCAGAAGTTAGGGCGGGTGTTCTTTCAGTTCTATGGGCAGACCGAGGCCCCGATGACCATAAGTGTTTTGCGGCGCGCCGATCATGATCCGTCTTCACTTCCGCGCTTGGCTTCGTGCGGCCGCCCGGTTCCCTGGATTCGCGTTGCACTCTTGGATGATGAATGCGCCGAGGTCGCCGACGGCCAGGCAGGCGAGATCTGTGTTCGCGGACCGTTGGTGACGCCTGGTTATTGGCGCAAAGCGGAAGAGACGAAGGTCGCCTTCGGAGGTGGTTGGCTGCACACTGGTGACATCGCCGTGCGTCAGCCGGATGGATTCTTGCGTATCGTGGATCGCAAGAAGGACATGATCATTTCTGGCGGTTTCAACGTCTTTGCGCGCGAAGTTGAAGATGTTCTGAGTGAACATGTGGCGGTGGCCAATTGCGCGGTAATTGGCGTTCCCGATTCGCGTTGGGGTGAAGCCGTCACAGCTGTCGTTATGCTCAAGCCTGGCGCCCAGGCGAGTGCCGAAGAACTGATAGAACTTGTCAGAGAGCGCAAGGGCCCAGTGCAGGCGCCAAAGATAGTGAAATTTGTCGATGAGTTGCCAATCACCGGGCTCGGTAAGCCAGACAAAAAGGCATTGCGCGCGATCTATGCGAAATGAAAGACACTGCGATGACTGAGTTCGAAACGATATTGCTGGAGAAGGGCGACGATAAGGTTGCCACCGTTACGCTTAACAGACCTCAGGCGCTTAATGCCTTCAACTGGACAATGTGCACAGAATTTGAGTCGCTTTGGCCGGCTCTTGCCCAAGACGATGATGTCAACGCGATTGTCCTGCGCGCCGCGCCTGGGCGCGCCTTCTGTACTGGTATGGACGTTCGGGAAGGCAAGAGCTTGCTGGGCTCTGACAATGAATGGAACAAGCGAGACCCCGGTGAGCGGCTCGGACCCAAGCAGAACCGGTGTTGGAAGCCGGTTATTGCAGCAGTGCATGGAATGTGCGCGGGCGGAGCGTTCTATTGGCTCAATGAGGCCGACGTTGTTGTTTGTGCTCCTAACGCGCAATTCTTTGATCCGCACGTGACGTTTGGCATGACGGCGGCGCTTGAGCCCATTGGCCTGCGCTGGCGGATAGCTTTACCGGAAGTGCTTCGTATGGCGCTGATGGGGAATGACGAGCGCATTTGCGCTGACACAGCCTTACGCATAAGCCTCGTCACCGAGATCGTCGAAGAAGAGAGGCTTTGGCAGCGCGCGCACGAGATTGCGGCGAGCATTGCGCGCAAGCCGTCGGTCGCCACGCAGGGAACGGTGCGCGCGATATGGGAGTCGCTCGATTGCACCCGCAATGCTGGTCTTCAGATGGCGTTAAAATACTGCCAAATCGGCAACCCACGTGGGACGGCTGAAGTGAACCGCGGCGATGTCATGGCCGGCAAACAACTGTTTGCCGAAAGATAGGGTTGAGGAAAATGGACTTCACGGACATCAAACTCAGCGTCCAGGGGCGCCTCGGAATCGTGTCGATTGCGCGCGCTGAACAGAACAACGCGGTGCGACCTCAGACACTCCGCGAGATCTGTCAGGCGTTTGACCAACTTGCCGCCGATGACAGCGTTCGCGCGATCATATTGGAGGCGGAAGGCAAGCACTTTTGCGCTGGTGCGGATTTCGTCTTTCTGCGGGACCTCACTGAGATGTCGCCTGCGGCGGTGAAAAATCAAATTTACACCCACTTCCAGGGCGCTGCGCGGCGCATCTATCATTGTGAAAAGCCCACCATCGCGCTTGTCTCAGGAGCGGCGGTGACTGTGGGCTGCGAGCTCGCGCTTGCCTGTGATTTTCGCGTTGCGGCAGAGAACGCGCGGTTTCAAGAGAGTTGGATCAGACTTGGCTTGATGCCTCCGCTCGGCGGCCTGTTTCTCTTGCCGCGCATCGTTGGTCTGGGACGTGCGGCGCAAATGGTGTTGCGCGGTGAGGCGATGGATGCAGCGTCGGCGCTTCAGGCGGGGCTAGTCACCGAGGTGGTGTCACCTGAAACACTGCATGCGCGCGGACGCGAGCTAGCTGAAGAGTTGGCCGCTTTGCCGCCCCTGGCCTATGGTGCGGTAAAGAGCGCCCTTCATCGCGGAATGGAAACGTCCATGGACGCGGAGTGGTCAGCCAATGTCACCGCGCAAGCTGTTCTTCTCAGCACAGGTGATTTTCGTGAAGGCCTGGCGGCGATAAGTGAGCGACGGTCCGCTTCGTTTCAAGGGAGCTAGCGTGAGGGGCAATTTGGGCCGCATCGGGCCGGCGCCGGCAGTGGTCACTTTCTGAGCGAGATGACCGTATCGGTTGCGTTGGCTGTGCGTCCGACTTCTCTTGGCGTCGTGTGGGCGAACTCGCGCCAGGCGTGCTTGGAAGCCGGCGAGGGGCACCAAATCAAACGCCACAAGAAATGGGGGTAGGGCAATGCCATCAAGCAATAGAACGATCTCGTCTACGACTGATCGCCTCCGACACGACGCACGGTGATGCCGTAGAATGCAATAAGGCGCACCGCATTTTCAACGATGCATGAAGTGCGAGAATGGAGGGCTCAAAATGCGTGCGATACGTCACTTCATTGGCGGAAGGCCCGTCCCCGACGGATCTCGTAAGGGGCAGGTTTTCAATCCCAACACCGGGGCAGCGCAGGCCGAAGTGGTGTTTTCGACGCCCGAGACCGTGGACGCCGCTGTCGCCGCCGCCGCGAAGGCGTTTCCCGGTTGGGCGGCGACCAATCCGCAGCGGCGCGCGCGGGTGATGTTCGCGTTCAAGGCGCTGGTTGAGAAGAACATGGACGAGCTGGCGCTGCTGCTCTCGTCCGAGCACGGCAAGGTGATCGCCGATTCGAAGGGCGACATTCAGCGCGGCCTCGAAGTGATCGAATTCGCCTGCGGCATTCCCCATGCCTTGAAGGGCGAATACACCGAAGGGGCCGGGCCGGGCATCGATGTGTACTCGATGCGCCAGCCCTTGGGCGTGGTCGCCGGCATCACGCCGTTCAATTTCCCGGCCATGATCCCGATGTGGATGTTTGGAGTCGCCATCGCTTGCGGCAACACGTTCGTGCTGAAGCCGAGCGAGAAGGACCCGAGCGTTCCGGTGCGTTTGGCCGAGCTGATGATGGAAGCCGGCGCGCCGGAAGGCGTCTTGAACGTCGTGCACGGCGATAAGGAAGCCGTCGATGCGACCATCGCCCATCCCGAGATCAAGGCGATCAGCTTCGTCGGCTCCTCCGACATCGCCCACTACATTTACAGTCACGGAACCGCCAAAGGCAAACGCGTGCAGGCGATGGGCGGGGCGAAAAACCATGGCGTGGTGCTGCCGGACGCCGATCTCGATCAGGTGGTGAAGGATTTGGTCGGCGCGGCTTACGGCTCGGCCGGCGAACGCTGCATGGCGCTGCCGGTGGTCGTGCCTGTGGGCAAGAAGACCGCCGACGAATTGCGTGAGCGCCTGCTGCCTGAAATCGAGCGGATGAAGGTCGGCATCTCCACCGATCCCGACGCGCAATATGGCCCGGTGGTGTCCGCCCAACACAAAGCCAAGATCGAAGGCTATATCGGTATGGGCAAGGACGAAGGCGCCGAGCTGGTGCGCGATGGCCGTGGCTTCAAGCTGCAAGGCTATGAAGAGGGCTATTTCATCGGCCCGTCTCTGTTCGATCATGTGACGACGAAGATGCGCACCTATCAGGAAGAAATCTTCGGGCCGGTGCTGCAGATCGTGCGCGCCGAGAGCTTCGAGGAAGCCTTGGCGCTTCCGAGCCAGCATCAATACGGCAACGGCGTCGCCATCTTCACCCGCAACGGCCGCGCCGCGCGCGAGTTCGCCCAGCGCGTCAATGTCGGCATGGTTGGCATCAACGTGCCAATTCCGGTGCCGGTGGCGTACCACACGTTCGGCGGCTGGAAGCGCTCAGCCTTCGGCGACACCAACCAGCATGGGCCGGAAGGGGTGAAGTTCTACACCAAGGTCAAGACGGTGACGGCGCGCTGGCCGGAGGGCATGCAAGAGGACAGTTCGTTCGTCATCCCGACCATGCGCTAAGGAGCCCTCGCCCATGGCTTATGAGACTCTAATCGTGGAAATTGAAGAGCGTGTCGCGCTGATCCGGCTAAACCGGCCCAATGCGCTCAATGCGCTGAATGGGCAAGTGCTGACAGAGATCACTGCTGCGCTCGATGCATTGGAGCGCGACCCCGATATCGGCGCCTTGGTGATAACCGGTTCGGAGAAGGCGTTCGCCGCCGGCGCCGACATCAAAGAGATGGCGCACCAGAGCTTTGTTGACATGCGGGCCGTGGACTTCTTCGTTGGCTGGTCACGGCTCAGCGCCTGCCGAAAACCCACCATCGCGGCCGTGTCCGGGTTCGCCTTGGGCGGCGGTTGCGAACTCGCCATGATGTGCGATTTCATCATCGCGGCCGAGAACGCCAAATTTGGGCAACCAGAGATCAAGCTCGGCGTCATCCCCGCAATGGGGGGATCTCAGCGCCTCACCCGCGCCGTGGGCAAGGCGAAGGCGATGGATCTTTGCCTGACGGGGCGCATGATGGATGCGGTCGAGGCCGAGCGCGCGGGCCTTGTTGCCCGCGTTGTGCCGACTGAGAAGCTCCTCGATGAAGCGCTTTCCGCCGCGAGGACGATTGCTGGTTACTCAGACGTCGCCAATCAGACCTGCAAGGAAGCAATAAACCGCGCGTTCGAAACGACGCTGAGCGAAGGCGTGCTTTACGAGCGGCGCACTTTCCATGCGTTGTTCGCCACGCACGACCAGAAAGAGGGCATGGCCGCGTTCGTTGAAAAGCGCTCGCCTCAGTTCAAGCATCGCTGAGGCTGCGCCATGGGGTATCAGCTCTCCGAGGACCAGGTGTTGATCATCGACGCCGCGCGCGCGTTCGCCGAAGCAAAACTGAAGCCCAATGCTGCGCGCTGGGAGGAGGAGAAGTCGCTCGACAAGCTTACCCTGCGCGAAATGGCCGCGCTCGGTTTTGCCGGCATCTATGTGAGGGAAGATGTCGGCGGGTCTGGTCTTGGGCGTCTCGATGCGGCGCTGATTTTCGAACAGCTTTCGCTCGGGTGTGTCTCCACCGCGGCGTTTCTCTCCATCCACAACATGTGCGCGTGGATGATCGACAGCTTCGCCAGCGATGAGCAGCGCCGGCGCTGGCTTCCGAAGCTGACGAGCATGGAGCAAATCGCCTCCTATTGTCTCACCGAGCCTGGTGCGGGTTCCGACGCCGCCAGCTTGCGCACCAGTGCGCGGCCGGACGGCCACGGGCGCTATGTGCTGAACGGCGCCAAGACCTTCATCTCCGGCGGGGGCTTTTCCGACCTTTACGTGGTCATGGCGCGCACCGGTGAGGCGGGCGCGGGCGGGATCTCCACCTTCGTGATTGAAGATGGGACGCCCGGCCTCTCCTTCGGCAAAAACGAAAAGAAGATGGGTTGGCAGGCGCAACCCACCGCCCAAGTGATCATGCAGGATTGCCGGGTGCCCGCGGAGAACCGCATCGGAGGAGAAGGGGAAGGGTTCAAATATGCGATGAAGGGCCTGGACGGCGGCAGGCTCAACATCGCGGCCTGCTCATTGGGCGGCGCTAGTGAGGCGCTCAACCGCGCGATTGTTTATGCCAAGGAGCGCAGCCAATTCGGCAAGGCGATCGCGGATTTTCAAGCCACGCAATTCAAGCTGGCGGACATGGCTATCGATCTCGAAGCTGGGCGTGCGCTGCTTTACGAAGCCGCGCGCCGGCTTGACGCCAAGGACGCGTCCGCCACCCAATTCTGCGCCATGGCCAAGCGTTATGTGACCGATATCGGCTTCAAAGCCGCCAACGACGCGCTGCAGATCCACGGTGGATACGGCTACCTTTCAGAATACGAGATTGAACGCATCGTGCGCGATCTCCGGGTGCACCAGATCTTGGAAGGCACGAATGAGATCATGCGGGTGATCGTCGCGCGGGAGCTCCTGAGAGTATGACCAGCGACGTTCTTACTCGGATTGAAGGCGCGCTCGGTCATATCACGCTCAATCGTCTGCAGGCGCTGCATGCGCTGACCGAGCCGATGTGCGCCAAAGACAATGCGCCGCGCTGGATGCCTGGGACGCTCGGCGCCGTTTCAGAAACCATGCTCGACGCCATCTTTGCGCGGCTTCCGGATGCCGAAGAATGGACACCGCTTTAGCTAAGGAGAACTCGCAATGCAGATCGCCTTTATCGGACTTGGCAATATGGGCGGGGGGATGGCCGCAAACCAAGCCAAAGCTGGGCGCATTGTGCGGGCGTTCGATGTGTCCAAGGACGCGCTCGATCGCGCCGCCGCAGCTGGGTGTGTGGCCGCTGCTTCCGCGGCGGACGCCGTGAAAGGTGCGAACGCTGTCGTCACCATGTTGCCTTCCGGGGCGCATGTGCGCGCCGTCTATGAGGCTGATGTTCTACCCAACGCCGAACAAGGCGCTATGCTGATCGATTGCTCAACCATCGACGTGGAGACCGCTCGCGCCGTCGCTGCGGACGCGATAAAGCGAGCCATGCGGCCTGCGGACGCGCCGGTCTCTGGCGGAATGAGCGCTGCCAATACCGGTTCACTGGCTTTCATGGTCGGCTGCGCGGAGAAGGATTTCACTGAAATTGAAAGCGTACTCGCCCCGATGTCGCGCGCGACTATACGGGCGGGCGACTATGGCGCGGGTCAAGCAGCCAAGATCTGCAACAATATGTTGCTGGCGATCTCCATGATTGGCGTGAGCGAAGCCTTTGCGCTGGCCGAAAAGCTGAACCTTGATGCCGGACGTTTCTTCGAAATCGCATCAAAGTCATCTGGCCAATGTTGGTCGCTGACGTCTTATTGTCCTTGGCCCGGAGTTATCGAAGGAACCCCTGCCTCGAACGGATACAAGCCCGGCTTCGCCACGGCTTTGATGCTCAAGGATTTGCGCCTGGCCAGAGATGCCGCACGCTCAACTGGCGCAGTCTCACCGCTGGGCGAGCACGCCGAGGAATTGTACGCGAATTGGGTCGAAGCCGGCCAAGCACACAGTGATTTTTCTTCGATCGTCGAGTTGTTTCGCAGAGGTCACTGACGGTCGGTAAAGACGGAGCGCGTCTGCGGGGAGTTCGCACGCGGCGGCCCCGGCGGAATTGGTATGAGCAGGAACGGTTCCGATAGTGACGCTACTGGCCGCCGCGCGCGGGGTGAGCGATCACGTTCGCGACGGCTTTCGTTTTCACCCCTCGACGGCACCGATCTCGACATCTTAAGGCGCATAGAAATGGATGCGCGTTTGACCAACCAAGCCTTATCCGAACATGTGGCGCTGTCGGCCGGCGCGTGTCTATCCCGCGTGCGCAGACTTGAGAGCGAGGGCGTTATCCTCTGCTATCGTACAGAAATCGAGGCGACCGAGATTGCCGCTTGGGTGTATGTATTCGGCGAGATTGTGTTGACCGGGGAAGGCAGAAAAGTCCGAGCCAATGTTGAAGGTGCTTTTCGAGACGATCCCTTTGTTCTAGAGGCGCACCAGGCGGCAGGCCGCGCCGATTACTTGCTTGTCGTCGCCGGCCCCGATGTTTCTGCGTGGCCAAAGTTCATTGAACGCATCGACCCTGAGGGGCGTCTGATCGCCGCGTCCGACGCGATCGTTCGGGTTCGTCAGGTGAAGCGGTTTTCCGGTCTGCCGCAATTGAAGCAGCCCTGAGCCGCGGCGAGATCGCGGAAGAGACCGGCGACCGCGTTGCTCGACAGAGGGTGTAGCAAGACTTGGCCGTCCGGGGTCGCGTGCGCGAGTTCGCGTTTCGCCCGCGCGTCCGTCGCATCGAGGGACGCTTCGCTCTAAAGCCCTCGACCCGCCGGACCTGATCGCGGGCGGAAAAGAAATAGTCGCGCACGCGACCCCGGCGAGCAATCAAGCTCTCGGGCGCCTTTGAGGCTCATAACCCGATGTCAACCAAATCTGAAACCGAAACACGACCGGGCGCGGTCGTCATGATCGCTTTGTCTAAACTGATCCAAAGCGACGCCAATGTCCGGCGCACCGACAAACGCGCCGATATCGAGAGCTTGGCCGAGGATGTCGCGAGCCACGGGATCCTCCAGAATCTCAATGTCGTCGATGTCGGCGGCGGCAAGTACGCCGTCTCCGCCGGCGGCCGGCGCCATGCGGCGCTGAAGCTATTACTGAAGCAAGGTCGGATCGCCAAGGACTATCCGGTGCCGTGCAAGATCATCACCGAAGCAGAAGCGTCCGAAGTCAGCTTGGCGGAGAACTGCCAGCGCCTCTCAATGCATCCCCTTGACGATGCCGACGGCTTCCAAATCCTCGTGGATCAGGGTGCCGATGCTGACGCGATCAGCAAGCGCTTGGGCGTCAGCGTTCGCCACGTCGAACAACGCTTGGCGCTGGCGGCCTTGTCGCCGAAAGTGAAGGCGGCCTTTCGCAAGGGCGAGGTCACCCTCGATGCGGCGCGCGCCTTTTGCCTGACCGATGATCACGCCGCGCACGACGCGGTGCTCAAGACCTTGTCGCGGCCGATCACCAGCGCGCAAAGCGTTCGGGCTTGCCTCACGCAGGGCCGTGTGCCGGCGCACGACCGATTGGCGCGGTTTGTCGGGGTCGACGCCTACACGCAAGCTGGCGGCGTGCTGCGGAAGGATCTGTTTGAAGAGAACGTCGTCTTCTTGGATGACGGCGAGCTCCTCCGCCGTCTCGCCAACGACAAGCTTGAAGCCATGGCTGCGGCCGAACGCGAGAAGGGCTGGGGTTGGAGCGAAACCCATCTCGGTTACGCCCGGTTCGAAGGCTGCGCTTCCGAGCGCTTGCGTCCGACGCGCTGGCCACTCGGCGATGTGGAGCAAGCCAAGCTAGACGCTGCTGAAGCGGCGCTCCAAGCTCTGGATGCCGCGTTAGAAGACGCTGACGAGGACGATCCACGTTGGACCGAACGCGACAGGTTGGAAGCCGAGATCGAAGAGATCACGACGGCGGCCGAGCAATGGGATCCCGACCTCATCAAACACGCCGGCGTTGTCATCTCCGTTGAGCATGATGGCCGGGCGAGCTTTGCCTACGGCGTCATCAAGCGCACCGATTTGAAGTCCATCCAAAAACTGCGGCGCCCTGCGGCTCAGAACGACGATCGCGACGATGCTGGTGGTTATGGTGACGAAACGACAGCGGCTGAACCGCAAGGCGCGCGGCTTCCGCGTAGCATTGTTGAAGCCTTGACCACGGCGCGGACGCGCGCGTTGCGCCGCGCTGTCGCCGAGAGTTCGCATCTGGGCTTGGCCCTTGCCGTGTTCATTCTAGCGCGCGGCAGCATCGGCGCAGGCGGCGTGGACGGCGTCGAGATACGCACATCTGCGGTCGCATTCGATGATGTCGCATCGATCGTTGAAAGCCGGCAAGACTTCGTCTCGCTGTTCGGCGGCGAAGAGCCGGACCTGCCGCGCTGCTTGGCTCAGCCCACGGATGTGCTCGTCTCTGCACTTGCCGCCTTCGCGGCCGAGACCATCGACCTGGTGCATCCTGGCGTCTCACCGGCGGATCGGGCGTTGCAGCGTTTCGCCGATCAGCTGGCGAGCATCGTTGATCTCGACATGACGCGCGTGTGGCAGCCCGATGTTGCGTTCTGGACGCAAGTGCCGAAGGCAGTGACGCTTGCCGCGGTGGCGACGGCGCCGAAGCTCACGGCGATGAGTGCCAAGGATCGCGAGGCGATGCTCGCCGCGTTTGCCAAGATGAAGAAAGCCGAACTCGCGTCCGCGGCCGCAGAGGCGTTGAAGGACGCCGATTGGCTGCCGGATCTGCTCATCACGCCGTCGCGCGCTGGCTCCTTCGCCATTACCGTCGAAGGCGAAGCCGCTTTGAACGGCGCAGCCGCGGCTTAGTCCCAATCAACTCGCGCGGACGCTGGAGATGGCGTCCGCGCGTCTTCCTTCCAGGAGATTTTCCGATGACCCCGAACTCCGGGCGCGCTGGAGCGCGTCGCGATATCGCAGCTGAGATCAACGCCAAGATCCTTGCCGACCTCGAACGCGGCGTGTTGCCGTGGAAGAAGCCATGGGACGGCGCCCGCGCCGGCGGATCTGTAGGCATGCCGCTCCGTGTTGGCGGTGAACCCTATAGAGGTGTGAACGTTGTGCTGTTATGGAGCGCGGCGGTCGATGCCGGTTTTCGCTCCCGCTATTGGCTGACGTTCAATCAGACGGCCAAACTAGGCGCGCATGTGCGCAAAGGCGAGAAGGGCGAGTTCGTCGTCTATTATGGTACGACGACAAAGCTTCGTACCAACGAAGCCGGACAGGAGAGCGAAGACACGTTTCGCTTTCTGAAATCCTACGTGGTGTTCAATGCCGACCAGATAGAGGGGCTGGATGCACACCTCTATGTGCAGCCAACGGTCGCCGGCATCCTGCCGCTCGTCGCGCATGAGGCTTGGTTCGCCAAGCTCGAAGTTGCGCGCATCATGACGCGCGACACTGCGTGTTACATTCCGAGCCGCGACGTGATAGGAATGCCGCCCATCGAGGTGTTTGATTCACCTGAGACGTATGCGGCGACTCTCGATCACGAGCTGGTTCATAGCTGCAAAGCGAAGCATCGCTGCGATCGCGACTTTTCCAAACGCTATGGAGAGAGCGCGTACTACGTCGAGGAAATCTGCGCCGAGGTCGGCGCCTGTCAGCTTGGCGCGCATCTCGGCCTCCCTCCTGCGCACTTGCACGATCACAGTGCGTACATCGACCACTGGGTCAAGCTCTTAAGAAATGATCGGCGCGTGTTCCTCGACGCTGCGGCCAAAGCACAAGCCAGCGTCGATTGGCTACTCGCGAAGAGCCCGGCGCCCACGCAATCGGTGATGGAGGCCGCCAATGTCGCGGCTTGAACGCATCGCCGCCGCTTGGGGCGGCTTGGTTTATGATAACGGGCGCCGAGCGCTCGTGCGCGGGCCCGATCATGGATGGGCAGATCGTTCCGTCTCCTTGGTTGAGACCGAGGACGGGCGCATCCTCATCCATTGCTTCTCGCCGAAGGACGATTGGCGCGCTGTGCGCGATGCATTGAGGGCGCAGCGCCTCCTTGATGAAGTGGTTCAGCAAACGGCGTCGTCGCATAGAAAGGAGAATCCTACTGTCGTTGTGCAGCCTGGCACGGAAGAACGGCAAGTCCGGGCTGTGCGCTTCTGGAACGAGAGCCGTTCACTGCGGTGCACTCCGGCGTCGGCCTATTTGAAGCGCAGACACATCGAAGCGGCCGAGAGCGCTGAACTGCGATTTCACCCACGCATGAGCAGCGTCGATGACCGGTTGCGCCGGCCGGCTTTGGTGGCGGCGATCCGTGGCTCCGATGGCGTTCTGCAGGGCGTGCAGGCGACACTGCTGACTCCCTATGGCGCGGACAAAGCGCGCGTATCGACGCCGCGGCGCGTGATCGGCAAGCTGTTGGGCGGCGCGGTGCAGCTCGCGCCAGCGCGCGATGCGCTGATCATCGCTGAAGGCGTGGAATCGGCGCTGTCCGCGGCGTGTGAATTGGAGGCGCCAGCTTGGGCGGCGCTCACCGCCTACAATCTCTCGCAGTTCGCGCCGCCGGAAAGCGTCTCCTGTTTGATCGCGGCGCCGGACAATGACGCGGCCGGATTGCGGGCGCTCGACGTGCTGTGTGCGCGATTGGCGGGTCGGTTGCAGATTGAGCACGCTCCGCCGCCCGCCGGCCTGAACGACTGGAACGATTGGGCGCGTGTGCGGGCCAAGCCTGAGCTAGGCTCGAGCTGAGGCTGACGAGATACGCCGCTCGTGTTGATGCAGCATCTCCGCGCCACAGGGTTCAACCGCAACCGCCAGGCCTCGCCCCACGCCGTCGCTCAAGAGGCGCCCGGCCGTCGCCGCGCTCAAGGAGAAAATCGTTTCCCCGCCCGCTGACGCGGCTTCGGTCGCATGCATGCGCACGCGACGCGGGCCCCACCATTTTCCCCTTGCCCGCGCCGCCTCAAGGGCCGGGCGCTGAGAAGCGCCGTCGCGGGGCGAGGCCCCGCGATCCCGGGATCAACCGGGAACGCTCTCGGAGAATACTTCCATGACCAACCGCGTCACCATCCTCGGCAAACTGCTCGACGCGCCAAAACTCAAGAGCTTCGAATTCCGCAACGGGACCGTTGAAATCGTCTCGCTCTGGATCGAAGTCAAAGACGAGCACCGCGCTGACCGCTTCAGCGTCGACATCTTCTGCCCCAAGCAACAAGCCGCAGCGAAGGCCATGCGCGCGGGCGTCCTCGTCGAGGTCGAAGGCAAGCTTCGTCACGATCGTTGGCAAAACAAAGCCACCAAGGCTTGGACCGGCAAAGTGTTTGTCGCCATCGATCCAGGCGAGGGGACCGTCCGCTCTAAGGGTATGGCGCCGGACGCACAGACGGCGGAAGCCGCTTGACGCTGAAACTCCAAGCTGGCCGCACCCAGCGGCCGGCTTGGACCTAGCTTTTGAAAGCACCTGACCATTCATCGCCGTTGAGATCGCGCGCCTGGTCGAGCGCTTCGGTTTCGGCGCTGAGGGCGGCGATCTCGGCGCGTGCTTGGCGGCGCATGGTTGGCCGCATCATCACCAGGCTGGCGAGGCTCAATTTGCGCAGGCCGCGCGCCAGAAACGATTTGCCGTTGGCGCTGGTGTTCGTGCGCAGGCCGGAAACCCCTTCCTGCATCAGCGTGAAACCTTTGCCGCCACGCCCCGTCAACACATAGGTGAGACCCAGATCGACTTGCATCTCACCGATGCTCGCTGGCGAAGCGTTGGCCTTCTCGCGCAGTTTAAGCGCGGTTTCGAAATCTTCGGCGGCGTCCCAGATGCGCGAGACAAATCCCATCTTGCCGAGCGCCAGGCTCACATTGCCGCGGATGGCGAGCACGCCTTGCTGCGCATTCTTATCGAGAGCGATCGCTTGGGTCGCGAGGCGCCCAGTCTGGTCGAAGTGAAACAGCTTCCGCTCGATCGAGCGCACGTGCTGAGCGATCGAATAGAGTGCGCTGGCGCGCGCGCCCATCGGTTCGCGAATCGTTGGATCGTCCGCGTAGTCGCGATCGGCGCGGCGGCGTTGGCGAAAGGCGCTCTGCGTGTTGACCGCTGCGAGCGGGCCCATCCAGACATGACCGTGCAGGCCAAACCACGATGCCTTGCCTGCCCAGAGGCCGAGCGCCTTGTCCCAGAGCGCTGCCGTTTGCGGATCGTCCAGCGCATCGAGGTTTTCGGTCATGAGTTCGCGCATCGCTGCCCACAGCCGGAAGAGGGACGCGCCGTGCGGCATCTCCATTTCAACCCCGGCATGGTTGCGCTTGCCCCGGGCCACCTGGTCAATCAGCATTCGCGCGCGATTGAGGTCGATGCTGTGGCGGGCGATGAGCTGGCCATCGAGAAACTTGAGCCGCGGATCGTCGAGGTCGAGCGCGACCCCGCGCTGCGTGCGCTTGAGCGAGAGCCCGTCGCTCAGTGAAAGCTGACGCTCGCGGCCGACAGCGCGTCGGCCCTTGGCGAGCGCGCGACAGGCCTCTTGAAAGCGATCGAACAATTCGCCTTCGCTGCCGAGGCAGTAATCGCCGCTCGCAAAAGCGCGGCGCAGAAGCACCATGCTGTCGATCAGGGCAGGGGCGGGATCGCGCCCTTTATAGTGCAACACTAGAATGGGTTTGCGTAGCGCGGCGGCGGCGAACAATTCCAGTTCGAGATAGCTCGAAAACGCACCGTCTTTGATCAGATTCGCGCCGGTGCCGTAGCGACCCGAGAGGATGAACACGAAGAGATCGCAGGCTTTGATGCCGGCAAAGCAGCGATCAATGATGGTGTCGGCGTCCAGCGGCGCCGTCTCGCGCGCCGCTGGCCATTCGTGCTCATAAGCCCAGAGCCGAACCGGCAGTCGCTCTTCCAGAATCCGTGTGCGCAGTGGGATCTCGCCGTCGCGGCCGCCGAACGCGTCCTTGAACGTCGAGGAAAGAAACACCGTCGGTTTGGCAGAGGCCATCGCCGCCAATATATAAGGTGTCGGAGGCGCGCGAGGCAGAGCTACATCGACCAGACATGTGCAACCGGTACGCATCCCACATCCGTAAGGCTGGCAAGGAACGCGAGTTCTATGGCTTCGACGAATGGAGCGAGACACGCATCAATCCGCTCCTCGGCAACGCCGTGCTCGAAGTGTTTGCGAAGAGCTATGGACCGATTATTCGCAATCGGTGGGAGAACGCGAAGCGCACCGATGAGCGCGAGTGGCTGAAGATGCGCTGGGGGCCTCCTGGTTCGCCGAAACTCGGCGGCGCGCCCGTCACCAACATCCGCAACATCAAGAGCCAGCATTGGCGCGACGTGTTGGGTGTCAATCATCGCTGCCTCGTGCCGTTCTCAGCGTTTTCGGAGTACGAGGACGCTTCGCCGAAAGGCAAAAAGCAGATCCGCTGGTTCGCCGCGCCGGATCGCGGCATCCTGTATTTCGCTGGCGTCTATAATGCCTGGTACGGCGACTACGGCTCCAAGAAGGAACCGAACGAAGGCTGGCATAACCTCTTCAGTTTTCTCACGACGGACGCCAACAGCATCGTGCGTCCCGTTCACGCCAAAGCCATGCCGGTGATTTTGCGCGGCGAAGCCGAGCAGGAAGAGTGGCTGAACGCGCCGCCCGATCAGATCGAGGCCATTCAAGCGCGGGCGCTGCCGCCCCAAGCGCTTGAGATCGTGTCCGACGACGAGGCCGCGCAATATGTCGGCGGATATCTTAAGTAAGGCCGGTGCGCTGCGGGCAGCGTCGCGGGCTCTGACAAGTTGCCCGACGGCCACGCCGACGGCGTGCGGTCGAGGCTCCGTGGTGGTATGGTTTGCGGTCGGTTAATGACCCCATTTATGGGGTGTTGACTTTACATTGCGCGTCTAATGCCCCATATACGGGGTCATGCTGAGGACCACACCAGAGCTGCTGGCCGAGCTCGGCCAAGCGATCCGGGCGCGGCGCATCGCGCAGAACTGGTCCCAGATCGAGGCAGCCAAGCGCGCCGGCATGGGCAAGAATACCTGGCAGCGGCTCGAGGCGTACGGACAGGCCACCACCGAGCACCTGGTCAACGCCGCCATCGCGCTTCGGTGCGAGGAGGGGCTCGCCGGTCTCTTTCCCGCGCCCCAGCTGGGCAGCATGGAGGCGCTGCTTGAGCAGCAGAAGAAGACGGCCTCCGCGCCCAAGCCACGCAGACGCACGCCGCCGAAGAGCCATCGATCATGAAGCTCGCGCCTGGCGTTCCGCTCGACATTGCGCTCGCCTTTGCGCCGGACGCGCGGGTGCCAGTGGGACAGCTTGCTTGGGCCAATCAGACCGCCCAGCTTCAGTGGTCGCCCGAGATCATGCAGCGCCAGCTCCGCATCGACGGCGCCATTCGCTATCCGCTGGAGCAAGGTCTGCAGGGCGCGCGCTCGCGCACCTTTGACGGTCTGCACGGGTTTCTCGCCGACAGCCTCCCCGAAGGCTGGGGCTACCTCGTAATGCGAAAGCGCCTTGCACAACTCAATCTCGACATCGGGTCGCTGACGCCGGTGGAGCGTTTGGCGCTGGTAGGTGAGAGCGGCCGCGGCGCGCTCGTGTTTCAGCCTGCAACCACGCCCGATGCGGATCAAAGTACCGGCATCGATCTCGATGCTTTGGCCGAGGAGTCAGCTCAGGTGCTGGCGGGCGAAGATGGGAAGCTTGCAGACCTGCTCGCCAAGGCCGCCGGCGGTTCGGGCGGGGCCCGGCCTAAAGTGCATGTGGGCTTCGGGCCAAACGGCGAAGTCTCCATCGGCGGCGGCGAATTGCCCGCCGATCACACCGCCTGGATTGTGAAGTTCAAAGCCAACGAAGATCCCATCGATATCGGGCCGCTTGAAGAAGCCTACGCGTCCATGGCGGCGGCGGCGAAACTCAAAATCCCCGAACACAAACTCATCAAAGCCAAGAAAGGGCCCGGCTACTTCGCGACGCGCCGCTTCGATCGCCCGGGCCCAAGCCAGCGGCTGCATATGCTCTCGCTAGGCGGCGCCGTCGAAGCGCCGATGACGCCAGGCGCGCTCAACTACGACCAGTTCTTGCGCGTTACCCAACACATCACCCGCAATGCTGAAGACGTCGCGCTCGCGTTCCGGCGCATCGTCTTCAACGTCTTGGCGCACAATCGCGATGACCATGTCCGCCAGCATGCCTACCTCATGGACGAGACGGGCGCCTGGTCGCTGTCGCCTGCATACGATCTCACCTACGCGGCGGGACCGGGCGGGGAGCACTATCTCGATGTCGAAGGCGAGGGTCGGAACGTCACGCGCAAGCACATTGAGAGCCTAGGCGCGAAGCACGGGTTTTCCGCCAAAGAGATGCAGGTGGTGGTGGAGGAGGTGGCCGCGGCAGTGGGTGACTGGCGCACGTTCGCCGGAGCAGCCGGGGTCACCGCCGCCACCGCCAAGCTCGTCGCTGACGCTCACGCGCGCGTTCGAGCCGGCTTCTGACATCGCCGTCGCCCGCATCCGCAGCATCGTCATCGTCGTTGGCATCGGCATGGCCCTGGCACCACGGTGACGCTGACCGCGTCGGCGGCGCCCATAGTGGCGGCGGCCATGACGGCGGTGGCGGCGGCGGCGTGGTGGTGGTGGTGGTGGTGGTGGTGGTGGTGGTGGTGGTGGTGGTGGTGGTGGTGGTGGTGGTGGTGGTGGTGGTGGTGGTGGTGGTGGCGGCGTTCATCGTGCTGCTGCTGATGCCGATGTTGTAAACCGTGACGCCATGCGTCCGATGACACCGGCACCGTCGCCTAGAGCGAAGCCGAGGCCGCTGGGCGGCCGAGATCGAAAAGCGGCCTCTTCCAGACACGGCCACATGCGTGGCGCGACGTTGACAGGCTTTCCCACCCTCCCTCCCGCGCTGCGCGCCTGCATGCGCTGCGTGAGCTCCGGCACCTCTTGCCTCCGCTCTTAGTGTTCGTGTTGTTGCACGATGGTTTGGGCAACCGCCGGCTGCGCCGGCGCCCGGCTCTCGTCGCGTGCCGCGACCGAGCCCGCTGATGCGGTCTCGGCCATCCGGCTTCGATCCGTGTCGCAAGACCCCGCCCACACCACCCCAGAAAGAGCGATCTTCGCAAGACAAGCGAAGCCTGGTGATGGTCGCGCCCGACCGCGACAGGGTGAGGCATGAACCGGAAGAGGGGCACAATTGGCCCGTTGGCGGCGGGCGCGTCTGCGGTCGCCGCGCTTGCTGTTGCGTCGGGCAGCAGCGCCGACGTGGTGCTGTTCAATCATAGCCCTTCGATTCCGACCGGGTTTTATCTTCGCACCGCGTCCCCCATCGAGGTCGGCGAGGTCGTCACGGTGCGGGCCCGCGACGTGGCGCTCGTCGAGGCAACCCGACGACACTATGCCAGCGACGGCGATCGCTTCATCAAGCGGGTGGCCGCTATCGCCGGCCAGGATGTCTGCAGCGATGGCCAAACGCTGCAGATCGATGGCGCGGAAGCCGCCCATGTCTTTGTGCCGATTGGGCGCGAAGCGCCTCAAGGATGGGTCGGCTGCCGCCGTTTGGCGTCAGATGAAATTCTCCTGTTAGGCGATAGCGCGGACAGTTTTGATGGGCGCTATTGGGGTCCTGTGAGCGCCTCACTTGTTGAAGGCGTGTGGCGGCCGCTTTGATATTTTCTCACTGCAGGAATCATGGCGCCATACGCGGCAACAGCGCGCGTGTGCATGCGTTGAGCGTGCAAAAGGCAGAAGAAAGAGCGTGCGGCGAAGAGATGGTGGAGAGCAAGATATAGAGCGCCGCAGGTTTTCTTCTGAGGCTTGCAAATGCTGGAGATTTCTTGCGGCAAGCGTGAGTGTGCTGCGGCAAAATCCGCCGCAACGGCGTGATTTCAAGCGCGAGCGCCGCCGCACATGCCCAGCGCCAGCATTTCGGAGTCGTTGCGACACTCAGCACTGCTGAAGCCATTCGATCGCCCGCATACGCTTGCCGGCAATCGCGGCATGCAGGTTGAGCGGCCCGAGGAGTTCCTCAAAGGCCGTGTCGAGAAGGGCCGCAAAGCGTCGGCGGCGCGCAGCGGATCACTCGGTGCTAAACTGTCGAAGTTGCTTGCCGAGCGAAAAGGCAGCGGACCGCGTGCGAAGCTCGGCCGGCTGCAAACCGGGTTCGCGGCGGACCCGCGCCAGCGCGCCGTGGTCACGGTGTTTCCGCAGAACCATGGCGGCGGCGCGGCCGCCGGCAAATTGCTCGCCCATGGCAAATACCTTGAGCGCGATGGCGCGGGGCCAGACGGCGAGAAGGGGCAACTTTATGACCGCGAGCATGACGAGGTCGATGCGCCGACGCGGCTGAGCGAATGGGCCGAGAACGACCCGCGCCATTTCCGGCTGATGCTGGCGCCTGAGAGCGGCGCCCGCATCCACGACCTCAAGGACTTCACCCGTGCGACCATGGCGCGGATGGAGCGGGACATTGGCGTGAAACTCGATTGGGTGGCGGTCGATCACCACAACACCGACAACCCGCACGTCCACGTCATCCTGCGCGGGCGGAGCCGCGACGGGGTCGAGTTCAAATTTGCCCGCGACTACATCCGCCACGGTCTCCGCAACAGCACGCGCGACATCGCCACCGAAATGCTAGGGGACCGGGGTCCCGACGATGAGCGTCTGGCGCTGGAGCGTGAGACCCGCGCCGAGCACCACACGCGGCTGGATCAGATGCTGGAGAAGGAGCTGAAACCGGAGAAGCCGGTCCGCATTCAGGCCGTCGGGCGCCGGTTCGATCCGGTGCTTCGGGCGGCGTTGCGCAACCGGGTACGGGAACTGACGAAAATGGGCCTGGCGCGAGAGGAAAAGCGGGGGCGGTTTCGGTTTGAGCCGGACTGGTCGGCGCGGTTGGAGGGGATCGGCCAGGGGATCGATTTGCGACGCCGGCTGGGTCGCGAATTGGAGCCGGGGCAGGGGCGGCTCAAGCTCTATGACCGCGAGATGGGCCGCATCGCCGGCGAGGTGCTGGAGGCGGGCCGCCGCGGCGAGAAGGGCAAGGGCTATGTCATCGTCCGTGACAAGTTTCAGCGGCCGGTGTTCGCCAATGTGCGCCACCACGACGTGGAGGGATTGGAGCCGGGCGCGCTCATCGCCATCGAGCCCAAGGCGCACGAGGGAAGCGGTACGCGCGTGCGGCTCGACCGGTTATCAGAAATCCCGATCAAGTCGCAGATCGACGCGCCTGCCGAAACCGAGCTCGATCGCGAGATTGCGCGGACGCTGGCGGGTGAGCCGAACCGGCTGCCCAACACGCGCGAGGTCCGCAACGCCATCAGCGAGCGTGTCGCGTGGCATCAGCGCCAGGGCAATGGCCGGCGGGATCTGACAGGGCGGTTTGAATTCCAGCCAGGCGCCCGCGACCGGCTGCGCGGCGCCGAATTTGCGCGAGCGGAAGACGAACTTGCGAAAGCGACCGGCAAGCGCGCCATCGACGCCGCAGACGGACTGGAACGCGAATGGCGCGTGCGCGGCTTCATCCAGCTCCATCAAGGCCGGTTCGCGGCGCTTGAACGCAACGATGCGGTCGCGTTGTTGCGGATGTCCCGAAACCTCTCGCTCAAGCAAGGCAAGGCCTATTCGCTGTCGATGGCGACCGGAAAAGTCAAAGCAACGCCGTCGCTTGGGCTCGAGCGCTGATTCCAGTTTTCTCGTGGCGCGCGAAATACGTCCGATCGTCAGCAGCAACACGATCCAACACCGTCCAACGCCGCGTCCGCACGTCGAGCACACAGCGGCCAACACCACGCCAACGCCAACCACACGGGGAACGCGCGCATCGCCGCTGATGATCTGCATGACGTAACTTACAGCATGCTGTGAAGGCTCAACCGCGCGGATAAACCGTTTCGTGCGCGTGTCGATCTCACGCACACTATTTGCGCTGGACTTTCGAATGGCGTTCACACGTGACCAAGCAAGCTGCCATGCTCGCCGCTGAACCGAGGCTCGTCACCGGACCTGTTGCGATGCGCTATCTGGGCGGCGAGCGGCCGGAAAAATTTGGTGTCTATCCCATCAAAGGCAAGCGTCAGCGTCTCTACGACCGCTTCGCCATCGACGCCGCACTAAATCGCATTGCAGGACTTGAATCTGCGCCGAAAGGGAACGATTCTCCAGAGAGCGCGCTCGCTGCCTTGGCGGAAGAATGGCGCTGAGATCGGTGGTGTTTGGTGGCGACGTTTCAGATCCGAGGTCTCAACCTCAATATCAGAAAAATCTATGCGGATGGCCGCGTGGGCTATCGCCACTATCACAAACGCGGCAGGGGCGCCGTCTGCATCGGCGAGACCGACTATAAGCTCAAAGGCAATCTGCCCGCCGACATGCTTGAGCGCGCGATGGCCGCGGCCAAAGCCGAACGCGCGCCGCAGCCGCGCGCGCCGAGCAAGACTTTGCACGAGCTTTTCGACGAATGGCGGGAGTCTGCGGAGTATCGCGCCGAGGTTCGCTCACAAAACACGCGTCACCTCCACGACGACAACATCGATAAGTGGTGCGAAGGGACCTACACGAGCGAGCGTGGCGCCGCGAAGAAGTTCGGCGACATGCCTTACGTTTTAGTCGAACAGCATTGGGCCAAGGACAAGTTTCTCACCTTCAGGGATCGTCATTCTACGGGGTGGCGCCCTTGCAAGATCGCGGAAGCGGAGGCGAACAAGGCCAGACGCGGCGACGTCTATACCGCCAAGCCGTTGCTTGGGGCGTATTTCATCCGTACGGATGGACCCAAGCCTTATGGCTTTCAGTTCCGCGAAACACCTAAAGCCGCCGATCACCTGACAAGTACGTTGGGGTCTTGCCTCGCCTGGGCCAAGCGGCGCGGCAAGATCAAGATCAACCCGATGGAAGGCGTCGAGCGGCTCTATCGCAGCGATCGGGCTCTGATCATCTGGGAAGCCGAACACCTGACACAGTTGCGCGCCGGCGCCGGCGTTGAACCAGCGCGACCGTGTCCCGGCCAAATCTGGGATGGCGTCTTGGGCGCAGCGCTCACCGGGCTGGCGATGGTTGATCTCTTGCGCCTCAGATGGCCGATGATCCTTGACGAGGTGATTGATCTTGAGGGCGGGCGCACCAAGACCGGGACGGACGCGATGCCGCCAATCCTGCCCGAGACGCGCATGCTGATCGAACGCATTCGACGTCAACAGGTCGAAGCCAAACTCTACGACCCTGAAGGGTTCGTGTTCCTGAACTCGCGCGGCAAGCCCTGGACCAAGTCAGGGTTTGGCGGTTCTTTCCAGGACGCCAAGGCCGCTGCGGGGATCGGCGGCGAACGGCATTTCCACGATCTGCGGGGCACGGCCGCGACCATGTTCGTGGCAAGCCCTCGAAATTTCAGCGACCTCCAGATCGACCTCTTCATGGGGTGGAAAGAAGGCGAGGGCGCCCGCATCCGGCGCAAATATGTGAACGCCCGCAATGTGGCGAAGGGCTTGCAAGCGCTGCTGGAAGGTGAGACACGCCAAGCCCCCGCAGCCATTGCGGGATAGCCGGGCCGGTTAGGGGTTTAGCTCAGCTGGTAGAGCGGCGCGCTCCAAACGCGTAGGTCGGGAGTTCGAGTCTCTCAACCCCTGCCAGCCCGGCCCTGATTTCAAACACAGAGATTTGCCGCTGGCTCGCTCGAAAGGGCTGGACGCGGACCGCGCGCGCCGGTATCGGGGACGCTTGATGCCCGGGCGTTGCCGGCCGTCGCATAGTGTTTCCATTGGTGCTCAGCGAAACGCCCCTACCTGATGGTGGGATTCTGAGCCATGGGTGAATGCGCGCTTGTTCGCCGGCCGCGTACGAGGCGGGAACGAGAACAAGCACGGAACAGGAACGTCAGGATGTGGGCAAATTGCAAACCGCGTTGCAAACTGTCGAGTTTGGAACAGATGAGAACGACAAAAGCTGAGTAAAAACAAATCGTAGGAGTTTAGCTCAGCTGGTAGAGCATCGGTCTCCAAAACCGAGGGTCGGGGGTTCGAGTCCCTCAACTCCTGCCACCCGCCTTGGTCCGGGCGATAACCGGGCCCATTTGGAAGAAGAGTAATTGGAAGCGTTTAAAGTATGAGCATGGACACCGCCGACCAGGAATCCGAGCCACGGCGCAAGACCGGGCTGTTCACCTTCTTCAAAGAGGTGCGGGCCGAGGGCCGCAAAGTCACCTGGGCCACCCGCAGCGAGGTGACGGTGTCCACCATCATGGTGCTGATGTTCGCCGTGGTCGCGGCCATCTTCTTTTTCATTGTCGATACAGTGATGCGTTTGGGCGTCGGTCTCATCCTCGGGATAGGCGGAGGAAACTAAGATGGACACCGCGACCGAGCCGCAAACCGCCGCCGCCAGCACCAACCCGCGCGCGAAGTGGTACATCGTCCACGCATACTCGAACTTCGAGTCGAAGGTGGCTGAGGCGATCAAGGAACAGGCCGAACGCCAGGGCCTGCAAAATGAAATTGTCGACGTGCAGGTGCCGACCGAAGAGGTCGTCGAGATCAAACGCAATACGAAGCGCGTGCGCCAACAGCGCCACTTCCCCGGCTATGTGCTGGTGAAGATGGAGATGACGGACGAAGCCTACCACCTGATCAAGAACACGCCGAAGGTCACGGGCTTCCTGGGCGCGCAAAACAAGCCGCAGCCGACCAGCGAAAAAGAAATTCAGCGTATTCTCGGCCAGGTCGCCGAAGCAGGCGTGGCCAAGCCGCGCCCGGTGATCAATTTCGAAATCGGTGAGCGCGTTCGCGTGTCCGATGGTCCGTTCCAGAGCTTTGAGGGCTTGGTGTCGGAAGTGGATGAAGAGCGCGGGCGCCTCAAAGTGGCGGTCATGATCTTTGGCCGCGAAACGCCGGTCGATCTGGAATACGCGCAGGTCGAAAAGCTGCGCTAGGCCTTCACGCGCGGCAGCAGCGACGCGACGCCGCCATTGGTGAGCAGCGCGACTTCGGCCAGCACCACCGGCATTTGCCACGCGCCGGTGGCGGCGAGATAGCGCGGCTCCCAGGAGGGGCCGAACTTCTCTTTGAATTTGCGCAGGCCCTGAAAGCCGTAAAAGCTCTCGGCGCGTTCGAAGATGAAGCGGCCGAAGCGCGCGAAGAGCGGGGCGTATTCATTCTCGGCGAGTCCCGCGAGCGGCGCCATGCCGAGATCGAAATCGCGAAAGCCAGCGCTCTGCGCCCAGAGCAGCATTTCCGTGAACAGAAAGTCCATCGTTCCCGGCGGGGCGTTGGCGGGATTGAAGCGCATCAGGTCGAGCGCGGCGTGAACGCGGTCCGGCGTGGTCCAGATATTGGCGAAGGCGATCGGCGCGCCCTGAACGCGGGCCACAGCGAGGTGATGGCGCGCAATGAAGCCGGGATCGAAGCGCCCGAGCGAGAACGATTTTTCGCGCCCGCCATGCGCCGCGAGCCAAGCCTCGGAGATGGCGGCCAATTCGCCTAGCAAGGCGGGCGCGGCCGGCGGTTCGACTATGTCGAAACTGCCCTGCGCGCGCTCGGCGAACTTGCGCCGCGCCGTGCGCAAATCCTGCTTGGCCGAGCCGGAGAGCTTGAAATCCGTGAGCTGAACGATGGCGTTCTCGCCGATCTTCTCTACCCGAAAACCACATTCCAGCAGATCAGGCAGAAGTTCTGGCGGCGCGGCGTACACAACAGGGCGTAAGGCCAGCTCTTCGGCGCGCGCGCGCAAGGCGCTCAGCGCGGCGCCCCAGGAGGCGCGGGCGCCAATCGGCGCGCCCATGGCGACCAAGCTTGCGCCGCTCCGCGCCACCATCATGAATGCTTCACCGCCGAACAGGAAGCTCTTGTCGCCCAGGAATGCGAGCTGCGCCTCGGGACGGCTGTTCTCGGCGCGCGCCACTAGTGATTCAACGCGCGCCAGATCCTCGTCCGCAGGGGGAGCGGGATCGGCGCGCGGACGCGTCAGCACGAAGCGCCACAGCACCAGCGCGGCTAGCGCTGCGCCGGCGAAGGCGATGCCGCGACCGGGGCGGCCAAGTTCGGGATCAAGCAGCAACGCCCACCAGGGCGCTTCGGCAAAGCCTGGTCGGGCGCCCGCCCAAAGCAGCCCCCCAATCAACGCCGCCGCAAGCGCGATGGCGCTGGCCCAAGCGACGCGCGGTCCCGGCGCTAGTTGCGTGAGATGGGACCGGCGATAAAAGGCGCGCCGCGTCAGCAGCAGCACGATAATGGCGGCGATCGAGGCTTCGCTGCCAAGCGGTTCGTCGTGGCGGAGCAAAGCGTAGAGCGCGGCCGCCGCCATCAGCACGACAGTCGCCGCCCATGCCGCATCCAGGCGCGCGCGCAAGCCCGTGGCGAGCGCCATGAGCAGAACGCCGCCGACGCTTGCGCCCCATTCGGGGTATTCTTCAGCGAAGCGCTCGAGCGGCGCCGTTTGCGGCAAATTGGGCGCAGCCAGCGTCACCACCAGAATGGCGCCGGCGGTGAACGCGAACGCCGCGGCGATGTCGGGCGCGTGCTCGAACAAGAACGCGTCGATCTTCTCCCAGATTGTGCGGGTAGGTTCCGGCGCCGCCGTCATGGGCCGCTTGCTAGCATGGTCATTTGACGTAGGCGAGGCGCCAGCAGGCCGCGCTGTTGCCGCGCGGGTTTTGGTTTGCTCCGAGCCGCATGCGCATGCCAAATTCTGGCGACAGATAGAAAACGGCCTGGGAGGCTCTATGAGCGCGTCTGCTTCGAACAATGAGATCGTCACCGTCGCGGGAAAGCAGATCAGCTATCACGTGTTCGGGCAGGGGCCGGACCTGTTCCTGCTTCACGGTTCAGGGCCTGGCGTCACCGGCATGGAAAATTTCGAAGGGAATGTTGCGGCCTTCTCACAGCATTTCCGCGTCTATGTTCCCGATCTGCCCGGCTACGGCAAAAGCGATGCGGTCGAGGGCGTTCAGGATATGGCGTCCGCCGAGCTGATGATCGGCTTCATGGACGCGCTTGGCGTTGAGAGCGCCGCCATTATCGGCAATTCGTTTGGCGGTTATGTTGGCGCGCGCATGGCGGCGGCGCATCCGGAGCGCGTGTCGAAGCTGGTGACGATTGGAGGCATTGGTTACGGCATTTTCGCACCGTTTCCAAATGAGGGCATCAATCTGCTTTCGGAATTCGCGGAAGATCCAACCCGCGCGCGCATGGAGCAATGGCTGCGCTCCATGGTGTATGACAAGGCGCTGATCACCGATGAATTGGTCGATCGCCGCTACAAGCAGGCGATGGAGCCGAAGACGCTGGAGACAACGCGCATCATGTATGCGCGCGCGCAAATGGCGGCGATGGGCAAAATGCTGGAAAGCGCGATCGCGCTGAAGGGCCTGGAGTTCCTGACTCAGATCACATGCCCGATGCTGATGTGCTGGGGCCGCGATGATCGCGTCAGCGCGCTCGATCGCGCACTGGTGCCGATGCGCCTCATCCAGAATTGCGAGCTGCACGTTTTCCCGAAGTGCGGCCACTGGGCGATGATCGAGCGCAAGGCTGAGTTCGAGCAGACGGCTTTGGGCTTTTTGCGGCGCTAAAACAGACGAGCGCTGCGCCATCCAACCGAATTGGATGGCGCAGGCGATGTTACTTTTGCGCCGACTTCATCTCATAACGGCATTCCAACTTGCCGTTCACCTTCACCCAGCGGCGCTCCAGGCGCTGCTCGTCCGGCTTTGCGAATACCCGAGTGGCGTCGGCGAATTCAGCGGTGTGATCCAGCGGCTTCATGTCGTGCTCCATCGCGGGCGTTGTCGATGAAGCAAACATGACACGCGTGCGACAGGGCCGATGTGACTCTGGGCACAGTGAAGGTTAGCCCACGCGCCGCCAGATTTCGGTTTGGCAGAATGGCCCGAGGCAGCCTTGGAAGTTCAACTCACGCGCGCCGGGTCGGATGATGCCGCGATAGGTGCGCCCATCGTCCGGGCTGTTGATCACGCCGCGAAAGGTTTCGCCGTCCCAGAGGAAATTGCGCAGAAACACCATACCGAGCCCACCATGGCGCAGACGGCTTGGATTGCGCGAAGATACAAGCGTGCCGCAGAGCGCGCCGGCATTTTCGGCGCAAGGATGCAGGCGCACGACCCCTGCGTCTCCGCCTGTGGACCAATCGCCGGCGAGATCGTTCGGGGTCGCCGCGTGCGCAAAGGCGGCAAAGCAGAATGTGAAGAGCGCAAAGCTGGCGCGTAAGAGGCGATGCGCTGTCATGCGATCGATCTCAAGCGCGCGCGACTACGAGTCAAGCCGGGCGCGCGATGCCCCAATAATTGTAGCCGGACCAAGATGGCGTTTTAGGCAGATAGGCGCAGTCAAGCGTTTCGAACTCAAACCCGGCGGCGCGGATGAGGTGAGGCGTATCGCGCGTGAGATGACAGCCGCCGGACACGACCCGCCATGCGGGTTCGATCCGCCTTTGCCACGCGCGCACCTGAGCCTCGGGCGCTGCCCCATGTTCTGCAAACAGCAGGCGTCCGCCTGGTTTGAGCACGCGATAGGCGGCTAACAGCGCCGCATATGGATTTGGGATTGTGCAAAGCGAATAGGTGACGACGACAGTGTCGACGCTCGCGTCGGGCAGCGACATGCGCTCGGCGCATTCGGGCAAGATCTCCACCGCGAACGGCGCGGCGCGCACTTGTTTTCGCGCGCGCGCCAGCATGCCTTCGGCTGGTTCGAGCGCGTAGAGCTTCGTCACCTGGCTGGCGTCATAGTGGGGCAGATTGAGGCCGGCGCCGAAGCCGAGTTCAATCACAACCCCGCGCGCCAATGGCACGATCTGAGCGCGTTGCGCGCGGATGGGCCGGCATGAGCACGCCAAATTGAGCAGCGGCGGCAGCACGTAGCGGTCGTAGAGTGTCATCGCCCTATGGCCTCGGGATTGAGTTCAATCTGCGCCACACTTGGGTTTGGCAGAAGGGTCCGGCGCAGCCTTGCAGGCGCAGCACGTCGCCGTCCGGGCGGATCGCGCCCCGATAGGTGCGGCCGTCCTCGGGATTGGTGAGCGCGCCGTTCGTATAGGCGTCGCCGTCCCAACTGAAGCCGCGCAGCATCAGCATGCCGATCTGGCCGTGGCGAAGCCTGCCAGGGTCCCAAGCCCAAATCAGCGAACCGCACAGCTGCGCCGCATTGTCGGCGCAGGGCGCGAGGCGCACGACCGCGCCAAGTCCGGGCGTGGCCCAGTCGCCATTGAGGTCAGGGCGCGCGGCGGCCCGGGCTTGCGGCGCAAAGCCAATGAGGCAGGCGAGCGCGATGGCGGCGATGACTGGCGCTTTGGCGGGCAAGAGCGGCTTGCGCGTGGCGGCGGCGAAGCGGGCGTAATAATCCGGATGTTCGGTGCCCATCATCCGGTCCCACCAGGTGAAGTAGAGGCCGTAATTGTAGCCGGCCTGGTGGTGCAGATCGTGGTGCGTGGTGGTGGTGAGGAAGTCGAAGAGCGGACGCCCGTCGCGACCGGCCGGAAACAGCTCATAGCCAGAGTGGCCCAGCGTGTTGCGCACGATCTGATGCAACATGAAGAGACCCACGACCGGCCATTGCGTCGGCACGATCATCATCCACAGCGGCACGAACGCGCCCATGACCGCAGCCTCTCCCACATCGAAGCTATAAGCCGTGAAGGGCGAGGGATTGTGCGAACGGTGGTGGCGGCGGTGGAAAACCCGGAACAGACGCGGATCGTGCATCAGCCGGTGGGTCCAATAGAAATAGGCGTCGTGGCCGACGATCATCAGCACCAGCGACAGGGCGAACCAGGGCGCGCCCCAGCTCTGAGCGATGGCCGGGCCGGGCAGCCATCCGAGCTTCTCCAGCGCGAAGGTGAAAAGGCCGATGGTGGAGAAGATCGCGATCGAGCGCAGCGAGGCGGCGAACTCGATCAGCAACTGTTTCGGCTTCGGCGTGTCGGGACGGATTTTACGTCCCGCCAGCGGGCGGGCGAGCGCCACCCACAGAACGAACCACACGGACACGGCGAAGATAACGTACCGGCCGAGATCGGTTTGCACGTTGATCAGCCATTGATGGGCAAAGTCATAGAGATGCATTGAGGCCTCCTGTGTGGAGGCGGGCATGAGGCTTCAGGGCTGGTTTCGTCTCGCCAGGGCCGAAAAACCCCGGTCATTTTCAGAATCAGCCAGCTTATTCCGGAATTGGCGAGCCGGATTCGAGCTGGTTGCGACGCCATTCGCTCGGCGTGACGCCAGTTTCATCTTTGAAGGCGCGGTTGAACGGCCCCAGCGAGCCGAAGCCAAGATCGAAGGCGATGGCCGAGACGGGCTTGCGGGCGTTGGCGGGGTCGGCGAGCAGCCGCTTGGCCGCGCCGATGCGGCGGGCGTTGACGAAGGCGGCGAAGTTGCGCGCGCCCAAATGATCGTTGATGAGGCGGCGCAGGCGGTGCTCCGGCGTATTGAGCTCGGCCGCCAGCGCGCCAATGGTGAGCCCCTCGCGGCGCCAGGCCTCTTGGCCATCCATGACCTCATTGAGGCGCGTGAGCAGCAGGCGGTCGCCGGCGTCCAAGCCATCGGCGGCGGGCCCCGCAGCGGGCTGAACGGCGCCGAACAGGGTTGAGCGCGCGTCCAGCGTCACCCACGCTCCAGCGAGGCAGGCGACGGCGAGACTGAACCCGGCGACCAAGCCAAGGCGGCTGGCGTCGAGCCCGAATCCCTCGGCGATTTCGAAGCCGGAGAGGACAATCGCATAAAATAGAACCGAGCCGAGGAAGGGGCCGCGCAGGCGCCGGCGCTCTTCCACCAGATCGCCGCGCCAGCTGCGGAACACCACAAACAATGCGTGTGCGCACAAGCACGCTTCAACCACATTGTGTCCGATCCAGATCGGATGGCCTGGACCCGCATATACGAGCCAACCCACCAGCCCGACGCCGGTGAGCACAGCGGCCGGTCCGAATAGGGCCGGCGTGAGCGGGCGATCCTCGAACAGGGCGATGACGAACAGCCAAAAATAGCCGACGCCCCCGAGCGAGAGGAAATGCACCACCCAGAAAAACCAGTGGCCATAAATCAGCTCGCGCACCAGCGCCGATGAATTGAGCGCGTAAGCGGCCGTGCTGAGGCTGAACATCAGGCCGGCTATGCGGACGGAGCGTCCAGCGCCGCCGCGCCAGAGCCCGGCGCCCACCGCCAGAATCGCGCCTATGGCGATCCCGCGCAGGATCAGCTCCCAGATATCGGCGCCGCTGAACGTCATGCGCTCTGTTTAGCACAAAGCGGAAGCGGCTCGGCTACCTCTTCGCCGCCTCGATCAGCGCGGCGATGGCCCAGCGTTTGACTTTTCGGGTCTCGGCGTCATCGAGCTGGAGCACGTCCTTGGCGACGACGAGTCCTTCTGTGCCGATGAAGAAGGCGAGTGCTTTGCTGAGCTTGGCGTAGTCGGCGGGTTTGAATTCGGCGCGCGCGGGCGCGAGCGCGGCTTCAATCAGCGGCGAACGCCGGTTTTGCCGCATAGGCAGGGTTTCGTCCTGCTCGCCGCGCACGCTGCGTTCGAGCGAGCTGGCCAGCATGAGGCGCAACTGCGCTTCATTGGCGCTCATCATAGTGTCGAACATGTCGTCGACCCGCGCCACGCGTGCGAGCGGATCGCTCGTAGAGACGCCCTCGAACAATTCGTCCGCGCCGATTGCCGCCAAATCGAGCGGAACCTCGACCAGCAAGGCTTCGACGCTTGGAAAATAGCGATAGGCCGTTGCGCGCGAGACCATCGCTTCTTCGGCAATTTCTTCCAGGCTCGGACGGCGGCCTTGCTTCATCAGCCGGGCGGCCGCGTCGAGCAGATCCTTGCGCGTGCGCCGTTTTTGGTTCGGGCGACCTGTGCTCATGCCAATTGCTGGGCGATGGCCGCGGAATCCACCCAGACCTGTTCGCGCTTAATGGCGCCGCTGTCCGCGAACTCGACCACGTGCAGCAATCGGAATTGCAGCGGCCGGTTTTTGCCGTCAAAGCCGAATGGGCGGCCCGGCGCCTTGCCACGCCACACCGATTCATCGATCAGGAAATTCTGACCGTAGAGCCGGCGGGTGGATTTGACCTCGCCATCGGCCAGATCGCTGAACAGCGTCTCATAGAAAGCGCGCGCAGCTTGCGGGCCGTGGCTCACGCCGCCCGGCCAGCCGACAATATCGTGCTCCACGTCCGGCGTGAGGGTAGCCAGCACGCCAGCGACGTCATCGCGCGCCTCATAGCCAAAGTGCTCGTCCATTTTCCGATCCATTTGCGCTTGGGTCAGCGACATTTCCCGATCTCCCCATCAAAAGAGACGAGAGAATCTTAATGAGAATACAGTCTCATTACAAGTAAAATGTATTAACTTCGGCGCTGACGTTTCCGTGTGCGCCGGGTGGACTGCTCAGATCAGATCGAAATTAGGCGGCAGATACGCGGCGTCGGCGAGGTAGGGGATCTTGTCCACGGCGCCGTCGCCGTCGACGTCGTACCAAATCCGGGCCGGCGGAAAATCAATGCGCTCAAACAGGCTTTGCAGGTCGGGCGCTGGCGCCACCGGGTCTGGCGCGGCGTCGGCGGCCGATCCGAGCGGTGGCGGTGGCGGGAGGATGAAGGCGTCGGGATTTTCGGGCGCGTCCGGACCGGCGAAGCCTGCGCCGCCGAGGCCGAAATCGGCGTCGGACCACCACCCAAGCATAGAGCGACCAAACCCGGCCATGCCAACCCCGCCTCTCACCTGAAACGTGCACACCCAGCCTGAGCTGGCAAGGGGTTTGGCTCGACAAGGCCGAGACGGCTCTCTATAAGCCCCGCTTTCCGCGTGGGAGGAGGTCGCCCTCCCCACCACGCACCCACTCAGGCCGGGCGGTTTAACGATCTCCCGGCGTTAAGCGAGAGGCCAAAATGGCGAAGAAGCTCATGGGGCAGATTAAGCTCCAGGTGCCGGCTGGCGCGGCGAACCCGTCGCCCCCGATCGGCCCCGCGCTCGGTCAGCGCGGTTTGAACATCATGGAATTCTGTAAGGGCTTCAACGCCCGCACCCAAGACATGACCAAGGGCGATCCGTGCCCGGTCGTGATCTCTTATTATCAGGACAAAAGCTTCACCTTCGAGATCAAGACGCCGCCGGCGTCCTTCCTGATCAAGAAGGCGGCCAAGCTGCCAACGGCGAAGAAGCCGGGCTCGGGCTCTAAGACGCCGGGCGTCAATGTGGTCGGCAAGATCACCATGGCTCAGTGCAAAGAGATCGCCAAAGCCAAGCAAAAGGATCTGAACGCTGCCGATCTTGATCAGGCCGCGAAGATGATCGCAGGCACAGCACGCTCCATGGGCGTGCAGGTGGTGGAGTAGACCGATGGCCGAAGCACCGAAAGCCAAGGGCGTGAAGCTGCCCAAGCGCATGCAAAAGAGCCATGCCGGGATCGATCCGCGCAAGCTGCACACGCTCGATGAAGCGGTGAAGCTGATCAAATCGCGCGCAACCGCCAAGTTCGACGAGACCATCGAAGTCTCGATGAATCTAGGCGTCGATCCGAAATATCCCGATCAACAAGTGCGCGGCGTTGTCTCGCTGCCGAACGGCACGGGCCGCACCGCGCGCGTCGCGGTGTTCGCGCGCGGCGCCAAGGCGGAAGAGGCCAAGGCGGCGGGCGCGGATATTGTTGGCGCCGAAGACCTGTTTGAAACGGTCAATGGCGGCACGATCGATTTCGATCGGCTGATCGCCACGCCGGACCTGATGGCCCTCGTCGGCCGTCTCGGCAAGGTGCTCGGGCCCCGCGGCCTGATGCCGAACCCGAAGGTCGGCACCGTGACCATGGATGTGAAGAAGGCCGTCGCTGATGCGAAGGGCGGCGCTGTCGAATTCCGCGTCGAGAAGGCGGGCATCGTCCATGCCGGCATCGGCAAGGCGAGCTTCAGCGAAGAACAGATCAGGCAAAACGCCAAGGCGTTCATTGATGCTGTCGCCAAGGCAAAGCCGTCGGGCGCGAAAGGCACGTTCGTGAAGAAGGTGGCGCTGAGCTCGACCATGGGCCCAGGCGTGCGCATCGATCCGATGAACGCGATCAACGCGGGCTGAGCGAACTAGGAATTGAAGCGGAAACGCCCCGGTGAGAGCCGGGGCGTTTTGTTTTGGCGTGTGGTTCAGCCGGCGTTCGGGTCGGGGTCCTCTGCGGCGGCCAGTTCGGCGCGCAGGCTCTTCAAGCGCTCATGATACTGCTCGCCGTCGCCATAATTTTCGAAATGGGCGTAGCGGGGATGGGCGCCATAGGCGCGGCGCGCATGTTTGATCGGGCACCAATATTGCTCGGTCCGCGATCCCACTTCGCGCACATAGGCGATCACGCCATTCACGTAAGAGCAGTAGGCGCAGTTCAGTTTCTCGATGGCGTTCAGGTAAGGCAGTCCGGCGCGATCGAAGATCATGTATTGGCCGCGTTTGACCTGCGGGATGCCGTACACGCGAAAGCAGATGGCCTGATAAATCGAGACCCAGAGATCGGCCATCGCAAAGGGGATGATCAAAGAATAGATGATCGGCGCGGTGATCACGACCAGCGGGCGCGCAGTAAAGACGTAGCGCGCGAGGTTGGTGCGCAGCTCGTGATGACGCCGGATCACTTCTTGCTCGAATAGGACGCGCCCGCGTTCCAGCCCGTATCTCAGCTTGGCGCGGTCCTTGGCGAGCTCGGCCTCGAGTTCAAGTTCGAGGTCGCGAATGTTGCGGAGAATGGTTTCAATGGGCGTGGTCATGGCTGATCGGTGCGTCAGCGTGCAGCCATTAGCAAGCGAGCTCTATGCGGCGGCTCAAATTCCGCGTCTCATTGCGGGCGAGGGAAGCGGTAGACGTTGCGTTCCAGCCCATCGGGAAACAGATCGCGGGCGATGTGTTCGGCGCCAAGCTTCAAGGTGAGATCGCGCGCGGCGCTATTGGCGTCGTCTATGTGCGTTTCGACGCTTTCCCATCGCAATATTTCATAGCCAAAAGCGATAACGGCGCGCGACGCTTCGAGCGCGTAGCCTCTGCGGCGCGCGGCGGGGATGATCCACCAAGTCAGCTCCGAGCGCGGCCATCCTTCCGGCCAAACCAGGCCGCAGCCGCCAATCATAATCCCGGTCGCGCGTTCGCAGACGGACCACATGCCGTAACCGCGCAGCCGCCAGTGGCCGAGATCGCCTGCAAGCACGCGCCAAGCGCGATGCGCCGGCAGCGGTCCGCCATAGAAGGCGGAGGCGTCCGCATCGGCGTAGAAGTCTCGATAGGTGGGAAAGTCGCCGGCTTCTGGCGCGCGAAGGATGAGGCGCTCTGTGTCGAGCTTTGGCGGGTTCACTTCGCCAATTCTGCGTCGATCACGGCGATGAGCTTGGGATCGTCGGGCGTGGTGTCGGGCGAGAAGCGCGCAACCACTTCGCCATTCTTGCCCACGACGAACTTTTCGAAATTCCACAGCACTTCCGGGACTGGATTCGGCGTCATGCCGTATTTGGCCAGGCGCTCGCGCATCGGGCCTTCGCCGGTTGCGTTCGGCTGAGCTTTGGTGAGTTCGGCATAGAGCGGATGCTTGTCGGCGCCGACGACGGAGATTTTCGAGTACATCGGAAATTTCACGCCGTAATTGGTGGTGCAGAAATCGGTGATCTCCGCATCCGTGCCTGGCTCTTGCGCGCCGAAATTGTTGGCCGGAAAGCCGAGCACTTCGAGTCCTTGCGCGCGCTTGGCTTCGTAGAGCTTTTCCAGCCCCTCATATTGCGGCGTCAGCCCGCACTTGGAGGCGACGTTAACGACCAAGAGCACCTTGCCCTTATGTGCGCCCAGCGTGTCGGCGGCGCCGTCAATGCGGGTGAGCGGGATGTCTTGGATGGCGGTCATGGGGGGCTCCTTGATTTGGCGTCCACTATGGCGGGGCGCTCCGCAACCGGCTAGGCCGGTGAGGGAGGTGCCCTTGAACACCCAATCGCCCAAGAAGAGCGGGCATGCGCTGCCAGTCTTGCTGCTGGTCGTTGGCATGATCGTGCTGGTGCTCGTTACCCAGCGCGCCATTTTCGGCGCCACCGCCGGGTTTGTCGCCGGTCTTTGGGTGTCGGTGATGGATGTGGTGTTCCGCCTAGTGGCTTCGGTCTTCGGCGGCTGACAAAGCCTGCTTGCCAAATCACAGAAATTGTGCGGGCCGCACTTGCGGCGCTGCAACAAAGCGTGCATATCCCCCGGTTCGGCGGGTTTGTTAACCCGTCGTTCCTGTCCGAGATTGCAGGCGCCGCTCAAGCGGGAAGCCCGAAAGGGCCCGTTTGTGCGACTTAATCCGTTGAAAGCCTTAGGCTTTCTGGGCCCGCATGAGACAGAGCTGACGTTTTTCGGGGCGGGCTGTCAAGGCCCTCCCTGTTTGGCGAGCCTCTGGGACAGGCCGCGCGGGGACCGCGCGCCGTTCGGGGGTTCATTCCGCCGGCCGGCTGGTCCGCGTGCGCTCTGGGCGCCCGGATTGTCCGGGCGACCTAACTGAGGAGACCGCAATGGATCGTGCTCAGAAGGCCGAAACGGTGGAAGCGCTGAAAGGCGTATTCGCCGGGGCCGGGATCGTGGTCGTCGGCCACTATACCGGTCTGACTGTTGCGGAATTGACGACGCTTCGTAGCCGGCTTCGCCAAGCCGATGCGGGGCTCAAGGTTGTGAAAAACCGGCTGGTGAAGCTGGCGATCGACGGCACGCGCCATGCGGCCGGCGCTCACCTGTTCACCGGTCCTACGGCGATCGCTTACTCAGCGGACCCGATCGCGGCCACCAAGGTCGCGGTTCAGTACGCCAAGGAAAAAGAGCAATTCGTCCTCCTGGGCGGCTTGTTCGGCGATCAGGTGCTCGACGCGAAAGCGGTGCAGGCTCTGGCCACGCTGCCTTCGCTGGACGAGCTGCGCGGCAAGATCATCGGTCTTGTCCAAGCTCCCGCGACCAAGGTCGCCGGCGTCCTCGCGGCGCCCGCTGGCCAGCTGGCGCGCGTGCTCAACGCCTACGCCACCAAGGACGCAGCCTAACCTCGTCATTTCCGTAGTGAAAACAAACACTCGCCAATCAAAAGGGGCCTCAAATGGCTAATCTCGAAAAACTCGTTGAAGACCTTTCCGCGCTGACCGTCCTCGAGGCGGCCGAACTCTCCAAGCTGCTCGAAGAGAAGTGGGGCGTTTCCGCCGCCGCGCCGGTGGCCGTGGCCGCCGCTCCGGCTGCGGGCGGCGCCGCTGCTGCTCCGGCTGAAGAACAGACCGAATTTACGGTCGTTCTGGCCGCCGCCGGCGAGAAGAAGATCGAAGTGATCAAGGAAGTGCGCGCGATCACGGGCCTGGGCTTGAAGGAAGCCAAGGACCTCGTGGAAGGCGCGCCGAAGCCGGTGAAGGAAGGCGTGAACAAGGCCGACGCGCAAAAGTTCAAGGAACAGCTTGAAAAAGCCGGCGCGAAGGTCGATCTGAAGTAACTCTCATACCGAAGCGAGGAGCGCGAGGCCGGCCAAAAACCGGCTTCGCCTCCCGCGTTTTTGCGTGCCTCACCCCAAAGGGGCGGGCCGCCGGAGCTTCTCCCGCCTGGGAGGCTTCGAATTTCAGAGGGCTGGCGCAGTAGTGCGCTGCTTTCACGGGCGGGATGGTCGGCTCATGCAGCCTGCGCTGGCGAACCTATGGCCGGAGGTTCGTGCACCAAGCGCTGGGCGCACTGGGGAGAGCGAATGGCTCTGTCGTTCACTGGTAAGAAGCGTATCCGCAAGTCGTTTGGCAAGATCCCGGAAGCGGGGCAGATGCCGAACCTGATCGAGGTGCAGCGCAGCTCCTACGATCAATTCCTGCAGAAGGACCAGCGCCCGTATGAGCGGGCGGATGAGGGCCTGCAGGCTGTGTTCAAGTCGGTGTTTCCGATCCGTGATTTCTCGGATCGCGCCGTGCTTGAGTACGTGTCTTTCGAGTTTGAAGAGCCGAAGTTCGACGTTGAAGAATGCCAGCAGCGCGACATGACCTATGCCGCGCCGCTGAAGGTGAAGCTGCGCCTCATCGTGTTCGAAACCGATGAAGAGACGCAGGCCAAGTCGGTCAAGGACATCAAGGAACAAGACGTCTATCTCGGCGACATCCCGCTGATGACGGACAAGGGCACGTTCGTCGTGAACGGCACTGAGCGCGTGATCGTCAGCCAGATGCACCGCTCGCCGGGCGTCTTCTTCGACCACGACAAGGGCAAGACTCACGCTTCTGGCAAGCTGCTGTTCGCCGCGCGCGTCATTCCCTATCGCGGCTCGTGGCTCGATTTCGAGTTCGACGCCAAGGACATCATGTTCGTGCGCATCGACCGTAAGCGCAAGCTGCCGGCGACGACGCTGCTTTACGCCATGGGGCTCTCGAACGAGCAAATCCTTGGCACCTTCTACACCTCCTCAATTTATACCCGCACGCGCCAAGGCTGGACCACGAAGTACCGCGCCGAGCGCTGGCGCGGCACCAAGCCGAATTATGATCTTGTCGACGCCAAGACCGGTAAGGTCGTGGCCGATGCCGGCAAGAAAATTTCGGCGCGCGTCGCTAACAAGCTGGTGGAAGATGGCGTCGTCGACATTCTGGTGCCGTCGGAAGATTTGTTCGACCGCTTCATCGCCGAAGACGTGGTCAATCCTGACACGGGTGAAATCTATATCGAAGCCGGCCAAGCGCTCAGCGAAGCGGTGATCGCGACGCTGATCGACGCTGGCGTGCAGGATTTGCCGATCCTCGACATCGATCCGGTCACCAATGGCCCATACATTCGCAACACGCTGATGCTCGATAAGAATGAGAACCGCGAGCAAGCGCTGTTCGACATTTATCGCGTCATGCGTCCGGGCGAGCCGCCGACGATCGAGACGGCGGAGGTGCTGTTCAACGGCCTGTTCTCCGATCCCGAGCGCTACGATCTCTCGGCTGTTGGCCGGGTTAAGATGAATATGCGCTTGGGCATGGATACGGACGACAATCTCCGCACCCTGCGCATGGAAGACATTATCGAGGTGCTGCGCACGCTCTCCGATCTGCGCGACGGCCGCGGCGAAGTCGACGACATCGACAATCTCGGCAATCGCCGCGTGCGCTCGGTCGGCGAGTTGATGGAAAATCAGTATCGCGTCGGCCTCTTGCGGATGGAACGCGCGATCAAGGAACGTATGAGCTCGGTCGATATCGAGACCGTGATGCCGCACGACCTGATCAATGCGAAGCCGGCGGCGGCGGCGGTGCGTGAATTCTTCGGCTCCTCGCAGCTGTCGCAATTCATGGACCAAACCAACCCGCTCTCCGAGATCACGCACAAGCGCCGTCTCTCGGCGCTCGGCCCGGGCGGTCTGACGCGCGAGCGCGCAGGCTTTGAAGTGCGCGACGTGCACCCCACGCACTATGGCCGCATCTGCCCGATCGAAACGCCGGAAGGCCCGAATATCGGTCTGATCAATTCGTTGGCTACGCATGCGCGCGTCAACAAATACGGCTTCATCGAAAGCCCGTACCGCAAGGTCGTAAACGGCAAGCCAACGGACGAGATCGTGTACCTCTCCGCCATGGAAGAGGCCAAGCACAAGATCGCCCAGGCCAATGCCGAGATCGACGCGAAAGGCTATCTGGCTGAGGAGCTGGTGCAGGCGCGCGAAAACGGCGAAGCGCAACTGATCCCGCGCGAAGAAATCGACCTTATGGACGTGTCGCCGAAGCAGGTTGTTTCGGTCGCCGCGGCGCTCATCCCGTTCCTCGAGAACGATGACGCCAACCGCGCGCTCATGGGCTCGAACATGCAGCGCCAAGCGGTGCCGCTGCTCCGCGCCGATGCGCCGATTGTCGGCACCGGCATGGAAGGCACGGTGGCGCGGGATTCGGGTGCGGCGATCGCCGCGCGCCGTACTGGCGTCGTCGAGCAAGTTGACTCACAGCGTATCGTCGTGCGCGCGACCGAAGAGCGCGATGCGACCAAGCCTGGCGTCGACATTTATCGCCTGCTGAAGTTCCAGCGTTCGAACCAGAACACCTGCATCACGCAGCGCCCGATCGTGAAGGTTGGCGATGCGGTGCGCGAAGGCGACATCATCGCCGACGGCCCGTCGACCGAACTGGGCGAACTGGCGCTGGGGCGCAACGTGCTCGTCGCGTTCATGCCGTGGAACGGCTACAACTTTGAAGACTCGATCCTGATCAGCGAGCGCATCGTCAAAGACGACGTGTTCACCTCGATCCATATCGAAGAGTTCGAAGTCGCCGCCCGCGACACCAAGCTTGGCCCGGAAGAAATCACCCGCGACATTCCCAATGTCGGCGAAGAAGCGCTGCGCAATCTCGACGAAGCCGGGATCGTGGCGATCGGCGCCGAATTGGAGCCGGGCGACATTCTGGTCGGCAAGGTGACGCCCAAGGGCGAAAGCCCGATGACGCCGGAAGAAAAGCTGCTGCGCGCCATCTTTGGCGAAAAGGCTTCCGATGTGCGCGACACATCCTTGCGTCTGCCGCCGGGCGTGAACGGCACGGTGGTCGAAGTGCGCGTGTTCAACCGCCACGGCGTCGAGAAGGACCAGCGGGCGCTGCAAATCGAGCGCGAAGAGATCGAACGTCTCGCCAAGGACCGCGACGACGAATTGGCGATCCTCGAGCGCAACATTTTCGGCCGCCTGCAGGAAATCCTGCTCGGCAAGCAAGCCGCCTCTGGCCCCAAGGGCTTCAAGAAGGGCGAAGTGACGTCAGAGTCGCTTGAGCCGCTCTCGAAGGGCCAATGGTGGCAGATCGGCCTGGAAGACGAAGCCGCCATGGCTGAGATCGAGGCGCTGAAAAAGCAGTATGACGACGCCAAGAAGCGTCTCGATGCGCGCTTCGCCGATAAGGTCGACAAGCTCACCCGCGGCGATGAATTGCCGCCGGGCGTGATGAAGGTGGTCAAAGTGTTCGTCGCGGTGAAGCGCAAGCTGCAGCCGGGCGACAAGATGGCCGGCCGTCACGGCAATAAGGGCGTCATCTCCAAGATCGTGCCGGTCGAAGACATGCCGTTCACCGAAGACGGCACCTCGGTCGACATCGTGCTCAATCCGCTCGGGGTGCCGAGCCGGATGAATGTCGGTCAGATCCTGGAGACGCACCTGGGCTGGGCCTGCGCCGGCATCGGTAAGCAGATCGGCCAAGCGCTGGAAGTGTTGCAACGCGATGGCGATAAGAAGCCGCTCGAAAAGAAGCTGCGCGACTTCTACGGCGAGAAGCAAGATTTGCCGAAGGATGTCGAGGAGCTGAAAGAGCTGGCGCGCAATATCGAAAAGGGCGTGCCGGTGGCGACGCCCGTGTTCGATGGCGCCAAGGATGCGGACATTCGCAGCCTGCTCAAGGAAGCGGGCTTTGCCGAAACCGGCCAAGTGCAATTGCGCGATGGCCTCACCGGCGAGCAGTTCAAGCGTCCGGTCACAGTCGGCTACATCTACATGCTGAAGCTGCACCACCTGGTGGATGACAAGATCCACGCGCGCAGCATCGGTCCGTACTCGCTCGTCACCCAGCAGCCGCTGGGCGGCAAGGCGCAGTTCGGCGGCCAGCGTTTCGGCGAAATGGAAGTGTGGGCGCTCGAAGCTTATGGCGCGGCCTACACGCTGCAGGAAATGCTGACCGTGAAGTCCGACGACGTCGCCGGCCGCACCAAGGTCTACGAGGCCATTACGCGCGGTCACGACACGTTCGAAGCGGGCATCCCGGAAAGCTTCAACGTGCTGGTCAAGGAAATGCGTTCGCTGGGTCTCAATGTTGAGCTGGCGGACGGACGCGTGGCGAAGGCGGCTGAGTGATTAAACCTCTCCCCCGCGAGGGGGAGAGGTCGACGCGCAACGCGCGTCGGGCGAGGGGGAGTGGTGGAAGACTTGGTGCAGTGTTGACCTAGCGCCTCGTTCTGAAGCTCGCCCCCTCATCCGGCCCTTCGGGCCACCTTCTCCCCCTCGCGGGGGCGACGGAACGAAACAAAGATTTGAAAGGGATCGTGTCCCATGAATGCCATGAACCAAGACCTGATCAACTCCACCTTCGGCGCCCAACCGCCGGCGCCGGTGTTCGATCAGATCAAGATTTCGATCGCGAGCCCCGAGCAGATCCGCTCGTGGAGCTTCGGCGAAATCAAGAAGCCTGAAACGATCAATTATCGCACGTTCAAACCGGAACGTGACGGCCTGTTCTGCGCACGCATTTTCGGACCGATCAAGGATTACGAGTGCCTGTGCGGCAAGTACAAGCGGATGAAGTATAAGGACATCATCTGCGAAAAGTGCGGTGTGCAAGTGACCTTGCAGCGCGTGCGCCGTGAGCGCATGGGCCATATCGAACTGGCCGCGCCCGTCGCGCACATCTGGTTCTTGAAGTCGCTGCCGAGCCGCATCGGCCTTATGCTCGACATGCCGCTCAAGGACATTGAGCGCGTGCTGTACTTCGAACAGTACATCGTGCTCGAGCCGGGCCTCACCCCGCTCGAAGCCAAGCAACTGCTGACGGAAGAAGAATATATCCGTGCGCAGGAAGAGTATGGCGAAGACAGCTTCACCGCCGCCATTGGCGCGGAAGCGGTGCGCGAACTGCTGATCCAGCTCAACCTTGAAAAGGAAGCTGAAGATCTGCGCCGCGGCATCGCCGAAGCCACCACCGAGCTGAAGCCGAAGAAGTTGGCCAAGCGCCTGAAGCTGGTCGAAGCCTTCATTCGTTCGGGCAACAAGCCGGAATGGATGATCCTGCAAGTTGTGCCGGTGATCCCGCCGGAACTGCGTCCGCTGGTGCCGCTCGATGGCGGCCGCTTCGCCACTTCTGACCTGAACGACCTCTATCGCCGCGTCATCAACCGCAACAACCGCCTGAAGCGGCTGATGGAGCTGCGCGCGCCGGACATCATCATCCGCAACGAAAAGCGGATGCTGCAGGAAGCGGTCGACGCATTGTTCGACAATGGCCGCCGTGGCCGCGTCATCACCGGCGCGAACAAGCGCCCGCTGAAGTCGCTCGCCGACATGCTGAAGGGTAAGCAAGGCCGTTTCCGTCAAAACTTGCTCGGCAAGCGCGTCGATTATTCTGGCCGATCGGTCATCGTCGTCGGTCCGGATCTGAAGCTACACCAGTGCGGCTTGCCGAAGAAGATGGCGCTCGAACTGTTCAAGCCGTTCATCTATGCGCGCCTCGACGTGAAAGGCCTCTCTGGCACCGTGAAGCAATCGCGGCGCATGGTGGAAAAGGAGCGTCCCGAAGTTTGGGACGTGCTCGAAGAAGTCATTCGCGAGCACCCGGTTCTGCTGAACCGCGCCCCGACTCTGCACCGCTTGGGCATCCAGGCGTTCGAGCCGAAGCTGATTGAAGGCAAGGCGATCCAGCTGCACCCGCTCGTCTGCGCCGCGTTCAACGCCGACTTCGACGGCGACCAAATGGCTGTGCACGTTCCGCTGTCGCTGGAAGCGCAGCTGGAAGCGCGCGTGCTGATGATGTCGACCAACAACATCTTGAGCCCCGCCAACGGCAAGCCGATCATCGTGCCGTCGCAGGACATCATTCTCGGCCTCTACTATCTCTCGCTGTCGAAGGATGGCGAGCCGGGCGAGGGCAAGCTGTTCGCTGACGTCGGCGAAATCGAAACCGCGCTCGATGCGGGCGTGGTGACGCTGCACACCAAGATCAAGGCGCGTTTCCACACCGTCGATGCGGATGGCAAGCCGGTGTCGAAGACCATCGACACGACGCCGGGTCGCATGAAGCTGGCCGAAGTGCTGCCGAAGCACCCGAAGATCAGCCACGAAGTGCTGAACCAGACGCTGACCAAGAAGGAAATCGGTAATCTGATCGACGTGGTTTACCGCCACTGCGGCCAGAAGAGCACGGTGATCTTCGCGGACCGCATCATGGCGCTCGGCTTCAAGGAAGCGGCGAAGGCCGGCATTTCGTTCGGCATGGCCGACATGGTCGTGCCGAAGGCGAAGGAGACGCTGGTCGAAGACACGCGCAAGCGCGCTGCCGAATATGAGAAGCAGTACGCCGACGGCCTGATCACCAAGGGTGAGAAGTACAATAAGGTCGTCGACGCCTGGTCGAAGTGCACCGACAAAGTCGCGGACGCGATGATGGAGGAAGCTTCCAAGCCCGCTAAGGGCAAGGATGGCCGCACTGGCGAACTCAATTCGGTGTTCATGATGGCGCATTCGGGCGCCCGCGGTTCGAAGAACCAGATGAAGCAGCTCGCGGGCATGCGCGGCCTGATGGCCAAGCCGTCGGGCGAGATCATCGAAACGCCCATCATCTCGAACTTCAAGGAAGGCCTCTCGGTTCTCGAATACTTCAACTCCACCCACGGCGCCCGTAAGGGCCTCGCGGATACGGCGCTGAAGACCGCGAACTCGGGCTATCTGACGCGTCGCCTCGTCGACGTTGCGCAGGACTGCATCATCACCGAAGAAGATTGCGGCACGCAGGACGGCATCATGATGTCGGCCGTCATTGACGGCGCCGACATCGTCGTCTCGCTCGGCACGCGTCTCCTCGGGCGCACCTCGGCGGTCGACGTTGTCGATCCGGCGACGGGCGAATTGGTGGTGCCCGCCGGCGCGTATCTCGACGAGAATGCGGTGGCGGCGATCGAAAAGGCCGGCGTCCAAGGCGTGAAAGCGCGCTCGGTGCTGACCTGCGAAACCCGCACCGGCGTTTGCGGCGCTTGCTATGGCCGCGACCTTGCGCGCGGCACGCAAGTCAATATCGGCGAAGCTGTCGGCGTCATCGCGGCGCAATCGATCGGCGAGCCGGGCACGCAGCTCACCATGCGTACGTTCCACATTGGCGGCGCCGCTCAGCTTGCGGATACGTCGGCGATGGAAAGCGCGCATGATGGCGCCGTGCGTCTGATCGACCGCAACACCATCAAGAACGCCAATGGCGATCTCATCGTCATGGGCCGCAACATGCAGGTCGTCGTGGTCGATGCCGAAGGCAAGGAGCGTCAAAGCTTCAAGCTGCCGTTCGGCGCACGTCTGAAGGTCGATGAAAAGTCGAGCGTGAAGCGCGGCGACCGCATCGCCGAATGGGATCCCTATGCGACGCCGATCCTCACGGAAGTGGCGGGCAAGGTGAAGTTCGAAGATGTGATCGACGGCGTGTCGGCGCGCGATGAGTTCGACGAAGCCACCGGTATTTCGTCGAAGGTCGTGATCGATTGGCGTTCGACCGCGAAGGGCTCCGAGCTTCGTCCCGCCATGGTCGTGCTCGACGGCAAGGGCGCGCCGAAGAAGCTCGGCAATGGCGCCGATGCGCGTTATCTGCTCCCGGTGGGCGCGATCATGTCGGTGCAGGACGGTGACGATGTCACTCCCGGCCAGGACTTGGCGCGTATGCCGACGGGCGGCGCGAAGACTCGCGACATTACTGGCGGTCTGCCGCGCGTTGCGGAACTGTTCGAGGCCCGCCGTCCGAAGGATCACGCCATCATCGCCGAAGCCGATGGCCGCGTGACGTTCGGCAAGGACTATAAGAACAAGCGCCGCTTGAAGATCGAACCGGAAGGCGAAGACGCCGAGGCGATCGAGTACATGATCCCGAAGGGCAAGCACATTGCCGTGCAGGAAGGCGACTTCGTGAAGAAGGGCGATTACCTGCTCGACGGCAACCCGGCCCCGCAGGACATTCTCTCGATCCTGGGCGTGGAAGCGCTGGCCAACTACCTCGTCGAGGAAATCCAGAAAGTGTACCGCCTGCAGGGCGTGCCGATTAACGACAAGCACATCGAAGTGATTGTCCGGCAAATGCTGCAGAAGGTCGAAGTCATGGACGGCGGCGACACCGAATTCCTCAAAGGGGAAGCGGTGGAAGCGCTCGACCTTGAGGATGAAAACCGCCGCGTGCGCGAGCTTGGCCTGAAGCCGGCGACGGCGCAGCCCATGCTGCTCGGCATCACCAAGGCCAGCCTGCAGACGCGCAGCTTCATCTCGGCGGCTTCGTTCCAAGAAACCACGCGCGTGCTCACCGAAGCGGCCTCCTACGGCAAGTCGGACACGCTCGAGGGCCTCAAGGAAAACGTCATTGTCGGCCGTCTCATCCCGGCCGGCACGGGCGGACAGCTCCGCCGCTACCAGAAGCTCGCAGCCGAACGCGACGCGCAGCTGGCGCTGGAGCGTGCGGAAGACGCGGCCCGATTGGCGGGCGCCGAAGCGGCCGAGTAAGCTGCGGCGAACTCAAACAGCAGAACGGCCTGGGAGCGATCCCGGGCCGCTTTGTTTGCGCTTTATTGCACCGGAGCGCCGCCGTCCGGCGCGTCGCGTTCCTGCATACGATCCGAGCCTGCGCCCCACTGATAAGTGAGGCTGAGCCGGAGCCGCACGCCTTGGCTCAATCTTTCGGTACGCTCGGTGAAGCTGCTCGTCGACGAAGTGGAAATAGAGTCCTGGCTGGAGAATACGTCCTGAAGAATGAGCACGCCGAAGGCTTGCGGCGTCAGCCTGCGCCGCCAGGTGATATTGGTCTGGGTGTTGGCTGCGGTTTCGCCTTGTAGATTGTGCGTGGGCCCGTTGAGGCGCACTTCGAGCGCGACATTGTTTGCGCCAATGCGGGCCTGATCGGGGTCGCGATACTCCAGCTGCACATTGCCGGAATATTCAAACTCGCTGCGGCGGCTCATGGTTGCGCCATCCAGCACGTCGAACGCATTGCTGAGCGCGCTGCCGCTGAGCGAATAGCGCCAGCGCGCGCCGAACGGACCGCGCCAGATCGCCTGTACGCCGCGCTGATCGCTCGTGCCGGCATTGATGTCGGTCTCCAGCGTGACGTCGCCGATCTGCTGCGTGAAGGGAGAGACGATATCCTCGCGGATGCGATCGAAGAAGGTGAGGCTGAAGGTTCGCTCTTGACCCTGCCAGTTGAGGCTAGCTTCAAACGCATCTGTGGTGGTTGGGCGCAAATTGGGATTGCCGCTCTCGGCGTGGGTGGCGTCTTCAAAGCGAATGGTCGGATCCAGATCATCCAGCTCAGGCCGTTCGATGCGGCTGGAATAGGAAAGATCGATGCCGAGATTGTCGGTCAGCGCGCGGCGCAGGTGCACGGTGGGGAAAGTGCGCGTGTCGGCGTCGTCGCTCTCGCCGCCATCGCCGACCACCTCGCGGCGATAATTCTCGACGCGCAGGCCAGGCAGAATAGTCCAATCGCCGGCTTCGATTTGGTAGGTGGCGTAGGCGGCGAGGGTTTGGTCGCGGGCGTCCAGGCTGGCGGCGTAGTCGGTCACGTCGGGCGCGCCGATCAGGGCCTGAACGCTATTGTCGGAGGCGTAAAGTCGGCCATCCGCAGCGAGGCCTAGGCTCAGAAAGCTGCGCGCGCCGATCGGTGTTTCGTAGTCGAGTTTCGAGGATGCGGTTTCGGTGTTCTCATCATAGCGCGTGGCGAAGCGGCTGAGCGCGCCGCCAAATGGCGTTTCGGAGATGAGCTGGTCTTCGTCGTTGCGGTCTTGGTCTATGGCCAAATTGAACTTGAGCAATTGGCGCGGCTGATCGCCTTCGCGCTGATAGTCGAAGCTGGCGGCGCGATAGCTGAAATCGCGGCTGGCGTCTGTCAGGTCGTCCTGCACCGGACCGATTGAGTCGCTGCGCGCGATCGGTTGCTGTTGATCGCGGCCGCCTTCGGTGATGTTGGCGGAGGCGCTGAAGCTGGTTTGATCGTCGGGCTTATAGCCGAGTTGCAGCCAAGCGTGACCGACGTCGGACCTGCGCTCGATCGCTCCAGTATCGGTGGTTACATCGCCCGAGGCGAAGTCGCGCCGGACCCGGCGATAGTCGCGCTCGGATTCATTGTGATTGAGGCCGGCCCAGAAGCTGACCGACCAAGGCCCGCGCGACCAGCTGGGGCCAACATTGACCAGATAGCCTTGCGCGGAATTGACGCCCACGCTGGCAGACCCGCTGGCCCCGACATCGCGCTGCTGGCGCGTAATGATGTTGATGATGCCGCCCGAGGCCGCCGCCGAATATTGCGCCGATGGGTTGGTGATAACCTCGATCCGCTCGACCTGCGCGCCCTGCAGGCCGCGCAGGATTTGTTCGAGGCTGTTGCCCGGCACAGGCTGGCCATTGACCTCAATGGTGACGCCGCCCGCGCCGAGCAGGGATACCTCGCCCTCGGGTGAGACACTGACCGAGGGGATGCGCCCGAGGGCTTCGAACATATCGGTCGATTGCGCCACTGGGTCGTTGGCGATGGCATAGGTGCGGCGGTCGATCCGCACCTGATCGCCCTGTTCGGCGACGACGACGATTTCATCCTGCTGCATGGGCTCATCCGCGGGCGCGGTTTGCGCTGCCGCGACGCCTGCCAATGCGACGGCGGTCGCCGTGAGAAGGAACGCCGAGCGCACACGAATCTTGCCCATAAGAGAAGATAGCGCGGATAAAGAACAAGAAAGTGAAGCCCGTTCGGCATTTCTGGCGCCCGGCTTTGCTTTGGCGCCGTTGCGGTAAGGGCCGGTTCGTGTCAATGCGGGCGATGCTATGAGCGAGATCATTTCCAAAGCGCTTGGGCGCATCAAGCCGTCGGCGACACTGGCCATCAGCGCGAAGGCGCGGGCCCTGAAGGCGGCGGGGCGCAACATTATTGCGCTCTCCGCCGGCGAGCCGGATTTCGATACGCCGGAGAACATCAAGGAAGCCGCCATTCGCGCCATTCGCGAAGGCAAAACCAAATATACCGACGTCGATGGCATTCCGGAGCTGAAGGACGCCATCGTCGCCAAGTTCAAGCGTGAGAACGGGCTTGAGTATAAGCGCAGCCAAGTGAACGTCTCGCCGGGCGGCAAGGCGGTGATCTTCAACGCCTTCATGGCGACGCTGAATGTCGGCGATGAGGTGATCATCCCGACGCCCTATTGGGTCAGCTATCCGGAGATGGCGCTGCTGTGCGGGGCGACGCCGGTTTTCGTCGAGACGCGCATGGAGGAAGGCTTCAAGCTCAATCCGAAAGAGCTGGGCAAGGCGATTACGGACCGCACCAAGTGGCTGCTGCTCAACTCACCCTCAAACCCGAGCGGCGCGGCTTATACGGCCGACGAGTTGAAGGCGATTGCCGGCGTGCTGATGGCGTTCCCGCACGTGCACATCCTCACCGACGATATGTACGAACATCTCGTCTATGATGGCTTCCAGTACAGCACGATCGCGCAAGTGGAGCCCTCGCTCTACAATCGCACGCTGACCATGAATGGCGTGTCGAAAGCCTATTCGATGACAGGCTGGCGCATTGGTTATGCGGCAGGGCCAGAGCCGATCATCAAGGCGATGGGCGCGATCATGTCGCAATCGACCTCGAACCCGTCTTCGATTTCGCAGTGGGCGGCGGTGGAAGCGCTGAACGGCACCCAGGCTTTCATTCCCAAGCACCAAGAGCTGTTCAAGGCGCGGCGCGATTTGGTCGTCTCCATGCTGAACCAGGCCAAGGGCCTGCGCTGCCCAACGCCGGAGGGCGCATTCTATGTGTATCCATCGTGCGCGGGCGCGATGGGTCTGCGCGCGCCGAGCGGCGTGGTGATGAATACCGACGAAGACTTCGCGCGCGAGCTGCTTGAGGCGGAGGGCGTAGCGGTGGTGCATGGCGCAGCCTTTGGCCTGTCGCCGGCATTCCGGATTTCCTACGCGACTTCGACGGAAGAGCTGGAAGATGCGTGCACGCGCATCCAGCGCTTCTGTGGAAGTTTGAGCTAAGCCTCCACCACGAACTTCAAACCCGCCTTCGCTTGCAGCCGCGCGATCAGCGTTTCGCCCATCGCCGCCATCGGCGTCCACACGCCGCCGGGGGTGCGGGTGCGGTCGATGTCTTGCGCCATGCATAGCGCGGCTTCGGTGATCATTTTCGAGGTGGAGCCGTAGCCGGGGTCCATGTCGCCGCTGACGCTGGCGCGCAGCGTGCGCCCGTCCGGCGCCTGGCCGACGAAGAGCACGTCATACGAGCCGGTTTCGCGGGCGTGCTTGTTCGGGCCTTCGCCAGGCTTGGGCAGCACGAACCAGCGCAGCAGCGCGCGCGTGGGCGGGATCGCCAGCAGCACCATTTGCATCACCAGGCCGTTCGCCGCTGCTTTCGCGCGGCTCTTGCCTTTGGGGCCGGCGCCGAAGAGCTGCATCTCATCATAGGTAAAGTCAGCGCCGTACGCGCCGCCCAGCAGGGCGTTGGTGCGATGCACATTCTTGGTATTGATGGTCGCCATGATGAAGGGCGCAGAATACTGGCCGAGATCTTCTTCGTGCACCACGCGTTCGCCGCTGGGCTGGCGCGTCGCCGGCGGGTTTGGCGTTAGCGCGTAAGGATCGCGCATCACCTTCATGAGGTTAGGGTCCTTCGCGCCAGACTCGATCGTCGCCATCATGCTGGCCGCCGTGCCGCCCGAGAATGTGCCTTTCATTTTCCGCACGCGGCCGCGCACGCGCGGCAAGGGCGCTCCAAAGCGCTGCTTGGCTTGGCTTTGCAGGAAGAAAACGCCGCCATCGAACGGAATCGAATCGAAGCCGCACGAAAACACGATGCGCGCGCCGGAGGCTTTGGCGGTGTCCTGATATTTCGGAATCATCGCCACCATCCAGGATGGCTCGCCGCACAGATCGACGTAGTCTGTCCCTTCCTGCACGCAGGCGGCCAGAAGCGGCTCGCCATAGAGCTGGTACGGACCGACCGTGGTGAGCACCACTTTCGTGCGCCGCGCCATCGCTGCGAGTGAGGCTGGATCGTCAGCATTGGCTTTGATCAGCGGTATCGAAGCGGGCGCGCCGATTTCATCGCGGATGGCGGCCAGCTTGGTTTCGCTGCGCCCCGCCATAGCCCAGGCGACATTGGTGTCGCGATAGGCCTTGGCCAGATATTCCGCGACCAGCCGGCCGGTGAAGCCGGTCGCGCCATAAACGATGACATCGAACTCGCGCGCTTGCGCCATGTGTGTCTCTCCTGATGACGAACCTACACGAGGCGTTGCGCCCGGAGAATGTGGGTCCGTAACGGCAGGGGGGGGCAGATATGCGCGCTTGCGGCTTGCTTGCTACGCGCGGGCCGCGTCAGATGGAGCCTTGCCGCCGCTCGCTGTCATCGCCGCGCTTTCCTCCGCCGCCATTCATGCGAGCTGGAATGCCGCGCTGAAGGGCGGGACGGATCGGATTGTCGACACGTTTCTGATCGCGATTGGCGGGCTGGCGACCGGGATTGTGCTCGCGCTTTGGTTCGATGCGCCCGAGCCAGCGGCCTATCCTTATCTCGTCATCTCGGTGACGGTGCACCTGCTCTATTGGGTGTGCCTCTTCAAAGGCTATGAAGCGGGCGATCTCAGTCACATCTACACTATTTCGCGCGGCTCGGCGCCGCTGCTGGTGAGCTTGGGCGCCGCCTTCTTCGCGCATGAGATTCCGCCGCCAATCAAAGCGGCGGGCGTGGCTTTGGTTTCGCTCGGCGTGTTTTGCGTTGGCTTTTCCCCGCGCGCGCCATGGCGGGCGACGCGATGGGCGCTGGCGATCGGGCTTTGCATCGCGACTTATTCTTTATTCGATGCGCTCGGCGCGCGCGCGACGGGAAGCGCTCTTGTGTATGTCGGCTGGACCACTGGTTTGATGTCCGTGTTCATGATCGCTTTCGCGTTATGGCGGCGTGGACCGGCGCGCATGGTGGCGCAAGCCATGGTTTCGCCATGGCGCGGCATCGCTATCGGCGTGATCAGCTTTTTGGGCTACGGCTTGGTGCTGTGGGCGCAGACTTTTGCGCCGATCGCACAGGTGACGGCGCTACGGGAAACATCTGTCGTGTTCGGCGCGCTGATCGCCTTTTTCTTCCTGCGCGAACATTTAGGCGCGCGCCGCTGGCTGGGGGCAAGCGTGGTTGCCGCCGGCGCTATGCTGATTGCGTTTGGCTGATTATTCCTGCCAATCCGCCGCTTGTTCGATCAGGAATTGGCGGAAAGCAGCGATGCGCTTGGAGCGCTTCAGATCGCTGGGGTAGATGAAGTAAACTTCAAAGCTCGGCCCTGGCAGATCGGGCAGAACCTTCACCAGGTTTGGATTGCCGCGCGCCATATAGTCGGGAACGCTGGCGATGCCGAAGCCGCTCTCGACCGCGCGCAGCATGCCGTACACATTGTTGATCTCTAAGAGCGGCGGGCGGGGCTTTGCATCTTCGCGGCCCGCGCGCTGGGCCCAATCAAGTTCGCGCATCGGCGTTGGCACGCCGGCTTGGTAAGCGATGATGCGGTGATGATCGAGATCATCGACCTTCTTGGGCGCGCCGTGGCGTTTAATGTAAGCGGGCGAAGCGTAGAGGCTGACATGCACTTCAAGCAGCTTGCGCTGAATGAGATCGGCGTGGGTCGCAGCCCAAAGCCGGATCGCGCACTCCGCTTCGAGTTTCAACAGATCGTACTCGCGATCATCCAGCAGCACTTGCACGCGCGTCTCGGGGTAGGCGTCGGCGAACGCGGTGAGGCGCGGCGCCAGCCAAGTGGAGCCGAAGGCGACCGGCGCTGTGACCTTGAGATCGCCAATGACCTTTTCCCGCGCATCCTTCAGCGTCGATTCCGCGATCACGGCCGCGCTCGACATTTCGCGGGTGAACTCGCGCAGCGCCATGCCCGGGCCAGTCAGCAAGAGGCCGCGCGCGTGGCGTTGGAACAGGGGTACGCCCATGCCGCTTTCCAGGGCGGCGATCTGCCGGCTCACGGAGGACTGGCTGACGCCGAGCTTCTCGGCGGCGGCGGTCAGGCTGCCGGTCTCGGCGGCGAAGTGGAAGGTTTTGAGTTTATCCCAGTCCATATTTGGCCATTGGTGGGCCGCCAATGGTGGCGGCGCGAACTAATGCAATATTGCATAGCTCGATCCGTCGGTCGAGACTGCGCGTCCCAGCGCGCGAAGTGCGCGCGCTGGGTTCAACAATTGAATCCGCTTTCCGAGCGGCCGACCGGCGGCCACTCGGCCTGAAAGCGGGTGGGGTGAGATTCATGCAGGAAGAACTCAACCGGATCGCCCACTTGGAGCTGGTGCGGATTGGCGGGGCGGTGATCACGGTGGGCGGCGTCGCCGGCGCCGTGGTCATGACCACGCTGTTCCTGGTGGCCTCCTATCTGGTGGGCGCAGCAGTGCGGCGGGTGCGCTTGCGTGTGGGCCAGCCTGGGGGCGCCGCGGCGCTCTATGTGGTGGAGAAATTCCTCACCTACGGGCTGGTCGCGTTCGGGCTCATGACCGGGCTTTCTTCGCTCGGGATAGATCTTTCATCCTTCACCATTTTCGCCGGCGCGCTCGGCATTGGTCTCGGCTTTGGTTTGCAGGGCGTGCTGCGTGAGTTTGTGTCGGGACTGGTGCTGTTGTTCGACCGGCAAATTCACATTGGCGATTATCTCGAAATGCCGGATGGCACGCGCGGCGTGGTGCAGGAAATCGGGCCGCGCGCCACGCGCATTCGCAACAATGATAATGTCTATCTGCTCGTCCCCAATTCCAAGCTGATCGACAATACCGTGATCAATTGGACGCTGCGCGGCGAAAGCCGGCGCATTCATGTGCCGTTCGTCGTCGCGCTTGGCGCGGACAAAGAAAGGGTGCGCGACGCGGTGCTGGAAGCTGCGCGTGACGTGCCGTTTACGCTACCGGAGACATCGACGCGCCGCACGCAAGTCTGGCTGGTTGGCTATGGCGATGGCGTGTTGAAATTCGAGTTGGTGGTGTGGCCCACGCTGGAAGCGGTGAAGCGGCCGAAAGCGATGAATGCGGCCTATACGTGGGCGATCGACGATGCGCTGCGCAAGGCAGGGGTGGAGATCCCTTATCCGCAACGTGAAATTCGCGTGCGCAGCTTCTTTGGCGAAGAAGGCGAGGACGCGCTGGATGCGCTGAATCTGCAGCGCACGCGCCGCGCGCCGGTGCAAACGCCGACTGCGAGCATCAATGATGCGGCGGAAGATTTGCTGCAGCCGGAGCCGGACGCCGAGCCGAAGCCGGAGCAGTTGGAGGCGGGGCGTTCATGAGTTCGAATTTCGAAGACTGGATCGGGCGCGAGCAAGAATTGCGCGAGCCGATCCGCGCTGCCGCGGTGGAGGCGCTGGCGGCTTCGCTCGATTTGCCTGCGCCGCGCGAAGGGGATGCGCTGCCGCCGGGATGGCAATGGCTGTTCTTCAATCCATCGCCGCCGCGCGAAACGCTGGGGGTGGATGGATTGCCGACGCACGGCGATTTCATGCCGCCGATCGAATTGCCGCGCCGCATGTGGGCGGGGAACCGGATTCAATATGTCTCGCCGCTCCCGATTGGTGCGGAGGCGGTCAAGCGCAGTAAGATCGTCAGCATCGAAAGAAAAACCGGCAAAGCCGGCCCGCTATGTTTTGTGACTCAAGAGCATCACATCAGCAGCGGCGGGCAAGTCCGGATCGTGGAGCAGCATGGCTTGGTGTTTCGCGCCCCGCCAATTGGCGAAGCGCCAACGCCGCCGCGCCATGAGGAAAAGGCGCAGTGGGTCGAGACGTTCACGCCCGATCCGGTGCTGCTGTTCCGCTACTCGGCGCTGACCTTTAACGCGCATCGCATCCATTATGATCAGCCCTATGCGCGCGAGGTTGAAGGCTATCCAGATCTCGTCGTGCACGGACCGCTGACGGCCACGCTGCTGCACTTGTTCGCGCAGAAGCATGGCGGCGGGCGGCGCTTGGCGCGGTTCGATCTGCGTGCGGTCAATCCGCTTTATGTGACCGAGCCCTTCACCCTCGAAGGCCGCGCCGAGGGCGATGCGCTGCTGGTGTGGGCGCGCGGGCCTGATGGCGAACTGGCGATGTCCGCCATCGCGACCTTCGACTGATTATTCCGCCGCGGTTTTCGCCGCGTGCTGCGAATGTTCGATGGCGCTGAGGAAGCGGTCGGCTTCAAGCGCGGCCATGCAGCCGAGGCCCGCCGCTGTCACCGCTTGGCGGAACACATCGTCGGCGACATCGCCGGCGGCGAACACGCCGGGCACGTTGGTGGCGGTGGAGTTGGGCGCTGTTTTGATGTAGCCGCCTTCGCGCGTCTCGACCTGGCCCATGAACAATTCCGTCGCCGGCTTGTGGCCGATGGCGATGAAGACGCCGTCGACCGCGCGCTCTTGGCGTTCGCCGGTTTGGATGTTGTGCAGCACCACGCCGGTGACGCCGAGCGGATCGGTTTGGCCCTTCACTTCGTCGAGCACGGTGTTCCACAGCACTTCGATCTTCGGGTGATGCAGCAGGCGCTCTTGGTTGGTTTTGTCGGCGCGCAGCTCATCGCGGCGATGGACCAGCGTCACTTTGCTGGCGAAATTGGTGAGGTAGAGCGCTTCTTCAACGGCGGTGTTGCCGCCGCCGACCACGATCACTTCCTTGTTGCGATAGAAGAAGCCGTCGCACGTCGCGCAGGCGGAGACGCCGAAGCCCTGGAATTTCTTCTCGCTCGGCAGGCCCAGCCAACTCGCTTGCGCGCCGGTGGCGATGACCAGCGTGTCGGCGGTGTAGAGCTGGCCGCTATCGCCGGTGAGCGTGAACGGGCGCTTGGACAGATCGACCTTGGCGATGTGATCTTCCACGATCTCCGTGCCGACATGCACGGCTTGGGCGCGCATCTGCTCCATCAGCCCGGGGCCCTGAATGACGTCGGCGAAGCCCGGATAATTTTCCACATCGGTGGTGATGGTGAGCTGGCCGCCCGGCTGGATGCCGGAAATCAGCAGCGGCTTACGCATGGCGCGGGCGGCGTAAATGGCGGCGGTGTAGCCGGCGGGGCCGGAGCCGATAATCACGACGGGCGCGTGGCGGGCGGAAGCGGACATGCATTACCTCTGAGTGGATTCGCCGGTTCCCAATATGGCGGCGGGAGGCCGCCAACAGAAGGCGTGTCGCGCGAATTCGGGCCGCTGTGGCGCCTCATTAGGAAATGACATTGCGTCCGCTCAACTTCGCCCGCAGACAGGGAACAAATGACTACCGGCGCTAAAGTTCTAATCGTCGAAGATGACGCTTTAATCGCCATGGAGATGGCCGAGCGGGTGACCGAACTCGGCTTTGAAGTGCTGGGGCCGGCCCATTCTTTGGCCGAGGCGGACGCCGTGCTGGCGGGCGACACGCCTGAGATCGCGCTGTTGGACGCCAATCTGGGCGGGGTCTCCACGGTCGAGCTTGGCGTGCGGCTTGACGGTATGGGGGTGCGCATAGCCTTTTGCACCGGGTACGACCATGTGCGCGGCCTGCCCAAGCACTTGGCCAAGACCATGGTGCTGATGAAGCCGATTTCGGATGCGGATTTGAAGGCCGGCCTCGAAGCCTTGCGCGGCGGGCGATAACTTAAGGTCCCGGGGTTTCGTTTAATCCGGGCATGGGCGCGATCAGCGCTTCATCGCTGTCACGCCCACCACGGCAATGCGCTCCACATCGGCATAAGCTGGACGCTCAAGCTCTTCCCCGAACACATCGGGGTCGAGTTCGCGATAGTTGATGTCGAAACCCGTGAGCTTCTGGTGCAGCGCCGCCTTGAAGCGATCTTCGCCGTTGACGATCGCGGCGCCGGTATAAAGCAGCAGTACGCCGCCCGCCGTCAGTTTCTCCGCGGCCGCTTGCGCCCAAGCGAGCGAGACTTCCGCGCCATGCATGCTCCCGCCATCGCGATAGGCGCGGCGCGCGGCGTCGATAATGTAGGGCGGGTTAGCGATGATCACGTCAGCTGGTTTGTCCACGCCGGCGAGGGCGTCGCAGACAATGTACGCAGCGCCCTCGGTGCGGCCGGCGAAAGCGAGATTGACGCGTGCGAGATCAAGTGCAGTGCGGTTGATGTCGGTCAGTGTAAGCTGGGCGATATCGGCGCTCCGCAGCGCCGTCAGCGCCCCGGCGCCCGCGCCCGCGCCAATGTCGACCAGATGCTCGATGGCGCGCATTTGCAGCAATTCACCGCGCACAAACGTCGCAAAACGATAGGAGTCCGGGCCGAAGAAAACTGCGTCCTGCTGCGTTGTTGGGTAAGCTGAGTGCAGCACAAGGTCGGCGCCAAGCGTGGACACTCGGTAGCGGCTGGCGAACAGATCGCCGCGCTGCTCCAGCATTTCGGCGCGGCGCATCAGATCGAGAATGGCGTAGGGGATTGCATCCGGTGCGAATGGCAGGCTCCAGCCCAGCACGTCGCGCAGGTCGCGCGCAACGGTTTTTCCTGGCCGCGCCACGATGCGCGCATGTGTGGCCGGCGTTGGCGTAGTAAAAGCATAGCCGCAATCGCGGAGCGCGTTCAGGAGCGCTAAGCGCGCGGGAAGCAGATCGCCCAAGCGCGGCTAATCTTTCCGCCAAAGCTGCGCGCGATACGCTTCGAAGCAAGCCTCGCCGCAAGCGAGCCGCATCAGCGCGCCCTCAGCGATGTAGCGTGCGCAGTCTGGCCGCTCCGCGACAAGTGTGGCGAGCACTTCGCGGTTCCAGGCTTCGGAGTGCTTCAGGTCGAGTACGGCATGCAGTTCGAAATAATGCCGATCGCGCACTGTGACGCCAAGGCGCTTCAATCCCGCAGCCACATGGACGGCGCGGGTCGGCGCAGTGAGTTCGATCACGCCAAGCGCGCCAAGCGCATGGTAGGCATAAGCGCGCGTCGCGCCGAGCGCGACCATGGTGTTGCCCAATGCGAGCGATGGCGCGAGCGTGGTTTCGATTTCCGGCTTTACGTCGAGCGCGCGGGCCAGCCGCTCCAGCATGGGTCCATGCATGCCTTTAAGGTTGCCGCGCCCCATTTCGTCCCAATAATTGCGGGCAAGTTCGAGCTTGGCTGGCGTCGGCGCCTTGATTTGCGCCAGCGCGACCAGGTCCTCAAACCCAGCTTCGCCCGCGACTTCCTGTTCGATAAACCACCGCATCTCGTCCCAGCTCGCCTGCGTCGCAAGCCAGGGAAACAGGGCATCGCCCTGTCCGGGGCCGTCCAGTTTCAGCGCTTCGAACCAAGCCACAAACGCCGCCGGCTCCCGCGGCGCCAGCGCGGCGCGCGGGGCCACTTGCGCGCGCAGGGCTTCTGCGAATTGCCGCTCTTCGATCGCCATGCGGTAATCGTCATCGAGCGCGCCACGCCAATCCGCGGGCGGCGTTTGCATGGCCAGGCGAGCGCGGTTCCAGCGGGCGAGGCGCGCATGCAGCGCATGGTCGGCGAGTGGGTGCGCCGGCGCGAACGGGCGTGAACTTCCTTCCGGCATTAATCCTCCTTGGGGGACGGCGCGGTTCTCCGCCGCGTCGGTCCACAACGCCCGAAACCCCAGTTCGGCGGCGCCGTCGCCGCAGACGGCAAGCCGTGCTTGACCCGAACTCCAACCCGCGCCTTGATCCGAAGGCAATAGAAATTCTCACGACAGCGAGTTTGGCCTTGATCGACCCCTCCGTCCGCCGCGCCTTGGCCCGCGCCGCCCTCACCGTAGGTGCGGTCACGCCGTGGCGCGAAGTGACCTTGGCGCGTCTTGCTCAGGAGGCGGGGCTGCCTCTGGCTGACCTGTACGGCGCCACTTTGGGCGAGGCCATTGATTGCACGGAGGAGGCGTTCGACCGCGCCATCGCCGACGGCGTGGAGGAGATGGACCCCAGCCAAAGCGTGCGCGACCGGCTGTTTGACCTGATCATGCGCCGCTTCGAGGCGATGGAGCCGCATCGCGAGGCGGTGCTGGCGATGGAAGTGGGTCAGGACCGCGATCCGGTGATGATGGGAGCGGCGCACCAGCGCCACGTGCGCTGCGCCCGCTGGGTGCTGGCGCTCGCCGGCCTGGAAGCTGACGGCATGACCGGCCAAGCGCGCAGCCAAGGCCTTGGCGTCATTATCGGCCAAGCCCGTGCGGCCTGGCGCGGCGATACCGATGGCGACTTCGCCAAGACCATGGCTTCGCTCGATAAGAATTTGCGCCGCGCCGAAGAGATGTTTGGCCGCTGGGCTGGCTTCGAAGCCAAACCGAAGCCCGATCAGACAGGCGCGGCGTGAGCTTCCTGCACCGCATTGACGGTTCGGCGCCAGCGGAAGTCGAGCCGATTGCACCTGATCGTCTGGTCGAAGGCGCGCCGACCACACGCACCACACTCGACTATGTGCGGGGTGACACTCTGTTCTGTGGCGAATGGAGCGCGGGCGTCGGCGCCTGGCGCGTGCGCTACGATGAGTGGGAGTTCTGCCACATGCTCGAAGGCGCATGCGAACTCACGCCCGAAGGCGGCGCGCCGCAACTCTACGAAGCAGGCGATAGCTTCGTGATCGAGCCCGGCTTTACCGGCGTGTGGCGCGTGATCGAGCCAATGCGCAAGCGCTTCGTGATTCAATTGCAGACTTGATGCAGTTCGAACCGCATCTTTAGCCATTCGTTAGAGAGATATTAGGAAGCGAGCGTGTCATTGTGGTGCGTACGAAGGAGACGCGCCATGCGCATGTTTATGCAGCACGCCTACGCTCTCGTCGTCGGCATGTGCTTCGTGTTCGCCGCGATCGCGGCGATCGAGTATCAGGAAACCGTCGCGCCCCAGCTTGAGCGGGTGAGTGCGAGCCTGGCGAAACTGCCGCGCCTCTGGGCTTAGCCGGTGTCGGCGGCGGAGTTTGGCGTCTAAGTCGCTTTCGGTCGGATCGGCGCGGGCCGGCGCGGAGCGCGTTCGGGTGTGCTCAGCTCGGGCGCCTTGGCCGGCAGAACTGGGCCGAACATGGCGCGCGCGGCGTTCTCGATGGCGCGCTCCCAGCGTTCGGAGTGGCGGATCGGCAGGCCGAACTTCTTGCCCATGCTGAGGAATACGAGCTCCGGCACATTGATCGCGCAGGCGCGCTCGAGGCCTTGGAAGCCCGGCGCGGAATTGGCTTCGCAAATGCGGTAGCCATTTTCGTCAAACAGAATGTCGATGCCGGCGACATCGAGCTTCAACTCGTGCGCCACCTTCACCGCCAATTGCGCCATTTCCGGCGGCGGGTCGAACGCGGCGCCGACCCCGCCAAGCGAGATGTTGGATTTAAAGCCGCCATCGGTGGCGCGCCGCTCCATGGCGGCCACCATCTTGCCGTCAATGACGAGCAAGCGCACATCGCGGCCGTGGCTGGCCTTGATGTATTGCTGGAATAGAAAGTCCGAACCGCTGGCGCCATCGAGCAGATTGGCGAGATCGTCGAATTGCGCGCGGTCTTGGCAGAGCACCACGCCGGCGCCGCGCGTGCCTTTCAGCTTTTTCACCACTACCGGAAAGCCAAGCTCACGCTCGACCAAATTCACATCGACCGGGAACTTGCCGAGAATGGTTTTCGGGATCGGCAGCTTGGCGCCGGAGAGAATTTGCAGCGTATGCAGTTTGTCGGCGACAGACTCGATCGCCTCCGGGCCGTTGACGATGGCCACGCCCTGGCGCTCGAAATGGCGCAGCACGGCCAATGTGAAATAGCTCGTCTCGCTGCCGCAGCGCGGGATAATAATGTCAGGTTTGTGAAGCTCGCGACCCTGATAACTCGCGGACCAGCCGTGCGCGGAATCGACCACGAGATCGAACTCGCTCGGCTTCAGCACGTGCAATTCTATGTCCAGATCGCGCGCCGCCTCTTGGAAGCGCATCACCTCTGCGACTTCCGGCGCGTCAGGCGTCAGGTCGCGGTTGAAAAACAGCCAGCAGCGCATGGCCTCTCCCCTTGCGACAGCCAAACTCAATGCGCGGCGGAGAAAAAGGTTCCATCTGGGCGCCGCGCCGATCCCTCATAATGGCTAAGTAAGGCGCAAATGGCGCCGCAGGCGTCCAAAAGCCCGCTGGTCAGGCGCTGGGCATCATCTCGACGATGGCGCCGCCGACCGACATCGCGATTTGCGGGAACGCGCCGCCCAGCGAGGGATCGACGCCTTCATACAGCGCGTGCGTCGGCGAAAGCGGCGCGATGCGCAGGCCAACGCCGAGATTTTGCCCTGCCGTGCGCACCAGCTCCGGCAGGAAGGGGAGGTTTGAGCCTCCGCCCGCCAGCACCACGTCGATTACAGTCCCGCCCGTGCTGCGCGCGCGCTGCGCAACCGCCGCGAGGCTGCCGGCAATGGTGCGCCCGAGCGCCTGAATGTATTCGCGGAACTGAGGATCGTCGCGCAGATCTTCGATCTTCACCGTGGTGGCGAACCAGCCTTGCTTCATCGCGCACTTGCCTTGCGCGAACAGCTCCTGCTTCAGCTGACGCGCGGCCAGGCGGGCGGCGCGCAACAGGTTCGCTTCCTCCTGCTGGCTGCGCTCATTGCCAGCCCCGCGCTTGCGCCAGAAGATTTCCAGCAGAATGCGGTCGATTTCGTCGCCAGCGAGCGCGCTGCACTGGCGCGCTTCCTTGATCTCGGTGAGCGAGGGCGGCTCGGTGCGGTCGTCAAAGTCGAACGCGGCGATGTCGGTGGTGCCGGCGCCAATGTCCAGCACCATCACGAAACGCGAGGGTTCAGTGCTGAAGGCTAAGCTCGCAGCGGCGGCCGCGTGCGGCTCGAATACGCCCGTTTCAAGCAAACCATTAGCCGGTGCGGCGCGCGCCTTGTCGAGCGCATCGCGGCATTGGGCGATGGAGACGCCATCGCGCGCCAGCAGCAATTTGCCAAGCCGAGCCGAAAGCGCCGCGGCTTCATTGAAGATGGCTTCGAAAATCCGATCCGTGCCGCCGCCAGCTTTCCAGACCGGACTGGTGTAACGGCGCGGCACATGGACGACGCTGGCTGGCAGGTTCAGCGGCAGTTTGATCGCTTCGCGAATGAGCTGATCCAAATAGGCGAGATAGAGCACAAGCGCGTCGCGCTGGCGGAATGTTCCGGTGGGATCGATCGAGGGGCGCAGCTTTTGATTCAGCGCCTCGTTGACGTCGCGCGCGCCAAGCACGGTCTTGAACGAAAGCAGCGGATCGCCGCCCACGCTGCGCGCGTGTTCGAACGCAGATGGCCCGAAGAAGACGCGGCCGCCATCAACGAGAAGGATGGACGGCGTCAGCAGTGGGTGCTCAGCGCCCGATACCGCGCCGAGCGGCAAAGGGCGCACACCGACTTCGACCGGCATGTGCGGGTCCAGGCACACGCTCGCCTTCGACAATGCCGTGCCGAAGTCGATGCAGATGCGCGCCCGCGTAAGGTTGAACTCGCCGTCGTCCGCCATGGCTTTCGGTCCCTGCTTGTAGATTGACTTAGCACGGCGCGAACGCCAGCGCAGCGTCGACTTTGCCTGTGGAAAACTGGCGCCGGCCTCGCCCCCAGCCTTAACAGACTGCAATCTCGGGGCGGCTTGGTTGGGCGCATGCGCCCGTCTATCCTCGCTGCCATAGGAGTGACGCCATGCTGAAGCGGCCGTACGGGGAAAATCATAGCGATGGCGTGCTCTGGGAGGACGCACCCGTATGGTTCACGCCTGACCGCAGCTTCGCGCGCGTCACTGCAAACGCACAATCCACCGGCACCTCCGGCCCGGATTTGCTTGGCGGCACATCGGGCGCCGATTCCATTCAGGGCGGGGAAGGCGGCGACGTCATCAATGGCGGAGGCGGCGACGACGTCTTGTTTGGCTTTGGCCGGCAGGATCGCAATGTCGGCGCTGGCGCGATTGAGGCGACGCTGGTTGCATCCGGTTTAGACAATCCAATTTTCGCGCTCTCGGCGCCGGGCGATCCGAACCGCCTGTTTATTGCCGAGCAGCATACCGGTCAGATCAAGATCCTCGACCTCGGCACAGGCACAGTGCTGGCGACGCCGTTTCTCGACATTGATGGTCTCGCCACCAGTGGCGAGCAGGGTTTGCTCGGCATGGCGTTCCATCCGGACTACGCCTCGAACGGCAAGTATTATGTGTTCACCAACCGCGCCAGCGATGGCGATATCGAGGTTTGGGAATATACGCGCGGCGCCAATCCCGATGTCTCGGACACAACGCGAAAGCTCGTCATTCGCATCGATCACTCCGAGGCCACCAATCATAATGGCGGCTGGATGGGGTTTGGCCCGGATGGCTACCTTTATATCGCCACCGGAGATGGCGGCGGCGGCGGCGACAGCGACAATGACGCGCAGAACATCGACTCTTTGCTCGGCAAAATCCTGCGCATCGATGTGAATGGCGACGATTTCGCTGGCGCCGGACGCAATTACGCCATTCCGGATGACAATCCGTTCGTGGGCGTGGCCGGCGCCGATGAGGTGTTCGCGCTCGGCCTGCGCAATCCGTGGCGCATCAGTTTCGATCCTGCCACGGGTGATATGTATATTGGCGATGTCGGCCAGGGTCAGTGGGAAGAGGTGAATTACATTCCCGCAGGCCAGCTCGGCGGCGCCAATTTCGGTTGGCACGTCATGGAAGGCAGCCACGTTTTCAATCCGGACACGCCCGGCAATCCGCCGCCGAACGATCCCTCACTATGGAATCCAATCTTCGAATACGGTCACAATGATGCGGGCGGTTACGCCGTCACGGGCGGCTACGTGATCAATAACGGAGATCCTGGCGGCCAGGGACTCTACATTTTCGGCGATTTCTCGACTGGCAATATCTGGACCATGCGCGCCGGAGAGGAAACGCTCACCGATCTGGTGTTGCGCAATGCGCAAATTCAAACCGATGCCGGCTCACTCGATCTGATCGCCTCGTTCGCGACCGACGGCGACGGCAACCTCTACGTGGTCGGGCTCGACGGCGAAATTCATCGCCTGACTTTCACGCAAGGCGCTGGCGATGCCGGTGATTGGCTGATCGGCGGCGGCGGCGACGACCAATTGTTTGGCGGCGTCGGCAATGATGCGCTGCAGGGCGATGCGGGCGTTGATCTGTTGCGCGGCGATCTGGGCGACGATTTTCTGATTGGCGGCAGCGGCGCCGATACGCTGCGCGGCGGCGACGGCGTCGACACCGCTGATTATTCAGCTTCGCCCAGTCGCGTCATTATTCACTTGGGCCAAGGCACAGGATCTGGCGGCCACGCACAGGGTGACCAACTCATCGCGGTCGAAAATCTGATCGGCACGAATGGCGCGGATGATTTTACTGGCAACAGCGCCAACAACCTGCTGCAGGGCGGCGGCGGAGGCGACGCGATTCGGGGCAGCGGCGGCGAGGATGTTCTTGATGGCGGCCTCGGCCAAGACCAGCTGACCGGCGGCGCGGCCGCGGACATTTTCGTTTTTGGCGTCGCGGTCGGTGCGGTCAATGCTGATACGGTAACGGATTTTGTCGCTGGCGCCGATCTGATCCAGCTGGACCGATCCGTGTTTACGAGCTTGGCCGTCGGCGCCTTGGCGCCTGGCCGGCTCGCTGTCGGGACCCAAGCCGCCGACAGTAATGATCGCATCATCTATAATGCGACCACCGGGCAGCTCTTCTTCGATCCCGATGGCGTCGGCGCGCAAGGTCAGGTGTTATTTGCGACCTTGACGGGCGCGCCAACCCTAACCGCCGCAGACTTTATCGTTGTCGCTTAGCCGGGCCGAGGCAAACGCAGCGCCGCGCGTAAGCCGCCCAGCGGGCTTTGGCTGAGCACGATGTCGCCGCCATGGCTGCGCGCGACGTCGCGCGCGATAGCGAGCCCTAGGCCTACGCCCTTTTGGTTGCGCGACCGCGTTTCATCCAGACGCGAGAAGGGGCGGAAGGCCTCCTCGTATAGTTCCTCAGGAATGCCCGGACCGTCATCGTCGATATAGGCCAGCACCGCGCTGGGCTCCTCCTTGAAACCGATCCGCACCTTCTCGCCGTGCGCAGCGGCGTTGTCGATCAGATTGGCGAGGCAGCGCTTCAGCGCGCGGACACGGCCCGTGACCATGACCTCACTATCCTGCTCAACCGTGATGTCGCCGCCGCTGCGCGCGGCTTCGGCGGCTAATTCGCGCGCCAACGCTGCAAGATCGACGCGCGCTGCCGCCTCATCGGCCGCGCCGCGCGCAAAGGCGAGATACTCCTCCAGCGTGTCTTCCATGTCCTTCAGGTCGCGCTTGGCGTCCTCGATTTCGGGCGAAGGCGGCATCAGCGCAAATTGCAGCTTTAGCCGCGTCAGCGGCGTGCGCAGATCATGGCTGACGCCAGCGAGAAGCTGCGAGCGTTGATCAATGTGGCGCTTGATGCGTTGGCGCATGCCGAAGAAAGCTAAAGTCGCGCTGCGCACCTCGCGCGCGCCGCGCACACGGAAAGGGCCGGTGTCTTCGCCACGCCCGAATTTCTCCATCGCGTCGGCCAGCATTTCGATCGGCCGGACTTGATTGCGGATGAACACGATCGAGATGATCACCAGCACCAAGGTCGCGCCGAATATCCAGGCCACGAACAGCGGCCCCGCGCGCGCCTGCACGCGGTCGCGATAGGCGGCGACCTGCAGGATGCCTTCATTGGTGGGAATGCGCATCAGCACGCGATTGCCGGGGCAGGTGGAGTCGTACCAGACGTCCCGGCTTAGCTCATCGCGCAGCGCGGCGGTGAGATAGCGGTCCACCACCGATCCAAAACTGCGGCAGCGCGGCATTTCCAGCGCCGCGCCTGGCTGTAATTGAATGTCGAGACGCAGCGGGCGCTCGGCCATGCGCTGCAGATTTGCGAAATTCTCCGCAGTGGGATCGCGCTCATAAAGCTGGATCAGCAGCGCGACGTCGGCCGCAACGCCTTGGCTCATGCGCTTGGAGGTGAAGCGCCAGTGATCATCAAGAAAGATGATGGTGATGAAGAATTGCAGGATCGCCGCCGGCAGGATGACGATAAAGATCGTCCGCCAGTAAAGCCCGCGCGGCGTGAAATCACGCAGACGCATGTGGCGAAGCCTCCGTCGGCGCGCCACGCCAGAAACTGCCGAGGATTGCGCCCAGGCTCGATTGCGTCAGCACAAAGCCGGCGGCGGCGATGAAAGTCAGCGCCAGGGCGAACACAGCGAGCGGTACGCCGAGATCGGCGAAGTCGGCCATGTTGGCGAGCAGCGCGAACACGCAGATGGAGAGAAGGGCAAGCGAAAACGCCTTGCCTGCGCGCGCATGGCGATCAAGCAGCGCAACAGCGAGCGTGGCGAGGCCCGGGCCAAGCAGCCAGAAATCCTGCGACATCAGGCGCGGAATGAGAATGATCCCCAAGCTGAGGCCCAGCAGCGTGCGCGCTTCGCCGTCCAGATTGAGCCCCTCAACAATGATCAGGCCGGCCACGCACATGATCGCGGCGAAGCCCAGATAGGCGATGGCGGCGGCGGGCGTGTCGATCGGTTGGCCGATCAGATCGAGCCAGCCGAAGAAGGCTGCGCCGGGGCGATCGACATAAACGAAATAGCTGATGAGATCGCGCCATTGCGTCGCGAGCTCGCCGCCATATTGCAGGAAATAGAGGCTGGGCGCTGCGCCAAGCACGACCACAGCCAAAGTGTAGAGCGCGCGTCGCCAGAATGGCCATGGCGCCAACACGAACACAGCGGCGAAGGTCAGAAACAGCGGCTTCACCAGCGCCGCAAGCGCAATAGCGAGTACGAGCAGAGACGGCCGCTTGCGCAAGCCTACGGCGACAACGCCAATCAACGCGTGAAAGATTACCGCGATATTGCCCCAATAGATCGCGCTGCCGGTCATGAACGCAGCAAAGCGGCTGCTGCGTTTGCGCGTTTTCTTCGCGCCGCGCCCGATCATCAGCCAGATCAGCGCCGTAACAGAAAGCGCGAACAGCGCCGCATAAGCCCAGAACATGCCTTGTTGCCCAAGCACGCTCAGCGGATAGGAAAAAACCTGCGCGATGGCAGGGTGATAGACATACACCACCTCATGCACGTTCGGGCAGTCGAGTTCGCGATTATAGATCTGGCCGCCTTGCAACCATTTCTCTGCAGCACACGCGACGGCGCCGTAATCGCCAAACCATTGCGAGCTTTTCTTGAACCGGCTCACGACGCCGCTTAGCAGCGGCAGCCAGAACAGAAAGCCGATGGCGTAGCTCTTCCACGCGGCGTTCTTTTTCGGCGCTTCGATGGTTTCGGTGCTCATGCGCGCTTTCGTCTTAGTCCGTGGCGAGCCTATAGCCCACGCCGCGAACCGTCTGCAGATAGATCGGCGCACGCGGATCGGTTTCGATTTTGCGCCTGAGGCGCGTAACCTGAACGTCCACCGATCGCTCCAGCCCCGCTCCGGTGCGCTTGGCGAGGTCCTCGCGGGTGACGACTTCGCCCGGCCGCGCAGCGAGAATGCGGAGCAGTGCGACCTCCGCTTCGGTCAGGCGCACATTGGCCCCCTCGCGCGAAAGCTCGCCGCGCGTGCTGTTGAAAGCGTAGGGGCCGAATTGCACCGTTTCAGGCGCTTCGCCCCGGGTGGAGATGGCGCGGCGCAGGATGGCGTTGATGCGCAGCGCCAGTTCGGCAGGCTCGAACGGCTTGGGCACGTAATCGTCGGCCCCGATTTGCAGGCCGCGAATGCGGTCTTCAGGCATGCCGCGCGCAGTGAGCAGCACGATCGGCACGTTGGAATTGCGCCGCACGGTTTCCGCCAGCGAGAAGCCGTCCTCCTTCGGCATCATCACATCGAGCACGAGCAGGTCGAACTCCATCGACGCCATCAATGTGCGCGCGCCTTGTGCATCGGCCGCGGCGGATACGCGCGCGCCCTGTTGCGACAGATAGCGCTTCAGCAGCTCACGAATGCGGTCGTCATCATCGACCAACAGAAGGTGGGGCGGGCGGTCTAGCGCGTCGAATGTCATTTTTTGAGGTCTATTGAACCGTATATCGACGTTATGGCGAAAGAAAATAGCTCAAATTGGACGCAGAGGCGGAGTGCATGTCTAAAACTTGACAGTTCACCGCAAAACTAACCTATTCCGCGCCCGTAAACCGTGTGTGCGCATCTTACGGAGGAAGCCGATGGCCGCCCAGCCTTTCCATGATCGTGACGGATGGATTTGGCTCGACGGCGAGTTCGTCCCCCACCGCGACGCCAAGGTCCACATCCTCACTCACGCCTTGCACTACGCCTCATCTGTGTTCGAGGGGGAGCGTGCTTATGGCGGGGTGATCTTCAAGAGCCGCGAGCACTCCGAGCGCCTGCGCCTGTCGGCCAAGCTGCTGGGGTTCGACATCGGCTATAGCGCCGAGGAGTTGGACCGGATCAAACACGAACTGGTGCACAAGCAGGGTTGGGAGAATTGCTACCTGCGCGCCATCGCCTGGCGCGGCTCCAAGCTGATGGGCGTCGCCGGCGCCAATGACGATATTCACGTCGCCGTCACGGCCTGGGAGTGGGGCGATTACTTCGCCAACAAGATGCAGGGCATCCGGCTGATGATCGCGCCCTGGCGCCGCCCGGCGCCTGATTGCGCGCCCAGCAACGCCAAAGCGTCGGGCCTCTACATGATCTGCACGCTTTCGCGTAACGCCGCCAATGATGCAGGCTTTGACGATGCGATGATGATGGATTGGCGCGGTCAGATCGCCGAAGGCACTGGCGCCAACATCTTCTTCATGCGCGATGGCGTGCTGCACACGCCGACGCCGGACTGCTTCCTGAATGGCCTGACGCGCCAAACTGTCATCGAGCGCTCTCGTGCGCGCGGGATCCAAGTGGTTGAGCGAGCGATTTGGCCGAATGAATTGGCGAGTTTCGAGGAAGTGTTCCTCACGGGCAGCGCTGCGGAAGTGACCCCCGTGCGTGAAATTGCCGGCCTCAGCTTCAAGCCCGGCCGTTTCACCGAAGAGGTGATGACTGATTATTCCGCCTATGTGCGGCGAAAGAATAGCGAACTAGCGCGGGTCGACCGAGCAAGTCAGCAAATCGCGGTTCACATAGCCGGATTTGCCGTCTTGCGTGGCGATGCGGATCCAGTCATCGCCGGCGAACGGATCGTTGATCAGCATGACTTGCGCATCTTGCGGCAGCCGCGTGATCGACTCCGATTGCAGCCGGGCTGCGGAGCGGAGATTCGTGTTCGGCGTGTTGATGCTGCAATCGGGGACAAAGCGCGGCGCCGCTTCCGCAACTTGCGCGCGGCCTAGCCCGACAAGGTTGAGCGCGGTTTGCTCAAGCATCGCGATGCGCTCGATCCGCACCACGCCGAGATGATGGAAAAAGAGCGCGGTCGTGCCCCAGAACACCAGCGCCAGCAGGATCATCTTGCCCGAATCCACCAAGGGCCCAAATCGCCCGCGCGCGAATTCATAAGCGCGCTGCTCTTCCGTGACGGGTTCATGGGCGTGCGTCAGCGAACTGAAAATGATGGCGAAGCCTTGCGGGTAGAAGGTGAGCGCTTGCTTCAAGCCTTCTGCAGCGCGCGACGTGCGCTGTTGTGTAATGGCCGAAACCAGCAGATCGATCGTAAAAATCAGAATCGCCTTGGCGATCAGCGGCGCGGCGAACACCAGTCCAACCACGGTCCAGATAAGCGCCACCGCCACCACGAACGGGGCCATCAGGATCTGCACTACCCGGTCCATAGCGCCCCCTGGCGTTCACCTCCATCCGCTCGCGGAGGAACTTTAAGCCATACCAGTAGCGCGTTGAAGGCGATTTTGCGGTGGCGGCGGAACCTCGCCGCGCCGGCTCTCGTTAGCGGCTCACCGACCGCACAGCATGGACCCGGAGCAAGGCGGCGCTGCAGCAACAGGCAAACAGCCTCATGAAGACTCTCGGCAAAGGCTGCATTTTATGGGCTATCGGCATCCCCTTGCCGGTCATTCTCCTGCTCTATTTTTTCGGCGTGCTGAACTAATGCGCGTCAGTTGCGTGTCTGGTTTGTGACACCCGGAAACTTCCTCACAGGCAAGAGGATGCCGGCAAGTGGTCACGGTTGATTTCGTTCACCGGGGGGCTCAGCTAACGCCTTTTCCGGGAGTCGAGTATGCGGCCGAGCAGGCGCAAGCGGGACCTGAGTGCGGCCCGTTCGCTTGCGTATTTGGCCGTGGCGCTGCTGGCGGCTGGATGCGGTCGGGCGCAAAGCTCGGCCCCCCGCGTGCAGGACCCGACCCCCACGACCTTCTCCGCCGCGAACCTCGACATCGATAAGCCATGCACGGTGCTGACTAGCACGGATGCCGCCGATATTTCGGGCCTGCCCTATTACCGAACCATCGCGGCCAATCTGATTGACGGCGAGCGCACACGCTGCGCGCAAGGCGTGGGCGCCTTCGGCCTTCACGGCGTGGTCGAGGTCGACATGGTTCGTCCGCTCGGCGAAATTACGGCGCGCGATTTGTTTGATCGCGAGTGCCGGGGCCGGCCGAGCGCCGAACCAGCTGGCCCGGCCTCACCGCCCGCCGTTCAGTTTGAGCGCGAAGCTGACGAGGCCCACATCGATCCCGCCGCGCTGACCGAGCCGCCGCCAGCCCCGCTGCCCGTCGTGCACGGCCCGAATTGCCTCCTCGCGAATGGCGCCCACGCCCTGTTGCTGGGGGACCGCGTCGCCTACATGCGGGTACGTCAAAGCGCTGGGGAAACCGACCCCGCCGCGACGCGCCGGCTGGCCAGCCTGGTGAGCTTCCGCCTTTCGTCAAATTGACGGGGCGTCATGAATGTGGCGCAATGGGGCGGGGCATTCTCGGAGCGGGCATGCAGAAAGCGGCTGTTATCGAGCCGATCGGAAAGCGCGAGCGGTCGAAAGCGGCCAACCGGCAGGCCATCCTGCAGGCCGCGCGGCGCGTCTTCGCGCAGCTCGGCTATGAGGTCGCCACTGTGCGCGACATCATTCGCGGCACCGACCTCGCTTCGGGCACCTTCTATAATTACTTCAAGTCCAAGGAAGAGGTGTTTGAGGCGCTGGCCGATGACAGCGTCGCGCGCTTTCGGCCGCTGCTCCGCGCTGCGCGTGAGGAAGCCGACAGCTTCGAGGATTACCTCCACCGCGCCTTACGCGCGTTCTTTTTGTTCCTAGTCGAGGACGACAAAGAGGAGGGACGTCCCATCCATGAGCGCCGCCCGCACCTGCGCACGGATACGCCCGAGATGATCGCCGTGTATGAAGAGGTGCGTCAGGGGCTTGAGGATGCGATTGCCCGCGGCGCTGCGCCTCGGGTCGACTCGGACTATGCAGCTCATGCCTGCATCGGCATCGCGCAGGAAGTGGGGGAAGCGATGCGGCGCCGGTCGCCGCCAGATGTCGAGTACGCCGTGCAATTTGCGGCGAAACTGATCTTGCGCGGCCTCGAAGGCGCCGCACGCAACTGAGCAGAACTGAAAGTGGGAGAATAAAGCGTTGCTTTGGCTGCGCAGAGCACTGGTTCATCTTGCCCTGTCACGCAGTGACGCGGCGTTGGTGAAGGCCGCCGGCGGCGTGCCGCGCACCGGGCGCGGCATGACGCTCGATCCGCGCATCCAGCTGATCGAGTTCAATGCCCGCGCGCGCACACAGGCTGACCTTCCGCTCGAAGCGCGGCGCCGTCAGGTCGAGGGGCTCAGCCTCCTATTCGGCGGCGGACCTGTAAGCGGAGTCCGCAAGCAGCGCGTTTACGTCACGGGCCGCTCGCATTCCGTGCCCGCCGATCTTTACGTGCCGACCGTGCGGGACAATTCCGCAACCATGCTGGTCTATTATCACTTTGGCGGCGGCGTTGTCGGCTCGCCGCTGAACTGCGCGCGGCTGTGCGCGCTGATTGCCAAATATTCCGGCGCGCCGGTCATGTCGGTCGAGTACAGGCTGGCGCCGGAATACAAATTTCCCGCCGGCCTCGAAGACGCCACCGCTGCTTATTTGTGGGCGGTGGAGAATGCGGCGCGCTTTGGGGCCTCGGTCAACAAAGCCGCTGTCGGCGGCGACTCGATGGGCGGCAATTTCGCCGCCGTCATCGCGCAGCAAATGCAGCAGGGACGCCAGCCAAAGCCAGCTTTCCAGCTGCTGATTTATCCGGGCGTGGATTTCACCAGCGAGACCGCCTCGATGCGGGAATTCGCCAGCGCGTTTCCGCTGACATCGGAAACGCTGGAATATTTCGTCGCCAATTATCTGCCCGAAGACGCCGATCCCGCCGATCCGCGACTCTCCCCGGGCCGCACGCAAAATCTCGCCGGCCTGCCGCCAGCTTTGGTTTACACAGCCGGGTTCGACATGCTGCTCGATCAGGGCGAGGCTTATGCGGAGCGCCTGCGCCAAGCCGGCGTCAAGGTGCAGTCGGCGCGGTTTGACTCGCTGCCGCACGGTTTTGTGGCCTTTCCCTCAGCCGCGCCAGCGGCGGAAGCGGCTGTCAAGCGCATCGCGCGTGAGACGGCGGCGGCGATGAAGGGCAAGTTCGGCCGCGCCTAACCGATCAACCGCTCAAGCGTCTCCAGCGTGTCCGCCTCGCGCGCGGGTTTGTCCCAGCGTATGCGTGCAATGCGCGGAAATCTGAGCGCGACGCCGGATTTGTGCCGCGTGGATCGCGCTATCCCTTCAAACGCAACTTCCAGCACCAAGCCAAAAGTCTTATCCGCACGCACGGCGCGCACGGGGCCAAAGCGATCTGTGGTATGATCGCGCACGAATTTATCGAGCTGGCGCAATTCTTCGTCGGTGAAGCCGAAATAGGCCTTGCCCACCGGCAGCAATTCATCGCCGCGCCAGCAGCCGAATGTATAATCGGAATAGTAGGAGCTGCGTTTGCCGCTGCCGCGCTGGGCGTACATCAGCACGCAATCGGCGGTGAAGGGATCGCGCTTCCACTTGAACCAGAGTCCCTTAGGACGGCCTGCTTCATAGAGGCTGTCCCAACGCTTCAACATCAACCCTTCAACGCCTTCCGGCGCCTCGGCGCGTTGTTGGGCGAGCGTCTCCCAATCGCCGCCATTCACGAGCGGCGAGAGATCGAGCCGCTCGCCCCCATGCGCCTGCACGAATTGCTCCAACCGTTGGCGGCGCTCCGAGAACGGCAGCGCGCGCAAATCCTCCGCGCCATCGGCGAGCAGATCGTAAGCGCGGATGAAAGCCGGATAATGCTGCAACAGCTTCGCATCGACCTTCTTGCGGTTGAGGCGCTGCTGCAAATCGTTGAACGGCGCAACGCCGCCATTTGCGGTTCGAACCAGCAATTCGCCATCAATGGCGCCTTCGAAGGTCAGATGATCCAGGAGATCGGGGAAGGCGGCGCTAATGTCGTCGGCGGTGCGCGAGTAAAGCCGCTTATCGCCGCCTTCAATGATCGCCTGCACGCGCACGCCGTCCCACTTCCACTCAGCCGCAAAATCGACCGCGTCCAGCTTGGCGATGTCGCTTTCATCGAGCGCGTGCGCGAGCATGACCGGGCGAAACCCAGCGCGCGTGCGGCCCTTTGGGCGCGCGCCGCGATCTTCGAGCCAAGCGAACAATTCGAGATAGGGCGGCGCAAGCCCGTGCCAGATTTCTTCAATCTCCGCGATTGGCTTGCCGCCATATTGCGCCAGACCCTGTTTGGCGAGCCGTGCGCCCGCGCCAATGCGCAACGCGCCGGTAACGAGCTTGATCAGCGCCCAGCGCCCGTTTGCGTCGAGCCCATCGAGCCAGCGTTCGATCAGCCGCGGCGCTTCGAGTTTTGACGCACGCTGCAACTCTTCCACAACTTCGCTCAAGAGCGGCGCGCGATTGGCGCCGCCTTTAGCAGGCCAGATCAGCGCAATGGTCTCAGCCATATCGCCCACATAGTCGCGGGAGAGATCGAACAGCACCGGATCGACGCGTTCCTGCGCCAAAGCGCGGATCGGCGCAGGCTTGGCGTAAGCAAAGGACAAGTCGCCAGCTATAGCAGCGAGCGCATAGCCGCGATCGGGGTCGGGCGTGGTGGCGAAATAATGCACGAGCGCGTCGAGCTTGCCGTTTCGGCTCGGCGTCAGGATCAGCCGGTCAAGGAGCTCAGAGAAGGCGCGCATTTAGGGGCTGGAGATTAGGGACTGGGGATTAGTGACTGGGGGCTAGGCGACTGCGAACAATATAGGGCGCGCGAATCCCCAATCCCTAATCTCTAATCCCTTCTCTCCTCCAAATCCCCAATGATCATGATCTTCTGCCAGATCTTTCGCGCCAAATCTGTGGTGAGCGCTTCGACGTCATTGACCGCATCGACCACCACGCCATCGCGCATGCTTTCGCCATAGAGCGCGGCCAGCTTGCCGAGCAGCGCCAGCATTTCGGCGCAATAGTCGAGATAACGCGTCAACTCGAACCGCGTCATGGTGCGCTCTGGCGAGGCTGGCGTGCGGTTGATGTTCAAGATGTTGGTTGGGTCTTTGGTCAGCTGATGCATGTCGACCACATGAGCCAGGGAGCGCAATTCGTGCAGCGCATCGAGCACGCGCTGGCGTTTGCGCCGTTCCTCCCATGTGATCAAGAACCAGGCCGCGCCGCCGAACAGGATCAGCAAATTCACCGCGGCTTCGAGGCTTTGCAGCAAACCGGCATCGGCTTCGATCCGGTCTATGTGCAGGAAGCGCGCGGCGGCGATTTGCGCCACGATCCCCAGCACGATCAGTACGCCAACGGCGATGCGCCAGCCCCAGGATGGCGCCGTGAGAGCGGCCACGCGTTGGCTTGTGCGTTTGGCGGTGTCGATCACTTCGGCGCACACGCGGCCAAGTCCGGCATTGGGGAAGCGCGCATCGATACGCGCTTTGAGCCGTGTCAGCGTTTCGATGATCCGCGCTGGGTCCAGCCTTTGATACATGCAGCTTTGCTAGCGCGGCGGCGCTTAGGCGCCTAGTCGTTCTCGTCCTCATAACCGACCAGATGCAGCGGGCGCGCTTTCACGCCTTCCAGCTCCGCCCAGCGCGCCAGCGCATCGTCGCGGCCGTGGGTGATCCAGAGTTCGCCGGGCGAAACATCCTTCACCGTTCGCGTGAGTTCATCCCAATCGGCGTGATCGGAAATGATGAGCGGCAATTCCACGCCCCGCTGTTTTGCGCGCTGCTTGATGCTCATCCAACCGGAAGCGAAGCAATCGACCGGATCAGGAAAGCGCCGGCTCCAGCGGTCCGCCATGGCCGAAGGCGGACAAATCACGATCGCGCCTTTGAAAGCGTTCTTCTCGCCGCTTTGCAAAGTGGTGGGGCGCAGCTCGCCAAGCTCGACGCCAAAGCGCTGATAGAGATCGCACAGGCGCTGCATCGCGCCATGGATGTAGATCGGCTCGTGATAGCCGGCTTCGCGCAATAAGCAGATCACGCGCTGCGCCTTGCCGAGCGCATAGGCGCCGACCAAATGCGCGCGCTCCGGATGCGCCGCGACAGACCGAAGCAGTTTGGCGATTTCCTCCTCCGACTCCGGGTGGCGGAACACAGGGAGCGCAAAGGTCGCTTCGCTGATGAACACGTCGCAGGGAATGACTTCAAAGGGCGGGCAGGTGGGATCGCGCCGGCGCTTATAATCGCCGGAGCAAATCGCACGCGCGCCGCCAGCTTCAACCACCACCTGCGCCGAACCCAGCACATGCCCCGCCGGCGCCAGGCGCACGGTGACGCCGCCCTGGCGGATGGTTTCGCCATAACCCAGCGCCTGCGTCTCGCCCGCGAACTCCGCGCCATAGCGCTCGGCCATGATGGCCAGCGTTTCCGGCGTGGCGAGCACGCGGCCATGGCCGGCGCGGGCGTGGTCGGAATGGCCGTGCGTGATGATGGCGCGCTCGACCGGCCGCACCGGATCAATGTGAAAATCGCCTTCCGGGCAGCACAAGCCGGCGGGTGTTGGGCGTAAAAGCTCAGTGGCGCGCATTTAGCCAAGCACGCTTACGAGACTACGCCAGCGCGTGCCATCGGTGCGACTCTGTAGCTTGAAATCAGTTGTCAGCAGCGGCTGACGCAGCTCTTCCGCTAGAGCCAAGTAGAAGCAATCGTATATCGGATGATTGAGCGCTACGGAAATTTCGTACGCCGATACATAAAGCGCGGATAGACTTCGGAGTTCACCGTACAAAGAGGGCGCTCGGTGAAGATAAATAGCAGCGATACTTGGATCGATACGCCGTTTTTGAACGGCCTTCCAAAGGCCGTTACCAATCTCGGCAAGCACCAATTCCGGAGCCAGCGGCTGGGCGCCTTGGGCAAAGCACTGAGCGGCAGCCTCCGCACCCGGCTCGTTCAAAAACCAGCGAAGAGCAACATTGGCGTCAATGATCATTCATCGAGGCCGTGAAGCCGAGCGTGATGCTGTGTCCGCTCGTCACGCATTTCTCTTACGATCTCTTCAGCTGTTTGGTCCCCCGGCCGCCAGGGGCGAACCGTCTTCCGTAAAGCGTCGATTTCGGCAATGACATCTTGCCTGGAGGGCTGAGCCGCCTGCTTGAGCGTATTCCGCAAATACATCTCAAGCGAAATACCTTCACGCTCCGCATTTCTTTTGAGCTGCGCGAGCAATTCATCATCAAGATTGCGGATCAGAACCTGAGCCATACCTAATGCTATCACAATGCTAGCATCCGATCAACACGCAGGGCTGCCGCCGGTTTTCGCGGAGTGGTTCGCCGCGCGCGGCTGGGTCCCGCGCGCCCATCAGCTCGAATTGGTGCGGCGCTCGGCGCAAGGATTGTCCACACTGCTGATCGCGCCCACTGGCGCAGGCAAAACGCTGGCGGGCTTTTTGCCGAGCCTGATCGAGTTGGATGAGATCGCCGCGCAAGGCGGTGTGCGCCGCCCGCATCGCCTGCACACGCTTTACATTTCGCCGCTCAAGGCGCTGACCACGGACGTCGCGCGCAATCTTGAAACGCCCGTGCGCGAAATGGGCCTCGATCTGCGCATCGAAACGCGCACCGGCGATACGCCCGCGCACAAGCGTCAGCGCCAGCGCGCGCACCCGCCGGATATTTTGCTGACGACGCCTGAGCAGCTCTGCCTGCTCATCGCCAGCGAACATGCGCGCGCCTTCTTCGAAGATTTGCGCTGTGTGGTGATCGATGAAATCCACGCGCTGGCGCCAACCAAGCGCGGCGATCTGCTTGCGCTCGCTTTAGCGCGCCTGCGCCGCTGGGCGCCGGCGCATCGGCGCGTTGGTTTGAGCGCGACGGTGGCTGATCCGGATGGATTGTCGCGGTGGCTGGTGGGTGCTTCCCCCCCTCCCCGCGAGGGGAGGGGGCAGGGGGTGGGGAGAGCCTCCCGTGAGGAAGGGGAAGGGGTAATCGTCCAAGCCCCGCCCGGCGCACAGCCGATCATTGACGTGCTCGACACCGACGCCCGCATTCCCTGGGCCGGTCACACGGCGCGGCACGCCATGCCCGAAGTGTACGCCGCCATCAAACGCGTCAGACTCGCGCTGGTGTTCGTCAATACGCGCGCGCAAGCGGAAATGACGTTCCAGGAACTCTGGCGCGCCAATGACGACAACCTGCCGATCGCGCTGCATCACGGCTCGCTCGATGTGGCGCAGCGGCGCAAAGTGGAGACCGCGATGGCGCGGGGCGAATTGCGCGCCGTGGTGTGCACCTCCACGCTCGATCTGGGCATTGATTGGGGCGACGTCGATTTGGTGATTCAGATCGGCGCGCCGAAGGGCTGCGCGCGTCTGGTGCAGCGGATTGGACGCGCCAATCACAGGCTGGATGAGCCATCGCAAGCGCTTTTGGCGCCAAGCAATCGTTTCGAAGTGCTCGAATGCCGCGCCGCGCAGGAGGCAGTGGCGGAGGGCGCGCTCGATGGCGCAGATGCTCGCATCGGCGCGCTGGATTGTCTGGCGCAGCACATTATGGGCTGCTGCTGCGGCGAACCGACGGACGCGGACGAACTCTATGAAGAGGTGAGCGCCACCGCGCCCTATGCGGCGCTGTCGCGCGCGCAATTCGATCGCGCGCTCGATCTGGTCGCGACCGGCGGCTATGCGCTGCGTTCTTATGACCGCTATCGTCGCATTGTGCAGGATGCGCATACCGGCAAATGGCGCGCGCGCAATCCGAGCGTGGCGCAACAACACCGCATGAATGTCGGCGCCATCATCGAGGCGGACATGCTCAATGTGCGCCTGGTCAATCGCATGGGCCAAAGGCCGCGTCCTGGCGTACCTAAAAGCGCTGAGCCCAAGCCGATGACGCCAGGGCGCAAGCTCGGGCAGATAGAGGAATGGTTCATTGAGGGGCTTTCGCCCGGAGACACGTTCATCTTCGCCGGTGAAATGCTGCGCTTCATGAGCCTGCGCGAGGAGGACGTGCTGGTGATCCGCGCGCACGGTGAGGAAAATCCGCGCATTCCTTCCTATGCTGGCGGCAAGTTTCCGCTTTCAACTTTCCTGGCCGAGCGCGTGCGCCGTCTGATCCACGATCCGGCGCATCAGAGCAAATTGCCGAGCCAAGTGATGGACTGGATCGCGATCCAGAAGGATCGCTCCATCATTCCCAGGCCGGATGAAATGCTGATCGAGACGTTTCCGCGCGCGGCGAAGCACTATCTCGTCGCTTATCCATTCGAGGGCCGGCTTGCGCACCAAACGCTCGGCATGCTGATTACGCGCCGGCTTGAGCGCCTCGGCAAAAACCCGCTCGGGTTCCTCGCCAGCGAGTATGCGATGTGTGTTTGGGGGCTTGAGGAGATGGGCTCCATCAACATGGCTGAGCTGTTCGACGAGGACATGCTGGGCGATGACCTCGAAAGCTGGCTCGCTGAAAGCGCGCTGATGAAGCGCACCTTCCGCAATTGCGCGGTGATCGCCGGCATGATCGAGCGGCGCGCGCCGGGTTCTGAGAAAACCGGCCGGCAAGTCACCTTCTCCGCCGATCTCATCTATGACGTGCTGCGCCAATACGAGCCGGACCACATCCTGCTGCAAGCCGCGTTCGCCGATGCAGGCGAAGGCTATCTCGATCTGAAACGCCTTGGCGCTTTATTGCGCCGCGTGAAGGGGCGCATCGCGCATATCGATCTGCCGCGCGTCTCGCCCTTCGCCGCGCCGGTCATGCTTGAAGTCGGCCGCGTGCCAATTCAAGGTGCGGCGGAGGAGGCGATCCTTGCGGACGCCGCCTCGCTCATCGATGAGGCGATGCGCTAGCTACTCGCGCCGATTATTCTCCGGGCGGCTCGAAGTGCGCCGCGCTGAAGCGGATTTGCGGCGCGGCCATGGCTTGCGTGGCTGGCGTGACGGCGATCGTGTAGGCGGTTTCGCTGCACACGCCCGGCGCGCTGGGGACGGCGCGGTTGAACACCATCAGCCCGGCATAGTCGAAGCCAGTCGTGTCAAACACGCCGCCGCGGCCCAACGGCACGACCTGAATTTCGTTGCCGCGTTGGCCAAGCCCGAACAGCACCAGATCGCGCCCGCCATTGAGCGCGAAGCTGTGGCGGCCGGTCAGCCCGAGCGCGAGATAGTGTGCGCCCAGCTGCTCGATCCCGTCCTTCGTGCTCCATGTGCCGATTCGGCGCACAGTGCCTTCCAAGTTCACAGAACTGGTGAAGCGCGGCGCCAGCGCATAATCGCGCGCGAAATTCTGCAGCCGCCAATATTGCAGTGCGTCTGGTATGTTCGCGCCAACGCTGGCAAGCGTGGCGCCCATCGTGTCCAAGCCGTCATGGTTCACACTATTCTGCCACAGGCGCGGCACGATGCTCTGACCGTAGCGGTCCACCAGCGATTGCAGCAGCGTCCATTGCGCGTAATCAAAGCCCGCTTCGTTGGTGGTCCAGCAGGTTTGCGGCGCGGCGAAATCCGTAGCGACATAATCGGTCGCGTCCTGATCGGCGCCAACCGTAGCGGTTTCGATCCAGGAGGCGGTGGATTCATAGAGCCATTGCAGGCCTTCTTCTGAATCGTAGCCATACTGAACCACGTGATTGAATTCATGCGTGGTGGTGGCGCGCATCAGGCTCTCAGTCGGCGCTTTCTTGTCCATGTTGGCGAAGTCATTGTCGATTACGAACACGCCGCGCGCCGCCGCGCTCTCGCGTACATTCCTTGAATTGGGATTGTCGAACACGATCTGGACCGGCTTGGTGTAGCCCATATTGCCGTCCGCATCGGCGACGTACGCGCGATAGCGCCCGTCCGGATCGCGTACTGGCGCCAGGAAGCCCATGCGTGTTTGCGCATCAAGCACGAATTGCAGCGTATCTGCTACCGAGCGCGCATAATCCGCACTTGAGGCGTCTTCGCCTTCAAGCGTGTAGTAAACCCGGAAGTCGCGTGTTTGCAGCATGAGCTCCGGGCCGCTCAGCGTGACCGGATCCTCAAGCAACGCTTGCAGCGTGCCGACCACGGCAGCGTCAACCGAGCTGAGCACCAGGCGATAGGCGCCGCTGGTTTCGGCGCGCTGGAAGCGGCTCAGTATAAGCTGGTAGGTTCCCGCGGCAGGTGCGGTGAAAGCGATGGCGGAGTTGAGCGAGCCATCGCCGCGATCATCATTGAGCGCCACCGGATACCCATCCGGCCCATTCAACCGAAGCACAGTGTCGAGATTGCCGGCTGTCACGTCCGCCACCGCCAGCAAGGTTTGCCCCGCCGTAAGCCGCACCGGAATTTCACGCGACGCTTGGCCGGCATTGAGTTCGCCTTCATAGCGAGCGATCTGGCGCCCCTCGATCGAGGCGAAATTGAACGGCGCCTCGGCGTTGGGATCGATCGCCAGCGACAGCACCAGATCGCCCGAGCCTTCGCCGCCATAAGTGCTGACGACAACCGTGTAACGTCCCGCGGCGACGGCCTGATAGATGATCTGCGAGTTGAGACTGCCATCGCCGCGATCATCGTTCTGCGCGATGATGGCGCCGCTTGCATCCAGCAGGGAAAGCGTGGTGTCGAGGTTTTCGCTGAGGGCGAAAGTGGAGCCCACGAAAATATCGTCGGCGGCAAGATTGATCTCGTAGCGCATCTCGCGCCGGCTGCGATTCAGCGTCACCCGCTCTTCGCGCAGTGTGCGCGCAGCGTCCGAGAGGCCGACATCGAGGCCCTGCGTGATTTGCAGTTCAAAGGCGCCGGTCGCGCCGCCGAAGCCGGTCACGACCGCGGTGTAGGTTCCAGCAGCAGGGGCCACATAAACCACGCGCGAAGACAAAACGCCGGGCTCTTGATCGTCATTTTCCGCAACATTGCGTCCGCCTGGATTGCGGAGCGTCAGCACCGTGTCGAAATTTTCGCTGGAGGATGTGGTCAGCGTGACGATCTGGTTGGCTTGCAGCTGGACAGGGAAGCTGACGCTGCGTGTCGCCGCGCTGATGCGCCCGGTCAGGCGCTGCTGTGCCGAAGCCTGGACTGAGAGGCAGGCGAACAGAAGCACAAAGAGTATCGAAATTCTGCGCACGCAAATCCCCCTGGCGCCAATGCCTCCGCTATAGCCGCACCAGAGGCGCGAAGAAACCGGGCGCTATTGCGGCGCCGCTTCCGGCGGGACCTGGATCGACTGCAAATAGGCGATCAGCGCGTCCACACCCTGCGGGTTGAACTGAAAATCCGGCATGGGATGGGCCACGCGGATGCCGGAAATGAGGTCTTCCTCCAGCACATCGGCGCTATAGCGGGAGAGCACCGTGCGGAAGGGCGGCGCTGCCGCCATAGGGCTTTCCCCATAGGCGCCGACGGCGTGGCAGCCAGCGCATTCCGCCTCGGCGATATCACGGCCATCGGAAGCCATGCTGGGCGCGGGCGCGGCCTGTTCGGCTTGCATGCCGCCGCACCCTGCGGCGGCGAGCGCGAGCATCGTGATGAAAAGCGTTCGCATCATCTACATCTCCCAGGCCGCGCTAACGGGTTCAGACGAATGAGGCGCGGAAGTCAACAGCGGCGAACTGTACCCTGCGGGAGAAACGTCCTTCCAGGCAAACGAATCACCGTTAAGTTCGCCCTATGCCGCTGCTGTCGCGACAAGACCTCCCCGCGCAACGCGCGCCGCGTCCAGGGCGCGCCGCGCCTGTCTCGCCGCCCATCGCTATTGTCGAGGACTGCGTCGAGGCGCGTTTGGGCGGGCAGATCGTCGTGGCGCTGCCGGAAGGCGCGCTATGGATTGAGGGCGCGCGCGCGCTTGTTGTTTCGGATTTGCATTTGGAGAAGGGCTCCTCCTTCGCCAGAAGCGGCCAGATGCTGCCGCCTTACGATACGCACGCCACGCTCGCGCGTGTGGCGGCGCTGATGGATCGGCTTGCGCCGGACATTGTCGTCTCACTCGGGGATTCATTTCATGATGGCGGCGGCCCTGCGCGCATGCACGTGCAGGATCGCGAATTGCTGCGCGCACTGATTGGCCGCTGCGACTGGGTCTGGATCGAAGGCAATCATGACAGCAAGTGCGCCGAAACCATTGGCGGCGTCGCGCGCGAAACGCTGATGTTGGGGGCGCTGACTTTGCGCCATGCGCCCAGCGTCAATGCGGCGGCGGAAATCGCAGGGCACCTGCATCCGTGCGCGCGCGTGTCGGGGCGGGGGCGCAGCGTGCGCCGGCGCTGCTTCGCCTATGATGGCGAGCGTCTGGTGATGCCGGCCTTCGGCGCGTTCACGGGCGGGCTCAATATTTGCGACGAAGTTTTCGCGCCCTTGTTTCCAGGCGGCGTCATGGCGTTTGTGCTGGGCAAGAACCGCGTTCACCCAGCGCCGCAGTCGCGCCTACTGAACGATTAGAAGCGCTGCAGCACGCTCGCCAGCGGAATCAGCAAGCAAACAATCATTGCTCCGCCTGTCAGCACTTGGCGCAGCAGCGGATACCAGATTGGCGCCCCGACATTGGCGCTGCGGTGATCCCAGACATATTGCAGCGCGAATAGTCCGGCGAAGATCGAAGCGGCGGCGAGCGCCGCAGGTGCGACGACGACGAATAAACACAAGAGCCAGCCTGACAAGGCAGGCAGCGCGCTGAACAGCAGCCGCAACGGATCGGGGTGCTCCGGATCGCGCGCGATCTCGATCCCGCACCTGACGCCGCCGAGAAAGCTCAGCAGCACGGCCGCGTAAATCGCGAAGGAAAGCGCGCCAATGCGCGCCGTCTCGTGGTGGCGCGAAAAGGAGATGAGGGCGGAAATGGCGAGCGGCGCAAGGCCGAGAAATCCAAAGCGCACGGCGGCCCGCGGCATGAGAAACGGCAATCTCGCCATCAGGACGCGTCAGCTCCGCCGGAACACAAATGCGGCGAGCCAGCCGCCCGCCAACGCCATCATCACGCAAAGAATGCCGTAAATCATGGAATAGTTTGTGGCCAAGTCATGAATGCGCCGCTCAATACCCACACGGGCGATGCGAATAGGGATGCGCTGCGAGGAGATCAGCCGGCCATCGCGGAACAGATAGGTGTCGGCGTGATAATCGGCGATGGGCGCATTGGCTGGCAATTGCACGCGCGCGCGGAACAGACCGCCCGCATACATGGTGACGCCGGTGCGGTCATTGTCGAGATAAAGCCCTTGCGCGCCGCGCAGACGCACCAGCGCGGCGCGATATTCGGAGGGATCGGCGCCAGCCGGCACCGCGCTCTCAAGCTGCGCCGAGGCGGCGGGATCAAGTTCGAGCGACCAGATCGAAGAAGGGCTGGCGATCTGGCGCAAGGGGCGATTGCTCAGCACCGCGAAAAAGGAAGGGGCCTGCGCGAAGCGCACGGGGTCGCCATTGACCCACAATCCGAAGACGCGCCGCTTGCGCATCACCGTTGCAGGTTGGTCTGGACCGCGCACCACCACAACCACATCGCCGCGTCCGCGCCGGTCCGGATTGACGCCCCACACATCAATCACCGAGCCGCGATAAGCGGAGCTGACCGAGATGCGCTCTTCGGCGACAGCCGCCGGCAAATCAGAAGCGACATCGCCCGCTTGCTGCGCGCGCGCGGGCGCTTGAGCGAGCAGTAACAATATCAAGGCGGCAAGCAGCGCCTTCATGCGCCGCTGCCTAGCAGGAAAAGTTCTGACGGCGTCACCACCAAATCGAACAGAAACTTGACGCTCCACGCCGCCAGGATCGCCCCGAGAATGGCGCGGATTTGCTCTCCGCGCAGGCGCGCGCCGAGCCGTGCGCCAAGCTGCGCGCCGATCACGCCGCCAAGCATCAGGATGGCGGAGAGCACCAGATCGACCGTGTGCGTCATCGACGCCTGCAGCAGCACGATAAACGCTGTGACCACCAAAATTTGAAACAGCGACGTGCCGATCACCACATTGGTCGGCATGCGGAGCAAATAGATCATGGCGGGCGCCAGAATGAAGCCGCCGCCCACGCCCATGATCGCCGCCAACGCGCCAATGAAGAAGCCCAAAACAAGCGGCGGGATCACGCTGATATAGAGCCCCGAGCGGGGAAAGCGCATGCGAAAGGGGAGCTGATGGCTGATGCCCCGCGCCGAGCGCGAGAAGATGGCGCGGCTTGGATTGGGCCGCTTATTGATGACGGCGATGCTCTCCGTCAGCATCAACGCGCCAATCAGCGCAAGCAGTACGATGTAGCAGAGCGAAATAATGAGATCGAGTTGGCCAATCTCGAGCAGGCGGTGAAACAGCGAAACGCCCGACACGCTGCCGGCCACGCCGCCAATCGAAAGCAGCAAGCCCATACGCCAATCGACGCTTTTGCGCCGCGCCAAACTGATCATGCCGGAGAAAGAGGTCGCCGCGATCTGGCTGGCGCCGGTGGCGACCGCGACCGGCGAGGGAATGCCGAGCAAGATCAGCGCCGGCGTCATGATAAAGCCGCCGCCCACGCCGACGAGGCCAGACACAAATCCCACCACGCCGCTGACCAATAGGACAACGAGCACGTTCACCGGCATTTCGGCGATCGGCAGGTAGATCATCAAAGTGCTCTGAGCTTCGACGCGGCGCGCTCTCCGCGCCGCGCTTTATGGGCGCCGTCGCCGGGAAGGGCAACTGCAGTGCTGATCCTGAATGCGGGCCTCAGGCGCCGGCTAGGAGTTCGGACGCGGTGCGGCGGTCGCCGCCCACGGGCGCGGACCGAATTCGCCATTGGCCAGCGCACTCGCCGCACGCGGACGGAACGCCTGCGCACGGGCGCGGGCCTGTTCGACCTGCACCGGCTGCAGCTGCGCTTGCAGCGCTTGCGCGCGCGCGCCGGCGTCTTCGTCGCCCTGGCGGGCCGCGACCATGAACCAGAACAGCGCTTCCGAGGCGCTGGCGCCGACGCCGCGACCCTGTTGGTAGAGGACGCCCAAATTGTATTGGCTGTCAGCAACGCCCAGCTCGGCGGCTTGTCTGAACCAGCGGAACGCCGCCGCCTCATCGAGCGGAGCGCCTTCGCCGCGCGCGAAATAGACGCCGAGATCGTGCATCGCCCGGCGATTGCCCGCCGCTGCCGCACGTTCGGTCCATTGGCGCGCCTGCACCAGATCCGCCGGCACGCCTTCGCCGCGCTCATAAAGCTTGGCCAAGCGGTACTGCGCCATGGCCAGCCCGCGATTGGCCGCCTGACGCAGTAGCGTGGCGCCTTCCTCAGCGCGGCCGGCCGAAAGCCGCTGCAGCGCCAACTCATACTGCGCCACGATCTGACCCGACGCCGCCGCTTGTTCGAGCGAGACGTTGCGCGGCGCGAGCGGCCCGGCGACAACAGGTTGTGCTGCCGGCGCGGCGCTGGCTACCGGAGCGCCGGCGTTAGGCGCGGCTTCACCGGCTTCAGTTGGCGCGGCCGCCGCAGCTCCCTCGGCTGGCGCGACGGCGAACGGGTCTTGTACTGCGCCGAATGGCGCCGCCGCAGCGTTGGGCGCGGCTTGGGCGGGCTCTTGCGCGGGCGCGGGCTCAGGCGCGCTGCGCGCGTCCTGTTGCTCCTTCAGATACCAGGCGCCGCCGGCGATCAGCAGCGTCAATGCGCTGGCGGAACCCCAAAGGATGACGCGGCTCGAGCCGCGCAGCGAGCCCGACGTATCGCGCTCGGCTTTAGCCTTATGCGGCTTTGCCGGTTTGGCGGCTTTGCCAGGCTTCGCCGCCACTTGCGCCTGCGCCGCTTTGCGCGCGGCGTTCAGATAGTCATTCTTGCTTGCGGGCGGCGCGGGCTCTTCGAGAGGTTCGAGCACGAGATCATCGCGCGGCGTGGCCGCCGCTTCCACGAACTCCTCCGTCGTCGACGAAAGCGGCGCAGTGTCCTCGGCTTCGGGCAGCGTCACCATCGCGTCGTCCGGCGACCAGAATGGCTCGTCATCGTCCAATGGCGCGGGCGCGTAGGCGTCGGTGTCGCCGATTTCCGCCACCACCAGCCCAGCCGCCTCTGCGAGTTCGGGGGAGGGCGTGTACTCCTCAACGTCTTCGGCGAAATAGATGTCGTCGTGGTGTGCGCTGTCTGCTGTCGCCTCCGGCTCAGGCGGCAGGGTTGGCGCCGCGGCGGGCGGCAACGGTCCAGCGCGCAGCGGCTTGGCTGCTTCCATCGGCGCGACATAGGGCTGCGGCGCGTATAAGGGCGGCGCTGCATCGAACGCGTCCATGTCGCTGAAGCGACGCGCCGGCGTCGGCATTTCCTCGTCGTGGCTGCTCTCATAGGCTTCCAGGCGCGACGCCACCGAGGTCATCGCTTTCTTCACCGGTTCAATCGCCTCGACCGATTGCTCCTCCACTTCGGTCAGCCGCTGCATGATCGAGCTGATCGCTTCGGAGACACGCGCGCTGGAGCGTTCTTCGCTGTCCATCATGCGCTCGCCGAGATCGCGGGCGAGGGCCTCGTGACGATGATTGAAGCGCTCCGCCATGCGGGCGACTTGTTCGCCCACTTGCTCAATCGCCTGGGCGCTACGGCTTTCAACCGCGCCCACGCGATCTTCCAGACGCTCGGAAAGGCGGCCAACTTCCAGCCCCATGCGGTCGAACGCGGCGGCTTCGCGGCGCTCGATCTCGTCGAAGCGATCTTCCAGCGCTTGCGCCATGCGCGTCAGTTCTTCGCGCACGGCGTTGCCGGCGGCGTCATCATTGCGCGCTTCAACGGCGCGCAGGCGCTTGTCGACCGTTTCCGACATGCGCTTGATCTCGAACGAGATCGCTTCGATCGTTTGCGCTTGGCGGCTCTCCGCCGCAGCGAGGCGGCGATTGACATCCGCAAGCGCGCCTTCCAGCTCGGCGCCCGGCGCGCCGGAGAGGGCGGCGCTCACTTGGCTTTGCAGATCGGCGCGCGCGTCGCCGACCATTTGCGTCACCGATTGCGCCATCGTGTCGAGGCGCTGCTCGAGCATTTGCCGCAGCGCCTCGGTTTCGCGCTGGGAGTTGTTGGCTTCGACCTTCGCGCCCAGCGAAGAAACGGTTTCTTCAAGCGTGCGAATGGCGGTGTTGGCGGTGTTTTCCGCTTCGGCGATGCGTTGCGCCAGGCGCTGCATCGCCTGATCCATCGTCTTGACGGCGCCGTCGACGCTTTCGAGTTTTTCGTTCGCGGCGGCGCTGGCGATGCGCGCGTCAATCTCGGCGAGGCGCTTTTCGAACGCAGCCAGCGCTTCACCCATCGGGTTGGCGCGCATCTGCTGTTCCAGCGCGGCGAGCCGGTCGGCGATTTCGCTTTGCTGAGCTTTGACTTCGCCCAATTCCATCGAGCCGCCGCCGCGGCTCGCAACATCCTCAATCTGCTTCACCCGCGCGGAAAGCGTCAGCTGCGCGTTGCGCAAATCGGCGATGGCTGCGCCCGCGGCCTGGCGTAGGCCGGCGGTCGATTCACGCGCGGCCGCCTCGGCGCGTTCAATGCGTGAAATCAGCAGCGCTTGCTCGGACTTCAGCTGATCGGCGGAAGCGATGCGGGCGCCGATCTCGCCTTCAAGACGCACCACTTCTTCGAGCAAGGAGTCACGCACGGCGCGCGCTTCGGTTTCCGCACGCAGGGCCCGCGCTTCAATCTGCGCTTGCTCGCTGCGGCTTTGTTCGATGGCCGTTTCAACCGCGCGCCGGGTCGAACCCTCGGTCTCAGTCAGGCGTTCGGCCAAATGCTCATGCAGCCGGCGCAGCTCGTTGATCGCGTCGAGAGAGGCGCCAGCAGCCTGGCGCGCAGCTTCCTCCGCCGCGCGACGCGCTTCGGTCAGTTCGCCGCGGTTGCGGGCGTCGCGGTTCTCAATTTCGTTGGCCAGAAACGAAACCGCCGCCTCGGCCCGGCGCGCGACTTCTTCCGCTGTGGCGGCCTGCTGCTCAAGCCGGTCGCGCACTTCCATCAGGTCGGAGTGGGCGTCGTTGAACTGTTCCGTCAGCAGCGCCTTATGAGCGGCGAGATCGGAATGCGCCGCCTCAAGCGCGCGCCGGCTTTCATTGATCTCAGCCTCGGCGTGCTCCAGACGGCCGCCCAGCGTGTCGCCGGCGATGCGGAAATGCTCCAGCGCGTCAGCGATGCGGTCGGCGCTCTCGCTGGAAACGCGCTCAGCGTCTTCAACACGCGCGGCCAAGCCGAGCACGGAGCGATCAATCGTGGAAACAGCGCGGTCGAGACCAGTGACGGCGAGCTGCGTGCGGCGCTCGATCGAGTCGATGCGCTGAGCGAGGCGGACGGGATCAGTGCTGCGGGGCAGGGACGGCGCGCCGCCGGGCGACCAATCATCTTCATCGGCGCCGCTATCATATCCATAAGTCGGGCGGGGCCGCTGGCGCGCGAACGGGTCGGAGCGGGGCGCGACATAGGGCGCTTTCCCGTGCTGATTTTGCAGCGCGGCGGAGAGATATTCGCCAAGAGTCATGCCCGAGCGGGCCGCCGCTTCGCGCACAGCCTCCCGCACCTTCGGGTCAATCCCCTTCACGCTCCAGCTTTGCGCACTCATATGCCCTCGCCCCGGGTGATTCATAAGAATCACCCTGATTTTGCAGTGTCGATCAAAGGGGTCGCCGTGTTAATGGCCGGTAAAATGGTGAATGGGGAGAAAACATGAGCGGGCCAGCGCGTCTTTTCGGACCGGAAATTCAATCCGGAATTTATGCGCGCGGCCTGGGCGCGATGCGTCCTGACATCCCAACGTCGTTTTCAGGCCTCGAAGCGAAAGCGAAACAAAAACTGTCGCCCGAAGCGTGGGCCTATATTGCCGGCGGCGCCGGGCTTGAAACCAGCATAGACGCCAACCGTGCGGCGTTCGAGCGCGTGAAGATCGCGCCACGCATGCTGGGCGGCGCCGGCGTGCGCGATCTGGCGATCGACCTTTATATGCAGCGCGCCGCCGCGCCGGTGCTGAGTGCGCCGATCGGCGTCCTCGAAATGGCGCACCCGGAGGCAGACATTGCGCTAGCGAAAGCGATGGCGGCGCTGGGGCTGCCCATGATCATTTCGTCGCAAGCCAGCGTCCCGATGGAAGAGATCGCGAAAGCGCACGGCGATCATCCGCGCTTCTTCCAGCTCTATTGGGGCAAGTCGGACGCCGTGGCCGAGAGCTTCGTTCGGCGGGCTGAGGCGTGCGGTTGCTCGGCCATCTTCATCACGCTCGACACTTCTATATTAGGTTGGCGTCCGCGCGATCTGGATTTGGGGCATTTGCCATTCCTCAGAGCGCAGGGGATCGCGCAATACACCTCCGACCCGGCCTTCCGCGCCATGCTGGCTCAGCCCCCGGAGGACAACCCGCAAGCTGCGGCGTTCCAGTTCATCCAGGTGTTCTCCGACCCCAGCCTCGATTGGACCCGGCTCGCCAAGATCAGGGATTGGACCCGGCTGCCCGTCATCTTGAAGGGAATCCTGCGGCCCGACGACGCCGCCCGCGCCGCGGCGGAGGGCTATGACGGGGTGCTGGTGTCGAACCATGGCGGGCGTCAGGTGGATGGAAGCGTAGCCGCTTTGGACGCCTTGCCGGGCGTGGTGGCGGCGGTGCAGGGGCGCATTCCGGTGCTGTTTGACAGTGGAATCCGCTGCGGCGCCGACATCTTTAAGGCGCTGGCGCTAGGGGCGAAGGCTGTCTGCGTGGGCCGGCCCTATGTCTATGGCCTGGCCCTGGCCGGCGCCGAGGGCGCGCGGACGGTGATGGAATACCTGTTGGCAGAGCTCGACATCACCATGGCGCTGAGCGGCTGCCGCAGCGTCGCCGACATTCGCCGCGATTGCCTGGTTTAGGACCGCTAACAGTTATCCCCAGCCCAGCTAACCCAAAACAATGACGCCGCCGTCAACTTAGATTGACGTTTGCGTCAACGGAAGGTAGACGTCGTTCCACCGAAGCAATGGGACCCCGGCCATGAAAACCGATCGCACCTACACAATCTCGGAATTGGCGCGTGAGTTCGGCGTTACGCCGCGCGCGCTGCGCTTCTACGAAGATAAGGGCCTGCTGACGCCGCGCCGCGAGGGCCTCAACCGCGTCTATTCCCATCGCGATCGCGGCCGCCTGCAAATGATCCTGCGCGGCAAGCGCGTGGGTCTCTCGCTCATCGAGATCAAAGAGATACTGGATCTCTACAAGATTGATCAGCGCGCCCAGGTGCAGACCATGCTGAAGCGCTTCAAGAACCGCGTGAAGGCATTGGAACAACAACGCGAAGATGTCGACGCCGCCATCGACATGCTGCAGGCCTACATCAAGCAGTCCGAGGAATACTTGTTGAAGCCGGCTTCATCGGCGGCGATGGGAGCCGCGCGCGCGTTCGAGCAAGAAGCCAAGAAACGGCTCGAAGAAGCTCACTAAAAAGTCTAATTCTGACAGGCGGCGCAGCTTAGCTCGCGCCGTCTCCGTTCGTCGTCCGCTTCGCATCCAGGCTTTCGTCGGAGGAATGCATGCCGTCCTACAAGGCGCCGCTTCGCGAATATCGTTTTCTGCTGAAAGACGTGCTCGAGATCGAGCGCTATTCCAATCTGCCGGGTTTCGCCGACGCGCCGATCGATTTGATCGATCAGGTGCTGGAAGAGGGCGCCAAGTTCTGCGAAGGCGTGCTGGCGCCGCTGAACAAGGTCGGCGACGAGCATGGCTGCGTGCGCCATGAAGACGGTTCGGTGACAACGCCGCCCGGCTTCAAAGAAGCCTATCAGCAATTGGTCGAAGGCGGTTGGCCGGCCCTCTCTAGCGATCCGGCCTATGGCGGCCAGGGCATGCCCCATATCGTGGCGATGGCGTGGAACGAGATGGTGTCCTCGGCCAACATGGCGTTCGGCATGTATCCGGGCCTCAGCCATGGCGCCTATGAGGCGATCCACCGTCACGGCTCGGATGAACAGAAGCAAACCTATCTGCCCAAGTTGGTGACGGGTGAGTGGACCGGCACCATGAACCTCACCGAACCGCATTGCGGCACCGATCTCGGGCTCTTGCGCACCAAGGCTGTCCCGCAGGCGGATGGCTCCTATCGCATCACCGGCCAGAAGATTTTCATCTCCGCTGGCGAACATGATCTGGCCGAGAACATCATCCATCTCGTGCTCGCCCGCATTGAAGGCGCACCGGCTGGCACGAAGGGCATATCGCTCTTCATCGTGCCGAAATTCTTGCTCAACGCCGATGGCTCGCCGGGTAAGCGCAATGGCGTTGTCTGCGGCAAGCTCGAAGAAAAGATGGGCATTCACGGCAACTCAACGTGCGTGCTCAATTATGATGACGCGACCGGCTATCTGATTGGCCAGGAAAATAAGGGCCTCATGGCCATGTTCGTGATGATGAACGTGGCGCGTTTGGGCGTTGGCCTGCAGGGCCTCTCGCAATCGGAAGTCGCTTATCAAAACGGCGTCGCCTACGCGAAGGACCGCTTGCAGGGCCGCTCGCTCACCGGCCCGAAGAATGCGGACGGTCCGGCCGATCCGATCATCGTGCACCCCGATATTCGCCGCATGCTGTTGGAAGCCAAGAGCTTCAATGAGGGTGCGCGCGCCTTCGCCTTCTGGACCGCGCTGCACGGCGATCTGCTGCATGCTTCGCCGGACGAGAAAGTGCGCGAGAAAGCGGAAGATTACATGGCGCTGCTGACGCCGGTGATCAAAAGTTATCTCACCGATAAAGGCTACGCCAACGCCACCAATTGCCAGCAAATCTTCGGCGGCCACGGCTACATCGAAGAATGGGGCATGAGCCAATTCGTGCGCGATGCCCGCATCACCATGATCTATGAAGGCGCCAATGGCATTCAGGCGCTTGACTTGGTGGGCCGCAAACTCGGCGCCAATGCGGGCCGCGCGCTCTTCTCCTTCCTCAACGAGATTGACGAATTCGTCTCCACCCATGAAGGCGATGCGGATTTGGCCCCGTTCGTGGACGGGCTCAAAGAGTCCAAAGTTTGGCTGCAGGACGGCGCCATGTGGCTGATGCAAAACGGCATGTCGAACTTCGACAATGCCGGCGCGGCCAGCCACGATTTCCTCAATCTGTTCGGTTTGACGGCGCTGGCTTATATGTGGTCGCTGCAAGCGAAGGCGGCGCTCGCGGCCAAGAAGAATGGCGGCGCCGGCGATCCGTACTTCGACACCAAGCTCGCCACTGGCCGCTACTTCATCGCCCGCGTGCTGCCCGATGCGCAATCGCATCTGGTCAAGCTGAAGAGCGGCGCTGGCCCGGTCATGGCGCTCGCGGCGGACGCGTTCTGATGACGAGCTACACCGCCACCCTGACATGGAAGCGCGAGGACCAAGTCTTTTCAGACGGAAAATACTCGCGCGCCCATGAGATCGCCTTCGATGGCGGGGTGGTGATGCCGGCTTCGTCTTCGCCGCATGTGGTGAAAGTCCCGCTCTCGCGCGAGGATGCGGTCGATCCGGAAGAAATGCTGGTGGCGTCGCTTTCCTCTTGCCACGCACTGTTCTTTTTGGATTTCGCGCGCCGCGCTGGCTTCATCGTCGATTCCTATGTCGATGCGGCGGTGGGCGAGATGGGCAAGGACGAGCGCGGTCGCATCGCCATGACCAAGGTGACGCTCAATCCAGCCATCAGCTGGAGCGGCGAGAAAACGCCGACTGCCGAAGAATTGCGTGAGCTGCATCACAAGTCTCACGAAGCTTGTTTCATCGCCAATTCGTTCCGCGGCGACGTCGCCATTGCGGGCGGAGAGGCGCACTGAATTGCCGCGCTGGCGCCGGCCCGGCGTCAGCGGTCAGCGGAGTAGGCGCGAGAGCGTCGGGGACGACTCCGGTCCCAACCAGGGTGCGAAAGCGGCGCGCGCGCCGCAAACTTTGGAGTGAAGACAATGGCTGAGGCCTATATTTATGACGCGGTTCGCACGCCGCGCGGCAAAGGCAAGGCGAACGGTTCGCTGCACGAGCAGACCTCGCTGCAATTGGCGACGCAGGTGCTGCAGGCCCTGCGCGATCGCAACAATCTCGACACCTCGAAAGTCGATGATGTTTGCCTCGGCGTGCTGTCGCCGATCGGCGAGCAAGGCTCGAACCTGGCGCGCGTCGCCACGCTCAATGCCGGCTATGCCGAAACCGTCGCCGGCATTCAGGTTGAGCGCTTCTGCGCTTCGGGCCTGGAAGCCTGCAACATCGCCGCCGCGAAAGTGAAATCCGGCGAAGCCGAACTCGCCATTGGCGGCGGCTGCGAAAGCATGAGCCGCGTGCCGATGGGCTCGACCGGCGGCGCTTGGGCCTCCGATCCCTCCATCGCCATGAAAGTCTATTTCACCCCGCAGGGCGTTTCGGCGGACGCCATCGCCACCAAGTACGGCTTCTCTCGCACCGATCTCGACAGCTACGCCGTGCAATCGCAGCAGCGCGCGGCGAGAGCCTGGAAAGAGGGCCGCTTCAAGAAGTCGATCATCCCGGTGAAGGACCAACTCGGCGTCACGCTGCTCGACCATGATGAATACATGCGCCCGGAAACCACGCTGCAATCGCTCGGCGCGCTTGAGCCTTCGTTCAAGATGCAAGGCGAGGTGATGCCGGGCTTCAATGCCGTCATCCAGCAGCGCTATCCAGAACTTGAGAAGATCGACCACGTCCACCATGCCGGCAATTCGTCGGGCATCGTTGACGGCGCTGCAGGCGTGCTGATTGGCAGCAAGGAAATGGGCGAGAGGCTCGGCCTCAAGCCGCGTGCGAAAATCCTCGGCGGCGCCTCGATCGGCTCGGAGCCCTCCATCATGCTGACGGGTCCGGAATTCGTGACCAAGAAGCTGATGGCCAAGCTTGGCCTCAAGAAAGAAGATATCGACCTTTGGGAGCTGAACGAAGCCTTCGCCGCGGTGGTGCTGCGCTGGGTGCAAGCGCTCGACCTCGACATGGACAAGGTCAACGTCAATGGCGGTTCGATCGCCATGGGCCACCCGATCGGCGCCACCGGCGCGATGATCCTCGGCACCATGGTCGATGAATTGGAGCGCGCGGACAAAGAGCGCGCTTTGGTCACGCTCTGCATCGGCGCGGGCATGGGCACCGCCACGGTGATTGAACGGGTAAATTGATGTGAAGGCGCCACGGCCGTTTGCGCGGCCGTGGCGCTGCCTATTGGAAGCGACAGTGCGCGCTGACGTAAAAAACGAGTAGGGGTAAGGTCCGATGGAAAACTTCAAGATCGACGTCGACAGCGACGGCATCGCGCTCATCACATTCGACGTGCCGGGCCGTTCGATGAACACCATCACCGCATCGGTGATGGCTGACCTCGCCGCTTTGGTGGAAACGCTGAAGTCGGATGAAAAGATCAAAGGCGCGGTGATCACGTCGGGCAAGGAAACCGGCTTTTGCGCCGGCGCTGATCTGGGCGAGCTGAGCGAGCGCGGCGCCGCCGCCGAAGCGCCCAAGAGCGAAGAAGAAAAGCTGAAGCGCCAGTTCGATCAGAGCTTCGGTCTTAATAAAGCGCTGCGTGCATTGGAAACATGCGGCAAGCCAGTAGCGGCCGCGCTTGAAGGCTTGGCGCTCGGCGGCGGTTTGGAAATCGCGCTCGCCTGCCATTATCGCGTCGCTGCCGACAATCCCAAGATCAAGCTTGGCCTGCCGGAATCGAAAGTGGGTCTGCTGCCGGGCGCTGGCGGCACGCAACGTCTGCCGCGCCTGATCGGCGTGCAGAATGCGGCCATGATGATCCTGCAGGGCGCCGATAAGAGCCCGCAAGAAGCCAAGGGCATGGGCTTCATCAACGAAGTCGTTCCGCCCGGCAAAACTGTCGAAGCCGCCAAGGCTTGGGTGAAGGCGAACCCGAAAGCGGTCGCGCCATGGGATGTCAAAGGCTTCAAGGTGAAGGACGGCCCGTTCTCACCCGCCGGCTCGATGACCGCAATTGGCGGCAACGCCATGGTCTCCAAGCAGACCAATCTCAACTATCCGGCGCAGCGCAACATTCTGTCTTGCATCTATGAAGGCGTCCAAGTGCCGATCGATGCGGCGCTGCGGATTGAGAGCCGCTATTTCGTGAAAACGGCCAACACGCCCCAAGCCAAGGGCATGATGCGCACGCTGTTCCTGTCGCTGCAGGCGCTGGGCAAGGGCGGCAATCGCCCGACCAACCTGCCGACTTATGAGGTCAAGAAAGTGGCTGTGATCGGCGCCGGCCTGATGGGCGCGGGCATCACTTACGTGCAAGCCAAGGCCGGCATCGAAACCATCCTGCTCGATGTCAGCGATGAAGCTGCCGAGAAGGGTAAGGATTATTCGCGCAAGCTGGTCGAGAAGGATGTCGGCCGCGGCAAGATCACCAAGGAAAAGGGCGAGGCGCTGCTCGCCCTGATCAAGCCGAGCACGGATTACAGCCTCATCGATGGCGCCGATCTCGTTATCGAAGCGGTGTTCGAAAATCCCGCGCTCAAGGCCGACATCACCAAGAAGGCCGAAGCGCATCTGGGCGCCAACGCCGTCATGGGCACCAACACCTCGACGCTGCCGATCACTGAATTGGCCGAAGCTAGCGTGCGGCCGAAGAACTTCATCGGCATCCACTTCTTCTCGCCGGTTGAGCGCATGGGTCTCGTTGAGCTCATTCGCGGCAAGGAAACCAGTGATGAAACCGTCGCCAAGGCGATCGACTATGTGGTGAAGATCAAGAAGACGCCGATCACCGTGAATGACAGCCGCGGCTTCTACACCTCGCGCTGCTTCGGCACCTACACCACGGAAGGCATCGAAATGCTGATGGAAGGCATCGCGCCCGCCATCATCGAAAATGTCGGCCGTCAGTGCGGCATGCCGATGGGCCCGCTCGAAGTGTCCGACAGCGTCGGTCTCGACACGGCGATGAAGGTCGGCAAGTCGATGGCGGAAGCGGCGCAGCAGGATTACAAGAAAGACCCGCGCGGCGCGCTGCTGTCCTGGATCGTGGAAGAGAAGGGCCGTCTTGGCCGCAAGGCGGGCAAGGGCTTCTACGAATATGGCGCCGACGGCAAACCGGTCCGCATCTGGCCGGAGTTGATGGGTTACGTTGAAACCAAGGTGAAGGAATGCCCGCCTGAGCTGAAGACCGAGCTGACCAAGCGCTATCTCTTCCGGCAGTGCATTGAAGTGGCGCGCTGCTTCGAGGAAGGCGTCATCACCGATCCACGCGACGCGGATGTCGGCTCGATCCTGGCCTGGGGCTTTGCGCCTTATACGGGCGGGTGCGTCAGCTACATGGATCTGTTCTGGGGCAGCGCCAAATTCGTGGAAGAGGCCGACCGCCTCGCCAAGCAATATGGCGACCGCTTCAAGCCGCCGCAGCTGCTGCGCGAAATGGCCAAGACCAACCAGTCCTTCTACGAGCGCTTCGGCAAGAAGGACGCGAAAGCGGCTTAATCAGCCCGCGAACACACGCTTTAGATTTTCAAGGGGTGCGCTTGCCGGCGCACCCCTTATTGTTAGGACCATGACTTTGCTCACCGATCCGCTCACGCTCTCGCCCTCCGGCGCTGTGCTGGCCAATCGCTTCGCGCTTGCCCCGCTCACCAATCTGCAGAGCCACCCTGACGGCGTGCTGTCGGACGAAGAGTATAAATGGCTCACCATGCGCGCCGCCGGCGGCTTTGGCCTGACCATGACCTGCGCCGCCAGCGTGCAGGAGGAGGGTCTTGGCTTTCCAGGCCAGCTTGGCGCGCATGACGACAAGCACTTGCCCGGCCTCACGCGTCTCGCCGCCGGCATAAAAGCCCATGGCAGCCACGCTGTGGTTCAGCTGCACAATAGCGGCATGCGCGCGCTGAAGCGCGATGGCATGAAGCTGATGTGCCCATCCGACAATGCTGAAACCGGCGCCGAAGCGATGACGCTGGATGAAGTGCAGCATGCGCGCGATTGCTTCATCGCAGCAGCGGTGCGCGCTGAGAAGGCTGGCTTTGACGGCGCCGAACTGCACGGGGCGCACGGCTATCTGATCTGCCAATTCCTCTCCGCCGAGATCAACAAGCGCGAGGACGCCTATGGCGGCTCGCCCGAAAACCGTGCGCGCTTCCTCCTCGAAGCCATTGACGGCGTCCGCGCCGCAACCAAGCCGGGCTTCAGTTTAGGGGTGCGCCTCTCGCCCGAACGCTTCGGCATGGATGTCGGCGAAGTTGCAGCGTTGGCGCAGCGGCTCATGCGCGACGCCAAGATCGATTACATCGACATGTCATTGTGGGACGTGTTCAAGGAGCCGGCTGACGAGAAATATGCCGGCAAGCCGCTGGCGCAATATTTCACCGAACTGCAGCGCGGCTCAGTGAAACTCGGCGCAGCCGGCAAGCTACAAAGTGCGGACTCAGCGCGGCGTTGCCTCGAACTCGGCTTTGATTTCGCCTTCATTGGGCGCGGCGCCATCCTGCACCACGATTTCCCGAAGCGCGTCGCCGCCGACCCGGATTTCACGTCCATCGCGCTCCCGGTCAGCGAGCAATATCTGGCCGAGGAGGGCCTCGGCCCGCCCTTCATTAAGTACATGCGCAGCTGGAAAGGTTTCGTGGCCGAGGCGGCTTGAGGCGCGCTCCGGGCGCCAGCCCTGCAAGCGTGCTTTATTGACTTCTCAATCTATAGACCCGATATCGGCCTGCAGCGACCGTCCGCGCGAACTTTTGCGGACGCGGTCCTCCCGGAACGCCACCATCGACGTTCGGCTTTGAGCCCAAAAGACGCAAAAGTCTTGCTCGCCGCCTTTCTTCGCCGTCGCTTCGTTCCTGAACTGATGAGCCGCCGCGAGACCGCGCGCGGCTGAAAGACTTTACGTGACTCAATTTTCTGATTTGGGCCTTGCGGCGCCAATCCTGAAGGCGCTCGCCGCCGAAGGCTACGCCACGCCCACCCCGATCCAACACAAAGCCATTCCTATCGTGCTCGAAGGGCGCGACCTGATTGGCCTCGCGCAAACCGGCACCGGCAAAACCGCCGCTTTCGCGCTGCCCATCCTCGATCGCTTGGCCGACCCACGCAAACATCCTGGCGCGCGCTCCACGCGTGCGTTGGTGCTGGCGCCGACACGTGAGCTCGCCGGCCAAATTGGCGATTCCTTCCGCGCCTATGGCCGCTTCCTCGGCCTTTCTACTGCGGTCGTGTTCGGCGGCGCCTCGATGCACAAGCAGCGCCACGCGCTTGAGCGCGGCGTCGACATTCTCGTCGCCACGCCGGGCCGCCTGCTCGACCACATTTCACAGCGCAATGTGAAGCTCGACAATGTCGAGATCCTGGTGCTCGACGAAGCCGATCACATGCTCGACATGGGCTTCATCCACGATCTGCGCCGCATCGCGACTTTGGTGCCGGCCAAGCGCCAGAGCCTCTTCTTTTCGGCCACCATGCCAAAGCCAATCGCCGAACTGGCCGCGCAATTCCTGACCAATCCGATGCAAGTCGCGGTGACGCCAGTCAGCTCCACAGCTGAGCGCGTGGAGCAGGCGGTGATTCACGTCGATCATTCGCGCAAGCAGGATTTGTTGCACGCTCTGTTGGCTGGCGATGAGAGCATCAACCGCGCCATCGTCTTCGCCCGCACCAAGCACGGCGCCGACCGCGTCGTGCGCAAGCTGCAAGCGGATGGTTTCTCGGCCGACGCCATTCACGGCAATAAAAGCCAAGGCCAACGCGAGCGCGCGCTCGATGGCTTCAAGAAGGGCAAAGTGCGCGTGCTCGTCGCCACCGAAATCGCCGCCCGCGGCATCGATGTGGACGACGTCAGCCACGTCATCAATTTCGATCTGCCCAACGTGCCGGAGCAATATGTGCACCGCATCGGCCGCACCGCGCGCGCCAGCAAGGGCGGACACGCCATTTCCTTCTGCGCGCCTGATGAGCGCGCCTATTTGAAGGACATTGAGCGGCTCACCAGCCAAGCCGTGCCGGTGATGGTGCATGAGTTGTCGCTCAAGACGCCCAGCGCCGATGAGCGCGCCCCGCGCCCGCGTCCGCAAGGTCAGAAGCAGGGGCAAAGGCCGGCTTACAAGCCGCGCCCCAAGCAAGCGCAAGATGGTCAGCCGCAAGGCCATCGCGCTGCGCCGCACGGCGAACGCAAGCCGCACGCGGCTAAGCCAAAGCCCAAGCCGCACGGCCACGCCAAAGGCCGCGACAATGGCGATCGTCGCGATCGCAAGGGCAATGATGTGTGGTCAAACGGCCCGCCGCAGCGTTCGAACAATAATCGCCAGCGCGCGCCGCGTTAAGCTGAGCGGGGACCGCGCGTCTTCAGACGCGCATGCGGGCCTGAAGGCCCGCGGTCCCGCTTTTAAACGCTGCGTCCGCAACCGTTCAGCGTCTGCCCGTCGATCACGACCTCCACGGTCGACGGAAACGCCGCACCGCTCATTGCGTCATTGCACGGGAAACGGCGAATGGTGATGGCGAGCGTATGCCCGCTCGCTTGGGCGCTATAGCGCGTCGCGCCTTCTTCACTGGTGTCGGGCGTCGTGAGCGGGAATTCGGCTTTGCTTTGGCCGTAATCCCAATCGAGCGTGATCTTGTTCTCGCGATATATATTGAGCATCCAGCCGGGCTCTTGGCCGATGGCGCGGAAATCGACACCTGCCGCGTGTGCATCTTCCCAGGCCGGCGCCTCCGGAGCGGCTTCGGCGGCTGAACTTGTATCCACTGCATTGTTCTCGATGACGGTGGTTTGCCCGCATGCCGCTAAAGTCGACGAGAACGCCAAAGCCAAGATCAGAGATCGCATCTTCATTGTCTCCAAAACAAAACGCCGCCGCGCTTTGCAGCGCGACGGCGTTTGTTAAATCAGCTGGCGCGCTTAGCCTTGGAACGCGCTGATATAGACTTCCACGCGGCGGTTTTGCGCACGACCGCTATCGCTTTCATTCGAAGCGACCGGGCGGCTTTCGCCGAAGCCCGTGGTGATGAGGCGCTGACGGATCACGCCGTTCTGCGCCAGCACCGAAGCCACCGCCATGGCGCGGCGCTCAGAAAGTTGCTGGTTGTAGGCGTCCGAGCCAACGCTGTCGGCGTGGCCGTACACGTCAACCGTGGTCTGCGGATACTGGCTGAGCACGTTGGCCACTTGCGCCAAGGTCGGCACGAACTGGCCTTTCACCGCGTCCGAGTTGAAATCGAAGGTGAGGTCCGCCGGGAAGTTCAGCAGAATCTGGCTTTGATTGACGCGCGTCACGCCGACGCCGGTGCCGGCCAGGCGCTGGCGCAGGTTTTGATATTGGCGATCCATGTAATTGCCGACCGCGGCGCCCGCGAGCGCGCCGACGCCAGCGCCGATCAGCGCATTCCGACGGTCATCGCCACCGGCCAGCGTGCCAAGAGCGGCGCCGCCGAGCGCGCCGATAATGGCGCCGTTGGCGGTGCGGTTCGGCGTGCGTTCGCCGGTGACCATGTCCGTGGTGGTGCAGCCCATCAGGAACAATACTGCGGCAAGACCGGCCATAACGGAGCGCACTTTGGGAGTGATGAAGCGCAACATTGAATTCCCTCCAGAAAATTCCAGGCCACCACAGGCCCATACCGCTATCTAAATTGTTCCTGGCCGCCTGAGCGGCAGCTGAACGCCGCCCTCCAGGACGCGCCCTACGGTTGGTATAGCGGATGAACTGGCCGATTTGTTCCCGGAAGTGGCCGCGGCCAACGAAATTCTTATGAATGGCTCTCCCGTTGCGCGAAGGACACGCTTGGACTCGCGCTTAACGTGTGTGTTTAACGGTGCTTAAGGGTTGCTCTGTAACGGTCTCGGCCATGAGCACGCTGGCGGCGCCGCTGGACGGCGTCTGCAGGGATGACAGAGGCAGGCTGAGGTCACTGACCGCGGTTGCGCGAACGCGCGCAGGCAATGCGCGCATGCGCTTTCTGGCCATTGGCGTGGCGGTGCTTACGGCGACGCCAATCCTCGGCGACTATACAGCGCTGATCTGGTTTGCGGGCGTCTCGGTCGTACTGTTCGGGGACCACATCATCTTTGCGCGCACGCTGCGTGCATGCGAGGCCGGGGTCCCGCCGGCGCTGTGGAAGATCGCGGCATGGACCGCCGCGCAAAGCGCCTACATCAACTTCCTCGGCGCGCTGCTCTGGTTCGCGAAATATATGCACGGCGAAACCCTGGCCGTGATTTATCTGATCGGCGGGCTGGCCAATGCGGCCGCCACACTGCGCTTTTCCAAGCCGCTCTCCATCGCCGGCTTGGGGCCCTCAGCGCTTTATCTGCTGACCCTCCCGCTGATCGACTATTTCTTCGTCAATGGCCGCAACCCGCTCGATCTGCTGCCCCTCGTCGGCGTCTTGATGCTGTTCGCATTCGGTCTGCAATTGTGGCGCAAGCTGCTGCAGTCCGATGCGGCGATTGCTCAGGCCGAAGCGGCGGTGCTGCGCGAACGCCAATCCGCGGCGGCGGCTGCAGCGGCGAAATCCGACACGATTCGCCGCATGAATGATGAATTGCGCACGCCGATGACGGCGCTGATTGGCGCGGCTGAACACTTGCAGCGCGCCGCCGCTTCGCCGGCTGCGCGCGCTCAGATCAGCACCATCGTTCACGCCAGCGAAGTCTTGAAGCTCGTGCTCGACGATCTCACTGAGCTTGATCAGCTTGAAAATGGTTTGGTCAAAATCGAGCTGAAGCCGGCGGATCCGCGCGAGCTTGCGCGCAATGTCGTCAGCGCCTTTCGCGCCGCCGCGCACGATAAGGGCCTCGAAATTTTCCTCGATATTGACGCAGATGCGCCAGCGCTGGTGGAGATCGACGCCGCGCGCGTGCGGCAGATCTTGTTCAACCTGGTGTCGAACGCGGTGCGCTTCACCAAGAATGGCGGCGTGCGCGTGCGCCTGCAGGCGCAACCGGCTTTGGCGCCAGGGCGCGTGCGGCTCGGCTTCGTCGTGGCCGATACGGGCGAGGGCATGTCGCGCTCGCAACTGGCGCTGGCCCTGTCGCGCGAACGCTACGCCAATGCAGGTCCTGGGCTTGGGCTCACGATTTCATTGCGCCTGGCCCGGCTGATGGGGGGCAAGATTGGCGGCAAGAGCGAATTGGGCGAAGGCTCAGTGTTTTCCTTCGTGATCGAAGCCTCGCTGGCGCGCGCCGCCGGCCAAACCGCAGCCTGAAAGGCGCTGGCGCTTTAGCCGAGAAAGTCCGCCATCCGCGCCTTGAGCGCTGGCGTCTCGCGTGTTTCGCACTCCCAGATCACCAGCGCCGACCAGCCCTGCGCTGCGAGTTTGTCGAGCACGTCAGCGTCGCGCGCGACATTGCGGGCGACTTTGGCGGACCAATAGGCGGCGTTGTCCTTGGGTTTGCGCGCGCCGCGTTTGCAGTCATGGCCGTGCCAGAAGCAGCCATGCACGAACACGACCTTGCGCAGCGCCCCGAACACGAGATCTGGCTTTCCCGGCAAGCCAGCGCCGCCAAGTCGATAGCGCCGCGCATACCCAGCCGCACCCGCCGCCGCGCGCACGGCGCGTTCCGGCGCTGTATCATGTGATTTCACGGCGCGCATGACGGCGGAGCGCTGCTCGGCGCTGAACACGTCCGCGCGCACGCTCATGCGCGCAAGCGTTCGTCAGTCAGCCCCGCCAGGGGGGCGAGCAGATGTTCACACAGAAACCGCACCACAGGCACGCACACAGCGTCTCCGAGCAAATGCAGCGCCGCGGTTTGGCTCGCCGGCAGCGGATACTCTTCCGGCACGCCCATCAGCCGCGCCGCTTCGCGCGGCGAAAGCAGACGCGAGCGCGTTTGCGCGCCCTCGACAAAGAGCAGCATTTGCCGGCTCGAGCCGCCAGCTGGCGTGCGCAAGCAGCCGGCGATCCCGTCAAAACGCGCCTCGGCGCGCTGCACTTTCTCGCCGTGCTCAACGCGAATGCGCCGAAACACAGCGCCGACTTCGCGCCGCCCGGAGCTGCGCATCGCCTCGACGCGTGCGCGCTGCAAGGCGCTCATCTGCGAAAGCAAACGCGCCGTCTCCTCTTCGCTGCGCCAGGCGACCTGCGTGTCGTCATCAAGCAGATCCGCGAGACTTGTATTGCGCGTGGGCGGCGCCGGCAGGCGCCACCACACATAATGCGCCCGCACTTTCTCCGGTAAACGCGCGACCGCGCCGCGCACAGCTTGAGTGTGGAACGGCTCGCTTGGCCCGCTCACGCACAAATGCGCCGGCGCATGACGCGCAGCGATGACAAACACACGCGGCCGCGATTGCGGGGTGAACAGCGCCGCGTCAATTTCCAAGGCGCCGGCGCGATAGCCGAGTTTGTCGAGCGCTCCGATCAGCGCCGCGAAGTCGGCGCCGCCATGCGATGACAGCAAGCCGGTGACGTTTTCCAGCGCCAATATGTCGGGCGCGCGTCCTTCGGCGTTGAGCTTTTCGATCAGCCGATGAAAGCCCCAGAAGGCGCCTGATCGCGGCGCGGAAAGCCCCCCGCGCGCGCCAGCGAGCGAGACGTCCTGACAGGGGAAAGAGGCCCAGGCCAGCGCCGCCTTGCCGGGCAAATCTTCCGGCCCAAGCGCCCAGACGTCGCCGGCGCGCAAGTCCTCGGCTCCAAAAGCAGCCGCATAGGCCTGGGCCTTGGCCGGGTCGAAATCGTTGGCGAAAGCGCAGCGGAAGGCCGGCTCCAGCCCCAAGCGGGCCAGGCCGCCGCCTGCGAAAAACTCATAGAATGAGGCGCCGGAATCACGCTGCATGAGTCTATACTACCTGGGCGCGGACGCTTGGTCAGGCGCTGGGGGATGACGATGCGGGGGCTCTTCCGCGGCACTCAATATGCAGCCATGCTGGCTCTCGCCGGCTTGCTGGCCCTGGGCGCGTGCCAAAGGCAGGAGGGGTCGGAAGAGACCACCAGCGCCGCCCCCACTGACGCTCAGCGTGAAGCCGAGATCGCGGCTGAGCAGCTGGCGGCGCTCGGCGGGCCCGCCAATGCGCAGCAGCGCGCGGCCTATGCCGGTGAGTTCCAGGCCGTGGGCGCGCTGGGCGACGTCGCCGCGGGCGAAGGCGCCTGGGAGCTGCGTCTGCTTGAGGATTACGCCCAGTTTTCCCGCCCTGGCCTCGGCGAGGATGGCGGCATTACCAGCGAGCGCGAATATTACGAACATGGCATGCGCGTTTCCGCCGGCCCGCTCACGATTACGCTGATGGCTCAGCCTTGCATGCTGCCGAATGGCGTCGAGGAGCCTTACACGGCGAGCGTGCTGTTCGAGGGCGTCGCTTATCAAGGCTGCGCGCGCCAAGGCGTCGCCGAGGGCGAGCGGCCGACATGGGCGTCCGTATTGCCTGAACTCATGCCGGCTATTGATGTGTGCTTGCAGCGGGCGCGTTCGCGCCCTGCGCGCGTGACCTTCGCCAGCGCCATCGATGAGGGTCAGGTGAGCGTGCGCATCCGCGAGTCGAATTCCTCGCGCTATGAATGCATCGCCGATGCGGGCGGGGGCGCGGCGACAGTGTATGAGCCGCTCTCCGATATTGATCGCCGCAGCGGTGAAGGCGATCCCGAATTTCAGCGCGGCGGGTCGCGCCCCGGCTCAAGCTGCGTCACTGAAGCGGTTGGCCGCGAGGGCGAGACGCTGGGCTGGCTGATCGCGGATCGCTGCTGAATCAATTCCAGCTGCTGATCAAGGCGTGCGCGCCATCGATCAATTCATTCACAACGCCAAGGCTGACGCGGCCAAACACGTAAGCGAAGCTCGCGGAAACAACCGCCGCCGGAATGGTGAGCAGCATGAGCGCGCCGTCGCGTTGCAGCAGCGCCAGCGCCGTCATGGCGACAGTCATGCCGGGCGGCCAGTTGCCGAACGGGATCGGCAGCACCAGCACCAGCGCCATGATGAGTGTTTGCAATCCGACCAAGATCGTCGCCGGGAACCGCGTGAACACCGGCAGGCGCGGTTTGATCAGCATTTCCAGCCGGCGCAGCGTCGGGATCGTTGCGCGCAGCGTGCGCACGAATCCCTCGCGCGGAAAGGTCCAAGCGCGGACGCTGCGCGGCGCCCAGAGCGTGCGCGAGCCCAGCAGCAGCGAAAGCGCCGGCAGCAGCATCATCACGCCGAATATGGTCGAAATGCCCGGCACGTTGGGAATGCACATGGGCAGCGCCATCACCAGCAGCAGCACGCCATGGGCCCGCGAATCCAGGCGATCGATCAGTTCACCGAAGCTCACCCGCTCGTTCGGGAAAGCAGACGTGAGCTCTTCCAGAAGCGCCGCGGTCGAGCGTGCTTTTGCGTGCGGAGGGCCGGGTTGATCCATTTTTCGGGGCTCGTGGGATGTCATGGGGCGCCCCGCGAATTTTGACTAGGCTCCAAGGCGGTCCTGCGGCGAAGTGCGTTCAGACCTCGTCAACCGACACAGGGCTAGCTGCAGGCATGAGGCGCGCTCGACCGCTTCCAGCTCTCGCCTGTGGGGCGTTCGCGCTCGCTGGGTGCGGCGCCGCCGCGCCGCCGCGCGAGCTTTCGGGCTTGTGGAGCGCGAGCCCGGCGGCTTGTGAAGTCGGCGTGGGTGTTCGGTTCGGCGCCGATGCGATCGCCGCCATTTATGACGAAGAGCGGGAAACCCTGTTCCAGAACCCACGCTATGAGGTGCAGAGCGAGACGCATCAGCCGCTACAGGTGCGGATTTCCTACGACCTGCCGCATCGCGCCGGCGGCGCGCGCAGCACTGGCGCGCATGGCGTTCTGGTTGTCCGCCAATCGCCCGAGGGCGGGATTGAGGTGGCGTCGCACAATCTGCTGGATGCGCGCACGGGCGCTGCGCGGGTCAGGATTGTCGGCGATCCGGCCGCGAATGTGTTGCGCCTCCAGCCGTGCGGGGAGCAGGCTGCCGGGCTGGCGCTGCGCGGGCGCCGCGGCTCCTGAATCGAAGCCGCGGCGCTTCAGCTTTTAATTCTGCGCTTGTTGGACTTCAGGGGCGATGCCCTCATTGCACTGAGCCAGGGCTTCAGTCGTCAGCGGGGCGTTTTCCGGGCCGAACGCCGTCACCGCGACGCCGGCCTCACGCACGAACTGGCGGCAGGTGCGGACCGTGGCCGATTGGCTGGTGCGCGCCACGCAGCTTTGCCCTTCGCACGACCAAACTGCGGAATTGGCCACAAATTGAGTTTGCGCGGCCGGCTGGGCGAGGCTCGCGGAAATCACCTGATCGCGGGCGAAGGCCGTCCCGGAGAGGGCGGCGCCCATGGCGATGGCGATGAAAAGGGCTTTGGCGGGGGCTTTGAACAGCATGGCGGATCTCCTTCGACGCAGCGCAACATGCCTTGGTCAGTTACGACTGACAAGAGACGAATGAATAAAACGAATAATATTTATGAAACCCTGATTACGCTGCGGCAGGCAGATGAAACATGGTTAAAAAAGCCCATCCTGTCGTCGCACTCTTGCGATAGAAGGAAACGCTACGCGCGGCGGGGACGCGCCGACGCGCTGCGAGAGGGGATGGACGGCCATGTCGCTTTACAAATGGATTGTCGGGATCGTGCTGACCGTAGTGATGGTCAGCGTGCTGGCCTCAAGCGCGATTCTGTTCAGCGCGCGCGACTTCCAATACGGCTTGCGCGACATCGTCCCGAACGGCCTGGTGCAGGTCGATCGCATGTTGGCGATCCAAGACCAGCTCGCCGAACTCGAGGCGCGGGTCGAAGAGCCGCGCGGGCAACAACTCGCGCTCGAGCAGCAAGTCGCCAGTTTCGATGCTGAACTCGCCGCGCTCGATGAGTCCATCAACACCACGCGCGGTGAGATCGCCGCCCAATTGGCCGAGATCGAAACCGCCGCGCAGGTCCAGTCCAATACGGCGGACGCCGACTCTGTCGCGCTGAGCGCGCGCGCGGCGGCGCTGGCCGCCCGTCCGAATTTGCCGGCGCAGGATCAGCAAAAGCTCGCGACGCTGCGCGGGCGCTTGGACCAACTCGCCGAGCAAGAGCAAAATCGCGCGCTGCGTTATTCCGAGCGCACCTCGGTTGCGGCGCAGGCGGAAAACATTTCGCGCCAAGTGGCTGAGCAACGCAGCGGCGCGCTCGCGCTGCAAACCTCCGTCGTGCCAGACGCATCTATGTATGAGCGCGTGCGCGGCGAGGTGATGGCGCTGCAGAATCTCAGCCCCTACGGCATCAGCGCCTATCTGGCGCAAGGCCACCCGGCGCTGCTTTCAACCGTGCTGGTGCTGCTGATGGGCGCGCTGGGCTCGCTGCTTTACCTTTTTCCCGCTTATCTCAATCGGCCACAGCCGGTGACGCTTGAAGAGATCGCCGTGCGCGTAATCTTCGGCATGTGCGCGGCGCTCGCCTTTTATGTGCTGGCGAACGCCACCGTCGCCGGCTTTTCGATTGGCGCGGGCGTGGCGCAGGCGAACACGGCCTCTACGCTCAACCCGTTCACGGTCTCGCTGATCGGCATAGTCGCCGGCGTGCTGGCTGAGGATATAGCCAAGTGGATTCAGGATCGCGGCCGCGGCATCTTCACCCAAGGCGCCTACACGCCGACCAGCGATGCGGCCGCATCGCCGCCACCCGCCGCGTCCTCTGGCGGCGATGTGCCCGGCGGCGGCTTGGTCAACAACCAGGCGATTTCCTGATCTCGTTGCGGCAGGCTTTTGCCGGAAGCGCGGCGGGACTAGGTTTCCCTCAAGCCTTGAGGAGGAAGCATGCGCCGCGCCGTTATCGTCTCTTATGCCCGCACAGGGCTCGCCAAATCCGCGCGCGGCGGTTTTAACGCCACGCATGGCGCAGCGCTGGCGGGGCATGTGATCAAGCACGCGGTCGCGCGCGCCAAGCTCGGCCCGGCGGATGTTGAAGACGTGGTGATGGGCTGCGGCGTGCCGGAGAACATGACCGGCCACAACATTGCCCGGCTCGGCGCGGTGTGGGCCGATCTCGATTTCTCCGTTTCCGCCGTGACCACCAGCCGCTTCTGCGCCTCGGGCCTGCAAGCCATCGCGCAAGCCTCGCACTACATCATGGCGGACGGCGCCGATATTGGCGTGGCGGGCGGCGTTGAGTCCATTTCTGGCACGCGCCTCACGGGCAAAGTGCTGCTGCCGCGCGATGAAAAGCTCGAGCGCGAACACCCTGAAATGTGGATCCAGATGATCGAAACCGCCGACAATGTCGCGCATCGCTATAATGTCAGCCGCGAGTATCAGGACGAATATTCCTTGCGTTCGCAGCAGCGCACGGCGGCGGCGCAGAAGGCGGGGCTGTTCAAGGACGAGATCGTGCCGATGACGACCAAGATGAAGGTCGTCGACAAGGAAACCAAAGCCGAGAGCATGGTCGAAGTCACGGTCGACCGCGATGATTGCAATCGCCCTGATACGACGCTCGAAGGCCTGGCCAAACTGGAGCCTGTGCGCGGGCCTGAGCATTTCGTCACCGCCGGCAATGCCAGCCAGCTCTCTGACGGCGCCGCCGCGCTTGTGCTGATGGAAGAGAAGGAAGCCGAGCGGCGCGGGCTCGAGCCGCTCGGCTTGTTCAAAGGCTTCGCCGTCGCCGGCTGCAAGCCGGATGAAATGGGCATTGGCCCCGTGTTCGCCGTGCCGCGCCTGCTGAAGCGCCATGGCCTGCGCGTCAGCGATATTGATCTCTGGGAGCTCAATGAAGCGTTCGCGTCGCAATGCCTCTATTGCCGCGATCAGCTCGACATCGATCCGGAGAAATATAACGTCAATGGCGGCTCCATCGCCATCGGCCACCCCTTCGGCACGACAGGCGCGCGCCTCACTGGCCATGTGCTGATGGAAGGCAAGCGCCGCAAAGCCAAGCACGCGGTCGTCACCATGTGCGTCGGCGGCGGCATGGGCGCTGCTGGCCTGTTTGAAGTGTTCTGATGCTCGTGCGCCGCGCGCTTCTGGCTGCGGCGCTCAGCGCGCCGCTGGCGCGCGCCCAAGCGAGCACGCTGGAAGACGATCCTTATCCCTATCCGTACATAGGCGACGCAGCGCCAGATTTTCTTGCGCCACTCTATGGCGGAGGCGGCGTGCGTTTAAGTGAGTATCGCGGGAAAACGGTCGTGCTCGCCTTTGGCGGCGTGTGGTGTCCGAGCTGCGTGCTTGAGGAGCAAGATCTCAATCAGCTGGCCCGCCTTATCGAGACTGATCCCGACATGGCCTTTCTCGCCGTGCATTCCGGCGAGCGCTTCGGGCGCTGGGGTCCGCGAACGCGCGATGTCGATGTCGCGAGCGAGGCGATTGCGCGCTATCGCGCGCGGAGCAACACGCACTATCCGCTCGCCTTCGATCTCGACGCGCAGATCGCGCGCGCCTACCGGCTGGACGCGTTCCCGACCATCTTAATCATCGCGCCCAATGGCGTGATCCGCGGATCGACGTCCGATCTCAAGCTGCGCACGGTCGCCCGGTTCTGGTCCGATGTGCGGATCGTGGCCGCCTCTAGCCGCTAGCTAGCAGCTTATGCACGCTCGACGCGGAAGCGATGCATGCGCCGGCGGCGTCATGCGCTTCAGCCGAAAGGAACAGCAGCGTTTTGGTTCGGCGCGTGGTGGAGACGCGCACCGCCCCGCCCATCTCGCGGCGCGCGAGAATGGTGATCTCCGCCGACACCAATTCAGCCTCTGTCCCGGCCGCCGCCACCAGCGCCTCGGTCAGCCGCGCCGCCATCTCCGAATCCATCATGGGCGATAATTGCCGATCGCCAGCTTGATCCGCTCATACGCTTTGTCGCGCCCGGCCCATTCGCCGATGCTGGCGGTCTTGCCGGGTTCGAGATCCTTATAGTGCTGAAAGAAGTGCTGGATCTGCGCCACCATGAGCGGGGGCAAATCTTCGAATGACTGCACGTTGCTATAGTAGGGGTTCAGCGCATCCACCGGCACGGCGAGAATTTTCTCGTCCATGCCTTTCTCATCGCTCATCAGCAGCACGCCGACAGGGCGCGAGCGGATCACGCAGCCCGGCACGACCGGCATTGGCGTCACCACCAGAATGTCGATCGGATCGCCATCTTCCGCTAGCGTTTGCGGGATGAAGCCGTAATTGAACGGATAGATCATCGAGGTGTGCAGGAAGCGATCGACGAACAACACGCCGGTATCGTGGTCGGCCTCATACTTCACCGGCAGCCCGCCTTGCGGGATTTCCACGAAAGCGTTGACTTCATGCGGCGCATTGCGGCCAGGGGCGATGTTGTGAACAGTCATGTGGGGGCTAGGTTCTAGGGGTTAGGGACTAGGGCTCTTTAGGCGTGCATGGAGCGCGGTCAGCATACGCCCAATTTCTTCAATGGATGCGAGCAGTGGGCGGGTTTCTCCAGGCGGCAAAAGAGCGCTGCGCTCAGCGAGCAACACGAGCGTTTCAAGCTCAGCTGCGGAGCCTCGCGAAATGCTGATGAAATGCGCATAGTCCTTCCGCGTCGCGCGTGTGTGGCCCTCGGCGATATTGGCAGGAATGGATATGGCCGCTCGTATGAGTTGGCTGGTGAGGCGATACTCTTCCTGTTTAGGCATCAAGCGGCCGACTCGATAAATTTCTTGCGCCACATCCATCGCCTTGGACCAAACGGTGAGCTGTCGATAGTTCGTGACCGCCATCCCTTAGCCCCTAGTCCCTGAAACCTAGTCCCTTTTCACATTTTCTTCTTCAGCGGAGACAAATCCGGAAAATTCGGCGCGCGCTTTTGCGCCTTTGCGCCAAACGCCTCCATCATATGGGGCGGCGCGAACATGCCGGCTTGCCAGGTGGCGATGTAATCGAGCGCGTCCGCAGTTGAATGGTCCCGCGCATAATTGATCATGCGCTTGGAGCCCGCCACCGCCACCGGCGATTTCTGCGCGATTTCGGCGGCCAGCTCCATCACATGTGCGAGCATCGCTTCGTGCGTGGGGAACACCTCGTTCACCAGGCCGATCTCTTTCGCCTTCGCCGCCGGCAAGCGACGTCCGGCATAAGCCAGCTCGCGCACCCAGCCTTCGGGGATCAGTTTGCACAGGCGCGGAAAGGTGCCGACGTCGGCGGTCATGCCGATATTGATTTCCTGAATCTGGAAGAACGCATCTTCGGTGGCGTAGCGGATATCGCAGGCGGAGATCATGTCCACGCCGGCGCCGATGCAGCCGCCTTGCACTGCGACCAACACCGGCATGCGCGCGTCTTCCAAGCACGAGAACGTTTCTTGCAGCGTCAGTACGAAGTGGCGGAACGCTTCCGCGCGCGCATATGGGTCGGCGCTGGCGCCGCTCAGGCTTTCGCCGTCGGTGAATACGGAGAGGTCCATGCCCGAGGTGAAATGTTTGCCGGTGGACGACACCACAATCACCCGCGCGCGGGCGTGATCATTAATGTCATGCACGATCGCCGGCAGCTCATTCCAGAATGCGCGTGGCATGGAATTGAACGCATCCGGCCGGCTCAGCACGATATGCGCAATATTGTTTTCGATTTGGACTTGGAAGCATTCAGACATGGCGGCTGGTTAGCACGAAAGCCGCGTCAGCGTCACCCGAACACAACGCCCGTCATCACCGCGGCATAGTGCACGCCCGCCGCCACCAGCACGAAGCCGTGCCAGATGGCGCGGCGGAAAGGCAGGGTCTGCCAAGCATAGAAGTGGACGCCAATCGTATAGAGCGCGCCGCCCACAACCAGCAGGATCACGGCGGCCAGCGGCACCCCGCTCACCAGCGGCCCCATCGCCGCCACCACCAGCCAGCCCATGCCGATATAAAGCGCCACCCAGAATTTCTTGGAGATTTGCGGCAGAAACAGTTTTCCCAGCACGCCGATAATCGCGAGACCCCAAATTACGGCGGTCATCCCCACGGACCACGCGCCTTCAAAGCGCAGCGTGGTGAAGGGCGTGTAGGTGCCGGCGATCATCAGAAAAATGGCGGCGTGATCGAACCGGCGCAGCAAGCTTTTGCGCTTGGAGTTTTCGGCCAGATTGTAGGCCATCGAACAACCGATCATGGTGAGCACGCCGACGGCGTAAATCGCCACCACCGCCGCCATACCCAATCCGCCCTGCCAGGCGGCGAGGCCGAGCAGGGTGATTACCGCGATCGAGAACACCACCAGCCCGACGCCGTGCACCCAGCCGTCCGCAAGCTTTTCGGCGCGGGTCGGGTAATGCAGGTTGGGCAGGAGTTCAGTCAGGCTCATCAGCGAGACTTATGTCACAGTTTCAGCGGCTTGTCTGATGCTAAGCGGTCAATCTTGAAGACATGTTGTGACAGCGCATCGGTCGCGTTCCGCAACGAGCCTGTCGGCGTTGTAAACTTCGCCCATGCAGAATCAGTTTTCCCGGCGCGGTTTGGTGTTCGCGGCTGCGGCCTTCGCCATGCCGGCCTGGGCCGCCCAGCCCTTACTCGACAGCCTGACGCAAGGAGATGCGACGCGCGGCATACGCGATGCGCTCGGCCTCGGCGCGATGAACGCGGTCACGCGCCTCGGTCAGCCCAATGGCTTTTTCGGCGAGCCGCGCGTGCGCATTCCCCTGCCTGGCTTGCTGGGAACCGCGCAGACCAATCTGCGCGGTTTTGGCTTCGCCGGCCCGCTCGATGCGCTGCAGGAGGAAATCAACCACGCCGCCGAACGCACCATGCCGGCGGCGGGGCGCCTCTTCCTCAACGCCGTGCGCGACATGACCATTGGCGACGCCATCGACATCGTGCGCGGGCCGGACAATTCCGCCACGCTCTATCTGCGCGAGCGCACCGAAACCGGTCTCACCCGCGCGCTGCGCACGCCGATGCGCGATACGCTAACCTCCTCCGGCGTCTTCACCTTGCTGCGCGAGGCGCTGCGTCAGGTCGGCATGGCCTCCATGACCAATAATTTTCGTGATGAGATCGTCGATTTCTCGACCGCCAAGGCGCTCGACGGCGCCTTTCTCTATATTGGCGATGAAGAGCGCGCGATCCGCCGCGATCCGGCGCGGCGCACCACTGACATTCTCCGCCGCGTGTTCGGATGAGTTCCCTTGCGAGTTCCACAAAGCTTGATCGCGCCGTCGGGCGCCGCCAGATACGCTCCGTGACGGAGCCCGCCCAAACCGAAGCCGCGCCGGCGGAGAATTTTCGCCGCGTGAGCTATGAGGTTCCAGGCGGGGCGATGGCCGGCATCGCTTTCGGCGCCGAGACGCCCACGCCCGACATCGTGTTCCTGCACGCCACCGGCTTTAACGCACGCACCTATCGCACTTTGCTCGCCCCGCTCGGCGAAAAGTACCATGTGCTGGCGCTCGATGCCCGGGGCCACGGGCGCACCCAGCTCAAGGCGCGCATTTTCGGCTACACGTCCTGGCGGCGCCACCGCAACGATCTGATCGCGCTGCTCGAGCGCCACTTCACCAAACCGGTCACGCTCGCCGGCCACTCCATGGGCGCCACGGTCTCGCTGCTGACAGCGGGACGTCGCCCCGATCTGGTCAGTTCACTCGCTCTGTTCGAGCCAGTGATCCTGCCCGCCGCCGCTTATGCGTTTTCCGAATTGCCGTTTGCGCCGGCGCTCAATCGCGGTTTCATGCCGCTGGCGCACGGCGCGTTGCATCGGCGCCGGCGTTTCCCGAGCCGCGCCGCCGCGGTGCAAGCCTTCACCGGGCGCGGCGTGTTCAAAAGCTTCACGCCGGACATGATCGAAGATTATGTCGCGGACGGGTTTGTCGACACGCCATCGGGGGCGGTGAAGCTTGCCTGCCATCCGCGTTATGAGGCGGCGACCTTCTGCGCGCAGCGCAATCATCCCTGGTCGGCGCTCGAAGCTGGCTCCGGCCCGCTCGTGCTGTTACGCGCCGAGCATCACTCTACGCTGTCTGCGGCGGCGATGCAGAAGATCGCCGCACTGCGCCCCAGCGCGCGTGTCGCCACGGTGGAGGGCTCCACCCACATGCTGCCCATGGAGCGGCCCGACCGCGTGCGCGCCGCCATTGAAGCGGCCATGCTGATGGCCGGCCGCTCTTTCACCGAAGTGGACTGATCGGACCGCGCGTCTTCAGACGCGCAAGCGAGCCTGAAGGCTCGCGGTCCGAAATCTAAATCGTCAGCTTTACGAACTGCTTGGCGATCGCTTCGCGCGCCGATGGCGTCGGCTCGATGGCTTTGCGAGTTTCCTTGTCAAAGCTCAGCGCCACCACTTCGAACGTCGCCCAGGCGCCGCCGCTGATTGGATCGCACAGCCAGTGCACAATGCGCATGGTTTTGCCGAACAGCTCGACAACGCCGGAATGGATCTCGATCAGATCGCCAACCCGCGGGCGTTTGCGGAAGGCGATACGCGCCTCGACCACCGCGCCCGCCGGCATGACGGCGCCGCTCGAAGCAAGCCCGCGCCGATAATTGGCGAGCAGCCACGGCACGGAATCTGAAACGCGTCCAAAAAAATGCTCAATGCGCAAGCGGCCAAACGCGTCGCACTGATCGGGCGTCACGCCGGTGGCGCCAATGCGCATGGCCCCAAGCTCAGCGGCCCGCGCCCGCGAAGCTTCGCACGGCGTGCGCGTCAGATCGATCGAGCGCGGCGCCGCATGGGCCGGCAAAGGGCGCTTCAGCGCTTCCGCCGCCGCGCGCGTGCGCGAGGACCAGGCGAAGCGCTTCTCCGTACTCGTCTCAACGTGCGCGGCGCGCAGCGTGAAGGTGGTGCCGTAAGCGCCGTCCGGATGGCGCATGTCGCAGCAGAGCGTGATGTCGTCTTCGCCGATCTGCGTCACTGCGCCATGCATGCTGAGCGGGCCGGGCGGCAGCGCTTCGCGATGGAAGCGCATATGCAGATCGAGCGGCGCCAAGGTCGACATCGCCCCAGGCGTGAAGGCGCGCGGCATGGCCAGCGCATGCGTGAAATGCATCAGCCCGTAGGTCAGCCGTTCGATGTGAAAGCGGACATTCAAGTGTCCGCCTTCATCGCATTCCCAGGTATTGACCGAGCCCTGATAGAGCGGTGCCGGCAAAAGCGGCGCGAGGCTCACCGCTGCTGACATTGGCCGCACAATCCTTGCGCTTCGATCGTGGTGCGCTGGATGGCGAAGCCGTCGCGCTTGGCGGCGTCGGCGAGATCGACGAGGGCGTGGCCCGCATCAAACTCTTCCGCGCGTCCGCATTCGGTGCAGATGAGGAACATGGCCGAGCGCCCGCACGCGCCCACATCGCAGGCGATGAAGGCGTTGAGGCTCTCAATGCGGTGGGCGAGGCCCATGCGCACCAGAAAATCGAGCGCGCGATAAATGGTTGGCGGCTTCGCCTTCACCGTGTCCGAATCCAATAGCGGCAGCAGGTCATAGGCTTTGGCCGGGCCAGGCTGATCGATCAGCAATTCGAGCACGCGCCGACGCAGCGGCGTCAGCGCTTCGCCAGCATTGGCGCAGATGGTTTCGGCGGCGTGCAAGTGCGCGGCGCGATCGTGCGAGCCGTGGCCGTGCGCGCAATGATTGGGGGCGGGCGCGTTCATGACGGCATGATCGCAAATTCGGCGGCTTCGCAAAAGCGCTGCAGAAATTTCGCTTCCGCGACAAAGGCGTACGCAAAAGTGGTGAACCGGAACTTTACAAGAACATCTGACTCGATTAGTTTCGGAACAGATAGAGAACTTCAATCATCTTGATCTTGGGGGCGCAGAATGAGCGACGTGATTTTCCGTGGTGTTTCAGGCCGTTTGCATCGTTTCGAGGCGCACCGCCCGGACGCGGCCTTCCCGGAACGTCCGGCGGTGTATTGCTTCGCCCGCCCCGGCCATGGCGGCCGCGGCTGGATCCCGCTTTTCCTTTCGCGCACCGGCAATTTGTCCAAGCGCATGGCCACGCATGAGCAGTGGCCGCAGGCCCAGCGACTCGGCGCCACGCACATTTTGATCTGCCAGGACGATGAGCGCGATGCGCGCGAATATGTCGAAGCCGATCTGGCCCAGGCGCTCAAGCCGGTCATGAACGGCCCGCACATCGACGCTGAACCCAGCGAAGTGCTCCGTTTCGTCAAGGCGGCCTAACGGGCCTCGACGCTGCGGCTAGTGTCCGCGGATCATGATCCAAATTGAGCGGAGCGCCATATTGACGCCGATCAGCCCAACCAAACCGAAAAACACGGCGGCGACGATGTTGAGATCGGCGTCGCCATGGGTTTGGCGGTAGAGCAAATACCAAATCACCGGCGCGGTCAGCGCCAGCCCCGCCACCAGGCCGCCAACGGCGTAAAGTCTGCGCGTCCCCGATCCCATGGGCGGAAATTAGCGTGCTGTCCCGCCCAGCAGAAGCGGGCTCGGCGGCTCGTTCACAATTCGCCGCAGCCCGCAGCAAAAAGGGCGCCCCTCGGGGCGCCCTTTTCACATTTTCGCTTAGCGCGTGGGCCGCGGCGGTTCGGGCCGGGGGGCGTTCTGCGCCGTGGGCAGCGCCGCCGCCGTGGCCGCGGCGCGGGCCAGCTGCACGAACTCGGCGCGCCAGCCAAATTCATCCCGCCCGCGCGCATTCTGCGCCAGGGCGATCACGTCATCCCAGCGATAGTCGCGCGCCAGATAGGGATCGCCGCGCAAGAGCTGGCCATAGCCGGCGACAGCCGTGGCCCAGCGCGTCGATTCCGGGGCGCGGTCGATCGAGGCGTAGCTGTCCGCTGCCGTGATCGGGCGTTCGATCAGGCGCGACGTATCCTGGCCCGGCAGCTTGTAGCGGATGCGCAGGAAAGCGAGTTCGCCCGCCGTGCTTGGCGCGGGCGCCGCCGATTGCTGATAGCGCAGCGGTTCGGTGAAGGTTGGCCCGCCCACTGGGGTGATTTCATAAATCGCGGTGACGGAATGGCCGGCGCCGATTTCGCCAGCGTCCACCGCATCATTGTTGAAATCCTCACGGTGCAGCATGCGCGTCTCATAGCCAATCAGGCGATACTCAGCGACGCGCGCGGGATTGAACTCGACCTGGATCTTCACGTCATTGGCGATCGTGAACATGTTCGAGGCCATCTCATCATGCAGCACGCGGCGCGCTTCGTTCAGCGTGTCGATATAGGTGGCGACGCCATTGCCGTTCTGCGCCAGCTGCTGCATCAGCGCGTCATTATAATTGCCGCCGCCAAAGCCGAACACGGAGAGGTAGATGCCGGTGTCGCGCTTACGCTCGACGAAATCCTGCAATTGCTCGGGATCGGTGATGCCGACATTGAAGTCGCCATCGGTGGCGATGATGACGCGATTGACGGCGTTGCGGTTAAAGTTGCGCTCCGCCAACGTGTAGGCGAGGCGCAAGCCTTCGCCGCCAGCCGTTGAGCCGCCTGCGTGCAGATTGTCCAGCGCGGCGAGTATGCGCGCCTGTTCATTGCCCGGCGTCGGCTCCAGCACAGCGCCCGCCGCGCCCGCATAGACCACGATCGAAACGCGGTCGCGGGCATTGAGCTGATTGATCAGCATGCGGAAGCTTTGCTGCACCAGCGGCAGTTTGTTCGGCTCGCCCATAGAGCCGGACACATCCAGCAGCATCACCAGATTGAGCGGGGGGCGCTCGCGCGGGATGATGTTGTAGCCTTGCAAGCCGATATGCACGAGCTGACGCCCTTGCGCCCACGGCGAGGGCGCAACGGAAACCGTGGTTGAGAAGGGCGTCGTGCGGTCCTGCGGCAGCGGATAATCATAGCGGAAATAATTGATCAGCTCTTCTATCCGCACCGCATCGCGCGGCGGCAATTGGCCGTCATTCAAGAAGCGGCGTATGTTGGAATATGAGGCGGTGTCGACATCGATCGAGAAGGTTGAAACCGGTTCTTCCGCGACGACATGGATCGGGTTGGGATCGGTCTCTTCATAATTCTCCGTGTTCACATCCCCCGGCATGGGCTGGGGCGCGATTTGCGCATACGGCATGCCGGCCATGGCGCGGTTTCCCGTGAGGCCAGCAATGCTCGGCATGGGCGGCGGCGGAGGCGGCGGAGGCGGAGGCGGCGCGCGTCCGGCGTCCTCGGCCGCATATTGTTCATCCATCCGCCCGCGCTCATTGTCGGCCGACTGTGATGCGCAAGAAACCAGCATGAGCGCGCAGGCTGCTAGAGCTGCGCGCTTGAAGAAGCGTGATGACATGGAGAAGTCCCTCCCAAGACTCGTCCGGACCCGAAGCAATGCGGTAAGGGTCGCGCTGTGATCGCGGCTAGTTTGCGGCGAGCGCGCGGCGTTTTGCGGTAGCGGCTTCGCGCTCACGCGCTTGTGTCAAAAACGCCGCGCTTTCAGTTCGCCGCCAGCCCGTGGGCGCGGCGCCTAGCGCTGGTTGCGCGCGCGCTCGGCTTCGCGCCGCTGCGCCGGGATCCAGTCCTCAACCAATTCGTCGAGCACGTTCAGCGGAACTTCTCCGTTCATCAGCACCGCATCATGGAAGCCGCGCAGATCGAAATCGGGACCCAGCTGCGTGCGCGCATGTTCGCGCAACCGGGCGATTTCGCGCCGGCCCAGTTCGTAGGAGCAAGCTTGGCCCGGCCACACAATGTAGCGATCAACCTCGGTGGCGATCACGCCCGGCGCATCGCCAAGGGTTTGCGTCAGATAGTCGATCGCTTGCTGGCGGGGCCAGCGTTTGGCGTGAAGGCCGGTGTCCACCACCAGCCGCGCCGCGCGCCATAATTGCCAGCGCAAATAGCCGATGCGTCCGACCGGATCGCCATCGTGAAAGCCCTGTTCATCGGCCAATTGTTCGGCGTAAAGGCCCCAGCCTTCGCCATAGGCGTTGAAGGCGATCAGCCGGCGCAGCAATGGGATTTGCGTTTGCTCTTGCGCCAGCGCGACCTGGAAGTGATGGCCGGGGACGGCTTCGTGATAATCCTGCGTCGGCAGATCGATCCGCGTCATCTCCGAGAGATTGCGCAGATTGATGTAATAGATGCCCGGCTTCGAGCCATCGAGCGCGGGCGGATCATAATAGGCGCCGGGGCTGCCGGCTTCGGCGAGCGCCGGCACGCGGCGCACTTCGAGCGGCGCGCGCGGCAGCGTCTCAAACCAGCGCGGCGCAAGCGTCATCACGCGCGTGGCGCGCGCGCTCACATCGGCCAGCAATTGGGCGCGCCCGGCGTCGCTGTTTTCATATTGATGGCGCGGATCGGCGGTGAGTTGGGCAAGGCGCGCGCCGACGGCGCCCTGCGCCAGTCCCTGGCGGCGCAGCGCCACATCAAGCTCCTGGGTGAGCGCGCGCACGCGCGCCAAGCCGATCAGATGAATTTCATCCGGCGTGAGCTCGGTCGTCGTCTCGATGCGCAGCGCGGCGCGATAATAATCCGCCCCATCAGGGAGCCGCCCAATGCCTGCCTCCGCCGTCGCGCGCGGACGCAGCGCGCGCAATGCCGCCGCGGCGCGTTGATGCGCGGGGATGATCTGCGCGCGCGTGATTGCCTCCGCGCGGGTAATCAGCAGCGCCGCGCGCGCGGCATCCGCATGCGGCCTGCCATCCGCGCCCGGCGGCGTGATCGCCGCGAGCTTGGTGC
>JANRIP010000009.1:0-44759 GCA_033764855.1 Hyphomonadaceae bacterium | reverse complement strand
GACGGGTTGCCCGACGAGCCGCTCGACGGCGTCGTCGGCGCGTTCCTCGTCTATCCCTATTGCGGTTACGGCTGCGTGGCGCGGCGCAAGGGCCTGCGCTTCGATGCGCGACCGGTGGCCTTGCTGGGGTCACAGGACCTCATCGTCGGCACGGACGGATTACGGCGCACGCGCGCCGACTTGACTGCGCCGACACCGATCGACATCGAGTGGCTGGAAGGCGCGACCCAAGCCTGAGACGAGCCGGAGGCGCGCGACCTCCGCGTCCGCTACGCGCCGGACATCACTGCGCACGCGCATCGGCTTTATCGCGCCTATCTGGAAAATGTTCGCCGCTGATGCGGCTCAGTGCTCCTGCATCAATTGCTTCTTGCGCGCGGCCATCTCGGCTCCGAGGGCTACGAGGTCGACGTTGCTCTTGCGCATCTGCGCAAACATGCCGCCCTTTTCCTCTTCTTCCTCGACGTGGTGCGCAATGATCTCGCTGAGCACCTTCATCTTGGCGTCGTAGAAGTCCTCGCCTGGCGTCATTTCCTCGACCTCGGCGATGAGCCTCTTGACCACATCGTGCTCGACGATCGCCTCGTCGTTCATGTCTTCCTCGCCGGTGGCTTCAAGAAAGGCGGGGTAGAAGATTTCTTCTTCGATCTCGGTGTGCACGCGCAGCGACTTGCATATCCTTGCGGCGAGTTCGGCCTTGCGGGCGTCGCCGCGCGCGGCCTCGAACGCCTTGAACATCTTCTCGACCTCGCGGTGATCGGCTTCCAGCATCGCTACGGCGTCCATCGCCTTGCGACCGGTGGTTTTTTTCGCGACGGCCTTGGCGGGGGTCTTCTTGCGGGGTTCAGTCTGCTTTGCGACGGCCATTATGCGACTCCGGGTTCTTGTGTTCCCGGGATGAACAGGCGTGATGGCTTGTAGTTCCTGCAAACGGCGCGGCGCGCTGCTGTTGAGAAACGTTCGCGATGCGGGCGCGCGCGATGCGGAGACGCGGCTAGCCAGCCTTTCGCGCTTCTGCGGCAATCACGACCGGCGTCGGCGCGGCGATACGGGGCTGGTGCGGCAGCGCAAAGCGCACGGCGGCGGCAGTGAGACGGTCGCGATCGACGGGTTTCTGCATGTGATCGCACGCGCCGAGATCAAGCGCGCGCGCCCGGTCGTCGTCGATGGTGACGACGAGCACGGGCAGGGCGGAGGTCTTCTCGCCTGTCTTGAGGCGGGCGAGCACGTCCCAGCCGCTCATGTCTGGAAGATGGATGTCGAGGATGACGAGGTCGGGGGCTTCCTCGGCGATCATGGCGAGACCTTCGGCGGCGCTCGTGGCCGCGCGGACGTTGAAGGACAGGCGCGTCAGCGCCCGGACGGTCAGGTCGCGCGCGGTCGGATCGTCTTCGATCACCAGCACCACCGGCCCGGAAAGCTGGTTCGACGGCGCGACTTCGGCGGCGACGCGCGCAGCGATCGTGAGCGTGAAGGTTGAGCCGAGGCCCGGCGAGGACACGAGCGCGACGTCGCCGCCCATCGCCTGGGCGAGCTTGCGCGTGATGACGAGGCCGAGGCCCGTGCCGTCCTGCTTGCGCGTCTCTGCGCCGTCGACCTGCACGAAGGGCTGGAAAAGGCGCGCCTGGTCCTCGTGGGAGATGCCGATGCCCGTGTCGATGACGGCGACTTCGAGGACCGACGCCCCTGCGCGCATCTCCATCGAGGCGCGGATGGTGACGCGGCCGTCCTTGGTGAATTTGCAGGCGTTGGTCGCCAGATTGAGCAGGCACTGTTTGAGCCGCGCGGCGTCAATCTCGAGCGTGGGGATGCGTCCGACGATGTCGAGCACGACCTTGTTGCCGTTGCCGGCGCCGATCGGGCGCACGGTTTCCTCGACTTCCCGCAGCAGGGCGGCGACGTCGACGGGGCCGTTGATGAGTTCCAGCCGTCCCGCCTCGATCTTCGAGAGATCGAGCACCTCATTGATCAGCAGCAGAAGATGGCGCGCTGCGCGGCGGATCCGGCGCGCGTCGTCGGCGTTGGCATCTTCCGGGGCGGCTTCGAGGTCTTCCTCGAGGATTTCCGCATAGCCGATGATGGCGTTGAGCGGCGTGCGCAGCTCGTGGCTCATCGTGGTGAGGAAGCGGGACTTCTGGATGTTGGCTTCTTCGGCGATGTGGCGGGCTTTCTCATGCCGCTCGGCGGCGATGGCGAGCTTGTTGCGGTCCCGGGTGGCCATGAGCATCGCCACGACGCCTTGCGCCGTGAGGTACATCGCCACCCACGGTCCCCACCACGGCAGTTCGAGGTAGAAGGGCACCGCCAAGGCGGCGACGACAGGCGGCGTCATGCAGGTGACGAAGATCAACCGGTCGCGGGAATTGTAGGTCATGTTGTGGATCAGCGTGCCCCAGAACCATCCTGCGCCGAGGAAGGCTCCGAGCACGCCGCCCGACGCCATCACCGGCGCCCAGGTCGCGGTGTAGAGCAGCGCGCCGGACGCGTTCGCCGTGGCGAACAGGATGTGCGCGCGCTTCGGGTCTCGCGCCGCCAGCGGCGTCACCACGCGCTTGAGGATCCAGGGAAAGGTCACGCCTTCATGAAGGAGGATGAGCGCCACGACGCCGGCGACCAGCCGCCAGTCGACCCAGATCAGCGCGATGAGCGACGACAGGAGCGTCGCACCTGCGCGCAGGTTGCGGCTGATGGCGAGGTTTTCCAGCACCAGCGGCAACGTCGCCGCGAACTGCTCATGCGGGTCGCGCCGCGCGGGCGCAGCGGTCTTGTCGGCAGGCGGCGCGGCGTCGGACATGGCGTCGGTGTTCCGTTCTGGAGCAACGCACTGTCGCGCGCCGGTCTGAAGGAAGGATTGCCGCAGCAGCGGGGGGCGGCGGATTTTCCGCGATTATTTGGTGACCGGCCCGTTAACGCCCGCGCCGCCGCCGCACTGGGGCCGCAGGACGCCCTTCCGCCGCCGCCGTCGAGCCGCTACATCACCCCCAAATCCCAACCCTCGACACGGCAGGCGCACCCATGGCGGCTCAACCCGCGCAGTACATCTTTTCCATGCAGGGCCTCACCAAGGCCTATCCGGGCGGCAAGAAGGTGTTCGAGAACATCTGGCTGTCCTTCTTCCCGGACGCCAAGATTGGCGTGGTCGGCGTCAACGGCTCGGGTAAGTCGACGCTGATGAAGATCATGGCCGGGATGGACAAGGATTTCACCGGCGAGGCCTTCGCCATGGCCGGCACCAAAATGGGCTATCTCGAACAGGAGCCGCAGCTCGATCCGGCGCTGAATGTGCGCGAGAATGTCGAGAGCTGGTGCGTGGAGAAGCAGCTCGTCACCAAGTTCAACGAAATCAGCATGAAGATCGCGGAAGATTATACCGACGAGCTGATGGAAGAGATGACGGCGCTGCAGGAAAAGATCGACGCCGCCGAAGCCTGGGACATCGATTCAAAAATCGACATGGCGATGGATGCGCTGCGCTGCCCGCCAGACGATAGCGGCGTGGAGCGGCTCTCTGGCGGTGAGCGGCGGCGCGTGGCTTTGTGCCGGTTGCTGTTGTCGAAGCCCGACATGCTGCTGCTGGACGAACCGACCAACCATTTGGACGCCGAAAGCGTCGCCTGGCTGCAGCATCATCTCGAAAACTTTCCGGGCTGTGTGATCCTGGTCACCCACGATCGCTACTTCCTCGATCAAGTGACGAAGTGGACGCTCGAACTCGATCGCGGCAAGGGCATTCCGTACGAAGGCAATTATAGCGCCTGGCTGGAGGCGAAGGCCAAGCGCATGAGCCAGGAAGAGCGCGAGGCCGAAGGCCGTCAGAAGGTGATGAGCCGCGAACTGGAATGGGTGCGCCAATCGCCAAAAGCGCGTCAGGCCAAGAGCAAAGCGCGGATGCAGCGCTATGAAGAAATGGCGGCGCAGGCCGAGCGCGAGAAGCAGACGTTTGCGACCATTCAGATTCCGCCCGGTCCGCGCCTGGGTCAGAACGTGATCGAGTTCACCGGGCTTAAGAAGGGCTTTGGCGATAAGCTCCTGATTGACGGGCTTACCTTCAAACTGCCGCCGGGCGGCATTGTCGGCATTATCGGGCCGAACGGCGCCGGCAAGTCCACGCTGTTCCGCATGATCACCGGGCAGGAAATGCCAGACGCAGGCACGATCGAGATTGGCGAAAGCGTGAAGCTCGGCTTCGTCGATCAGTCACGCGATGCGTTGGATGATAAAAAGACGATTTGGGAAGAAATTTCCGGCGGGCTCGATGTGCTCGAAGTTGGCAATCGCGAAATTCCGTCGCGCGCTTATGTGTCGAGCTTCAATTTCAAGGGCAGCGATCAGCAGAAAAAGGTGGGCCAGCTCTCGGGCGGTGAGCGCAACCGTGTGCACCTCGCCAAGACGCTGCTGACCGGCGCGAACGTGTTGCTGCTCGACGAACCGACCAACGATCTAGACGTCGAAACGCTGCAATCGCTGGAAGCGGCGTTGGAAGATTTCGCCGGCTGCGCCGTGGTGATCAGCCACGATCGCTGGTTCCTGAACCGGCTGGCGACGCACATTCTGGCGTTTGAAGGCGATAGCCACGTCGAATGGTTCGAAGGCGATTTCGACAGCTATGAGGAAGACAAGATGCGTCGCTTGGGCGTAACGGAGATCATTCCGAGCCGGATTAAGTTTCAGAAGTTCGGGCGGTGATCACGGAGCGCCTTCGTAAAAACTTCATCTATCCGTCGCAAATGCGTTCGTGACGACTTCTTGACGGCAAGCTTGCTTGGCGTTCATCTGCGCTCACCAATAGGGGCGAAGAAATGCAGCTGCGAACAGAAGAACTTCCCGACAATGTGACCCGCGCCGTGCTGTCGGGCCGGCTGGATATTGATGGCGCGAGCAAGATCGACGTGCAGATGAATGTGCTCGCCGGCGCGAAGCGCGCGCTGGTGGTTGATCTTGCCGATGTGAGCTTCATGGCCTCGATGGGCTTGCGCACCTTGATGACGTGCGCGCGCGCCATCTCCTCCAAGGGCGGCCGCATCGCGCTTGCTGCGCCGCAAGAAAACGTGGCGCGCGTGCTCGAAACCAGTGGCGCCGCCGACCTGATGGGCGTGTACCCCACACTCGATGCGGCGGTTGCGCACGTGCGCGGCGCCTGATTAGGCGTCCGTGTGCGCCGGCGCTCGGTCGCGAACGATCTCGCCGAAGTGGGCAAGGCGGTGGCGTGGGCGGACGCTATCGCGCTGGAGGCTGGCGTCTCTGATCGAGTGCGTCAGGATTTGCAGGTGTGCCTGGAAGAAGCTCTCGCCAACTTGATCATGCACGGCCGCGCCGATGGCGACAAAGCGATTGCCTTTAAAGTGCGGGCAAATCCCGCGGGCGTCGAACTGCGCATATTCGATCGTTGCGCGCCGTTCGATGTGACCAAGGCCGAGTTACGCCAACTTGAGGCCGGGCGGTCAGGCGGCGCAGGCCTTCGCCTCCTGCGAGGCTTAGCCAGCGAGCTGCGCTATGGAAGCCTCTGGGGACGCAATAAGCTGACGGTGATTTTGCGCGAGCGAACCAATTGAGCGTTGATCTTTTGCGCCAGATCGGGGCGTTTCGCGATCTCTCAAATGCGGCGCTCACGCTTGTCTTGGAGGCTGGGCAGGAGCTGAGTTTCGTCGCCGGCGCCAAGTTGCTGGTGCAAGGCGAGGACAGCGCGTTCGCGATTATCATGCTTGAGGGCGAAGTCAGCATCGTCAGCGAGCGCGCTGGCGGGGCGTTTCCCGTGGCGACCATTCGCGCACCGGCTCTGATCGGCGAGATCGGCGCATTAGCCGACTTGCCGCGCACGGCCAGCGCTGTCGCGCTCACTGAAGTCAGCGCGTTGCGTATCGCACGCCCGGCGCTGCTTGAGGCGTTGAACAGCGCACCGGATGCGCTGGGCGCGGTCATTCGCCAACTGGGCCAGCAGATCAAGGGCCTGAACGCGGCGCTTGGCCTTTATGCGGACGGCTTGCATGCGCTTGAACGCGGCGAGTTGGATGACGAGCTTGCGCACGATCTCGGCCGTACGACGCCGGAACTGCAGAATTTTTCAGAAGCGTTCGCCCGGCTCTCGGCGCGCATTCAACAGGAGCGGCGTTCGCGCGCGGACATGGCGAGCGCTGCGTTGATCCAGCGTGAAATGCTGCCGCGGGCTTTGGATGCGCCGAGCATTCTGGCGCGCTGCGACGTGTTCGGCGACATGATCGCTGCGAAAGACGTCGGCGGCGATCTCTATGATATTCTGCCGCTTGACGAGGATCGGCTCGCTATCTGCGTCGGCGATGTGTGCGGCAAGGGCGTTCCGGCGAGTCTGTTCATGTGCCTCTGCGTGGCGACCTTGCGGATGGCGGCGCGCGAGGCGGCGCCGATCGGGGAGATGATGGCGAGGGTCAATAGCCTGCTGTTCGCGCAAAACCCCACCTCCATGTTCGCGACGCTGTTTTTTGGCGTGCTGAATTCGCGTAATGGCCAGTTCGACTATGTCAATTGCGGACACAACGCGCCCTACCTGCTGCGCGCCGATGGCAGCAGCGCGCGTTTGCCAACGGGCGGGCCGCCTATCGGCATCGTGCATGATAAAAGCTGGCCGGTGACGACGCTGCATCTCGGCGAGGGCGATGCGTTATTCCTGTTCACCGATGGTGTCAGCGAGGCGTTCGATCGCCATGGCGCCGAATACGGAGAGGAGCGCGTGCTCGACGTGCTTAAGACGCGCGATGGCCGCGACGCGGCCGCCATGGTGCGGGCGGTTGAGGACGACGTTGCGCGCTTCGCTGAAGGCGTGGAGCAGGCTGACGACATTACTTGCCTGGCGCTGATTATGCGCTAGCGGCGCTGGTCCTCCGGCATTTGATTTGCAGGCGCTTTGCAGCGTGAGCAGAGCCATGTGGCTCTTTCCTCCTCCCCAAGAGGGGAAGGGAAGCCTACCCCCGCGCCCCCGCCACATATGCATCGATCACACGCCCCAGCACGGTCATCGGCACATTGCCGCCGGTGACGACGGCGTCGTTGAAGGCGCGGACATCGTAGCGTTGGCCGAGCGCGGTTTGCGCGTTGGCGCGCAGGCGGTTGATGGCGGTGTGGCCGACTTTGTAACCGCAGGCTTGGCCGGGCCAGGTGCAATAGCGGTCAACCTCGCTGCGAACGCCATCAGGGCTGGAGCCGTTTTCGCGCACGAAGAAATCGACGCCTTGTTCGCGCGTCCAGCGCTTGGAATGAATGCCGGTATCGACCACAAGGCGACAGGCGCGGAAGGCGAGCGATTGCAGATAGCCGAGGCGGCCGACCGGGAAATCATCATAGACGCCGAGTTCGTCGGCGATCTGTTGCGCATAGAGCGCCCAGCCCTCGCTGTAAGCGTTGAAGCCGAGCAAAGTGCGGATGAGCGGCTGGCGGAACGTGTATTCGCCCTGCCAAACGTGGCCGGGAATGGCTTCGTGATAGGTGAGATCGGCGAGATCGAATTTGGTGTGCAGCGCTGTGGTGCGCAGATTGATCCAGAAATGGCCGGGCTCGCTGCCGTCAATCGTGCCGGCGCCGCCATAAGCGCCGGGCGCGCCGGCCTCCACGTCCGGTGAAATGCGCACGACTTCGAGATAGCCGCGGGTCAGCGTGTTGAAGGCGCGCGGCAGTCGGGCGCGAATATCGGTGAGGCGCTCTTCGATGAAGGCCATGATTTCGGCGCGACCGGGATCGCCTTCGGCGAAATGATAGCGCGGGTCCGAGCCAAGCGCAGTCATGCGCGCACCGACGCTGCCTTCAGTATAGCCGATCGAGCGCAGGATCGGGTCCATGCGCGCGTGCAGGGCGTGCAATTCTTCGAGGCCCATTTGATGCACTTGGTCGGGCGTCATGTCGGTGGTGGTGCCAGCGCGGAGAGCCCAGGCGTAATACGCTTCGCCTTGCGGAAGCTTCCATACGCCGGCCTCGCTGGTGGCGCGCGGCTGCAGCGCTTGCAGCGCGGCGATCTGGCGATCGAGCGCGGGGGCGATGCGCTCTTGCGCGATGCGCGCGGCGTCCGTGGCGTAGCGCGCATTGAGATTGGCGCTGGCGGCGCGTGCAGCGAGTGAGGTGACAATGCCCCATTGTTCGAAGGGCAGCGCGCGGCTGGTTTGTTGTTGGCTGAGTGTTGTGGCGAGCAAAGCATCGGGCAGCACCACGCCCTGGCCGCCATCGTGGCGAATGCGCTCGGTCTCGCCGTCAAGCTGGCGCGCATAGGCTTCCATGCGGGTGAGATAAAAGTCGGCGTCGCTGGCTTCGTTGATCGGATGGCTGGAGTCGAGGAAGGAGGGAATCTCGACAAACGCGCCGACATTCTGCGCCACCACATAAGGCGTGTTGCGGTAGGACCAGCCGCTATTCAAGATAGCGACATCGCCGTAGGGAAATTCAAAGCCCTCCGCCGCGAGTTCGAACGCGGTACGCACCACATCAATGTCGAGCCGCTTGGCGGGGCTGAGCGCATTCAGATCGAGCCGCTCCAAGTGCGCCAGTGAAGCCCGCGTTTGCCGCGCAATGGCGCGCTGACCGGCGGGCGAGCGATTGGTGAGGCGCGAACGCAGACGCGCATAGCGATCCTTATCGACGCCGGCGCCGGTGGCGCTCTCGGGATAGTCATTCAGCATCTCATCGGTGATGCGCGCGAGCAGGCGGTCGGCGTTTTCATCCGGCGTGCGCGCCGCCGCGGGCGAGGCGTGAAGCGCAAGCGCTGCGGCGCTGCTTTGGAGTAGGGCGCGGCGGTCGAGATGCATGGCGGGGCTCCGGAAAGGTGTTATTTGCGATGAAGGGCGCCAGTGCGGCGGTCAAGCGCCGTGCGACGGAAGCTGCTGGTCGATAAGCATTGATTGCGACATCATATGATGCTATAATTAATGCATGAGAACCACGCTTGCCCTGGATGACGACCTCCTTGCCGAAGCCGAGTCTTTGACCGGCCTGGGCGAGAAAACGGCGCTTGTGCGCGAGGCGCTCAAAGCGCTGATCGAGCGTGAGTCCGCGCGCCGCCTAGCGCGTTTGGGCGGTAGTGACCCGAAGGCGAAAGCGCCGCCGCGCCGCCGGCCGTGATTTTGGTCGATACTTCGGTCTGGATCGACCATTTGCGCACGGCGGACGATGAACTCGTCGCGCTGCTGACACGCAATCAAGTGCTGACGCATCCATTTGTAATTGGTGAGATCGCGCTCGGCAGTGTTGCGCGACGTGCGGAGGTGTTGCGCTATCTGAACAATCTGCCGCGCGCTGTGGCGGCAAGCCATGATGAAGTGATGGTGTTTGTGGAGCGTCACAAGCTGGCCAATAGCGGGCTTGGTTATGTTGATGTGAATCTGCTCGCATCCACCGCGCTGACGCCGGGCGCGAAGATTTGGACGCGAGATAAGAATTTGAACGCGGCTGCCGCAAAGAACGGTTTGGCTTAACTCAGCGCTCCAACAAGGCCGCCGTCGCCATGCCGCCAGCGGTGCAAACGCCGACGATGGCGCGTTTTGCGTTGCGGCGGCCTAGCTCCATCAGGGTTGAGCCGAGATAGCGGATGCCGCTCATGCCATAGGGATGGCCGAGGGCGATGGCTCCGCCATTGACGTTGGTTTTCTCCCATGGGGTTTCGAGCTGGCGCTGATTGTAGAGCGTGGTGACGGCGTACGCTTCGTGCAGCTCCCAGAGATCGACGTCAGCGGCGTTCACCGCATTTTTCTGCATCAGTTTGCGGATGGCGGGCGTGATGGCGATGCTCATTTCTTCGGGCGCGACGGAGCCGAGGGCGAAGCCGCGCCAAAGTCCAAGGATCGGCAAGCCGCGTTGCGCGGCGAGATCGGCGTCCATCATCACGACGGCGGCGGCGCCATCGGAGAGTTGTGAGGCGTTGCCGGCTGTGGTTGTGCCGCCCTCCAGGACCGGCTTGAGTGCGGAGAGTTTTTCGAGCGTGGTGTCGGGGCGCGGGCCCTCATCGTGATCGAGCGTGACTTCGACTTCGCTGGCTTGGCCGGTGGCTTTGTCGGTCACTTTCATGGTGGTGGTGATGGGGGCGATTTCTTCCGCATACACGCCGCGTGCATTGGCTTCGGCGACGCGCTTTTGGCTCATCACCACATACGCATCGAGGTCCTGGCGCGTGATCTTGTATTTCTCGGCTACGAAGTCGGCGGTTTGATTCATGGTCCACCACACAGCGGGCATGGTCTGCTGCAGCGGCGCGTAGAAGAAGCCATTGAAGTTCAGATTGAACTGCACCAACGAAATGCATTCGACGCCGCCGGCGATGCCGCAGGAAATTTCGCCGCGTGCGATGGCGTTGGCGACGTATGAGGCGGCGGTGAGGCCGGAGCCGCAATAGCGGTTCACGGTAATGCCCGGCACGCCGGCGCCGAAGCCGGCGAACAGCGCGGCGTTGCGCGCAATGTTGTGGCCGGTGGCGCCTTCGGGCAGGCCGCAGCCGAGCACGACATCTTCAATTTCGCCCGCCTCGATCTTGGCGCGCGCGACGGCCTCTTTCATCACATGCGCGGCCATCGGGATGCCGTGCGTCAGGTTGAGCGCGCCGCGCTGGGCCTTGGCGATACCGGTGCGGCAGTAGGATACGACGGCGACATCTTTCATGCGAGCTGGCTCCCTGCTCGGCGCAATCTGCGCCGATCGATTTGGCGCTGCAATCGTGTTGGCTTGAGCGAGCCGGCGTGCATGATGCTGGCGCGGGAGGCGAATATGCGGGCTCTGGTGCTGTGTTTGGTGCTGGCCGGTTGCGGACCGGCTTGGGCCCCGCCAAATGCGCCGACGACGCCGTGTCCCATTATAGACGAAGCCGCCTATGACGCGGCGCGCGCGGAAGGCGCAGCGCACGGCGAGGCCGAGATACGCGCGGACGGATCAGTGTGGATGCATAATGGTCCGGGGGTCGTGCACTGCGCGACCTTCACCAGCGCGATGAAACCCTGCCGCCGACCCAATGATTACGTGATTGAATACACCGAGCCGGATAGCACGAAGTTTTATGTGCGCGTGCCGGCGCATGCTGAGTATCGCTTCAATGTGCACGCCGCGCCGAACACCTGCCAGATCGTGCGCCCGGCGCCATGAATGCGATCACGAAACGACTGCAAAATTCGCTTGTAGAAATCTCGGCGCCGAATTGTCCACAGGCGCAAATCAGTTCATGCTTCTTCTCCGTCAGCATTGTTACGGATGCGGAGCGGAGTCGTGCGGGCCTATAAGTATGAGCCATTGCGTGAGCACTTGAACCGGCGCGGGGGGCGCCCGGAAATGCTTACCTTCGAGGACATTGAAGGCATTATTGGCAAGCAGTTGCCGCAGAGCGCGGTCAAGCACCGCTCCTTCTGGGCCAATGACAATCAGGACCATCACAGCCATGCCCGCGCCTGGATGGGGGCGGGCTACCGCGTCGCTTATGTCGACCGGGACGAGAAAGTGGTCCGGTTCGAGCGGTTTCGCTGAAATCGCTGCATCTGAGCAGGCTCGGACACGCATCCTCTCCCATGATAGCTTAGGCGCACCCGCCGCGATGGCGCGCGCCGCAGAGGGAGAATGCCATGCGTGGGCTGGTTGTGGTCGGGCTTGTTGCGCTCCTGGGCGCCTGCAGCGTTGAGGTGGACAGCGCTGATGGGCCCGCCGGCGGCTACGAGATGCAGATCGCGGCGGATGAGACCACGCAGATCTATCTGATTAGCGGGCCGGACGGCGTGCGCACGGCGGCTCGAGTCGAGGCCGGGGTATCCGGCGTCATGGACTCAAACGAGGCGCGGCTGGCGCTGGGCGAGGCGCGTGCGGCAGCGGCTGATGCTGGGCCCCCGTCGGGGAATGAGCGTGTACGCATCGACTTGCCGGGTTTTGAGTTTTCGGTGGCGGCCGATGAAAATGGCGCCGCCTCGGAGCGTGCCCAGATCAAGATTAACGCCGGCGGCCGCGAAGTGCATGTGGACGCTTCGGGCGAGGATGAAGCAGGCCGCGCTGTCGTGCGGATCACCGGGGCCAGCGCCGATGATGCGCGCGACTTCATCAATGAAGCCGAAGATCTCACGCCCGAAACGAAGCAACAAATGCTGACGGAACTTGGGTTGGCCGAGGCGCCACAGTAAGGGGCTAACGGCGCCCGCCGCTTGCGCGGGCGCCGGCCATCCGCTTCTCTCGCGCCAAATCGCCCGAGTCAGAAGCGCCGATGCGAACATTTTTCCTCACAGTCCTCGCCGCCTGCGCGGCCTCCATGGTGCTGGCCGCGCGTGCCCGCGCGGAAGAGGGCATGTGGACGTTCGACAATTTTCCCACCGCGCGCATGCGCGCGGAAATGGATTGGGCGCCGGATCAGGTTTGGCTGGATCGGGCCATGCAGGCGACCGTGCGCCTGCCGACCTGCTCAGGCGTGAATGTCTCGGCTGAAGGCTTGGTGCTGACTAATCAGCATTGCGTGGTGGCGTGCCTCAATCAGCTTTCAACGCCGGAGAATAATTACTTTGTCAGCGGCTTCGCCGCGCGTGCGCGGGCGCAGGAGGCGCGTTGTCCGGGGCTTTCGGTGCAGGTGCTGGAGAGCATCGCTGATGTCACCGAGCGCGTGGAGACGGCAGCGGCAGGCGCGGGCGAGCGCCCTTTCGCGCAGGTGCGCGACGGCGAAATTGCGCGCATTGAAGCGGAATGCTCGTCCGGTGCGCTGCGCTGCGAGGTAGCGACATTGTATGAAGGCGCGCGCTACGCGCTCTACCGCTATCGTCGCTACGATGACGTGCGCATGGTGTTCGCGCCGGAATACGCGATGGCGCAGTTTGGCGGCGACGCACAGAATTTCCAGTTTCCGCGCACCTGCATCGATTTCGCGGTGTTGCGGCTTTATCAGAATGGGCGTCCCGTCGCGACGCCGGCGCACTTGGATGTGCGCATTACGCCGCCGCTTGCGGAAGAGATCGTGCTGGTCTCCGGCAATCCAGGTTTTACCTCACGCCTGAAGACCCTGGCCGAGATTGAATTTGATCGCGATGTGTACGCGCCGTGGCGCGAGGCGGCGTTGAACGATGCGCGTGCGCGCATTTCTGCTTATGCTGGGCGTGGTTCTGATCATGCCCGCATCGCGGCGGACACGCTGGAAACAGTCGCCAATGATGCGGAGGCTTATGAGGGGCGGCGCGCGGCGCTGAGCGATGCGGCGGGCGTGGCGCGCGTGCGGGCGCGGCAGGAGGATTTGCAGGCGCGGGTGGCGCGCAATCAAGCCGCACAGCGCGAAGTCGGCGATGCCTGGGGCGAGATTGCGCGCGCGCAGGCGAGGTATCGGCCGTTCTTTTTCGCCCACCAGTATGCAGAAGCGCGCGCGGGCGAGCGCTCACTTCTGTTCGCGTGGGCGCGTGAGATTGTGCGCGGCGCTGCAGAGCGTGCAAAGCCGGAGGATGAGCGCTTGCAACGCTATGCGCCGCCGCAATTGGCGCGGATTGACGCTTTCGTGCGCGGCGCGCGGCCCGTACGCGCAGATTGGGAGGAATTGAATCTCGCGATCTGGCTCAATCAGCTTGATCGCTATGTGCGTCCGGAGAATGCCGCATTGGCTTCCAAGATACTGGGCGAGGAAGCGCCGGATGCGCTGGCCGCTCGACTGGCCGGGTCGCGCCTCGCCGATCCAGTCTATCGCGCGCAATTATGGGCGGGCGGCGCGGCTGCGGTGGCGGCGTCTGACGATCCGTTGATTGTGTTTGTGCGCAACTGGGATGGCGATGCGCGCGCTTTGGCGGCGCGCTATCGCGATGATGTGGAGGCGCCGATGGCGCGCGCCCATGAGCGCATTGGCCGGGTGCGGTTCCGTGCGTTTGAGGAGACCATGTATCCGGAAGCGTCGTTCTCGCCGCGGATTTCGTATGGCCGGGTATTGGGTTGGAGCGAGGGCGGCGGTGAGATCGGACCGTTTACGCGGCTCAGCGATCTATTGAGAGCGAGCAATGCGCAGGTGACGCCAGTTTGGCGGCGCGCGCAGCTTGATCCAGACATTGTCGTGAACTTCACCACAAGCACCGACATTATTAGCGGCAATTCTGGCTCCGGTTTGCTGGATCGCGACGGCCGTGTGGTTGGGGTGGTGTTTGACGGCAATATTCACGCTTTGGGCGGCGAATATTATTATGACCCTGCGCGCAATCGCACGGTCAGCGTGTCTTCGCAGATGATTGCGGCGGCGCTCACCGTGTATGGCATGGGCGGGCTACTCGAAGAGCTGCGCCACTAAAATCGTCATTCCGGGTTCACGCTCCCGCGTGCCCCGGAATGACACTAGGTGATCACCAAATTTCGACGCGCTGATCCGGCGGCAGATAGAGCGCATCGCCGGGCTGGATGTTGAAGGCGTCGTACCAAGCCGACATGTTTCGAACCGTGCCGTTGCAGCGATACTTAGCCGGCGAGTGCGGATCGGTCAGGATCTGATTGCGCAGCGCCTGATCGCGGATCAGCGAACGCCAAGCCTGCGCCCAGCCCATGAAGAAGCGCTGATCGCCGGTAATCCCTTCAAGCGTCGGCGCCGGCTGGCCTGCGAGCGAAAGCTTGTAGGCGTAGAGCGCGACTTGCAGCCCGCCATTATCGCCAATGTTTTCGCCGGACGTGAGGCGGCCATTGACGCTTATGCCCGGCAGCGGCTCGTATGCATCATATTGCGCGGCGAGCTTATCCACGAGTTGGCTGAAGGCGGCGACATCGGCCGCGTTCCACCAATCGCGCAGCACGCCTTGCGCATCCGACTTGGCGCCCTGATCGTCAAAGCCGTGGCCCATTTCATGGCCTATTACGCCGCCAATGGCGCCATAATTGACAGCTGGATCAGCGTTCGGATCGAAGAAGGGCGGCTGCAGGATCGCGGCCGGAAACACGATCTCGTTGAACACCGGATTGTAATAAGCGTTCACGGTTTGCGGCGTCATGAACCATTCGTCGCGATCGGTCGGACGGCCGAGGCGTTCAAGATCATGGTTCCAGTTAAAGATGCTGTTGCGCTTATTGTTGCCGTAGGCGTCGCCAGCGCGGACTTCGAGCGCGCTATAATCGCGCCAGCGATCCGGATAGCCGATCTTCGGGCGGAAGGTCGCGAGCTTCTCGCGGGCCGCGACTTTTGTTTCCGGAGACATCCAAGCAAGCGCGTCGATCCGTTCGCCATAAGCGCGACGCAGATTTTCGACCAGTTCGCTCATCTCCTGTTTGGCGGTGGGCGAGAAGTGGCGCTGCACGTAAATTTCGCCAACGGCTTCGCCGAGTGAGGCGTTCACTTGCGCCACGGCGCGCTTCCAGCGTTCGCGCTGTTCTGGCTGACCGTTTAGCGTCTTGCCGTAAAAATCGAAGTTCGCGTCATCGATTGCGCGCGGCAGGAAGGCGGCGTTATTGCTGATCAGGTGATAGGCGAGGTACGGCTTGATGGTGGTGAGCGGCGTCGCCATGAACAAAGTGGCGAGCGGGCCCATGGCCGAGAGCTCGGAGATCACCACTTCCTGCACATCGCCAAGGCCCTGAGCTTCGAACATGGCGTCCCAAGGGAAGTTCGCAGCCAGAGCGCGAATTTCAGCGCGCGTTTTGCGATTGTAGGTGCGGTCGCGCTCGCGGCGGTCGGCGATGGGCCAATGGCGCTCAGCGATTTCGGTTTCGAACGCCATAATGCGGCGAGCCTTGCCGGCGGGATCGCTTTGGCCGGCGAGCGTCAGCATTTGCTCGAGATGCGCCACATACTGGGCGCGGATTTGCGGGAACTCGCCATCGGTGCGGCGATAATATTCGCGCTCCGGCAGGCCGGTGCCGGCATGGCTCATGCCGACCACGTAGCGATCGGGATTGCGCTCATCGAGCGTGACGTACGTGCCGATTGGGAAATCGACGGCGAAGCCGGGGCGCATGGCGAGGCGGGCAGCCTCTTCGTGCGTGCGAATAGCCTCGATCTCGGCCAGCTCGGCTTGGAGCGGGGCGAGGCCGATCGCATCGATCGCGTCCTGATTGAGGAAGGCGTTGTAGTAATCGGCGATCTTTTCCGCGTTAGTCCCAGCCGCGCCTCCGGTTGCGGCGACCTCCTCGATAATTTCGCGCTGCTCGCGATCGGATTTTTCGCGCAGAATGTCGAACGTGCCCCAGCGCGTGCGGTCGGCGGGTATTTGCGTCGTGTCGAGCCATTGGCCGTTCACGTGGCGGAAGAAATCGTCGCCCGGCTTCACGTTCGGATCCATGGCGGCAAGGTCGACGCCGAAAGAACCGATGGCCGCGGCGGCGCGCGGCGCGGCTGTTGAACCGGAGCTGGTGGCGCAACCAGCGCCCAGCAAAGCAAACAAGGACGCGCCCACGCCGCGCCGTGTCATCCGCATCATTCACGAACCTCCAACTGAACTTACTCGGCCGGAGCAAGCCGTTCACGGCGGCCGCCGAGCAGACGCCCGTAGCCGCGGAAGAACCCGCCTGCGGCGCGCTTGATGTCGACGCCAATCATGTAGAAAGCCGGTGTCAAGATCAATGTGGCGGGCATACAGAGCAGCACGCCGAACGCCAGGGAGATGACCATCGGCTTCAGGAACTGAACGATGGCGGCGTTCTCCAGCAGCATAGGCGAGGTGCCCACGAATTCGGTGACTGACGTAAGGAAAATCTGGCGGAACCGCGAGATCGAGGCTTCGACAATGCCGCGCTCGGCCTTGACCCGCATGACGGCGAAACCGAGCGCCTCCAGCTCTTCTACGCGTTCGCGATGGGCCTCGCCCGCGGCGCGCACATCGATGATTTCAATCGGCCCTTCGCGGAAATTGCTGGCGAGGCCTTCGGCGATGAATTCCTCGTGCGGCTCCCAATCGGTGTCGATTTTCACCACTTCATAATCGCGCGCCAACGCTTCGCCAGTTTCTTCCAGTGTGACGTCCTGCGGCAGAGGGGCATTGGCGGCGTTCTTGCGGCGCATCGCAAACAAGCCGCGAATCTGGTTGGCGCGATCGACCAGCACGACATTGTCGTTCACGACCACGCCAATGGCGGCGATCATCCCAAGCCAGGAGAAGAGCGCGATAGGTATATTGAGCACGAGGTGGCCCAGCACTGCGCCAACTAGGGCGAACGGGATAACGCACAAGATCATCGCTGGCTGCGCGTAAGAGCGGAAGGTGACAGCGAGCAGGAAGTAGATCCCTGCAAACGCCATCAGCATCAGCACGCCGAGCTGGCTCATGAATTCGGCTTGGCTTTCTGCTTCACCGATATTTTCACGCGTGACCGTTGGGAAGCGCGCGTCGAATTGCGGGAAATACTCGGTTTCGAGCGTGCGCATGATTTCAGTGCGCGCTTCCGAGGCGTTGAGGTTGGCCGTCACCAGGATGGAGCTCATGCGCTGGCGCCGGTCGAGGCCGGTGACGCCGGGCGCGAACTCCCATGTGGCGACAGAAGCGAGCGGCACTTCGCGGCCATCATTGGTGCGGACGCGGAAGCTGCCGAGGCTTTCGAGCGTGCGGCGATCGTCGCGGGGATAGCGGACATAAACCCGAACATCGTCGCCATCGCGCGGCAGGCGCTGCACTTCTTCGCCGAAATAGGCTTGGCGCACTTGGCGGCTGACCTCAGCGAGATCGATGCCGAGTTGCTCGGCGCCGGGGAGCAGCGTGAAGCGGAGCTCTTCGATGGCGGCGTCCTGGCTGTCGCGCACGGCGGTGACGTTGCTGAAGCGAAGGAGGCGCGCCTTCATCTCTTCGACAGCGGCTTCGAGGTCCTCTGTGTTTTCGCCCATCAAAGCGATGTCGATGGCAGGGGCGGAATTGCCGCTGAGAGAGAAGCTGATGGTTTCCGCATCCGGCACTTCGCCCAGTAATTCTTCCAGCCGCTTGGTGATTTCGCTAGAGCGCAGATCGCGCGTTTCGGGCGGGGTTAGGCCGACATAGGCGGTGATCGAATTTTCCTCGATCGACTGGCTCCAAGAGCGGATGACGCCCAGCGACATGCGGCCGGTATTGGGATCGACGACAGCGAGGTCCTGGGTTTCGCGCTCGAGCGCGAGGCGGGCGCCGTCAAGCTGGGCGGCCACTTGCTCCATGCGCGAGAAGGGCGTGGTTTGCGAAAGCGTAACCGAGGCGATCATGAAGTCGCCCTCCACCTCCGGCATGAAGGTCTGCTTCACGCGACCAGAGGCGATGAGGCCGATGCAGAGCAGCATGATCACTGCGAACACGGACCAGGTGAGATAACGGAAGCGCGTAGCGAGGCGCACGAAGGGCCCGTGCCAATGGCTCGCCACCCAAAGTACGGAATGGGCGCAGCGCTGCTGCAAGCGCATCAGGCGGCTGCCAAGGCTGTCGCCAGTCGGGTTCGGCTTGGTGACGTGCGCCAGGTGCGCCGGCAGGATGATGAGGCTCTCGATCAGCGAGAACACCAGCGTCGACATCACCACGATGGAGATCGAACGCGTGATCTGCTGCACGTCGCCTTCAATCAGGATGAGCGGGCTGAAGGCGATCATGGTGACGAACACTGACGCCATGAGCGGCTTCAGCACCAATTGCGTGGCCAGGATCGACGCATCGATGCCGGATTGCCCGCGCTCGGCGCGCTCGTAGATCGCTTCACCGACAATGATGGCGTCATCAACCATAATGCCGAGCACGAGCAGAAAGCCGAACACGCTCATGAAATTGAGCGAAACGTCCACATAAGGCAGGATGAAGAAGGAGCCGGCGAAGGCGGTGACGACGCCGACCGTCGACCAGAACGCCACTTTCGGGTGCAGCGTCAACAAGAGCAGCAGGAAGATCAGCACAAAGCCCTGGATCGCGTTTTGAAACAGCTGACCCATGAGCACGTTATAATCTTCGGTCTCGTTGTAGATCATCGTGATCTCAACGCCCTGCGGCGCCTCGGCGCGCACTTCGGTCAAAAGCTTCTGCAGCGCTTCATTGGTCTCCCAAATGTTGAAGCGGTCCGGCGTCTGCAGCGAGATGATGGCGGAGGGGACGCCATTCATCAGCGAATAGAGGTTGGTGTCTTGGAAGCCATCAACCACGTGGGCGACATCACTGAGGCGCACCACGCCGCCATCGGGGGTTTGCCGTACGATGATATTGCTGAAATCGAGCGCGGTGTCGGCGAGATTGCGGGTTTGCAGCTGGAAATCGCCGTCCGCCGTGCGCACAGCGCCCGAGGAGAGGTTGAGTGACGAGCCGCGAACGGCTTGCGCCACTTCGTCGAAGGTGAGGCCATAGGCCTGCATGTTGGCTTCGGAAATTTCAATCGAAACTTCCGGTTGGCGCACGCCGAACACATAGGTGTTGGCCCCGCCGGGCAAGAGCGCCATGCGGTCGCGCAAATTCTCGGCCGTATCGCGCAAAGTGCGTTCATCGACCTCGCCGTGAACGCCAAGAATGATGGACCAGTTGCGGTTTGCGTCGCGCGTGACGCGCAACGGGTCCATGCCAGAGGGCAGGCCGGATATGGATTCCACGCGCGAGCGCGCGGTTTGGGTCAGCGCTTCTGCGTCGAGGCCGGGATCGAGCAAGAGGCGCACCCAGCCAAAGCCTTCCTGGCTGCGCGCGCGGGTCCAATTCACGCCTTCAAGATCGGCCGTGGCTTCTTCGATGCGCTGGATGACCTGGGTTTCCATGTCCTGCGGACTGGCGCCCGGCCAATAGGCTTCGATGACGATGGCGTCGCCCTGCACAGAGGGCCAAAATTCCTTCTCCATCTTGATGAAGGAGAGCACGCCGGCAATGGCGCAGATCAACATGAGCAGATTGCCGGCGACCGGATTGCGGCCCCACCAATCGACGACGCCTTTCATCATGGCGTGGTCCCTCTGATGGCGTCTGTGTTCTGTTGTGGCGCCGCGGCGGGGCCGATGGCGCGGCCTTGCCGGTCGATCGGCGTTACGTCCATGCCGTCGCGCGGCGAGGGCAGAGTGGACACAACGACGCGTTCGCCATCAGCCACGCCTTCGCGGAAGAACACTTCTTCCGCCGTGGTTTGCGCCGGGCGCACTTGGCGGATGTCGATGCTGTTATCGGCGCCGATGACGTAAACATACTCATTGCGCTTCAGCGCGCTGCGCGGGGCGGCGACCATGGTTTCGCGCGCGGAGCCATCAAGGCGCACGTTCACGAACATGCCGGGCGCGAGCGGTGCGGCGCCGCCGAAGGGGTCGTTGACGGCGACAATGCCGTAAACTAGCCGCGTGCGCGGATCGATGGCGGCTTCGGTACGCACCAAGCGCCCCTCCCATGCGCGCGCGGCGCCGGCCTGGGTGATGCTGACATGCGCGGCGGGGCCGGGATTGGCGGCGCTCGCACTGAAGCCGACGGGCGTGCGCAGCGAAGCAAGATCTGCGTCGGTCAGCGGCACGCGAATCTCCATCACGTCGGTCGAGAACATGGTGGCGACGGGCGCGCCGGGGGCGACGTAATCGCCAATATTGGCGCGGCGCTCACGCAAGCGTCCGGTGAAGGGCGCGCGGATTTGGGTGCGGGCGAGGTCGAGTTCGGCGGAGCGCAGCGAGGCTTGCGCGGCGGCGAGCGTCGCGCGGGCTTGCGCCATTTGCGGTTCGCGCAAGGCGAGCGGGGAAGCTTCGCCGCGGCCGAGCGATTCCCAATCCTGACGCGCCAACTCTGCTTCGGCTTCCTCGCGCGCCAAACCTTCCTGCGCTTGCGCCACTTGGCTGCGCGCGCGCACGACGGCGAGTTCGTAGTCTGCCGCTTCGATGCGCGCGAGCACATCGCCTTCGCGGAAAGCGCCGCCTTCAACGAAAGCAGGGCTCGCCCACACGACACGACCCGCCACTTGCGCGGCGAGCGATGCTTCCACGCGCGGGCGCGCTTCGCCTTGCACATTGATGGAGATGGCGGCGGGACGGGCGGTGGCGACAGCGAATTGCACCGCAGGCGCGTGCGAGGCGGCCGCCTTCTCCTCCGGCTTAGGCGCGGTGGCGACCAAGCCAAAATAGAGCGCGCCGCCGCCAGCGATCACGAGCGCTGGCGCCGCGAACACAGCGAAGCGCTTGGCCGCGCCAAGCAGTGGCTTCTTTTTCGGGGTGTCCTCCGACGCAGACGCCATGGCGAAATCCATCTTGTTCACGGGGAGGCTCCGTTGGTTGCCGCGACGCCGCCGGACGCGGCTCCACCGCCGAGGGCGACGTGGTAGGCGATGCGATTGGATACGCGCGCGCTTCGCGCTGTGATCAGTCCGCGTTCGGCTTCGATGCGGCGCGAGGAGGCGTCGATCAGTTCAAATATGGTGGCGACGCCACGGCCATATTCGCGTTCTGCCAATTCTTGCGCGGCGCGCGCTTCATCAGCGGCGATGGCGAATTGCTGTTCGCGAATGGCCAGGCTTTGGTCGGCGCTGATGGCTGCCTCCACTTCGCGCCAGGCGGCGATGGAGGTGCGGACATAATCCGACGCCGCAGCTTGGCGTTCGGCGACGGTGGCGCGTGATTCAGCGAGTAATGCGCCGCCTTGGAAGATCGGCATGGTGATGCCGGCCACGAGGTTGGACACCATGTTGATGCTGTCATCAATGTCGGTGAGGCCCTGGCCGCTATTGCCGGCGCTGGCGGTGAGCGTCAGGCGCGGCAGCATGGCGGCGCGCGCTTCGTGAATGCGGAAGCCGGCGGCGCTGAGGCGCGCTTCGGAGGCGAGCACGTCGGGGCGGCGTTCAAGCAGATCGGCGGGCGCTCCGGCGGCGGCGAGCGGCGCCAGTTGCGGCAGTTCGCCCTGCGCGGCGAGCGCGCCATCTGGATAGCGGCCCATGATTTCCTGCAAGCGGCGCGAGGCGATCAGCAACAAGTCGCTGGCTTGCGCTTCAAAGGCGCGGGCGGAGGCGACCTGGCTGCGCGCGGTGCGCAGGCTGAGCGCATTGGCGACGCCGGCTTCGTAACGGCGCTGGGTGAGATCGAGCGCCCGTTCGCGCGTCTGCAAATCTTCCTGAGCGAGCGTCAGCAATTGCTGCGCTTCGACGAGCGCCACCCAAGCGCTGGAAGCTTGGCCGGCGACGGAGAGACGCGCGGCGTTTAAATCTTCTTCGACGGCGTCAGCGGAGAGATCCGTGGCGAGCACGCGGGCGCTGATGCGGCCCCACAGATCAATCTCCCAGCTCGCATTGACATGCGACGTCATGATTTCTTCGGTGTTGCGAATGCTGGGATCAGATGCGTCCGGCGTTTCAGTGCGACTGCCTTCGACGCCGATGCCGAGGCTTGGCAATAGGCCGCCGCCGAAAGCGCCGCGCGCGCGCCAACGCGCGGCGCGCGCTGTGGCTTCTGCAATTTGCAGATCGGGGCTGGCGGCGAGCGCTTCGCGCGCCAGCGCTGACATTTCAGGCGAGTTGAGATCGTCGAGCCACGTAGAAGCAGGCGAGGCCGCGAGCGCGGCGGCGCGCTCGGGACCCATCGCGCTGGCGGCGATGTAGCCATCCGGTTCTTCCGGCAGGTCGGGACTGGCGCACGCGGCCAGCATGGCCGTGAGGGCGACCCCGATCAGCGTAACACCTGGGCGCTGCATGTTCTCCCCACGTACTCGCCCGGCTTTGACGGAAAATCGCCGACAGGTCATATTGATCTTCGATAAGGTGCGGTTAGGCAGCGACAACCTGCCCGAGCGTCTTACGCACAAGGATGCGCTGCGGTGCGGTTTCAGATGCGTGCGTTCCGCCAAAATTGGCGCCAAGGCTGCATTCACCATGACAATAGCAGAAAAATGGGCTGAGCGGGTGCGGTTGGATCGCAGTTTGATCCTGCCGGCGGCCGGCGCCTTGGCGGGCGCCCTCGGCGCTGGCCTCACCCTGACCACCCAGCCGCTCGCCGCGCTGTTGTCGCTGGCGGTGGGCGCTGCGTCAGCCTGGATTGGGGCGCGACGCGCGCTTTCCGCTGCGGAAATGCCTCAACCCGCGGCCGGCGAAGAGATCGTGCCGATTTCGCTGCGTGATCTCGCCCCTTTGCTCGATGCGCTGCCCGACCCAGCCTTGCTGATCGGCAAAGAGGTGCGCATCGCCGGCTCCAATGCGGCGGCGCGGCGGCAATTGCAGTTCGAGGCGGAGGGGTTGTTTCTTACCTCCATCATCCGCCAGCCCGAACTACTGGACGCAGTCCAGGCCGCCTATGAGGGCGCCTCGCGCACCGTAGAATATGCAACGACGGATCAGGTTGAGCAGCGCATTCGCGCTTATGTCGCGCCCATGAGTTGGGGTGATGAACGCGCGGCTTTGATCGTGTTTCACGACCAGACCGCGCGCATCAACACCGAGCGCATGCGCGCGGACTTTTTGGCCAATGCCAGCCATGAACTTCGTACGCCGCTGGCTTCCTTGACCTTGCTGATCGAGACCGTGGCCGGGCCGGCGCGCGATGATGCGGTTGAGCGCGAACGCTTCCTGAAAATGATGCAAGCCCAGGCTGAGCGCATGCGGCGGCTGATCGACGATCTGCTTTCGCTTTCGCGAATTGAACTGGATGAACACGTGCCGCCCTCCGATCGCGCCGACTTGGCGCAGGTGGCGCGCGAGGTGGCGGACTCGCTGGATGCGGTGGCGAAGGAGCGCGGCGTCGCCATCGAGCTAAAACTGCCGGACCGGCCCGCGCGCGTAGTGGGCGAGCGCTTCCAGTTGACGCAGGTGGTGCAAAACCTAGTCGACAATGCGCTGAAATATTCCTCGCCCGGCGGGAAGGTGGCGGTCGAGATTGGCCTGGCTGCTAATCGCGAAGAGGCGGTGCAGCAGGCCGGCCGACGCTGGGAGGAAGCTGGGCGGATCGCTCTGCTCACGCCATCCCCGGCGCCCAGCCGCGCCTATGCCTTTGTACGGGTTGAGGATTCTGGCCCGGGTGTGGCGCGCCGCTATTTGCCCAGGCTGGGCGAGCGCTTTTTTCGCGTGGAGCGGGAACTTGGCAATGAAAAGGGCGGGACCGGACTTGGGCTCGCCATCGTCAAGCACATCGTTAACCGCCATCGCGGCGGCCTTTTGGTGGAAAGTCAGCCCGGACGCGGCTCGGCCTTCTCGGCGCTGATCGAACGGGCTGTGGATTGAGCGTCCGCAAGGGGTTCGTTTCACATCAGTGTCATGAACCCAGGGTAGGAGAATGCCGCGTAAGGAACGGGCCGGCCCACCGGCCCGCAATGGGCGTGTGAGGGCAGCTTCATGGACGATTTCGCCAACAGCGGCGCTGAGGATCGCGCCAAGTCGGGTCTCGCCATGACCGCCCCGGTCGTGAGTGGCGCTGGTTCCCTCGTGGGCGTCGCGACCAAAGTCAGCGGCCGCGATGTGAATGTGTTCTACGGCGACAAGCAGGCGCTGTTCGACGTCTCGATCGACATCCCGCACAAGGCGGTCACTGCCTTCATCGGTCCGTCGGGCTGCGGCAAGACCACCTTCCTTCGTTGCATCAACCGCATGAACGATCTGATCGACAAGTGCCGCGTCACCGGCAACCTTTCGATCGACGGCCACAATGTCTACGCCAGCAATGTCGATCCGGTGGTGCTGCGCGCGCGCGTCGGCATGGTGTTCCAAAAGCCGAACCCGTTCCCGAAGTCGATCTACGAAAACGTGGCTTACGGGCCGCGCATTCACGGCATGACCAAGTCCAAGGCGGACATGGATCAGCTGGTGGAAAAGTCTCTGCGCCGCGCTGGCTTGTGGGAAGAAGTGAAGGATCGCCTGAATTCGCCGGGCGTCGGCCTATCGGGCGGTCAGCAGCAACGTCTGGTTATCGCCCGCACCGTGGCGGTGAACCCGGAAGTGATCCTGATGGACGAGCCATGCTCGGCGCTGGACCCGATCGCCACGGCCAAAATCGAAGAGCTCATCGACGAGCTGCGCGAGAATTACACCATCATCATCGTCACCCACTCCATGGCCCAGGCGGCGCGGGTGTCGCAGAAGACGGCGTTTTTCCACATGGGCAAGCTGGTTGAGACCGGCCCTACGGAAGAAATCTTCACCAACCCGCGTGACACGCGCACGCAAGACTATATCACTGGCCGGTTCGGCTAATGCCTGAGCCACGGCGATCTAAGCCTTCGGCGGCGGCGGCAGTCGTCCGTCGTGTGAAGGCCAGCATGCCAGACCATACAGTTAAAGCGTTCACGGAAGAGCTCGAGGCGCTGTCGAGCGAGATCGCCCGCATGGGCGGGCTGGTGGAAACCGCCGTCAATGACAGCCTCGCCGCCGTCGCCCGCCGGGACACGGCGCTGGCGCAGCTGGTGATCGCGCGGGACGTCAAGATCGACGCGGCCCAGCACGATGCCGAGCGGCGCGCCATCAAGCTGTTCGCGCTGCGCCAGCCGTTCGCCACCGACCTGCGCGCCGTACTGACCGGCTGGCGCATTGCCGGCGAGTTGGAGCGTGTGGGCGATCTGGCCAAGAACATCGCCAAGCGGGCATTGATCCTCAATCAGTCCGAGCCGATCCAGCTCACCAAGTCGATTGAGCGCATGGGCCGGCTGGCGTCGTCGCACCTGAAGCAGGTGCTGGATGCTTATTCCAATCGCGACGTGCAGACGGCGGTGTCGGTCTGGTTTCAGGACGAAGACATTGACGCGCACTACAATTCGCTGTTCCGCGAATTGCTCACCTACATGATGGAAGACCCGCGCACGATCACCGCCAGCGCGCATCTTCTCTTCATCGCCAAGAATATTGAACGCATTGGCGATCACTCGACCAATATCGCCGAGCACGTGCATTTCCTTGTGACGGGCGAAGAAATCGCTACGGAGCGCCCGAAGGCTGACGATTCCGAGCGACCGGATACGGACGACTAAACATGAGTGCGCGTGTTCTCGTTGTGGAAGACGAGGAGGCTCTCTCCCAGCTTTTGAAATATAATCTGGAGAAGGAGGGCTATCGCGTTTCCGTTGCGCGCGATGGCGAAGAGGCGCTTGTCGTCGCTGACGAAGAAAAGCCCGATCTTATTCTGCTCGATTGGATGCTGCCGAAGGCGCCCGGCATTGAAGTGTGTCGCCAGCTGCGCGCGCGCCAGGATACGCGCAATACGCCGATCGTTATGCTGACGGCCCGCGATGAAGAGGCGGATCGCATTCGCGGACTCGATACGGGCGCGGACGATTACATCTCCAAGCCATTCTCCATGGTGGAGCTGCTGGCGCGGCTGCGCGCCGTAATGCGCCGCATCCGGCCAGGCCTGGCTGACGATAAAGTGCGCGTCGGCGATATCGTGATGGATCGCGTCTCGCATCGCGTGAAGCGCGGCCCGCGCGAAGTGCATTTGGGGCCGACGGAATTCCGCATCCTCGACCATTTGATGCAGCATCCCGGCCGCGTGTTCAGCCGCGAGCAATTGCTCGACGCCGTGTGGGGCTCGGATGTGTATGTCGAGGCGCGCACGGTGGATGTGCACATTGGCCGCCTGCGCAAAGCGCTGAATGTCGGCGATGAAAGCGACCCGATCCGCACCGTGCGCAGCGCCGGCTACTCGCTGGATGTGGACGAGGCGGCATAGCTGAACTCAGCTAGCCGCGCGGGGACTTACTAATGGTCGAGCAGCGCCGCTCTAAAGAGGCGTGGGGGCTTTTCTTTCTTTATCCGCTTGCGGCCTTTCTAGTCATGTTGGCGCTAAAGGGCGGAGGTCCAAGTCCCAAGCGGTTCGGGCGTGATTGGCCGTACATTCTAGGTGGCCCGATCGGCGCTTTGGTTTGGTGGCTCATCGTTAGCGCTGGGCAGTCATGGCTCGCCATTTTCGGCGGCTACCTTGTCGGCGCCGGTGCAAGTCTTCTTGCTGTTTGGGCGCTGAGAGCAATCGAACAGCGCTATCTGCGCACTTTCGATTAGGCATGTTGGGCTGCTTGCGGCCTAGAGCAGACCCGCTTCCGCTAAAATTTTCCGCGCGGGTTCAAGTCCGGCGCCGAAGCGTTTCCAGCGGCCCACGGATTTTGCGTTTACGCCTTCGCGCACTTGCGCGGACGAAATGGTGGCGATGGGCGCCTCATTGGCTTCGGGCGCAAGGCAGCGATCGTTCCAGCTTAAGCCGCAAAAGCCGATCAGGCGGCGCGTTTCGCGCTCCTGATGGGCGACGAGGGTTTCGTAGCTCACTTCGGTGAAGCGATCTCGCGGCAGCACGGCGCGCCAATGGGCGATCAGTTGATCGAACAGGATGAGAAAGCGCGCTGTGTCCTCAAGGTCGTAGGAATAGTCATACACTTTCATGCCGACGCCGAGGATTTGGCGATAATTGCCGACGAGGCAATCCATCGGATGGCGGCGCAAGCACACGATCCGCGCATTGGGCAGGGCGCGGAGGATCACCCCGGCATAGAGATAATTGAACGGCAGCTTGTCGAGAAAGCGCGGCTCATTGCCGATCAGGCGACGCGCATATTCCTCATAGGCGCGGCCGAAGGCGGCGGCGTCAAAAGTCGCAATCGCTTCAAGCTGCGCTTGGCGCGAGGGCGTACCTGCATTGCGCGCGACGAGGGCAGGGATCGTGCTCAATTCTCCGGCGCTGGCGACCTCAGGATGGGCGCTGATGATGCGCTCGATCAATGTGGTGCCCGAACGCGGCATGCCGACGACGAAGATCGGCGCTTCTGATGGATGACCTGGCTTGGCGCCGGCGGGCGCGGGGTAAGTGCGCGCGGCGGCATCGAACACGGCGCGCTCTTCGTCGATGGAGAATTTCGCCTCTTCGCGCAGCATGCGCTTGGCCGCGGTGTAGGCTGCGAGGGCTTCTTCGTAGCGGCCAAGGTCCTCCAATGAGCGGCCAAGCGCGTGGCCGATCTGGATGGCGTCCCGATTGGTTTTGGCGCGCTGCCGCAGCTTTTGCAGGCGCTCGATATAGTTGCTCTGCGGCGTCGCCTTGCGCAGATTCACCAGCGAGAGATAGGCGGGCACGTAGTCCGGATCGATGGCGACGCATTGTTCGTAGGCTTCCGCGGCGCCTTCAATATAGCCGAGCTGAGCTTTTGCGGCGCCAACATTGAGCCAGTAATCCGGCTGCTTCGGGGCCAGCTTTGCCGCGTTCTCGAAAGCTTCCAGAGCACGCGCTTGGTTGTTGCATTGCGCATGCACGAAGCCGAGCAGGTCCCAGGTTTGCGCGGTGTCGGGATTGAGCGCTCGGGCGCGCGCAGCGGCAGCTTTTGCGTCGGCGATCCGGCCAATGGCAATGAGGCACTTAGCGAGCTAGGCGGCATAGAGCGCATTGCCGAGATCGCGCGACGAGGCATGCGCGGCGAAGGCGGCGGCGTCACCCCATTCACTGCGTTGCGCCTTGATTCGGGCGGCGAGGAAGGAGAAGCGCCCGTCATTGGGCGCTTCTTTGATTTGCGCGATGCAGAGCGCGAGCGCCGCTTCATGCTGACCGGCACCGGCCAGGCGCTTGGCTTCGCGCAAGGCGGCGTCTGAGGCGCGTACGTTGTCGGAGGAGGGCATCGGCTCGGGAAACTAGTGGATCGGGCTGAATTACTAAACTGTGCGGCTCACGCCCAAACAAAAACGCGGCCCTTGTGGGGCCGCGTTTCCATTTGTGCGTGCCTTGCGCCGCTTACATGCTCGCGAGGCGCATCATGCGGCGCAGTTCGTCCGGCTCGCCCGAGCTGCGGCGCTTGCGCGCTTGGCTGGGCTGATAGGCGAGACGCGCATGGTCGGCGCAGTAAGGGCCGCCAGCGGCGCCGCGGCCGCAAAAGGCGAAGCTCGGGTCGTTCGGGTCTCCGATCGGGAACTTGCAGGTTTGCTCATTAAGGGTGAGCACCGTGGTGGTGCGCCCGTCTTCGCCGCGGAGCGGCTCAAGCTGGGGAATGGCCACGGCCGGAACCGTGGTTGCGGGCCGCAGGCGCGGGGCTGACGGCCCGATCACGCGGGCGCGTTGGGGCCGCACCGGCCGCTTGGCCGGCCTGGAGGGGGTGGCCCGGCCCGCCAATCCCAGGCGGTGCACCTTGCCGATCACGGCGTTGCGGGTGACCCCGCCCAGTTGTTTCGCAATCTGACTGGCCGACAGACCTTCGGCCCATAACTTACGCAAAAGCGCGACGCGCTCATCCGTCCAGTTCATATTGTAGCCCCTGTGCCTAGTGCCCTTGCGGGCGGCCCAAGACTCGCTCCATCAGCGAGTATCCCAACATATAGGGATCATCTTCTCGCTCTGAACACAATATCCTGTGGTTTAAGGAAGTGTGGGTTATCCCCGAATCACTCACAACTTATCCAAGGGATGCACCCTGGCCGCTGAGTGCTTATTTCCTTGAAGAAACGGGCTTAAGGCGCGTGATTTGGTAAATCGCGCGACAAATTCGTTAAAATTTGATGAACGGACTTATCCACAGATGGATGCACGCACGGAGCCGCCGGCGATCGTTTCCCGCCATTACGGGGCGGTGAATTGGCTCGGTTTGCGCACCCTGCTGGAGCGCGAAATCAAGCGCTTCATCAAGGTCGGGATGCAGACGGTTTTTGCACCCTTGGTGCAGACACTGCTGTTCATGATGGTGTTCTCGCTGGTGCGCGGCGGCAATTGGCCGGATACGGCGCGGCCCTATGCGGATGGGTTGGCGGCGGGGCTGGTGATGATGTCGATCATCTCCAATGCGTTTCAGAATTCGTCTTCCTCCATCACCATCGCCAAAGTGCAGGGCAATGCGGTCGACTTTATGATGCCGCCGCTCTCGGCGTTTGAGCTGACGGTGGCGTTCATCTTGGGGGCGGCGGCGCGCGGCTTTGTGGTGGGCTTGGTGAGCCTCGCGGCCATCGCGCTGTTCGCCGATGTCATTCCCGCGCATCCGCTGATTGCGTTGTTCTATGCGCTGACCGGCGCGATCATTTTTGGCGCAGTCGGGCTGCTGGGCGGGATCTGGGCGGAGAAGTTCGATCACCTCGCCGCGGTTACCAATTTCGTGGTGGTGCCGCTCACCTTTCTCTCCGGCACGTTCTACTCAACCGATGGACTGCCCGACGCGCTGCGCGTGTTCTCTCACCACAATCCGGTATTCTTTCTGATGGACGGCTTCCGCTTCGCTTTCATCGGCGCGCATGACGCGCCGCTGCTGAACGGGGCCATCGTCTGCGCCGTACTAACGGTGGCGCTGTGCGTGACCTGCTGGGCAGTGCTGAAGAGCGGGTACAGGATGCGGAGCTAGGCCAGCTTCAGCCCTTCGCGTTCATTGTCCCAAACCACCGACATGATGCGCCAATGGCCGCTTTCGTCGCGGATGAGTTGAATCGAATTAACGCCGCGCCGCTCCACATCCTTGGCGTCCGGCGCACGCTTTTCTTCGTAGGTGCTCCAAACCTGCGCGATATTGCCGAATTCCTGAACGCGACGTTCGATCTCGAATTCGAAAAAGGGCACCTTGGAGAAGAAGTAGGCGACGTTCTGGCGATACTCAGCCAGGGTCATGACCTTGGCCCAAGGCGCACCAAATTCATCGACGCCGGTGCGCACCAGCAGCGCTTGCAGGTGGAAAGCTTGTTCTTGATCGCTCCAGTCACGCGCGCCGGCTGGACCTGAGAGTGCGGCGTACATCACGCCGACGACGGAGCCGATATCGGTGGGATCAAAGCTCACGAGGAGAGCGCCCGCGCCAGGATCGGCAGGAACACGTCCATGCGATAATCGACGTCCATGTGGTCGTCGTCATATTCTTCGTAGGTGTGGGCGACGCCAAGCGCCTCGAGTTTTTTGGCGAAACGGCGCATGCCGTATTGGATGCGATAATTATCGTGATCACCGCAATCCATGTAGATCAGCTTGAGCTTGCGCAGTTCGTTGGCGCGCGTGTCGACCATCACCAGTGGATCGCAATTCAGCCAATTGGCCCAGCGCTCGGGGATGAGCTCGCCGGTGTAGGGATCGTAAGGCAAGCGGATATTGCGGAATTGCGAGGTGTCCGGATCGAAGAAGGCGCCTTGCGCCAGGTTCATCAGAGTCGTGGTTTCCTTGCCGCTCATTTTGCGTTTGGCTTCGACGGCGCGGATGAATTTCTCTGGGGAGTTATCGTAGAGCCGCAGCACATCCAGGTCTTCGTAGAAGGCCGGGATGTAGAGCGCGTCAAAACCCATATCGCCGGAATTGATGGAGATGGCGTCCCAGAAATCGGCGCGCTCCATGCCGTGCCAGGCCGCGCCATAGCCGCCGGAGGATTTGCCGAACACGCCGCGCCGACCTTTGCCGCCGCATTTGAACTTGGTTTCGACGAAAGGAACGATCTCTTCGCAGAGATAGTCTGCATAGCGGCCTGAGCCGGCGCTGTTGAGATATTGGTTGCCGTAGAGCTTGGTGAAGCAATCGGGGAAGATGACGATGGCGCGCGCCATGCCTTCATGGGCCAGCCGGTCGAGCCGTTCGGGCACGTTCTCGTTTACCGGCTGCCAGTTGGCGTGGGCCAGGGCCGAACTCCAATAGCCGCGCAAATCCACCAGCACCGGCAGGCTCTCGGCGGCGGTCCAATTAGGTGGGGTCCACACGAACAGCTCGCGCTCGACCGGATCGCCGAGCGGGTTGCCTTCGAGCACTTTGGAAACATGGCGAAGCCGATGCAGTTCGCCGCGTGGGAGAGAATGATCTTTGCGCATGGGCTAGTTTTAGGGCGCTTCCGCGGTCGCGTCATCAAACCGTCGTGACAGGCCTGCAGTCCGGCGCAGAAGCGGAAGAGCTATCCGCTGACAAAGCTTGACCCGCTCCCCGGCGCGAGCCAAAAACCCATGCTTTCCCAGCAGAGAAAGCGTCCCCATGACAGCCGAAAGCCCGCTCCTCCCGGTCTATGCGCCGCCGGAGCAGTACTTCGTGCGCGGCGAAGGCTGCTGGATCTGGGACGAGAAGGGCGACAAGTACCTCGATTGCATCGCTGGCATCGCCGTGAACGCGTTCGGCCATGCGCCGCCCTTTCTGGTGAAGGCGCTGACCGATCAGGCGGGCAAGCTCTGGCACACCTCCAACATGTTCAAGGTGCGTGGGCAGGAGACGCTTGCGGCGAAATACGTGCGCGATAGCTTTGCCGACGTCGTGTTCTTCACGAACTCTGGCACCGAAGCGATCGAAGGCGCGCTGAAAATGGCGCGCAAGTACCACACCGCCAACGGCGAACCTGAGCGCATCGACATTATCGGCTTTCAAGGCTCGTTCCACGGCCGCTCTTATGCGGCGATCAATGCGTCGGGCAATCCAAGCTATCTCGAGGGCTTCGGTCCGCGTCTTCCGGGTTTCATTCAAGTCCCGTTTGGCGATCACGATGCGCTGAAGGCGGCGATCGGGCCGACGACCGCTGCTGTGATTATCGAGCCGGTGCAGGGTGAAGGCGGCGTTCGCGCCGTGCCGGAGCAATGCTTGCAAGGTTTGCGCAAGCTCGCCGATGAGAACGGTTTCTTGTTGATCTTCGATGAAGTGCAGTCGGGCGCTGGCCGCACCGGCAAGATGTGGGCGCATCAATGGTCAGGCGTCACGCCCGACATCATGGCGGTCGCCAAGGGCGTAGGCGGCGGCTTTCCGATGGGCGCGTTCTTGGCGACGCGCGAAGCGGCCAAAGGCATGGTCAAGGGCGTGCACGGCACGACGTTTGGCGGCAATCCGCTGGCCATGGCGGTAGGCAATGCGGTGTATGACGAATTGTCCAAGCCAGAATTCCTCGCGCGCGTGAACGCGATCGCCAACCATCTTGGCCAATCGCTGGAGGGCTTGAAGGATCGGCACCCGAATGTGGTGGTCGATGTGCGCGGCAAGGGCCTGCTGCGCGGCCTGAAGCTGAACATGGATCCCAAGGAAATTCAGGGAAAATTGCGCGATCGCAAAGTGCTGGTGGGCGTGGCTGGCGACAACGTGCTGCGCTTGGCGCCGCCGCTGGTGATCGATGAAGCGCAGATCTCTCAAGCGATAGACGCGATGGATGCTGTGTTCGCCGAGCAGATGGCGATCGCAGGCTCGTAGATGGCGCGCCACTTTCTCGACATTTCGCGGCTCACCAAGCTGGAGCTGCGCGCCATTCTGGACGAGGCGCATCGGCGTAAAGCGCTGCGTCATGGCTGGCCTAAGGCGGCGCCCGACGATGATCACCCGCTCGACGGTCACGCGCTGGCGATGATATTTCAGAAGAACTCGACACGCACGCGTGTCTCGTTCGAAATCGCCATGAAGCAGCTGGGCGGCTCAAGCTTGGTGATGAGCGCCAATGACATGCAGCTCGGGCGCGGCGAGACAGTGGAAGATACAGCGCGGGTGCTCTCGCGCATGGTCGATGCGGTGATGATCCGCGCTAATAATCATCAGGACGTGCTGGACTTTGCTGGCGCCTCAGACGTGCCTGTGATCAACGGGCTCACCGATCTGTCGCATCCCTGCCAGATCGTCGCCGATCTGATGACGATTGAAGAGCGGCTCGGCAACATTGACGGCAAGACCATCGCTTGGGTGGGGGACGGCAATAATGTCTGCATGAGCTTCGTGCATGCGGCCGAGAAGCTGCCCTTCACACTTCGGATTGCGTCGCCGCCGGCTTATGCACCGCGCCGCCAAGAGGTCGAGGCCGCGCAAAATGCGGGCGCGCATGTGCGCGTGCTGGACGACCCGGCCGCGGCGATTGCGGGCGCCGACGTGGTGGTCACAGATTGCTGGGTGTCGATGGGCGACACCGACAAGGACGCGCGCATGGCGGCGTTTCCGCCTTATCAGGTCAATGTCGCCATGATGCAGCGCGCGGCCGAGCACGCCATTTTCCTGCACTGCCTGCCGGCGCATCGCGGCGAGGAAGTCACCAATGCGGTGATCGACGCGCCGCAATCGGCGGTGTGGGACGAAGCTGAAAACCGCATTCACGGCCAGAAAGCTGTGCTGCTCTGGTGCTTGGACAAGCTCTAAGGACTGGCGCCGGGCGCAGCGAACGCCCAATTAGGGCCGATGTCTGACGATCTCATCGCTTCATTCAGTCTCGACCGCGCGCCCGTGCGCGGGCGAATAGCGCGGCTCGGCGCGGGCGCGCTCGATCCGATCTTGCGGCGGCACGATTATCCATGGCCGGTGGCCATGCTGCTGGGGGAGGCGATCGCACTCGCGGCGCTGATTGGCTCGTTGCTGAAAGCCGAGGGGCGGCTGATCGTGCAGGCGCAGGGCGAGGGACCAGTGCCGCTGCTGGTGGCGGAGCATAGTCCTGGCGGGGCGCTGCGCGGCTATGCGCGGCTCGCGGACGGCGCGGCTGAGACGTTGGCGCGCGCGACGCGCATTGCGCCGGCGGATTTGCTCGGCGCGGGGCAAATGCTGATCACGCTTGATCAGGGCGAGGGCAAGCCGATGTATCAAGGCGTCGCCCCGCTTGATGGCGCAACTTTAGCGGCGTGCGCCGAGAGTTATTTCCGCACCAGCGAGCAAACGGAAACGCGCGTGCGCCTCGCCGTGGGCGAGGTGATTGCCGGCGATGCGCCGCCTTTGTGGCGCGCGGGCGGCGTGCTGTTGCAACGCATCGCGTCGGACGAGGCGCGCGGCGATGTGGAAGAAGATTGGCGCCGCGCGACGATTCTGTTCGAGACGGTTGAGGATCAGGAATTGGTGGATCCTGACTTGCCCGCGGATCGTTTGCTCTACCGTCTGTTTCACGAAGAAAATGCGCGCATGGCCGAGCCGTCTGTGCTGGCCGATCGCTGCACCTGCAATGCGGAGCGGCTGACGGCGGTGATGCGCCAGTTTCCGCAAAGCGAAGTGCGCGAGCTGGTGGAGCCGGATGGTCTGCTGCACGCGCGCTGCCAGTTCTGCGCTCGGGAATATAAGATCGAGCCGTCGGCAGTGGGGGTTTAGGGCCTCAATTCACCAGCTTTGATTGATGCGGGCTGTCCAGGATAAATGTCGGCACCGTTACATCGAAAGAGCTGCCATCATCCACGCGTTGCATCGAGTAGGCCCCCATCATCATGCCCGACGGCGCGCCGAGCGGGGCTGCGCTGGTGTAGCGGAAACTTTGGCCGGGCGGGATCAGCGGCTGTTGGCCGACCACGCCTTCGCCGCGCACTTCTTGGGTCACGCCCTTGGCGTCAGTGATGCGCCAGTAGCGGGAGATGAGCCGCACATCGGCAGCGGAGCGATTTTCGATCTCAATCGTATAGGCCCAGACGAAGCGGCCTTCGTCGGGATCGGATTCTTCGGGCAGGAATTGGGGTTCCACCCGCACAAGCAGGCCAAGCGTCTCCTGTTCATACATGGCCTTCACCTCCGCCCATGGGCGGCATTCTAGCCCCTTTGGCCTGGGCGCGTCACTGGACAAAAGCCGCGGCGCAAGCCAGCAACAAGGACATGACTGCGCAGCACGGCGTCCTCTCCGATACGGAGCTGAAGCGCGCGATCCAGCAGGGCTGGATCGTCGTGCCGGCGCCGTTTCCGCCGGACCAGATTCAGCCAGCGAGCCTTGATCTGCGGCTCGGCGCCAAGGCGTATCGGCTGCGCGCCAGTTTCCTGCCAGGCGCGGGCGCGAAGGTGATCGATCGGCTGGACGATGAAATCGTCATGCACGAAATCGATCTCACCAAAGGCGCGGTGCTGGAGACAGGATGCGTGTATCTGGCGCAGGTGCAGGAGAGTTTGAAGCTGCCGGCGCATGTGCATGGCGCGGCCAATCCAAAAAGCTCAACCGGGCGGATCGATGTGTTCACGCGCCTCACCGTCGATGGCGCGCAATCGTTCGATTACATTCCCGCGGGCTATCAGGGCGCGCTGTGGGCGGAGATTTCGCCGTGCACGTTCTCCGTGCTGGCGCGCACGGGCGCGCGGCTCTCGCAATTGCGGCTGCGGCAAGGGCCGCCCCAGCCCAAGCGCGAAATTGATTTCACCATGGATCTCTCGCTCAAGGGTCCAGTTGGGTTTCGCGCCAAGCGGCATTCAGGCGTGATCGATATTGATCGGATCGGCCATTACGATCCGCGCGATTTCTGGGAGCCGCTCGATGCGCGGCGCGGGCGCGTCGTGCTCGATCCGGGACAGTTCTACATTTTTGCTTCGGCCGAGAATGTGCAGATCGGCAAGGACGAAGCCGCCGAAATGGCGCCGATCCGGCCTGAGCTTGGCGAATTTCGCGCCCACTATGCCGGATTCTTCGATCCGGGCTTTGGCATTCCGCCGCATGAAGGACGCGCCGTGCTGGAAGTGCGCTCACGCGATGTTCCGTTTTTCGTCGAGCATGGCCAGCCGGTCGGCAAGCTGGTGTTCGAGCCGCTCTTGGGTGTTGTGGAGCGGCCTTATGGCGAAAGCGGCTCGTCCTATCAGGGGCAGGGCTTGAAGCTGTCCAAGCACTTCGCGCCGTGGCGATGAACGCGCTGCTGCGTGCGCTCGCGCTGGTTGGCGCGCTATGGTCGAGCGCGGCGTGCGCGCAGGAGAGCGTGCATCCCGCGCTCTATGTCGCGCGCGATGCGGATTCGACGCTCTATTTGTTCGGCACAGTGCATGTGCGCCCGCCCGGCGTGGATTGGGGCGATGCGGCGGTGCGTGAGGCGATCGAGGCCAGTGACGAAGTCTGGACCGAGATCGAAATTTCGCCGGAAGAAGACGCCCGTGCGCAAGCCTTGATGCGCGAGTTGAGCACTGCGCCGGCGGGACGGCCGCTCTCTTCCTGGCTCACGAGTGAAGAGCGCGGACGCTTCAACGCCTTGCTTGGACGCCTTGGCGTGCCCGTCAGCTATCTTGACGGCATGCAGCCTTGGGCGGCGGGGCTGACGTTGACCATCATCCCGATCATGCAAGCTGGTTACGACCCGGAATCCGGTGTTGACCGCGCTGTTGATGCGTATGCAGAGGCGCGCCGAAAGCGCATGCGTGCGTTTGAAACCATCGAAGATCAGCTTGGCTTTCTCTCGGGGCTCTCGCCTGAGCTGCAGCATCAAATGCTGCTCGAAGCGATTGATGAAGCGGAACTCGGCCCGCCCATGCTGGCGGATATGTCGCGCGCTTGGGAGCGGGGCGATGAAGCCGTTCTTGAGCAGCTGGTCGTCGAAGATACGCGTGAGGATTATCCCGAGCTCTATGAGGTGCTGTTCCTGCGGCGAAACGCGCAATGGATAGATACCCTTATGCAGGAGCTTGACGGTGCGGGGGTGGATTTTGTCGCCGTCGGCGCGGGGCATCTGGTTGGCGAAGACGGGCTGGTGGCCCAGCTGCGGGCGCGCGGGGTGGCGGTGGAGCGCGTTAGATCGCGTTGACGCTGGGCAAGATCAGTTTGGCGGAAAAGCCGCGCGGGTTGCGATTGGTCAATTCCAGTTTGCCGCCATGACGATCGGCGATGGCTTGGGCGATGGAGAGACCAAGGCCCGCGCCATCGACGCCGGAACGCGCCGCGTCAGCGCGGAAGAATGGTTCGGCGATGCGTGAAAGCATGTCCTCCGGCACGCCGGGGCCGGTATCGACCACCGCGACAATGCAATCCTGCTCTGGGCCCTGGTACACACGCATGACGCCGCCGCCGCCATATTTGGCGGCGTTTTCAGCCAGGTTTCGCATGGCGCGTGCGATCTCATTGGGGCGACATTCGATCATGACCGGGCTGGGCGCATCGACGGTGATGGATATGTCCATGTCCTGCAGCTCGCCGCAGAGCGTTCGGGCGATCTCGGCGATGTCGACGCGCACGCGCGCTTCGTCGCTGGCTCCAGCGCGGGCGAGTGAGAGCGCTTGTTCTGTCAGCGTTTCCATTTCGACGATAGGGGCGAGCAAGCGTTGGCGCGTTGCGTCGTCCTCTATCAGTTCGGCGCGCAGACGCAGCGCTGTTATGGGCGTGCGCAGATCGTGCGAGAGCGCCCACAGCATTTGGCGCTGACGTGAGAGTTGACGCCCCAAGCGGTCAGCCATGGCGTTGAAGGCGATCGAAGCGCGGCGCACATCCTCAGGGCCATGCACGGGCGCGCTCACATTGGTTTCGCCGGCGCCGAGCGCGCTGGCTGCGTTGGCCAGATCGCTGAGCGGGCGCGCGACCTGGCGCGCCACAAAAGCCGCGCCGGCACCGATGACGACCACCGTAATGATGACGATGAGCGTCGCGCTGAGCGGCGCCTTGTCGGAGCTTGGCGCAAGGAATCGCGCATTGACCCACTGATCGCCGAGCGAGATCGCCATTTTGACATCGGTAAGGCGCAGCACCGTGTCGTCCGGGCCGCGTGGCGGCGGTGTTGGGATGACGTCATTGACGCTGAGGCGATAGTCGCGGTTCTCGCGCCAGATATGGGCGGGAATTTCCACTATTTCTGAGCTGACGCGCACCTCCGCGTCGCCGACGCGCTCGGTAAGCGAACGCACAAGCTGGCGCAGCGAGCCGGTGGGCTGGTTGGTTTCGACGGTCGGCGTGGCCTGCAGCGCATAGGCGATCCCGAAGCCGCGCAGCGAGCTGGCGAGCGCGTCGCGCTCTTCAGGCGGGGCTGCTTTGATGCGGTCATAGGCGTGGACGATTTCATCCGCCATAGCAGTTTCGAGCGCGCGCCGTACGGATGCGCCGCGCTCATTGTTGAACAGCACGAAGGAGAGAATGCCCGACATTGTCAGCGCTGCGATGGTGACGAGCACCATCCGCCCAACCAGCGTGCGCATCGGATTGAGTTTCACGCTTTGCCCACCGCCGCGGTGAAGACGTAACCGCCGCCCCAAACGGTTTTGATCAGTTTCGGCGTACGCGCATCGGCTTCGATCTTGCGGCGCAAGCGGCTGACCTGCGTGTCGACCGCGCGGTCGAACACGTCGGAGCCGCGATCGAAAGCGAGGTCGAGGAGTTGATCGCGCGTCAGCACGATTTTTGGCCGTTGCAGGAAGGTCAGCAATAAGCGGAATTCGCCGGTGGAGAGCTCATGCGACTGTCCGGTCTCGTCGACCAATTCGCGTTCGGCGAGCCGCAGCGTCCAGCGATCGAATTTTAGTGCGCCGCCTTGCGGGGCCTCCGTGCTGGGCGGGAGCGCATGCGTGCGGCGCAGCACGGCGTCGATGCGGGCGAGCAGTTCGCGCGGATTGAAGGGTTTCACCACATAATCATCGGCGCCCACCTCGAGGCCGACAATGCGATCCAGCTCCTCGGCGCGCGCAGACAAGAGAATAATCGGTATGTGCACGGTTTCGCGAATGTGCCGGCAAAATGAAAGGCCGTCTTCGCCTGGCATCATGATATCCAGGATGACAGCGTCGATGCGGTTTTCGCGAATGGCCCGGCGCGCCGCCTCGGCGCTTTCAACTGCGGTCGCGCGACGGCCATGCTTGCGCAGATACTGCGCCAGCGATTCGCGTATTTCGCGATGATCGTCGACAACAAGAATGTGTTGGTCGCTTGGTGACATTAACTTGATTTGCGCCCAAGAGCCGCGAAAAATCCAGAGGCTGAACGGCTGGTTTTCTTGCCAAACCTTGGCACAGCCAGAAGAAAGACACATTTCGGCAAGAAGCGGTCGTCGTTAATGGTGGAGAGAGCGGAATGCGGTTTTGGCCCTTTGCTTTGGCGGCGGCGTTTGTGCTCTCAGCCTGCGGCACGAGCGGCGGCTCACGCGGTTCGTCCTCAAACGGAGATCCGATCCGCGCACTGCTCTCCACCGATGTCTTGCTGTTTTCCGATTTCGACGCGGACAGTGATTATGTTGTGACGACCGCCGAGATTGAGACGGGGGCTACGAGCGAGTTCGCCCGCGCCGACGTAAATCGTGATGGCGCGCTGGGGCCGATCGAGTTTCAAACCTGGGCCAATCAGGTCTTGGGCGGAACCATGACGCCGCCCTATCGGCTCGACTTTGATCGCAATGTCGACAATGTGATTTCCGCGGAGGAATTCCGCAACGAATTGGTCGCGCGCGGGCAGACCTATGACAGCGATGAAAGTGGGAGCATTACACGCGCCGAATTTGTGCGGCAGCTGAATCAGGCCCGCCCGGTCGCGCGTCGTCCGACGCCCGGCGAACCGCCGGGGCCTGGCGGCGGTCCTATCGATCGAAACTGACAAGTCTCCGTCACACTTCGCCCGTAAGGTTAATGCGGCCGCGAAACTCCTTCCCCATCGCGCCACAACTTCATCGGCCGGCGATTCCACGCCGGCCGATTTGTATGTGGCTGACACAATTTGTTGCAGTCGCGACCGAAAGCCGAAACAGCGCCGTTGTAGGGCTTGGATGCGCCGCATTGCCTTGTCGCGACTACTTTTGGGGAGCGGCATTGAAGCGCGGCCTGCCAGAGACGATGTGATGGCTGGGAAACAATGCTCGAGCGCGCGAAAACCCTTTTGAACAATCGGCCCGCCTGGATGCGAGGCAGAGCGGCGTGGATTGGCGGCGCGCTGGCGCTGATCGCCCTGTTCCTGCTGTTCGGTCCGAAGGAAGCGGGCGATCCCTATCGCACGGCCCAGATTGATCGCGGCGCGATCACGCGGGTGGTCAGCGCGACGGGTACCTTGCAGCCGCTGGTTTCGGCCAATGTGGGCTCCACGGTGTCGGGGCCGGTGCAATCGGTCGAGGTGGATTTCAACAGCCAAGTGCGCGCAGGCCAGGTGCTGGCGCGGCTTGATCCCGCGCCATTCCAGCAGCGCGTGCAGCAGGCGCAAGCCAGCCTTGCTTCAGCTCAGGCGCAAGCGGCAGTGGCCGATGCGGATTATCAACGCTATGCGCGACTAGAGTCAGCGGGCTTTGCCTCACCGCAGCTGATGGCGCAGCAACGCGCCGCGCGCGATACGGCGCGCGCTTCTGTTTCGCAAGCTGCAGCGCAATTGGCGTCGGCGCGCACTGATCTTGAGCGCAGCGTGATCCGCTCTCCGATCAATGGCGTGGTGGTCGACAAGCAAGTGAGTGTCGGTCAGAGCGTGGCGGCGTCATTTCAGGCCGCGACCTTGTTTGTGATCGCGCAGGACTTGGCGCGGCTGCAGGCCAACATCACGGTGGATGAAGCTGACATTGGCGAAGTCGCGCAGGGGCAGCTCGTGCGTTTCACCGTCGATGCGTTTCCAGAGCGTGAGTTTGAGGGGCGGGTCAGCCAAGTGCGTCAGCAGGGCGTGTCTGAATCTGGTGTGGTGAGCTATACGGTCGTGGTCGAGGCGGACAATCCCGGCCGGCGCTTGCTCCCCGGCATGACCGCCAATGCCGACATCATTCTTGAGCAGCGCGACAATGCGTTGCGGCTGCCGAACACGGCGCTGCGGTTCCGTCCCGCCGATCCCGAGATCGCGGCGCAGGGCCAGGCGATTGCCGCTGAGCCCGGCCGCAGCTGGCAGGGAGGCCAGGGCGGCGAACGCGGCGGTGCGCAGCGGCGTGAAGGCAGCGGCGAGCCACAACGTGCAGATGGCGATCAGCAAGCTGTGCGGACCCGTCAAGCCGTGGTCTGGGTGTTGCGCAATAATCGGCCGACGCCGGTCCAAGTGACCATCGGTATTGCCGACAACGCATTCTCGGAACTCGTCAGCGGCGATCTGCGCGAAGGCGACGAAGTGATCATTGGCGGCGGCCCGCAAGCGCAGCAATCGCCGGCTGGCGGACCAGGGGGGCCTCCGGGCGCCATGCGCATTCGGGGCGTTTAATGGAAGCGCCGCTGATCGCCGCCAACGATCTGGTCAAGCTCTATGAAATGGGCGAGGAAACCGTGCATGCGCTGGCGGGCGTGCGGTTCGAGATCGCACGCGGTGATTATTGCGCCATCGTCGGGCCTTCGGGCTCGGGAAAATCCACGCTGATGAACATTCTGGGCGGGCTGGATAAGCCGACCAGTGGGCGCATCGTCATTGATGGCTCAGACATTAGCGCGCTGAGCGATGAGGAGCTGGCGACCTTCCGCAATCGCACGATCGGCTTTGTGTTTCAGAGCTTCAATTTGTTGCCGCGTCTCAGCGCGCTCGAGAATGTGGAGCTGCCGATGATCTATGCCGGCAAGGATCCAGTTGAGCGGCGCGCTTTGGCGCAAGGTTTGATGAAGCGCGTCGGACTGGGCGAGCGCATGGGGCATAAACCGACGCAGCTTTCGGGCGGACAGCAGCAACGCGTGGCGATCGCGCGCGCGCTGGCGGGCCGGCCGGCTTTGATCTTGGCGGATGAACCGACCGGCGCGCTCGACACCAATACGGGCAAGGAAATTCTGGCCCTGTTCAGCGAGCTCAACAAAGAAGGCGCGACCATTGTGATCGTCACGCACGACTTGGAGGTGGCCGCCGCAGCCAAGCGCACGATTGAGATGCGCGATGGGCGGATCGTGCGCGATCAAGTCAATGCGGTGCGCGCAGCATGATGCGGACGGCGGACCTCGTGGCCACGGCGGCCAATGCGCTGCGCTCCAACCCGCTGCGCTCGGCGCTGACCGCGCTTGGCGTGATTATTGGCGTCGCCTCCGTGGTGGCGATGGTGGCGCTTGGCTCTGGCGCGCAGGCGCGGGTGCAGCAATCGATTTCGAGCCTTGGCTCCAATCTGCTCATCATTGTGCCCGGCGCGTCGCAGTCGGGCGGCATGCGCATGGCGGCGGGCGGCGATACGCAGACGCTGACCATTGATGACGCTGAGGCGATCCGGGCGCAGTTTCCGGATGCGGCTGCAGTATCGCCCTCGCAAAGCGCGCGCGCGCAGATCGTCGCCAACGGGCTCAACTGGAATACGCGCATTGAAGGGGCGACGCCGGATTATCTGATCGCGCGCGACTGGACCGTGGAGCAAGGGCGCTTTTTCGATGACGCAGAGGAGCGCCAGGCGCGCCGCGTCGTGGTGATTGGGGCGACCATCGCGGCAGAGCTGTTTCCGAACATGGATCCAGTCGGCGAAACCATGCGTATCAATTCCGGTTCGTATGAAGTGATCGGCGTGCTGGCCTCGAAGGGGCAGTCCGGTTTCGGCATGGACCAGGACGATATTGTGGTCGCGCCGCTCAGCACGGTGAAGCGGCGCATTTCGGGGCGTTGGCGCCGCGCCGATACGGTCAGTCAGATTTCTGTGAAAGCCACAAGCGAGGAAACGCTGCCGCGGCTACAGGAGGATGTCACGGAATTGTTGCGTCAGCGCCATCGTATAAGGCCCGGGGCGGACGACGATTTCACCGTGCAGAATCTAAGCTCCATCACCGAGGCGGCGGGCGAGGCGACGCAAGTGTTCACTTATTTGCTGGCGGGGATTTCGGCGGTTTCGCTGCTGGTGGGCGGCATTGGCATTATGAATATCATGCTGGTTTCCGTAACGGAGCGGACGCGCGAGATCGGTCTGCGCAAGGCGCTCGGCGCGCGCCAGGCGGACATTTTGCGGCAATTCGGTTTGGAGGCGGTGACGCTATCAGTCGCTGGCGGGTTGATTGGGCTGGTATTTGGCGTACTTGGCGCTTGGGGTTTGACCACGCTCGCGGATTTGCCGCTGGTGCTCTCGCCGCTGAATGCGGCGCTGGCGATCGGGTTTTCGGCGTTTGTCGGCATCGTGTTTGGGGCTTATCCAGCATGGAGAGCCGCGCAGCTCGATCCGATCGAGGCGTTGCGCAGAGAATGAGGAAGAAGTCCTTGAAGCGAATTCTGACACTCTCGGCGGCGCTCGCCTTCGTCCTGGCGCCGATGGCCCAAGCGGAAACGCTGCCTGAGGCGATGGCCGCCGCTGTCGATGGCAATCCCTCGCTCGCGGCCCAGCGCCAGCGCTTGGCCGCAACGCGCGAAGCGCTGCCGCAAGCCTGGGCCGAGGCGCTGCCTTCGGTGTCGTTGTCGGCGGGCGCGAGCGTGGGCGATTCTTACGGGCCAGCCTCGGGCGAGCGCAGCGAAAGCTGGTCCGGCTCGGCCAATGCCTCGCAGCTCCTGTTCAGTTCGGGCCGCGTGTTGGCTTCAACGCGCGCCGCGCGCGCGCAAATTCGTGGCGCCGTAGCTGACTATGATTTTACCCAACAATCGCTGCTACTGAATGTGGCCTCGGCTTATGCGGATGTGCGGCAGCAACAAGCGGTGGTCGCCGCGCGTGAGACGTCAGTGGAGAATCTCGCGCACCTGTTTGAGTATGCGCAGGCGCAGTTTGATGCGGGCATCATCACCCGCACCGATGTGGCGCAGGCGCAAGCGCGCCTAGCGCAGGGGCGCACGCAATTGGTGCAGGCTCAAGGCAGCTTAGCTGCGGCGATCCAGGCTTATCAGCGTTTGGTCGGGCGCCCGCCGTCCGATCTGCAGGCGCCGGCGAGTGTACAGGGTCTGCCCAGCGATCTCCAGGCGGCGCTGGATTTCGCCGGGCAAAACAATCCGACGCTGCGCGGCGCCATCGCCGCTTCAGAGCAAGCGGACGCGAATGTGGATGTCGCCGCCTCGGGCGGTCGATTGCGCGTCACGTTGGAGGCGGGCTCTTCCATTGGCGGCGATTTCGAGCCGAGCGATGTGGAGACATCGAGTGATTCCGTTGGCGTGCGTTTTTCCGTGCCGCTGATTCAGGGCGGTGCGGTGCGTTCGCGCACGCGCCAGCAGCGCGCGCTGAGTTCTGCGGCCAATCTCGATGTCGCCGCCGCGCAGCGCGAGGTGGAAGAGGGCGTCACCAATGCCTGGACCGGGTTCGCCAGCGCGCGCGCGGCGGTGGTGTCGGCGCGCGAGCAGGTCGAGGCGCAAGAGTTGGCCTATGAGGGCGTGCGCCTGGAGCAAGAAACCGGCCTGCGCGCAACCTTCGAAGTGCTGGAGCAGGAGCAGAATTTGCTCGACGCGCGGCTGACTCTGGCTCAGGCGGAGCGCAATCTGGTGGTCGCCGAGCGCAACATGCTGGCGCAACTGGGCGCGCTGACGCCGCAATAAGTTTGGCTTGAAGGCTGGAGCGGGCGGGGGGAATCGAACCCCCGACATTCAGCTTGGGAAGCTGACGTTCTACCTCTGAACTACGCCCGCGCTCGTTGGTGTTGATAGCGAAAGCTTACGCCGCGCGCTACTCCGCCGCGGCCGGCGAAGGCTGTT
>JANRIP010000061.1:0-14303 GCA_033764855.1 Hyphomonadaceae bacterium | reverse complement strand
GCTCGGTGCTGGCGCTGCCGCCTGCGCTGCGCGGAGCCTCCGCCGCCGACCACGGCGCATGGACCGCCGCCGACGGCGACTACCGGGAGGCCGCCGCCGAGTAACGGAGCGGACGCTTGCCGGGGCCCCCGCCGCCCGCTAAACCCCCAGCTTCCCGAAAGGGCGGCGCCGCTTTAGCTCAGCCGGTAGAGCACCGCATTCGTAATTAGCGGGTCGCCGCGAAATTGCGCTGCGATTTCAGCCGGTCGCGGGCGGGGCGGTGGGAGAAGTAGGGCTCCAGTAGGGGCCAGCGTAGAAAAAGTGCGTAACCGGGCCGCTTTAGCTCAGCCGGTAGAGCACCGCATTCGTAATGCGGGGGTCGCGTGTTCGAGTCACGCAAGCGGCACCATTTTCTCCAATAAATACAATGTGATGGCCGATAGATTTTCGCACGAAACCCGCTCAAAGGCGATGGCGGCCGTGCGAGGGAAGGACACATCGCCGGAGCGTTACGTTCGTTCGAGCCTGCATGCCGCGGGCTTTCGTTTCCGTCTGCACCGCCGCGACCTCCCCGGACGTCCCGACATCGTCCTGAAGCGCTTTCGCACGGCCGTTTTCGTTCACGGCTGCTTCTGGCACGGACATGACTGCCCCAAAGGCAAGCGCCCTGTCTCAAACGTCGCTTTCTGGAACGCGAAGCTTGAGCGCAATGCCGAGCGTGACCGCGCGGCGGTGGCGGCCCTGGGCGAAGCTGGGTGGCGCGTGCATGTCTTGTGGGAGTGTAGCTTAGGCAAGGCTACGCAGGCGCTCATTTCCACGCTCAGGCGGCGACGCGCTCACGCCGCGCGCAATACCGAGTTGGCGAGATAGCTGGCGAAGAACTCGGCCAGTCTCGGTGGCACAGCATTGCCGATCATTCGTGCCACGGGTTCGACCTCATCATCGGGGAAGAACACGTAGTCATCCGGGAAGGATTGTAGGATCGCTGCCTCTCGCAATGACAAACCGCGCACCTGCTTGATGTCATAGTGGCCGAAACGACCGTTCGAGATGCTGTGGCATTTCGTGGTGATCGTCGGCGAAGGCCGGTCAGGATGCATGCGCGTGTAGACGTCGGAAAAGCACCGGGTGCGCAGCTTGCGATTGACGCGGCGGTGACAGTCCAGCGAGAGATCGCCGTGCCGGGTGTTCTCCATATACGCATTGGACTCGCCGGGCTTAGCCGCTGACAAGCGCTTCTTGTTGAGGTCAGACATCCCGCGCGTGCGGTGATTAGGCACATTCAAGTGGTATTCGCCAGCGCCGATGGGCGGGAGGTGGCCGATGGCTTCAGCCACCGAAACCATCGAAGCATCCGGGTCGGCTTCCGGTACCAACAGCTCAGACTCCCACATATCGGCGAAGCGATCCGGTCGGATAACATCCTTGCGCACGGCCATCAGGATTGAGCGCTTGCGAAACTGCGGCACGCCGAACCGGGATGTGCAAACGACTTTCGAGCCGGTCACATACCCGGCGCGCTCAAGGCTCTTCCGAAAGCTGTCCCACACGCCGCCGTATTTAGGATCGTTGATGCCCGCGACGTTTTCGGACAGCACGATCTCCGGCTTGTAGCGCCGCACGAATTTGGCGGCTTCGCGCAACAGGTTCATGTCCCGCGCGCGAGTCTGCACGCGTTTTTTGCTCATCTTCTTTCGCGAAAGGCGGGTGAAGGGCTGGCAGGGAGCGCATATTGCAAACAGCAGCGGCACGTTTTTGCAGCGGGAACGATAGTAATCAATCAGCCCGCCCAGTTCTTTGACGAGCTGTTTTTGCTCGCCGCCCGGATGATCCGCAGAAGCCGGAAAAATGTCGTGATTCAAAAAGCGCGCGGGCGCGTAGTCCACTTTGGTATTGACGTTGTTATCGACATAGGTGCGTTCGCACCGAACGTCTTTGTCCACGCCCGCAATGACATACCCGCCGGCGTCGATAAGGCCGCGCGTCGTGCCGCCCGCTCCGCAAAAGAAATCAACGGCAAGGAAGCTGGGCTTCGTGCGCTTGGGCGCGGCCTTCTTGGCGGCGCTACGCTTCATGGCCCTCGACCTCGTTCTTTATGCGCTTCACGTCCTGCTCCGTGAACTCGCGCCAGTTGCGATGGTCCCGCGCCACATCCCCGATCCGCCTCTCCGCAAACCACCTGAGCAGTGTCTGCTTCGACACCCCAAGCCGTTTCGCCGCTTCGGCCGTTCCGAACTTTTTTGGAGCGCGCACCTTAACCGGCCCCTAAGTGAGTATGCTTAGGTATACTCATGCGGAATGAGCCACAAGTACCGGATCTTGTGGCGAGTCGGCATAAATCCCACCATCGGCGCCGAGCGGCGGCGCGCGCGAACGGCGCGCGCGTAGATGTCAAGCGCTCGGCAATATTTGCCCTCTTGCACAGTACATTTCCATAATGTACGAACGCGCGTGTTACCTATTGGCGTGGGGAGCGCGGATGCGTCAGGAAGATCGAAAAAAGTTCGTGGAACTGGCCAACAAGCGTGTCTCCAAGGCTCTTAAGTCCATACAGCTCATAGGAAATTTGTCCAATCGCTCCAACTACGACTACTCCGACGAGGACGTCGCTAAGATCATGCGTGCCCTCTCCGATGAGATCGCCGCCTGCCGAAAGAAGTTCGAGCTGGCCACCAAGAAGCAAACCGGCACGCAGTTCGAACTGGAGTAGGCGTTGACCACGAAGCTCGACACCCGCGCGCTCGCGCTCGAACTCCTCTACGCGGAGTCGGAGGCGGCCGTTCAGGAGATCATCCAGCGCACGCCCGAAATGGGCGATGCGAAGAATTGGCGGCTGCTGGATGGCCGCGACACCAACTTCAACATCACCTCAAACCAAGCCTCGGACGGTGGCAAGGCTCTGACCGAGCTGATGACCAACATGGTTGATGCCGTGCTGATGAAGCACGCCCTTGCGAAGGGGATCGATCCGAAGGGGCCGAAAGCGCCGCTGTCCATGTACGACGCCGTGGACAAGCTCATTAAGCCGATGCACGGCGGCAAACTGATTAATCTGGACGAGAAAGACCCATTCCTCGCGGACTTCGCGCTGAAGAATCTGGTGATCGGCGTCACCGGCGGTGGCAAGACACGGAAATCGGGTTTGCCTTGCTACACGTTCGCCGACAACGGCGAAGGGCAGCCGCCCGAGCGGTTTCCCGACACGTTTCTCTCGCTGAGCAAAGGCAACAAGAAGGACATACGCTTCGTTCAGGGCAAGTACAACATGGGCTCGTCCGGCGTGCTGGGCTATTGCGGCCTGCGCGGCTTCAAGCTCATCGTCTCGCGCCGGTACGACCGGAAGACCCCTTGGGGCTTTACGCTCCTTCGCATGCGCCCTGGCGGCGGCATGCCCACGGCGGAGTATTTCGTGCTGCCGAACGGCTCAATCCCGAGCTTCGAAACGGATGTGATTTATCCCTTCAAGAAGGGCGACGGCAAAACCTACGACAAGATCATGCTGACCGGCGGCACGGTGATCAAGCTCTACGACTATCATGTCGGCAAGCGCTTCTCGGGGTTTCGCGGATCGCGCGAAGCGCTGAACGAAAATCTTGTCGAGACCATTCTGCCCTTTCGCATCTTGGATTTTCGCTGGACGCCCGATCTCAAGCGCGGCGGCTACCGTGCGGACGGGATCGACGCGCGCAGCTTCAACGGCATGGAATATCTCCTGTTGCGCAGCCATCGTCACGACGAACACGAACAGGACGAGGACGGCGAAGAGATCGAGACCGACATCGCCGGAACCGGCCGCGTCCATGTCGCCACGATCAAGCATCCGCAGCTCGGCGAGATCACGATCTCAGCCATTCCGCTCAAGCGCAAGCTTCCGGGCTGGCTGCAGCCGTCCGCCACGAAGAACCGCGTCTTTCACGCGGTGAACGGGCAGGTGCAATATAAGCAGACGCGTGGGTTCCTCACGGATTGCGGTTTTCCCGCACTCAAAGACCGCGTGATTATCGTGGTCGATGCCAGCGAATTGCTCTTCGAGGCGCACAATCAGGTCTGGAAAGGCGACCGCGAGCATGTGCGCGAAACCATCGTCGGCGAAATGTATAAGGACGAGGTCAAGAAGGCGATCTCGCAGTCCATAGCGCTTAAGGACATGCAGGTTCAGATTGCAAAGGAGGAACTACAGCAGGCCGCCAATACAGAAAGCAACGGTCTGTTCCAGAAACTTGTGAATGCGGATCGCAATCTGGCGGCGCTGCTGACCAACCGCGATCCCGTAATCAATTTGCCCTCCTCGGGCGGCGGGAAAAAAGGCGACGATCACGGCGACGAGGCATTCGAGGGCAAGTACAGCCCGACCTTTGTGCGCATTGAAGAGAAGGCCAAGGCGGCGGGGCTATCGCTTCCCATCAACCGCTCGCGGCCGATTGCGGCGCGCACCGATGCCGAGAACGGCTATTTGCAACGCGCGGACAATCGCGGCCGCTTTCGCATCGACGATGCGTCCGCCGCGCGTTTCAGCGTGCGCGTCCAACTCAAGGATGGGCGCCTCACGACCTATCTGGAGCCGAAAGAAGGCGAACTCAAAGTCGGGCAGACCTTCGTCATCACGCTCGGGCTACAGGACGATGCCATGCCCGCGCCCGTTGAGGACAAAATCACCGTTCGGGTTGTCGAGGAGGAAAAGACGCCCAAGACGCCCAAACCGCCTCAGCCCAAATCGCCGGAAGGCGGAGATCAGGGCGACAAGGAGGGCGAAGGCAAACCGCGCCCCACTCACGGCCTGCCGAAATACCGGCTCATGACGAAGGACGGCCGCGCCATCGGCGGGCAAGAAACGCTCGCGTGGACGGATGACTTTAACGAGTACGACGGCGGCACCATCGAAGATCTCGGCGACGAGGGGATGCTCTACAAGATCAATTACGACAACACTTACCATCTGAAATACCGGATGGCGGCGCGCACCGATGTCTCGAAGGACGTGATCACCGAGAAATATGTGCTCGGCATGCGCATTTTGATGCTGGGCTACGAGCATGCGCTCAGCCAGCTCTTGAAAAAGGCGGGCGGCGACGGCGAAGGTGCAGGCGAATTCACCGACGAGTTCCGGCGAATGGCCGCCCGAGGCGCAGCCGCAACCGTTCTGGCGCTCGCGGAGAACCTGCCCAAGATCATCGATAAGTCCTCGCTCGAAAACGCGCAGGACGTGGAATAGGAACGGGCCGGCTAACGCGTCGGAGCGAACTCTGCCCCGGCGAGCATCCCCTTACGCGAAAAGGCGCTAGGAAGAGCTGCGGCGGTGATCGCGGCTTTTCTGCCGCCCCCCCCTTCGGCCAACTCCTCGAAGCCGCCCAGCGGCTCCGCCAAACGCGATTGCGGGCCGATGCAGGCACGGGGGCCATGGCGCGAACTCGAAAAGGTCATTCGCGATGAAACCGGCCAGCTTGAGGTCGCGCTGCGCAGTGCAAAGAGCGTAATGGTCTGTTCGCAAGTTCAGCATCTGCGGGCGACATCCGGCCGCGGTGCGCGAACAGCGTAACCGCGCCGAAAGGCTCGTCTCATGTTCGTTGCGACATGCTGTCGCTTGCAGCACAAACACGCGAGGGGTGGAGCCACAGCGTAGCCGTCGGAGGCCGTAGGATGTAGGGGATGTATGGGCTTCTAGCGCATTCGAGAGATAGACGTTAGTTGTGCAACAATCGAAAGCGCGCGATTTCCTATATTGCCTATATATCCCCGGTGTAGCTCTCGGTCGGCAGCGGGTCTTGCGCCCAATCGACGCGATCGTTGCTCCACGCCACGTCGCACCCGAGAAGAACTTGCAGCGCACGGCGACAATCCGACAGAGGCGGAAAGGTGTATTCGGTGGAATCCGCGAACTGCCTTTCCTTGACGTGGAAACGACCGTGCTGCCTGGTTCTGATTCCGGGGATCACTTTTTGCAGCATGCGTCCGAAAGCATTGGCGGTGATGCGGGCCCCGTCCACTTCGGACCGCTGCAGGTCCTCATGGAGCGCTCTGATGGTCGTCGCGTTGGCTGCGACGACATAGTTCTGGGGCAGGCGCCCCTCGTCGAATATCTTCACGAGGTAACGCTCCTCAGGCCCCTGCGCTCGGAGCATTTGATCAAACAAGGCCGTGTTCTTGATGGTGACGGCCGGGTCCGGGCCGCAATCGAGGTCGCGCGCCAGGAGATCATGCAGCATCGCTGCGTAACCGCCGGCCTCAAGCTGCTTCCTTACCGCCTCGAAAAACTTCCGATCTCGAGCGCGCGCGTCACAGACGTCAAACATCTGCCAACGGCGGTCCCCCTTGTCGGCGGGCACAACAGATTTCTCGTTCGAGGCGATCATCCAAACAGTGCGGTTCGGCATGAACATCGGATCCACGCCCTTGAGCTCGTGCATGATCGTTTTTTCAGTAACCCGCGTCTTGATCACGCCCGCCTCCTTTCGGTTTCCGCCAAAGATGCCTTCGTCAACGAAGATAAAGCGTCGCCCCAAGAGGTGTCCTGTGAAGCGCCCCTGCACATGCTCGTGGTTTGTAATGGCGACGAAGTGGCGGCCCCAGAGCGCGCCAAATGCATTAGCCAGAAAGCTCTTGCCGGAGCCGGGAACGCCGATGAACGCCGGCACGGTGCCGATCACATGGCCACGCTCTTGTACGGCAAGCGCCATCCAATTCAGCAGCCATTCCGCCAGCGTCTCGTCGCCCGCCGCGATGTTCGCGCGAACATGCTCCTGCAAGAGCGACCAGTCCCCAGGGGCAGGCTCGAAGGCGAAGCCGGTCCACATGTTCCAGGTTTTGCCGTTGGCGCCCGGCGGCTTCGACGGATCAAATTCCAGCTGCTCGAACCGCGACGCCCGTGGGTGCTCGAACCATAGCTTGGCTTTGGAAACGTTAGCCGCCCCCGTTGCAGTGGGAATTTGGACCTTCTCTGCAGCAAGGCGATCATATAGCTGCGCGCGGCCAAGCTTCCCGAATACCTCATGCGCGTTGTCGTGCTGCTTGAGGATGATGAGGGTGTCCGTGTTGTGCGTGAGGATTCCATAGTCCGCGTTCATCTCCCGCACCCAATTGTCCTGGTCGCCGCCGTTCCAGCCGCCTTCACGCGCAAGATGGAAAATCGTGCCGAGGCCGACGGCGCCGCTTGGCCGGAAACCCTCCCATTTCGCGCGGCAGGCAGCCTCGCCTGGGAACTTCTCGGCCGATGTCGCCGACCAGTCGCGCCAGACCCGGAAGCCGTCGTCGCCGAAGGCGTGCTTCAGCGCGAGACCGATCCGAATCCAGATGTCGTAATCCGCCGACGAAACCCTGCGAAGCGCATCGGCAGCGACATCGAGATCGCCGGGCAAGGGCGCGAGCCTTGGCGCTGCAACGCTCGCGGCCTCGATCTGTTGATCGGTTGCAGCGGGGGCAGAGGGCGGATCGCTGGTCGCGGGCGCAGGGATTGAATCGTTTAGGAAGTCTTCGATCGGCTCGTCGAGCAGCTCTTCCAGGTTGCGATCGTCGAGTGTTGTGGGGTTGAGCGGAACGGAAGCTCTAGCCAGCGGCAGCGCCAGCAGGTTCCCAAGTTTGTCCGGCTCGACGTGCGACTGTTTGGGAAATACCTCGACGGTGCCCGCTGATATTCCGCCGTCCGCGCCAACGCGAAAGCCGGCGCTCTGAACAACGTCCTTCAACAGCGCGATCACGCTGGCGGCGGATTGCGGTTCGGAGAATAGAACCCAGATGTGGACACCGGCGCCACCGCCCGAGCGGAAGGCGACCAACTTGAGCCCGCGCCGCACGAGTTCCGCGGTGAGGCGCAAGCCTGCCACCTGCATGGTGGGCCACACCATGGCCTTGTCGTGATCGTCGAGGTCGAGCGCTCCGAACTGCGTCTTGTCGCCGTTAACCAAATAAACTCCGCTCGGGGCCTGCCCTTTCAGGTGCGCGACTACGTCACCCCTCGTCATGGCGCGACGCTTCGGGCGGTACTGGCCGTTTTCGTTGCGGACCGCGAACACGTCGGGGCGCGCATAGGACGCAAGTTGCATCACGTACTGAACGAGCCGCGGGTTGTCCTTGCCGATGGGCGCGGAGGTCATCGGCCCACCTCCGAAGGCTCGACGTCCCCAGCGATCATGTTGGCGTCGACCCAGCGCGCGAGGTCCGACTGGCGATACCTGATAGCGCCGCCGGCGATGCCGCCGAGGCGGATATAGGGCGGGCCGCCGCCATAGCTGCGCCAGCGGTCGAGCCGGCTCTTGGAGAGGCTGAGATAGCCCGCGGCCTGCTTAACCGTCAGGAGCGGTTCGAGGGATGGTGAATGCGCCACAAGGCTCTCCTGCGGTCAGGGGAGCCTCCTAAGAAAACGGTGCGGAGCGCCGAAGATACAGAGTAGTGTTCGAGGAGAAATACCTTGAACTGCTTTCAAAACGCGGCGGGTCGAGTCGGTAGAACAACCCTAACGCTGCCGTGGTGCAAATCTGCCAGGACTCGCGTCAAGATTTTGTGCTCGATCACGTGGGGGGTTGCGCTGGCGACCCGTACCGTCTGGACGAGCGCCTCTTCGTCTTCCTCGAAGGCGCTCCGCAGGCGCCGGACCGCCGAATCCGCCGTGGAAGTGATCGGTTCGCCGAGCCAAGCCAACGCTGCGGCAGCGAGTGAGGTCGTGCTTCCAAACGGGCGATCAGCACCGGCATCGCCGAAGATCACAGATTCTGCTTGAACGTTTGCGACGCAGCGCTCTTGCCGTAGCCACTGCGCCGCCATCCAGTAGAGCAAGAGGCGATCGTCTTTGTCCCTCTTGTCGTGCCGGTAGTAGCTCCCGGTCAACGCATACATCGCCGCGCGCAGCCGCAGATCGTTGGTTCGCGTGTCCTCCTTCGCGGGCGGATAAGCGCGGATGATCGCGAGGCAGAGCTTCTCAAGCAGCGTGTAGCCAACCGTCGGCTCGTTCAGCGCCGCTGTGAGAGGATCGAACTCATCCTCGCCCAACGTCGCTTCGCCATGCGAGTCATCGACTGCGCCGAGCCCGCCGCCTGCGAGCGCCGCGAGATGTTCCGGCAGGATTTCGTAGTCCTGTATGTCGTCAGGGCTCTCGTCGCTGTCCTTCGCCACGCACCAGCTCCAAAATCTTCTGCGACACGCGCTCGGCGACCTCGCGGTAGTCGTCCGCGGTCGCCACAACGTAGCCGCCGGTGACGTCATTATCGGTGCGATGGTTTAAGAGGCCCTTGAGCGAGAGCGTCGAGACGCCGACCGAGTGCGCAATCGAGGCGAAGGTCCGCCGCAGATCGTGCATCGAGGCCTTGACCCCGGACGCCGCCGTCGCGCGCTCGCAGAAGGTCCGCGGCTCGACCAGATGCCCCGTCCGCCCCTTGCCGGGAAACAGCCAGGCGCCGTCCGGATCGCCTGCGCGGCGAAGGCTGAGCAGCTCGTGCACCGGAGACGAGAGCGGCAGGATCAGGGGATCGCCGTTCTTGGTCTTCGGCGCGGTCAGGGTGCGGGCGTCGAGGTCCACATGCTCCCAGCGCAGCGTTTTGATCTCGCCGCTGCGCATGCCGGTGAAGAGCGCGATCAGCAGGAAGTCGCGCGCCTGCTCGTCCATCGCCATCACCGTCTTGTACCAGCGCGGCAGGTCACGGGCGGCGATCATCGTCCGCCGGCGCTTCTCGACCGCCCAGGCGCGCGCGTTGCGGATGACCGGTACGGGGTTCTCCGGCAGCGGCGCCGTGGCGGCGGTGAAGTTCCAGACCGAGCTCAGATGGCGCATGACGTTGTTGGCGGTCACTCCGCCGCTGGCGCCCGCGATCTTGCGGTGGCGCTGGAGCACCATCTCGCCGGTGACCGCGGCGATCGGCCGGCCCGCCCAGTCGGCGAGGTGGAGATCGATGCTGCGGCGATAGTTCGGGACGCTGGTGGTTGAGAGTGCGCGGTGCGCGAAGAAGGCGTCGAAGGCGGCGCGGAGCGTCATGCCCTCGGTCCGCTCGCGCCGCTTCTCGGCGTTGGGGTCGCGCCCCTCCGCCATCTCGCCGAGCTTGGCCTTGGCGAGCTGGCGGGCGCGCTCAAGCCCAATCTGGGCGCAGGGGCCGATGGTGTGGCGCACGCAGCGCCCGCGCACGGTCATCTCGACGAAATAGCTCTTCTTCGAGGTGCCGACGCGCACGCCGAAGCCCGGTAGCTCGGCATCCCGGATGTAGGCCGCGCCCCGTTCCGCGAGGGGTAGCGCGTCTATGAGCTTCTTGGTCAGCCGCCGGGCAGGCATCAGCGTGGTCCTCCACGCCGTGCTCAGATAAACGCAAAAGGTGAAAATACCTAGAAGTTTGAATGGTTAAGGGAATGAGACTGCCATCGGTCGCTTGTGCGTCGCTGTGGTTGCCGCTGGCGACCGGAACTCGCCGAGAGCGGTCGATCGTTTCAATCTTCCATGGGTCGACGAACGGACACTTTCCGGTCGTAGCCGTTGAGGAAGCCTCTTACGCAAGCTACACGGCCATCAAGGGACGGACCCATACGCCGTCGCCTTTCGACGTTGTCGGAGTCATGCCTTCGTCTGGAGATCTGCGCGATGACATCGCTTCTCGAGTTCACGGGTAGGGCGAAGGTCCTTGAACTATTAAAATCCAAGTGGGCACGGGCTTCAGATGTCGACGATCCCGAACCGCAAGTCGTCTTGCTGACAGGCGAGCGCGGCGTCGGCAAGACTAGACTGGCCATGGAATTTTACCGTTGGCTCAGTGAACAGGTGGATGCGAAGGGTCATAACGGATACTGGCCGGCTGCATCTGAGTTTCTCGAAAACGAATTGGCGGTCAATCCTCCTGGACACTTATGCAAGTTCGAGAACGATATCCCGTATTTGTGGTGGGGCCTGCGCGTTGAACGAGACGGCTTCGCCAGACATGACGACTACCTCGCGCCGCACATGGCGCGGTTGCTATCCAGCACGATCCGCCGCAAAGCTGCATTCAACTCCGGAATTGTGTTCGCCAAATTCTTGGCGGATATCGGAACATCCGGGGTGGCTAGCCTAGTTTATTCCACGCTTAGCGCGGTTATCGAGCAATCCGGTGTTATCCGAGATGCCAACAACGAAGCCTCGGTGAGAGCGGCTCTTGACGCTCCAGCAACACGGGTTGACAGGGTTTTGCAGCACCTGGGGGCGGTATTGGGCTCAAAGCCACGTGCGATAGAGCAGCCGTCAAGCTTGTTGAACTCATACGCAAGCACTCCGTGCGTGCTACTGATCGATGACGCACAGAATTGGCAAGAGGACGAAGCGTTTCCGAGATTCGTTGAGAACCTTCTCTATAATTGCATCTCCCAGAAGTGGCCAGCGCTCATCCTGATAACGCATTGGCAGCGGGAACTCGCCCCTGAGGTCACCCCTCAAGAATACTCTTTCGCTGGCATTTTGCGACACTGCCGGCGCGGTGCGCCGAACGAGAATGGTCCGGCGGCGAGCGTCCCGGGTGGGTTTCTTACCGACGCACACTTTCTGGAGATCCCGCTCAAGAAGATTGACGATCTCAGCCAACCGTTAGCGCAGCAATTGCCCGGTCTCACTTCAGACCAGTCGGAAAGGCTTCTCGTCGAGGCGGGCGGCAACCCGCGATTCCTTGAGCAGATCATTCGCTACGCGCAGGAGCATCCACGGTTCTTCGAGGGCAAGGATGCGCGGCAGCCGCTTACCGAGGAAGGGCTGGCGACCATCCTCGCCGCCACAGAGAACCATGATTACTACAAAGTGGTGCGCGCGAGGCTTCGTGATGCGCCGGAGTCCGTGCAGGAGGCCGTCGGTTTGGCGAGCCTACAGGGGTTTCGGTTTGTCGAGGATTTCGTCGAGGCGCTGGGTCAGGCTCAACTGCATCGTGAAGTCCGGTCCGATCTCCGCTGCGCCGAAGAAGCCTATCGTTGGGTCGAACTACAGAGGGCGCCGGGCGCCCTAGGAGTCGGCCAGTTCGCGGAACGCGTTTTTCAACAGGTCGCCGAGGATGTTCGGAAAGACCTGAAGGGATTTGATCCAGACGCTCAGGTTCAAATCACGTTTCGTGAGACGGTGAAGGCCCTGGTGGCGAATCTGATCGGTGCGAGCGATATCAGTATTCCGGATCGTCAACCCGCGCTCCTCTTGGCCCTGGAGGTCACCGCACAACTCTTGGAGACATCCGCTGACCCCGATGAACGCTCAATCGCCCAAAGGGCTCTCTTTACGGCCATTAAGATTCAATTTCAGCGATCCTCTTGGGAAGAGGCCGCCGCCGCCCAAGAGCGGCTCTTGAAGATTGAGGAGCCGGAAGCGCAGACGACGTTGCGCGTGCATGCTCTCGACGGCTTGTCCAAAGCATATCGTCTACTTGGCCGGGCATCGAAACGGACGCTCGCGATCAAGCGCCGGGTTTATGAGGGATACCGCCTAATCGGCGACAACGGGCGTGTGCTGGCGTTCGCTGGTGACCCAGATGCCGTCCGATCCTACTTCGTGGAATTCAAGGACAAAAGTTTCGCCGAATGGCGGGCGGATACAGCGCCGAAAACCGACGAACAAATGGAAGAGATGGCGCATGTGCTTTTCCAAAGCGCGATCCGCATTATCGTGCCAGCGCTACTAGAGCTCAGCGAGGTCGCGCGCACCTGGCGTGACGCCCCTCCTGACGAGCACGACGATCCGATGGGCGATTGGCCGTTTATGCTACGGAGTTCGACCAAGCCTGAGGATCAAGATGACAAGGAGATTTCCGACCTACTGCAGCGCTTTGCGTACAATCTTGGCTCGTTTGTCGGCGAAGAATTCTCAAGGCGTGAATATCTTGAGATATTGCATAGCGAAGCTTGGTTTCTGACCAGGAGTAGCGGGCGAGGCGCTGCTGCTCTGGACGCGCTCAAGCGCGCCTTTCTGATCGCTGAAGACCTCGGCGACGATTTTGCACGAATCGATACCCTTAACAAATTGGGCGTGGCCCACGGCCAAAATGGCGACCTAAGTGCATCGCGGGATCGCCTGCTCGAAGCTGGGAAAGCTTGGAACGAACTTGCAGCTGAACCGCAATTCGAGGTGGTCGAGATCGTCGAGGGGGACACAATCCGCCACAAGCTTGCCGCCGATGTCCGGCCCGATGAGGAGCCGTTAGTTAGACAGCGGATCGGCATGATCGGCCGACTGCGGAGCGTCTATGACGTCGATCCCCGGAAAGCCGTAGAAGAAATGCGCACGTGGACGGGTTTGGTCGGCAACGTTGAAGCAAACTTGGGCAGAAACGCGTTGGAGGCGGGCGAGCTCGATGTGGCCGAGTGGAGGTATGAATACGCGATGGCGTGCTTCGTCGGCATCCAGTTCGGTGAGCGCGTCGCGCAAACGCTCGCCCAGCTAGCTCTTGTCGCAGAAAAGAAGGCCGACCTTGCGAAAGCCCTGAAATGTTATCAGGAAAGCCTCTCCGTTTATCGACAAATAAAGGAGCAAAATGCAGGAGCCTGGATATCCCCATCCGGCATTAGCTGGGACGCGGAAATTTTGGGGCTCGAAGATGCCGTTGCGCGAGTGCGCGCGATGGCGGAGGAGAATCGAAGCGCCGACGCTGAGCCCGGCGTCACCGAAGCCCCCGAGCAGACCAGTCAGCATGAGCCAAGCGCAGCCCGACGACTTGGCCGGGGTTTCTGGATCACCGTTTGGGCCTTCATTTTCATTGCCGTAGTAGCCGCTGCTGGCGCAATGGCGTTCGTGCCTGGGGGCAGCGAGATGTTCGAACGGCTTGTGGCGCGAGCGCTAGAGTTTGCGCCCTAGTGAATGGCGAACAATTCGAAAGCGGACATTCCCCAACACGTGAGCTTCGGCAACGGCCAGCGGGCCGCATATTGCGCATGACGCCTTGGAAGCCCGCACTTGTCAGTGCGAAAGTAGCGCTGTAGTAGGGGAGCGGATTAAGGCACAGGCTAACGGGCGCCAATAGCGGCCAACGAAGCTGTCCTACAATGCAGAACGAATTCAAACACTTGCGGACAATTTCCGACAACCGCCAACCCCGCGAGGCAAAATTCGTAATGCGGGGGTCGCGTGTTCGAGTCACGCAAGCGGCACCAGTCTCCCCACACTCGTTTCCCAAGACCTCGCCTCGGCGCACCTTGGCGATGGGCGGCCTATGGCGGCGCGACGGGTTGGACAGTACGCTCCGCACCGGACACCACAGCGCCGCCCCAGGGATTCCTTCATCACATGGCCGACCTGACCGCCCGCCCCCTGCGCATCGGCGCGCGCGGATCGCCGCTCTCCCTCGCCCAGACCGGACAATGGCGCGACGCACTCGCGGCGGCGTGGCGGCGCGCGCCGGACACCATCGAGATCG
>JANRIP010000060.1:0-5122 GCA_033764855.1 Hyphomonadaceae bacterium | reverse complement strand
CTGCATGGCGCCGTAATTGATTTGCGCGCGTGGTGCGCCGCCGCTTCCGCCACCTCGCCCCCCGCCTCCGCCACTGCTGCGACCGGGGCTGCTCAAGCGGCGCGATGTGCCGATCATGCCGCCTTTGACGGCCTTGTAGACGGCGTGCGCCATGTAGACGCCGCCAGCAGTGGCGAAGGTTGCGCCAACACCGGTGCGGATAGCGTCAGAGCCGGAGAGATGCGGCTGGCCTTGCACCACTTCGCTCGCAAGCATGGGGGCGAACCACGCGAGCGCTAGCACCGTGAGGCCAAACAGAAAAATATTGAGCACGCCACCGGCGTTGAGCGTGAACGTTGCCGGCAGCGTGTTGACGAAGGTGATGGCGATCGAGGCGATGAAGGCGAGAACGAAGAGCCTTATCGCGCAACCAGCCACCCAGCCGAGCGGGCGCTCGGCCACCCACGAAGTGCCGTTAAAAACTCCCCACGGAAGCGCGACGAACGCGGCGAGACTTCCGAGTTTGAAGGCGATCAACGAAACGAAGAGCTGCATCGCTAGGACGAAGAAGCCCAGCATCACCAACACGGCCGAGACCCAGACCGTCGCCATGGCGAAGGCGTCGGTGAAGATGTTCATGCCTTCGGCCATCGCCGCGGTGCGGCCGAAGAGTTCGACGCCAATCTGGCCGACGCGCCCTGGGTTGTGCAGATCGGCCATGCTCATGCCGTTGCCGCCTGCATTGAGGCCAAGCTGCGCGCCGGAGCGGACGATGATGGTGGAAAGGCTCGCCCAATTGTTCACGAGGAAGGCAAAGAACCCGACGAACAGAACTTTACGGAAGAACGGCGCCATCGGCGCTTCACCGGCTAGCGCCCATTGCGCGCCAGCGAGCGTAATCGAAATGACGATCAAGGCATTCAGGACATAGGTGACGTCGCCTTGGATCAGGCCGAAGCCTGAATCCGCCAGTGCCAAGAACTGGTCGAGAAACGAATTGAGGGAAGCCGGATCCATGTCAGAACGCCGTGCGCGCCGGTTCGGTTGAACGCGTGGTTTCGGTCGGAAAGGCGCGGCGCTGGATTTCACGGGCGCGTTCTTCGCGAGCGAGACGTTCCATGCGCTCGGTTTCAAGCGCACGCCCTTGTGCAATCAGCAGCGCATGTATTTCTGCAAGCTGGCTTGCGGTGACGCCGAGCAATTGGTTGCTGGCCTGGATGGCGCCGGTCTGACCTTCAGCGCTTGATGAGGATTGGAGAGCCTGGTCGATGCGGTTGCGCGAGCCCTCGATCGAGCGCGCGGCGCGGGCTTCCGCCTCCATGGCGCGCTGCAGACTGTCGCGGCTCTCTTGCTCCCAACGCTCGGATTGCTGCAGCACGCCCGCAAGATCGAAGTCCTCCCAGGTTTCGGGATAAAGCGTGCGCAGGTTTTCGCCGACCTGATTGACCTCGAAGGCGATGCCTTGGGCGGTGTCGAAGAGTTCGCGCGCTTCGGAGATCGATTGCGTGAGTTCGGGTGAGAGCTGCAACGGGTTTTGCCGCAGCATTTGCGTCGCCTGCTCGATCTGACGAATCTGGTTGTTGATCTGCTCGAGCGCGCGTGTGGCTTGCAGCAGATTCTGCGCCAGGTTGGTCGGATCAATGACAGCCATCTGCGCGCGTGCCGGCGCGACTGGCGTCACCGCGACGATCGCGGCCAAGCCGAGCATCACGAGAGATCTGAGTGCCTTCTGCATGGTCCCTCTCCTATTCCGCGGCGATCAAGGATTGTTTGGCCGACGTTGCTGGCGATCCGACCTTTTGCTTGAAGCGCCGCACCGCATCGGCCGCGTCGCCGAGGCCGCGTGCTTCAAGCCAGGCGAGCGCGAAGTTTTGGGCGCCACCCTCCGCGATGACGCGATCCATCCACGCGTGATCTTCGGGGCGCGAGGCAGAGACGAAGGCGAGCGCGGCGGGGCCGAGTCCTAGCTCGAACAAGCGGCAGCCTGCGCGTGAGACTAGATAGTAATCGCGTTTCGGCGTCGCCGTGGCGATGAGTGCGATCTGGCGAGCATTGAGCCCCAGCGATTCGTAGAACGCGGCCGAACGTGGCTCGCGGGCGCGGTCGTTGGGCAGGAAGATGCGGGTGAGGCAGGCTTCGATGATGGTCGAGGCAATCGGGCTCGCCTCAACGTCGGCGAGTTCCTGGCTAGCGAAGATAACGGTGACGTTCTTCTTGCGGAGCGTCTTCAGCCAGTCCTGAATTTGGGAAGCGAACGCCGCGTCCTTAAGGAAGAGCCATGCTTCGTCCAGGACGAGCAAAGTGGGCTTGCCGTCGAACCGGCGCTCCAGCGCGTGGAACAGCACGGAGAGAACCGCGCTCGCCGCATGCGGACGACGCATGAGATCGCCCATCTCGAACGCCTGGACGCGGCCATAGCCCATCTGACGGGGGCGGCTGGAGGTAGAGCGTTGCCGGCCGCTCTGCGCACATAAGGTCGCCGATGCGGAAGTCCGAGCGGCTGGTTTTCTCGACCACGACGGGATCGGCGAAGATGCCAAAGAAGGATTCCGCAGTTGCTTTGATGCCCGAGCGAAGACGCTCCTCGCCGGTTAAATAGGAGGTGGAGGCGTGCAGAACTTCAGGATGCACCTCTGGCATGTTGGTGCGCGGATTGAGGCGATGAAGCGTCAAGCGCATCTCGTCGGCGGCGCGGTCGAGGTCGGCGAGCTTTTCGCGCACGGCCGCAAGCGTTTTGCGCTCCACCGGTTCAGTGTAGAGCACGTGCAAGATGACGCCGGTTAGAATGTTTTTGGCGCTGTCATTCCAGAACCGCTCGCCGCCGCGTGTTTGCCCGTGTGGATCGACGATGATGTCGACCACGTTTTGGACATCGCGGACTTCGTTTTCGCCTTTGCGAATTTCGAGGAGCGGATTGAAGCAATTGGATGAGCTCTGGGTCGGCGCAAAGCGCAAGACTGGTCCCAACAGCGCGCGATACCCAGACGCGCCCGGAAAGCCGTGCCGGGGGTCGCCGTGGTCGAGTTCTCCTTTCACGTCGAGCACGATTGCCGATCCGCTCCATGACAGAAGCGTCGGCACGATGTGCCCGCGGCCTTTGCCCGAACGCGAAGCGCCGATCAGAATCTGATGGCCCGGCCCGTCATAAGCCAGGATTTCACCCTGGAACCTGCCGAGGATGGCGCCTTGCTCTGCAAAGAGCCCGGCTGACTCTATGTCGGCGAAGTTTGCCCATGCGTCCTTGCCGAACGGTTTGAGCTGAAACCGTTGTCGTAACCCGAGAGCCGCGACAAGAATACTCGCCGCGAAGCCGGCAAGCACGACAAGACGTGCGACCGCGAATGGATTGGGAAAACGATCTGACCAGCGCTCAGTCCATTCGAAGACCGCCCAAGGTGCATAGAGAGCGCCCGCTTCCGTTCTCATCCACGGTCCACCCAGCGCCGGCTGATACGCGAAAACCTGCGCCAGATATTGCGTGGCGGCCCCTGCGCCGATCAGCGCGATCAAAAGTGAAACCGCAATGATGATTGCGCTGCGCATGTCCGCTCGCGTTTGGCGTCGCTGGGCACTGTGAGCCGTCGGGCGCACGGCGTCTTTGGGCCGAAGGGCCCATTGCCAAAGGGTTCTTTCCCTAGCTACGGGAATTGCGCGAACGCTTGATCATCTTCCGCTAACGTGCAGACTTTCGGCGGGAAGCGTATTCGCATCTTTCAGTTTGATGCTGCGGCGTGAGCAAATAGGCTTCGACCCGATGAAACACGCAACACAGTCTGGATCTGATCCGCTCGGTGATGCGGCGCGCGTCTGCGAGGAGCATTTCAGAACACACGGCCTAAACATCTTCGCCCGGGTGCGGGAGTCAGATCGAGCTATGGACCTAGCGCTCAGTTCGACCGCTGGGGATGTTCTAACCGTTGTACGCTGCGTCGTGCGGATTGAACCCGCCGATTATCGCGCTCTGCGGACGATGCTCATCCAAGGGGACTTCAACGGCGCGGCTCTGGTCTACACGGCGGAAGGCCAGCCACACCTTGCAAATGAGATATCATCCTATCCTCTGGGTCGGGTCGATGAACTTGCTGCTTTCCTCTCCAGGGACAGCGCCAAATAGCCAACGCGTTCCACTTGGCCATGCTCTTCAAAGTAGGCGCTCGCGGCTAACTCACCACCGCCCTCACATGTCGCTCGAAGATCTGGCCACAGCGGTGCCGCGACTGATGCTTTCAAGTTGAAGCCGTGGCTCAAGTCCGAAGGGCTCGTTCGCGAACAGACGTCTAGCGTTTCAAACGTACACCTGCGCCACCGTCTTTGTTCGACTTGGGCTCAAGGAAAATTACGCCCGCACCTTCCAGCGCTCGGCATCCCGCCCATGCGGGTTCGCTAATGAGCACCGCCTATCGGCGGTGACAACCCGATAGCGGAGTTGCGTCCGACTGCGGAATAGGGTACCCCCCTATACTATGTCCCATACGATAAAGTCAAAAACCCAATTGTTGGCGCGCGTACGGCGGATAGCCGGACAGTTGAAGCGGATTGAGGCAGCCCTGGAAGAGGAAGCTGGTTGCGAAACCGTGCTTCACTTACTCGCGGGCGCGCGCGGTGCGTTCATTGGCCTGAGCGAGGAAATCATCGCCGATTTTGTGCGTGAGCATGTCTCAGGCCCGCGCCTCAGTCCTGCTGAACGTCAGGCAGCGGGGGAAGAACTCATCACGCTTATCCGTCGATACGGACAGTGAGCACGCCGGTGACAATACCTCACTCCTTCACCCACGACCACGTGTTTCTCGCGCGAGATCATGACCGTAACACGCGGCGAACGATGTGGGTCGTCGTGCTGACAGCGATCATGATGGTTGCGGAGATCGTCGCCGGCGGCATCTACGGTTCGATGGCGCTGCTGGCGGATGGTTTCCACATGGCCACGCACGCCGGGGCGCTGGCGATTGCGTTTTTGGCTTACCGCTACGCAAAAAGGCATGCGCGCAATCCGAACTTTACCTTCGGGACCGGCAAAGTCGGCGATCTGGCAGGCTTTGGCTCGGCGCTGGTATTGGCCGTGATAGCGCTCGCCATAGGCGCTGAATCGCTTCAGCGACTATTTGCTCCAGGACACGTCGCTTTCGACCAGGCGCTGTTGGTC
>JANRIP010000050.1:0-6336 GCA_033764855.1 Hyphomonadaceae bacterium | reverse complement strand
GCTTGCGGGATCACGCTGTCTTCCGTGGACCGCACGGCGGCGGCGTCCGTCGCGATCGCACGCTCAAGCGCTGCGTATTCTCGTGCGAGCGTGCGACGTCCGGCCTCCAGTTCGAGTTCGGCGCGTCGTTCTTCAGCGCGCGCGCGTGCGACCGAGCCCTGGTTGCGGTTGAGACCAAGCGGAATCGAAAAGCCGGCCACAAGCGCGCCTTCGCCGTCGCGTTCCTCAAACCGGCGATAGCCCAGGCTGAGGGTTGGATTCTGCCACGAGAGCGAGCGCTCCACATTGACGGCGGCGCCGAAACGGTCGCGCTCGGCCGTCAGACGGGCAATGTCGGGACTCGTATCAGCCAGTGCGGCGTGTTCGTGATCGCTGGCGCGCGGTAGCGCGAAATCGGCGGGAATCAGGCTGAAGCCATTATCGCCGCCGAAGAAGGAGGCAAGCCGCGCCCGCGCCGTCGCGGCCTCCGCTTGTGCGCGCGCCAGCGCGATGCGCGCCTCTGCCAGTCCCGCTTCGGCCCGTGCGCCCGCCATCAATGGATCACGCGCTGCGGCGACCCGGCGCGCGACCGAAACATTGAGGGCTTCAGCGGTGGAGACGCGCTCCTGGGCAATGAGGACGAGTTCCTGCGCCGAGAGCGCGTCGTAATAGGCGCCTTGCACATCGCGGATGAGGTCCAGTCCACGGAGCACGCCATCAAGTTCGGCGCCGTGTAGTTCGCGGTCCGCCAGCCGGATTCGCGAACGCCGCTGGCCGCCGAGTTCTACCTCTTGGGAGAGCGAGAAGGTGGTTTCGGCGCCGTTGAACCCGCGCAGGTCGCCCCGCCCATTGAAATTTTCAGCCTCGGCTGAAAGCTCTGGGTTCGGCCTGGCGCGTGCCTGCTGAATGCCCCCGCGTGCGGCGTCGACACCGGCGGCGGCGGCGCGGATGCCCGGATCGGCTTCGACTGCCCGCGCAATGGCTGCATCCAGCGTGAGCGCCTGGGGCTCCTGTGCGAGCGCGACCGTCGCGATGAGCGGCGTCACAACAAGCGCGCCAAGGGAGGCGGTGGCGAGATGGCGCAGAATGCGCGCCGATCGCCGTCGGGAACGGTGAGAATCGAGCATGAAAAGTCCGCGATGCGTGAAAGATCACGCGCCGCGAACCTCACGCGGCGCGTCAGACGGTTGCGGACATTCGCGGCGGTCGATCTTGGCCGCCTTGTTCGCCGTTAGGCGCGCGCATATCGCTGAGCGGCGCGCTCAAACGAATGGTGACTTGGTCGATGGCTTGGGCGAGATGGAGTGGCGGCACGGCAATCGGATGCGCCGCGCAGCAATGATGCTGCGACTGGGGCGGCGTTGCGGGCGATCCATGCCGCTCATCGCCGGACTCGGCTACAAGAGCTATTTTCGCAATGTTATAAGATACGGGTGCGCCGCCGTGGCAAGGATCGGACGAGAAAGATTGCTCGACCATAACGAAGGCGACGAGCGCAACGCAAAGCGTCGCGATCCAGCGCCTCCAATCGGTCCAAGCCATTGCTTTCAAGCGCCATTCCCATGCAAGCGGCGCAGATTCGCCGCGCGCCCACCTATATACAGACCATGATCCGCTGAGAAACAGTAAAGACATGATGACGCCGGTCGCGGGACGGCGATGGCGTCGCAAGTGAGCGCCTCCGCCCTTGACCTGATGGCTGCGGTTGGCTCGGTCAAGACGAACTCGCCGTCTTGGTTGGTCGCAGCAGCCGCAAGGCGTTGAACACGACGAGGACTGAAGCGCCGACGTCAGCGGCAATGGCGCCCCAGAGGCTGGCGAGCCCAATGAAGGTCAGGGCCACAAAGACCGCCTTCACGCCAAGAGAGAACACAATATTCTGGCGGACAATCGATAGTGTTCGCTTTGCATGATGGACGATCCAAGGCAGCTTCGAAATGTCGTCCGTCATAAGCGCAATGTCGGCGGTTTCGATGGCGGCGTCGCTGCCGACCGCGCCCATTGCGATGCCAAGGCTTGCTCGGGCGAGCGCGGGCGCATCGTTGATGCCGTCGCCGACCATCGCCACCACGCCGTATTGATCGACCAAGGCTTCGATCTTGCGGACCTTGTCCTCGGGCAGCAATTCGGCATGCACTTCATCTATGCCGACTTCGCGCGCGATCGCTTCGGCAGTGACGCGATTATCGCCGGTGAGCATGATGACCCGCGCAATGCCAGCCGCGTGCAGGTTTTTCACGACCTGGCGCGCCTCGACGCGCACCGTGTCCGCGACGGCGATGAGCCCGCACACGTGGCGGTCATTTCCCACAGCGATCACGGTTTTTCCATCGGCCTCCAACGCATCGGCTTCGGCCGAAATCTCCAGCGTGCCCTGACCGCGCTCAAGGACGTAGCGATGTGATCCGAGCCAGAAAGTTTCGCCGTTGAAGCGCCCCATCAAGCCTTTGCCCTGGAGGACTTGCACGTCCTCGGCGGCTTCCGGCGCGATGCCGAGCCTTTTGGCGTGATCGGTTATGGCGCGCGCCAAGGGATGGGTAGAGCGCGCCTCCAGTGCGCTTGCGCGCGCCAGAAGCTCGTTTTCGCTATGGCCGCTCAATGGCACGACGCGAACCACTGTCGGCTCGCCTTTGGTGATTGTGCCTGTCTTGTCTAGCGCAACAGCGCGCAGCCTTGCCGGCATTTCGGCGAAAGCGCCGCCCTTGATGAGGACGCCGGCGAGCGCGGACGAGGCGAGTGAGGCGACGATGGAAACAGGCGTCGAAATGACGAGCGCGCAGGGGCAGGCGATGACCAGTAGAACCAGCGCGCGATAGAACCAATCGCTCCATCCGCCGCCGAACAACAGCGGGGGAAGCAGAAACACTGCGAGCGCGAGCGCCATGATGGCGGGCGTATAGATGCGCGCGAAACTCTCGACCCATTGTTCGGAGGGCGCGCGGCGCGCGTGCGCTTCTTCCACCATACGGATGATGCGCGCCAAAGTCGTATCGGACGCCACCTTCGTCGCTCTGATCGTCAGGGCGCCGTCGCCATTGATCGCGCCAGCATAAACGGCGGCGCCGGGCTGCTTTTCCACAGGCACGCTTTCGCCCGTGATGGGCGCCTGGTTGACGGCGCTGACGCCAGCAAGGACCTCCCCATCCAGGGCGATGCGCTCGCCGCCCGCGACGATAAATCGATCGCCGGGCCGCACCTCCGCCACAGCGGTCTCGATTTCAGCGCCGTCCGGCCTGAGCAGCCGCACCATTGGCGGCGCCAGATCAAGCAATGTCGAGATCGCCCGCCGCGCCCGCCCGACGCTCCAGCTTTCGAGTGTCAGCGACAGCGAAAACAGAAACGCAACGGTCGCCGCCTCGAACCATTCACCGATGCCGATGGCGCCCGCCACAGCCACGACCATTAGGAGGTTCATGTCCGGACGCAGATTGCGCGCTGCGTAGAAGGCCTTCTTGACAACGTAACGCCCGCCGAGACCGGTGGCGGCGAGATAAGCTGCGATCTCCGGCCAAGGCATGGGTTGGCCGGCATGATCCACAAACAGACGCAGGGCCTCGTCGAAATTCGGCGACATCGCGACGTGGAGCGCCATGCCGAGGGCGACGAACAATCCGCTCGCGACCGTGTACGAGATTTGTCGCTGGCGATCTTTCTCGTCTGTCTTGTCTGGCTTGTTCGCTTCCCAGGGCGTGGCCGACATGCCGGTCGATGCGACGGCGCTCAAGATCGCTGTGTCGGGGATTTGGGCGGCATCGCTTGCGACGCTCATCCGCCCGTTCAGGACGTCAAAGGTAAGCCATTGCTCGCCGCCCACGATTGGACCGACGGATTGCTTCAGGACGGCAACTTCTTCCGCGCAATCCATGCCGCGAATCTTGAAGACGCGTCCGGCGAACATCGCTGGCGTGGCGGCGCGTTCGCTGTCGGCGCCGCAGCAAGCGGCGTCAGCCAGAGGCGTGGGGTCGTGATCGCGGGCTTCGCCTTCAGTGTGCTGGTGCGTCATTGTTTTCCACGTAGATGATGGGCGCAGACCGCGCCCGCGATTCCGCTGAGATCAGATAGGTGCTCCAGCAACTGGAAGATCAAGGGCTATGCCAAATTGAAGGACATGAGGCGGTGCTATGTGGGGGCGCTTGATTTTCGTCCGCTTAGCCAAAAGCCGATAATGATTGCCGCGAGCGTGGCCAATTGGGCGGCCAAGCCCTCCCAGGTCGGAAACAGCCCCAGCACCTCGATGCGCGGCAGGATCGCGAGCGGGTGAATGTCGAGCAGGCCCGCTTCCTGGAGCGCTGCAAACCCCTTGCCGGCCAGAACCACTGCGAGGATGGCGATGAGCAGAGAGCTGTAGGAGAAGAATTGCGAAATGGGCAGGCGCTTACTGTAGCTCAACAACGCCCAGCCAATCAGCGCGAGCGCGAGCGCCGCGCTTGCTGCGCCCGCCACCATGGCGAGATGTGCGCCTTGGCTCCAAAGCGCGACATAGAACAGGATGGTTTCGAACACCTCGCGATAGACGACGACGAAGGCCAGTAGAAACAAGAACCACGCCGAACCGCGCGAGAGCGCCGATGAAAGTTTTTCCTTGATGTAGGTTTGCCAGGCGTCCGATTGCGCCTTGCCGTGCATCCAGATGCCAACCGAGATCAGGACGATTGCGGAAATCAGCGAACCGAAGCCTTCGGTGAGTTCGCGGCTGGCTCCACTGATCGAGATCAGCGTCGTCGCCGCCGCCCAGGTCAACACGCCTGCCGCGAGCGCGGAGATCCAGCCGCCATGAACATAGCCCATCACGTCGCGCCGGTCGGCCTTGTTCAGGAAGGCCATCATGGCGACGACGATCAGCAGCGCTTCCAATCCCTCGCGCAGCAAGATGGCGAAAGCGCCGGCAAAGCTAGAGACGGGGTTCGCCTGTTGGGGCGCGAGCGCGCGTTCGGCCGTATCGAGCAGGGCGTTGATGCGCTCCGCCTGCGCCCGCAGATCTGATGCCGGTGCGCCGTCGGAAATGCTGGCGCGAAACGCGCTCATTGCGCCCTCAATGCGGGTAAGCAGAGCGCGGTCGCGTGCGCCGAGCGTTGGCTCAATAGGCTCGAAGCCATCGAGATAGGCCGACAGGGCAAATTCCTGCGCGCTGCGCCGATCCCCGGCTTCATAGGCGGCGACGCTTTGTGCGAGCTTCGCGCGCGCTATGACGAGCGTGTCCGTGCGTTGGGACACTGCGTCTGGATGGCGACGCAAATAGGCGACGATCTGCGTTGCAGTCGGATCGCCGATCTGGGTGGCGAGTGTCGCCGGTGTTATTTGGGTAAGCGTCTGAAGATCGGGAAACCGCGTCCGCAATTGCGCGTCCGTATCCCAGACTTGTTTGCCATGGTCTGCCGCGGCCGAATCGAAGGCGAAGCTGCCGACATAGAAGGCGAGCGCCCAGCGTTCGTCGGATGAGAGCTGTGCGAAGCTTGGCATCGCGGTGCCGTCCAGGCCCTGGCCGATCACTTGATAGAGGCCAAACACGCTGCGCTGGCGCGCACGCGTCGCGTCAGCGAAGGCGACCGGGAGTGGGTTCAGTCCGCGCGCATTCGGTCCATCGCCATGGCCGGTCGCGCCGTGACAGGCAGAGCACTGCTCGGCGTAGAGCGCGGCCCCGCGCGCCAGATCTGGCGCGGCGGAGGGAGCAAGAGGCATGGGATAGGCGCGCAGAAGATCGCTCGCGAGTTGATGCGCGCGCGCTTCCACGTCTTGCGGCGCAGCTTTGCGTTCGATGGCGGCGATGAGTTCATCCGCCTCGCGAACGAGAGTTGGCTGCGCCGGCGTCGGCGGCAGAGACGCCAGCCGCTCGCGGACCGAGGTCGAGAATTCCCGCATTTCGGCATATTCGGACGCGCTGACGACCGCGCCGTCTGCGACTGCGCCCGAATAGTCGACCGCGAGATAGTCAAGGAGCCGCCAGGCGACCTGAGCGGAGGACGCGGTCTCCTGCGCGTGGCTCCAGTTGGGGAAGAAAGCGACGGCGAACGCGCATGCGGCCAGAAGGAAGCGGGAGAGGGCGGACATTGGGAGGGATCTCAACTGGCGAATGCGTGTTAGTCGCAAAAAGACTACATCCTCCAGCCACTGGAGGATCAAGCCCCTGTCGAACATGCGCCAGTTCACCCGTTGGCGGCCGCGCCGAGGCGGTTGATCGGCAGCTTGAGATAGCGATGACCGTCGCCTTCGGGGGGCGGCAGGGCGCCGGCGCGGATGTTCACCTGGAGCGAGGGCAAGATCAAAGCGGGCGCGGGCAGGGTGGCGTCCCGTGCACGCCGCATGGCGGTGAACGCCGCTTCCGTTACACCGTCATGGACGTGAAGGTTGCGCGCGCGC
>JANRIP010000035.1:0-53363 GCA_033764855.1 Hyphomonadaceae bacterium | reverse complement strand
CCCGAACGCAATCGTGATCCGCGACCCTTGCCGCGCGTCTTGCTTCTCAATTCCTGAACCGCATCCCACAAGTCCTTATCAATGATCCGTTCATGCTGGCCAGCATGCTGGACGCCCTTGTGGCGGATGATGCCGCAATAGACCGGATTATCGAGGATCTGCGTCAGCGCCCCGGGATAAATCGTGGCGCCGCCGCGCGTGTTGCCTTTGCGGCTGGTGTATCGCTTGGACTTGATCCCGCGCTCGCTCAGGTCATGGGCGAGATCGGACACGGATTTAGTTTCGAGGAAGCGTCGAAAGATGAAGCGGACTGTCTCCGCTTCGGCGGGATTGACGACCAACGCGCGCTCACCAATGTCGTAGCCGAGCGGCGGCGTCCCGCCCATGAAAATGCCCTTGGCTTTCGAGGCGGCAAACTTGTCTCGGATGCGCTCCCCCGTCACTTCCCGCTCAAACTGCGCAAAGGACAGCAGCACATTGAGCGTCAACCGGCCCATGCTGGTCGTGGTGTTGAACGACTGAGTGACCGAAACAAACGAAGCGCCTTCAGCGTCCATGATCTCAACGATCTTGGCGAAGTCGGCGAGGGAGCGGGTGAGGCGGTCAACCTTGTAAACGACGACGACATCTATGCGTCCAGCCTTGATGTCGTCGAGCAATTCGCGAAGTGCAGGGCGGTCTAGCGATCCGCCGGAATAGCCGCCGTCTTCGTAGACGCGCCGCGCCGCGACCCAACCTTCGCTCGCTTGAGATTTGATGAAGGCTGCGCAGGCTTCGGCCTGCGCGTGCAGCGAATTGAACTCCTGACCAAGCCCTTCCTCGGTCGAGGTGCGCGTGTAGATCGCGCATTGCCGCTTGGTCTTCATGTCTTCCTTTCTCCGTTGTTGAGCCGGAAGAAATGCGGGCCGCTCCAGTGCGTGCCGGTGATGGCGCGGGCAATGGCGGTCAAAGACGCGAACGCTTTGCCGTCATAGAGGAAGCCGGCATCGGTCACGGTGACAGCGTGCGGGACGCCGTTCCATTCGCGCACGAGCACGCTGCCCGGCTTTGGCCGCTCCGCTGGCGCGGGGGTGAAATTGCGATCAGCGGCGAAGCGCGGCGCGAGATCGTCCAGCTTGCGCCGGATGGTTTGCGTGAGACCGCCATGAGCGCGTGCCTGCAAATGGTACGACAGCGCACGTACGAGCAGGTCGCGCGAGCGATGGCGCGGAAGCGGCAGTTTCAGATGCTTCAGCCAAAGCTCGCGCGCCTGATCCAGCGTCAGCGCGTCGAAATCGATCGGCGCTGTCAAGTGCGATGCCGCAGTTTAGCCAACACTTCCGCCGCGCGCGAGAGCACGGAGAGATCGGACGCAATCTCAGCGATTTGGCGAGTGCCGCGCGCTGGAGTGAGCCGGTGCTCGTCAACGACCATGTCGTTGCCGGCTTCCGCCAGCACAACCATGGTTTCCCAAACGCGCGTAAGCGCTGCCGCGGCCTCTTCGGCGATGTTCATCGCGCGCCCCCGATCTTGTAGACGCGCTCATCGCCGGACTTGGTCGAAATTATCGTGAGGCCACGCTGCTTTTTTAGCGCACCTGATATCGCGCCACGAACCGAGTGGGGTCGCCAGCCAGTAAGCGCAACCAGTTGCGCGATAGTCGCGCCTTTGGGGGCGCGGAGCGCGGATACGATCTGATCAAGCTTACTGGACGGGGATTTCGGCAGCGCCTTGCGCTGGCTCGCGGTCTTTTTGGCCATGTCGCCACTCCTGCGCCGACCAATCGCCGGCACGACCGCAAGCCCCGGCAAAGCGGGGCGAAATCAATTGGTGGGGACAGATCGTGGCTAGCGGCGCGGATGCTCCTGAGTTGCCTTCAGTGGTGCGCATGCACGCTCCAATAGCGACGGAAGTCCAGCAGAATGTCGGCCCGCACCCCCGGTTTCTTGCGCGGCGCGCAATGCCCGGTTTTTTCCGCTTCTGGGCAGGACCGGTCGCGATGCGCTTCTGAACGAAACGCTGTTCTCCTCGCTCGATCAGGCCCGCGCTGCGCTCGCCGCCTGGAAGGAGGACTACAATCACGCCAGGCCGCACTCGGCGCGCGGCAACATCACACCAAAGGAATTCGCCGACAGATTCAGGCTTGCCGACAGTGTCGCCTGACACCATCACATCAACCCAAGGACTCTCCCAATCGCCGGAGGGAAGTCAGGTCTCAGACCAGGGTTTGATCAGCGGAAATTCTGCAGATACTGAAAACTCAGCCTAGCAGAGTCCAGTTCGGGGCGCTCGAATGGCGGCTCCTGCTCGACCAAGAAATGTTCCACGCCTGCATCGCGCGCGGCCTGGAGAAGGGCGGGCCAATCCTGAGCGCCGCTGCCAACTTCAGTTGGGTCGATCGTGAGAGCGAAGTTAGTTGGGGTGGACGACTTCAAGTCTTTGAGGTGCATCAAACGCACGCGTGCTGCGTGCTGACGAACAAAGGTCGCCGGGTCAATGCCGGCCGCTTTCAGCCAGCCAACATCGACTTCGAGCTTCACTAAGCTCGGATCAGTGCGGGCGATCATGGCGTCAAATCCGGTGCTATCGCCCGCCGGTGTGAACTCCGGATTATGATTATGGTAGGCGAACGCCAACCCCGCACTGTGAAGTCCGGTAGCGGTTATATTCAGGATGTCGCCGGCGCGACGCCAATCGTCTGCAGTGTATGAGCGCGCGAGCGCAGCGAGCATTTGCGTGGGGTTCGCGGCGGAGGGAAACGGCTTCACGAACGGAAAGATCGTCATGCATGCATAGTTCGCGCCGACTGCGTGCGCGTATTCGGCCGATCGAGCGATCGCGTCTGGCGAGGCGCCGGCGCCGACGGACATGTGAATGCTGGGGCAGGTCAAGCCGGCGCGCGATAACGCGGCTCGAACATCGGCGGCAGGCTTTGCACCCTGGCCGACTTCGACCTCAGCGTAGCCGATCGCCGCGAGCGCTGCGAAGGTCGCGTCGAGGTCGTTGTACGCGTTCTGCCCGAGCGCATACATTTGGATGCCGAGCGCGCGCCCGAACAAGGGACGTTCAGGCACAGTTGCGCATGCTCCCAAGGCCGTAAGGCAGGACAGAAAATCGCGACGGTGCAGAAGCATTTGGTCCCCGATCTGCGCAAGCATTCTGTGAGAGCTATAGCCGACGCGTTTTGGGGCGAACAGCTCGGCGACCCAACCCCAGGGGCGCGATTGACTAAAAGTGAGCGAATACTTACAAAGTCGGCTGGAACTCGCTGAGGTGAAGTTTGTCTGGGGAAGCTGCGCAAGCAAGGGCGCCCGATGGCGCTGCGATCACGCGCTTGCGTGGCGAGGTTCGTGACTTCATTCGGGGCGAACTGGGTGCGCCTCGACTGACGCGGCGCGTGAACAGCTGGGCCGTTGCGGATCGCGACTTTAGCAGAGCGCTTGGCCGATCCGGCTATATTGGCATGACGTGGCCGCGCATATATGGCGGTGGCGCGCGGCATCCGCTTGAGCGCTATGTTGTGATTGAAGAGCTACTGGCTGCGGGCGCGCCGGTCGGCATGCATTGGATCGCTGACCGTCAAAGCGGTCCGCTCTTGCTGCGCTTTGGCAGCGAAGCGCAAAGATTGTCAATCCTTTCTTCGATTGCGCGCGGAGAAACATATACCTGCATTGGCATGAGCGAGCCTGGGAGCGGCTCCGACCTTGCATCGGTGCGCACGCGCGCGGTACGCGAAGGCGGCGGCTGGCGCATTAGCGGCCAGAAGGTTTGGACGACCAACGCGCATCACGCGCAGTATATGATCGCCTTGGTCCGCACCGATCCTGCAAGCCAGCGCCAGGAAGGCTTGAGTCAATTTCTGATCGATCTTGCGAGCCCGGGTGTGACGGTTCGGCCAATTGTCGACCTTACCGGCGCGGCGGAATTCAACGAAGTCTTCTTCGACGACGTGCTCGTGCCGGCGGAGAGTTTGGTCGGCGCAGAAGGTGAGGGGTGGCGTCAGGTCATCAGCGAGCTCTCATTGGAACGCTCAGGGCCGGAGCGCTATCTGTCGAGCTTGGCGCTGTTCTTGGAATTCGTGCGGCTGTGCGGCGCCGAGCCGTCGCAGGCGGCGGCGCAGCTGATTGGCGAACTGGGCGCTGATCTCATGGTTCTGCGCCGCATGTCTTTGGGGGTCGCGACAAAATTGGCGAGCGGTGAAGACCCCGCGCTCGACGCCGCTATCGTCAAGGATTTGGGTAATAGTTACGAGCAGCACGTTCCAAACGCGATTCAGGCCCTGGCTGATATCGACTGGTCGAGCGATGCCGATTTTGTTCAGGGCTTGGCGCTGCTGTTGCAGGCGGCGCCGTCCTTCTCACTGCGTGGGGGCACGCGCGAAGTGCTCCGCGGCATTATTGCCAGAGGTCTGGGATTGCGATGAGTGAGCTGAAGAGCGCAATCGTTGACACGTGCGCGCGTGTGTTTGCCGAGATGGCGCGCGCGGGCGACGACTGGAACGCGTGTTATGACCTGGCCGCGCAAGCGGGGCTGGATCGCTTGCTCATCGACGAGGAGTCGGGCGGCATTGGCGGCGATTGGTCTGATGCGATCGCGGTGATTGAGGAAAGTGGGCGGTACGCGCTGCACTTTCCAATCGCGGAGTTTTTGGTTTCGAGCGCCTATAGAAGCCTGATCGACGACCCGGCGGGGCTGATTACGTTCGCCGAGCAATGCGCTGGTCGGATCGACCCGTTAGGTCGGTTCAGCGGCGCCTTATCGGGCGTTGCTTGGGGCGAGGCGGCGGAAGTCGCAATTGGGCGACTCGATGGGGAGACCATCGCACTGCGCATCGCCGACGGCGAACGCGTTGGCCGCGCTGTCAACCCAGCTCGCGAGCCGCGCACACGGCTGAATTATTCCGAACGCACAGCTGTCAGGTTGGAGGCACGCGATCCGATCGAAATTCTCGCGCTGTGCCGCGCGGCCCAGATGGCTGGCGCGCTTGCGGCGTCGCTGGAATTGTCTGTCACGTATGCGAATACGCGCGTGCAATTTGGAAGGCCCATCGGCAAATTCCAATCAGTCCAGCAGAGCCTCGCTGTATTTGCTGAAGAGGTGACGGCGACGAAAGCTGCTGTCGATGGCGCCGCGCTCGCGCTGGATAATGGCAACGCTGCACTTGAGATTGCCGCTGCGAAACTGCGCGCAAATCGCGCGAGCCGTATTGGCGCCGCCATCGCGCACCAAGTGCACGGAGCGATCGGCTTCACGGCCGAACATCCACTTCAGCTGCTAACCAAGCGTCTTCACTCATGGCGCTCCGAATTTGGCAATGAAGGCTTTTGGGCTGCGCATCTAGGCAAGGCATTCGCGGCCCTGGGCGCTGATCAGATCTGGCCGACAATAACGCAACGGGCCGATCGAAACTGGGACGCGGAAAGAGGCGAGCAATGAGCTTTGTGACGTATCAAAAGAACGATCGAATAGCGGTTATCACGCTTAATCGTCCCGAGAGCCGGAATGCGATCGCGAAGCTGGAAGATTGCGATGAGCTGGCGGAGGCCTTTTTGAAGGCGGACGCCGATCCGGAGGTCAGCGTGGTTGTGCTCACCGGCGCTGGGAAATCCTTTTGCGCAGGCGGCGATCTCAAGGCCATTCGAGAGAAGACGGGAATCGGTCCTCGTGACGCTGCTGTGGATACGCGCGCAAACTACAGGAGGGGGGTGCACAAGGTCATTGAGACAATCGCTGAAGTTGAAATCGTTACTGTCGCCGCGATCAATGGGCACGCCATTGGCCTTGGGCTCGACATTGCGGTTTTGTGCGACCTTCGTGTAGCCGCCGTATCGGCGCAGATGGCGTCGAGTTTTGTCAAAGTGGGCATCGTTCCTGGCGATGGCGGCGCCTGGATTTTGACCCAGGCCGTGGGGGCCTCGCGCGCCGCAGAACTCATTCTAACTGGCGACATCCTAACCGCAGAGGACGCGTTGCAACTCGGACTCGTGAGCAGGGTGGCGCCTGATGGTGAAACGCTCGCTGTGGCGCAGCAGATGGCTGAGCGCGTTGCCGTCAATCCGGCGCAAAGCCTGCGGCTCGCGAAGCGGCTTTTGCGTGAGGCGCGGCATGGACGGCTCTCTGATGTTTTGCAGTTATCCGCTGCATACCAAGCGCTGGCGCACGAAACCGATGACCACAAAGAGGCTGTCGCCGCTTTTACTGAGAAGCGTGCGCCGCGTTTTATAGGGCGCTGACGTCGCAAGTGTGCAAGAATGCGTTGTTGCGGCTGGTCGACGAATTTCCTGTCTGAGCGCTCCTCTTTAGAGTGGCTGCATCAACTCTACGCGAATGCCGTCCGGATCGATCAGATAGGCTACGCGGCCATGCATCACGGGATTTTTCGTCGTCGTGAAGGGTGACGAAACGAAACTGTAGCCCGCCTGGATAAGGCGATCATAGGTTTCGTCTATGTCGTCGATCTCGACGCAGAAGTGTACAGCTCCCGCATTGCCGTTGGCGGGATCAATAGGCTCGCCAGCGTTCGTATACTCGAGCAACTCAATCACAACTCGAGCTTTGGCGTCACGAAGGAAGGCTTGACGCACGGTGCAACCCGGATAGCCGGTTACGTCGCCGACACCCTTTCCGGAGTGCGTCCAAGGACCAACGAGTTCGAGGTCGCTGAACACGCCTTGGTAGAATGTAATGGAGCGCTCAAGCTGAGCTACTGTAAGTCCGACATGATGCAGGCCGTGCAACGAGACCATTGGCGCTCCTATGGGAGTTTTCGGGTCACTATTCTGGTGTTCCAACAATGCCACGTTCGCGCAGCCAAGTAGCGAGCAATTGAGGCCATGCACTGAGCGTCGCATCGCCCATCGCCAGTCCGAGCCCGTGACGCCCATCGGCAAACACATGCAGCTCAGCGGGCACGCCATGCTCGCGCAACGCATCATAATAGGCAGTGCCGTGCCGAGGCGGGACGACAGGGTCCGTGCTTGTATATAAAAGAAACGTTGGCGGGGTGTTTTCGGTGACGTTCTGGGCTGGGTTCAACTGTCTGCGTGTTTGCGCGCTCGGCCATCGCCCGGCGAGCGCCCTGCTAAGAGCTTCGCCAAGAGCAGTCGAGGCGTCAATCATCGTTGGAGCGTAGATGACCGCCGCAAAGTCGAGTTTGCTGCTTACGCGCTCAACCGGATCTAGTGCCTGCGGGTCGCCATCTTCAGAAATTGTGCTCGCCATGGCGGTGAGATGCCCGCCCGCCGAAAAGCCAATCATGCCGATGCGGTTGGGATCGATCCCGTACTCGCTTGCGTGGGCGCGCACCCATCTGATAGCGCGCCGCGCGTCGTCCAATTGCGCCGGGTGAGAATAGCCAGACGGCGTCAGCCGGTACGTCAATACAAAAGCGGTTACGCCGTGCGCGGCAAACCAATCAGCCACCTGGCGTCCTTCATGCCCCGTCGCCAGCGCCTGATAGCCTCCGCCTGGCGCGACGATAACGGCTGAGCCAAAATTAGTCGCGCCGTCCGGCGCTACGATGGTCAATGTGGGCGTATCTGTGGGCGCGTCGCCTGTAGCGCCGGGCGCGCGGCCTTCCCACAATCGAATTGTCTCAAGCTGAAGCGCGGCGCGCGCGTCAACTACTGCCTGAACCGGGTGTGCGCCGGCGCCGGGCTGGCGTCGCGCCCCGGACTCGAGCAATTGCCGATTGACCGCGGCCAACGTCTCATTGGTTAGTTGCGCGGGGAGATAAGCCTGCAGCGCACGCAGTGCGACGCCGTTCGCCTGACGAATCTGCGGATTGGTGGCGAGAACGGGAATCTCTCGCTCAAGAATTTCGCGCGCGGTCGGATTGTCCAGCAGATCGCCCATGGAAGAATCCACGGTCAGCTGCTCGCCATCCTGCGCCAAGGCGGGTGACCCGGAATAGACCAACGCCATAACCAGCAAAAGGCAAATTGCGGCAAGCCAACGGACTTTCATGACGGTCTCCAAAGCGCAGGTAGGGGGTGCGGTTCGGCTGTTTATGATTGCGTCAGTCGCGGGGCAGAAATTCCTGCGCGCTCGCAGGCTAGCTGGAGAACGGCGGAGAAGTCCTTGCTTGCGTACGCGGTCGCTCGGGCGCCGCCATAGACGGCATGGGCGGCCGATCCTACGGGTAGACCGACACGCTGTTCAGCGGCAGCGTTGATGGCGAGCGTCATGTCCTTGAAGGCAAGATCGATCGTAAAGCCAGGTTCGATATCGCCGACGAGCGACTTGGTCGCCATCGCCACCTGGAACTGACCATTGGTTGCGGTTGTCGCTCCCGTCACCGTTTTCATGGTCTCGATGTCGAGGCCCAACTTGGCGCCGAGCGTGATCGCCTCGGCGCAGACCTCAGTGATGGTGAGCAGCATGAAATTGTTCACCAGCTTCATGCAGGAGCCCATGCCAGGGCCGCCGCATCGATAGATGGCCGTACCCATGGCCTCAAGCAGCGGACGGATGCGCTCATAAGTGGCGTCATCGGCGCCGACCATGAATAGAGACTCGCCGCGTATAGCGTGCGACACGAGGCGACCCACCGGGCAATCGGTGAAAGAGACACCTTTAGCAGCACAGGCTTCCGCGACTCTGCGTGTGCCATTCGCGTCGATGGTGCTCATATCCATGATCACAGCGCCGGGTGCGATGTTTGCCAAGACACCGTCCGGACCGAGGATAACGCTCTCAACATGTGCTGTAGCAGGCAGCATCGTCACCACGATGTCAGCGCCGCGCGCGGTGTCGGCAATCGACTTGCCCGCATTTGCTCCCAGCGTGACAAGTTCTTCGATGCGCGCGGGAACGACATCGAAGGCCGTCAGCTGAAAGCCCTTCCGCTGCAGATTGGAAGCCATGGGCAAGCCCATGGCGCCAAGCCCGATAAAGCCGATCTTTGCCGCCATAATCTGCTCCTCAGACAACACCGTGATTGAGGTAGGTGGTTTTGATTTCGGTGAAGAATTCTGCTGCCGCTGCGCCTTGCTCACGACCGCCATAGCCCGACGGCGCCCTCCCGCCGAATGGGACATGATATTCAACGCCCGCCGTGGGTGCGTTGATCATCACCATTCCGGTTCTCGCGGCGCGCCGAAAACGCTCTGCTGACTTTATGTTGGTCGTGCAGATGCCGGAGGAGAGGGCGTACTCGGCGTCACAAGCGACTGAGATCGCCTCATCCAGATTGTTCGCTTCGATGATGCTCGCGATCGGGCCGAAGCTTTCTTCGCGATTTGTCGCCATATCGTTGGTCGTGCCCACTAAGAGAGCGGGGCTCAAAAACAGCCCGCGCCGCCGCGTCTCTAATCGCTCGCCGCCGGCGGCAAGCACTGCGCCTTCTTTCTTGGCGCGGTCGATGAAGGCGAGGTTCTTTTCCAGCTGAGGGGCGGTGGCGACGGGACCAATTTCGGTCTCCGAGTCCAATGCGTCGCCAACCCGAAGCGCCCGGACCTTGGCGGTGAGTTTTTGCACAAAGGCGTCGTGTATGTTCCGTGTAACAATGATGCGTTCCGAGCCGGTGCAACGTTGCCCAGTTTGGCCCCAGCTGCCTTGAAGCGCCACATCGACAGCTAGATCGAGATCGGCGTCATCGAGAACCACCAGCGGATTTTTGCCGCCAAGCTCAAGCTGGACTTTGCTCATTCTTGGCGCAGCCATCTCCAGAATTTTTCGCCCCGTTGGCGTCGCGCCGGTGAAGGAGACGGCGTCTGTTTGCTCAATCAGCGCCGAGCCAAGCGCGCTTCCAGCTCCCAAAACGAGATTGAAAACACCGGGAGGGACGCCAACCTCGTGCAAGATTTCCGCGAGCTGGACAGCGCAGCCGGGTGCGAACTCGGATGGCTTCAGGACTATCGTGTTGCCGTAGGCGAGCGCAGCGGCCGTCTTCCAAGCCGGAATCGCTATGGGAAAATTCCACGGCGTGATGGCGGCGATCACGCCGACTGGCTCGTAGCTGACCAGGACGGAATGTCCGTCGCGCAGGCTGCTCTGAAATTGCCCCGGATGGCGCAAGACTTCACCGGCGAAGAAATGGAACACTTGTGCGGCTCGCTGCGCCTCCCCGATGGCTTCGCGCAGAGGTTTGCCTTCCTCACGTGCGAGCAAAGTTCCGATTATGGTGGCGCGCGCGAAAAGTGCGTCGCCTGCTGTCCGCAGGAGATCGGAGCGTTTTTGGGGATTGAAGGCCGTCCAACTCGGCAACGCCCCGCGCGCCGCCGCCGTCGCCTCTTCGACGTCGCTAATGTCGGCCGCTGCATAGGAGCCGACAATCTCGTCCAGGTTGGAGGGACTTAAGGTGGTGTGCCGAGGGGCGCCACGGAATTGCCCGGCGATGTAATTCTGCCCCTTCATGACGCTCCACCCCGCCGCGGCTTGTGCGCCGCCGTCTGCGCTCCCGGCTACACTTGACCAGGCCATCGTTCAAGAAGTAAGTATATACTCACTGATATAAGGCGAGCCTAGCGATTAGGAGCTTGGCTCAGCTGTCGAGGAGGAAAAGCATGCCGGCCGACATCGCCAACGTCCTGCGTCCTGTGGCCGAGCCGATCTTGGTCGACGACGTGTACACAGCGGATCAGCACAGCCGCTTGTTGGACGTTGTGCGCCGCAATGGGCCCTGGCCGATGATCATCGCTCAGCACTTTGACTCACCGGAGGCGTTGGTGGCGACGCTATCCGGTGCGTTGCCGGCTGGCGTTACGCCGACTTTCGACATGTTCCTGACGCCGACCTTTCGAGGCTACCTGGCCCAGAACGGCGCATGCCTTTATCCCGAGATCGAGGACGCTTTTTACAATAGCCGTTTCCTTGAACTCGCGCGCGGCTATTGGAAAGCCAAGTATGCAACGCCGAGCTATATGTTGTTCAACATTCAGGGCGCTTGTGACAGCATGGATCCGGCGCACCTGGATGCGACGTCGTTCCGTGGTCTCAATCATCAAAGCGCGCCCACTTGGCTGTGCAACACCATGGCCAAATCGGGCCTCTTTACGCGCTGGATGAAGAAGATGTGTCAGGTCATCACCTGGTATTATGAAAGCGGCCCGGGCGGTGGTTTCACCTATTGGCCGGAAGGTCCGATGGGCCAGCCCAAGCGTCTTGCCGCGCCAATGTGGAATAAGGGCGTCGTGGTCCAAAACGAGATGATGTACCATCGCGGTGAGGCCAATGGGCCCGCCGATCAGCGCAAGCCTAAGGGTTTGCTATTTGAGTCCATGTGGCAGGCCGATCCGGCGAGCGCGGATGGCTGGCTCATCACCTCCAATGGAGAAGTGATCCAGAAAGTGCCGGCCAAGGAGATGCGCTTCCTTGTGCACTGGAATGCCGAGGTGTTCGCCGATCTCGGCGACTTGAAGCAAAACCTAGATCACACTGACGACATCTCAACCGATCAGGTGTTCGACATTTTTATCAAAGATTTGCGCGCGCGGGGCGTGCAGTTTGAGATGCCCACCGATCCGCTGCGCGATCCTGTGTTCATCGCCCTGCTTAACCGCACCTATGATGTGGGCACGCCGCGCATCTACCCTCAGGATGCGCCTGGTCCGCAACAAATCGCCGCTTAGGCAGGGATGACGCCGATCGCCGCAAGTTGGTCGGCGTCAGTGTCCGAGAGCGAGAGCACGTCACGCAAAACGTCGCGCGTGTCTTCGCCTGCGCGCGGCGGGGCGCGTCGGTAATCAGCCGGCGTCTCTGAAAGCTGCGCCGGGAAGCCAAGAAAGCGCACTGGCGCGCCGTCGCGCCGGCTGAGCGTCTGCACCAGGCCGCGCGCTTCTACATGCGAATCCGCAAGAATTTCCGGGATGGTGTTGACGCGGCCGCCCGGCAAGCCGGCTTTGTCCATCTCGCGCAGTAAATCTTCGGCTTTCCACGAGCGTATCGCGGCGGCCATCTCTTGCTGCAGCGCGCGCCGGTTCGGGCTGCGGTTGGCATTGTCGATAAAGCGCGGATCCTCGGGCAGGTCGGGCCGGCCGATAATGGCGCAGAAGGCGCGGAATTGCTTGTCATTGCCGAGCGCGACCAGGATATCGCCATCGACTGCGGAGAAATCTTGATAGGGCACCGTGTTAGGATGCTCATTGCCCAGCCGGCGTGGCGCTAAGCCGCCGTTCAAATAGTTGGAAGCTTGATTAGCCAGCAAGCTCAGTTGCGTGTCCAGCAGCGCGCAATCGATATGCTGCCCGCGGCCGCTCATGTTGCGGTGATGCAGCGCGGCGAGAATGGATATCGCGGCATAGAGGCCAGTTGAAAGATCGCAGGTCGGCACGCCGACTTTCAGCGGGCCTTCGCCGGCCTCGCCATCTGGGCGGCCAGTAATGCTCATCAAGCCGCTCATGCCCTGAATAAGGAAATCGTAGCCGCCGCGGTCCTTATAGGGGCCGTCCTGACCAAATCCTGTGATGGAGCAATAGATCAGTTTCGGATTGAGGGCGCTGAGCGATTCATAGTCGAGCCCATACTTTTTAAGCCCGCCGACGCGAAAATTCTCCAGTACGATGTCACACCGTGTCGCGAGCTCGCCGATCAGCGCTGCGCCCTCTCGCTTGGCGATGTCGATGGCGAGAGAGTACTTATTGCGGTTGGCGCAGGCGTAATAAGCGGAATCTCGCGCCTCACCAGGCAGGAAGGGCGGGCCCCAGCGGCGGGTATCGTCGCCGACGCCGGGCTGTTCAATTTTGTAAACCTCGGCGCCAAGGTCGCCCAAAATCTGTGAAGCCCACGGACCAGCCAGGACGCGGGATAGATCAAGCACTTTAAGGCCGGCGAGGGGCCCAGACGGCGCGCCAGCGTTTTGCGTCATGAGGCTTTTGCGCTGCGTTTCTTTGCCGATGCTGCGTAATAGCGTGCAATAGCGGCCTCGGTGACGCCGATGCCGCGGCAGATGAAGTATACGGCTTCGCGCGCAATGCGTTGCTTGTCGCCGTCATAGGCGACGACAGCTTTATCCGGTAATCGTGCAATGGTGATCATCGAGCCAACATGTTCCAGAAAGGCGTGCATATTGGTGGCCGACAATTGCGTGCCGACGATGTCGCCCGCGTCGCGTGCCGCCTGCACTGCTTCGGCGAACGGTTTCAGACTGTACTTGGCGGCGCGCTTATAGACGAGCCTCGCATAGTCCCCGTCGCCGGCGAGGCTAGCGAAGAGGATGCGCGTGCCTGCCGAGCCTGGGCCTTGCCCGCCTTCGACCGCGGAGAGGATAAACGACTCGATCGTGGCAATGAGGCTGTTTGTGCTCGGCATCGGCACACCGAGATTCTTGATATTGTCGTCTTGATCTTGGATCACCTTACGCAGCACCGCCTTGTAGAGAGCGAGCTTGGTGGGGAAGTGACGATAAACGAGCGCCTCGGACACTTTCGCGGCTTTGGCGATCTGCTGCGTCTTGGCGCCGTCATAGCCGTACTCAGCGAACACGGCGCTGGCGGCTTCTAGGATGGACGAGCGCCGGTCAGCGCCATTGAGTCGAGTACGGGCCATGCGAGGGGCATAGCTTTGCGCGTCGGCCTCGCCAACAAGTAAGTGAGTGAGTGGTTGCATAACTCGTCTAACTGGCTGATTTTGAGCCTTCAATTATGGCTCTCGCTTGCTCGGCAAGTGGCGGGCGGGTTTGGCCCGACAAAAACGCGATGCGCCCAGCGATCATGTCTCGGGTCATTTCTGGTTGGGTCGAGACCCAGAATTCGCCTTTGGCGATCTGCTCGAGAATGACCTTGCTCGCGTCGGCCAAGTCCATGCCGTAGGCGGCCATCATTTCGCGCATGTATTTGCGATGCGCCTTGGCATGCGGAGCTTCGCCCGCCGCCGCAGGGGCTTCTGCGAAAATGTTCGTCCGCACCATTCCGGGAATAACGGAGGAGACGTGAATCGGCTTTCCGCTGAGCTCCATCTCCAAATACAGGCATTCGCTAAAAGCCTGAATGGCGTGCTTGGTGACGATGTAAGCGGTTTGCGCCGGCATCACGCCAAACGCCCCGATAGAGGCTAGATTGGCGATGTAGGCAGGTTTGCCCACCTCAAGCATGCGCGGCGCAAAGGCGCGTACACCATGAATGATGCCGTTTATATTGATGTTAAGCGTTTGATCCCAGCGCGCGGCCGGGATTTCCCAGGTGAAGCCAATTGTCTCGATGCCGGCATTGTTGATGAGCAGGCGGACATCGCCCCAGCTCTCATGCACTTGCGCGGCGACACGATCGAGCTCGTCGGCCTTGGAAACGTCAGCGGCGATGGTGAGCGCCTCTGCGCCGCGTGCGCGAATATCGGCCGCGATAGCCTCCAGCCCCGGTTTGGATATATCGACTGCGACGATGCGCATGCCCAATTCCGCCGCGCGCCGCGCAAGGCCAGCGCCGAGCCCGCTGCCCGCCCCGGTAATGACCGCGACGCCGCCAGCGAAAACCTCTTTATCCATCGCGATATTCCTCCACTTCGCAGCGCTGCTCAGCGCGCGCGATCATATTGTTGTTTCAACCAGGCCGACGCTTCCAGAATTGCCGATTGAGCAGTTGGAAGCCATGCCACCCACGACAGAAAGCCATGCAGCATTCCATCGTAGCGACGGCTCACGACGTCATTTCCCGCCGCCGCTAGCTTTGCCGCATACTTCTCCGTGTCGTCGCGCGAGGGATCGACTTCAGCTGATGCAATAAAGGCGGGCGCGAGATCGGCATGGCTCTCGGCGCGGTAGGGGCACGCGTAAGGATTGTGCATTTCCCGGTCTGGGTCGCTCAGATACGCGTTCCAGAAAAATTGGATGTCCGATTGCCGCAAGATCGGCCCCGCATCGAACTCCACCGATGAGGCGGTGGGCTCGGAGGGGTAATTGCACGAGCCGTAGAAATTCATTTGGGCGCACAGACGCGGCGCCCCTTGATCGCGTGCGCTGAGCGCCACCGCATTGGCAAGCACGCCGCCTGCGCTGTCGCCGCCAATGGCCAAGAGGCGAGGGTCGCCGTTCAGTTCAGCGCCGTGCTCTTGCGCCCAGAGCGCCGCGGCTCGGGCATCCTCGAAGCCAGCGGGAAATCTGTGTTCCGGCGCGAGGCGATAATCGACGGAAATGACGAGGGCGCCCGCGTCGCGCGCGAAGGCGCGGCAGATCATGTCTTGCGTATCGAGATCGCCTAACATGAAGCCGCCGCCGTGCAAGTAGATGAGGATCGGAAACGGCCCCGCGCCTGGCGGTGTGTAAATGCGGACGGGCAAATCGCCGCCCGGCCCTGGAATGGTGCGATCGACAATGGAGGCCAATCCCGCATCGAGCGGAGGGCTTGCCATCGCATATTGGCGCACCAGAGCGCGTAATTCCGCAACGGGCAGGGTGTTTGCGGGGGGGAAGTTCTTTGCAGCCTCGGCGACAGCTTCCAGTTCAGGCGCGAGCGGCATGCGCCCTCCTATGCTTCCGTTGAGTTGAAAAGATGCTTGGCGTAGCCCGGAAAAACATAGTCCAGCTCGATCACCATGTTTTCGCCGAGCGGGCCGGACATGAGGAGGTCGGTTTCAACGAAAACCTGGAGCGCGTGCTTGCCATAGGGATGTCGCGTCACGCCTTTGAATACGGGGGAGGCCGCCATGCGGGCATCAATCTTGGCGTCGCCCGGCACGGGCGCGTTCAGCACGATATTGATGCGGTTACGCAGTTCCGGATCGGTTTCGTTGAGGGCGCGAAGAGTGAGCACGAGATCTTCGATGCGTTCCAGCGAGGTCATGAGCAGACCGAGATGGAAACACATTTCCGGATCAAGCCGCTGCCCCTCGCGTAATTGCGCCACCGCCGGATGCTGGTCCTCGCGGCCGACCTTGAGCGCTTTTTGGATCGCCTGGTTGATGGCCAGGATCGGCGCTGGCGCGTGAGACAGGTAGACGATGCCATCACCATTGTTGGAGGCGTTGGGGTCGACGTAGAATTGGTAGAATGGTCCGTCCGGGAGTGGGATCTCCTGCACCTTTTCACAGCCTAAAATCTCTAACAGCCTGGCTGCAATTGGGCCGTCTTCGCGCTTGCGGTAATGCAGCGCGAGATGACCAAGACTGACGCGCGATTCCGCACCCGCGCTCGCAGACGTGCTCATGCGCGCCTCCCATTTTCTCCACGCCTACACTCTGGATGCCCACAAAACAAGTAGTGAGCAAGCACTTACAAACCAGGCTGGAGGATGCTATCCAGGCGCTCCCGGGAGCATTTTGTGGTAGTAGCCAGCTTGCCAGCCGCCGTCGACGAGCAATTCCGCGCCGGTAATGTAGGAGGCGCTGTCGCTGCACAGGAAAGCAGACGCCGCGGCGATCTCCTCCGGCTGACCGATGCGCTGCAGCGGGACCATGTTGTAGTCGGCGTCGCGGTCGGCGCCTTGCTTGCCAAACGGATTGCCCATCGTGGTGTCGACTCCGCCCGGATGCACCGAATTGACACGCACGCCACACGGACCGAACTCAAGCGCCGCCGCTTTGGTCATGCCGCGCACCGCCCATTTCGACGCGACATAGACCCCCAACGAATTAGCGCCGCGAAAGCCGTCGATCGAGGAGATGTTCACGATGGCGCCGGCGCTGGCCTCAACCATCAAGCCGCCAATGTGCTTCATGCCAAACAGTGCGCCTTTCACATTGATGCCGATGACGCGATCAAACTCGGCTTCTTCCACGGCGAGAATAGGCCCGAATGTGAGCACGCCAGCATTGTTGACGAGGGCGTTAACGCCGCGTCCCTTCAGCGAAGCGGCCAGATCAATCCAATCTTTCTCGGAAGCCACATTCAGACGGCGAAATTCAGCCTTGTCGCCAAGTTCGCGGGCAAGTGCTTGTCCGTCGTCCTCCGCCATATCCGCAATAATGACGTGAGCGCCTTGTTGCGCGAAGTGGCGGCTGGTTGCCGCGCCCATGCCGCGTGCGCCGCCGGTTATGACGGCGATTTTTCCTTTGAGCAGGCTCACAGCGTTCTCTCCCAACAGCACCGAAGCGATGCGCGGGAGTTAGTAAGCGCAGGTCACGAGACGCGCAAGCGAGGCGTTGCGTGGCGAAACGCACAAACACAATATGCAAAAGGGAGATGCCGCCATGTATGAGAAGCGCAAGCTCGGGGCCACTGATCTTGTTGTGAGTCAGATTTGCCTCGGCTCGAACCAATTTGGCACAGCGTTAGATCAAGCGCGAACCAATGATGTGCTGGACGCGTTCGCAAGTATCGGCGGAAATTTTATCGATACGGCTCGCGGCTACGGCGATTGGATTCCGAATGCGCCAAAAGGCGCAAGCGAACGCGCGATCGGCGCTTGGCTCAAGGGGAAAAATCGCGACGATTTCGTCATCGCCACCAAGGGCGGCATGGTCGACATGCGCGCGGGTGATTGGGCGCCGCGCGTTACGCCGCAGCACTTGGCGCTCGATCTTGCTGAGAGCCTCGAACATCTAGGCGTCAAATCCATCGACCTCTATTGGGTTCACGTTGATGATCCATCGAAGCCAGTCGAGCCGCTGATCGAAGCTCTGATCGGGCATCGCGAAGCCGGGCGCATTCGCCATTTCGGACTGTCGAACTGGTCGCCGCAGCGTGTAGCAGCGGCGCAAGCGCATGCGCAGAAGCTCAAGGTTGAGGGCGTCGTCGCGGTGCAGCCATTCTGGGGGCTGGCTACGCCGAACATAGAAGCCGCCCAGCAGCAAGGCTATGGCGCATACTTCGAGGACGGCTACCGGCCTTTGCTCGAGCAGGGCATGGCGATCGTACCTTACGGGTCGCAGAGCCGCGGCTTCTTCGCCAAGTTGGAAAATGAAGGCGAAGGAGGGATGCGGGAGGATGTCAAAGCGATGTTCCTCAACGACGCTAATCGGCGCCGGCTCGAAATGCTCAAGGCGCTGGCGCGGGAGCACAAGACGAGCCTTGCGGCCGTCACATTGAGCTACATGACTTCGCAACCGCGCAATGTGTTTCCGATCATCGGCGCGAGCAGCTCGGCTCAGGTGCTGGAGACAGCGGCTGCGCTCAAAATCAAACTCAACGAAGCGGAATTGCAGCGCTTGCGCACGGCTGAATAATGGGGAGAGCCGAAATGGCGGATCAAGCAAATGCGTGGACCACTCTTGGCAGCGCGCACAAAGCAAGCTTCAGTTTCACCAAACTTGTCGTGGACGACCTGGAAAAGAGTGCGGCCTTCTACAAGGAGGTGTTAGGGCTCGAGGAGCTGATGCGCGTGGATGAGGCGGTCGCAGACCGGCCCATCAGTGAAATCTTGTTCAAGCAAACCGTGGAAGGCGGCGCGACTTTCGCGCTGTTCAAATTCTTACACGAATCCGCGCCAGCACCGGGCGAGGTCATCCTAGGCTTCGTGACGCCGGATCTTGAAGCCTTGCTCCAGCGTGCAACCAAAGCAGGCGGCAAGATTGTGCAGCCGATCAAGTCGATGCCGCAGCTTGGCATCAAAGTGGCGTTTGTGGCGGACGTCGAGGGGCGCCTGCTCGAAGTGGTGCAGATGCTGGGCTAAACGAAAGGGCGCGGAGATAATCTCTCACGCGCCCTTCGGTCTTTGGTTAGTGGGCCAGCGCGGCGAGTTCGGCGTCGACGGCGGCAAGCTTTTCGTCGGTGATGCTGTCCGGAGCATAAGCCTGGATCATCTTCAGGGTCATGGGCCGCGCCATATCGATTTGATCGCTGCTCACCACATCAGGCAAATGGCGCTCGAGGATGGCGCGCGCCTCCGGATGGTCCAGAAGATCGCCGATCGGCGTGGTTTCCGCAGTCATGGTTTCATGCGTGGCCGCGGGCGCGCCGGTTTCAGCTGCAGCAAGCGGCGTGCCAATCGCTGCCCCCCCCAAACACAGCGCCAAGATCATGTGGTTCATCTAAATCTCCGGTGCCTAACAACTTTTGTCCTCGCTTAAATGCAGCATATACGTCGCGTTGACGGGTATGGCAACATATGTAAGTGTTTACTCACTATAGTCCGCCTGTCTGAATGGCGGCTGAGGGAGATGAACCGATGGACGCCAAAACCAAGCGCACGTTACCGCTGCCGCGTTCGCCGGAGCTCCTCGAGGCCCTAGAAACCGCGAACGTCCCCACGCTGCTGATGGCGTACGTGAATCTCACCCATGATGAGGCGATGCTGGAGCGGTTTGCGCCGCATATAAAGCCGTCCTTCTCGCCGCAGCCTACGCAGATTCCAGAGGCTGAGTCTCAGGTGCTCCGCTCGGCCATGTTGGAAGCGCTTACAACGGCGGGCGCTGATCGCGGCGAACCCTCCGCCGCTTTGATGCAGAAGATGATGAGCGTTGGCGTAGGTGAGCGGGTGGAGGATGAGTTCCTGCCGCTGCTGCGCGAGCAGATGGGCTTTGTCGTGCCCCCGCCGCGGCGCGACGTTCCTGGCCGTCCAGCGCCGCCAGCGGATTTCAAGGTGCTGATCATCGGCGCGGGGCTCACAGGTCTCGCCGCGGGCATTAAGTTGCGCGAGGCCGGATATGATTACGTAACGATCGAGAAGAATGCGGATGTCGGCGGCACGTGGTTTGAGAACACTTATCCTGGCGTTGGCGTGGACACGCCGAGCCACTTCTATTCCTATTCGTTCGAGCTAAATCCAGACTGGCGCAGCTTCTACCCGAAGGGCCGCGACATGCAGGATTACTTCCTGCGCGTCGCAGACCGTTACGATCTGCGCCGCAATATTCAGTTCGAGTCGCGCGTCACCAAGTGCGTCTATGATGATGAGCGCGCTATCTGGCGCGTTTCAGTGCTGCGCAAAGATGGGCGCGAGGATGTGATCGAAGCCAATGCTGTGATCAACGCCCATGGCCCGGTTAATCGTTGGTCCTGGCCTGATATTCCCGGCTTCAAGGATTTCAAAGGTCCGGTCATGCATACGGCTGGCTGGGACGATAAAGTGCAGATTGACGGCAAGCGCATCGGCGTGATCGGAACCGCCGCGAGCGCCGCGCAGCTCGTGCCGGCCATTGCGCCGCGAACCGCGCAAACAGTGGTGTTTCAGCGCACCAAGCATTGGGTGCTGTTCAACCCGGAAATTAGCGAAGGCATTTCCTCGGGTACGCGATGGGCCTGCGCCAACATTCCAAACTTCATCGAATGGCTGCGTTTCCGGGTCTATTGGAGTCATGGCGACGGGCTCTTCAATAATGTCGTTAAGGATCCGGGATGGAACGAGCCGCTGTCGGTTTCAGCGCTTAACGAGGCAACGCGGCAATATTGCCTCTACTACATGCAATCCAAGTTTCCCGATCGCCCGGATCTGATCGAAAAGCTGACGCCGGACTTTCCGGTGTTCTCCAAGCGCATTGTCCTCGATAATGGCTGGTTCGATGCCCTTCGCCGCGACAACGTTTCCTTGGAAGCGGATGGCATTGAGTGCGTGTTGCCGCACGGCATTCGCACCAAGGCCGGTAAAGAGTATGATCTGGATGTGCTCATCTGCGCGACCGGCTTTGATGTCGCCAATATGTTGGGCCAGCTAACGGTGAAAGGACGCAACGGGCGCGATTTGCGCGCCGAGTGGGGCACAGAAGATCCGCGCGCCTATCTGGGCGTAACGGTTCCTGGTTATCCCAATTACTTCCTCACAGTCGGACCCAACAGCGCGCCCAACCACGCCGCGGGTCAAAATCTCATTTCAGAGACCCAGATCAATTACATCATTGAGTGTCTTGATCTCGTTGTTCGCGAGCGCAAACGCGCGATTGAGACGACGCAAAAAGCTTTCGACGATTGGAACGACAAGATCGAAAAGCGCATGCAGGAAATGATCTGGACCCACCCACGCGCCAATTCTTACTACAATAACAGCAAGGGTCGGGTGTTTCTGTCCTTCCCGTATCGGTTAGTCGATTACTGGACTTGGACGCGCGCGCCGGTGCGGGAGCATTTTGATCTGCTTTGATGGCGGATCACGTGACGCGATTGCCACGCTGGGTAAGACAAAAACAGGGATAAGCAATCAATTTCGCTCAATATATTGCAACATCTCGCAGAGTGAGTAAGTACTTAGTTAGCCGAACGCAAAACGCCAAAAGGCGGTGTGGAGGCGGGTTGCCAGCAACCCTGGGGAGGAAATCGATGTTTAAAGTGAAGCCCTGGTTACAGGTCGGCGCCTCGGTCGCTGCGATGTCCGCCGCCGCGCCAGCATTGGCGCAAGAGACCTCCAGCGAAATCGTCGTCACCGCACAACGGCGCGCGGAGAACTTGCGTGACGTGCCGATGTCCGTCGATGTCGCCACCGGTCAGCAGCTCCAAGAGCTGAACCTGCTCGACACCAAGGACATTTCGGCGCTTGCGCCAGGGCTTGAACTCACCAACACGACGGGGCGGAACAATACCACGACGCTGCGCGGCATCGGCTTCGACCCGGATCAGGGCACGGGCCCGACCGTCCAGGTCTATCTCAACGAAGTGCCGACGAACGCGCAGTATGTCTACACCGCAATGTACGACATCGCGCAGATCGAAGTGCTTCGTGGTCCGCAAGGCTTGCTGCGCGGGCTCGCCGCGCCGGCCGGCGCCATCACCATCGCGACGGCGCGTCCAACGTTTGATGAGTTTGGCGGAAACATCCAGGCGTCCGCGACAGATTCGGATGGTCGCAACGTGCAAGCGGCCGTTAACATTCCCGTCTCCGATACCTTTGCGATCCGCGTCGCCGGTTTGTGGGACGAGAGCGATGGCAATCAGGTGCGGAATGTCACCAATGGCGACAGCTCAAGCTCGAGCACGGAGAGTGCGCGCATCACGCTGGGCATTCAGCCCAACGACTTTTTCAATGTCTATATCAACTACCAGTATCTGAATTCAGACGTAACTCAGTACCAGCAAGTGTTCGGGCCCGGTGGCACGCCTGGCGGCGTTCCCTCCGGACCGGGCGCTGTGTCGGTCGAAGATCGCATCGCGGTGTCCGATGGCCTGGCGCGCTTCCAAAACGAGTCGAGCCTTCTCAGCATCAACGCCAATTGGAATCTTGGCGCGGTCTCGCTACAAGGCATTGCGTCCTACTATTATACGGAACTGACGCAGGATCGCGACCTCGACACCACGAATGCTGTACCGAATTATGATCAGGCGCAGCGCGTGACGACGCCAAGCGATGTGCCGACTGTTGAACTCCGGCTTACCTCCAATTCTACAGGCTGGTTCAGCTGGGGTCTTGGCGCCTTCTACCAACACATTGGCGGTACTACTGTCGTCAATCAGCCGAACCATACGTTCTTCTTTCCAACAGCATTCCCCTCTAGCTTCTATCTGCCAATATTTGTGCAGACGACCGTCCCCATTGATTCGACGACCACATCGTTCAACGCCAATGCGCGCGCTGAGTTTGATCGCCTGACGATCGAGGGCGGCGTGCGATACACGATCGCAGAAGCAGAACGCGTGGCCGAGATTCTCGTTTCGTCGCCTGGAAATCCCGGGGTGCCGCCATTCGTTCCCGTGATCCCGGCATTCGAAATTGCGCAGGAGGGTGTGCCGGCGTCGCTCCGCAACCAAGAAGATACGCCCATAACGGGCGGCCTGAGCGTCAGCTATCGCTTATCCGACGATCATACCGCCTATGCTTCTTACGGTCACTCCTTCCGGCAGGGTAGTGTCGGCGTGGCGGTGCCAGTGGGCATTTCATCCGATCTGGTGGCGACGGACAATGAAGAGACGGACAGTTTCGAGATTGGCTTGAAGGGCGATCTTTACTCCGGACGCATTCGTTATTCGGCGGCGGTCTTCTACCAAACCATTGACGGCTTTCTCAGCCGTTTCGACGCCTACTATAATTGCTCGAATCTTCCGCCCGCACTGGGCGGGGTTTGCGGCGACGGCCCGCTGGCCACGCCGATCAATAACGATACGGATTCGCCAGCAACAGATGGCGTTTTTCAGTTCAACTATAATGGCGACGCCACCGTTAAAGGGGTCGAACTTAGCATCGACGCCCGTCCAACCGACTATTGGGACATCGGCTTGAACCTGGCTTTTGCACAAGCGCGCTATGATGGCGGGGCGCGTCTGCCCTGCAACGACTTCGACGGTGATGGCTCGCCCGATGCTGATGGCGCGCCCAGAATAAGCGGCGACGGCAATGTCAGCTTCTGCAGGCTGGAACGTTTGTCCGATACGCCGGACTTCAGCGCCTCGGCCACAACCGAGCTTCGCTTGCCAACTATGGGCGCCTTCGAACCGTTTGTTCGAGGACTCGTGAGCTATCGGCCATCGGTGGAGTCGCAGCTGAACAATTTTGATTATGAAAGCCGCACTTTGGTGAACTTGTATGCTGGCGTCCGCAACGACGATAGCAATTGGGAGCTGAGTGTGTTCGCTAAGAACCTGCTCGACCAAGAGCGCATCACCAGCATTGCCAGCGGCAATGGCGTAATAGGCGCCTCGGCACTCGGAAACTTCGACTCCGGCTACCGCGCCATCACGACAATGACGCCGCGCGAAATCGGCGTCGCCCTTCGCGTGGATTTCTAGCGCCAAAGAGTTTGGTTTAGGACCGGTCTAACCGGTAAGTGCTTCCTCCCTTTGGCCGTTCGACTTCATTGTCGCGCGGCCAATTTTTTTCTGAGGAGGGACATTGGGAGGAAATGCCATGCAAATCGACCGCCGCACTTTAATGGCCGCTGGCGCGCTGGGATTGGCGCCGGGTGCAGCTTCTGCGAGCAGGGGCGATTTGCGCGTAACCTGTCCACGGACGGAGTTTCTCGACAATCCGCTCGGCATTGATGTGACAGCGCCACGCTTCGCCTGGCGGCTTGAATCGGATGCGAGAGGCGTACGCCAAAGTGCGTATCGTATCGTGGTAGCGGGCACAGAGGCGCAGGCTGCGGCAGGCGTGGGCGATTTGTGGGATAGCGGACGCGTCGAAGGCGATCAAAGCATCGAGGTTTTGTACCAAGGCGCCGAATTGGCGCCGCGCCAGCGTTGTTTCTGGCGCGTCGAAGTTTGGGCGGGCGATCAGAGCGCGGTGAGTGCTGTCGCCTGGTTTGAACTTGGGCTGGTCCGCTCCGAGGAATGGCGCGCCGGCTGGATCGCGGCGGAAGACGATGTGATGCGCGCCGATCGAGAGTTTGGTTTCGACTGGATTTGGGGCGAGCAATCGACGTCGCTGAACGAGCGCGGCTTTCGGTTCCAGTTCGAGCTCGATCAGCCCGCCAGTTACGCCTTGCTTCTGCTTGCCGGAAAATCTGTCATCCGCGCCGCATGGCTGAACGGTTCGCCGCTTGCGCTGCCGGATGGCCCCATCTTCGGCAATTTGATGAGCGCGATAGAGCTTGGCCCGTTGCAGGAAGGCCCCAACGTGCTCGCTTTCCGCGCCGTTCACGAAAACACACTCGCGCCCGGGCAGGGCATTGGCGCGCTGCTTCGCATCACCAAGGCTGATGGGTCGACGCACCGGCTGAAGAGTGGATCGGATTGGAAGAGCGCATTTGTTAATGATGATGCGTTCGCCGCTCGTGACTTCGACGACTCCGTCTGGGCAGGGGCTGTTTCGCCGCGGGTTGCCCCGCGGACCATTCCCTGGCGCACAGCCGCGGTGCAGCTGCGCCGGAGTTTTCGAACGCGAGGGCAGGTGGTGCGCGCGCGCCTCTATGCAACAGCGTTGGGCGCCTATGAGGCTTATCTCAACGGCGTATGCATTGGCGATGCGCACATGGCGCCGGACTATACCGATCCGAGCAAGCGCATCCTCTATCAGGTCTATGACGTCACCGACGCCCTTCGTGACGGCGATAACGCACTTGGCCTGTGGGTCGGTGATGGCTGGTATGCCAGCCAGTTCTCGCTCGCGGGACGTTACGCCTTTGGCGCCGCGCCGCGCCGCGTACTCGCGCAGCTGGAGTTGAGCTACGCCAATGGCGATGTTGAACTTGTCACGACCGATGGGACCGATTGGAGAGTGTCCGCTAGCCCGATCGTGTATTCCGACATTTATGCCGGCGAAACCTACGATGCGCGACTGGAGCAACCAGGCTGGAGCGCACCAGAATTTGATGCTTCCGGCTGGAACGTGGCGCGCGCGGCTGAGGTGACGAATGTGCCGATTGAGATTCAATCCGGCCCGCGCATCCGGCCAATGCTCACGCGCTCGCCCGCGCGCCGCGCCTCACCGCGCCCAGGTGTCTACGTTTACGACTTCGGTCAGAACTTTTCCGGGTGGGTGCGCCTCAGGGCGCGCGGCGCAGCGGGCGTCCGCGTTCGCCTGCGCTTTGCAGAAGTATTGACAGCGGAAGGCGAGATCGACCAAGCCAATTTACGCAGTGCCCGCGCCGCGGATGAATTCATTCTTGCCGGCAACGGTCGCGTAGAAACGTTCGAGCCGCGTTTCACCTATCATGGTTTTCGCTATGTGGAGGTCACAGGATATCCCGGGGGCCCACCCCCGCGCGAGGCGATGGAAGGCGTGGTCGCTTATACGGCGTGCGAAACAACGGGCGCGCTGAATGTGGACAATCCAACCATTGACGGTGTGTGGCGCAATGCGGTGTGGAGTCAGCGCTCCAATTTCTTCGGCATGCCCACCGATTGCCCGCAACGTGACGAGCGGCTCGGTTGGATGGGCGATGCGCAAGTGTTTTGGGATGCGGCATGCTACAACATGAATGTCGCGGCATTCACCCGCAAATTCATGGACGATGCGCGCCACGGCCAAAATGCCGATGGCGCGTTTCCCGATGTCATTCCGCCGTTCGCACCGGGCATGCCGCAGGGCTCGCCCGGATGGGCCGATGCTGGCGTGATCCTGCCGTACACGACGTATCGTCACTATGGCGATGTCTCGATTATCGCCAATCATTGGCGTGAGATGGTTGCCTGGAGCGACTATGTCTCGCGCAACAATCCCGATTTTATCTGGCGCCGCCGCCGCGGCGCTGACTATAGCGATTGGCTTGCTGTCGATGCGCGGTTTCCGGGCGATGCGACCACACCGAAGGAATTGGTCGCCACCGCTATGTGGGCCAATTCCACCAAGCTGATGATCGATATGGCTGCCGCCATTGGCCGCACCGAGGACGCGGCACGCTACAACGAGCTCTGGAGCAACATTCAGCGTGCTTTCGTCGCCGCATTCCTCAGTGGTGATGGCGTCGTCGGCAATGGAAGCCAGACCGGTTATGTGCTCGCACTGCACTTTGGTCTGCTGCCGGAAGCGGCGCGCGCCCAAGCAGCCGAACATTTGGCGGCGGACATTCGTCGCCGCGGCGATAAGCTTTCAACCGGATTTCTCGGCACGCCCTACATTCTCGATGCGCTCGCCGATCATGGTCATGGCGATGTCGCATGGTCGCTGCTGTTGCAGACTGACTATCCGTCTTGGGGCTATATGTTGCGCAAGGGCGCCACCACGATGTGGGAGCGTTGGAATAGCGATGTCGGCGATGTCAGCATGAATTCGTACAACCACTATGCCTTTGGCGCGGTGGTTGGATTCATGTTCAGGCGGGTTGCGGGCATCGCTCCAGGCGAACCGGGATTTAAGACCGTGCTCATTGATCCGCTGCTTGATCCCCGCGTGACGAGGGGCGGGGCAGATTACGAGTCCGTGCGCGGCCGCATCTCGACCCGTTGGCGGCGCTCTAGCGAACGCCTCAACCTCGATGTCGAAATTCCGGCTAATGCCAATGCGCGCATTAAAATTCCTGCTCGCGGTGGCGCCGTAGTCACCGAAGGTGGACGCAGGATTGAGCAGAACCCACACGTCCAGGTGATTGAGCGTCATGACGCACACATCGTGCTCGCCACGGGTTCGGGGCGATACAGCTTTAGAGTCGCCTGAAAACGGCGCGCGCCGCCGGCTTATGCCGGCAGCGTGCGTTCCGCGAGGGTGATGGCGGTCGTGAGCGGCGTGTCGTTCGACGTGAAGCCAGCATAAAATTGAAGTGGACCGGGCGCGATTTCCCAGGCGTTGGCGTCCACGTCAAAGCGCGCCAGAAGCCGCGGCTCGACGCGTAGCGACAGGTGCTTGGTCTCACCCGGCTCGAGATGCACTTTACCGAAGGCTACCAGACGCTTCGTGGCGCCTTCGTGTGGTGGTCGAGCATAGATTTGCGTCACTTGCTTTCCGGCGCGCAAGCCGGTGTTCGTCACCTTGACGCGAACCTGACCGTGTTGATCGACTTCGAGATCAGAAATGGCGAACGTTGTGTAAGAAAGCCCGAACCCGAATGGGAAGAGAGGCGTGGCGGTCGTGCGCTCAAACCAGCGATAGCCTACGTCCGCGCCCTCGATGTGGTGCGACGCAAAGCTTGGGCCAATGCGCATCAATCCCTGTCGTGTCTCTTCCGATTCGTAGCCGGCAATATTCGGGCGCGGCAGCTGCTCGGTGCTGGCGGGGAAGGTGACGGGCAGGCGACCGGATGGATTGACTGCCCCAAAAACAATGTTGGCGATCGCTTCGGCGCCGCGATGGCCGGGGTACCATGCGGCCAAAAGCGCGCCGACATCGTTCAGCCACGGCGTCAGCACCGGGCCGCCGGTTTGAAGCACGACGATCGTGCGCGCGTTAATCGCCGCGACTTCTGCGATGAGCGCGTCCTGCCCGTCAGGCAGTGACAAGTCGGCTGCATCGCCGCCTTCGCAATCCCAACGCTGTGCGAAGATGATGGCGATGTCGGCCCGGCGCGCGAGGTCGATCGCTTCGGCTTTATCGGCGCCCGAACTGAACTCGATGCGCGCATTCGGCGCGGCGGCTCGAAAAGCCGCCAGCGGCGAGGAGGGATGATAGACGGTCGGCATGCCGGGGATTGGGGAGCGGCGGTCCGTGACTAGTTGCGAGCCATTTGGCGTAACGCTGGAGGAGCCGCCGCCACTCAAGACGCCGACATCCGCTTTGGCCCCGATAATGGCGATGGAGCCTATATCGTGCGCCAGCGGCAGGAGATCTCTGCGATTGGCGAGCAGCACAATGCCCTCCTCAGCTTGCTGCTGCGCGACGGCGCGATGGACGTCGGCGTTGATCTCTGGTGCAGTTGTCTGCTCAAGCAAGCCCGCATCAATCAGGCTGTACAGAATGCGGCGCACCATATCGTCCAGTCGAGCCGCCATGATCGGGTCGGCCAGCACTTCCGTTTTGAGCAGTTCGCCAAAATAGGGGTGGGGGTCGAGCTGCCGGCCCGACTGCTGATCGAGACCCGCCAGCGCTGCTTCGCGCGTCGAATGAACCGCGCCCCAATCGGACATCACCCAGCCGGGAAAGCGCCAATCTCGCTTCAGCACGTCATTGATGAGGTGTGCGTTCTCGGAACAATATGAGCCGTTTACTTTGTTGTAGGCGGTCATCACGGCGCCGGGACGGCCATTTTCAATAGCGATCTGAAAGGCGAGCAAATCAGATTCCCTCAGCGCCGCTTCGTCTATGGTCTCGTCGACTAGATGGCGGCCGGTCTCCTGTGCGTTGAGCGCAAAATGTTTGATGGTGGAGACGATGCCGGCCTTTTGGATCGCCGCGATTGAAGCGCCGGCTATAATGCCGGCAAGCAATGGGTCTTCGCCGAGATACTCAAAATTTCTCCCGCAGCGAGGATCGCGCGCGAGGTTTACGCCGCCTGCTAGCATGACGTTTATGCCGAGAGATTTTGCTTCTGCGCCGACGACCTCGCCGCCCGCACGCGCAAGCTCCGAATCCCAACTCGCTGCAAGTGCGATGCTTGCTGGCAGGGCAGTAACATTGCGCCGTTCGTCCAATGGCGTTGGGCCCAGCGCAACTCCCAAACTTGCGTCGCTTTGCTGTTGAGCGGGAATACCGAGCCGCGCAACGCCAGGAACAAAACCCGCCGTCCCTAAAGCATCCGGGTGAAGGTTGGATAAACCAGGTTGCTCCGGCGGACCAAGTGGATTGAAGAAGAAATCCGATCGCACCAAGCTCAGCTTTTCGTCGACGGTCAGTTGCGCAGCAAGCGCTTCGGCGCGTTGTTGAATCTGAAAGTCAGGCATCATCTTGCTCCCATCCGTCGCGCAGCCTGTGGCGGTGACAAGACTTGTCGCCGTAACACTTTGACAAAAACGTCTTCTATTCATGCCTGCCATCATTTGTGTCTGCAATTCTTGTATCGACAAGTAAGCAAATACTGACTTATAACATCAGAAGGTCGCTGAGAACTCAGATTTTGCTACGGGGGAAACAGCCCATGCGTGGTCAAGCACCTTCGCGGCGCCAACTCATGTGGGTGTTGACGGGCGCTTGTGGGGGCGCGCTTTTGAGCGTGCGCTCTGCGCGCGCTCAAGACATCGAACCGGCGCCAGCTGCTGATCAAACAGAGCTTTGTCCGGTCGAGAGCTTTGAGGATGAGTCTTCGCGACAGTCCTTGAACTATGTCGGGCATTCTCCCTACGGCGCCGAACGCAATTGCCTGAATTGCACATTCTGGCTTGCCGGGGAAACAAACGACGCTTGTGGCGGATGCACGCTCATTTCCGGCTCAATCGATCCGCTCGCCTATTGCGATTCATGGGCGTTATCCTGATGCGCGTCTCGTGGACCCTTGGTGCAGTGTTAGCGCTCTTGAGTGTTTCGGCTCTTGCGTTCTCGACGCGCGCCAGTGACGCGCGCGGCGATACGGCAAGCCTGGTCCGTGAAGGTAAGCTTGGCTTTATCGTTTCAAGCATTCGCTATGCGCTGGCAGATGACCCTGTGGCGAGTGGGGCGTGTCCCGCTGGCATGTCGGCAAACTTTCTAGAAACCTATGCCCGTCAGCCGGGCGCGCAGCGTCGCGCCGAGGAATCTGAACGCGATTTCGAGCGCCGCTCCTTCACCGAGGCCATGACAGGTCCCGGCGGCGAAAATCTCTGCATAAACCCTGGGCTTGCTCCGGATCCGTACTTCCGAGAGCTGACGTCGCGCACGCTTGTGTCTGCCGGTATAGACCTCGATGGGCGGGCGTCGCGCGCAAGCGGAGTCGCATCCGGGTCGCAATGCGCCCATGACGATTTTCCGGGCGAGCAAGGCAGGCGCGGGGTCGACAATCAGTACCTGCGCGTTGTGGGCTGCATCCGTGGTTATCAGCCTGGTGGTTTGGCGCACGATTTTGAATCCGAAATGCTGACCGGAGCGTGGTCGATCGTGATCGCCCTCTCCGATGTGGAGGATCTGCGCCGCGACGACGATGTAACCGTCGGCATTCATGCCGGGGCGGACCCGATTCAGCTTAGTGCAAGCGGCCAAGCGCTGCCGTTCGCCACATACGCAATTGACGCCGATCCACGTTTCCAGGCGGTCACGCGCGGACGGATTCGTGACGGCGTTTTGACGACAGAGCCGGTGGACGTGCGCTTCCATTTTTCGGCGGCAGGTCAGCGGTTCGAGCGATCATTGCGCCATGCCCGACTAGAATTCACCATCCACGAGGACGGCGCCGGGGATGGGTATCTGTCAGGTTATGCCCCCATCGAAGACGTTTACCGCAATCAGGTGGGATTTAACGGCAATACGTTCGTCGCAGGCGCCGCCGCCAATGCGCTGGGCTACACCTGCAACGGCATTTATGCGGCGCTCCAGCGCATGGCCGATGGCGACCGCGATCCGCAGACCGGGCGGTGCTCTTCGATCTCAACGCAATATCGAATTCGCGCCGCGCCCGCCTTCGTGCTCGAAGCCAACAATGCACTGGAGCAGCCGTGATGAAGAGGGTCCCTTTGGCATCGCTGCTTGCGGTGATTGGAGCGGTCCTTGTCTGCTTTGTGGGCGGACTGGGCTTTGCTCAGGCGGAGCGGAGTGAAGAGCCGCTTAGCACGGGGGCTCCCACCAATTTGCGGCGGTTGACCGAGGCGCAATATCGCGCGAGCGTAAATGACATTTTCGGCGAGGTTTCGCTTACCGGAAGGTTTGAGCGCGGTCTGCGTCAGGACAGGTTGATCGCGGTTGGCGCAAGTCAGCAAGGCTTATCGCCATTCAGCTTTGAGCAATATGATGTGATGGCCCGCGGCGTTGCGGCGCAAATAACGGCGCCGGATCGGCGTGGAGCTCTCCCGTGCGCGCCGCAAAACGTTGAGCGATTTGACGCTGCTTGTGCGCGCATGATCGTGAGCAGCTACGGCGAGCGACTTTTTCGTAGACCACTCACCAATGCCGAAACGCAGCGTTATGTCGGCGCCGCCCGTGCGGCGCATCAGCGCCTGGGTGATTTCTATGGCGGAGTCAGCGCGGCCATAAGCGGTCTGATGGTGGCCCCGGAATTTCTGTTTCGCGTTGAGCGCACCGAAGCCGACCCGAACCTACGGGGGGGCATTCGACTGGATGCCTATTCCAAAGCAGTCCGCCTATCTTACTTTCTGACGAACTCGACGCCGGACGATGAGTTGCTGCGAGCCGCGGGCGCTGGCGAACTCCACACGAGCCATGGCCTCGCCCGTCAGGCGGATCGCTTGATCAGCTCCGACGGATTTGAGACCGGTGTGCGCGCATTCTTCTGGGACATGCTTGGATTCGATGGCTTCGCAGATCTGACGAAGGACGCGGTGATTTATCCCGCTTTCAATTCGCGGGTGGCGGCCGATGCGGAAGAGCAAACCCTGCGCACGATTGTCACTCACCTCATCCGAGACGACGGAGATTACCGCGACTTGTTCACAACGCGTCAGACGCATCTGACGCGAGCGCTTGGCATTGTGTATCGGCTCCCCGTCACGCCGCGCACCGGTTGGGAGACGACCGAATATCCAGAAGACAGCGGCCGAGCTGGCATCATCACTGACATCAGCTTTCTGGCGCTGCACTCACACCCAGGGCGGTCCTCCCCAACTATTCGCGGCATGTCGGTGCGCGAAGTCTTCTTGTGTCAAACGGTGCCGCCGCCGCCGCCCGATGTCGATTTCAGCGTGGTGCAAGATTCTTCCAACACCAGCCTGCCGACAGCGCGGATGCGGTTGCAAGCGCACGCCACGCAACCCGCATGCGCCTCTTGCCATCGTTTAATGGATCCGCTCGGGCTTCCGCTTGAAAACTTCGATGGTGTAGGGACCTATCGCGCGCGCGAGAATGGCGCTCCGATCGACACGAGCGGTTCGATCAATAATCTGAATTTCACCTCGGCGGGCGGGCTCGGTCAGGCCTTGCACGACACGCCGCAGACCTCTCGCTGTCTCGTCAATAATATGTACCGCTACGCGGTCGGCCGAAACGCTGTGAGCGGCGAGCGCGATTGGATGAATTACCTCAATGGTAGATTTGAGACGAGCGGCTATCGCGTGCCCGAACTGATGCGGACGATCGCGACAAGCAATGCGTTCTATGCCGTCACCGCCGAGAGCGAGGGCGGCGATTCAACTCCAGGCGGAGGCCAATAATGGCGAAGATGAATCGACGCGCCGCACTACGCGGTGTGCTGGGCGGCGCTGCGGTCAGTGTCGGCGTGCCGTTTCTAGATGTTTTCCTCGATGGCAATGGCGCGGCGCTAGCGGCTACAGGACAGCGTCTTCCGGTCCGTTTCGGCACATGGTTTTGGGGGTGCGGGATCACACCATCACGCTTTACGCCGCAGATGAGCGGGGAGAGGTATGATTTGCCGGCGGATTTGGCGCCGATCGCTGTTCACCGAGATAAGGTTTCCATTCTCAGCGGCTTTAACGTCAATCTCGACGGCGTTCCCAACACGCCGCACATCACTGGAAATTTGGCGCTTCGAACCGGTGTTCCGGTGCCGAACGAAAACGTCGCGGCCGCGACCTTCGATGTGCTCATCGCCGACACGATCGGCGCCGGTACGAGATTTCGCTCGCTCGAAATGTCGTGCTTAGGCGCACCGCACTCTTACTCCTACCGCACGGCGGGGTCTCCCAATCCGAGCGAAGTGTCGCCGGTGGCGCTGTATCAGCGCATTTTTGGGGAGGGATTCCAGGATCCGAACGCCGCTTCCTTCACACCGGACGCACGAACCATGGTGCGCCAAAGCGTGCTTTCGGCCGTTTCGGACGATCGCCGCGCGCTGATGCACAATTTAGGCGTCGACGATCGGCAGCGTATGGACGAGTACTTCACATCACTACGCCAACTCGAACAGCAGCTCGCGCTTCAGCTTGAGCCGCCGGCCCCGATTGAAAACTTCCAGCGCCCAGCGATGCCGGGCGCTGCGCCGCTGGCCTCGGAAATCGACGCAGTGGCGAACACGCATCGCGTGATGTCAGGCCTATTGGCGGCGGCGCTCGCCTGCAATCAAACCCGCGTGTTCAACATGGTGTTTTCCGACTCAGCCTCAAGCTTGCGTCGTCACGGCGACACCACCAGTCATCACCAGCTGACGCACGAGGAATTGGTCAATCCGGAGCTGGGTTACCAAGAACAGTCCGCATTTTTCGCCACGCGCAGCATGGAGGCTTGGGGCGTCTTTATCGATGCGCTTGCCTCAGTGCGTGAAGGGGACGGCACATTGCTGGATAATTGCCTTGTCGTCGCGCACTCGGACTGTTCACTGGCCAAGACCCATGCGGTCGAGGGAATTCCGGTGCTTATTGCAGGCCGGGCGGGCGGCCGTGTGCGCAGCGGTCGCCACATTGAGGGTAATGGCGATCCCATCACGCGGATCGGGCTCAGCGTTCAGCAAATCATGGGCGTGCCGATCGATCAATGGGGCGCAAACTCGATGCAGACTGGCCAGACCATCAACGAATTGTTTGTGTGAGACGCCGATGAGACATGCAATCCGTGCAGCGAGCCTCGGCGCGGCCATTGCGCTCAGCGCAATAGCGGGCTTTGCTGTGGCGCAAACTTCGACAGCGTCAGTAATTGAAACGCGGGAGTCGCAATTTCGTCGCCTGGGCGCGGCGTTCAAAGGAATGAATGAAGCGGTGCGAGCGCGTGAGCCAAACATGGCGTCTATACGCGCCAACGCCGTAACCATCGAAGAACTCGCGCAGCAACTGCCGACCTGGTTTCCGGCAGGTAGTGGGCCGGGCGCGGGCGCGCCCACCGCAGCCAAGACCGAAATATGGTCGGACGCTGCCGGCTTTGCCGACCAGGCGCATTTGTTTCAAACTGCCGCCGCCGATCTTAGCGCCGCCGCGCGGCGCGGGGAGATGAGCGCGATCCGAACGGAAGTACGCACTTTGGGTCAACGCTGCGCCAGCTGTCACACGGAGTTCAGGGAGCGCGACAATTGATTGCGCCGAAGCGGGTGTGGGACTGGCCGGTGCGGCTTACGCATTGGCTGCTGGCACCGCTGATCGCTTTCTCATGGTGGAGCGCTGAAATCCAGCGGCTCGACTGGCATCGGCTGTCCGGATATTTGGTCCTCACGCTGGTGATCTTCAGATTGCTCTGGGGGTTTGTCGGGAGCGAGACGGCGCGTTTCGATGCATTCTTGCGCGGACCACGCGCAGTCGTTGCTTATCTACGTGGGCAGGCAGCCAGAGGGATAGGCCACAATCCGCTGGGCGGATGGGCGGTCATCGCAATGATCCTTGCGCTCGCCGTCCAGGTTGGGCTCGGCCTGTTCGCTGTCGATGTCGATGGCTTAGAGTCGGGGCCGTTCGCCGTATTTATGAGTTTTGACGCTGGGCGCGCCGCGGCGGAGCTGCATGAGTGGACTTTCAACGCCTTCGTGCTGCTGATCGCCCTGCACCTCTGCGCCATCGCTTTTTATGCCGTGGTGCAGAAGAAGAACTTGGTTGGGCCGATGATCACCGGCCGACAGATGAGCGAAGTCGCCGCCCCACGACTTGCGCCTCATTGGCGGGCTTTGCTGTGCTTCGGTATTGCTGGCGCCGCGACGTTTGCGACCTCGCAGTCATTCTGGGCGTTTTGACCAAACGCACGTCCAAGCGCGTCGGCAGCGAACCATACCCTTCAGCGAAATCGCAGTTGATTGCGGCCAGCGCTTAAGGGGCGAGTTTCGCCGCGCCATTCAAACTCGCCTTCGAGACCTTGAGGCAAATTGATCGTGGCGTTCAAGTTTCCGCCGCGACGTCGATACGATACGCGGATGAGCCCCCCATTTGGGTGGGGCATGTCCGCGTCTAGCGAGGTGAGGACTCCCAGATGGGGCGCAACGCGGACACGGGCGAAGCCCGGCGCCGCCGGCGTGATGCCAGCGACTATGCCCAACAGATCCGCTGTAGGATGGCCGCTCCAAGCGTGGGAGTCTGAGCGCGAGGGGTCCGGCATTTCCGGCCAAGTCGTAAAATTCTTGGCAAGGAGCTCGCGCCATGTGGTCAGAAAGTCGAGATAGCGATCCGCGAGCCCAGCATGCTCAAAGGCTCGCACCAGGTACCAAGAGAAGTAGTAAGTCGCGCCTGTGACGCCATCGGGAGGCGCATTGCCACGCTCATCCGCAACTATTCGCGCGAGGATCGCGTGCTGGCGTTCCGCCGGGGCCACATCATAAAGCACAGCAAGCGCGTTAGCGTGTTGCGAGAAGCTGTTCTTGGCCGGCGTATCTGCATAAAGGCCGCGCGCCTCATCCCAGCACTGCGATTGCACCCCGCTGCGCACCCGTTGGGACTGTGCTTGGAAGTTTTCCGCCCGGCTGACTTCGCCAACCGCACGCTCCAACATCATCATCTGATCTAAGGCGCCGAGATAAAGCAGACTGATCACGCATGTCGCGGGCGGCTGTGTGCGAGCCATTGCGTCTCGGCCCGAAAGGCCATCTTTCCAATCAATAAAATTCCACCCAGGAATCTGACCGACGAGATTGTCAGCTCCAACGTGCGAGGCATACCAATCCAATACTTCGCGCGCGCCGAACAGATTGCGCCGGACGACGCTTTCATCGGGCTGGTGCATCCAAAAGTCATGCAGCATGCCGATCCAGAGCAATGCGAATGGCGGAATCAAATTTTCAGTGCGGCTCGGGTAAGCCGATTGCGGAAGTGGGCCGGCGACGGAGCGTGAAGAGTCGAATGCATCGAGCGCCTGCGCGGGAAGACGCGGATCGCCGGTCACGGCATAGGTAATAAGCGCCTGTATGCGCGTGTCTCCGATATATTGGAGCTGTTCCCAGTATGCGGTGTCCATGTAGGTTTCGTGCGCATCGAATTGAACTGTACTCCAGCCGATACGCCAGATTTCATTCAACTGATCGTCGTTGCTTTCGAACCGCGCGCGCTGTTCGAACGGATAGCCGGTCTCAAACGCATCGAACCGTTCAAGTCGGAGCGGCGTGTCCGCAGTTTGAACCTCGAGCTCGACAAATCGCCAGCCGCGCCACCACAATGGGCCAAAAACGCGATTATCTCCGCCATCGGGCAAGAATATATCGGATAAGCCGAGCGCCCGCAGGTCGCCAACAGCTGCTCGATCGCCAAGCCGTTGGCGCTGCGCGTCGTAAAGCGCTTCCGTGTAGGTGAGTTTGATCTGAGCGCCCGCCCCGCCCGACACAGTAAGTTCAGGATAAGCGGCGAGAACGCGCGCCATATCGATCAGCAAGCGTCCATTTGTGTTCGCTGGGATTACGAGGGCGTGTTGCGGGAAACGTGATGCATCTGCAAGATCGCTTCGCACGACGCGCCCTTGGCGCGCCAATTCAAAACGCATGGCAGGGAGCGGGTCGGCAATAAGCGTCCAGGCGGTAGCATCTTGTAGCGGCGTTGCGGCGGTCCAGCTCTCGCCGAGGCTCTCGCTCTGCCATTGCCAATTGCGGGCTGCGCCGTCGTGCGTCTCTGGCGGCCCAGCGATGTAATAGGTCAGGCCCACTGCGCGCACGAGCGCGGGCATGCCATCGCTTGTGGTCCGCGATCGATCGATTTGTGTGCGCCACCGGGCTCCACTATCAATCTCGACCTGCGCCGCGTCGACTGCCTCAATCCAAAATCCGGTGCGCGCGCTAATCTGCGCCACCGGCGCGAAGCGGCTATCGTTCCAGACGATTGCAGCAACGACATTCGCCCCTCGCCTCATATGCGGCGCGAGGTCCACAGTCTCGTAGCGCCAGTGCGCCAGATCACCCCGAGCGGGACCGGCGGCAACGCGAACGCCGTTCACGTAGAGTACAAAACGATTGTCAGCGCTGACGCGCACGAGGAAGGTCCGAGGCTTGTTCGCGAGTTCTAGGTCTCGTCGAAACAGCAATGTGACGGGGCCGTTAGCGGGCGCCTCCGCATGAGTGATCCATGACGCGCGTGGAGTATGACCTTCTGCTTGAGCACGATCTGGTGCGACGAGGGCGAGTGCCGCTATCAGGAGAAACTGCAGAAGAGCGAACATGCGCCGCTTTGTATTTTGTTGCGGAGTTTCATTGTTAGGCTTGGCTGTTGTGCCCGACGATGAGGCGGGTCCACCTGAGGCGCGCAATCTCCACACTCAAACGATCCCCGCAGCGGCGGAAGCAGGCTTGCGCTCCTGCGCCTTGCGCTCACGCCAGCCTGATTGCCGATAAAGCGCAATCGGATCGGCCGCGCCGCCGGCTTCCACGCGCGCCAGCGCCAGCAGCGGGCTGAGATCGTGCGTATAGCCCCGGCGCAATGTTTGGAACGCTCCCATCACGTCATTCGCCTCTTGCGCCGCCGCCAGCTCCTCGCGATTGACCGCCAGCGCCCGTGCAAAGCAGCCGGCTATGGCTTCGGCGCTAGAAAGCAAGCTCTCGATCGGATCGGTGACGTTATGGGATTGGTCAATCATGTAAGCCGGATTGAACGCCGCGCCATTGCGCGCCTCGGCTTCCACCAATTCGTTGAACACCAGGAACAGCTGATGCGGATTGATCGAGCCGGAGTCCAGATCGTCGTCGCCATACTTTGAGTCGTTAAAGTGAAAGCCGCCGAGTTTTCTGGCTCCATCCAGACGCGCAACGATCTGTTCGATGTTAACGTTGGGCGCATGGTGGCCGAGATCGACGAGGCATTGCGCTTTGGGTCCGAGCTGCTGCGCCGCGATCAGGCTCGAACCCCAATCGGAAATCACCGTGGAGTAGAAGGCGGGTTCGTACATTTTATGTTCGATCAGCATCCGCCAATCGCCGGGTAGTGCGCTGTAAATCTGTGCTGTGGAATCCAGATAGCGCTCAAAAGATTTTGCGAGGCTTTGCTGACCGGGGAAGTTCGTGCCGTCGCCAATCCAGACTGTGAGCGCCTTAGAGCCCAGCTTCTGGCCGATTTCGATGCAGGCGATATTGTGCTCAATCGCTTGTGCGCGCGTTTCGGCGTCGGTGTGCGTGAGTGAGCCATAGCGATAGGAGTGGGCCTCGTTCTTTTGATCCTGGAACGTGTTGGAATTCACCGCATCGAAGCCAAGGCCGAGCGCGGCGGCTTTATCACGCAGGGCGGGCGCGTCATTGGTCCAATCCCAAGGGAAATGCGGCGAGACGCGCGGCGTGTTGCGGCCGAGCTGTTGCACGACCGCGCAATCTTCTAGCTTCTCATCGATGTTGGTCGGCTCGCCGGGAATCGGAAACTTGGCAAACCGTGTGCCGCCCACGCCCGCGCCCCAAGTTGGCGTCGCCAGCTCTAGCTTGGCGACGCGCGCCTTGATCTGATCGGCGTCGACCCCATGGCGCCTCAGGCGGCGCTTCAAATGATCATAATCATCCTGCAGCGCATCGTGGCGCGCGGCATTGTGGCTTGCGATCAGGTCTTCCGAGATCGGCAGATCCAAAACGGCCATGTCCGTCTCCCCTAGCGTACGAACGCCTGCGCGTTGCCTGCGTCGACATTGAGCACATTGCCGGTGGATTTCGCCGACGCATCGCCGGCGAAGAACAGCACGGCTTCGGCAATATCTTCTGGCAGCACGCTGCGCTTCAACATAGAGCGTTGGCGATAATGTTCCTCCAGCTCATCACCAGAATCGACGCCATACGCCGATGCGCGCTCTTGGCGCCAGTCGCCATCCCAAATGCGCGAGCCGCGAATGACGGCGTCGGGATTGACCACATTGACGCGAATGCCGCTCGAGGCGCCCTCAAGCGCCAAGCAGCGCGCCAGATGCAATGCGGCTGCCTTGGCGGAGGCATAGGCGGACGCGTTCGGCGTCGCGGCAAGTGCATTTTTCGAGCCAATAAACACCAGCGACCCTGCGCTCTTGCGCAGCAGCGGGAAGGCGGTGCGCGCGGTGAGGAAGTAACCCTCCGCTAACACATCGTAATTTTTGCGCCAAAGTGCGACCGTGGTTTCCTCAATCGGCGCGGAGGAGGCGAGGCCGGCATTGGCGACCACAATATCCAATCCGCCAAAACTGCGCGCGGCGAGGGCGAACGCCGCGGCGACTTGCGCTTCATCGGTCACGTCACACACAGCGGAAGCTACAACGTCACGGCCGAACAGCTGCGCGAATCGCTCGTGCGCATTACGCAAGGCTTCAGCGTCGCGGTCGAGCAGGGTCGCGCAGGCGCCTTCCGAGAGCAGCCGCGCCGCGACCGCGCCGCCAATGCCGCCGCCCGCGCCGGTCACCAGCGCTACCCTTCCAACCAAGGGCTTTGGCTTCGGCATGCGCTGCAGTTTGGCTTCTTCCAGCGCCCAATATTCGATGGCGAAGGCTTCGCTCTCGGGCAAGCCTTCATAGGCGCCAATGGCTTCGGCGCCGCGCATCACATTGATGGCGTTGGCGTAGAATTCGCCCGCGAGCCGCGCGGTGGTCTTATCTCCCGCGAATGTCATACGGCCAATACCCGGAACCAGCACGACAACCGGATTGGCGTCTCGCATGGCTGGATCGCCAGTTTTGGCGTTGCGCTTATAATAGGCAGCGTAAGCCACGCGATATTGCTCCAAAGCCTGCTTCAGATAGGTATCATCGCTGCATTGCGCGGGATCGAGCAGGAGCGGGGCGATTTTCGTGCGCAAGAAGTGGTCCGGGCAGGAGGTGCCAATTGCGGCAAGACGTGCGGCATCGCGCGACGAAACGAACTCGAGCGTCTCTGCGTCGTCGCTGAAATGGCCGACTTTGCTGCGCGCGCCGATCATGAGTCCGCGTATGCGGGGCATCAGGTCGGCCGCGAAGGCGGCCCGCTCCTCGGCCGTGCACGCAGGCATTGCTGCGCCGCCAAAGGCAGGGCCCTGCGCCAAGCGTTTGTTCAGATAATTTCCCGCACGGGCAATGATGTCGATCGTGTTGTCGTAGCAAGCCTTCGAGCTGTCGCCCCAGCAAATGACGCCGTGGCCCGCCAGCATCACGCCACGCAGCCGCGGGTTCTGCTTCACATAGTCCCGCAGGCGTACGCCCAGTTCGAAACCGGGGCGCAACCACGGCAGCCAGCCAACTTCACCTTCATAAATCTCGCGCGTAGCCGCTTCTCCGCCCGAAGAGGCCGCGAGCGCAATCACCGCATCAGGATGCACGTGATCGACATGCGCGAAGGGGAGCAGAGCGTGGAGCGGTGTATCGATCGAAGCCGCGCGGGGATTCAAGTTGAACGTGCAGTGCGGCAGATAGCCGACCATTTCGTCTTCAAACGCGACTCCGCGATAGAGCCGCTCCAAGCCGCGCAACTTGTCGAGATAGAGCGTCGAGAAGCCGTCGAGCTTCATCGAGCCAATGTCGCCGCCAGAGCCCTTCACCCAGAGCACTTGCGTTTCCGCGCCGGTCAGCGGATCGGTTCCTGGGATTTTGGCGGAGGTGTTGCCGCCGCCAAAATTGGTGACGGTGAGGTCCTGACCCAGCAAATTGGAGCGATAGAGCAGCAATTCCGGTGCGCTGAGCCCCTTTGCGGCCGCTTCGGACCAGCGATTGGCGGGGATGGCGAAGGGGATAGCGTTAGGGTGCGAGGTCATGGCTCAATCCTAGCAAAGGCTCTAGGCATGAGCAATCAATCTAGATAAGAAACAAGCATAAACGATCATAATCGCTGATCGGGTGGAGATGGGGCAGGGCGGCATCCTCGTTCTGGACGTAGGCAAGACCAATGCGAAGCTCTCGCTATGGTCCAGGGACGGCCGGCTTTTGGGCGCGGTCTCGCGCGCCAATGCGGAGGCGCAGGCGGAAGGCTATCTGGCGCTGGACGTCGCCGGCGTGCGCGGCTGGCTGATGGAGGGGCTGCGCCATTTCGCCAGCGCGCACCAGATTGACGCCATCGTCCCGATTGCGCATGGCGCGGCGGCGGCGTTCGTCGCCGATGGCCGGCTGGCGGCGCCGATTATGTCTTACGAGACGGACATTCCGCCGAGCGGAGCCTATCAACGTGCGCGCGACGCCTTTGCCGATACCGGCTCGCCTATTCTGCCGAACGGCCTGAATCTCGGCGCGCAATTGCAGCACCTCAGTGAGCTGCGGCCGGACCTCTATCAGGGCGACGCGCAAATCATGCCGTACCCGCAATTCTGGGCGTGGGTGTTGAGCGGCGTCGGCGCCTCGGAAGTCTCTTCGCTTGGCTGTCACACCGATTTGTGGCGCGTGCGCGAGCAGCGCTTCTCCAATCTGGCAGACGCGGCGGGCTGGGACAAACGATTTGCCAGCGTGCGCCGCGCCGCCGATGTGCTCGGCCCCATTCGGCCAGAAATAGCTGCTGAAACTGGGCTTTCGCCGGACTGCCTCGTCTATTGCGGCGCGCATGACAGCAATGCCGCTTTCTATGGCGCGCGTGCTCATCCTATGCTGCACGGGCGCGACGTCACAGTCGTCTCAACCGGCACATGGTTCGTCGCCATGCGTGCGCCCAAAGTGGGTGATCCCGGCCCCGGCGATTTGAGCGCGCACCGCGACACGCTGATCAATGTGGGCGTCGACGGGCAACTTATCCCATCCGCGCGTTTCATGGGCGGACGCGAAATGGAAGCGTTGATCGGCTCCGACGATTCACCGATGCGCACGCCGCAATTCGCACGCGAAATCGCGCCGGAAAGTATGCCCGAGGTTTTCGCAAGCGGCGCGATGATTCTGCCGACGTTTGCACGCGGCGTTGGCCCATTCCCCGATGGCGAAGGTCGCTGGAGCGGGGGAGAGCTTCAAGGCGCGGCGCGGCGCGCGGCAGCGGGCGTTTATCTGGCGCTCGTCACTGACGCTTCGCTCTCCCTGATCGGCGCGCGAGATGCGATCGTGGTTGAAGGGCGTTTCGCGGAGGACATGAGTTTTCTGCTCATGCTGGCGGCGCTGCGGCGCGATAGCGACATTTACGCTTCGAAAGCCGAAGATGGCATTGCTTATGGCGCGCTGCGCCTGGTGGATTCCAGCTTTAGGCCGCAAACGAGTTTGAACAAGATAGAGCCTGTGCCGAACGACATTTCCTTCTACGTCGCGCGCTGGCGCGCCTTGGCGGCGGGGCGCGCATGAAGCCGGCTTCCATTCCGGATTATCGCGAGGCTGCGCGCCGACGGCTGCCGCATTTCCTGTTCGAGTACATAGATGGCGGTTCGTACGCGGAGCAGACGCTGCGCGCAAATGTCGAGGATTTGCAGCGGATCAAGCTGCGCCAGCGCGTCATGCGCGACGTTTCAAAGATTGATCTCTCTGTGAATCTGTTTGAGCAAAACTGGGCGTTGCCGGTGGCGCTGGGGCCGATCGGGCTTTCTGGCCTCAACGCGCGGCGCGGCGAAGTGCAAGCGGCGTGCGCCGCCGAAGCTGCTGGCGTGCCGTTTACGCTCTCAACCGTTGGTGCTTGTTCACTCACAGAAGTGCATGCGGGCGTTGCCAAGCCATTCTGGTTTCAGCTCTACATGATCCGCGATCGCGCTTTCATGCGCGATCTGATCGATCAGGCGCAGGCGCTGAAATGCAGCGCGCTGGTGTTCACTGTCGACATGCCCGTGCCCGGCACGCGCTATCGTGACTATCGCTCTGGCCTTGCGGGCGCGGCGAATTTTGCGGGACAAATGGGGCGTTTTCTGCAAGCGGCGATGAAGCTGGATTGGGCTATCGATGTCGGTCTACTCGGCAGGCCGCATACGCTCGGCACGGTAGCGCCGGTGTTGAAAGGCAAAACCGGCATCGAGGATTTCTTCGCCTGGATGGGCGCGAACTTCGACCCGACGGTGACGTGGGACGATCTGCGTTGGGTGCGCGAGCGCTGGAAGGGCCCGCTGATCCTCAAGGGCATTCTCGACGCGGACGATGCGCGCCAAGCCGCCGCACTCGGCGCCGATGGCGTTGTCGTCTCCAATCATGGCGGGCGCCAGCTTGACGGCGTGCTCTCCACGGCGCGCGCTTTGCCACGCATCGCGGATGCGGTGGGAGATCAAATTACGGTGCTCGCCGATGGCGGCGTGCGCTCGGGGCTCGACGTGGCGCGCATGCTGGCGCTGGGCGCGCGCGGCGTGCTGTTGGGGCGCGCCTGGGCTTATGCGCTAGCGGGACGCGGCGGAGCGGGTGTGACGCATATTCTGGAGCTGATCTCCGCGGAGCTACGGGTGGCTCTGGCGCTCACCGGCGTTTCGGCGGCGCGGGACCTCAACCGCGACGCGCTCGAGTATCTGAGCGAAAATGATTGAATGAGCCGTCCAAATCAGCGATGAAGCCGCATGCATTCTAACGAGCGCGAAGAGCTGATCCTCAGCCTGATCCGAGACAAAGGCTTTGTGTCTTTCCGCGACCTTGAGCGGCGCATCGTCGGCTCGCCGGCCACAATCCGTCGCGACCTCGAACGGCTCGCCCTAGAGGGAAAGCTGAAGCGCGTGCATGGCGGCGCCAAGCGTGTCGACGCCGCCGATATGGGCGCGGCGCCATCCAGCCTCGCCGGTGTGCCGTTTCATGAAAATGTGCATCTCAATCTGGGTGAGAAGCAGCTGATTGGCAAAGCCGCCGCGGCTCTCTGTCAGCCCGGCGAGGGCGTGATGATCGATGGCGGTTCGACCACGCTGCAAATGTGTCCGCATCTGGCGGGCTTAAATTTGCAGGTTTTGACCAATTCCCTGCATATTGTGGCGGCTTTGATCGGCCAGCGCGGCACGCGTGTTTTGGTGCCGGCGGGGGCTGTGTTTCCGGAGCAGAACATCATCCTCTCGGTTTTCGGCGAGGATGGCATGCCCCGCTTTCATGCCCCACGCCTCTTCATGGGCGCTGCCTCGATTGGACCGCAGGGCTTGATGCAGGCCGATGTCGTGCTGGTCGCTGGAGAGCGGCGACTGATTGAGCGCGCCGATGAAGTGATTGTGCTGGCCGACGCCAGCAAGTTCGAAGGCTCGTCAGGCAATGTCGTCTGCGCGCTCGAAGAGATCGACACCATCATCACGGATAGCCGCATCAAGCGCAAAGCCGCCGACATGGTCGCAGCCGCCGGCGTTAGGCTGTTGATTGCGGATCAGCCTCGGGCTGTTAAGGGGTGATCTGTTTCAGTCGATTATGATTGACTTTGATCGATAGTTGTCAAAGATCGCCCAAAAAGTGGGGGGCGACAGCGTATGAGCACAGCGGAAGCGACCGAGGGGCAGGGCTCCTGGCGCAACACAATCCTCGCCGGTCTCGCCAATTACATTGATGCAGGCTCCATCGTCGCCGGTTCGGCGGCGCTGGTGCTGTGGGTGCAGGCTTACAATCTGAGCCCCACTTTTGTCGGCCTGATCGGCGCTTTCAGCGCTAACGCGATCTCCGCCGGTATAGGCGCGCTCGTGGGCGGGCGGCTGTGCGATAAGTTCGGCCGCAAGACCATCTATCAGTACGACATGCTGTTCTATGCCTTCGGCATGGGCTGGCTCGTCTTCGCCACCGCGCCGTGGATGATCGTGCTGGGCTTTGTGCTGGTGGGCCTCGCGGTCGGCGCTGACATTCCCGCGTCCTGGTCGCTAATTGCGGAGAATGCGCCGAAGGATAAGCGCGCCAAGCATAGCGGCGTGGCGCAGACTCTTTGGTATCTGGGCCCTGTCGTCGTGCTGCTGGCTTCGCTCGCACTCGCGCCGCTGGGTGAGCTCGGCGCGCGCATCGTGTTCGCGCACCTCGCTATCCTCGCGCTCGTGCTTACTTTGCTGCGCTCGCGCATGGCCGAATCGCAGCGTTGGTTGGATGTAAAGGCCGAACGCGAAAAGAGTGGCAAACGCGCGGCAGGCGCGTGGCGCGATTTGTTGAAGAGCCGCCATCTCGGCTCAGTCATTTTTTTGGTCGGCATGTACGGCTTCTGGAATTTGTGGGCCGGCACCAACGGCTTTTTCTTCCCGTACATTCTGCAAACCGTTGGCAATGAAAGCCAAACTACCGCTGTGACCGTGCAAGCCATTAGCTTTGTGATCGCTATGATCTCGATCTGGTTGGTCTTCATGCAGTTTTCGGACAAAGTGAATCAGAAGCTGCTCTTCCTCATCTCCGCTTTAATTCAGGTCGTGGGCATGAGCTTGCTGGCGCTCTTTCCGCTGACTTTGCCAATCGCGATGCTGCACATCTTCCTGATGCAGTTCGGCGGCGGCTTCGGCGCGCAGAGCTTCTTCCAATTGTGGAGCGCCGAAATGTTCCCGACTGAGATCAGAAGCACTGCGCAGGGGCTCGCCTTCGCTGTCGTGCGCATTGGCCTTGGCGTGTTCAGCTTTTTCGTTCCGATACTCACCGCCACAGGCTTCACTACTCTGGCGTGGATTTTGGTCGGCTTCCTGTTGGCCAGCGGCATTGTCGGCCTGCTGGGCGCGCCGAGTAATCAGGGCAAGTCACTGGAAGAAATTCAAGACGAGAAGACGAGCTGACAGGAGGAGTTGGCCTCGGCTCAGCGCGCGCAAGGCAGGTTCGAAGTCAGGGAACGAATGAGGGGATAATGGCACAAGCACCGACGCCGGCGGCGCAAAGCAGCGGCGCGCTCGCGCAGGCGCCGGGATGGATGGCGCCGCTTGTTGTTGCGCTGTTCTTTCTGTGGGGCTTCGCCACCGTTTTAATCGATCATCTGACGCCGAAATTCAAAGCGGTGTTTGAGCTCAATTTCGCCGAGGCCAACCTCACACAGTTCTGCTTTTTCGGTGCGTATTTCCTCGTTTCAATGCCGGCGGCGGTGATGATGAGCCGCATTGGCTACATGAACCAGGCGATGATCGGGCTTGCCGTGATGGCGGCGGGCTGTCTCGGCTTCGTGCCAGCGACGGCGACGGGTGAGTATTGGCCGTTTCTGGTGTCGCTTTTCGTTCTCGGCGCAGGCGTGACCATGCTGCAGGTCGCGGCCAATCCGTTGATCGCTATTCTTGGCAAGCCGAGCGGATCACATGCGCGGCTGATGTCGGCGCAGTTCTTCAATTCCCTCGCGACCTTTGTAGGCCCGCTGATCGGCGCAGTGACGATTCTGCATGGCATAAGCGATCCGCCGGATATATCCGGCATGAGTGCAACGGAGATCGCGCAAGTGCGCGCGACGCAAGCGCATGCAGTGCAGGGGCCGTTCGTGATTGTTGGCCTGATCCTTCTCGTACTGGCGTTGGTGTTTTTGCTGACGCGCAAGCAGGTGAAAGCGACGCCAGAGCCTGCGCCTGGCCTTGGGCTTGGTTTGCTCGGCCGGCCGCGTGTGTTGCTCGCTGTGTTGGGCATCTTCACTTATGTCGGCGCCGAAGTGACGATCGGCAATAATATGGCGAACTACATCGCCGCGCTCGATCTCGCTGCGCAGCCGCTGGGGCCGCTGACGAGCTTCTTTGCTTCGACTGGATTGGTGGCTGGTCTGAGCGATTTCGCGGGCGGAAATCCGCCGCTTGCACTCGCGGGCGCGTTGGTCGCGCTATATTGGGGCGGAGCGATGCTAGGCCGGCTCGTAGGCGCGGTGTTGCTTACACGCGTGAAGGCGGGGCCGTTGCTGATGCTGTTCGCACTGGCGGCTTCGGCGCTGGCGGTGATTTCCATCAACAGCACCGGGCAGATGGCGTTCGTCACCATCATCTGCATAGGGCTTTTCAACTCGATCATGTTCCCAACCATTTTCACGCTGGGCATTGAGGGTCTGGGAGCGCGCACGCCCGAGGGCTCCGGACTGTTGTGCATGGCTATTGTCGGCGGGGCGGTGGCGCCGCTTCTGACTGGTTATCTGGCTGACCAGTTCGGGTTGAATACTGCGCTCTACCTGCCGGCGCTCTGCTATCTCTACATCGCCTTCTTCGGCTTCTATGCCCGCAAGGATGTCGCGGAGCCGCAGAAGCGGCGCCTTCGATGAACGCATCCGCGAACCCATTGTGAGGCGTCCCAAAGCACAGCGGAGCATTTAGCCACGGCTTGAAGGAGCTCTTGTGCTTAAGCCAGGCTGCGCCAAAATCATCTGTCGGAGTGAGGGCTCGACCGACGTTGATTTCCACTATCTTTTTTGCTCGCCGTGACTGACAGTGGCCGCACAAATGTCGAGGCGACCCCATCCAAGAACAGCGCCACTGCGAGTTCGGCGTGCCGTTCAATTTCTTTCCTGGATTGAGATTTGAGCCGGTACATCGAGCGGCGATACCATTCCGACAACGCCATCGCGACGAACGTGCGGGCAAGCTCCTCCGTGTAACCTTCAGGCGCACCGCTTGCTCGCAATAGCGCCATGACAGGCTGAACCTGGTGCTTGTTATAAGCTTGTTCGGATGCGCGCAGCACTTCTGGGAAGTCACCGCCTTCTCGATAGACTAGAGCGCCTAATCGCATGCTCGAGTCAGTCGAAAGCACATGCACAATGTCAGCGGCAAATCGTGTGAGCGCGGCGCGGACATCGGCGCCGGGTTTCACTTCCAGCGTGGGAAAAGCCTTCGATCCCTGATCCAAGCAGGCTTCGAACAAACTGATTTTGTCTGGATAGTAATTGAACAATGTGCGCGTCGAGATGCCGGCCTTCTCGGCCACCATGCGCGTTGTGACGGCGCGATAGCCAAGCTCGGCAAACAGCTCGGTCGCCGCCTGAAGCAATTGGGTCATCTTTAGCTGTGAGTCGGCCGCACTGTGGCGACCCCGTCGGGGCGGCAAGGACGCTGACATTTCCGAACTCTCCTGCCCACTTGTAAATTACATCAACGGATGTAATAAAGCCCTCGGCCGGTCAACTGCGGATGACCGGCCCCAACCATCTAAAGCGTGATCATTGGTCGGCGGCCAGGAAATCACACGCGAAATCAGGGTGAGGAGTGGTCGCGGTGAGGAAGCAATCCACGAAAATCACGCTCCAGCAGGCGATTGCCGCACTGGATCCCGTGATCGCGCTGCTCAGCTTGGTGCAGATCACGGGCGATCGGACGCTGTTGCGCAAATATGGGGCCGCACTTGAAGGCACTCAGCACCCCGTGAAGGAAGCGTTTGTCGCGTTCGGGGATCAGCCCGAGCCAAGTCCGGCTTCGATCGAGATCGCGAACGAGGTGCGCGGTCTGCTGCTAGAAGTCGTGAAGGCTGGGCGACCGGCGATGCTTCCGCACATCGACAAGGCGATGTTCCGACAGATGGCGCGGCTTGCGATTGGCGCTGATCTGCCGGAAATGTCGATTGAGCCGGCGTACCAGCACGCGGGTTTCACAACTGACACGCGTATCCGCGAGCCGAGGCGTACGCCGCCCGAGGATTTCAACGTTCTCGTGGTTGGCGCCGGCATGATGGGGATAAACGCCGCCGTCAAATTGCAGCAGGCGGGATTCGAGTATCAAATTCTGGAAAAGCTCGACACGGTCGGCGGCAATTGGCTGGAAAACGTGTATCCGGGCGCTGCCGTCGATACGCCAAGCCGCGCATACTCGTTTTCGTTTGAGCCGAACGCTTCATGGTCTCAATTCTATCCGCGAGGGTCGGAGTTTCTCGCCTATCTCGAACGTGTCACCGACAAGTATGGTCTGCGTGGTCGCATCGCCTTCAACACCTCTTTCGACAGCGCGGTGTGGGATGAAGAGCGCAAGCTATGGACCGTACAGGCGACGCGGCGGGGTGACAAAGTCACTTACGAGGCGAACGCGTTGATCATCGCCGTTGGACCGAACAATGCGCCAAACTATCCAAGCGTCGATCTGAGCCAATTCAAAAAGCCGGTCGTCCATTCCGCCCAGTGGGATCCAAGTCTAGATCTCAAAGGGAAGAAAGTTGTGTTGGTAGGCACAGGATGCTCGGGCGTGCAGGTCGCGACCGCAATCGCCGATACTGTCGGCGAATTGGTGATCGTGCAGCGTCAGCCTGAACACATCATCCCCAATCCGGCCGCCCACGCGACCGTTGACCCGCTGGAGCGCTGGGCAATGGAAAATATTCCATTCGTTGTGCAGTGGAAACGCCTGCAGAGCATCGCGAGCCAGATGCAGGATATGCACGGCATGGTGATGAAGGATGAAGCCTACGCAGCGCAAACCGGCGGATTTGGCCCCATCAATGATGGCATCCGAATGATGTGCGAAGGCTATCTCAAAAGTCATTTTCCCGATGATCCCGACCTCGTCGAGCAGCTGACGCCGAGCTTTCCGGTATTCTCAAAGCGGCCAATTCTGGACTGCGGATTCTACGATACACTCAAGAAGCCTCAGGTGAGCATTGTTCGAGGCGAACTGGCGCGTTGCGACGATGATGCGATCATTTTGAAAAGTGGGACACGCATCGAGTGCGACGTTCTTCTTCTCGCGACGGGTTACAAACTCCATTTCGGGCGCCAATTCGACATTCGTGGCAGAAATAACAAGTCACTAAAAGAAGTCTTCGAGCCGTATCCGTTTTCCTACGAAGGCATGCTCGTTCCAGGCTTCCCGAACTTCATTTTGATGGGTGGGCCATACTCTTATCTTGTAGCCAATCATGCCGTGGTGAGCGAGCAGCAAGTCCACTATATCATCGAACTGCTGCAGTGGATGGTCGACGACGGCTTATCGTCCGTCGACGTGACAGCCGAAGCCACTAAGTCCTTCGTTGATGACGTCGACGCTGATTTGGCAAAGACGGCGTGGGTGCAATGTGGCGGCGCGCACGGATACTATCGCGACCAAGGCAAGAAGGTCATTCTTGCAATTCCAAGACACAATTCGCTGATCTGGCATGAGACGCGCTCGCCCCGTGAGGACGACTTTGAAGTCACCGCACGAACCGATTGGGGCGCGGCGCGAGAGCCTGAAATGAAAATTTTGACGATCTAAGGTAGATAATTGGGAGTGAGGGCGATGGCCGACCAACAGGTACGGCCGTACGGCGCTACAAAAGATGCGCAATACGGATTCTCGAAAGTGTTCGTTCACGATCTCGACGCCATGGCGGGATTTTACGAGGAAGTGTTTGGCCTCGTGCCGTTCAACCGGCACCAAGATCGAATGCTTGGGCGTGAGGTTGACGAGATAACGTATCAAGCGACCTATCCTGGCGGCCCAGCTTTGACACTTATCAAGTACGCCGACTCAAGGGGCCCAGCGGGTGGTGAATCGGTACAGGGCTTCACGACAACCGACATCAAGGCCTTGGTGACGCGCGCGTTAGCAGCTGGCGGGCGGGCGCCCGAAGCCATTCGTCGCATCGAAGACTTCAAACTGAGCGTCGTGTTCGTGCTCGACCCCGAGGGACACGTAAACGAAGTCGTGCAGCTGGACGTGGAATAGGGCCAGGGATCAAAGCCGAGCGAGAGCGAGCGCGGAGGGCGTCGTTCGTGACAAGGAAGCCGCTATGCAAAGCAACGAAATCGACACCGACGCCTACTTTCGGATGAACAAGATCCGCGCGTTTGAAACGGCGGTATCGCGTTTGATTCGCGAAGGCGAGGTCGCAGGGGCCTGTCATTCAAGCATTGGCCAGGAAGCAGCCATCGTTGGCGCCTGCATGGCCTTGCGCTTGGACGATTACATAGCAGGCACACATCGCTCTCACGGTCATCCTATTGGAAAAGGCGCCGAGTTGAAGCCGCTGATGGCGGAAATCCTCGGGAAAGAGACTGGCATCTGCAAGGGGCGCGGCGGCTCGATGCATCTGACAGATGCTTCAGTGGGAAGCATCGGCGAGTCAGCAATAGTTGGCGGTGGAATCCCAATTGCTACCGGCGCAGCCCTGAGCGCGCAGGTGCGAAGCAGCGATCAGGTCGCGCTCACTTTCTTTGGCGACGGTGCGGTCAACGAAGGCGTTTTCCACGAATGCCTCAATATGGCGGCGATTTGGAAGCTCCCGGTGATCTTCTTTTGTGAGAACAACGGTTACGCGGCGGTGACACCGGCGAAGAGCACGCACGGTCAATCGGATGTCGCAAAGCGCGCTGAAGGATATGGCGTCCCGGGTGTTATCGTTGACGGTCAGGATTTCGATGCGGTGTTTGACGCCGCATCACAAGCCGTCGCGCGCGCAAGACGTGGGGAAGGCCCGACTCTCATCGAGGCGAAGACATATCGTTTCGACGAGCATTGTGTGGGGCTATTCATTAATGGCGCCTATCGTCCCAAAGAAGAAATCGAACAATTCAAGCAAAATCGTGATCCGCTGATACTGTTTCGAGAGGTGTTGCTGAAGCGCGGCCATCTCCCACAACAACTCGATGCAATAGGGGAAGAAGCAAGGCGGCTCGTTGAGGAGGCGGTGGTGTTCGCCAAGGAGAGCCCCGAGCCGGATCCCGCGGAGGCGTTCACGTGCCTCTTTGCCAATCCCATTGCGCAGCAAGCATATGAACGAGCGTCATCGTGAGCGCGACCCAACTCATCACGTATCTTGAGGCACTTGGTTTAGCTCAACGCGAGGAAATGGCGCTCGATGAAAGCGTCATCATTATCGGTGAGGACATCTCGCTCTATGCGGCTGGCGGAGCGTATGGGGATATCGACGCCAAGCGCATTCGAAGCGCGCCGATCTCAGAGTGCGGATTTGCAGGCATGGCGGTCGGCGCCGCGATGACTGGACTACGCCCGATCGTGGATTTCACGATCGCGTCGTTCGTCTATCTTGGCTCCGATCCCATCATCAACCAAGCCGCGAAGGTTCGCTACATGACCGGCGGTCAATTCAAAGTGCCCGTCACCTATCGCGCTTCGATGTGGCACAACCAAGCAAACGCTGCTCAGCATTCGGATCGGCCATATCCGATGTTTATGAACGTCCCTGGCCTTAAAGTCGTGGCGCCGGCGACGCCCAGCGATGCCAAAGGACTACTGAAAGCGGCGATCCGCGACGACGATCCTGTCTTGGTGTTCGAGGACAATGATCTTTGGGCCATGAGAGAAGAAGTGCCCATCACCACAGATTTCGTCACGCCGATTGGCAAGGCGGCAATTCGCCGAGAAGGTTCCGATCTCACTATTGTTTCAGTGGCGGGCTGCCTTCGCTTTGCGCTGGGGGCTGCCGAAACCCTCGCCAAGGAAGGCGTTAGCGCGGAAGTCATCGATCTGCGGACATTAGCGCCGCTAGATACCTACGCCATTTTGACGTCCGTCGCCAAAACCGGACGCCTCATCATTGCTGACTATGCGCATCGCACGTGCGGGGCCGCGGCCGAGATCTCGGCCATCGTTGCGGAGGATGGCTTCGATACGCTGAAGCGTCCAATTATTCGCGTGACGACGCCGGACATCCAAATCCCCTTCAGTCCGAAGATGGAAAAGCCTCTCTATCCGAATGCAACGAGCATCGCCGCCGCCGCACGTCGTTTGATGTGATGTGGAGATAAAGATGAAGGTGAAGGTTGTGATGCCGAAATACGGAACCGGCATGAACGAAGGCAGACTCACAAAGTGGTTCAAGGCAGTCGGCGAGACAGTCAACGAGGGTGAGCCGCTTGCAGAGATTGAGACGGCCAAATCCGTCCAGGAACTGGAATCGCCGACAACAGGCGTGCTCATGGAAATTTTACTGCAAGAGGGTGAAGAGGCCGAAGTGCGCTCGCCCATCGCGATCATCGAGCGGTCGTAGGACTAAAGCGATGCCAACTGGTCCGAATATCGCTGGCAAGATTGCGTTGGTCACGGGGGCGAGTCGGGGCATCGGACGGGCAATCGCGCAACGGCTTGCCTCCGCCGGCGCCACCGTCGTCGTTACGGCGCGTTCCATGACGTCGGCGTCTGTGGGCCAACGCCGCGGCAAGGATCAGCTTATCCCCGGTACCTTGCTTGAGACCGTGGCGCTTGTGGAGACGGCCGGTGGGCGCGCCTTGGCCATTGCCGCGGATCTGGAGAATCCGACCGACTGCCATTCGCTGGCGGCAAGAGCGGTGGAGGCGGCAGGTGGGCTTGATATCTTGGTCAACAATGCTGGCTTTGCCGACTTTGCACCTGCGTCGAACATGAGCGAGGCGACGTTCGAGCGGACGCTCACGCATTTTCTGCGAGCGCCTTTCGTTCTGATGCAGTCAGCGATTCCTTTCATGCGCGTGCGGGGGGCGGGATGGATCGTGAATATTGGTTCGCAGGATTCATTGCCGCCCACGCGTCCTTTTGCTCCGCACGAAAAGCTGCTCGGCTATCACGTCTACGCTGCTGCCAAGGCGGCGATGAACCGGCTGACGCAAGGCATGGCCGCCGAGTTGATGGATGAAAACATTGCTGTGAATGTCGTAGGGCCTTCAACCGCCATTCGTACGCCCGGTGCGGATGCGCTTATCCCGGCAGAATTTCCGACTGAGGACGTGGCGTATCTGGCGGAGACGGTTCTGGCGATGTGTCATTTGCCAGCAGCTGAGCGCACCGGACTCGTAGCTTTCAGCATGCATTTTCCGTGGAGCCAAGGACTCGAGGTTCGAAGCCTTGACGGAAAGACGTTGCTCCCGCG
>JANRIP010000052.1:0-13858 GCA_033764855.1 Hyphomonadaceae bacterium | reverse complement strand
GTGCGGACCACCTTCACCGGATCGATGATGCCGGCCTTCACCAGGTCGACATATTCCTCGGTTTGCGCGTTGAAGCCGAAATTGTCGTCCTTGTTGTCGCGCAGCTTGCCGACCACGATCGAGCCTTCGACGCCGGCGTTTTCCGCGATCTGACGGATCGGGGCTTCCAGCGCCTTCTTCACGATGGCGATGCCGACGTTTTGGTCTTCATTGTCGCCCTTAATGTTGAGCTTGAAGGCCGCGCGCAGGAGCGCCGTGCCGCCGCCGGGGACGATGCCTTCTTCCACCGCAGCGCGGGTGGCGTTCAGCGCGTCATCAACGCGGTCCTTGCGTTCCTTCACTTCGACTTCGGTGGCGCCGCCGACCTTAATCACCGCAACGCCGCCCGCGAGCTTGGCGAGACGCTCTTGCAGCTTCTCGCGGTCATAGTCGCTGGTGGTGTCTTCGATCTGCTTGCGGATCTGGCCGATGCGGGCCTCGATGTCCTTCTTCTCGCCGTAGCCGTCGACGACGGTGGTATCGTCCTTCTTCACCACCACCTTCTTGGCCTTGCCGAGCATGTCGAGCGTGACGTTCTCCAGCTTGATGCCGAGGTCTTCGCTAATGACTTGGCCGCCCGTAAGGATGGCGATATCTTCCAGCATGGCCTTGCGGCGATCGCCGAAGCCCGGCGCCTTCACCGCAGCAACCTTCAGGCCGCCGCGCAGCTTGTTGACGACGAGGGTGGCGAGGGCTTCGCCTTCGACGTCTTCAGCAATGATGAGCAGCGGGCGCTGGTTCTGCACCACCGATTCCAGGATCGGCAGCATGGGCTGCAGGCTGGAGAGCTTCTTTTCGAACAGGAGGATGAAGGGCTCTTCGAGCGTCGCATCCATCTTGTCGGCATTGGTGATGAAGTAGGGGCTGAGATAGCCGCGATCGAACTTCATGCCTTCGACGACATCGAGTTCGGTTTCGAGCGACTTGGCTTCCTCGACCGTGATCACGCCTTCATTGCCAACCTTGGCCATGGCGTCGGCGAGGAACTTGCCGATGTCGGTGTCGCCGTTCGCCGAGATGGTGCCGACTTGGGCGATTTCTTCCGAACCCTTCACCTTGCGCGAGCGGGTCTTCAGGTCTTCGACGATGGCGAGGACGGCCTTATCGATGCCGCGGCGCAAATCCATCGGATTGCGGCCGGCGCTGACGGCCTTCATGCCTTCGCGCACGATGGCTTGGGCCAGCACGGTGGCGGTGGTGGTGCCGTCGCCGGCTTCGTCATTGGTCTTGGAGGCAACTTCACGAATGAGCTGCGCGCCCATGTTCATGAACTTGTCTTCGAGCTCGATTTCCTTGGCGACGGTGACGCCGTCCTTGGTGGTGCGCGGTGCGCCGAACGACTTTTCGATCACGACGTTGCGGCCCTTGGGGCCGAGCGTGACCTTCACCGCGTTGGCGAGAATGTCGACGCCTTGGAGCATGCGCTCACGGGCGTCGGCGCCGAATTGCACGACTTTAGCAGCCATGTGTGTTTGTCCTTCTATGTGTGTTTGAGGGTCGAGAAAGGGCCAAAGGAGCTATCGCAAGTTCATTTGACCAGGCGGAGCGCGCTTAAGCGGCGTCCTTCTTCTTCGACTTTTTTTCTTCGATGACGCCCATGATGTCGGACTCCTTCATGATGAGGAGGTCTTCGCCATCAATCTTCACTTCCGTGCCCGACCACTTGCCGAACAGGATGCGGTCGCCGACCTGGACGTCCGGCTTGATGTACTCGCCGTCTTCGTCGCGGGCGCCCGGGCCGACGGCGACGACTTCGCCTTCTTGCGGCTTCTCCTGGGCGGTGTCGGGGATGATGATCCCGCCACGCGTCTTCTCTTCTTCCTTCACGCGCTTCACCAGCACGCGGTCATGCAGCGGACGAAAGCTAGCCACGCCCTACTCCTTATGGTTGTAAAAAACTCATTTCGCCCCAGACGGATGGTGAGCGCGCAATTAGCACTCACCGCGTCCGGTTGCTAACGGGCGATGTAAGGGGCGGCTGGCGGAGCGTCAAGCGCTTACCTGAACAGAAACCGCCCCGCTTTGAGGGCGGGGCGGTTAATCTCGGCGGGCGAGAGTTTAGTAGTAGAGCAGCGCGTCCAGGACCAGGCCGGTGGAAATCACCACCAGCAGGACGTCCCGGTCGACCATCACATAGCGGCAGCCATACGGCGCTGGCGGCAGACGCCAGTAGAGGTCGTACGGCACCGGCTCCCACCAAATGTCGTAAGGCAGGATGTAGCCGACCGTGTAGGCGCGCCATGGGCGGCGCCAGTTCGGGTAGGACCACCAGCGATAATTATGGCCCCAATAGCCGGTGACGATATGGGCGTAGCCATAGTCGAAATAATAGCCGCGATTGACATAGCGCCAGTCGGTCCAACGCGGACGGTCGAAGTCGCGGTGCGTGTTCCAATAGGGGCGATAGCGATCGTCGTCGCGGCCGCGATCATTCCAATGATTGCGGTTCCAATAATCGTTGTCGCGCCAGCCGTGCTGACGGCCCCAATTATTGTTGTCGTTCCAGTTGTTATTATTGTTGTGGTTCCGCTGTTCCCATTCGCGCCGTTCTTGTTCGCGGCGCGAGGCTTCGATCTGGTTTTGGCGCGCGCCAAGCAATTCTTGCTGACGACTGGCGGCAATTTGCGCTTCGCGTGACGAATTGATTTCGCGCTGACGGCGCGCGGCGTCCTCCTGCGCGCGGGACTGATCCCACTGGCGGCGCTGATCGTCCTGCTGGGAGCGGGACTGCTCCCACTGACGACGTTGATCGTCCTGCTGACGCCGGGCGGCGTCCTGCTGCTGCTCGTAGCGGGCGCGTTCGGCGTCGCGCGAGCGGGCGGCGTCCTGGGCCTGGCGGGCGGCGTCCTCTGACCGGCGCACGGCCATTTCCTGCTGCTGACGCGCTTGATCCTGAGCGCGCCGGGCCGCCATTTCCTGGGCCTGCTCTTGGGCGCGACGGGCGCCGTCATCATTATTGCGCGACTGATATTGCTGCCGGCTTTGCTCCTCGCGGCCGCGATTATCGTCGCGATTGGAGGAATTATACTGCTGGCGCACGCGGTCGTGGCTTTGGGCGTAGGCGGCGGGAGCCGACAACGCTGAGAGGCCCATAACGGCTGCGGCCGCAAGGAGGGCTTTTTTCATTCTAAGAGGCTCCCGAGTGCGCACGCGCACCCTCGCACCCTCACCATGCAAATCCCGGGCTGAACGGCGCCTGAATGAATCAGACGCCTCTCGGCGGCAGCACCCCGTGCAGGAACAGATTCACCGTGGCCTGGACGTGGGCCTGAAGCTGCTCGGGGGTGAGGGTGTAGGCGGGATCGGTGATGGCGTTAAACAAGTGGCGCGTGCGCAGCAGCGAGACGAAATATTGCGCGGCGTCCTTGGGGTCGGCGATGGGCCGGCCTTCGGCGGTTGAGCGCTCGTGCAGGTAGCACTCAATGCCGAAGCGGGTTTCCTCGGACTCGCCCTCGGCCATGCGGCGGACAAGGTCAGGGAATTTGCGGCCCTCATTCACCAGCAGGCGATTAAAGGCCAAATAGTCAGGCTGCAGCATGACTTGCAGCACTTGTTCTCCCAGCCGGACCAGCCCTTCTTCAAGCGGCAAATGCTGCACCGCCTCGGCGCTGATGTCTTGGCGCAGGCGCTCGAACTGGTCGCGGACTACGGCCAGGAACAAGCCCTCCTTGCTGCCGAATTGGGAGTAGAGCGTGGCCAGCGAGCCGCCCGCACGGGCCACCACGTCATTGACGCTGGCCGCTTCATAGCCGGCCTCGAAAAAGACCTCTCTGGCGGCGCGGAGGAAAGCCTGCCGCCGGGCGACGCCGCGATCGCGCGCCTTTTCCGGGTCTTGCGTCAGTTTTTCAAGTTCCGTCAAACGCCAACCTCCCCGGGGCGCGACGATAGACAGCTTGCCGTCTAGGGCAAGCGCCCGCCCGGAAGGTTCAGGCCAGAACCGCGCCTTTTATGGCGTCCAGCATTTGCGGGCCGAGCGGGGTCGCCTTGGCGGGGAAGGTCTCGATCAGGGCGCCGTCCTTGCCGATCAGATATTTGTGGAAATTCCAGCGGGGCAGGGCGCCTTCCCCCAATTGCTGGGCGACCCAGGCATAGAAGGGGTGGCGCCGCTCGGGCGAGACGATCTCCACCTTCGCCGTCATCGGAAAGGTGACGTGGTAGGAATCCTCGCAAAAGTCGCGGATCTCCTGCTCGTTGCCAGGCTCCTGCGCGCCGAAATCGTTGCAGGGCACGCCGATCACGACCAGCTTTTGCTTCTTGCCCTCATAGAGCGCTTCCAGATCGCGATATTGCGAGGTGAAGCCGCAAGCGCTGGCGACGTTCACGATCAGGATCGCCTTGCCGGCATAGTCTTGGAGATTGATCTCGCCGGGCTCGCCCAGCTTGGCGAAGGAAAAATCGTGGGCCGTGGTCATGTTTTTCTTGGGTTGAGAGGCGCGGGCCTTCTGGCCGGACCGGTGGGGGTTTAGCCCCGTTGGGGCTGTGAGGAAAGGGGATGTGGCGTTGAGGGACGTGGAATGGTAGGGCTTGAACGCATGGTCGCCCTCTCTCGCTTCATACGAATTAGCGCCGCCCGTCTCTGAGCTTTGCTCGGCGGGCTTTAGACCTGCTATTGCCCCATCACTGGACCGGAGATTCGACCGTGGCCGACGCGCCTCAAGGTCGCGATTATCGCGAAACATTATTTCTGCCTGAGACCGCTTTTCCGATGAAGGCCGGCTTACCGCAGAACGAGCCCGAACGAGTCAAGCATTGGGCTGACATTGGGCTCTACACATTGCTGCGACAGGACGCCGCCGCGCGCCCCAAATTCGTGCTGCATGACGGCCCGCCCTACGCCAATGGCGCGATCCATATCGGGCATGCGGAGAACAAAATCCTCAAAGACATGGTGGTGCGCACCAAGCAGATGGCCGGCTTCGACGCCGACTATGTGCCCGGCTGGGATTGTCACGGCCTGCCGATCGAATGGAAGGTGGAAGAGGATTTCGTCAAAGCCGGACGCAAGAAGAAGGAAGTGCCGGCGGTGGAGTTTCGCCGCGCGTGCCGCGCCTACGCGGACAAGTGGATCCCGCTGCAGAAGGAAGAATTCCGCCGGCTCGGCATTGAAGGCGATTGGGACCATTATTACTCGACCATGAGCTTTGCGGCCGAAGCCGCGATCGCGCGCGAGTTTTTGCGCGTGGTGCGCACAGGGCTGGTCTATCGCGGCTCAAAGCCGGTGATGTGGAGCCCGGTGGAGCGCACCTCGCTGGCGGAAGCGGAGGTGGAGTATCAGGAGAAGACGAGCCCGACGATCTGGGTGAAGTTCAAATTGCTCGGCCGCGAAGATGTGAGCGTCGTGATCTGGACGACTACGCCCTGGACCATCCCCGGCAATCGCGCGATCTCGTTTTCGCCGAAGATTTCTTATGGCGTGTACCAAGTCGAAAGCATCGAGCAGGGCCTAGCGTTCGAGCCTTGGGTGAAGGTGGGCGATAAGCTCGCGCTCGCAGACAAGCTGGCTGAAGAGGTGATGCGCGCGGCTAAAGCAGCGTCGTGGAAGCGCATCAGCGATTTCGATCCGAGCGGATCGAAAGCGGCGCATCCGTTTCGGGACGCGCACTTGGACCGCGCGTCTTCAGACGCGCAAGGCTCGCGGTCCGGATATCAGTTCGATGTGCCTTTGCTCGCCGGCGATCACGTCACCGACGATGCCGGCACCGGCTTTGTGCACACCGCGCCCAGCCATGGCGCGGATGACTTTGACATCTGGGTGCAGAATTTCGGCCAGAACGGGATTCCATTCACCGTTGATGAAGAAGGCCGTTTCACCAAGGAAGCGCCGGGCTTTGAGGGGCTCGAAATCCTGCAGCTGGAAGGCAAGGGCATTGGCAAGGATGGCCCTGCGAACAAAGCGGTGATCGATAAGCTGATCGAGGTTGGCGCGCTGCTGGCGCGGGGTCAGCTGAAGCACTCTTATCCGCACTCCTGGCGCTCCAAGGCGCCGCTCATTTTCCGCAATACGCCGCAATGGTTCATCGCGCTGGACAAGCCGTATGCGGCGGGCGGCGGGAAAACTTTGCGCCAGGTTGCGTTGAGCGAAATCGAGCGCGTCGATTGGGGCCAGCGCCGCATCGATGATCCCAAGGATCAGAACCGCATCAAAGGCATGATCCAGGATCGCCCCGATTGGCTGATCTCGCGCCAGCGCGCCTGGGGTGTGCCGCTGCCAATCTTTGTCAACAAAGACAGCGGTGAGATTCTACAGGACGATGAGGTGGATGCGCGCATTGTCGAGGCGATGAAGCGCGAAGGCGCCGATGTGTGGTGGGCGACGCCGGCTGCGGAATTTCTCGGCAGTAAGTATGACCCGGCCAAGTTCGAGAAGGTCGAAGATATTCTCGATGTGTGGTTCGATTCTGGCTCCACGCACGCTTTCGTGCTGGGCGATCGCGATGCGCCGACGCGTCCTTCGTTCAAGGACCCAGCGGGCGTCATGTATCTGGAAGGATCGGACCAGCATCGCGGCTGGTTTCATTCTTCGTTGCTCGAAAGCTGCGCCACGCGCGGGCGCGCGCCTTATGATGAAGTGCTGACGCACGGCTTCACCATGGCCGAAGACGGGCGGAAAATGTCGAAATCGATCGGCAATACGATCGAGCCGCAAGACATCGCCAAGCAGAATGGCGTCGAAATTCTGCGCCTGCTCATCGCGGCGGCCGATTATGGCGACGATCTGCGGCTAGGCAAAACCATGATCGAGCAATCGAGCGAAACGTACCGCAAACTGCGCAACACGCTGCGCTATTTGCTGGGGGCGTTGAGCGGGTTCGAGGAAGCGGAGCGATTCCCCTTCTCCCTTGCGGAGAAGGGGCTAGGGGATGAGGGGCGGTCCAACATGCAGGCGCCTGAGCGTTTGCGCGCCCCTCACCCCCCAACCCCCTCTCCGCAAGGGAGAGGGGGGGCGCCGCACATCCCGCTGCTCGAGCGCTGGCTGTTGCATCGGCTCTGGCAGCTCGACCGCACGGTGCGCGATGCGTATGGCGCGTACCAATTTCGCGCGGCGCTCGGCGCCATCGTGGAATTCTGCAATGTCGATCTCTCGGCCTTCTATGTCGATGTGCGCAAGGACGCGCTCTATTGCGATGCGCCCGACAGTAATCGGCGCAGAGCCTGCCGCTCGGCGCTGGATGAAGTGTTTTCGCGTCTCACCGCTTGGCTTGCGCCGATCCTGCCTTTCACATCTGAAGAAGCGTGGCTGACGCGCTTTCCGAGCGATGTGTCGGTGCATTTGCGTCTCTTCCCGGAAACGCCGGAGGCGTGGCGCGATGATTTCGCGGCGGAGGAGATGGCGCGGCTGCGTTCGGTGCGCAGCGTCGTCACCGGCGCGCTGGAAGTGGCGCGGCGCGAGAAGCAGATTGGCGCTTCGCTAGAGGCGGCGCCGGTGGTGTATATTGAGGATGAGGGCTTGCGCGCCAGCGTGCAGGCTTCGGCCTTCGCCGAATATTGCATCACCAGCGATCTGAAGATCGAAGCCGGCGCTGGCCCGGCGGAGGCGTTCCGCTTGCCCGAGACGCCGGGCGTTGCGGTGGTGGTGCAGAAAGCCGCCGGCGTGAAATGCGCGCGCTCCTGGAAGTATTTCGATCCCGCCACGGCGGACCCCGACTACCCCGACATCACCCCGCGCGACGCGGAGGCGGTGCGCAAATGGGACGCCGCGCGCGCAGCGTGAATTCTTTGCGAAGCTCTTGATCGTCTCCAGCCGCGCGATTTAGCGTGTCACCGCTGAGCGACGGGGGGGGCCGTTTATGTCACTTGCCGCGAAACTTGTTGCATTTGTCGCGTTCGTTGTCGCGCTCGCCGCCCCGAGCGTTGGGCATTGTCAGTTTGCCGGCGAATGGGACACGACATACGGGCGCATGGTGCTGACGCAAGACGGCAATCGCGTCGCGGGTTCGTACGTCTATGGTCTGTTTTCCACGCGCGGCGCGGTTGAAGGCGTGGTGCAAAACGGACGCCTGTTCTTTCGCTACACCGAGCCCGCCGCCGCCGGCGAAGGCTGGTTTCAAGCCAGCGACGGCGCGATGTCGTTCGAAGGGCAATGGCGCCGGGATGGCGTGACCTCTTGGTCGAGTTGGCGCGGCGTGCGCATCGGCGAGCCGCCGCAAATGGTGCAGCAACAGGCCCCGCAACCGCAAACTCTGGCCGCTGCGCCGGCAGCGCAGGCGGAGCGGGCGGCGAGCGCGCCGGCGCAGGGCCTAGGCGCCGATCTCACAGCCAGCATCGACGCCGTTATCGCCTCGGATTCGCGCGGGTGGATGTTCAACAGCTACGATCGCGGCAGCGCGCACAATGCGCGCATCGAGGAGCGCTCGTCCGACGGCCGCTCGGCGGTTGTTTTCAGCGAATACACGTATAATGGCGGCTCTCCCGGATGGGTGCGTGCGCAGGTGCAGGATGGCGTGTTCTCCTGCGTTGAGTATTGGGATTTCGCCGGCCGCTGCCGCCCGGTTGGTTCTGCCTCTTATGCCTACCAAGTGGCTGGCGCGCTCGCGGTGGCGACGCTCGCGGCGGCGGCGGTGGGGAGCGCGAGCGGGGGATACGGCGGCGGCGACGCCACCAATTCGTCCGGCAGCGCGCAGGATGAACTCTACGAATTGCAGCGCAATAACGGCTACACGCCTCCGCCTGCGCCGCCGCCGGCGCCGGTGGAGCCGATCGGCGGGTACGGCGGGCTTTATGGCTGCGCCTCGCCGCCCTGCATGTAAACGCCTTGCCGGCGCCATCGCGCCCCGCCATAAGACGGCGCATGTTGAGAAATGGGCTCCTGATCGCGGCGGCGGTGTTCATCGCCGACCAGGTCACGAAATATGTGATCCTGGGGCCGCTGGGCTTTAGTCCGGTGGGCTGCCTGCAGGGCGGCTATGGCTGCGGGGCGATCGAGGTTTCCGGTATTTTCGATCTGACCATGGTTTGGAACAGGGGCGTCAGCTTCGGCATGTTCCGCGCCGATAGCGGGATCGGGCGCTGGGCTTTGGTGGCGATGTCGTTCGTGATTTCGGGCGTGTTCGTCTGGTGGCTGCGGAGCGCGACGCGGAAGCTGACCGGGGTGGCGCTTGGGCTCGTCATTGGCGGGGCGCTGGGCAATGTGATCGACCGGATTCGTTTCGGCGCTGTGGTCGATTTCCTGGATTTCAGCGGGCTCTATTTTCCCTGGGTGTTCAATGTGGCGGACGCGGCTATTAGCGTGGGCGCGGGGCTGTTGCTGCTGGATTTTCTCCTTCATGGCGAGGAAAAGCAGGGGGCGGAGCCAGCCGGGCCCGCCCCGCCCCAGAACTGACACGATCCAGCTTGAGTCATCGCTGCCTTACGGCTTGGCGATTTGCAGCGGGGCGGGATAGAAGCGTCGCGAACCGCCCGCCAGCGACGTAAAAAAGGGGAGTTAGGCTGCCAATGGCGAATAAGATCACGACCGTGCTGGCCATTGCCGTTGCCGCGGCCACGACCACTGGCTGCAACACCCTCTCCCGCGCGCTTGGGGCCACCAAGGTCACGCCGGACGAATTTCGCGTCGTCACCAGCGCGCCGCTGACGCTGCCGCCGGATTATAGTCTGCGTCCCCCCGCGCCGGGCGCGCCGCGGCCGCAAGAATTAGCGCCGGATCAGGAAGCGCGCGCCGCTCTGTTCGGACAGGATATCGGCCAGAACGCCAGCGCGGGCGAACGCGCCCTGGTCGCTGGCGCCGGCGCCGAAGCGGTTGATGCTGAGGCGCGGCAAACGGTTGATTTTGAAAGCCAGAGCATCGTGCATCGCAACGAAGCCTTTGCGGACCGCGTGCTGGCGCAATCAACTCAAGCGCCTACCCCCGAGCAGCAGCAGGCGGAAGCCGAAGCCATTCGCCGCGCCACGGGCGGCGGTGAAGTCACGATCGAGCGCGATGGCGGCGGCATCAAACTGCCTGGCACTTGAGATCAGCGTCTAAGCTCCGAATTTTTGTCGCGGCGTGCGCTGGCGTTTGGTCGCTGGGCCTAGGCGCTTTTGCGGAGCCGCTGCCGCGGCCTGAAATTTTCACTTTGCGCAATGGCATGCAGGTGGTGGTGATCACGGATCGCCGCGCGCCGGTGGTGACGCATATGGTGTGGTATCGCGTCGGAGCCGGCGATGAGCCGCGCGGCGAAAGCGGTGTGGCGCATTTCTTCGAACACCTGATGTTCAAGGGCACGCGCCAGATCGCGCCGGGCGAGTTCTCGCGCACCATCGCCAGGAATGGCGGCGAGGATAACGCCTCCACCTCCTGGGACTGGACCGAATATCACGCGCGCATCGCCGCCGATCGCCTCGAAATGGTGATGCGCATGGAAGCGGACCGGATGCGCAATCTGCGCTTTTCGGACGAGACCTTTCGCTCCGAGCGCGATGTGATTGTCGAAGAGCGGCGCCAGCGTGTGGACAATAATCCAGGCGCCGTGTTGGGCGAGCGCATGCGGGCCATGCTGTGGCCGCACCATCCTTACGGCACGCCGGTGATTGGCTGGCTGCATGAGATTGAGGATTTGAGCCGCGAAGAGGCGCTGGAATTTTATCGGGTCTGGTATGCGCCGAATAATGCGATCTTGGTGGTCGCCGGCGATGTGGACGCGGCGGAATTGCGCCCGCTGGCGGAGCGCACGTACGGACGCTTGCGTCCCACCGAGGATTTGCCGGCGCGCACTTGGGTTGCCGATCCGCCGGCGGTTGGGCCGATGCGCGTAACGCATCGCGATGAGAAGGTGCGCCAGCCGTCGTTCACGCGCATGTATCCGGCCATCAGCTATACGACGGGCGCGGGGCGCGCGGCGCATGCGCTCGATGTGGCGATCGATATTCTCGGCGGCTCGGAAACCAGCTGGCTCTATCGCGCTTTGGTGGAAGACCAGCGCATCGCCATCAGCGCCGGCGCCAATGGCGATACGGCGGGCTTGGGCGGGGGCAGCGTCTCGGTGTTTGCAACGCCGGCTGATGGCGTGAGCATTGAGCAGGTGGAAGCGGCGAGCGATGCGGTGCTTGCGCGCTTTCTCGCCGAAGGCCCGAGTGAAGCGGAGCTGACGCGCGCGAAATCGCGGCTGGCGGCGGCGGCGATTTATGCGCGCGACAGCCAGGAAACACTGGCGCGGATTTATGGGTCGTCGCTGGCCGAGGGCGAGAGCTTGGATGCGATCGTCAATTGGCCGGATCAGATCGAAGCGGTGACGCGCGAGGAGGTGATGGCGGTGGTGCGCGAGACGTTCGTGCTCGATCGCTCGGTCACTGGCTATTTGCTGCCGGAGGCGGCGGAGTGAGCGTGTTCGCTCAAACAACCCTCTCCCTTGCGGAGAGGGTCGCCGCGAAGCGGCGGGGTGAGGGGCGTACAAACATGCAGGCGCCTGATTGTTTGAGCGCCCCTCACCCCCCAACCCCCTCTCCGCGAGGGAGAGGGGGAGTTGTCGCGCTTGCAATAATTGCACTGTTTGCCCCAGTCGCAACGCCGCCAGCCTTCGCGCAGCAGAGCCAAACGCAGGCTGAGCGCGGCGTGCCGGTTCAAGTGATCCGCTCGCCGGGCGGGATCGAGGCTTGGCTGGTTTCCGATTCCACCGTGCCGATGATCACGCTGCGCGCTTATTGGCAGGGCGGGGCGGCGGCTGAGCCGGCGAACTTGGTTGGCGTCACCAGCATCATGGCCGACATGCTGACCGAGGGCGCAGGCGAGTTGGACGCCAATGCGTTCAAGGAGCGCATGCAGGATCTCAACATGTCGCTGGGCTTCGGCTCGGGTTGGGATGGCGTGGCCATGAGCCTCACCACGCTCAGCGAAAATCGCGATGCGGCGTTTGAAATGGCGCGGCTGGCGCTCGCCGCGCCGCGCTATGATGCAGCGCCGCTGGAGCGGATCAAGCGGCAGATCATGGTTGGCCTGCGCACGCGCGAAACCAATCCGAGCTACATCGCCAATCTCGCGCTCGATCAGGCGCTCTATCCCAATCACCCTTATGCGCGCCGTTCCACGCTCGCGAGCACCAACGCGATCGATGTCGCGGCGCTGCGGCGCACGCAGGCGCAATTGCTGACGCGCGCCAATCTCAAGATTACCATTGTCGGCGATATTGATGCGGCGACGGCGGGCGCGTTGCTGGACCGCACGTTCGGCGCGCTGCCGCAAAACGCCGCCGCGCCGCCGCCGATCGGGCCGACCGGGTATTCAACGCCAACGCCGCTGATCGTGCGTCCGCTGCCGCAGCCGCAAAGTCTCATCCTGTTCGCGGCGCCCGGCATTCAGGACGAAGACCCGGATTGGATTCCGCTGGCGGTGGCGAATTACATTCTTGGCGGCGGCGGATTTTCCTCGCGGCTGATGAGTGAAGTGCGCGAACAGCGCGGGCTGGTTTACGGCATAGGCATGGGGCCTTCGGTGCGCGATTATTCCGAACTTATCCGTGGTTCGGCGCAGACCGAGAATGGCAATGTCGCCGAAGCGATTGAAGTGACGCGCACGGTGATGCGCACGCTTTATGAAAATGGCGCGACGCAGACTGAAGTGGATGACGCCATCACCTATCTCACCGGTTCGTTCGCGCTTGATCTGGATTCGAACCAGAACATCGCCAATGTCGTGCATGGCTATCAGGCGGCCGGGCGCGAGGTGAATTATGTGAATGAGCGCAATGCGCTGATCCGCGCGGTGACGCTGGATGATGTGAACCGCGTGATCCGCCGCGTGTTCAATCCGGATGCGTATACGTTCGTGGTGGTGGGCGAGCCGGAAGGGCTAGAGTCCACGCCTTAAGCGTAAGCGGGGCGGCTCACGTCAGCGTCGAACTCAGCCTTCCATTCCGCCACCAAGGCGCGGTCGTCCTGGTCCCAGGGGTGGAAGCCGGGGCGGTACCAGGCGAAATAGGTTTTCAGGTTGCGGCTGAACAGGCCCGGCGAGCGCCACACATACTTGCGCACCGCTTTCTGCGCGTCCTTGTAGCTATAGCCATCCGCCATCAGCAGCCTTGCGGCATAGTGGATGATGCTGCGGGTGAAGAAATAGGTGATCAGCGCCATGGCGATGGTGCGGCGCATGTAACGCTGCAGCGGCGACCAATGCTTGGTCGCTTCCAGGAAGACGTCATAGGCGACGGCCTTGTGTTCGGTTTCTTCCACGGCGTGCCAGCGCCACATGCGCTCAATGCCGGGATCGACTTGCTCGAACAAATTGCGATGGCGCGCATGCGCTTCGGCCATCATGGCGGTGAAATGCTCCAGCGCGATGGTGGAGATCAGCATGCGCATCGGCCCGCGCGAGCGCGCGAAGGCGACGCGATCCTTCACCGCCTGCTCAATCTCCGCCACCGGATACTTGTCGCGGTCGATCAGCTGATTGAGCGCGTGATGCTCGCGCGAATGGATCGCTTCCTGGGCGATGAAGCCCTTCACATCCTCCGCCAGCTTGCCGCTGACCTTGCCGCGATAATGGCGCACCGCGTCCATGAACATGCGCTCGCCATCGGGGAAGGTGAGCGAAAGCGCGTTGAACACGGCGGTGCCGACCGGATCGCCGCCCAGCCAGTGGCGCGCTTTCGCGCCTTCGAAATCGAAGCGGATGTCGCGCGGCGGGATTTTCACGTCGGCGGGCGTCGATTTGCTGGGTTTTTGAGCGGTCTTGGTGGCGGCCATGGGGGAGGACCTCGCGTATAGGATTGCGCTGAGCTTGGATTTGGACTCTACTGACAAAAATGTCAATAAAGAAGACTGGTAAAGTCCGCCGTGTCCGCCGCGCCCCCGCAGATGCGCGGGCCAACATATTGGCGGCGGCCGAGAAATTGCTGGTCGAGCGCGGGCC
>JANRIP010000016.1:0-132573 GCA_033764855.1 Hyphomonadaceae bacterium | reverse complement strand
TGGAGCGGGCGGGGGGAATCGAACCCCCGACATTCAGCTTGGGAAGCTGACGTTCTACCTCTGAACTACGCCCGCGCTCGTTGGTGTTGATAGCGAAAGCTTACGCCGCGCGCTACTCCGCCGCGGCCGGCGAAGGCTGTTCGTCCGCGCGCTGGCGCAGGAAGGTGCGGCGGAACCAGCGCTCGAGCCGGTCGACCAGCACGAACATGGCCGGCACGTAAACCAGGCTCAGCATGGTGGCGAGCAGGAGGCCGCCAATCACCGCCGCGCCCATACCTTGGCGCATGGCGCCGTCGACACTCCAGCCGAGCGCCGCCGGCATCATGCCGGCGCACATGGCGAAGGTGGTCATGAGGATCGGGCGCGCGCGCTTCATGCCGGCTTCCATGAGGGCGGCGTTGCGGTCCATGCCCTTGTGGATTTGCTCAATGGCGAAATCGACTAGCAGGATCGAGTTCTTGCTGACAATGCCCATCAGCATGATGAGGCCGATCAGCACGAACAGCGAAAGCGGCTGCGCCGTTACCAGCAGCGCGCCGAAAGCGCCGCCAATGGAGAGCGGCAGCGCGGTCATGATGGTGAGCGGGTGGAAGAAATCGCGGAAGAGCAGCACCAGCACGGCGTAGATGAGCAGCACGCCGGAGACGAGCGCCATGCCGAAAGACACGAACATGTCGGCCTGCATTTCGGTGTCGCCGGAGAGCGCGATGCGGATGCCTGGCGGCAAGTTCGCGAGTTCGGGCAGAGCGAACATGGCCGCCTGCGCCGAGCCAATATCGCCCTGCACCACATTGGCGCCGATGGTGACGGCGCGTTCGCGGTCCCGCCGCTCGATTGTCACTTCGCCAAAGCCGAAGCTGATATCGGCGACGGCGTCGAGCCGCACGGGCGGGCCCATGCTCGATTGCACAGGCAGCGAGCGCAGCGCTTCAAGGTTGGAGCGCGAGTCCGGGCGCAGCAGCACGCGGATCGGAATTTGCCGATCCGGCAGATCGTAGCGCGCAAGGTTCTGCTCAATGTCGCCGCTGGTGGCGATGCGCACGGCGGAGGAAATGCTCGCGGACGTCACGCCAAGGCGCGCTTGATCGGCGGGACGCGGGCGCACGTGCAGCTCCGGCCGTTGCAGCGCGGCGGAGGAACGCACATCCGCCAGCTGAGGCAGCTGCGAGGCGGCGCTGGCGATGCGGGCGGCGGTTTCGGTCACCAGCGCTGGATCACTTCCGACCAGCTGAATACTGATGTCGGCGCCTGGCGGGCCGGGGCCGGTATTGTTGACGGCGGTGACGCGATAATTGGGATACGCCATCAGCATCGGCCGCATGGCTTGCTGCAAGGCGAAGGCGCTGCGTTCGCGCTCGCCGCGATCCTTCAAGATAACGAAGATGTCGCCGGATGAGCCGGCGCCGTCCACGCCGCTGAGGCTGGTATAGGTGCTTTTCACCTCGGGTATGGTTGCGATACGCGCGGCCATATCGCGGATGGCCCGATCCGCTTCCACCAGCGGCGTGCCAGGCGGGACTTCGACCCGCTGCTGCACCATGCCCATGTCGACGCGCGGCATGAAGGTGACGGGTACGAAGAAGGACAGCGATACTGAAAAGATGAAAACGCCAATGCCCATGCCAAACGTGGCCCATGGCTTGCGCATGGCGAAGCTCAGCATGCCGCGATAGATTTCGATGAAGTCACCGTCCTTTTCCTCGTGGCCGTTATCCTTGAGGAAGTGCGCCGCCATCATGGGCGTGATGAGCCGCGCAACCACCAGCGAGAAGAATGTGGCGATGGCGACGGTGAGGCCAAACTCCTTGAACCAGACGCTGGTGTCCGTGTTCATCATGGCAATGGGCAGGAAGACGACGATGATCGCGGCTGACGTGGCCACCACGGCGAGGCCGATTTCATCGGCCGCCTCCATGGCGGCGTCGTAAGGGCGCCGGCCCATGCGGATGTGCCGGACGATGTTCTCGATCTCGACGATCGCATCATCCACCAAAACGCCGGCCACCAGGGCGAGCGCGATCATCGTCATCATGTTGATGGTGAAGCCGAGCAGCTCAATGACCCAGAAGGTCGGGATGATGGCCAGCGGAATCGCAGCGGCGGCGATCAACGTAGCGCGCCAATTGCGCAGGGTGAGGAAGACGACAAGGCAGGCGAGCAGCGCGCCTTCGATCAACGCGCTGATCGAAGATTCGTACATGCCTTCGATGAAGTCGACGCTGGTGAAGACGAGGCGGACATTGATGTCGGAGCGCTCAGCGGTGATTTCGCGCAGCCGCCGCTCGACCGCGTGAAACACATCCACCTCGGAGGCGGATTTTGACCGCTGGATCACGAAGGACACAACCGGTTGGCCGTTATAGCGGGCGATCGAAGAAAGCTCGGTGGAGGAGTCGGTGACTGTGCCGAGATCTTCCAGCCGCACCCAGCCGCCCATGGGCCGAGGAATTTGCATTTTCCGCAATTGTTCAAGCGTTTCGGCGCTGCCGAGCGTGCGAATGGTTTGGGCTTGGCCGCTGACCACAGCCTGGCCGCCGGGAAGGTCGGCGTTCTGTGAGCGGATCTGGCGGCTCACGGCGTCGGCGGAAAGCCCGTAATCGGTCAGCCGCGCCGGATCGAGCTCGACGCGGATTTCGCGATCGACGCCGCCGGCGCGCTGCACTTGCGCGACGCCAGGGACGGCGAGCAGTTCGCGCGTCAGGTCATTGTCGATAAACCAGGACCGCTCTTCCTCGGTCATGGTGGGCGCTTCGAGCGCGTAATAAGCGATGGGCTGGGCGGCGAAATCGAGCCTTTGAATGATGGGCTCGTTAATGTCCGCCGGCAGGTTGGCGCGGATGCGGGTCACGGCGTCGCGCGCATCGTCCACCGCTTGATTGATGTCTTGATTGAGCTGCAACTCGACACGGCTGGTGGAGGCGCCCGGCGAAACCTCGGTGGTTACGCGCCGCACGCCTTGCACGCCAGAAAGCGCGGCCTCCACGCGCTGCGCGATCTGCGTCTCCATTTCCGCCGGCGCTGCGCCTGCCTGCGTGACGGTGACGGTCAGCACCGGGAAATCGACATTCGGGATCTGGTTGATTGGCAGGCGGAAGAACGAAACCGTGCCCGCAATCAGCAGCGCCAGGATAAGCAGGATGGGCGGGATTGGATTGCGGATCGCCGCGGCGGAGATGTTCCAGGCCATGGCTTAGTCTTCCCGGCCGCGGAGGTCGGTCGGGGCGGGCTGTGCGGTTGGCTGTTCCGGCGTTTGCGTCGGCGCGGCGTTCACCGGCGCCAGGGGGCGGACTTCATCGCCGCTTTGTAGGAAGGCGGCGCCCGAACCGACGACGCGCATCCCGGCATCCAGGCCGGAGGTCACTTCGACCCAGTCGCCATCGCGGGCGCCGATGGCGATCAGCGTCTTGGCGACGGTGTCATCGTCGCGGATCACAAATACGAACGCCTCGCCGGCTTCGAACAGCACCGAGGATTGCGGAACCGCCAGCGCTTGGCGCTCAGGCAATTGGACGGCGCCGCGTAGGAACATGCCCGCGCGCACGCGGCTGGCGCGCGGCAGCGCGAACAGGGCTTCGCCAGTGCGGGTTTGCGGGTCGATGGAAGCGGGAAGGCGGCGCAGCGTGCCGGTGACGGAAGTGCCGTCGACCAAGCGGAAGTTCGCTTCTTGGCCCTCCTGCAGGGCGAGCATCTCGGACTCGGCCACTTCGGCGGCGACTTCCAGCAAATCACCCTCAGCGATGCGGAACAGCACTTGGCCATCGACACTGCGGCCAATCTCGGCCATGCGGTCGATCACTAGGCCCGAGGCCGGCGCGCGCACGAAGCCGCCGCCCAGGCGCGCATTCACTTCCTCAAGCTGCGCTTGTGCGGCGGTGAGGCGCGCGTCGGCGGCGATGGCGGCGGCGCGGCGCTGTTCGATGGCTTCAGTCGAAAGCGCGCCAGAATCGCGGATCGATTCCGCGCGCTCATATTCGCTGCGGGCGCGCACAGCCGCGGAGCGCGCTTCCGCGACGCTGGCTTCCGCGGCGCGGATCTGCGCTTGCGAAACGGCGGTGTCGAGCCGGGCCATGGGCTGGCCTTCGCGCACCTGATCGCCCTCATCGACCAGCAGTTCGAGGATGCGCACGCCGCTCGCCGGCGCGGTGACTTGCAGGTCGCGCTGTGGGCGCGCTTGGCCGTTAATCTCAATAATGGTGTTAAATGCGCGCGGGGCGACAGTCACAGCCGTCACGGCTTGGCGAGTGTCGACTTGGGAGTCGTCGATACGCTCGCCGCCCAAATGGGAGACCAGGGCGACGCCCGCAATCAAGCCAACGAACAAGCCGGCGAAGATCAGAAGAATCTTGCGCCGGCGCCCCTCGACCGTCGGCGCTGCGACCGCACGCTCCCAGGTCGCTTCGCCGGCGGCGCCGACGCGGCGCCACAAATTCTGTGCGCCAGAAAAAAGTTCGGGCTTCATCGCCGAGCTTCTGTAGCATTGTTGCGCCTGCGAAGCATCGGCCAGCCAAAATGCCGCACCTGCGCGGGCCGAGATGTTTCGGCTCTGTAATCGTGCAGGCTCAACTTGCCGTCTCCTTGAGGGAATACGCACCCTCGCCTGCGCCGGTTTACGCTTGGCAAATATAATCCGCTGAATTTGACAGAGGTTTGCCGCGCTCGACATAAGCGCGATAAAGGCGCGCCGTAAAAGTGCGGCGTCTGCTAGGCCGGTTCAAGCATGGTTCCGATGATGCGTCGAAATTGGCTGAGATCGGCTGCCTGGACCGCCTCGCGGGGCGCCCTGACGGCAGCTTTGTTCGCCGCCGCAGCGTGCTCCACGATGCCGAGTGAAAGGGCCGAGGCGCCGCCCATGCCGGCGGCCTGGATCGATGCGCCAGTGGGCGCCGAAATCGAGCTGAGCGAGTGGTGGCGTAAGTTCAATGACCCGGACCTCACCCGTTTCGTAGCCGAGGCGCTGGCGAATGGGCCTAGTCTGCAATTGGCGGCGTCGCGCATTGAGGAGGCGCGTGGGAAGTCGCGCTCGACCGTTGCGCAATACTTGCCGCAACTGACGGCGACCGGGCAGGGGCAGTACTCCCGGGATGTTGGCGGCGATCTGCCGGAGTCGGAGTTTGCTTCGGCCTCCTATGGCGTTCAGGCCTCATGGGAAATCCCGCTCTTTGCGACGATTGAGGCTGCTGTCGTTGGCGCGCGGGCCAATGAGCAGATTGCGGCGGCGGATTATCGCGGCGCGCGCGTAGCGCTCGCGGCGGATACGGCGCAGGCCTATGTCGATTACCGCGCTGCTCAAGCCAGCTATGCGGCGCTGTCGGAAGCGGTGCGCAGTGCTGACGAGCTGGCCGGCATTCTGCAAACCAGTGCGCAGGCCGGTTTTGTGTCCAACTCCGACGCCGCTGACGCGCGGCGCTTGGCTGAAAGCACACGCGCGCGTTTGCCGGGACTAGTGATCGAATCTCGGCGTGCGGAAAATGCGCTGGCTATTCTGCGTGGCGTGACGCCAGGAACGGAAGCTGAAGCGGCGCGCGCTGTGCTGGCGCGCCCGGGCGAGGTGCCCTCCTTGCCGCTGAACCAGGCGCCGGCGGCGCCGGCCGACTTGCTGCGTTTGCGTCCCGATGTGGCGGGGGCTGAAGCCAACGTATTGTTCGCCGCCGCCGCTGTAGGCGCCGCGCGGGCGCAGCTTCTGCCGCGCCTCAACCTTACTGGCGCACTGAGCACGACCGAGACGATCCTCGGCGTGGGGCTCACGTCGGATGGGCCTGGCGCTAGCGCAAGGCCGCTCATCTCGCTGCCGCTGTTCGACTGGGGACAGAGGCTTGGGCAAATCCGCGTCAATGATGCGCGCTTCGATCAGGCTTTGATCCGATACAGGCAAACCGTGATGCATGCGGTGGGCGAAGCTTCGCTCTCGCTCACTTCCCTAGAGCAGGGGCGCCAACGGCTGAATTCGGCGCGGCTGGCCGAGCAAGCGGCGGAGGCGACGCTGCGCGGCTCACGCGCGGCCTACGGCGCGGGCATTCAGAGTTTGGCGGATCGGCTGCGCGCCGAACAACAGGCCATCGATGCGCGCCTCACCCGCATAGATGCGGAGCGTGCGCAGGCGAGTGCGGCGATTTCGACGTATCGCGCGTTTGGCGGCGGCGCCGTGTGATCAGCCGATTTGGCGCTGAGCCAGCTGCGTGACAGGCGCGGGTTCCGTTGCGGGCGCGCTTGAGGTGCGCTTGCGGGCATAGCGCATAACGAAAGCCGCCAGCGCGTCGCGGTCGATCGGCTTCACAATATGCTCGGCGGCGCCAAGCGAGATGGCGTGGGCGCGATCCTCGTTCACCGAGAGCACGATGACCGGAATATCCTGCGTTTTCGGGTCATGCTTCAGCGCTTGCAGCACGCGCCAGCCCGAGCAGTCCGGCAGGTAGATGTCGAGCAGCACCAGAGCCGGCGATTTGGCGCGCGCCAGCGCAAGGCCCGCTTCACCACCGCCGACGCCTTGCACCGCGAAGCCAGCCCGGGTGAGCGCACGCGCGGCGAGATCGCGCGCGTCCTCCTCATCTTCGATGACGATCACGAGCGGGGCGTCTTCCGGCCCTTGGCGCGCATCGACCGCGGCGGCGGCGCCAAGTGCGGCTGCCGCGTCGGAGAAATTCATTGGTACGTGCAAGGTGAAGAGCGCGCCCTGGCCGAGCGTGCTTTCAACGCCGACGTCACCGCCGAGCAATTGCGCGAGCCGACGCGTAATGGTCAGACCAAGCCCGGTGCCGCCATATTGTTGTGTGATGGAGGGATCGGCCTGCACGAAAGGCTGGAACAGGCGCGCCATGTGCGCGGACGACATGCCGATACCGGTGTCGCGCACTGAAATGAACATTTGCTCGACATTGTTGAGCCGACGGCGCTCGAAGCTGACATCGATCCGGCCCTTGCGCGTGAACTTGCTGGCGTTCGATAGCAGGTTCAGCACGCATTGGCGCAGCTTCATCGAGTCGGTGTTGGCCGTGTGCCCGGTAAGATCGCCCGTGATGGAGAGGACATTGCCATTGGCTTCCGCGATCGGCCGCACTGTTTCGACCAGCTCTTGTATCATGTTGACCGGATCGAAAGCGGCAGCGGTCACGTCCATGCGACCCGCTTCGATCTTGGAGAGATCGAGAATTTCGTTGATCAGGCTGAGCAGGTGCTTGGCCGCGACGAGGATGCGGTTGAGGTCCTGCACAGTGGTGGCGTCACCCGCGTCTTCAGCATCTTCTTGCAGAATTTCTGCGTAGCCGATGATTGCATTGAGCGGAGTGCGCAATTCATGGCTCATATTGGCGAGGAATTGCGACTTGGCGAGGTTGGCGCTTTCGGATTCGTGGCGCGCGCGCGCCAGACCTTCGACCATGTCGTCGATCATGCGCATGCGTTCGGCCAGCAGGCGGGTTTGATCGGCGATGCTGAGCGATGCGGTGGCGGCAAGCGGCGCGGGCGCCGCATCCGGTAGTTCGTTGCTCAAGGTGCGTAGCACGGAGGCCTGCAGCGCTAAGGCCTGGGTGGTCGCGGCGAGCAAAGGGGTCGCCTCAATTTTTTCGGCGGCCGCGAGCACGCGTCGCGAAACCATGTTCAGCCGCAAGGGCTCGCCGTCTGGGGCGGTGCGGACAACGCCCTCATGGCGGATGCGCATGCGCGCGCCATCAGCGCCGATAACGTCATGTTCGATGGCGAGGCGGCGGAACGGACCGCGCTGCGGCGCGAACGCGGCGCGCACGAGTGCGTTGTCTGCGCCAACGGCAAAGCAGGCGCGCTCTATCACATCGGCATAATCGACCGGGCGCCCGAGCACCGCGGCGAGCCGATCCGCGCCTACAAGTGTGCGGCGGTCAAAATCCGCTTCCCAAGCAGCGGCCTCGCCAGGGTTAAGCGCGGCGTTGAGCTGGCGAATGATCTCTTCATCTTCGCGGGCGGCATGGGTGCGCGCATGCGCCACGCTCAAAGCTGCGCAGAAGCTGAAGGCGAGCGCAAGCACCGCGCCAGCGGCGTCCGCCAGATCGCCGGAGGCGGCGCCATCGAACAGAAAGAGCACGGCTAGACCGGCATAAGGCGAAGCGCTGATCAAGCTGTGGCGCAAACCACGCCGTTCAAACAGGGCGGCCTGCAGCATCAGCGTCGTGAGCAAGAGCACGGCTAAGGTGGGGCCCAATTCGGAGCGGCCGAACCATGCAATCGCCGGGGCGGTGGCGAGCGCAGCTGCGCGTGCGGCGTCTAAAGACCAGCGCGGCCAGCGCGCCGCGTCTTCCGGCATCTCAGAAAGCTGCGTGTTGAGCGCGCGGCGCGTCTCATCGACAAGCAGAGCAAGGCCCAGCCAGATCGCGCCGAATGCGAGACCGGCCGCCGCGCTCGTCACGAGCGCCATGACGCCAAGCAAATAGTATCGCGCGCGTTCGCTGCGGAACACTTCGCCGGCCGTGCGCTCGACCCAATCGTGGTTGACAAAATATTGCACGGACCGCCCCTGAAGGGTAATTTCGCGTAAGCATAAGCGGCGTTCCTAAAGCAAGCGTTTTGCGGACTGCACTAAAACGGGTCATTCTAAGCTTTTGTATGAAGCAGACGTAAGCAGACGCTTTGCAATGAGTTTACATCAATGAATTTTCGTTCGGACAATACGTCATGCGCTGCGCCGGAGATGCTGGCCGCGCTCGCGCAAGCCAATGACGCACCTGCTGCGGCTTATGGGCAAGATTCGTGGTCGCTGCGTCTGGACGAGGCATTTTCGCGTTTATTCGATCGTCAGGTGCGTGTTTTCACAGTCGCCAGCGGTACAGCGGCGAACGCGATCGCGCTGGCTGCGCTGACGCCGCCTTGGGGCGCGGTCATTTGTCATCGCGAAGCGCACATTGAGCGCGATGAATGCGGCGCGCCGGAGTTTTATACGGGCGGCGCAAAGCTTGTTTTGACTGGCGGTGCGCACGCGAAGATCGAAAAAACGCAACTGATCACCGCGCTCGATCGCCGAGGCGATATTCACGTAAGCGAGCCGCGTGCGCTTTCACTCTCGCAGGCGACCGAGCGCGGCGCGGTCTACACGCCAGCCGAGATTTCCGAGCTGAGCGATCTGGCGCGCGCGCAGCGCATGCGCGTTCATGTAGATGGCGCGCGCTTCGCCAATGCCGTTGCTGCGCTCGGCTGCGCGCCCGCAGACATCACCTGGCGTGCAGGTGTGGATGTGCTGTCATTTGGGGCCACCAAAAACGGGGCTCTGGGCGCGGAAGCCATCATTCTGTTTGACCTGGAGTTGGCCGAGGAAATTGAGCGCCGTCGTAAACGCGGCGGTCATCTCTTGTGCAAAGGTCGTTACGCAGCAGCTCAATTGCTCGCTTATATTGAAGAAGGGCGTTGGCTAAACTGGGCAGGCAGGGCTAACGCGCTGGCGGCGCGGCTTGGTGAGGCGGCGGGCGCCTCGCTTTCGGCGCCGGTGAAAACCAATCAGGTTTTCGTCCGCGTTGGCCAGGCCGGTATCGATAAACTCCGCGCAGCGGGGGTGGATTTTTACAACTGGGGACCGAGCGGAAGCGGTGAGGCGCGCTTAGTGGTTTCCTGGAACCAGCCGGAAGCCGAGGTCACGGCGCTGGCCGAATTGCTACAGCGCCTGGCTTAAATCGCCCTGCACGGGAAAAAACTTCGCGCCAAGAGCGCGAGCGCTTTGCAGACCAAGCCCAACCGGCGCACAAGCAGATCGGCGCAGAGTGCGCTTCGGGCTAAATGAAATGGCCACGAGCATTATCGCTCCGTCGGGCCGTCCGCGGCGTTACGACCTCGACTGGCTTCGCGTCATCGCCCTGGTCTTGTTGATCGTTTACCACGTCCTGTGCGTCTTTGATTCTGGCGGATGGGTGCTGAAGAGCGACCATGCTGGCGTCTGGGCCGACGGGGTGGTCGATCTGCTGACGCCATGGCGCATGATGCTGGTGTTCGTGGTCGGCGGCGCGGCGTGTCGGTTTCTATTTGAGAAATTCGATCTGGCTGGGTTCACGCTCAATCGGACGCTGCGTTTGCTGGTCCCGTTCGTTCTGGGCGTGGCGCTGTTGACGCCGCCGCAGGCCTATATTCATCTGCTCGCCCAGAACCAGTATGAGGGCTCGTTTCTCCACTTCTGGGCGACCGGATTTTGGACCAGCCGCGAAGTGCACGGCATTCAGTTTCCGGATTTCGCGCATCTTTGGTTCTTGCCCTACCTGTTCATTTACGCGATTGGCGCGGCGATCGCTTGGACCTTGATGCCCCGCTTTTGCGAAGGCCTCGTTGCGCGTTTCGATCGCTTGCCTTTGGCGCTCACCGTGCTTGGCGTGATGGCATGGCTGTTGCTGATCGAGGTGGAGGTCGATCCGCGCTCGCATCGGACCATGGCGTTCTTCTGGGATTGGAACGGACATATGCGGTTCGGCCCGGCTTTCCTGCTCGGATTGCTGGCGGCTCACGCTGATCAGTTCTGGCGTCGATTAGTGGCGGCGCGCTGGATGCTTTGGAGCGGGGCGGTGGCTCTTGCCGCGCTGACGATCGCCGAATGGGCAGTTACTCAGGACGCCGCCGATTCACCGGCATTGCGCGCGATCTATGGGGCGACGGCGTTGTTCGCCTTCTTGGCCCTAGGCGCCGCTTTGCTCAACAAGCCTTCGCCGGTGCTGACTTATTGGAACGACGCCGTGCTGCCAATCTATGTGCTGCATCAGACGGTGCTAGTCATCTTCGTGGCGGCCACAGGCGCTACGCATTGGCCCGTCATTATCGCCTTTCTAGTATTGCTGGCGGCGACGCTCGGCGTCTCCGAGGGCATCTATCATTGGGGGATACGCCGCAATCGTTGGCTGCGCATGGCGTTTGGACAATCGCCGGCGCCGCGCCCTTGCTCTCCAGCGCCGCAGGCTCCGCCGCTAAGCGGCGCGGTCTAGCGCGGCTGCCGCGCTCGGCGCAGTCTTGCTGTTGCGCCTTAAGAAATTTCGCTGGGAAATACCGTGCGCCGTCTTGGCCCAGTAGTGCGGACGGGTTGCGAGTTCGAACAGAGCATACCAAGCGGCGAGCGAACTGAGCGGCCAATAGAAGGGCATCGTGGGAATAGCGCGGACATGGCTTAAATCGCGTGAGAGCGCGGCCGCGCTAAGCGCTGCGAACGCGCCTACGCAATAGCCGCTCAGCGCAAGGCTGAAGCCGGCAAAACCCAGCAGGTTGGTCGGTGAGACGGCGGCCCAAAGCACGGCCATGGCCAGCGGCGCGTGCAGGAACGACGCCGCCAGGCCGCCGCCCAGGACCATTTGCATGGTGAGGAATCCCGTCAGCCCCAGTTCCTGTGCAGTGCGGATCGGGTTTCGCATCAGGATGAGCCATGTGTGCAGATGGCCCTTAATCCAGCGCGTGCGCTGCTTCAGCCACGCGCCGAGCGTCACCGGCGCTTCTTCATAGGTCGGCGGGGCGATGACGCCGCTGGTCCAGCCTCGGCAAGCGAGCCGGTAGGCAAGGTCGATATCTTCTGTGACGTTGAGTAATTTTCCAGGATTTTGCGGCGCTTTGCGGTTTTTCCGCGCGCGCGGCGCATGCCCTTGTCGTTCTTGGCTTTTCCTCACTAGCTGAACCCTACCGAGCCCTGTCGGTCCCTACGCCTCCCTCTGCACTGAATGGGACAGGAACGGGATTTGAGGGATGCAGTGGAGCGTATCAGTTGCCAAGACCATCTAACCACAAGCTCAAATTGACGCGTCGTGCGATCGAAGAGTTGCAGCCTGAAGGACGACGCTATCGCGTTCTCGACACGGAGATCGCAGGCCTCTCGATCATGGTGATGCCGTCGGGCCGGAAGACGTGGTCGGTGCGCTATACGCCGGAAGGCGCATCTCCGACCGAAGTTGTGCTCGGCGACTATCCTGGCGTGCTTCCCGAAACCGCTCGTGACTATGCGGGCAAGGTCCGCTCTGGCGCACGGCTCGAAGGCCGCGATCTAGCCAAGGAACGCAAAGAAGCTAGGCGCACGCACGCGATCCGGAAGGAGCGGACCGTCGACAAGGTGCTTGAGACCTATATGGCGGACGCAGAGCGGCGGATGCGCGACTGCACGATCGTCCGGCTGAAGTCGACGATCCGGCTCTATGTGACGCCGAAGTTCGGCAAGAAGAGCATTGGGCTCGTGACCCTGGAAGAGGTCCGCCGCTACGTCGAGGAGATCGAGGACTCGGGCCGCCCAGGCGCAGCGCGCAGCGCCTGTTCGGCTTTGAAGGGGCTCATGGCCTTCGCGCTGCAACGGGGCCTGATCGAGCGCAATGTGCTCGCGGGGTACCCGGGCCCGAGTATCGCGAGCCGTGAGCGGGTGGCCACGCAGGACGAATTGAAGCTCGTTTGGTGGGGCCTCGTCGACATGGCCAAGAATCCGCAAGGCCGATCCACCGCCCAGGCGCTGCAGCTCGCTCTCTTGACCCTCCAGCGTCGAGGGGAGGTCGCGGGGCTCAGCAAGTCCGAGGTTGACCTCAGCGCGAAGCGTTGGACCATCCCGGGCAGCAGGACGAAGAACAAATCCCCGCAGGTCGTGCCGTTGGCTCCGCTCGCCCTAAAGATTGTGGAGGAGGGTTTTGCGCACACTGGAACCGACCAGGCATTTGCGGGCCGTAAGATGCTTATTGCATCGACTGGCCATGCGCTCACACGGGGTTTCATCCGCCTGCGGGAAGACGTCGGCGCCGGCGATCTCACGGTGCACGATCTACGCCGGACCGGTGCAACGATGATGGCGGAGATCGGCATCTCGGGCGATGTGATCAGCCGCATCCTCAATCACACGCCGCCTGGGCCGCAGGTGACAAAGATCTATAATCGCTTCGATTACGAGCCGCAAAAGCGCGAAGCGCTTGAGCGGTGGGAGGCGCATTTGATGAGCATCGTGAGAAAGCCGGTGAAGACGCTCGCGAAAGCAGACATGCGCGGCGAGCCAGCGCAGTCCAGCACAGCTACCGACCGTTAGCGGCAGCCGAGTTCAGTGGTCAACGATGCGATAGGCTGTTGGGACATGTGCGGCAGCAGGTCGAGGCGGCTGCGCTCTTCAACTTCTTCGAGGCTGCGCTCGGCTTCGCAATAGCTCTGGCGCGCTGGCGAATTGCCGAAGATGAAGGCCGAAAGCCTGCCATCGCGCAGAGCCACCACCTTCCAAAAGCCTGAAGGAGTGGTCATCTCTTCGTCGGCATGGGGCAAGGGCGGCATCTCTGTCTCGTAAAGCGGCCCGGCAATTACATAGACCTCTGCATCGATCCGCGCCGCGAAGCTTCGCTCGGCGCGTTCCAGACGCGACCAGCGTCCGCGATTGAGGTTGGCGTTTTGCGGCGTGATATTCGACAGCAGATTAGCGTCAGCCCAATACGGCGATGCCGAAACGCTCTCGAGCGGCGCAAGGTGGCCGCGATCGTAATCGGCATCCGATGCACGTCTGTAGTCACCGGGCTCTAGTGTTTCCGCCTCGGGAAGCTCTGGATCTGCACGCCAATTGCGCGGCCGATCGGGGCCGCCGCTCAATGCGGGCGACACGATGTAGGCGACCCAGTCTGCAAGCTTGGTCGAGCCGTTATTGCCCAGGGCATAGAGATCACGCTGAACGATGCGCCAATGCGCCCCCCGTGAGCGCGGGCAGCCCGACAGGCAATGTGGATCGTCTAGCGAAGCGCTCCAGCTTTCGATGCTGGGTGGTGCGGTGACAGGCGGCGGCGTGACCACCGCCGGCGGGGTCGGTGAGGGCTCTGGCGGCGTTGCGCACGCAGCCAGCAGGACGAGCAGGGCCGTGACGGCAACAATACGCGACCGCATCATCACATGCGGCTGTAGCGGGCGGTAGATTCTTGTCAACGCGCCGTCAGCCGCCGAAAGGCGGGCGCAAGCGGATAAGGATCCGCAATGCCAGAGCCATGAATGTGGCAAGCGCAAAAGTGAGAGCAACGTCAGCGCCGAGCGCTGAGGCCGCCGCGGCTGCGAGGACGCCGCCAATTAAAACGGGCGCCCAGCGTACGAAAGCGATGATCACCTCGCTGACCATATAGATGAAGAGGATTGCCACAGCCGCGCAAACTGTGAGGATCACCGCTTCCATGCGCCTCTTCCCTGACGTAGCTCTTGTTCACGGAGGGGGCGACCGCGGATTTGGGCGCCATAGCGCTTGCGCCGCTCATATTGCGACAACGTCTGACCATTGAGGCGCTTCACCTTCCAGATGTTCTTGATGTCGCGCAGCGTCTTGATCTTGTGGCAGCTTCTGCACATGAGTTGATCGGGCTTGGCGCGCCGCCATGTGTTTGGCGTCGAGTGCTCGCCGATCAACCCTTCGGTCTCTTCGCAATCCCCGACGCAACAGGCGCCGTTCTGCTTTTTGAGCAGCGCTTCGTACTCGCGCGCGGTTAGATAGAGATGGCTCATGTGGAGGCGCGCCTTCTTCAAGCGTTGAAGAGAAGGGCGCTGATGTCTCGACGTGTTTGGCCTGCAATCGATGCGCGCCAAACGGTCCCCAGATGTGAGAACAAAACAAGCACAAATTGCTTGAGCGTGCAAGAGGGGTCTGCGAGAGGCAGCGCCTTCCCTTTGAAGAGCAAGCGCGTCTTGTGGGCTACGAGGAGAAAGTGCCGGTGAAGTTTGGCCAGCTCGGGCGACTGAGCGGGCTCTATTTCGGTTGCACGGGCTGTGCGCGCGGTAAGCTCTTTACGGCGATCGAGCTGTTGAAGCTCTATAGCGCCCAGGGACGCGTTGCTGATCTCGCGAAGCGATTGTCATGCAAGTTCTGCAAGCGGCATAGGAAGCGTCCGCCGCGTGTTTATGTAGAGGTCTCGAAGCCGTTCTACACCAGGGCCGAAGTCGCAGCGCTCAATGCGACGGACCTAGATGCTCTTGTGTTGAGCTTGGAGAGGTTGAAACCGCGGAGGCAGATTTCGTGAGCATCTGGGCGAACCGCGCGCTACGCGCACGGACGCGCTCTCGTGAACCGAGCCGCGCTTGTTAAAGCTTGGAGCGCGTCTCGGCCCTGCGGGCTTCGATCGCTTTCGCAAGCGAAACGCGACGCAGTGATTAATGCTTCGTTGAGATTCGGGGCCCAGCCTTGTGATTGCCGCCAATGTGAGTCTTGGCGGCAACAACGCCTCAACCTCAGCAAACACTTGGGAATAATTTCAATGACCAAACGGAAGGACGGCGGGACAGACCGCACAGTCTATCATCGCAAAAGCGACGACAAATGGGTCGACAAGCGCAACGACGCGGATCGCGGATTTTTGTTCGACACCCAACGTGAAGCCGTGAAGTCGGCTCGCGAAAAACTCGGAAACGCTGGCGGTGGCGATGTTGCGATCAAGGGCGAGGACGGCAAGATCCGTCAGAAGGACACTGTCCCGCCCGGCAGCGATCCAAATCCGCCAAAGGACAAGAAGTGATCTGCTAGCGATGGCGCAGAACGCGCCTTCGCGAGTTCAGCCATGCGCCAACGGTGGCATCAAACATCGATGCCAATGCTTAGTACTTCTTATTGCGCGGGGGATAGGGATCGCGGGCCTTCTTCTCGGAATCTCTGATCCGCCCATCCTTTCCGTGAATGCGAACTTCGCCGCCGCCTTGTTTTCTGACAATCTCCTTGGCGCGCGCTTCGGCTTGCTTCTGTGTTGACGTAACCGCGCTCGCGCGCGACGCGCCTGGCGCTTTAACGGCCCAGCCGTCGCCATGTTTGACAACAAGGCGGTCATTTTTGCTCTTCGCCGCTCCGCCAGCGGCTGCCTTCAGCGTCGCATTGATGCGGGTTTGCCAGCCAGCGCCCTGCGATTTGAAGTGAGAGACGACCTCGCGGTCGAGGCGCAACGTAACACTTTGCTTTGGATTGATCGCGCGTGGACGGCCCGGCCCTCGCGCCGGCTTCAGCTGCTTCAGCATCACATCCGAGAGCTCGGGGGAATCTACCGCGTCCCAGTCGCTCTGACGGACGTTATTGGGCTTTCGCTTCGACATAGGCCTTTGCTTCTTTTTTCGTCGCCTTACGCAAACTAATGATCCTGTGGTTGGCGCCGCGGGGCGTATAATCAAGGACGTGGAGATGGGCCTTGATTGGGCCGATCGCGATCCAGCGCTCCTCGCCGTAATCTTGGCTCGTGTCTTCGACCTCTAAAGCTTCATCCCAATCGAACTCATGGGCGGCGTCGAACGCGACCCCGTGCTTGGCTTTGTTCGCGCGCGCCTTATTCGGGTCCCATTCGTACATTTACGTAACTACATTAATTGGCGGTTTCAAGGCGATCAAGCGGTGATTGGCGCGATGTCCCAGGTCTAATTGCTCCCGGCCGCGTCCGGCTTGCGTCGCGCAGCGACCCATGCGTCGAGGTCGGCGGGGTCATATCGCACCGCCTTATCGGTAGATTTGACGTATCGGGGCCCTTTGCCGGCGCAGCGCATCTTGTCCAAGGTCGACTTGGAAAGGCCGAGGCGCGCAGCCGCTTCTCGGACGTTGAGCAGAAGTGGAGGCGGGGTGACGACGCGTTCACGGCGCACGCTTGGCGCGGGTCGTGCGCGCGGCGATGTTTGCCCGCGCGCGCGCGATAGCTCGGCGTTCTCGCCGAACAGATCGGGTTGCGGTAAGGGCTCCTTCTTTGTGCGCGGCTTCTTCACGGCGGATAGGGGCGCAGCTGAATGTCTTGACTGACGAGCACGCGGACGCGGGCGCCTGCGCGTATTCGCAAAGTCGGACGCACGTTCAGTTCACGATCGATAAGGCGCGACCCTGTCTGCGCCGCTTGCTGCGCGGCAGCGTCGCCAATGCTCTGTGAAAGCCTAGCGTCATCTTCGTCCTCACTTTCATTGGCGGCGACGCCAAGCACCGCGGAGATGAGCGAGGCGACCGCAATGCGCCCAATGTGGGCGTCAACGTCGCCGGTTAGCCCCGCGCTTCCCGCGGCGTCGGCGCCGGGCATTGCCCGCAGCGGGATCGACCACCCGTTCGGCATGATGAGCCTGTTCCAGACGACCAGCAGACGCCGCTCGCCATAAGCAGTGTCGGCATCGTACGCGCCAATCAGACGCGCGCCCTGCGGGATGAGCAATGTCTCGCCCGTGACGCTGTCGAAGACGTTCTCGCTCACTTGAGCAATCACGCGCCCGGGCTGATCGGAGTTGAGCGCTGTAATGAGCGCGGCGGAAATCGTAGCGCCTGCCTGAATCGTGTATGGCGAACGCGGCGGCGCATAGGTTGCGTCGAGCACGCCGTCGTCGCGTCCGCGCTGGCCATTGACGAAGGCGGCGCGTGGGCCGTTTTCCGTAAAGCTCTGCCCGTAAGCTGGCGACGTACCTTCGCGCCGCGCTGAAAAGAGAATGGATGACGTGCGCGCTGCGTCCGCCTCCGTTTCAAGCGGTGAGGTGCGAGCCGGCTCGTATGCGGCGGTGGCTGCATCATCCGGCGCGGTCAATGCCGCATCAGCAGGCGCGTGATCGCCCCAAAGGTAATCGCGGCCTTCCTCGGGAGGTTGCAAGGTCGCGAGATCGTAGTTTGCAGGCGCCTCTCGAATGTTCTCTGGCGGGTTAGACGCTTGCAGAGTTTGTGATCCATCTTCGCCAGCGGCCGGCGTGCGGTCGCGCTCCGACAATCCGTTGATGAGCGCAAACGCGATCAAAGCGCCGAGGGCGAGGGCGCCCGCCATCAGTGTCTTGCGCGAGAGCCGTCGCGGCTTTGGCGGCGCGGCGCGAATGGCCGTGACTGACGCAGGTGAAGCGGGTGCTTCATCGCTTGCGCGGGGTTGCGAGGCGGTCATGGGCGGTTCCCTCGGCGGGCCGTACGCGGCGCGTGCGCATCGTCGCGGCTGATACGCACGATCACGGGTCGCTCGGCGCCCAAGCGAAGCTCGGCGATGTCGAAGAGACGATCGATCACGTAGCGGCTGCCAGCTACCCGATAATTGACGAGCCCCGCTTCACCATTCTCGATGATGAAGAGCGGCGGCGCTTCGCTGGTGGCCATCGCCGGTGGAAACTCGACATAGGTCTTGGCCCCGTCGTCGAAGACGCGTACGGGCCGCCAGCGGGGATTGAAACCGCGCACGGTGCGGACGCGGTAGCCGAAGTTCAGCGTTCCCAATGCGGCAGGGGCGCCTGCGAGTTCGTCATCGGCGGCGGGATAGCGCCACGCAGTCTGCGCGGAATATGTCTGACCACTCGTTGCGATCGCTTCGATGGCGTAGCTGCGCCGATCGGTGACGAGGACGATGTTGGTGCGAATATTGGCGCGCGTCGGCTTAATGAGCAGCATGGCGCGTGCGTTGACGACGTCGCCGCCAACCGCCTGTTCGACCATCCAGCGGGTGGTGTCGCCGGCAGCGACGGTGATGATTGTCTCACCTGGTTCAAGCAGCACCGTCGAAATGAAGCCAGGCGCGCCGTAGACTTCGTAGATGGCGCCTGGCGCATAATCGTAGATCTGTGTTGCGTCGGTGAAGTTGGCCGGGTCAGGACGCCGGCGTGCTTCGGCGTTGGCTTCCGCAAGCGCGGCGATCGGGGTCGGAGGCCGGGAGTTCTGTGCGTGAGCAGGCGGCACAACCGCAAAGCAGGAGACGAGGCACAGGAGAGCGGCGCGTTTCATGGCTGAGCTCGCGAATAGGATGAGGCCGGGGTTTCCGGCGACATTGAAAACTCGGTGATGAAGAGCCCGAGCGGATTGTGCATCAGCGCATCCGCGTTGCGGGGCCGATCGAAGCGCACGGTGAAGAGCCCGGTGAAACTCTGCGCCGAGCGCGCGTCGGCGCCGTACGTGGCTTCAATCCAGCTCACCTGCCACGTCGCCTGCGAGCGCTGTACCACCGATGTGATGACGGCTGTGCGTGCGCTCGTGCCCAGACGCGCGAACGGATCGTCTTCACGTGCGATCTCGTTTAGTTGCTGAGACGCTTGCGGCGTCAGGAAGCGGTAGGCCGCGAACCAGTTCTGGCGCAGCACGACGCCATCGGTTGGAATCTCGCGCATCAGGCGGACGAAATGGCCGAGGAAGTAGCTGACTTGTGCGTCGGTCGGCGTGTAACGCCCCGACAGCGGTTCAACCGAGAGTACGCGGCCTTGCGGGCTCACTTCGACGACGTGGACGAAGGTGCGCTTCTGAAGAGCGACGAATGTCAGACCGGCCGCGAGCACGATGGCGAGCACGCCCAAGGCAAACGCAACCCAGCGCCAGGTGATTGCCGCCTGCACCGCCGAGCCCATGCGCATGTCCCAGGCTTGTTGCGCACGCGCAAACGGCGTGTCTGGCGCATCAGCCGCATAAGCGCGCGGAGGACGCCGGAAGGGAAATTTCATGACGGTGCCTTCTCCATGTCAGGACTTTTGTCGCGGCCGCATCGCTGCATAATTCGGTCGTGGGCGCGCGCCGCCGCTTGAATTGCGTCCGCGCGGGGGACGCGCGCGGGAGCCGCCACGGCCGGAGGTAAGCAGCTTCGTCGTGACCGCAGCGCCAACGACCATGCCAGCGCCGGCCATTGCGCCTTGAATGGGTTGCGCGGCTGACAAGGTGGGATTGCCTTGCATCACCTCGCTCGCAAGTGCGGGCGCGAGGAATGAAAGCGCGAGAATGGTGAGGCCGAACAGCAGCACATCGAGGGCGCCGCCATTGGCGAGCGTCATCGTCTGCGGCAATTCAGCAACGAAGCTCAGCGCCACGCTGGCAACAAAGGCCAAGAGAAAGAGCCGGATCGCAGAACTTGCGACCCAGCCCAACGGCCGTTCGGCCGCCCAAGCGGTGCCCGAGAACACGCCCCACGGCAGTGCGACAAACGCCGCGAGCGAACCAAGCTTGAAGGCGATGAGTTGGACGAAGATCTGCAACGCGAGCACGAAGAAGGCGAGGAGAATGGTGACGCCCGCGAGGAGGATGGTGGCGAGCGTCAGGAAGTCCGTGAAGATGTTCATGCCGTCGCCCATTTCCATGACGCGGCCGAATAGTTCCTTGCCTTGAATGGCGACACGCGCTGGATCGTGAAGTTGTGTGAGGCTCATGCCTGAGCCGCCGGCCTTCAGGCCGAGTGCTGCGCCTGATTGGTTGATGGCGCCCGCGATCGCGTTCCAATTGTTCACGAGAAACGCGAAGAGGCCGACGAAGAGCACCTTGCGGAAGAAGGGCGCGATCGGCGCCTCGGCTTTGAGCGCCCACATGGCGCCCGCGAGCGTCACGGAGATGACGATGAGTGCGTTGAGAACGAACGCGACATCGCCTTGGATCAGGCCGAAGCCCCGGTCGGCGAGACCGAGAAAGCGATCCAGAAAGGAATTGACGCTGCCGGTGTTCATGGGGCTTCAGAACCGGGGCTGCGCCGCTGGCGCCTCGCTCGAAACTTCGGTCGGGAAGGCTTGGCGGCGCAGTGCACGGGCGCGCTCTTCGCGCGCGATCTGCTCAAGGCGTTCGGAGGCAAGAGCGCGCGCTTGAGCGGCCTGCAGCGCTTGGAGCTGTGCGACCTGTGAGGAGAGGACGCCGATCGCTTGTGCCGTCGCCTGTTCGGCCGATGTCTGTCCCTGCGCACGGGAGCTTGCCTGGAGCGCTCGCGACATCGCGCGGTCGGCGTCTTCCAGCCCATCGCTGCTGGCCGACGCGCTGATCGTCATGAGCGCCTCAACGCTGTCGCGGCTCTCCTCTAGCCAGCGGTCGGACTGGTTCAGCAACCTGTCGAGATCGAAGTTAGAGACATCTTGCGGATAGAGTTCGCGCATATCACTCGCGATGGTTTCGGCGTTCTGCTGTAGTCCTTCTGCTTGACGCAGCAGATCGCGCACCTGCCCGATCGAGGCCGACAGTTCGGGCGACATTTCGAGGCCCAGGCCCTCCAGCATCTGCGCCTGTTGTCGGATTTGCTCGATCTGGTTGTTGATCTGCGAGATCATGTGCGTCACTTGCGTGATGCTTTGCGCGAGATTGGCAGGATCAATCACGACCCATTGGGCGCGCGCGGGCGCTCCACCCAGTGCGAGCGCGAGCGCGCAAGCGGCGACGAAGAGACATGGTTTGCGTGTCATGTGAGCGCTCCTTCAGTTTGGCGTTGCAGGTCCGGTGAAGTCGCGGCCGCGAAGCGCTGCAGAGCGAGCGCCGCGTCGGCGAGGCCCTTATGTTCGAGCCAAGCTGCGGCGAATCCGCATGCGTTGTCCCGAACGCTCACGGCATCAATGTCGCGCTGATCTTGGGGTGTGGAGGCGCCGAGAAACGCTAGCGCGGCGGGTCCGAGCGCCAAGTCTACGAGTCTGGCGCCGCTACGCGTCTGCACGTAATAGTCCCGCTTGGGCGCCGCTTCGCCGATCAACGCGATCTGGCGTGCGTTGAGACCGAGCCCTTCGTAAAACGCCCGTGTGCGCGGCTCGCGCGCGCGGTCGTTGGCGAGAAAGATACGGGTCGGGCAAGCTTCAAGAATGGTGGAGGCAATTGTGCTCGCTTCGACATCGGCCAGTTCTTGAGTGGCGAACACGACAGCGACGTTCTTCTTGCGCAACGTCTTCAGCCAAGCCTGGATCTGATTGGCGAAAGCGCTGTCGCGCAGATAGGCCCACGCTTCATCGAGAATGAGCAGGGTCGGGGGCCCGTCGAAGCGCGCTTCGAGTGCGTGTACAAGGCACGGCAACACTGCCGCCAGCGCATCGGCGTGCCCCATCAATTCGCCCATTTCGAAGGCTTGCAAGTCACGATCGGCCAAATGGCTCGCGTCCGCGTCGATCAGGCGTCCCCATGGGCCGGCGTGCGTAAAGGGCTGGAGCGCTGTGCGGATGTCCCCATCCTGGATAAGCGCCGACATTACCGAAAGTGTCCGCTCGTTTGCCGGTCTTTCGCCAAGCACCGAGAGTGCCGCCCAGATTTCTTCGCGTCGCGCCGGATCGATGGCGATATTGGCGCGATGCAAGAGTGAGATCAGCCAGTCGCGTGCCCATGTGCGTTCGGCTTCATCATCGACATGCGCCAGCGGTTGAAGCGCGATCGATGCGTGCGCTTCGTCCTGCATCAGATCGACGAAGGCGCCGCCCAGCCCCAGGGTGAGCGCGCGACTTGAGCGGCCGGCGTCGAGTACGAAGACCTGCGCGTTCGCGTAGCGGCGCCATTGCGCGGCGATGAGACCCAGGAGAACGGATTTTCCGGCGCCTGTCGGTCCGACGATCAAAGTGTGGCCGACATCGCCATGATGGAGGTTGAGACGGAAGGGCGTCGCTCCATCGGTTGCCGCAACCAGGAGCGGCGGCCCGTTCAGGTGCTTGTTGTGGCGTTCGCCGGCCCACACTGCCGAGAGCGGCAACAGGTGGGCAAGCGACGGCGTCAACAGGATCGGGCGCCGGAGATCGGCGTAAGGCTGGCCGGGCAACGACCCAAGCCAAGCCTCCACCGCGTTGATCGTTTCGAGCGCGGTGACAAAACCCATGCCGTCGGCGATCTGGCGAATTTGGCGGATGCGCTCGAACGCAATCGCCTCGTTTGCATCGGCGACCGTGATGGTCAGCGTCACATAGGCGGCGCCTGCGGCCTCGCCGTTCACGTCCTGTAAGGCGAGGTCAGCATCTTCGGCCTGCGTCGTCGCGTCGTTGTCGAGGAGTGTTGCTTCTTCGCGATAGAGCGCTTCGCGCAACAGCGTAAGAATCCCTTTGCGCTTGGAGAACCAGCGCTTGCGGATCTTCTCGATTTCGGCGCGCGCTTCTTCGCGGTCGAGCGGCATCACCCGCGTCACCCAGCGATAGGAAACGCCTAAGCGGTTGAGCGCATCGAGAAGACCGGGCTCTGTCTCGCTCACATAGGCGCGGACCGAGAGCACTTTGAGATGAAGCTCGCCAAGCTTAGGCGCGATGCCGCCCACAAGAGCGGAATCGGAAATGAGTTCGTCGATGTGGAAAGGCGTAGGCGGAACGGCCACCCGGTGTGGACGGTCGGAGATACAAGAATGCAGATAGGTGAGGGTCTCGGCGCCATCGAGAAAGCGCACGTCGTTCATGACAAGGTCAAGCAGCGCTTTGAACGATTGGGTCTCCTCAACAAAGCTGGCGAGGCAGGCCCTGTAGTCGACACCGATCGAAGCCGACGCAGCGCCGTTTTCGAACAGCGCGGCTTCGAACTTTCCGGAAGCTTCGCTCGGTGGAAGCCATGACAAGGTCAGATAATAGGCGCTCTCGAAGCGGCCGCCGGCGGCGGCGAAATCTTGTGCGCGTTCCTGGTCGATGAGCCATGAGAGAGGATCGGGCCAGTCGCTGACGGGATATTCGCTTGTCGTCGTGCGGCGCGCTTCCACGTGTAGGCACCAACCGGACCCGAAGCGCTTCAGCGCATTGTCGAGTCTGGCGCTCGCGCCCATCAATTCAGACAGGGTCGAAGAATCGAGATCGGGCCCACGGAATGTGAGCGTGCGTTGGAAAGCGCCGTCCTTATTGATAACGACGCCGCCGGCGACGAGTCCGGCCCAGGGCAACCAGTCCGCAAGGCGGGCTTCATTCTGGCGATAGGGGCGTAGATCCATCATCGCCGCCTCACGCGCTTAAATAGGCAGGCTTGGCCATGGCGCGCGGCCAGGTGTCCAAGAACCAGGGATCGCGCGCGGAAGCGTAGGCGCCGGCGCCTTGGATGATCGCCCACAGCGGAAGGCCGATGAGAGGCTGTTGCAAGCCAAAGGCGATGGCTGCGGCGACTGTTGCATTCATGATCGCGAACGTGCGTGGGACGCCGGCAATCAGGAGCGGGCGCGTCAGCGAGGTGCGCAGCGGAATGCGATATCCTTCGGGCTCTTCTAGCATCAGAGCACCGCCCCACCGGCGAAGCCGAAGAAGTCGAGGAAAAATGAAACGGCCGCGAACATGATGGCGATGCCGAGACCGACAAACGCGAGCTTTCGGATGCCGCCGCCACCTTCGCCGAAAATGATGCCGACGCCCGAGATGATGATCGCGATCACGGCCGCGGCGCGCGCCACCGGGCCAGTGATTGAGTCCACCACCTGTTGCAGCGGCGCCTCCCACGGCATGCCTGAACCGGACGCAAAGGCGGGCCCAGTCATGGATATGGTCAGTACGATGACTGTGCCCGTCGCAACGAACCTCAAGCGCGAAACTCTCATCGCTGATCTCCCTTGCAGGTGACGATTTCCTCGATGCAGCGGCCTTGCGCCGTGCGCGCGATGAAGACGATGGTGTCGACGGCGGAAGCGATGAGTCGCTCGGGACGAGCCGCGCCGGTCTCAAGACAAAGATCTTCAAGCCGCAGCAGGGCGTCGGCGGCGGAATTGGCGTGGATCGTGAGGAGCCCACCGGGATGGCCGGTGTTCCACGCTTTCAGAACTTCGAGTGCTGCGCCGTCGCGCACTTCGCCCACGACAATCCGATCAGGCCTCAAGCGCAACGTCATCTGCACGAGGTCGCGCATCGAGACTTGCGGGTGCGTGCGCTTGGTCAGAAGCTGCACGACGTCGGCGCCGGCGCATTGCAGTTCGGCTGTGTCTTCCAGGATGAGCAGGCGCGAAGCGGAGAAGTCGGGTTCCGCGAGCAACGCATTGAGAAGCGTCGTCTTGCCTGACCCCGTGCCGCCGGCGACCACGATGTTGCGTCGTGCAATAATGGCCTTGCGAAGTTTTTCAGCCTGCGCCGACGAGGCAATGCCCGATCGTACATAGTCTTCGAGCGTATAGATGAGCTTGGGACGCTTTCTGATCGCCAACACCGGCGCGCTGACGATGGGCGCGATCAGCGCTTGCACCCGCGCGCCGGAGCCGGGGAGGGTCGCGGCAAGGAAGGGATGGTCTTCGGTGACGGTCTCGAATGCTTCGGCCGCGAGCAGGCGGATGGCGGTCTCCCGCTCTGCCACGCTGAGGCGCGTGTTTGTTGTTTCGATTCCACGGCCGACGCGCTCGACGCGAAGCTGACCATCGCAATTGATCAGCACTTCGACGACGGCGTCATCGGCCAACGCCGCCTGCAACGCTGGACCCAGCGCTCCCGTCAGGGATGCAAGACGGCGCTCAGCGACGATGCGTTCTTGAGAGGGGGAGGTTGCGTTCATTCCGCCGCTCCATTGACGGCGCCGCCAGCCTCAGCGCGGCGGCCATGGGCTGCGTAGGGAAAGAGCGTCTGTCCCGGCGCCATGCTCTCGGCGAGGAGTTCAAGAAAGGACTGAAAGCGCCGCTCCGCGACGGCATTGGTGGCGTCGAGCGTTTCCTCCCGCGGAGGCGGCGTATGCTCAAGCCAAACGCGAATGAAAAGGAGCAGCGTCTCTTTGACGATGGCGATCTCGCGCTCGCGCACCACTTCGCGCTTTTCGAGGCGGTCTAGCCGCATCTTCACCGCGTCGGCGACGGCTTCATCCTTTTCATCGAGGAAAACACGCCGCAACGCATCAGCCGCCGCGCGCGTCGTCGGCAGACCGCGAAGACGAGCTTCCAAGTCGAGCGCACGCGCGAGGTCTTGCTCGAGATAGATGGTAATCTTCTTCTTGGGCCTGGCGCTCATGAACCGGCCTCGTTTGGTTGATCGGAGGCCGGACGCAGCGCAAAGCGGGAGGACGCGGCCGTCGTAGCTGGCGTTGCGGTTGAAGCATCGTCTTCGTTGCTTCCCTCCGGCTGGTTCGTCTCCAGCGCCGAAAGGAGATCGCCCTGTTGCTGCTCTGACGCGGTGCGCGAGCGGAGCGGGGTTTTCTGGGTGAGGGCGCGAACAACCGCGCCATCGCGTCCAGGTGGTGCGTCAGGCGCGCGGCGTTGCGCGAACCCAAGGGATGAGATTCCGGTCCAGGGCGAAGGCAGCGCGCGCCGACGTGTCTCGTCGGGGGCGGGTAGCAGTCGCGCACGGAAGATCGGCTCCTCGTCGTAGCGCAGTTTCTCGGCGCGCAGCGGCTTTGCGCCGGTGACGAAGATGAGTTCCTCACGTTCGCTGAGCCGGCGCACCTCGGATGGCAACAGCAGCGGGCGACGTTCCTCACGATAGGTGATGGCGCGATGATCGAGCCCAAACAACTGGCGCTTGCCCGACCAAGTTTCTTGCGGACGCATCTCGAAGATGTCGCCAGCAAGCTTTGAGATCGTCTCGGCGGTTTCGACATCGGTGGCCGCGAAGCTCGTGACGATCTGGCAATTGTCCAAGATCGTGTGATAGCGCCCATAAGCTTGCGTGACCTGATGCAACGATTGGGTGACGAGATAGGCTCTGAGCCCGTAGCCCGCCATCGCGCCCATCGATTGCTCGAACACGTCGAGCTTGCCGAGTTGGGGAAATTCGTCGAGCAGAAGAAGTAGGTTACGTTTCTTGTCGCGACCATCGGCGGCGCGTTCCTGATGCTCCATCAGAACGCGAAGGACAGCGCCGAAGACGAGGCGGATGAGCGGCTTCACGCGCTTGGCGTCATTTGGCGGCCAGCAAAGATAGAGGGTCACCGGCTCGTCGGCGCACATAAGGTCGGAAATACGGAAGGTCGAGGTCGCCGTGTTTTGACGTACAAGCGGATCGGCGAAGAGCCCAAGATAACTCTCGGCCGTTGCCTTGATGCCGGCCCGGAGCTTCTCATGATAGGCCGCGTAAGAGTGCGCGGCGCGTTTTACTTCAGGGTGCGTTTCAGGCTCGCCGCTGGTTTCGTTTTTGCGATGAAGCGTCGCCTCCATCAGCTTCACCGTGTCGTCGAAGCGGGTCAGCAATTCAAATACGCGCGCCAGCGTCTTGCTGGGCAGCGGTTCGGCATAAACGACGTGGATGATAAGGCCGACTAGGATTTGCTTAGCGGCGCGATCCCAAAACTCCTGGAAGCGCCCGTCGCCGTAAGGGTCGGCGATGAGTTCAACGAGGTTCTGAACGTCGCGCACTTCTTGCGCGCCTGGCCGGATCGTATCCAGAAGATTGAGCCGGTCTGAGGCCGCATCGGTTGGCGCAAAGCGGATGACTGGGCCGAGCTTGGCGCGCCAACCCGCGGTTCCGGGAAACTCAACCCGCGCATCACCGGAATGCAGCTCGCCTTTCAAATCCAAAACAAGGATCGAATGCGGCGAAGCGAGCAAGGTCGGGATGACGCTGCCGCGGGTCTTGCCCGAACGCGTGCCGCCCGTGAGCAAGAGATGATGTGGGCCATCGTAGGCGAGAATCTCGCCGCCTAGTTTTCCGATGACGATGCCGCTTTCAGCAAAGAGGCCGGCGGCGCGTGCATCTTTGCGTTCGCCCCAACTCTTTGCCCCGAATGGCGTTTGGCTCGGATGCGGCGCCCTGAGGGCAACTAGCACCAGAATCGCGCCGCTCACGAAGCCGACGAAGAGGATCAGTTTCGGCAACGCGAAGGCGCGGGGATATTGTGTGCTCCAACGCTTCGACCAGGTGAGGATCGCGAAGGGAGAATAGATCGCCGCCCGGCCAAACACCGCGAGCGGGCGGCCAAGGGCGCTTTGATAATTGAATGCGCGCGCGCACGATTGGGTGGCCGCAAAGCAGGCCATGACAATGATCGTCAGCGCCGCGACGCTAGTCCAAGCTGATCGTATGGTAAGTAATCGCTCCACCATGAGCGGAGCGTCTCGCTGCACGGCTCGCGCTTCCACACGTTGCAACCGCGTGAGGCGCCGAACGCATGCATTGACAGCTCAAATGCGAGTTTCCTCACCGGCGTTGGTGTTAAGTGATCAATTGGGACAAAGGACAGCAGGTGATGATGGCTGCAAATGCTGCTATACTTCAGATTGCATGGCCGATACGAGCTTCATCGTCACGCCAGACTTCATTGCGTTCGGCGCGCAGTGCGAGGCCGCTGGCTCCCTCGACGCGCTCGAAACGGTCTGGCGCGCTCGTTTGGGTGAACTGGGTTTCACCTTTATGGCCCTGGGCGCGCACGTTGACCCGCTCAAACCTGAGCGGGCCACATACGTCTTCCAAAACTATCCCGAAGAATGGATCGCCCACTTCTCAGCGCAGCGCTACCATCTGATCGATCCTGTGTTCCGCGCAGCTGACGCGGGCGTCACCGATTTCATTTGGACCGATCGCGAATTCCGTCAGCCCTTATCATGGCGCCAACGCCGCATCCTTGGCGAAGCCAGCGAGTTTGGTTTGCGATACGGGCGAACCCACTCACTCTCGTCCATTGATCTGCAAAAGGCGTCAGGGTCGCTTGTAGCGACCGTTCCCGACGTCCCCGAGCACGTCTATGACGCCGGCAGAATAGCCAACATCTTGGTGCACCACCGCGCGGTGCAGCTTTGCGCGGAGCCAGCGCCAAGGTTTGAGGAGCTACAACGGCGAGAACGCCAAGCGCTCGAACTCTGCGCCAGCGGGCTCACCGATGCCGAGATCGCACGAAAGCTTGAGATTGGCGTGGCGACCGTTCGGCGACACATCGAACGCGCGCGCGTACGACTTGGGGCGAGTACGCGCATACAAGCCGCAGCGCGCGCCATTGCATCAGGACAAATCAAACCGATCGTTTGAGTTCAGAATTGAATCCCGAAGTATTCACGGAGATTTCTCAAGATATCTTAACGTCAGTCGGGCTCTGACCGGCCGTCGTGAAATTGTCACGCATGCTCTTGCCAGTCGCGCCTCTGCTCCATCTAAAGTTGCGCGCTAGGCGAGGAGAGTATCATGCAAGCGCGCGTGAATTGGGCGTTCGCGGAGGTCTGCGATAGGGCCCAGAATGTTGCAGAAGTGCAAGCAGCGTTCATGCGCGAGATTCGCGCGCTCGGATTTACCCACGCCGCATGTGCGTCCCACGTCGATCCGCTTAACCCGCCGGCCGACGCCGTGATGATGGTCGACTATCCATTGGCCTGGCTCGAACGCTTCAGCGCGAAGAAGTACGCCAAGCGCGATCCCGTCTATTGGGCGGCGAGACGCCAAACCCTGCCATTTCAATGGAGCGACCAAAGGTTTCGAAAAGGGCTCGCTGAAGATCAGTTGCGCATCCTCTCCGAGGCGGCGGACGTTGGATTGAGGGACGGCATCACTATTCCCATCCACGCTCCTGATGCATTGCCGGCGTCGTGTTCGCTGGTCATTGGGCCCGATGGTGTTGACCCGCTGAATGCGCAGAAGGCCCACTGGTATGGTGTTTATGCGCACGAATGTGCGCGCCGTCTCCGCTTGGTGGAGCTTCCTCCCAAGCCAGAGCTCAGCCCGCGCGAACGTCAGTGCGTGCAATTGCTGGGGCAGGGAAAGGACGACGGCGACATGGCCATTATCCTGGGATTGAGCGAGCACACCGTGCACAACGTCGTGCGCCGGGCAATGCACAAATATGGCGTCGCAAGCCGTGTTCAGGCGTTCGTCCGCGCGCTCAAGGATGGGCAGATCAGGCTAGAGGACGTCGCCGCTTGAGCGGGTTTTGCTATTTGTCAATAGGCACGTTCGTGCCCATTTCGCGAAACCGGAAGCCTGATCAATCTCCGAGCTCTCGAGCACGGAGATCCCATGATCCACATCGTCACCGCCGACAATCGGCGCCATTACCACCACGCGCTAATGGAGATGCATCGGCAGCGCAAAGAGGTATTCATCGATCAGATGAAATGGCGCTTGGAGGAAAGCGCCGGCGTCGAGATAGACGCGTACGATTGTCCCGAGGCGATCTATCTTATCGAAGCGGCGGCGCCGCGCGCGCCGGTGACGGGCTCAGCGCGCCTCCTACAGACCGATCGCCCGCATCTTCTGGCCGATCATTTCCGCTTCTTGTGCGATGGCGACCCGCCCGCGGGGCCCGACGTTTGGGAGGCGACGCGATTTTGTCCCGCGCCTGATACAGCGCACGGCCAACCGCGCCACGATTTGCTCGCGCGCATCATCGCCGGCATCATGGAGACGGCGCTCATCTTCGGCATTGAGCGCGTGACGTTTGTCGCGAGCGCAGCGCTGACACCGCTCGCGGCCAGGGCAGGTTGGGATGCGCAGCCATTAGGTCCGGCGCGTCGGGTCGGCCGCGATCGCCTTACTGCTTTTGTCGCCGGAATCGACCAGCAGGGCTTAAAGCGCGTGCGCAAAAGCAACGGCATCAAAGCGCCGGTAACCCGATTTCTCGGCGGCGATCTCACTCAAGCGGCGTGAAGGAGAAACGCCATGATGAAAGCTTCGAACGTTGTTTCGTTTCCGCCTGCGGGCCGAGATCACCTGTCGATCCTGGAACAAGATGGATTTGTCGTGCTTGAAAATCTGCTCGACGAGCGCCGCTGTCGCAAGCTCGCTGAGGAGCTCGAACCTTGGCTCGAAGCAACGCCCAGGTGCGAAGGGGATTTCTACGGATGGAAGACGACGCGTGTTGGTGGGCTTCTCTCAAAGGCGCCAAGCGCCCGCGACCTCGTAATGGACCCCTACATTCTGGCGATTGCCGAGGCATTGCTCAGGCCCAATTGCGATTGCATTCAACTCAATCTGACCCAAGCCGTGCGTGTGCATGGCCAGGAGCGGCCTCAAGCGCCGCACCGTGATGAGGAGATGTGGCCCTGGCCGACGAATGGGCGACACTGGCTCCTAAACGTCATGTGGGCCGTGAGCGACTTCACCGAGGAAAATGGCGCAACGCGCCTTTGGAAGGGTAGCCACCGCGCGGCGCTCGACCGCGGCGTCGATCCCGCCGATAGTGTGCCCGGCGCCATGAAGGCGGGCTCGGCGCTCCTCTTCTTGGGCTCGCTCACGCACGGCGCGGGCCAAAACCTCACCGCGCTTCCACGCACCGGTGTCATCGTCAGCTATTGCTTGGGATGGCTCAAGACATATGAAAATCAGTTCCTGGCCTATCCGCGCGAGGTCGCTGCTTCCTTTCCGACAGACCTCCAACAGCTGATCGGATATCGCATTCACCGGCCCAACCTTGGCGGCTGGGAAGGGCAGGACCCGATCAATTACCTGCAAGAGCAGCGTGGGTTCATGCCCCATGTCGATGCGTTGACGCCCGAGATCGAGGCGCAGCTCAAGGAGCACTATGCGGCGCGCGGTGTGCGAGGCGAGGATGGCGCTTGATCCGCGTCCCGGCGAACGCGTCTACCAGGAGATAAAACAAGCAATCTTGTCCGGCGAGTTTGTGATCCTGCAGCGTCTGGATATCGACAAGCTCGCAGCTCAGTTCGGCGTAAGCGCAACGCCGGTCCGATATGGTTTGGCCATTCTGGCGGCAGAGCGATTGGTAAAGCTAAACGCCTCGCGCATCTATCAAGTCGCCTTCTGGTCGGAACGGGAGCTGCGTGAACTCTACCAATGGCGCCAACACCTGACAAAGTGGGCATTGCAATCGTATGCACCCGAAGCCGTACCGGCGATGTCGCCGGACGCAGACTATGCCGGTGCGTATTTGGCGGTGATGGGGCATATCGACCGCAACGCTAATACCGAGGCCCGGCGCGCTGGCCGGTCCGCTGACGAGCGCCTTCAGCAGGCGCTGCGCGCCGAAAGCGAGGCCCTGCCAGGCGCGGTTGACGAGCTGCACCGAATTGCCGCCGTACTTGATCGTGGCGGCGCGGTACTCGCCAATAAACTGCGCAGATATTTTGATCGGCGTATCAGTCATTGTGCGCTCATAAGAAGTGCGGCGCACGCCAAGGCGATACCCAACAACGGCGCCTAATGCGCCTCAAAACTTCCGACGAAATCTTTAGTCAGATAGTCCGCCAAATCTTGCTGTGCAGTTGCAGGCTGTCACTCGCCGCAAGGTCATGCGGTGGATGGAGAGAGTGCAATGCGCGAAGATACCGAACGTCAAGAAGACATCGTGGACCTCGGCGCCGCCACGGAAGTGACGCAAGGGATCTATGATCCCGTGAAGAAGGAAAACCTCGTCACGCCGCAAGCGCGCGACTTCTGATCGTCCGTCTGCGGCGCAGACGCCGTTGTTTGCGCCGCAGGCCAGCTTCTGAAGGAGCTCTGTGATGGAAACCCACGAAGACTTGGATCACGACGAGACCGTGACCGACCTCGGGCCCGCGAGTGAAGTCACTCTCGGGGTTTGGGACCCGATTTTCAAAGAGAACTTCGTGTCGCCGCACATGCGCGACATGTGACCTCGCGAGGAACGCCGGGCGCGGATCACGCGCCCGGCGACGCTGCCATGACAACCTACCAATTGAGTCCGCACGTTCGCGCCTGCAAGGACGGCCGTTACATTGTCCTTCTTGATCTGCGCCTCGACCGCTATTGGAGCGTCCCTCTGCGAAGCGCTCCCGACATCGTTGGACTCGTAGAGACAGAATGTGCGCATGGGAGCGGCGCGCGGCTCATTGAGCTGGGCCTGATTGAGCCAGTCGGGCCGTGTCGCGCACCTTATGGGTCACGTACAGCCGCGCCGGAGCAGAAGCTTCTCCCCACGGAGCAGTCGAAGGCGTCGCTTTTCGAGTATGGCCTGTGTGCTTCTGCTTGCTGGTGGACTGCAGGCACGCTCACCCGCCGCAGATTGGATCTAACGCTTGCGCGCTTGGCCGATTTGAAGTCCCGCGCCGTAAAGCCCGAAGCAGACACGCAACATTTGATCGGCGTGTTCGAGTCATTCCGACCCTGGTTTCCGCGTCGGCGTGTCTGTCTCTTCGACGCCTTGGCGCTTTTTCGTTTCATGGTGATGCGTGGGCTAAGACCAGACCTCGTGTTTGGTGTGCGCACGGCGCCGTTCGCCGCCCATTGCTGGGTCGAGTGGCAAGGTTGGCTCGCCGGCGACAGTTCTGATCATTGCGCGTCTTTCACGCCGATTGCGTGGGTGTGACGGTGTCCTTCTTTGGTTTTCGCTGGACGCCTGGAGAGCGTGATGAGGCGCGCGCGTCGCGCGCGCTTGCCGAGCGCCTAAGCGAGGGCGCCACGTCTCTCATCGACTGGCGTGGCCTTGTGCTGCTTCATCGCGGACCCGGGCCCATCGAAGTTCTGCCTCACGGCATGGGCTTTGTTTTCGGCGAACGTTTCGGGCGCGAGCCTGATCCGTCGCCGCCATGTGAGGCGTGCATCGATCCCACGCCAACGTGGATCGCCGAGCGATGGGGGGCCTATGTCGCCGTCCTGATCGATCGCGGCTTTGACATTGTTCGCGTGCTTCGCGATCCAAGCGGCGCGCGTGCTTGCTTCTTCTCCGAAGTCAACGGCGTGCGCATCTTCTTCTCCGACGCTGAGGAGTTCCTTCGGCTAGCGCCCGAAACTCGCGCCGACCTTGGGTTCATTCGCGCATTCTTGCGATACCCACCGCATGCTGGCCGGCGAACCGGCCTTGAAAGTGTTGAGGAGCTCGCGCCTGGAGAGTGCGCGATCTATCCGCGGCATGGTTGGACGATTGAAGCGGTGTGGACGCCAAGGGATTTCGCGCGCGCCAGAAAGCCGCTTGACTGGAGCGAAGGCAAAGAGGCGTTGCGCACCGCGGCGGACGCGACCGTGAAGGCGTGGGGCGGACCGCACGGGCGGATCGCGCTTCGGCTGTCAGGCGGTTTTGATTCATCAGTCATGCTGGGACTGCTCCGCCGCAACACCGAGGCGGAGGTCATCTGCGTCACGGAATATTGGGAAGGCGCGCCTGAAGGCGACGAACGCGCTCACGCGCGCGCGGTGGCGGTCGCAAATGGAGCAGAACTCAAGGAGCTGCGCTTCGATCCTGCGCGGGTAAACTATGCGCTGTGCTTGAATGCGCCGCTCACGGCCAAACCGACGCTTACATTGCTCAGTCTGGGCAACCGCGATCTCACGGCATTCTACGACGAACTTGGCGTGAGCCTTATCACCTCGGGGCAGGGCGGAGATCATCTCTTCCAGCGCAGCCGCACGCCTTGGATCGCAGCCGATGCGCTTTGCGATCGCCTGCACCCCAACGCGCTTATGAAAATCGCGCTCGACACCGCGCGGCTCACCGGACAACCCGTCTGGGATGTGTTCGCCGCCATGATCGTCGGCGCCGCGCGGCTGAAACCGCCACCAGTTCGGCCTCACTCCAATGTCATGGGCGCGCTCAAACCGGCAGGGGACGATGCTGAGGCGCAGCCCGACCACGCCTGGCTGGCCAAACTTCGATGGGCATCACCTGCGCGTGTGCTCAGAATTCATCAGCTGCTTCAAGCGCTCAGTTACTTCGATGAAGGCGCGCTCCCCGGCGGCGGTCGCACGCATCCGTTGTTGCTATCGCAGCCTATCATAGAGACCTGCCTGCGCATTCCGCCCTACGTGATGATTGCGGGCGGCACGGAACGTGGTCTCGCACGAGCGGCCTTCGCTGATATCGTTTCGCTCGATGTCGCGCGCCGCGTCACCAAGGGCGAAACCACGCGCTATTTTGCAGCCGTCCTTGCGGCCAACGAAGCTTGGATTCGCGACCTCCTGTGCGGAGGGAGGCTCGTTGAATACGGCGTCGTCGATTCCGAGGCGCTGAAGCGCGCGCTCGCGGGCGGCTGGCTGCAAGACGGAATGGCGGCGGACGGTCTCTATGCACTCATCGCCGCCGAATGTTGGCTCCGAAACTTGGAGACGGCGCGTGAACGCGCCGTGTCGGCTCTAGCGGCGGGCAGTGCGGTCGCGCAAAGCACGCCAACGGTCTAGCCGTCCTGGCTCGTCGGGATCCTCGCGTTCGACGCCGCGTAACCAGAAGTCCAGCCAGGCCATTGCGCGCGTCTGCGCCGCCAAGAGCTGAGCCGGACGCCATTTGATGTGATAAGCGCCGGGATAGACGTAAGTGTCGACGGGGCGATTGAGTTCCTCGAGCCGCGTCGCCAACGGAAATCCCATAATGGCTTCGCTTTCAGCTAGGTTCATGAGGAGGGGCGCGCGAATCCGCTCCGCATGCAGCACGGTCGCATTGCGCGCCCACCAGGCCGCCCACGGATCGTCGCCATCGGCGTTGGGGCCGCGCATGCCTTCGCTCAGAAGGCTTTGCCGGAAAGCGCGCGAGCCAAGCGTCCATGCCGTGGTATCGGTGGGTTGCGTGCTGGCGACGGCCACGGCGAACAGGTCGGAATTGGTGATCGCCCAGTAGAGCGTCTCCGCGCCGTCGCTGAGTCCGGTGATGCCGATGCGGCGTGGATCGCTGAGGCCGCGCCGGTCAAGCTCAGCGAGCATAGCTTCAAGCGCGGACTGCTTCATCAGATTCTCGGAGTTATCTAACGCCGTTCGCTGATCGAGCTCCGCTTGGGCAATAGATGCCTCGGCGCCGCGCCATTCGGGCCGATCGACACTCAGCACGAAATAGCCGCGGCCAGCCAGCGGCAGAATGGGATATTCGCCGCCGACGCCGCCGCGCAGAAAGCCGCGCGAGCGGTATTGCACCACAATAACGGGATAACGACGTCCGGCTCGATAGTTTGCGGGGAAGACGAGATGGGCGAAGGAGGCGTTGCCGTAAGTGTCGTGGACTTCAAGAGTCTCAATGCGTGGTTGGTCGAACGCCCGCCAATCGGGATTTGGATCGTAAAGTTCATCGAGGTCGCCCGTATCAACGTCGATCGAGACAATGCGGCGCGGCTGGATGGGACTTTCCTGCAGGCAGACCAGCCGGGCGGCCGCGCGGCCGCAGCCAAACAGTTCTTCGTCCGCTCGTCGGATGCGGCGTACCGTGTTTGCCCGCCAGTCCCATGCATAAAGCGCGGTCAGGCCGCCCCCGTGTCCCTCCATCCTGCGGAACACAATCCGATCGGCGAAGATCCATGCGCCGAGCATGCGTCCGCTGCAGGCGGGATCCGCGCACATCATGACATCGCGGACCCCGGCGGCGGCGTAATAGAGGCCGAGCGCGGGGGTCGAGGCTTGATCGCCGGCGATGCGCGGCGCGATCCAGGCAAATGCGTCGCCAGTTCGATCATGCGCGATAGCATTAGGCGGCGCTGGATGGGGTGGACGGACGTTGAGTCGCTCGCTCTCGTCCTGCGATGCCGCCCGCTCGGCGCGCGTTGCTGCGTTGACGACAAGTTGCACGCGCGGTGGATCGACGGTCGCGCGCGGTGTGAGGCTCGCGTAGGGCGTGAAGAAGTCGTCGGGGTGGAAGCCATACGTCGCTGCACGTGATGAGGCAGCGCTCAAGGCATCGCGTGGAGCGGCGGTTTCCACAACGAGATTGGTCTCGTCGAGCCATACAAAGCGTAGAACTTCACCAGGCCCGTCGACGAGCAACTGAGCGGCCGCGCCGTCCGGCGAGGCGCGCCAGAGTTCGGCACGCCCATCGCGTTCAGCGATGTAAGCAAGATAGCGCCCACCGGGCGACCAAACCGGCGCCCGGTCCGCTGCGGCGCCGGTCGGGCCATACGGGGTATCGCGCAATATGATGTCGCCTGCGTCGGCGATCTCGCGTGGCGAACCGCCCGTGCTCGGCATCACGAGAAGCCGATAGCGATAGTCATTTCTCCGTACGCGCGTTTCGCGGGCGAACACGGCCAGTGTTTGGCCATCGGGCGAGATCGACAGGCCGCCGCGATAGTCGCCCAATTCGATGAGCGCGAGGAGATCTTCCGCAGTTGGGGGGCGCGCCGCTGCTTGGCCTGAAAAGAGGAGGGTGATCCCCGCCAATGCAGCGGCGCGCGTGAAGCGCGTTACCAACGCTGCCTCACTTCGACCATGACAACGCGTCCCACCGGCGAGGCGTTCAGCGTATCGAAACCCATGCCAATCGGATTGTTGGCGAATGGAGGATCCTCGTCAGTGAGATTGCGAACGTCGAGCGTAATCTCTGTCCCTGCGCCGTCATCGCCGACCTGGAAGTGGCGTGAGATGCGCGCGTCGAACGTCGTCCACGATGAGATATCACGAGCCGGCGTGCTGAACGTGTCGCGGTAAGCGTCCGTGTATTGCATCGACAGCGCGCCGCGCCACGTGCCGGTGTCGAGCGCGACGCCCGCACGGGCGCGCCAATCCACCGGGTTGAGCATGGTATCGAGCACGTCGGCGCTCGCGAGAGACGGATTGTTCTGTCGCGAGAACTGCAACAGGCCGCTCGCCGTGGCGAACACCGAAAGTTCGCCGAAGTCAGTGTCGAAGGCATAGGACGCGGAGAGGTCGACGCCGCGGACGCGCAGCGAGGCGAGGTTAGTTAGCCGCTCGTCCCAGATGACTTCAATCCCATCCGGCGGAATGACGCCGGATACATCGTCCGTCAGTCCTAAATAGAAGGCGATCTGATCCGGCGTCGGGTTGCGAATAAAGTAGCCTTCGTATTGTTCGGGGTTCTGGAAGGCGTCGAGAATAAAGCCGGGGATTGCAATCCGGTTCGAGAAGGTGATGTCGAAATACGTGGCCGAGAGCCGGAACCCATTGAGCCAAGACGGCGCAAGTTCAAAGCCCGCGGTCCAGGTCTCGGCTTCCTCTGGCTCAAGCTCACGATTGGCGCCGAGAATTTGCAGGAGTCCGGTGGACCCGTTGGTGGCGTCAGGATCTAGAAATCCCGGAAGCGAACCGATCGTGGCGCCGGTGCCACCCAACATCTGGGCGAACTGCGGCGCCTTGAAAGACTCACCCCAAGTCGCCCGCAAAGTGAGATCCGTAAACGGCGTCCATTGCACGCCGATCTTCGGCGTCGTTGCGTCGCCGAAGTCAGAGGAGTCTTCGCGGCGCACCGAGAGCGACAAGGATACGGTGTCGAGCACGGGCAAGAACGCCTCAGCATAGATCGCATCGGTGGTGCGCTCGCCAGGCTCTTGCGTGAACGGATTGCTGATAAGGCCCGAACCAGAAGTCTCGGTTCTGTCGATGCTGAAGGTTTCGTCGCGTCGTTCGATACCCAGCGCGACACGCGCGCGACCGCCGGGCAAGTCGAACACACCGCCATCAGCGCGCAGCGCGTAACCCGTCAGCTCTGAATCGGTCTCGATGTGCTGGCGCATTGTAAGTGCGGCCAGCGCCGCGGCGGGCGTATCACCCCCGTCGCCAAACGGGTTGAACGCAATTGAAGGATCGGAACTGGCAAGCGCCGCGCCGATCGCCCCGGAATCGGCGATGTTGGTGTTGTCCACCTCGTCGGCGTGAAAGCCGTAAGAGATGCTCGCTTCGACGCGCCAATCCGAGCGCAGCGCGAATTCCAGACCTGCCGCCGTGGCGATGGTGTCGGACTGTGTGTCCGTCATCAGCGGACCGAGATCGTCGCCGAAGAAATATGCGAGGTAGATGTCTCCATCGCCGGCAAACAAGCCGTTCTGTTGGCGATAGTAGTTCGTCTCCGGAACGGCGACGACACCGCCGAGCTGCGCCTTCTCGGCGTGAGCCTCACGTTGTGACGCCAACACATCGACGAAGAGGCGGACGTTCGCGTTGAAATCGTGGCTGAGCGAGCCAAACAGTGAATGGCTCTGCTGCTCCGGCAACAAGAATGAGCCCTCATTGCCGTTTTGCAGATTGACCACGCCGTTGAGCAGATCGCCTTCGCTAAGCGTAAGTCCGTCCTGACCGTCTGGGATTGCGAGTGTGACGGGCGTGCCGCCCACCAGAATGATGTTGCCGGGTGAAGCCGTGAAGCGGGAAAAGTTCGTGCCGCCGAACGGCGTGAGATCTGTGTTTGCCGCGTAGTCGCGGTCGGATGCAGCGAGCGCATCGCGCTGGCGATACTCATAACCGGCGATCAACGAGCCGCCCGACCAGTCCGTACCCAGCACGTGAGAAACTCCAGTCTCATTCATGCCGTCGGCGACGCTGAACCGGGCGCTTGTTTCAGGACGGTCCAGCGTGCGCCGAAGCAGGACGTTCACCACGCCGCCCACCGCGTCGCTGCCATACGTGGCCGACGCGCCGTCAGCGAGCACTTCGACGCGCTCGATCGCGGCCAAAGGGATGGCGGAGATATCAACGAAGTTGCCGAGCCCCGCCGGCGCGAGGCGGCGCCCGTTTAGCAGGGTAAGCGTTGCGTCTGAGCCCAGGCCGCGAAGATCGACCGTCGAGCCCAAGGCGATGTTGTTGCCGGGCGCCGTTGAGTTGAGTTGAGTGAGTTCGCCTTGGCTGCCTGGAAAAACCTGCGGAAGTGTTTGCAGCAAGTCTTGGACGGTCGTGCGGCCGCTCTCTTCAATGTCGCCGCGATCAAGCGTGAGGAGGTTGGCGCCCGCAGGCACCGCGCCGCGAATGCGCGTGCCGGTGACGACGATCTCTTCGTCCGGCTGGGCGCCGTCGGCGCCTGGTTCATCGGTGTCTGCGGTGGCTTGAGTGGAATCAACGGCGCCGTTCGCGGCGCTCTCCCGCTGGGGGCGGGACGATTGCTCCTGCGCCATCACGAGATTGCCGTCGCTTATGCGTCCGCTATAGCCGGAGCGCGCGAGAAGAAGATCGAGCGCCTGCTGGCGCGTGTACGAGCCGCGCAGCTGTGGGGAGGAGAGGCCGCGAAGGTCGTCAGAGAAGTACAGCGCGTTCACGCGTGCTTGCCGCGCGAATTCACTGAGGGCGCCGCTGAGCGGTTGAGCGGCAATGTCAAACTCAATGCGCTCATCGCTGATCTGCTGAACGCTTTGTGCGAGCGCCGGTTCGGTGACGGCGGCGCCCATGGCGCCGAGTAGCAGAGCCGTCGCCAGCTCTCGCCGGCGATCATGCCGCTTGGTGGTCTTGCCCTTCATTGTTCCCCCTTCCGCTCTTGAACGAGCGTTGTCGGGAGAAAGACACCTCAGCTCGGAAACTGCGCCACGCCTGCGCGGACAATGTTTGCGGATGGAGGGCTAACCCGCAGACGCGCGCTCTCCGATCATCGCGGAGGAGGAACGCGATGAGAGGCATGGGCGATTTTCAACGAGCGCAGATGAAGCATCGCGATGCGCGCGTCAGCGCGATGGCGCAGCATTTGCGTGCGGCGGTCGACCTCTGGGAAGAAATCCAGCTTTATCCGTTCAAGAAGGAGGAGCCTTCAGAGCCGGCGCCTCCGCCACCACCGCCGCCGCCCGTCATCGCGTTGCCTTCGGAAAAGCTCGCTTACGGAATCAAGGACGCCGCGAGCGCTCTTGGTATTGGTAGAACGACGATCTGGCGTGCGATCAAAGAGGGAAAATTGTCGGCGGTGAAGGTGGGCAATCGTACGCTTATAAGGACGGAAGCGTTGCAGGCTTGGCTTTCAGCTCCAGTCGCACGCAAGAAGGGGTGAAGCGCGGGATCATGCCACCGCTCCCGCTGGTGTACGGAAGGCCAAGCCTTTAGCTTCCCCGCATGTGCAATCGATACGCCGCCGACATCCGCAAGGCCGGAAAGGAAAGAGACTATTGGGGCTTCGACGAGTGGAGCGAGACCCGCATCAATCCGATGCTTGGCAACGCGGTGCTCGAGGTGTTTCCGAAGAGCCAGGCGCCTATCATTCGAAGCCGATGGATCGACGGCAAGCGGACGGATCAGCTTGAATGGCAAACCATGCGCTGGGGCTTGCCGGGGCCGCCGCAATTCGGCGGCGCGCCTGTCGCCAACATCCGCAATGTAAAGAGCCCGCATTGGCGTGGCGTCTTGGGCGTGGCGCATCGATGCATTGTGCCGTTCACCGCCTTCAGTGAGTACGAAGATGCCTCGCCGAAAGGCAAGAAACAGATTCGGTGGTTTGCGCCGCCGGATCGGGGGTTCATGTATTTCGCCGGCCTCTACAGAGCCTGGTACGGCGACTACGGCTCCAAGAAAGAGCCGAATGAAGGCGACCACGTGCTGTTCGGTTTCTTGACGACCGACGCAAACGATCTTGTTCGGCCCGTGCATGCCAAGGCGATGCCGGTCGTGTTAGGCGACAGCGCCGTGTGCGAAGAATGGTTGAACGCGCCGCCCGATGAGATCGGAGCGATCCAAGTCCGCGTGCTGCCAGCAGACGCGCTTGAGATCGTCGGCGATGAGGAAGCGGCGCAATATGTTGGCGGGTACATAAGATAGTGCGTCGATGTGGGCGTCGCGCGCTGACGCGCGCCGGGCTCTCGCGCTTCGCACCGAGCCGCTCACGCGTCTCGGCCCTTCGGGCTTCGATCCCTGACGCGAGCCGTCTCCGTCTCGGGGCACTATCAACCGGCGAGAGTGATGCCGGCGGCGTTGGGCAAAATGGAATATATTCCGCTGGCGGATCGAAGTGATCGTTACGCGAACGCTGGCTTGCGCGCATTGTCCGCGCTCACCACATCTCTGGCACGCTTGCCGTCCCGCAACCAGCGAGAATGATAATGCCAGGGAAACCCGACAATCCCGGTCGTCCCGATGACCCAGGTCATCAAGGCGATCCCCGCCGCCCTGATGATGTGCCGCCCGGTCCGCCGGAGCACGTACCGCCGCGCCCGCACGATCCACCGGAGCCGCCGCCTCGCCGGGTGGGTTAGATCGTCTCGGTTGAGGAGCTTCCGGCGAACGCGGCGCCGGTTTGGGATCGGCGTTGGCCGGGACTGTTTGCTGAAGAACTAGCAGCGCTTCAGCGGCGAGCTCGCGATAGCTTGCGCATCGACAAGGCCGCGCTCGACAAGGGCCGCCTCGTTGTCGAATTCATCTGGCCTCTCGAAGGACGCGAGGTCGAACTGCGCGCAATTTATCCAGACACTTATCCACGTCTTCGTCCGACCGTGCAGCTGCGCGGCGATCCTGCAACGTTTCCCAAGCGACACTGCAGTCCCGACGAGGGCAGTCTATGTCTTCTCGGACGCGATAGCCGCCAGTGGCGCCAGCAATGGACGCTCGCCGACTTACTCGGGCATCAGCTTGCCGATGCTCTGAGCGACGCAGGCGAAGAAGATCCTCAAGGGGAGCCGGCCGAGTTCTGGTGGAACGGGCACGGCCTTGCCGATTCCTACTGCCTCGTAGACTCGAGCTGGGATATCGGCAGCGCAACGCAGGGCAAGCTCCGCATCCGCTTCAACTGCCAAGAGCGCTTGGATGCGCCGCCACGATTCAGGGCGCTCGTTGCCGAGGTCGGAGACGACACTGGACAGACACTTGCGCAGTGGTCAGAGCCAGTGCCCGAAGGAGTGGTGCAAAGCGCACGCGAGGCGATCGTGCCGTGGATGTACGTCAACGAGGTGTTGCTGCCGAGCGACGTGAAAGGGCAGCTCGGCGCCTTTGTGGATCGCCTTGCGCCATCCGCCGCGGTGTCAAAGGTATCGGCGGACTTCAGCGTCCAGTGGTTTGCTGTGCTCTACAAGACGGAGTTGCAAGAAGGCCAGCTTGGCCTCGGTTGGCTCTTTGTCGTGGCTTATGGCCGACGCCAAGCTTTCCAGCAGAATAAAGCGAAGACCGTGGCGATCGTGCGCACCTATCGTGCCGGCGCCGGCGACATCGCCGCTCGGGCGTCTTCCTTCCATCGCCTGCGCGGCAAGAAGGCCGCCGTGTTTGGCCTAGGCGCGATAGGAGCGCCTCTTGCACTGGAACTCGCACGCAACGGGTGCGCGCTGCTTCGGCTTGTCGATCACGATGTCGTCGAGCCCGGCAACTCAATCCGTTGGCCGCTCGGCGCCAGCGCGTGGGGCGCCTCCAAAGCCGGTTCGCTAGAGGCCTTCATTCGCGAGCAATATCCCTGGACCCGCGTCGATCCGCCGGTCACCCACAATATTGGTGTCCAAGCGGGTGACGACGCCATGCTGAGCAGCGTCCTCAATGGTGTCGATATCGCTATTGACGCGACCGCCTCATATGGCGTTTCCACCGTTCTCAGCGACTATTGCTGTGATCGTGGCATTCCACTGATCACGCTCTACGCGTCGCCGCCTGTGACAGGAGGCGTCGTGGCGCGCTTCGCGCCACAATCGGGCTGTCCGACGTGTTTGGAGTTTGCTCACCACGACGGGTCCATTTTGCGCGCTCCGGGCTTCGGTGATGAAACCGGCCTCACACAGCCGCCTGGCTGCGCCGAGCGCACATTCACCGGAGCGTCATTCGACCTCCAGGAGTTGTCGCTCGAAGCGATGCGCCTGATTGTTGAGACGCTTGCGTCGCCGGCGTCGACGCATTCCGAAGTGCGTACGCTTAGCCTCGCAACAGAAGGGCAGCGCATCTCGCCCGCGTGGCGAACTGACCCATTGCCGAGGCGCGAGACGTGCTCATGCGGGCGCCGGTCTTGATTTGGCTCCCACGCAATTTGCATCAGCAATGTGTGGAAAACGCCGCGCACTGGTTTCCGCTGGAGACCGGGGGCGTCCTGATGGGGTACTGGAACGAGGAAACCGCAGTCGTTACCAGTCTCATCGGCCCCGGTCCTGATGCTGTTCGCGAGACGCACAATTTTGAACCGGACCAAGCGTGGCAGCTTAAGGCGATCGCGCAGCGATACACAGCGTCACAGGGGAGAGAAACCTATCTCGGTGACTGGCACTCACATCCAAACGCCCAGTCAGGGCGGTTAAGCGGGCTCGATCGACGAGTGTTGCGGGCCATTCTGGAAACACCAGGGGCACAGGCTCCACGTCCCATTATGATGATCGTGTTTGGGACCAACGAGGGTTGGAGCGCCGCGGTGTGGTTGTGTTCGCATGCTAGGCGGCGACGCGTGTGGTGGCAGGCTCCCAAGATTGTCGAGATGACGCTCAAGATGTGGTAAGCGAAGTTGGGATGCTCGGCGCGGCGACGCGCTGTACAGACGCGCCACAGGTTAGCGGCGGCGAGAAAGCACGATACGATGATCGGGTTCGCGTCGCGCTTCGAGATTGAGGCTCGATGACATGAGCTCGATGAAGGCTTCAGGATCGGCGGGGACGTAACCGCCGACCCGCATCGCGCCGAGTTCGGGGTCAGCCAGTTCAAAGGTCCAACCGGTTTGGCGAGAGACTTCCGCGATCGCCTCGTCCAGTGTCTCGCCATCGAACGCCAGCATGTTGTCGCGCCATGCTAGGCGGCGCGGGATCGCTTCGGCCGCGATCGGGATGAGTTCGGCGCGTTCATCGCGCAGCACGATCTCTTCATTGGCTTGCGCGGTGACAGTTTGGGCGGGTTGGAGACCCGAAAGGATTCCACCTCGTTCGGCGACGCCCGAAACAGATCCGCGTAAGACCGTGGTGCGGACTTCGTTGGCGCTGATGCGGACCACGAATTCTGTGCCAAGGACGCGAATGTCGCCTTCGGGCGTGTGCACCAGGAAGGGGCGCGCCTCATCGCGGGTGACATCGAAAAGGGCGTAGCCGCGGGTAAGCTCGACACGGCGTTCGCTGTCGCTGATCGCAATTGAAGCTTCGCCGGCGCCGCTCAGCGTGATGGTGGAGCCGTCGCCAAGAGTGATGGTGCGTACTTCGGTGGGGGCGGTGGCGTAGTGTTCCGCAGACGCGAAAGGACGCGCCTTGCTGGGCGTCGCGCGCTTGCGCGCGCCGGGCTCTCGTGCTGCGCACCGAGCCGCTCGTTGAGCGTCTCGGCCTTCGGGCTTCGATCCCTGACGCCGGTGCGCACTGAACGAGGCCGATGCGCTCAATGGATTGGCAGGCGAATGCCGGGCCGGTCTCGGAACCGAGATGCGCTCGACGACGTGTTGTTCCTGCGCAGCTTGCGCCGCGACTGTGGAGCGCGGCTCGCGTAGAGTCTTGCCCCGCGCCGAACGCGCACCGCCTAGTCAAATATGTCGAAAATACTCGACCGGCGTCTGTGACCGCGGGCGTGATCGTCGTCGTGACCGCGGCGACGGTGTTCGGCATCGCCGCTGTATTCGTGCTTCGACTTCCGTTCACCCCAGGGTGATCCCGACTGTGTCGCAGCGGCGCGCTCCTGCTCCAGGATCTTTTCTAGTTCGCCGCGGTCCAGCCAGACGCCGCGGCATTGGGGGCACATGTCGATCTGGACGTCACCTCGGATGAGCTGTTGGGTTCCGATACTGCAATTGGGGCACATGAGAAGCGGCAGGGGTTATCCTTGTCTTGAGCGGCGGGAAGGCGGGAGAAGAAGTCAATGCGACATAAGAAGCGGGACACGCGTCAAATCTAAAATGCGCCGCGTGGCGCCGCCGAGAATGAACTCGCGCAAACGTGAGTGGCCGTATGCGCCCATGATCAGGAGATCGGCCTTGTTGCGATCGACCGCGCTCAGCAGCACGTCGCCAATATTCTCGCCGGCGACATCGATCTCTTGCGGCTCGGCTGTGATGCCGTGAACCTGGAGATAAGCGACCAGCGGCGCGAGGATGTCCTGCGCAAGCGGTTTTTCATTGCGGCCGGTGACGATGATGACGCGCTGCGCGCGCCTCAGAATCGGCAGCGCGTCGCCGATCGCGCGCGCCGCGGACTTGCTTCCATCCCAGGCGATGCAACATGTTGCGGCGGAATAGCCGGCGGCGTGCGGTTCGGGGATCAGAAAGCATGGCCGGCCTGCGCCGAACAGCCATGCTTCGGCATTCAAGCGCTGCTCGGGCTTGTCGCAAGGCAGCGTCAGAACGCAGATATCGCTGGTGCGTCCGTGAACGGTGATATCCTCTCCTTGCTGCGGCCACGTTTCCGCAACGGGGGTGATGGCAAGCGGTACGCTGGCGGCGCCTGCGCGCGCTTCGGCGTGTGTATCGAGCGCTTTGGCCTTCGCCGCCGCAGCGCTCTCAAGATCGGCGGCGAGTCCCGCTAGCATGCGCCCAGCGAGGAAATGCGACGGCGCTTTAACGTCAAGACGGGGGCTCGTGATCTCAAGCGAAGCGCTGAACGCCTTGGCGAGACCGACGGCGGCATCGATGGTCGCCAGAGTGGTGGGCGCGCCATAGGTAGTCAAATGCAGGTGAACCAAGCGGTAGGTCATGATCTTCTCCTTGGGTGGAAATGCTAACGCGACGCGCTTCGGCGAAAATGTGTTCGCGCAATCATGGCGGGATCGCCTGTTCGATCGCGAGCAGGCCCAGAAAGCCTATGAAGAACATGCTCGTGATAAGGGGGCTGTCCGGCTTGTGATGCGCTTCCACGAGCAATTCCTCGGTGACGAGGTAGAGCAGTGAAATGAGCGCGAACGCGTAAGCCATTGCGAGCCAAGATGGCGGGAGCGCATGAATGGGCCCGCCGACCAACGCGCCGATGGGCAAGAGCAACCCTCCGGCAAGCGCAGCGGCGATGACCTTCCAGTACCGGCGAAGAATGAGAAACAGACCTTCGCCGGCGGCGAGACCGAGGAATGCGATCTCCACTGCGAGCGCTATCAAAAGAATAAGTCCGTGACGAACGCCGCCAGCGAAGCTGACGCCGAGCACAATGCCGTCGATAAATATGTCGAGGCCGATCAGGGCAATCATTGCGGCAGGGCCGGGAAAGCGTGCGCCCAGTAATTTGATGCTGAACATGGCGAAGAGGCCGAGGCCTCCGCCGATCACGATCGCCAGCGCCGATCCTTGGTGCTGCAAGTCTGGCAACACTTCGGTGGCGGCTGCCGCGAAGACGAGACCAGCGGCCAGGTGCTGCATGGCGCTCGACATCGCGGGCGTGAGGCGCAATGCGCCCGACAGGCTGGCGCCGAGGACGAAAAGCCCCATCGGGATGAGCGTGAACGCGACCGGGTTCACGTCACCGCTCCGGTTTGGCGCTTAATCACCACCACACGCCATCTCCCCAAAGGTAGATGCTCGCGATGGCGACAACCGCGAAAACGATCCCGGCGACGACCAGCGCAAAAGCGACCGTTTCCTGAGAGGGAGAGAGCCTAGGCGCCATAGAGCGCTCCCACCACGACCCAGACGCCAATCAGTGCAAACACCGCCGCGGCAGCCATGCGCACATAGTTCAGAGGAACGACCCGTGTGACGGCTTCTCCGAAGAAGACGGCCGGCACATTGGCCGCCATCATTCCCATCGTCGTGCCAAGCGTGACGAGTGGAATGTTGTGAAAGCGGGCCGCCAGAAGCGATGTTGCGATTTGGGTTTTGTCGCCGATCTCAACAAGGAAGAAAGCAATGAGCGTCGTCAAGAAGACGCCGCCTTGTGATCGTGACGCCGCGCCTTCGTCTTCTTTATCAGGGATGAGCGCCCATCCGGCCATGACAATGAAGGCACCGCCCACCACGATCTGAAAGAGTTTCCCGCTCAGCCATTGCGCAATGAAGTAGCCGGCAGTCGCGGCGGCGGCGTGATTGAGCAATGTCGCCGCAAGTATCCCAAGCACAATCGGAATTGGCTTGCGAAACTTGGCGGCGAGGACGATCGCCAAGAGCTGCGTCTTGTCGCCAATCTCGGCAATGGCCACCATCGCGGCCGAAACCAGAACCGTTTCCATTCAGAGTTTCCGGGGGGCCAGCGCATGACACGACGACGCGCCGCTCCCATCGGCCCCAAGCCGGAAGCGGTCATCGTCGGTCTCGCCAATCCAGGCCGCGTCGGCCTGTTTCTCGCGCCATGGCCGAAGCCAAGTATGTTGACGCGGGCTCCGCTGAAGGTGCGGACGGCTACTCCCCGAGTGATCGCAAGATGCTGCGCCCCGGCCTCTTCGTCAAGCCTGCGTCTCTCTTGGTCCACGGGCGGGCGTGCTTATTTTCGCGTCTGGCGACGCTCCAAACCGCGCTTGCGGCATCAAGAAATCATCCGCTGCGATCGCAATCCCCGACGATGCGCCCATGACACATTCCTATGAGTGAGGCGGCGTTAGGCGCCGGCAATTGCACGCAATGCGCCATAACCCACGAAGAGCGCGATCGTTATGATCAAGATGCTGGATATGTAAGGGGCGTTGCGCGCAAGGGTGCCGATGCCGGACCAGCGGCGCTCAACATGGCGCATGCTAAGCGCGGCGATCACGCCCGCCGCAACCATTGTGATCGCAAGTCCGATGCTGAAGCTGAGGACGAGCGTCGCGCCCAACGCTATGCGCTTCAATTGCAGGCATAGAAGCAAGACTGTGATCGCTGCGGGACAGGGTATGAGGCCGCCGGTGAGGCCGAACACGACAATCTGACCGGTCGTTACATTCCGCCCAGCGAAGCGTCGGCGAATGTCATTGGCATGGGCGAGAGCGTGTGCATCTTCAGCCCCGCCTGTAACGGCGTCCAGCGCCCGCGCTTCGTCATGAACGGGGTCGTGCCCATGCGCATACGGGCGCTCGATGAAGATCACATCATAGGTGTGGACGTGACCGCCGTGGCCGAGCTTCAGCCGCGCAATAAAGTCATGCGGCTCGGCGATGTCCGCTATCGATTCGAGGTATCCGTCGCGCGCCACGAAATGGAAGGGTTGGCGTGCGCCGTCCGCCCGTTCAGTCTCAAGCTCAACGTCGCTCGCGGGCCAGCCGTGTCCGTCAAAGCGCAAGCGCCAACGCGGCGGCGCGCCCGTTTCGTAGATCTCCAGGTGCGCGACGCCGTGGCTTGTGTCGATGCGCTGAACTTCATCGTGGCTGTGATCGCCGTCGTGTCGGTGATCTTGATGGCCATGATGGTGAGGCGCATGCGCTGCCTGCTCACGCCATGTCCGCCACGCCATCCATGCGGCGATCGCCAGCATGATGCCGGCAGACGCTAATTGAAAATAGGGCTCGCTTGCTTCAGCATCGACGTTCTGGCCTAGAGTAACACCGCCCATCGCAATAGCCCACACAATGGCGGTGTGGGAGATCGTAGCGGACAGGCCGAGCAGGACGGCCTGCCAGACCGTGCCGCGGATCGCGACAATGAAGGCCGCCATCATGGTCTTGGAATGCCCGGGCTCTAGCCCGTGCAGCGCGCCCAAGAGAATGGCGCTCGGAATGAACAGCCAGGCATGACCGGCGCCTTGCGCCAGGAGATCGGCGAGCGACGTCATTTTTTGGAATAGATCCTGAGGATAGAAATGAGTTCATCCGCGCCTTGAGACCGAGCTTTCTCTGACAAGCCCGCCTTGGCCACATGCTCGCGCAGATGCTCCTCGATGATCTCGTCCATGAGGCCATTGATGGCGCCGCGCGCACTGGCGACTTGTTGCAGGACGTCGGCGCAATCGACATCCGCCTCCAGCGCGCGCTCGACGCCAGCAATCTGGCCGGAGATGCGCCGCACGCGGGCGATAAGCTTGTCGCGTTTTGAGTTGAGGTGGGCCATAGTATAGGGGGGTATAGTATACGGCGAAACAATACAAGCCGGCTTGCCTTGCCCCAGCGGCCGAGGCTCTTCTTGGACGAGCACAAAGATTGTGGGCTAGGCGCGGCGATACAGGAGGACGCGTTTTGCGCCTTCGCGACGCGCGTCGAGGTTGAGGCTAGACGACACAAGGCCGATGAACGCTTCAGGATCAGCAGCGACATAGCCGCCGACGCGCATCTCGCCGAGCGCAGGATCGGCGAGTTCGAAGGTCCAGCCGGTTTGGCGCGAGACTTCGGCGATGGCTTGGTTGAGCGTCTCGCCGTCAAAGGCGAGCATGTGATCCTGCCAAGCCAGCCGGCGCGGAATGACTTCAGCCGCGATCGGCACGACCTCGGCGCCGTCGTCATTCAGCACGATCTCTTCGTTTGCAGCCGCGGTAACGGGCTCGCGTGAACCAAGAACTGAAAGCAGCCCGGTGCGGGCGACGGCGCCGCTAACGCTGCCGCGTAATACAGTGGTGCGGACCTGAGTGTCGGTGACGCGAATGACAAAGCTGGTCCCAAGGACGCGAATGTCGCCTCTTGGCGTGTGCACCACGAATGGACGTTGAGCGTCGTGGGTGACGTCGAACAGGGCGTAGCCCGCGGTGAGTTCTACCCGGCGTTCGCCGTCGGTGACCTCGACCGTGACTTCGCTGCCGCCGCTGAGCTCGATTGTGGTGCCGTCGGCCAGCGTGATGGTGCGGAGTTCGCCGGGGGCGGTTTCGACCTGCTGCGCTGTGACCGGTTCAGGTTGCTGCGCGAACCAGACGCCGGCGGCGATCGCCAGCAGCGCGCACGCGGCGATCGCGGCGGCGGGCAGAGTCCAGCTTCGGTGGGGCGGCGGCGCGGTGTCGTTGGCGGCGGCGCGGCCCTTCAGATGCTGCAGCGAAGCGACCACGCCCCAGGTGCGCTCCAGCTTGGCGTAGGCCTTTGGATGGTCTGGATCTGCGTCGAGCCAGGCCTGGAAATCGCGGCGGTCGCGCTCTGTCGCATCGTGCGCCTTAATGCGGACGATCCAGCCGCTGGCTTCGCGCTCGGCTCGTGTCAGGGTTTGCCGGCTAGGCATTGTGCGTTGGAGCTTTACGTGTCTGGTTCGGCGAGGGCGAGCGCCATCTGCGCCAAGGCCGTCTCGATGTAGCGCTGGAGCGTGCGGCGCGAGACGCCTAGGCGCTGGGCTGCTTCGGGTTGGGTCAGGCCCTCAATGATGTGAAGCATCAGGGCTTGGCGCAGATGCGGCTCCAGAGCGGCGAGCGCGGCTTCGGCGGCTGAGGCATCCTCGGAGGCGATCAGGTCTGCTTCAGGATCAGCAGTGGATGTGAGGGCAAGCGTCTCGATCCCGGCTGAAGCGTCGGTCTTGTGATTGGCCTGACGGCGAAGGTCGTTGAGGGCCAGGTTGCGGGCCGTGGTCATGAGATAGGCCTGGGGATTGGCGATCTCTTCGGTCTTTGCAGCACAGAGCTTGGCGAAGGCGTCCTGGGAGATGTCTTCAGCAGAGATGCGGGGGCCGAAGCGGCGGAGGAAGCGCATAAGGCGAGGGGCTTCCTCTTCGAAGAGGTTGGCCCAGTCGAGGGTGGAGCTCATGGGGCGCTCTCCTTGGCGAGGAGAGCGGCAAGCTCATCGATGCGGGAGAGGGGGTAGGTTTCTATTTCGCCGGAGAGATGAGGCTGGTCTTCGGCGGTGTAGACGATGAAGGCGCGCGTGAAGTCGCCTTCGGCGAGCATGGTTTTGAGTTCGAGAGAATCGGCTTTCAGCGGCGAGTTCGTGCAGCGCACGACACTGTTTTCGCTTGTGGGACCGCGCAGTGCGAAGTCGATCGCGCGCCGCGACGCCCAAACTGCGCCGAGCACTTTCAGACCGCGGTTGGTGAAAGTGCGTTGAATTTCAGCCGTTCGTTCTGACAGCGACACGGAAAGCTCTCAGGCTAAAGCGTGAGAGTTGACTATAGGGACTATAGTCCCTGGTGACTATAGTCATTGTCTCGTCCATTCTCGCGATGGACTGGCGGGCAATTGTTGGCGCGAATATCTTGAAGCTTAGAAAGCGTCGCGGCTTGAGCCAAGAAGAGCTCGCCGTCGATGCCGAGATCGATGTGACTTATCTCCGCGGCATTGAGCGCGGTCGTCGAAACCCGAGCTTAATGGTCTTGGTCCGTCTTGCGAACCAGCTGGGTGTTCACCCAACAAAGCTCCTGCAAGATTGATGGGGCGAACCGCGCGAAGCGCGGACGCGCTCTCGTGAACCGAGCCGCGCGGTGCGCGTCTCGGCCCTTCGGGCTTCGATCGCTTTCGCAGTTGTGCATTATCCGTCTGAATTAGCGAGAATTTTGCCCATGCGGCCGACATTCAACTGTCGCTATTCTAGTTTACTGCGCGATCGACTAACTTTGCCTTCAAGTGTTGGAGGCGCGGGATGTCCGAGTTTGATCAAGTACCATTCAGCGGCGCCGAGTTCGTCGAAAATCCCGAACAGCGCTGCCCCTGCCTGCTGATCCTCGACACGTCGGGATCGATGGCAGGGGCGCCGATCTCCGAACTCAATGCAGGGCTTGAAGCCTTCCAGCGTGAATTGAAGGAAGACTCGCTCGCGTCCAAGCGTGTTGAGATCGCCATCGTAACGTTCGGCCCAGTGGAATTGCGCGCTGACTTCACGGCCGCGCAATCCTTCTATCCGCCGGTGCTTGAATCGTCCGGCAACACGCCGATGGGCGCCGCGATCGAGACCGGCATCGAGCTCTTGCGCGCCCGCAAGAACGTCTATCGTCAGAACGCCATCAGCTATTATCGACCTTGGATATTCCTGATCACCGATGGCGCGCCGACCGATAGCGTCGGTAAGGCGACCGAACTGGTGCATTCGGGCGAGGAGAAGAAGGAATTCATGTTCTACCCGGTCGGCGTCGAAGGCGCCGACTTCGAGGCGCTGCGCAAACTTGCCACCCGCGCGCCCCTCAAGCTGAAGGGCCTGGCGTTCAGCGAACTCTTCAAGTGGCTGTCCTCCTCGCTAAGCGCCGTGTCGCGCTCCAATCCCGGCGATGAGGTGGCGCTCGCCAATCCAACGGCGCCCGACGGCTGGGCGACCGCAGGTTAAACAGGTGAGCTGGACTTGGGCGGTCGCGACTTGCCGAGGCACATCGCACATCCGGGACGGAACCCGATGCGATGATGCAGCGGCGTGCGCCGAAGTCGCGCCAGGCGTCCTCTTCGCCATCACATGCGACGGCGCGGGAAGCGCCGCGTTCGGACGTCACGGCGCGCACTTGGCCGTGCGCACGTTCACCCAGCGTGCGCGCAAGTTCACGGTGTCGCGCGGGGCTTGGCCGACGGACGACGACATATGGGGCTGGCTTGACGAGACGCGCGACGCTATTGGCGCGGTCGCAGCGCGCCGCGAGGTGGAGCGCCGTCAATTCGCATCGACCTTGATCGCCTGCTTCGTGGGGCCGAAGGAAACCCTCGTCGCCCACGTCGGCGACGGCGCCTGCGTTATGCGCGCCGATGGCGCCTGGTCGGCGGCGAGTTGGCCCGAGAGCGGAGAATACGCGTCGACCACTTATTTCGTGACCGACGGAGAGGCACCCCGTTTGCGCATCACCCGTCACGCACCCGCCGACGCGGTCGCCTTGTTCACCGACGGCATCGAACGTCTCGTTCTGGATTTCGGTCAGCAGACCGTCCATGGCCCGTTCTTCGAGCGCTTCATCAAGCCGGTCGAAGCGAGCGCCGTGCGTGGGCGCGACGGATCCCTCTCGTCTGCGCTACACGACTATCTCGGCAGCGCTGCCGTCAACGAGCGCACCGACGACGACAAATCGCTCATCCTCGCGGCGCGCCGATGACGCTTGAACTCTACACTGCCGACGGGGCGCGGCTGCAGCTCGGCAAACTCGTCGGCCGCGGCGGGGAGGGCGAAGTTTATGCCCTGAACGCGGCCGGCGACCAGCTCGTCAAACGATATACGCTCCCCGATCTTGCGAGCCGCGAAGCCAAAGTCCGGCGCATGGTCGCGGCCGAACTCCACCGCACCACCAATCTGATCGCGTTCCCGATCAGTCCGGTGAAGGATGCGCGCGGCAAGTTCGCGGGCTTCACTATGGCGCGGGTGAACGGCCACGAACCGTTGCACGAGCTTTACTCGCCGGGTGCGCGCAAGGCGGCCTTCCCGGCCGCGAACTACAAATTCCTCGTGCGTGCTGCGGCCAACATCGCGCGTGTGGTAGGCGCCGCGCATGCGGCTGGTTGCGTAATCGGCGACATCAATCATTCCGGAGTGCTGGTCTCGACGAAGAACGCTACCGCCGCCTTGATCGATGCAGATTCATTTCAGATCACCGACGGCGGTTTGATCCACTTCTGCAAAGTCGGGGTGCCGGAATACACGCCGCCCGAACTGCAGGGCCAGCCACTCGGCGCCATCCCGCGTACACCTACCCACGATCAATTCGGCCTGGCCGTTGTCGTCTTTCAACTGCTGTGGATGGGGCGCCATCCTTATTCCGGACGCTTCTCCGGCGGCGAGATGCCGGTGGACCGCGCCATCCGCGAGTTTCGCTTCGTCTATTCGAAACAACGCAGCGTCGGCATGACGCCGCCGCCTGCGGTGCCGTCGTTGAAGGATATCCCGGCCCCCTTGGCGCAGGCGTTCGAACAGGCGTTCGGACCGGGCGGCCCCATCGCGCGCCCCACGGCCGCGCAATGGGTGTCGTTGCTCGATCAGTTCGAGCAGTCGCTTCGCACCTGCGAGAAGAACGCGCTGCACCATTATTCGTCGGCCGGCCATCATTGTCCGTGGTGCCACATGGAGCAAGCGCAGCACGTGCTGTTGTTCTTGCCGCCGCATGCGACGGTCGAGCAGGTGGTAGCTCTGTCGCTAGAGAATATGGGCCGCGATCTCGATGGCATCTGGCGCACGATTGAAAGCATTCAGGCGCCCAGTACGCCGACGGCCCCGTCCTTTCCGCCCTTCGCATGGACGCCGAGCCCCGACCTCGCCACGGTTCAGCAAAGGGCGCAGTCCAGTAAAGTTGTCGGCGCCAGCATCGCGATCGCCGGTGTAGTTGCGCTCTTGGCTATCCCAGCGGCGTGGTTCCTCTGGCTTGCCGCTATTTGGTTCGGTGTCGCCCAATTCATCAAGACCAGTAACGCGCCGAACACCCAGCTGGTGCAGCGCTATCGGGACATCGAGACGCAATGGCAGCGCGCGCTCAGCGATTGGCGTGACAAGAACGGCGCGGCCCCGTTCGAAGCGTTGAAGGTGTCGCTGCGGCAGATGCGAAACGAACTGCAAGACCTGCCCAAGGTCGAAGCCGCGAACATTGAAGCCTATCATCGCAACCGCCGCGCCGCCCAGCTCGACGCCTTCCTTGACGGCTTCCAGATCAGGCGCATGAAAATCAGCGGCATCGGTCCGTCGCGATTGGCGACGCTCACGTCCTACGGCATTGAAACGGCGGCCGACCTCACGCCGGGCCGCATCCTGAACGTGCCGGGGTTCGGGCCGGCGACCTCGAAACCACTCCTAACTTGGCGCAAGCAAATGGAGACCCGCTTCGTCTTCAACGCCACCGCTACCGCGGCGGACACAGCCGCCCTCAACACCATCCGCAACACCACCGCGTCGCGGTCGCGCGAATTGCTGGAGCGGCTTCGCACCGGGGCACAGCAACTCAGTCAGCTCGCCGTCGAACTCCGCGGACGCCAGCAAGCGCACGATCCGGCGCTCGCGACCTTGCATCGCCAGCGAGAGCAAATCCTCGGCGACCTTAAGCACCTCGGCATCACGCCGCCGACCGTCTATGTGTCGCCTGCGCCGACCTATCCCCCGTCAACGCTGAGAGGTGGCCGAACCTTTGGTGCGGCACAAGGCGGAGCGAACTGTCCAAATTGCGGGAGCCGTATGATCCTGCGCACCGCGCGGCGCGGGCGAAACGCGGGCAATCGTTTCTACGGCTGTTCGCGATACCCGAGTTGCACAGCGACGCGACGCTTCCCGTAGGTTCTCCAGAAGATCAGCCGTGCGCTCGCCGCAGGTCGTCGCTGGCAAACCGAAACTAAGGCTCGCGCTGCGAATCGGCTCATAGATTGGACTAATGTCCACGATCCAGAGCGGGAAGTCATGGCGGATGCACGCATCCAGACAGCCGATGTAGCGGGTACGGGTGTCGGCTCGTGGCTGGTCGATGCCCTGACAGGGTGGGGCATAACCGAGCTGACGCACGTCCAGGGTCTGGCGCTGGCCGCTGGTGTCGCCGATAGCGCGAGCATGATCGTCAGCGCGCCCACTTCATCGGGTAAGACGCTCGTCGGCGAGGTCGCGATCCTCTCCTCATTGCGGGCCAACCATCGCGTGCTCTACCTGGTGTCGCATAAGGCCCTTGCAGATCAGAAGTATGCCGACTTCGAAGGACGCTTCGGCGCTCGGGCCGTCAAACCCATCGCTTCTGTCGCTTTGAACACCGGTGATCGCTCGGAAGGCCCAGCCGACGCGCGATTAATGGTGGCCACATACGAAAAGGCGTTGGCGATGCTTCTGTCACGCCAATTGCGACCAGCCCAACTCTGCGTGATTGCTGACGAGTTTCAAATTGTGGGAGAGCCGGGAAGGGGCCCCGAAATTGAGACTCTAACAGCGATCCTGCGCAAATCGGGTGTGGGACAGTTTGTTGCCCTGACTGCCACCGTCGACAACCCGGAGGATCTGGCCGCTTGGATGAATTGCAAGCTGGTACAGAGCTTTCACCGCGATGTGCCTTTGCACCAAGAGGTTTGGTACGACGGATGGGCGTATCGGACGACGTTCGGCCAGGACATCGACGACTTCGAGGAGCGTGAGTGTCCGCCGTTCGGAGATCTGTTCGGCATTGTAGACCACTTGCTCCGCCGCGATCTCGGGCCGGTCTTGGTGTTCACGGAGACGCGCCGTGAAGCGGCTGACTATGCGCGCGACTTCGGCGCGCGCAGGCCAGTCGTGCAAACCGGGATCGCGCTTGCGCAGCAATTGGATCTCTTCTCTGAGCCAACCGAGTCCTCTGCGCAGTTACAACAAAATGCGGAGCGCCGTGTGGCGTTTCACTCTGCCGATTTAACCCCGCAAGAACGCCAGATTGTCGAGCAGGGTTTTGTCGATTCCGAGTTCGAGGTTTGTTTTGCGACCTCCACGCTCGCGGCCGGCGTCAACTTTCCCTTCCGCACGGTATTGTTCGCGAAGCTCACCTATCAATATGGCGACCGTCAGGGCTCGCAGATTGAGCGGTCGAACTATCGCAATATGTCGGGCCGAGCCGGGCGGCTTGGCATGCATGACGATGGGCTTGCGATCCTTGTACCGGAAAACGGCGTCGAGTTCGAACACGCCAAGCAGTTGGTCTCACCAGACAACGATCGCGTGATCTCTCGGCTGGTGGGTTTGAGCTTACGCAAGACGGTGCTCACGTTGGTGGCCTCGCGTGTCGCTGCGAGTTTCGCCGAGATCATGGCATTTTTCGAGAACACCCTCTATTGGCACCTCATCCTCGAGCATAACCCGGCTAAGCTCGACGAGCTTCGCGCTGAGACGGCGGCCGCGCTCGAATGGCTGGTCGCAAACGAAATGCTCTCTGACGCTAGCGGAACGCTCCTCGTCACGCCGCTTGGGCGCATGACGGCGATGTCTGGGCTGTTGCCTTCGACCGCGGTTAACTTTGTCGCTTTGCTCAAGAGCCACCCCGAACTGGACGCGGAGTTCGATGCGCTGAGTGACGCCTTGATCTACGCCGTCTGCGGCAGCGACGAGTTCAGAGCGGAGCGGCCGACGCGGTATTTGCCTTATCCAAATGGGAAACAGGGGTCGGATTCCATTTCGTTTTGGTCGTCGCGAAAGCTGCTGACGCCCCTTGACCGCAACGACATGCAACTCGCGAAGTGCGCCCGGGCAATGGCCCTTTTTGTACGCGGTGAGGTGGAGCGCAAGATTGCGTACGCAACGGGTGTCTCGTCCGGCTTCATTCATCGCCTCGCGCTCGATGTCGCCTGGGTTCTTGACGGCTTGCATAAGGTCGCCTGTGTGCCGGACCTCGGCTGCTCGCAGGCTTTAGCAAACAAGATTTCGATGTTGGCGCGCCAAGCGCGGTGGGGCGCACCGGCGGAAGCTCTGGATGTCATGCGTCTAGCGGAACGCCATAGCGTGCCCGGATTTGGTCGGCAGCGGGCGATGGCTTTGCTGGCGGACGGGTTGGAGACGCTGCACGACATCTTGGGGGCGACCAAAGAGCGCCTAGTGAAGTTGCTGCGCAACGAACGGCGCGCCGATGCGTTGCTTGCGGCTGTGAATACGACGGTGGGTCTAACGAGCGAGCGGCTGGAAGGATTTCATCACGCCACGGCTGAGCGGCTCGGCATCGGCGACTTTCAGCAGGCGTGTGAGGACGCACTGGGTACAGCGTATGAGAAGGCCATTGCTAATTTTTTGAACGTTGAAACCAGTTGGGTCGTAACCGAGCTGGACGATGGCACCCGCCAGAATGTGCCTGACCTCCTCCTTAGTCTCGGCGAGCGCTCGATCCTCATCGAATGCAAGACCTGCACGAAGTCGCCGCCGACCATCAAGAAGGAAGAGGCCTGGGCGGTGCTGCAGAAGGCCGCCGATTATGACGCCGACATGCGCCGAGTGACACTTGGCAAGCCGGCCTTTGATGAGACTTCGATGCGCAAGGCGGCCGCTGCCAAAGGCATCACGTTAGTCACGCACTCCGCCTTCATGGAGGCGTTGTTGCGCGTGCATGCGGGTTCGCTCACGCCGACAGCGTTCTTGGAATGGCTTGGCCAAGACGGCGTCGCTGACTTGGCGCGCCTTGAAGGGGCGCCCACGTTCGCCCAAGAGACCCAAGACACGGGCCAGGTGTCGTAATCCCCGTGTTTTTTCGGCTGTCGGAACTTAAGAGCGGATCTGTTCGCGCGGGCGCAGGCGTTGGGCGACGCCCGCATAGATCGGCACGCCAGTTTCGGTCTCAAACGTGATCGCGATGGCAAAGCGAAGCGGCGTCTCGACCACCGCGTCGGCAAAGCACGAGACGCGCACCTCCATTTTGCTATCAGGGCCGATGGCGACGGCCCGCTTGCCTTCATAGCAGCCTGTCCACACCGACCCGCGCCGCCCGAAATAGGGTGGGGGCGCAAGCACCGCTTCATTGGCGCCCAAGAGTTCCGCCGCGCCCAGAGCGAGGTTGTCCGCGCCAACGATGTCGGCCTGCAGCCGAGCGAGGGAGAGCTTCGAGCGCCAGGGCGAGACCGGTGAGAACCAGGCGAGCGTGATGACCACGCGGCGAGGCGCAAGCGAGGCGTTGAGGTCTTCCGGTAATGGCGCGGTGAAAATCACTGCCTTGTCGGGCAAGACGCGGCCGAAGCCCACGCAGGTGACGCGATGATCGTCTGACGCAATTGCGCGGACCGGGTCGGTCGCGCCATGGCCTATCAGTCTCGCCGCCTCCTTGCGTTGGCGCGACCACTTCACATCAGGCGTGCGAAGCTTAATCGCGTCGCAGATGGCGGCGCCGGGATCGCCCCATTGTGCCGACTGCGTCAGCAGCGCCTTCGCGATGAGCGCGCGGTCGCGGCGTGGCAGGCGATCGGGATAGGCGCCGTCCTCGGACTCAAGGCCTTCGACGATTTGCAGCGCGGTGCGCGTGGCCGATGCGGCGGCGGGGCTTGTTCCATAGGTGGGACCGATCCCGGCCGAGATTGCGCCAAGCGGAGGCGCAGCGGCCACCAGCGCGTCTTCCTGCGTGTGCACGTCCTGCACGGAGAGTCGTGTGTCATCCGACGCGGGCGCGATGCGCGCACGCGGGCGCCCGCCCGGCGCCAAGATGTCGGGCTTTAGCGCGCCCCGTGCGCCAAAGCCGGAACGTGAAATGATGCTGGGCGCTCCGCGGCCATCGAGCGGATGGAAGACGCTTGAGCCACGCGGGTTTGCCGGCGCGGAGCTTGTCGCCATTGCACCCACGGTCAGCCCGTTGATGCATTCCGCCGGGGCCAGCAATGCACGCCGCGGCGCTGCATCGAGGAGTGCAAGCGCGGTGTGCTTGGCGCGTTCGTTTGCATCGAGCGCTTCGAATGCGACGGCATCGATGCCGCGTACCAGGAGAGGCTCTGTGGTGTTGCCGGCGGCGATGACAAACAAGACGCCATGCTTTTCAGCCCACCAATCGAGCAGCCGGGCAAGCCCGCTGATCCGGTTGGCGTAGACCCGATTGGCGACGCCAATCGAGAGATTGACCACGAATGCTTCGGGCGCGGAGGCCGCACCTTCGTTGTCGCCGAGCAGCGCTCGCTTCAGCGCGCGGTGAACCTGATCCAGCAGGAGCTTGCGCGGATTGGCGCGCGCGTGGCCTGCGCCGTCGATGAGAAGAGGGATGTTGAGGATCCGCGCATTGATCGGCGCGCCGCCGTCGCGCAGGTCGCCACGCAGGATGACCGACGCCATCGCCGTTGCGTGACGCCGGTCTTGAACCGCGGCCAGGTTTTCGTGCTCGAACACATCCTCCATCACCACGCCGTCGCGCAGAAGCGGGTGATTGGCGATGGCCGCGCCGTCGATCAATACGGCCTTGATCGGCGCGTCGGCGTTGAGAGGCGCCGTGACTGGGTTCTCTTCCGGACGCGCGGGCTCCATCGGCGGCGACTGCGCGTGGCTCGCGGGCGAAATTGCGTAGATGTCTTCAGCCTGACCGAGCGGTCCATCGCGCAAGCCATCGATGACATTGGCCGCGTGCTCGGTCGGAATCTCGAACAGCAGGGCCTGATACCAGAAGTCTTGCTCATCGATGCGCGACTGATCGACGAGCTTGGCGCCGAGCGCCTCGGCGGCGATCACAAGCGGCGCCGTGTCGCGCGGCCGGCGCATCGGCCAGAGTTCTACCTCGAGCAACACCGGATCGTCGGGCGCGCTCTTTGCCTGCGCGCGTAGCATTTCAAGGTCGTCTTCGGTCAAGCGATCGCGCGGCCCCCAAAGCCGCACGTCGATCAGCCGCTTGAAGAGCTCATTGAAGGGGCCGAGGTTTCGCGGCTGATCGCGGCCCTCTTTCCAATTGCGATAATACTGAACGAGCTTTTTGACCGCCGCCTCGTTCGGCAGGCCGATATAGAGCGCGGTGGGGCGCTCGCGCTCAGAGGCCGGCGCGTCGTCGTCCTCGTCATCGATCTCGTCGGCGGCCAATTCCTGGAAGTGCTGAAAGCCCGCGAGCTTTGCGGCCTTGAGGATGTTTGTGACCGACGCATTGGTTTCGAAGACAACGATGCGGTCGGGCGCAAGGCCTTCGGGATCAGCTTGCATCGATCCAGCGGCGATAGCCGCGTCGAGCGCTTCAAGGCGCGTCAGGCGCGCTTTTTGTTCCTCTGGTGTGAAGGGCGCGGGTGGGCGCGGGCGTCCCGCACCCGCCATTCGGTCGGCGGCGGGTCTAGGTGGACGAAGGGGGACGTGCGGATGAGCGGGCATTCTTTCTGCTTGAACCGCCGGGCCTCTTGCCGGTGTGCTTCTTCTTTCCCTTTGGCTTCGAAACTGTTTCGCCTGCGGTCTTAGCTGATTCCCGCTTTTTGCGCGGCGCCGGCTTGCCCGCGGGTTGCAAGGTGACGCGCTGGATCGGCGCTCGGGCCTGACGACGTTCAAGCAGCGTCTCGACGATCTGCTTCATCGGTTTGGCGCCAAGCGAAAGGATCGAACGGCGCTTGGCGTCGTCGCAGAATGCTTCGGCGTCCGCATAGCTCGCGCCGGCCAGAGCCTCGGCCAGCGCTGAGGGCGCGACGCCCAGCGGCTCTTCGAGACTGGCGGCGAACCTTTGGAAATAGCCGGCAAGCTCCGCCGCATCCGGGAGTTCAAGCGTCAGGCGGAGTTCGAAGCGCCGCCAGGCGGCGGAATCCAAGAGTTCAGGATGGTTGGTGGCGCAAATCGCTACCGAGGTGGCGGGCATGTCGTCGATCTGAGTGAGAAGAGAGGCCACCACGCGCTTCAGTTCGCCCACGTCGGACGCGTCGCCGCGCTCTTTGCCGATGGCGTCGAATTCGTCGAAAAAGAGCACGCAGGGATTGGTGCGCGCATGATCGAATACGCGGCGAAGTCGTGCCGAGGTTTCGCCGAGATAGCTGCCAACCAGCGTGTCGTATTTGACCGTGTGGAGCGGCAGCGAGAGGGCAGTGGCGATCGCTTCGGCCAAGCTCGTCTTACCGACGCCTGGCGCGCCGACCAGCAACATGGTGTGGCGCGGCTCCATGCCGTGTGAGCGCAACAGATCGCTGCGATCCTGTTCTTCGATGAATTCTTCGATCAGCACGCGATTGATGTCGCTGAGGCAGATGGTGTCGAGCGTCCGATCCGGCAGTTTGATCTGAAGGCCGACGATGTCTTCGCGCGGCGCGACCGGTGCTGCGCGCGGCGCAGCTTTCAGCACGCCCTCGAGCCGTTCGGCGAGAGCGCTGCGCTGCTTTGAGCGCTCATCGGCGACGAGCGCCTCCGCGACACGGCGCGAGGCGTCGCGGTCGCCGGCGACGCCGCTTTTTACCAATTGCAGGACGAGATCGTTGCGAGCCATGGTCTCATTCCCCGGGGCGTTACCGCGTGAACCTGCACCAGCGGCGCGATTCTTGGGACTGGTCCCAAACAGCAGAACGCCGCCGATCGTTGGCGTTCTGCAATACTCACATGTTATTAACAGGAACTAAGGAAAGGTGTTTACCGCACGCGCGCGGCGCGAAATTGCGGCGCTACGCGGCAACGTCCGGTCGCTCACTCCGCCCAGAGCCGCGAGGAATAGCGCCTTGTCGCCGGCGCCTTCAGCACTGCCACATGGCGAGCGTCGCCATAGATATCGGCTCGGAGCCAATCGAGCTCGGTTTGGGGATCGTTGGTCATCAGCCACCAAGCCTTGACGCGTTTGCCTTCGCCATCGTCCCAGCGATAGCCGCGCGCCTTCAGCGATGCACGTTGCTCGAACGCCGTGTCCTCGGCGCGCACGATCCTCTGTTGACCTCGGGTATCACGAGGAAAGCTCCGGAATAACGCGCTGTCTCGCTTTCAAGCGCCGACGGCGCCAGCATTTCTCTATGTCCGATCTCTATCCCGACGAAGCCGTCGACTATCCAGTCATGGGCATTGCCCACATCATCCGACATGACCTCGACGACACGCTTTTCACCAATGAAGCCAGCGAGACCCATGGCCTCTACGCCTTGGCGCTGGCTCTCGCCTGGCGTCTGCAAACCTTTCCCATGGCCGAGAGGACCATCCTCCATGCCGGGCTTGCCGATCTCATACGCGTCAACGCGCTGGAACTTGGTGAAGGGGAGTGAAGCTGCCCCGCATAGAAAAGGCCATCGCGAGGTATCGAACGGCCTTCTAAATTTCACGCGCTAAAAGCGCGCCGCATGACTTAGACTGGAGCAAGGATAGCTATTCTTCAGTGCGGCGCACGACGAGCCCAGGCACACGCTTGGCAAGCTCGGCCATTGCGCTTTGCTTGGCGGCGTCGAGGAGCCTTTGCGGAATGAAGCCGTAGAGCGCATCCGCCGGGTTGCGGCCGGGCACAGGCCGCAGATCAGGGCCGGGCCAAACGAAGCGATTGAGTGTCGCGATACTGATCCAAGATTGCTCGGCGTCGAGACCCAAGTGCGCGCGCACGCGCTGCGGCACTTCCACAGCGGGCGCGCCTTGGTTCGGTGGGACAGTAGTGATGGGAGCAACGACAACTTCTTCGCCGTCGGCCATGAGAACCAGCACGACGACGGGGCGATCCTTCGCGCCTTCGTCTTGACCACGCTCAGCCTCATGCTTCCAGAGGAAGCTATAGTGCAAGACCATGCCGGCTTGCGGCGCCTTCGGTATCATCTGATCGTCAGGCGCCCGGTCGGGCGTCGTCATCCATCAAGTGGTCGAGCGCTTGCGCCTCTGAGGAGGCGGGCGCGTTGGCCAGTGCCTGGAAGAGCTCTGCCGCCTCATCCGGCGTCGTCTCATTGAGCACCACCACCCGCCGGAACGAGGCGCGCAGGCGCTGGTATTCAACCGCCGAAAGGACCACGAGTTCGTCGCGGCCGTAGCGGGTGACAACGACCGGCGCCTGCTTGGCGGCGTCGGTGTAGCGACCGAAATTGTTCTGGAATTCCGCCGCCGAGATTTTCGTGGTGGTGCTCATGTTCGCCAAGTTAGCTAACATCTCCAAGATGTCAAGATTTTTCGCCCAGTGCACCCAAAGCGGGCCCTAAAGCTTCTGCCTATCTGTTTGTTTTGATGTAAGTTTTAATGCCGACGCTGTCGGCAGCGCATCGCGGCGGCGAGGTATATCGCAGAGCTCATCGATCTGGGCTCCCCACCTTTGGCGAAAACACCACATCCTTTGGCGCGTCACGCGTGCTTAGAGGCGCGCTTATGGGCGCGCGCCAGGGACGCTCTCACATCGCCGGCAGAACGCGCACGGGCCGGATCTGCCGTCATTGCATCATAGATCTCGCTCACTTCGCCGCCGAGCCATCGCTCGATCGCCTTGTCGCGGGCTCGAAGCGCGCGCAATCCATCGCGAAGGACCTCGCTCTCGCTGGCGTATTCGCCGGACGCCACCTTGGCTGCTACTTCTTCCGCCATCGCGTTCGGGAGCGTTACGCTCAATTGCTTTGTCGATCGCATCGGGGCTCACCTCATCAATAGGATTTAATCCTATTGGCGCAATGCAGAAGTACGCCAACGGCCTGTTCTGGAATGGGTTACTCTGTCCAAAGCCGAGATGAATAGCGCCGCGTCGCCGGCGCCTTCAGCACCGTCACGTGGCGATCATCGCCATAGATATCGGCTCGGAGCCAATCGAGTTCGGTTTGGGGATCGTTGGTCATGAGCCACCAAGCCTTGACGCGTTTGCCTTCGCCGTCGTCCCAGCGATACCCGCGCGCCTTGAGCGATGCACGCTGCTCGAAGGCAGTGTCTTCCGCTCGGACGACCCAGAGTTGGCGGCGGGCGCATTCGAGCAGTGCGTGGAGACCCAATCTGCCCGACGCGGGCAGGGGCAATGTGAGCAGGAAGAGCGCCGCCTCGGCATCCGATAGGGCGCGGTGCCCATCATGAAACCAGCCGCGGGACCATAAGAGATAATCGAGCTTGGCAGATCCGAATCCTTCACCTCTCCAATCGATCTCCGCGAACGAACAGGCCCAGTGCTTTTCTTCGAATATGGGCCAGTGCTTCTCGACCATTGGCCGATCGAAGGCCGCGTTATGCGCGATGACGAGATGCGCGGGCTCGATCAAGCTACGGACGCGCTCCGGATCGATGATCTGACCTTTGACCATCTCATCGGTGATGCCGTGGATCTTGCTGCTCTCAGGCGGGATCGGGAAGGAAGGCTGACGGAAGGCATTGAGCGCCGCGTCCGCATCGACGAGGACGATCGCGCCGGTGTCGCGTTCGTATTCGAATGGGAGCAGCGCCAGTTCGATGACTTCATCAGTGTCAGGATCGAGACCCGTCGTCTCGGTGTCGAGGAAGATGCCGCGCCGCGTCTCTCCGCTTGCGGCCCTTAACGGCCACGCCGCTGGCGCGGGCACGCGACGCAGCAGGCGGAAGTCGGGGCTGGCGTCGATCAGGTGCGCGGCGTCGGTCAGGTTCATAGGCGAACACAAGCGCCCCAGTCAGGCAAACGCAACCTCCGCTGTGGGCGGACGCCGGACTTGGTGCATCGCCGCATCGACTCATCCTACAGACATTGTGTCTTCCCCAGAATGGTCGCTGCATGAGCAACAAGCCCTCCGACGCTAAGCTTTGGGAGATCGCCTGCGCGGCAATTGAGAAAGTGCGCCAGTATTCACCCGACGAGCGCCAAGCATACTTCGACTCGGCGCGCTTCCTCCCGCCGATGATTTCGACCGGACAACGCGGGCAGGTGTTCACGACCAGCGAGGGTTTGTCGGCCATCGCCAGCATCGCCGAGGCGTGGCGCACGGCTGATCCTGTGCGCAAGGCGCGCATCGATGCGGATCGCATGCGCCAGATTGGTCACAGCGAATTTGGCGCAATGCTGGACGAAAATGACAGGCGCGTCCGCACCGATCATGCCGATGCTGTACGTGAATTTAAGCAGCGCTTAGGGCGACGCCTTGATCAGGTTGCCCGTGACGTTGAGCACTATTTTGCATGCCGCGTTTTTGAACGCGACGATCTTCCGGCCTTCAGTGTCGGGCCTGTTCGCTTTCTGCAACGCCAGGACTGGCTTCGTCATGTTTCCAGCCGCGCGAAGGACGACGTGGGCTGGCCCGACCGCGTGAGAAGAATTTGGGCACGCAAGCGGTCATGGCTCGACTATCTCGATCGCAAGGCGATCTCGCGCCAGGTGCGGCGATTTCTGCTCAAGCGGAAGGATTGGCCTTTCATCACGAAGCTGCGGCGCGCGCACACGGATATCGATACGGAAAGCGTCCTCGAAATGGTCGGCGAATGCCGTTGGATCGCCGCGGTCCATGTTGTCGGAAACGAACTCGGTCGCTCTGGCGAGCGGGCGAAGTATGGTGTGCGCCTTGCGATCGATGCGCTTGGTCTGCTCTTGAGCGCGTCGCAAGCGTCCGAGCTTCGAGGGCCGGGTGACGAGCTCCATTCGCGACACACGGTCACGCTCTCTTTGTACGAAGGGCTTGATCTCAACGCCGGCCATCATATGGACGCGCCGCATCTCTTCACGACCGGCGAGAGCGCCAAGAAATACATTGACGCGACCTCCGAGTATCGGGAGGCGGCGGGCTGGGCCATCAGCGCGGTGCTCGGCTCTGACGGCGCCCAGCCGCTTTCATCGTTGCGACGACGCTGGTGCGACGCGCTCTATTGGTTCGGCGAGGCGCGTCGCAGCAGCGCCGATTTTAGCGCACTCGTTCTGTACGGAATCTCCGTCGACGTGCTCTCCAAGGGCGGCCGCGCCAATGGTATCTCGGACATGCTGGCCGGTCTGTTCGGCATCGGCGTCGATGACAAGCTGATGAAAGACGGCGATACCGTGCGCCAGATCGTGTCCGATATCTACGAGAAAGGCAGATCTCAGTTCGGGCATGGCGGAAGGCCCGCTCTGATTGAAGACTTGCCCGTCTCGCGCGCCACCGCAGACTCTGTCGCGGCGCGTGCACTTGATCTCTATCTCGACCGGCTGCGTCTCTATGGCGGCGCCGACGACATCGATGTCTTCTTTGCCGCACTTCCCGACCTCACGGCCGAGCGTCGCAAGCAGCGACAAGCGGCGACAGAGGCGGCTGAAGGCGCGCCGCAACTTAATCTCCGGGCGTGAGCGCTGGCGCCTTTAGCGTCCCGCCTCGTCACTCTGTCACGAACGCTAGTCCCGCCATGCCTTCGCGCTGCCAGACCACTCTTGCGCGCGATTTTATGCGCAGTGTCGGCTCCACCAGGATCACGATTTCGGGCAGCTCGCGGCGCGTAAAATATTCGACGCGCGCGCCGCTGGCGCTGATGTTCTTGAGCGCGACAGGAAACCTTTCGCCATCGGCAAGGATGAGTGCGCCCTGCCTGAACACCGCTTGGCGAACCGTGCGCTCCACTTGGCGTGCGAGTGCATGCGCCGCGGGCGGCGGCGCGGTCTCGCGCTCGACTGCCTTGCGCATGCGCTCGCTCAAGCGGTTCTCGCCTTGGTTTGGTTTGGCTTTGCCGAACATCAACGCTCCCGAATCGCAGGATCACCTTAGCGCCAGGCGCGGCGACCGGCGCCATCCAAGAAGGACCGCCGTGACGGTTCAGCACGTTTGTCGCAATCCCCTGTGTAACCAAAACGCGGAAGGCCGCGAAGCCGGGAAGGGAAGGAGTGTGTCCGCGGTTTCGAGTCTGGAGGCGACAAGCCAAGGATTTAATCGGCGCCTGGGCAGCGATTAGCGTGCGAGCACCAATCGACGCGGCGTCGCTGATCTGAGCATACTCCAGCCTCGCTGGCGCGCGTTTCGGTCCCATGAAAAATGTGACGCTTCGTGAGCGCAGGGCGAAACGCTGATTATGATTGGCGACAGCCATCGCCCTGCATCGGCGGGCACTTCGCGTCGGCGTACGAGCAGAAGACGCAGCAATCTCCGGGCTTGGCTTTCAGCACCGCGCCGCAACCTTTGCAAGCATAGAAATATTGACAATACTCGGTCGCCATCGCCTCGCTCTCGCGATGGCCGCACTGAGGGCAGGTGATCGTCGCCTGGAGGATGGGAGCGCCGCTCATCGTCCTCTTAACCAATCGAGGAATTCGCGCTCATAGTGCGGCATGGCGATGGCGCCCGCGACTAGGATCGCGGCGCCGATCAAAGCCGCAAGCACGAAAGGCCTCGGGCGACGCCCGCCCCAGAACGCGGAGGCGAAACCAGAAAGGATGAGTAGTGCGGTAAGAGCCAACAGATATGGCTTTGCCCGCGCGAACCACGCCAGGTGAGCGATGAGCGCGGTGCTCACCCCGACTTGCACCAGCAGGATCGGCAGCACGCAGCAGGAGGCGCCGATGAGCGCGCTGAGGGCGGTGAGCATGCCGCCGCCGGCCAGGACGCCGCTGACGCTTCGAGAGCTTGTATCCTTGCTCATCCTGCCAGCGTAGAACCTGTGGCAACTACAGGAGCAAGCCCTTGGCGGACGCGACCTTCACGATCGGGCGCCTGAGCGCCGAGACCGGCGTTCATATCGAGACTATCCGCTATTACGAACGCATTGGGCTGATGCCCAAGCCGATGCGATCACGGGCGGGGCGGCGCCTCTATGGCGCCCCGGCGCGCAACCGGCTTGGCTTTGTGCGCCGCGCCCGTGAACTTGGTTTCTCCATAGCGGAAATCCGTGCGTTGTTGGCGCTGTCAGAAAGCAAGGGACGCTGCGCCGACGTGCACGCTCTCACCATGCAGCACCTGCGGGAAGTTCGCGACAAGATCGCCGATCTCAAGAAATTGGAACGTACCCTGGCGGGGGCCGCGGCAGGATGTGCACGCACCCCAAGGCCCGATTGCCCCATCATCGAGGCGCTGTCGGCATAGAGCGCGAAGATCCAGCGACGCTGCTCTGGCGGCTGCCGCTGAGAACCCGCCATTCTCCGGAATAGCAATCCCGACAGTCGCGCCAGGTGTGAGCACTCCGTGTCACGCACGCCCGAGCAACGCGTTTGCGCTCTTGTGGGCCGCTTCGCGGACGGCCTCGGCGAGTTTTGAATCCGGCAATGTCCGAGCGAGCACCATGCCGCCGACACAGAGTGTGGCGAGCGCCAGGGCATCCTGTCGCCGCCGCGCACGGGGGCCTCTAAGCGAGGCCTCGAAGAGACCAACCATCGAGTCCAGCATCAGCTGATAGGCGTCGTGGACGTCGCTGTCGCCGCGCGCGACATCCGATGGCAGCGCAATCATCGGGCATTGACCGTCGAGATCGCCCAAATGTTCCTTCGACAGATAGCTCGAGACCATTTGCGCTGCAGCTTCGCGCGCAGGTTTGCCCGGCTTGATGCCGGCTTCGGCGCGCCATCGGGCGCCGCGGCCCGTCAGGAAGCTGGAAACTGCCGCCGCAAAGAGCTCCTCCTTGCTCTTGAAGTGATTGTAAAATCCCCCGCGGGTCAGCGCGGCGGCTTCCATGACCATGTTGATAGTGACGTTCTCGAAGCCGTGCCGGTTAAAGAGGATACGGGCGCATTCGACGATCCGCGCGCGGGTTTGTTGTTTGTGCTCGGCTGGGTAGGGCATGAAAGCGGCGCTCCGGCTGCGAAACTAGCCGAGGTCAAAATATGTTCTTGATCATATTTTGACGGGATAGCAATTGGCAGGACCTGAGATCAACGGAGGCATTATGGCGGCGGGTTTCGAAGGAGGGTGTCTCTGCGGGGCGGTGCGTTATGTCTGCACTGGCGAGCCCATGATGGCCGGACATTGCCATTGTGAGGATTGCCGCCGTTCAAGCGGGACCGGGCATTGCTCACATTTGGCGGCGCCCGAAGCGAGCATCTCGCTGAGCGGCGAGACGAAAGGCTATGCCCGCCCAGCAGACAGCGGCAACGTTGTGACCCGCCATTTCTGTCCGGTCTGCGGCGCAGCCATATTCTCGACCAATGCCGGCATGCCGGGCCTCGTCTTTCTGCGCGCATCGAGTTTGGACGATCCTGAAGTGTTCAAACCGCAAATGCACGTCTACGCAGCGCGCGCGCCGAGTTGGGATCACCGCACGGAAGGCTTGCCAGCGTTCGATACGATGCCGCCGGGGATGTGAGGAAAAAAGATGAAACGGTTCCTATTGCTGCATGTCGGGTTCGAGACGCCGACGCCGGAGATCATGCAGGCTTGGCGGCGCTGGTTCGAAAGCGCAGCCAGCCGAACGGGGGAAAACGCCGGTCTGCGCAATGGAAGAGAGATCTCTAAGAGCGGCGTGCGCGATCTTGAGATGGGACCCGATGCGCTGACGGGCTATACCATCATCAATGCCGAAGATATGAGCGAAGCCGAAGCGATCGCGCGGGAGAACCCGTTCATAACCGCAATTCGCATCTACGAACTCGCCACGCATTAGAGCGGTCGTCCGGCGGGGCGGGTCTTTCAGCGCGCGTTCACACGCGCCGCGCGCACGAGGCACTCCACGTGCTGCATCGTCCATCCGCGCTCAAGTGACAAGAGCACGCCATCGACGACGACGTGCGGCGTGCCGACAAAATCCAAGTTCGCCGGCAAGCCGGAGATTGGCCTCGGCGCGAGAGGTGACCGCTTGGGTCGCGGCGCGCCGACGCGCTGCGCCGAGATCCAGGTCAGCGCGCTCGGCGGCGAGGCGAATGGCGCGATCGTCCACCCGCCCGGGTATGCCCATCAGCGCGTCATGAAACGCCAATTGCTTGCCTTGCGCGGCGGCGGCTATGGCGATCAATGACGCATTCAAGGTTCTATTTCCGGTGGCGCGGGAGACAAGCGTTCGACCGTAGATCGGATATTCCGTCACCGAGATGCGAACGTCGGGATTGGCGCGGGCGAACGCGACCCAGCGCGGATGGAGCGCTCTGCACGCTGGGCACGAATAATCGGCAAACTCGATGATACGAATCTGACCGCGACCGCGATTGGCATATGCGGCTTCGGCGTCGAATCGGGCAAGCACCGGGCGCGCCGCGGCGGAGGCGCTGATCACAGCCTCGCTCACGCCGCAGGCGCGCGCCGCTGATGCGCTGATCTCCGCATACGCAAATGAAGGCGCGGCTAAAAACAGGAAGAAGAAAAGACGAAACATTGGATATCCCTCTTCGCCTTCGGACAAAGTGCGCTTCTGGTTACACCAGCCCGGGGATTGGCGGCCTGTGAGGGAGCGGCAGAGCGTGGATCAATCCGCTCTTGAGCAAATTACTGCCGTGTGCATGCGCGCGCGGTAGAATGGATTGTCCAGCAATCAAACTCGCATGATGCCGCAAAAGAAGGTGATCTCGTTCGGCGACAGGTTGGTGGTGTCCATTCGATCGCAGAGCCCCACACCGCACCGGACACGATGCGCGTGGAACTGGAGTCAAATTCAGGAGCGCTGATCGCTTTTAGCGGCGCCGATGATTGTCCCGACAGCCTGCAATTCGACGGAACCAGCTATTCCCGCGTACAGGCGGCGAGCTGATCGCCTGGCAATTCGTCTGGCCGTAGATTGAATCGGTCTCTTGACTGACGTCCAAGGTGAGCACGGATCCAAGAAGCCGCATCGCGGCTTCCAGTTCTCTAAGGTAAAACCCGGCGGTTCGCAGCACTTGCGGAAGCGTCAGGACCTGGAGACGGTTGGATATGGTCGTCAGTGACATCGAGCGTGGCGGCGTTCGATATCAGTTCGTCGAGGCGCCGCCGCCCGCGAACGATTTTGTCGATCTTCGCGCGGCGGAAGGGTGGGGTAAACTTGAACCGGATGTCGCGGAGCGGGCGCTCGGCCACAGTTGTTTTGCGCTCACCGTCTATGCCGGCGAGGAAACGGTTGGATTTGGCAGGCTTGTTGGTGACGAGGAAGTGTACTTCTTCTTGACCGACATTCTTGTTCGCCGTGATCACCGGGGGATCGGTCTGGGCGCAATGATTGTGCAGCGATTACTTGACAGGGCTCTCAAGTTGGGCGGCGCCAAGGGCTCCATTGCGCTGATGTCCGCGCGCGGAAAGGAGCAATTCTACGAACGCTTCGGGTTTATGGTCCGGCCCAACGCCAATTTCGGTGCTGGGATGAGTTGGGCGCCGCCAAGTGAGGAAACGCGCTGACTGGAACGTTCGCGCTAACATCGCGCTTAAGACCCGAACCGGCTGCAAGTTTCAGACGGACGTCAAGTCTGGATAGACGGCCGGCGCAGTGGCGCGCACGCCCGGCGCAGGGAGGCGGCAATATATCGAAGGTAGCGCCATAGCAGCCATGCGAAGAGACAACCGGCTGCGAAGATCGGGATGGATGCGCCAAGCGCCTCTAGCGGTGAGAAGTGTTCGTTCTGAATGAATGGAAGATCTACGATCAACAACTCAACGACGGCAAACGCGAATGAGACCGCGCCGGTTAACAGGAAGGTGAAGGCAAGCACGAGCAGGAGCGGGACCAAAGTCAAGGACACAATGCTGGCACCTAGAAGCAGCATTGCCAATCTGATCAGCGATGAGAGGCTCCATCTTGTCTTGGCGGCGTCGGCGACCACGAGCTCAATGGCGTACGCGCGCGCGAGGGCCGATGGAGGCCCGAGCGCCGATAGCGTCTCCACAAGCGAACGCCCATCAGCGATTGCCTCGCCGATGTGGCCACGGACGTCGCCGGCAATTCCGCTGGCGTCTTGGACATTCAGGCGCCTCAGCTCTTTGGAGAATTTGGCGAGATAGATTTCCTGGTTGGCGTCCGAACTCACGCTTTGCTCCCCAGTTCCAGGCATCGCGACACGCTTTCGCGGAGTTCGTTCCATTCATGCTGGCGCGCCTTGAGCTGCGCCAAGCCAGCATCGGTGATACGCAGGTATTGGCGTGGCGGGCCTTTGGGCGAGTCGATCATGATGGCTTCAAGCAGCTTTTCGTTTCTGAGGCGCCGAAGCAGTGGGTAGACGGTGTTTTCGCCCGCGGCCAGCGGTCCCAGACGCGACAGCACCGCCACGATTTCGTAGCCGTAGCTGACCTTGTCTTTGAGGATACGCAGTACGCACAATTCGAGGGCGCCGCGCCGCCATTGCGCCATCCATTCGCTGTTGTCGGCCAAGCGTCCTCCCTCCGAGATCAGCGCGCCGCCGCCTTAATAGCAAGACCTAACGTCTGCCCCGCCTTTGGTCTCGATCGCGCTCGGGCGCAACCTGTTCAATAACCCGACCATCCGCATCCAGGAATTCGATCATTCCATAGCCTTCTGCGCTCACTTGGATGCGTATGCGGGGACGATCGTGGGTGTCGTTCAGTACTAGAATAGGCGCCCCCTCGGGCGTCACCGAGACCTGAACCGGGGTTGGCCCGCCGCCGGGGATGAGGCGGTCGCCAAGCGCTGCGCTGCGCGTCGGAGCTGGACGGGCGATGAGCATCAAATTGGCGCTTCCGTCGGGGAGGGTGTTGAAGCCCGCGGCCTCGCCATTGTTGTGGTCGAGAGCGAGCACGACCGCATTGGGACCGCTTGCGAAGCCGAAGCCGCCGCGCTCATTGCCCTGGTCGTCGCGAACTATGAGTCCGCTGACTGGCGTCGATCGGCTCCACTCGACGCCGTCCACAACTGGATTGGGTAGCTCGCCGGCGAGCGTCAGGCGAATGACGCCTTGGCTGTCAACCACGTCAATTCGGCGTGCGCGCAAGGTTTCAAAGTCGACGCGTTCGACGCTCACGACGGGATGGGCGTTGACGACGCCTTCGGGGATAGATTCCGGGCTTTGCTCCTGGGCGCTTGCCTGCGCCACCGTGAACATCGCCGCTATGACTACTAAGCAGATGCGCATCATGCGAAATTTCCTCCACGCTATTGCGTGATACACAGTACCGCGCTAATGTGCGTAACACAATAGCGTTGTTTGCGCTGTGACCGCGTTATGGGGAGCAAGACCAATGAAACTGAGTTATGGTGCAGCGGCAGCAATCGCGTGCGTCATCTGCTTCCCCGCTGGGGCGCCGTCTTCCTTGGCGCTCCCCCAAGGTGCTTTCGATCCGCGCGATTATCATCATGAGGTCGCAGGTGAACGCACCGAAGTGATGGTGCTTGCAACGCCGCACCTGTCTCTCACGCCTGCAGACTTTGACCCTTCTTCTCTGGAGGGGTTGCTGGAGAAACTCCAATCGTTTGCCCCTGATGTCGTTGCCATTGAAAGCCTCTCCGGTGAAAGCCTCTCAATGCTGGCAGCGTATCAGGCGATCTATCCTGAGGTCGCGGAGGGCTTTGGCGCTTCAGCTTTGACATTGTCGCAGGTCGCGCGCGCGCACATCGGCCTGGATATCCCTCAGGCGGAGGCCGAGGCGCGCGTGGCGCTGATCGCGCTGGGGCCCCACCCCACATCTGCACAGCGCCGCCGGCTTGCGTTGTTGTTCCTCGCGGCTGGCGATCCCAATTCGGCGCTGGTGCAATGGTGGCGCCTCTCACCATCAGAGCGGATTGCGGATGATTTTCCCGAAGTGGTGCGTGTGCAACTCGAAACGTTCGCCGCCACTAAGAACGAGAACTCGCTCATTGGCGCGCGTCTTGCGGTGAGCCTAGGCTTGAATCGCGTGCACCCGATTGACGATCAATCGGCTGTCGATCTCCTCTTCCCAATCGCCGAGGACCTGGGCGCTGCCATCCGCGCTGATCGGAGTATCGTGGAGGGGCTCGGCCGGCCTGAGTTTGTGCGCCTTTCTAACGCAGGCGAGCGTTTGGGAGATCGAGCGTTGGCGCTCAACACCTATCGCGAGATCAATACGCCGAGCGCTGGAATCGTCGACGCACGCGCCCAATGGCTCATTATGATCGACCGCATCTACCCCCACGGCGCTGGGCGTGTGCGCATGGGCGAATGGGAAGCCAGAAACCTGCGCATGGCCGCCAACATTCGCGAGGCCGCAGCAACGGTCCCGGGCGGGCGCGTGCTTGTCATCGTCGGCGCTAGCCACAAACCTTGGCTCGACGCATACCTCGAGATGATGAGCGACATGCGTGTCGTAGACGCCGATGACGTGCTTCGCTAGCTCGAAACTCCAACACGGCGACCAAGAAAAGAGCATCCTCTTTGCGCCCGCGCCAATGCCTTGCTAGGCCGCGTTGATCTCGTACTTTGGCGTGGCGGGCGGGGCGAAGACGGTTTCAGATCTTTGGACCTCGGAACACCGAATCACTCACGTACGATCGGTACATCTCGCAACGATGCACCAGCAGACCGCTTCGAGCTAACGAACAACGGGCGGCGTACGCGACAATGCTAACGGGCAGTTGAACGGTGAAATATAGGTGCAGAGGCAAGGTCTGGGCCTATCCGGGAGAGGGCGGGTGGCGGTTTGTCACCATTCCCGGGGCGCTATCCCGGCGCATTGAGGCGTTCGCGCCAGGACCGCGGCCCGCCTTTGGCTCGGTACGTGTGGTCGTCTCGATCGGCAAGACGACGTGGCGGACCTCGCTCTTTCCCGATAAACGCGCGCGAGGCTATCTGCTGCCGCTGAAAGCAGAGGTGCGCAAGCGCGAGCGCATCGCCGACCGCGACATGGTCGAAATCACGCTGGCCTTCGACGCCTAGCGCAACACGCCGCAAGATTTGGGTTCATCCATACCAGGATAGAAAGTGCGCGATCTCACCGGCGGCCGCGTCGGGCGCGTTCGCCGGCCGGCGAATGAGTGCGGTCGACTCCGCAAGGCTTGTTGTCGAAGCGGAGTCCCCTTCACCCACTGGCGTCAGTGCGATGAAGCCGTCGCTTCGCCGCGAGGCGATGGCGCGAATATATTCTTCGCGCCCGCCGCCTGCCGCCAAGGGCGTTGATGTGAAGCCGGCGGAAAACACCAGCGCGCCGCCGTCGTCGCGGCCAAGCATGCGTTCGATGAGCGGACACAAGAATAAGCGCGCTGACACCAGCGCTGAGGCCGGATTGCCGGGCAATCCCAATACCGGGCGACCCTGCCAATACCCAAACCAAGTGGGCTTGCCAGGCTTTAGCGCAACGCCGGAAAAGCGCAGCCGCAAGCCGAGCGAAGCGAGCACGCTGCGGGCATGATCGTGCGGTCCAACCGAGGCGCCGCCTATGATGACGAGTGCGTCCGTGTTCTCATGTGCGCTCTCCAGCGCCTCGGCAATGCGAGGAGGCACATCCGGCAGCAGCTGTTGCGACACCGGCGCCGCCCCCCACGCTTCAGACAGCGCGCCGACGCCGTAGGAGGCCGATTCGAAGATCTGCGCTGGCGCGGGCGCTGTTCCGGGCGCGGCCAGTTCGTCGCCGATGGCAACGAGACCAAGGCGCGGTTGGCGCCTCACACAAAGACATGCAACGCCGGCTGCTGCTGCAAGCAAGAGCTGAGGCGCATCGAGCCGCCGTCCGGCGGCGAGCACGCGGTCGCCCGCGGCAAAGTCGCCCGCCCGCCGGCGCACGAAGGGGCGGGAAGGGCGCGCATCGAGATGGAGTGCGCCATCGACCGTGCGCGCATCTTCTTGAGCAAGGACGCAATCGGCGCCCGACGGCAGCGCGGCCCCCGTTGAAATGCGCACGCATTGGCCAGCGCCGAGTGCGTCTTCAAACATCCTGCCTGCGGCGCTCTCACCAACAACCGCGAGCGGGCCGACGGCGTCGGCGGCGCGAAGCGCATAGCCATCCATCATCGACGCGTCGAACGGCGGTTGATCACGCCATGCGCGCAAATCATCAGCGAGCGTGCGCCCCGCCGCCGCAGCAAGCCCGACAATTTCCGTTGCAACGGGTGCGGCCTCGATTTGAGCCTGCGCCTCCGCGACGCTGATCATGGCGCGGAGCGCTCAAAATCGCCGCTCGCACCGCCTGACTTGCTGAGCACGCGTACGCTCTCAATGCTCATGTCGCGATCGATGGCCTTCAGCATGTCATAGAGCGCAAGGCACGCGACCGAGACGGCGGTGAGCGCCTCCATCTCGGCGCCGGTTTGGCCGACGGTTCGTGTCTCACCAGAGACCCGAAAGCCGGGGAGAGCCGGATCCGCTTCGATGCGCACATCAACGAAACTGAGACTGAGCGGGTGGCAGAGCGGAATGAGGTCTGCCGTTCGTTTTGCCGCCATAAGGCCCGCAAGCTTGGCGACGCCACTCACATCGCCTTTCTTCACCTCGCCTTCAAGCGCACGCGCCAAGGTCGAGGCGCTCATGCGCACGGCCCCTTGAGCAAGCGCGCGGCGCGCGGTGGCGGGTTTGGCGGAAATGTCGACCATGCGTGCGCCTCCCATCTCGTCCATATGCGTCAGCGCCCTCATGAGCGGCGCTCCAGCAGGCGCGGGCTGAGCTCGGCCAAATTGCACGGCCGATAACGGTGATCGAGTTGCCAGCGGATAATCTTATCCCAGCCGTCGCGGCACGCGCCGCCGGAGCCTGGCAGGCAAAAGACAAAGACAGTCCCGATCAAGCCGGCGCAAGCGCGTGACTGAAGCGTTGACAGTCCAACGCTCGCATAGCTGATTGCGTGCCAGACCGCGGCAAAGCCCTCGATCTCCTTGTCAAAGAGCGGCCGCACCGCTTCTGGCGTCACATCCCGGCCAGTGAGACCTGTGCCGCCGGTTGAAATGATGATCTCCGCTGCGTCGTGGCGCACCCAGGCGCGCACCTGCGCCTGGATCGCATCAATCTCGTCTCGCACCCAGCCGCGCGCCGTCACCAGATGGCCCTCGCGCTCGATAAGGTTGCTGAGCAGCGCTCCGGAGGTGTCGCTCTCTTCATCGCGCGTGTCGGAAATGGTAAGGACGCCAATCCGCAGCGGCAGAAAGCGCCGCTCCAAATCCAACTGGCTCTCGCCGAGATCATGACCGCTGCTCTTCATGACCATCGCCTGCGCCTTTCTCTGTCTACCTCGGTAGGTTCGATCCATTGCGGTGCGCCGGCGCGATAGTGTTCGCGCTTCCAGAACGGCGCGTCAGTCTTTAGGTAGTCCGTCATCTCGGCCACGGCTGAGAAAGCTTCGGCGCGATGACGGCTTTGTGCGGCCGCAAGTACGATCGGCTCGCGCGCGGCGATGATGCCGACGCGATGAATGACGAGCAGTGCGGACAAGCGATGACGCTGCGCCACCTGGTTCGCGATGCGCGACACCTCCGCGTCGGTGAAACCCCGATAATGATCGATTTCCAGGTGCTCGACCGCGCGATGCGCCGATGACGCCCGGCAATAACCGACGAAGCTCGCAATCGCACCGATTTCGGCGCCTCGACTCTCCATGAAGGCGGGCAGCTCAACTTCTGGCCGAAGCGGCGCTGCGGTGATCTCGGTTCGGATCATGTCGCGAGCGCCACGGCAGCTAGACCTAGGACGACTCCAAGCACGCGCAGCACGCCTTTTCTTCCGAGACCCTTCAGGCTCCAGGTTGTGCCAATGAGCGCGCCGATGATTGCGGCAAACGCTAGCGACGGCAGATAATCAGGGAGAGACGCCAGTGACGATGTGCGTCCAGCAAGACCAGCAATCGAGTTGACCACGATGAAGCAGGCGGCGATGCCGGTGGCTCGCTGCGGATTGCTCCAGCCGGCAAAGACCAGCAGCGGGGATAGATAGACCCCGCCGCCTATCCCCGTAAGGCCCGCGAGCGCGCCGAGGCCGAGGCCGACTGGCAGCGCAACAAGCTTCGAGGGCGGCGCGCTTGGCTTTACAGCGTCGATCTGGGGCCAAACGAGATAGCGCAGAGCCGCCGCCGCCAGGGCAAGAGCCAAGAGCGGCCGGAAGACCTCGTCGGGGACATCAATGCGCCCAGTTAGGAACGCCGCAGGGATCGCTGTGATCGCGAACGGCCAGAACACAGTCCACTCGAAGCGACCAGCTCGGAGGAAACGGAAGGCCCCTAGACCGGCGACAAGGATGTTGAGCACCAGGGCTGCAGGCCGAATCTCGTCCGGCGCCAAGCCGACGAGCGCCATCAGTGCGATGTAAGCTGAAGCGCCACCGTGTCCGACGGAAGAGTAGAGCGCTGCTGCGGCGGCGATCGCCAGTGCGAGAAGCAGAATGACCTGCTCCATGTCAGCCTCCGCTCATGGGTGGCATGAATGCGATCTCGGATGCACCCCGTACCGATGTGGCTTCGCTCACGCAGATTGTGTGGTCCGCAGCGACCCGAATGTCGCGCGCCATGAGAACGCTGCCCAGTTCAGGGTCGCGCCGATGGAGCCAGCACCGCAGCTCGGCGACTGTCCCGACGTCGGGGGGTAGATCGCAGCTCATTTCGCTGCAGCCCGCTGCATCTCGAGTGCGGCCGAAGAACAGAAGTTTGGTCATCCGCCAGTCACCGACATGTGCCGCTCGGTCGCAGGCTTAGAGAGGCGTTCGATCTGAAAGTCGTGGCCCTCAGGCCGCAGCGCGATGGCGTCTTCGATCGCAGCTTGAATCGCAACGTTGTCGCCGCCGGCTCGCAAGGGCGTGCGCAGATCGACCGATGTCTCGTGACCAAGGCAGAGATAGAGCCGCCCCGTGCAGGTGAGGCGAACACGTGAGCAGCCATCACAGAAATTGTGCGTCAGCGGTGTGATGAAACCCAACCGACCGCCGGTCTCTTCGACGCGAACATAGCGGGCAGGGCCGCAGGTTCGATCCGGCAAGTCGGTTAGCCGCCAATAGCTCTGCATGTCTTCGCGTACGTGCGTCAGCGACAGGAACTGATCGGTTCGATCCTCATCGATCTCGCCCAGCGGCATTGTCTCGATGAGCGTAATGTCGTGACCGCGCGCGTGCGCCCATTTGATCAGGTCAGGAATTTCATGGGCGTTGTCGTGCTTCAGCGCCACGGTATTGAGCTTGACCTTGAGCCCGGCGGCGACCGCCGCGTCGATACCCGCAAGCACTTGGGGCAAGCAGTCACGCCGAGCGATGCGGGCGAAGGCCTCCCGGTCGAGTGAATCAACCGACACGTTGACCCGACGCACGCCAGCCGCGAAAAGCGGCGCAGCGAACTCCTCCAGCTGCAGGCCGTTCGTCGTGAGTGTGATTTCATCGAGGCCGCTGCCCAAATGCCGGCGCACGCTGCGGAGCAGATCAAGAAAACCCTTGCGCACGAGCGGTTCACCGCCGGTGAAGCGTAGCCGGCGCACGCCCCGCTCGACGAAGGCGGTGCAAAGGTGGTCAAGTTCCTCAAGGCTGAGAAGATCGTTGCGCGACACGAAGCGCATTCGCTCCCCCATGCAATAGATGCAACGCAGATCGCAGCGATCGGTGACGGAAACGCGCAGATAGGTGATGGCGCGACCGAAGGGATCTATGAGCGGCTTCATCCGGCGCAATCCATCGCCTCAAAGCTCCAGCGTCAGCGCATCGCCTTTGGCGCGCGAGACGCAAATCGTCATGAACTCGCCTCGCTCGGCGGCTGTCAGATAGACGTCGCGGTGATCAACTTCCCCCGCCAATATGCGTGCGAGGCATGCCCCGCATTCGCCGCGGCGGCAGTCGAAACTGGTCATCACGCCATGATCGAGCGCGACATCGAGGATGGAGCGTTCTGCGGGGACGACAATATCCAGGCCGCTACGTGCGAGCGTCACCCTTATCGGCGCGCGGTGACCGGGTCCGGCGCCGAAGCTCTCGATGTGGAGGGGCGCGCCGCTCGCGTGCGCCGCCGCGCGGCATGCCTCGATCAGCCGTGTGGGCCCGCAAGCATAAAAGACGTCGCCGTCCTCGCGCGCCTCAAATATCCGACTGACGTCGAGACGCTGACCTAAGGCGCCGGCATAAAGGTGGAGGCGTTCGCCGGCCCAGGTCCTCAGCTCCTGCAGAAACACAAAGTGGCCTGGCGATCGCGCGCCGTAGTGGATGATGAAGGACGCGTTGTCGTTCGCCAAGGTTCGCGCGAAACTGTAGAGTGGCGTAATCCCGATTCCGCCGGCGACAAGCACATGGCGCTTCGCCCGGCGATCGAGCGCAAACTGAGACCCGGGCGTGCGCACCGAAAGGTGCGCTCCGACCGAAAGGTGATGGAGATAGCTGGAGAACAATCCCTGACGCAGAACCGCGATGTCGTATGCGCACGCATCACTTGGGCTGTTGACGAGAGAATAGTGGCGTTCAAACGTTCGCCCATCGACTCGGGCGGCAATCGCGATGTGTGCGCCGGGTTCAAATCGCGGCAGGGGTGCGCCATCCAAGCGCGCCATTCGCAATCGCCGCACGTCTGCGGCGATTATTGATGTGTCAGCTACGATGAGATCGAGCGCAGTCTCAGACATCCGTGGACTCCGCGCCTTCACGCAGGGCGGCCTCAAGCTCCGCTATTCGCGCTTTGAGCGGCGCAACCATCTGCTCGACCTCGACGAGTGTGAAACGGGGCGTAATGTGTTGTGGGCAGTTCCAATCGAACGCTTCCACGGTGATGACGAAGGCGCGCTCTAGTCGGGCGCGGTAGTCAGGGGCTTCGAGCTGGGAGAGGAGAGCTGGATCCTCTCCGCCATCGACGATGCGTGCGCGACCGAGCACCTTGAGGCGTTTTCGATTCGGGTAGTCGACAAGTATCAGCGAGACCCGGTTGTCGATACTCAGATTGCCAACGCTGACAAACTGGCGGTTACCTCGAAAATCGGCGAAGGCGATGGTCTTCTCATCGAGGACATGGATAAAGCCCGCTGGCCCACCGCGATGCTGAACATAGGGCCAGCCAGTTTCGCTAACTGTCGCCATATAGAAGCTATCGCGCGCGGCGAGGAATTCTGCTTCTGCTGGTCCGAGACGATCGTGGTTGGCAGGACCTTCCTCGAACCGCGCATAGCCCTCGCGGCTACCGTCGCGTTCCTGAATCTTCTTAACGTTTTCGGTGAAGGCGAGTTCGGCGAAGCGATGACCCATGATCCCCTCCTAAAGCTGGCATGGCGATCTCCTGCGAAAATTGGCGACGGGCCAGCGTGCGTGCTGGCCCGCCGCCTGGCGTCAGGCGCCGCGGCCGAGCAGCGCAACCCGCGGAAAATCGATGTCGATTTGACTGAAGCGACCGAAGGTATTGAGCAGCGTATTCATGCCGACATGCAGCACAATCTCGACGATCTCTTCGTCGCTGTAGCCCGCAGCCTTAACCGCCGCAAAGTCGGTGGCGCTGACGTCGCCCTTCGCCTCGAGGACGGCGCGCGCGAATTGTACGGCGGTATTGGCTTTCGGGTTTGTTGAGCCACCTTGGCGCGCGGCGGCTATGTCGGCCGCATCGAGACCTGCGCCTCTGGCCAAGGCTGTGTGCGCAGATACGCAATATTCGCACGCATTCTTCTCAGCCATAGCAAGCGCAATGCGCTCGCGCGTCGCGTTATCGAGCTTGCCACCGGACAAGGCGCCGAAAAGCTGCAGGAAGCCTTGCAACGCAGCCGGGGCGGTCGCCATCGCGCGCACAAAGTTTGGCGTGGCCCCCAGCGCTTGTTGGGCGATGGCGAACAATTCCTTGACGGGGGCGGCGGCGCTCTTGGGATCAACAGAGGCAATGCGTGGCATGGGGAGGTTCCTTTGATGTTGCCCGCGGGAAATTGCGGGATCACCCAAGGCTGACACGCGGCCCTTTGCGAAAGAATGCGGCTAGATCGGAAGACTTTATTCCAGTATATGGAATGGATGGATCGCCTGAAAGAGATGGAGGTCTTCGTCGCGGTCGCCGAGACCGGCGGCTTCGCCAAAGCCGCGCAACGGCTACGGATTTCGCCCCCCGCAGTGACCCGGCTTGTCAACGGGTTGGAAGAGCGCCTGGGCGTGCGCTTGTTGACACGAACGACGCGTCGTGTCGCGCTTTCCGATGCCGGAAGCGAGTTTCTCGAACGCTGTCAGCGGCTGCTGGCCGAACTTGGCGAAGCCGAGAGGATCGCTGGCGGCGCGTCACTGGAGCCGAGCGGCCGATTGGCGGTGACGGCATCAGTATCGCTCGGGCGCATGCACGTCGCGCCCTTGATTGCATCCTTCGTGCGCGCTCATCCACGCGTTTCAGCTTCGCTGCTGCTTCTCGACCGGGTCGTAAATTTGATTGAAGAGGGAATGGATGTAGCCGTGCGCGTTGGACACTTGAGCGATTCATCGCTCGTTGCACGCCAGATAGCGCATGTTCGGCGCGTGTTTGTGGCAAGCCCTGATTACATTGCCCGGAACGGCGCGCCAAAAACGCCCCTCGATTTGAAACAGCACGATCTCATCGCATTCACGGGGCTATTGCCGAACAGCGAATGGCGATACGCGCAGGACAGTCGCGCTAAAGGTGTCACGCTCGCCGCTCGTTTCGAGATCAATGACGCGCAGGCCGCAATAAATAGCGCGATTGCGGGCGATGGCGTCACCATCGCACTTTCTTACATGGTCGATGAGGAGCTGGGGGCGGGTCGGCTAGTGCCCGTGCTTGCAGATTTTTGGCCGGACCCGGCGCCGGTAAGCCTGGTTTATCCCGCTGGGCGCGCACCGCCAGCAAAGCTGCGCGCCTTCATCGACTTCGCCGCGCCCAAGTTTAAGGCTCGTCTAGCGGGCGTAGTCGCCGCTCCATAACCGACATGACAAGGTCGCCGGCGTTTGCGGTGGTTGCGCTGACGTGTTTGGCGCAAGCGAGGGATTGAAAGGCGCCGATCTGAAGGTCGTGCGCGACAAAGCCATTCCAGGCGCCGATGGCATCCTCGATCTGTCGCGCTATCTCGACGAGAGGTATGGGCTGATCGCTTTCTGATGCGTGCGGGGCGCGGCGGCGGCCGCGACCCGACACCTGCGGTTAGTTGCGGCCCGCCATGACGCCGCCGTCGACATCGTGGATCGCTCCGGTCGTCCATCCGGCGCGCTCGGACAAGAGGAAGGCGCCATGCGCGGCCACATCCTCAACGCGGCCAACGCGCCCGATCGGATGGAAGGCCGCAAAGCCGCGCTCCAATGTCTCTTCGATCTCAGCGGGCTCGATAAACGCGCCATAAATTGGCGTGACCACGACGGCAGGGGAAACCGCATTTACGCGAATGTTGTGATCGGCCAATTCCATGGCCAGATGCTGCGTGAAAGCATGGAGGCCTGCTTTAGCCATCGAATAGGCGGAGGACGGCGTCGCTTTGATCGCCTGCTTGGCCCACATGGAACCCACGTTCAGTATGGCGCCGCCGCCGTGCTCGACCATGTTACGGGCAATCGCTTGAGTCACCAAGAATGTTGAGCGGTTGAGATCGAGTTGGCGGTCGTAATCGTCTCGCCCGTGCTCCAAAAAAGGCTTTGGAAAGAAGTAGCCGGCGGCATTGACCAAGCGATTGATGTGACGGCTTTCAGCCCCGATGGCGTCAATCAATTCATCTACGTCGCGACTATCATAAAGATCTGCGGATCGCGTTTCCACGGTTCCTGGACCGAGGTGTCCGAGCGCCTCGCGCGCCGCTTCAAGCTTCGCCCCGTTTCGAGCAACCAAAACCACGTCGGCTCCAGTGCGAACAAGTTCGCGGGCGATCGCCAACCCGATCCCCGACGAGCCGCCAGTAATGAATGAGATCTTCTTAGACACTTGCTTCTCCATAAGATTATTCGAGTTGAGTTCGGCGCGTGCTCAAAACGCGCTGGTCGATATCCGGCCAATCCTCGATCAAAGCGCCGCCGTTCGCCGCTCGATAGGAACGCGCGTTGGCTTCAGCGATACGATTGATGCAGGCTAAAGCCCCAGCACGCTCAGTCCCGGATGGCTGCTCGGACGCGGTCCTCGCGGCCAGTGAAACAAACGCTGCTCGGGCGTGATCGGAAGGTCGTTGATGCTGGCGATGCGCACCGCCATCAAACCATCATCGGCAAATTCCCAATTCTCGTTGCCATAGGAGCGAAACCAATTGCCGCCATCGTCGCGCCATTCGTAGGCGAAGCGTACAGCGATGCGATGCTCGGAGTAGCTCCACAATTCCTTGATCAGCCGATAGTCGAGCTCGCGCGTCCACTTGCGCGCCAGAAAAGACTGGATTGCGGGGCGTCCAGTTAAAAACTCCGCGCGATTGCGCCATCGGCTGTCAGGTGTGTAAGCGAGCGCGACGCGCGCAGGATCGCGTCCGTTCCAGGCGTCTTCGGCAGCGCGAACCTTGATGGTTGCGGTTTCAGTGGTGAAGGGCGGGAGGGGAGGCCGCGGGCTCAAAGCTGTACTCCTGAAAAGACCGATGCGGTGAGGAAGAACGTCGCCCACAAGAAGCGTTTGAGGCGGTGTGCAGGCGCCTGGATACGACTGGCGGGCAGACGCGCGAGTTCGCCAAGCACGCCGATGCCAGCGATTGACGCGGCCCTAAGTCCCACTCGCGTAGCACCCGGAGCGGCTTCACCGACAAGATGAGATAGAGTGTGCGCCCGCACGCTCATGGCTAACTCGCGATTGCCAGAGCCGGACCGCGCTCGCGCAGCCCGCCGCTTTCGATCCATCCGCGCGTGCTCGCCGCTGCCCGCTCCATGAGTTCGTCCGAATGCGAAAAATTGATTGGGGAGATGTCGAGGGGGCAAAGTGGTGGGGCCACGGCGATCTCAACGCGCCCGGCGAGCAAGCGAAGGTCGCGCGCCATCTGGTTGGCGATGAGAAGATTGATGGCGTGAAGACCCCGCGCCACTGCGCCTTGAGGCGGGGCGCTCAATGTGCAGGCGTACCCTGTTTGAAGTACGATGATGCGCTCAGCGCCGAGATCGGCGGCGTCTATGATCGGCGTATTGCCGGCGATTGCGCCATCGACCAGAAATTCGCCGCCGAGCTCCACGTGGGGAAAGGCGATGGGGATGGCCGCGCTGGCAAGCGCAGAATCGACCGCTGGCCCCGCCGACAGCCTGATCGCTTCGCCGTTTAGATTGGTGGCGAGCACATGCACCGGGATAGCCGCGTCTTCGAGTCGGTCGAACGCAAGATTGCGCTCCAGAAGACGCCGTAGGCTCGAGGGATCAAAAAGACTTCCCGACCCGGCCAGCCAGCGGAGCGCCGACTTGAATGAGAATGGAAAGATGTCACGGCGGCCTATCGCCCGCCAGATCTCGCCAAGAGCCTCAACCCCATCCTCATCTGGCCGCCCCGCGTAGAAGCAAGCGTTGATCGCGCCGACGGAGGATCCAACAACGAAATCGGGGCGCTCGCCGGCGCGGATGAGTTCGCGCAGCATGCCGACCTGGATAGCGCCAAGGCTGCCGCCGCCGGCGAAAACAAAGGCGGTTTTCTTGCGCGCCAGCGGCGTCGGGCGCCGTTGTGGGAATGGGCCCTCGGCGTTCATGCCGCGCGCAGCGCTTTCAACAATTCTTCGCGTGAGGTGACGCCCGTGTAGCGCATCACCACCTTGCCATCCTTGAACAGCAAAAGGGTAGGAATGGATCGGACCTGAAAGCTCTGCGCCAAGGCCTGCTCTTGGTCGACATTGACTTTGGCGACGATCGCGGCGTCGCCGATTTCGGATGCGACAGCATCGAGGATCGGCAATTGGGTACGGCAGGGCGGGCACCACTCGGCCCAGAAATCGACAAGCACGGGCTTTGTCGAGTCAAGGATCGTGCTCTTGAAGGTGTCAGAGGTAAGCGAAACAGTCATCGTGGGACTCTTTTCGTCAGGCGCGCGTGCGCCGGCCAAACGGGGAAAGAAGCGCGGCGGCGAGCGCGAGCGGCGGCGCGACCCGCCACATATCCGACCAGGCGCCCGCGCCAGCACGGTTGAGCACAGGGGCGATGTCGCCCAGCATGCGCATCATCGGCCCCATCATTGCCGAAGACTTGCGCCGCGACAGTTTACGGCCGTGCGAGACGCGCTTTAGCGCATGCGCCAGCGCTTTGGTCTCACTGGCCCAGTGCGCGCGGTAGAGGATGAGGCCGTCAGACCCGATGAGATAAGCGGCGTTGGGCTTGGCGCCGAAGGCGCGGTGGAGGGCGCCGTCAATATCGTCCACCGCAACATCGAACGGAAGATCGTGCAGGTCGCGGAGATAGCGCGCGTGCGCCAGCTTGTCTTCGGCAGTTTGGGGCTGAGATAAACGCGCGCCAGGGTGGGCTTCGCGCACGTTCACCAGCACAAATTGAATGCGCGCCCCAAAGCCGCGGTGGAGCGCTTTCAATCCGGGGACCGAAGCGTCGGTCATGGGGCAGGTGCTTGAGCCAAACACCATGAGCGTCGCGCGGTGATGAATGAGACCGCGCGCGCGAAACCGGCGCCGATTGATTGTCGGCAAATCGAAATCAGGCACGCTATCGCCGGGCCCAAGATCGCCTTTGGCAAAGGCCAAGTCGCGCATCAAAATCGACGTCGACAGCCGCTGAAAGCGATAATCGCCGCCAGTGTCAGCCGGGTGATGAGTGCAGCCGCATTGATGGCTGTGAGCGGAAGTGTCGGAAAGGGTCACACTCGAACTCTTTTGAGATGGTGAGGAAAATGGGGGACACGGGGGTGATGGGGATGGCGTCCCCGTGTCCCCCAGCCGGCGTCACGCGCGGAGAGCTTCGATACGCTCGACAGCTTCGCTGGTGCGCCAAACGGCGTTGGCCATCATGCGGAAGTTGATGAGGGCGGCGAGGTAGCCGTCACCGTCCGGGATTTTCGCGCCGGCCGTTGCGTCGCGCACGACGGCGACCTCGAAGCCTTGTTCGAGAAGTTCGCGCATGTGGCTTTCGACGCAGAGGTTGGCCGACATACCGGCCAGAATAATCTGGTCGATGTGCTGTTTGCGCAGCTGCAGCACGAGATCGTTGGTCTCGGGCCCATACATCTTGTGCGGCGAAGCGACGATTGTCTTGCCGTCTTCGATGAAAGGCCTAAGGCGCGGCAGCCAGTCGGCGCCGGAATTGGCGAAGCCATCGAGGTTGAGCGGCCCCGCGCGGTCGAACATGTGAATCGAATGCATGACCTTCTCAAGTGCGCCCTCAAAGCGCCACGCATGATCGTGCGGGTAATAATAGTGCGGCGAGACAAAGGTCGGCAGATCGACGGCCTTAGCCGCGCGGAAGACCCGTTCCAGGTTCTCAATCGTGTTCTGCTCCCGCACGCTCTCGCCCACGACGCCCCAGGCGACGCCAGTTTCCGCAAGGAAGTCGTTCTGCGGATCCATGACAACGAGCGCCACGCGTCCGCGCGTCAGCGTCATATTGCTTGCTGGCAGCGCCGGTTCGGCGGGATCGGCGTAGGGTGAACGCGTCGCGCGCGATTGAGCTTGTGCGTCGTTGACGCCGGTCGCGATCAACGCCGCGCCGGCGGCGATGGCGCCGCCGGTGATGAGATCGCGGCGTTGAAGTGTTTCTTTCTCGGCATTGGACATGAAGGGTCTCTTCCTCAGCTGATTTCGCGGGGCGACGGGCGCGACTGAGCGTTCAGCGGAAAGCGCTGCTTCTCGTTGATCTCAGTCTGGCGTGTCGCGGCCGCGTCTTGTGCGGCTAACGGGATATTGAAGCGGCGAGGCTTGGACGGAAGAACATGCGTGGGGATAGCATTCATGCCGGTTCGGCATGTGTCGTCCGGCGCGGACCTAAGCGCGCAGCGCCGAACGACAGAGTTAGCGATGAGCGTCGAATGGGGCTTCGATCAGCGCGGCAAACAACACCGGCGTTTTCCGCATCGAATAGACGCCACATGCGTCCGACGCTCGTCGTCGCATCAAACGTCGCGACCAATGACCCAGGTGGGCGAGATGCTTCGGCAACGCTCGAGAAGAAAAGCCTGCCCTCTGCCAACGGCGCCCGAGATGGCGCCGCCCCGCGACCGACGCCAGCGATGAGCTCCGGACCGGCCCCCTAGCGTGGGGCGCCAGCGCGAAGAAACCGCGCACCTTGGAAGATTGCGGCGGCTGGAGTTTCGTCGCCAGCAAATTCAAAGCTTATGACCTCGCCGCTGAATGGGACAAGTTCGACACGGACGGCGTCCGCGTCGGTGAAGGCTTGTGCAACAGCGTGCAGCACGCCAATTCGAGCCTCGATCTGGTCTCCCTCGACGTTTATCCGAAGTGTTCCAAAATCTGGGTTTTCGTAGACGCCGGCATAGGCCGCACGCGGGTGGGAGAGCGTCCAAGGGCGCGCCGCACGCGCCGCACGATCAGCGGCGAGACGGGCGGGCGCCTCGTCCGTACGGCTCCCCAGCACTTCAACAGCAGCATCGAACGCGGCGCGCGCATCCGCACGTCCCGCCGCTTTGTCATAAATGTAATTGGCGATGATATCGACCAAGGGCGCGGCTAGCGTGCCCTCATTGATCAGCACTGACACGCCGATATGTCGGTCAGGCAGATAAGAGACGTGTGCGCGAAAGCCGGCGAAGGCGCCGAAGGCATGGACCATCGGCTCGTCGCGATAATGGCCGAGATACCAACCGAGCCCATAGTGTTCGCGCGTGTATTGCGCGAAATTGTCGTCGAGATTGGCCAACGGCGTCCGCGTCGACTGGACAGCCGCCGCCGGCACGATCTGGCGCCCGTCAATACGGCCATCCTCGACAATCAATTCTAGCCAACGCGCTGCATCGTTCGCGCTCATGACCACGCCGCCCGCCGACTGCATTGTCTGGTCGGTCTTTTCGAGCGCGATGCGTTCGGCGCCGCCAGAGGGCGAAATCACATGCGGGCGGGCAAGTGACCAATGCAAAGCGGTGGCGCGCGACATTCGTGCGCTGGTGTGCGTCATGCCGGCTGGGTCGAAGATTTCGCGCTGTAGCAGGTCCTGCCATGGCGTCCCGAGACGATGGTCGGTCAGTACGGTGGCGATATTGTAGCCGACATTCGTGTATTGAAATGTACCCAGCGGCGCCTGCGCGTTCGGCGTACTGACACCAAGCAGACGCCACAAGATTTCGGGATTGTGATCACCGCTGAACGCCACCCGGTAGCCAATGGGATTGTTGGCGATGCCGGAGGTGTGTGTAAGCAGATCGCGCAAGCGCACCTCGTTAGGGCGGATCGAAGCTGCAAAGTTTGCGTCGGGCGCGTAGGCCGCAAGCGAGGCGTCGAGATCGAGCGCCCCGCGCTGATTGAGAATGGCGAAGGCAAGTCCCGTCATCGCCTTGGTGCTCGAGGCGACATAGAACGCGGTATCTGCGGCTTCGCCGGTTGTCACGTCGGTGATGCCGAAGCCGCGCCTATAGACGCCCTCGCGCGTATAGACGGCGACTGACAATCCCGGCGCGGATGGAATGCGCGTCATCGCGTGGGCGATGGCGGCATCGAGATCGGATGCGAAACTGAGCGATGAGCGTGGCGCTGGCGCGGCTGTGGCGCAAGCGCTTAGCAGCAGCGCGAGCGGAAGGAGAAGGTCTTTCATTCGATGATCTTGCGCTCGCGAGCAACCCCCGTCTTGGACGCGTTTAACCGGCGGCTTGCGTGAGTACAGCGCGATAGTGACCAGGCGTACGACGGGTCACGCGACGAAACACGCGGTTCATGTGGCTTTGATCATAAAACCCTGCCTGTTGCGCGACGTCCGCTAGGCGCAGGTCCGGCCGCGCCAGAAGCGCGGTGGCGCGGCGCACGCCCTGTTCCAGGGCATGCTGAGTAATCGAGGAACCAAAACAGCGGCGGAACAACCGCGAGGCGTGCGCTGGATGCGCGCCTGCGGCTTCGGCGCGCGCGGCGACGTCGATTTCGGCCAACGTTGCAGACCTGAACTCTTCGTGCAGCTGTTGCAGCCAGGCTGGAGCGGCGACACGGGAAGGTGGTTCGGTCTGCACCGCCAGCGCGTCACTCGCGGCTGTCCTTACAGCGTGACTATGTCCCGCGAACGCCGCCTCTAGCGCGTCGAAAACGAGCGTCGATGTTTTCGCTTCGCGATGAACTGTCCACCCTAGGACAAGGCCGGAATCACGCTGGACGTCGGCTTTGAACACCAATGAGGCGAGTGCTGCACCTGAAGGTCCGAAACGGTTTTCGTGAACGACGCGGTGCGATTTGAACAAAACCTCGCCGGGCTCAACCACGACCCGACGGCTCCGCACCTCCTCTTCAAATCCGCCGCGAAGCGTCAGGGTGAGGCGCGAATAGCGGTCAGTGTGGGGGGCATGACGCTCATGCGGCGCGAACCGGCTGAGCACAACCGCCAACGTCCCATCGTCCCAGACGGTGTTCGTGCGCGTCATGCCAGGTTTGATGCCGTTGCATTGGGCAATGGATGCGCGCGCGGGCCGGGGGACTGCTTTGTTCGCAAGGGCTGGCAGCTGGAAGCCAAACGCACATGAGCGCCAGTCCTGAATTCGTGGCCCATTGCCAAGCTTCATGCAGGCGCGCACGCGCTGGCTAAAGTGGATTGAAGAGGTGGGCCTCGTTGATCTCCAGGGCTGGCGCCAGAGCGCCAAATGCCAGCACGCACAATGTCAAGACAGTTTCGCCAGCATGGCTCGCCCTCTTTCCGATCTGTTCAGCTGCGCGCGAGCACGGCGCCGCGCGCCATGTCGCGGAGGACGCGCGACTCCAGTTCGGCGCTCTCGAGCCGCGCCTTCACAAGGTCGCCTATCGAAACCAGGCCAAACGTGCGGCCGTCGCGCGCGGCGAGAAGATATCGCACGCGAGAGCGCGTCATCAGCGCGAGCGCGTGGGCCACGCTATCATCAGGATCGCAGGTCGGCGCAGGCGCGCGCATCGCTGCACACAGGCGCTGACTGAGGCTAGCCGCCCCGCCGGCGGCGACGACGCTGACGATGTCGGGTTCGGTGATGATGCCGATGGGCTTGCCCGCCAAATTGGTCGCGACGACAGATCCCACCCGATGCGCGGCCATCGACGCGATCGCTTCCGCAAGCGGGCGATCAGCGAAGAGGGTGATGAGTGAGGCTTCCTTTGCGTGCAACACATCGATGACCCGCATGACGATCTCCAATTGCGCCGTCTCCATGAAAGACTTCGGAGAGGCGTCGGGAGCTGTTACATCGCCTGCGAATGGAAGATCGCAATCGGCGCCGCCAACGGGAATGAATACTATTCCGTTCAGCGCGCGCCGTTGAGCGCCCAGTCATAATCATGACCGCTGATGCGCGTCACGCTGGCGAGTTGATCGCGCAAGGCGGGCTCGGCGAAGCGGCGCAGATGCGCGATGACGCCAACGTCGTTGCCGCCAAAATCGGCCTTGAACCATTCATAGATGGACGAGACTCGTAGCGATGAACTGACGATGCGCGCGCCGCGCGGATGATTGACGAAGGCGCGCGCAGCGGCGTCGAGGTCCCGTTCGAGCGAATCGGCCGACCAGGCGCGAGGCTGGATATTGGGGCAGCCGATCGAGGCGCAATTGACCGCATAGTGCACGCGCGGGTCGCGCACCAAGGGGCGAAGCGTGTCGTGTTCGATATCGTCGAGCGACATGCGCCGGCCTTCGACGCTGACGCGCCGCGCACGCCAAGGACCGATGAGCGCTTGGGGATCGAACAAGACGCCCTCGCTCCGGATGTCGCGGATCGAATCGATCGGGTAGCGGTCGAGCACCACTTTCAGGGTGATCGCATTGTAGAGATTGGCCCAATAGGCAAAAGCAACCGGGCGGCTCATCGCCGAGGGCCGCTGCGCCGCCAGCGCGTCGATCACAGCGTTCAATCTGGCCATGTCCGCGGTGCTTGCGCGCCAGCGCGCATAGGCGACCCGGTTAACCCCGTCTTGATGGAGCGAAACATAGCGGGCGAGAAGCGCGCTGAGATCGGCGGTGGGGTTCGCCTGCGCGAGGGCCGGCGGCGCGCCTGCGCTCAAGCTCAAGCCACTCAGCGCCGTGATGGCGGCCCGTCTGTTCCAATCGCGCATGCATGCTCCTCCGGTTCCCTTGCACTCGTGACTTCGCGACGGCGCCCGCTGAGGTTACCGGGCAGGCGTAACCGGACAGCCCAAGGCAGCGAAGCCGCAAAGGAAATCAATCGTCCGCCGGCGCGGACGCCCAAAGAGGCGGGTCAATGTACGGCGTGGCTGCGCAAATGGAGGAGATGAACACGCTGGTGCAGAGCGTGCGCTTGTGCGCGCTCAAGCCTGCACCGGAACCAGCGCGCGCGCAAGGGAGGGGTCTTGAGCGCAGCACCGCGCTTTACCCGGTAGGGTGGACAAGCGCGCATGCGGCGCCTAACGCGCGGCCAAGGTCGAGAGAAACGGCGGACAAGCGCGTGAACGACGTCGAAGAACACTTGCACGGGCTAATGGTGCGCGGTCTGGCCGGCGACGCCGCCGCGCACCGGCGGCTGCTTGAAACCCTGGGCGAACGCTTCCGGGTTTTCTTCCGCAGCCGCATGCGCATCGGCGATCCAAGTCACATCGAAGACCTCGTGCAAGAGACGCTCATCGCCATTCACACGAGGCGGGAGTCTTACAATCCGGCGCAGCCGCTGCGCGCTTGGGTCTACGCCATCGCCCGCTACAAGCTCATCGATCACTTTCGTCGCACCAGAACCACGGGCGTGTCGGTGCCGGTCGATGAAATCGAAGACCTCTTCTCCAATGAGGAAGCCGACGCCTCCGACCCCGCGCGTGATGTCGCCGCCTTGCTCGATCGGTTGCCGGAGAAACAACGTTTGGCAATCCGTCTGGTCAAGCTGGAAGAACTCTCGATCCGTGAGGCTGCGCTGCGCACCGGCATGTCGGAATCCGACGTCAAGATCAGTATCCATCGCGGCATGAAGAAGTTGTCGGCATTGGTTGCAAAGGACGCGCAGGTATGAAGACCGATGCGCTTATTGAGGCTTTGGCAAAGGATATCACGCCGGTTGAGACGCCGCGCACCGGCGCCCGCTTCGCCGCCGCCGCGGCGCTGGGCGCGGTGCTCGCGGGCCTCGTCGTCGCCGTGCTGTTCGGCGTTCGCCAAGATCTCGGCGAGGCGATTGTTCCTGTCTTGAGCAAGACGCTCTATTGCCTTGCTGCAGTCGCGGCCGCCGCACCACTCGCCTTCATCCTCTCGCAACCCAACACCTCGATGCGGCGTTGGCTTGCGCCGTCGATCATTCTTATTGCGGCCAGTCTCGGCGTGGCGGCTTGGGTCGTTGCGCAAGCTCCGCCTGAAGCGCGCTTCGACGTTTGGCTCGCCGGTGGCTTTCCCGAGTGCCTGCGCCGCATTCCGATCTTGGCGACCCCGGTTGCGGTCGCTCTCTTGTTCATCGTGCGCACGTTGTCGCCGACGCGGTTGACGCTCGCAGGCGCAGCGGTCGGGGGTCTCGCTGGTGCGATCGCGGGCGCCGCGTATTCCTGGTTCTGCCCCGTCGACAGCGTGGCTTATGTCGCCACGTGGTACCTGGCCGCGATGCTGATCTGCGCGGCTCTTGGCGCGATCTTCGGGCGGTGGCTCTTGCGCTGGTGAAACGCGTTTCACGCATTCCAGCGCGGCATGAATCTTATTCCGCCGAGGCGGCAACCAGGCGCAGCGATCTCGTTTCGAGCAGCGCTTTGAAGAGAGTGCTGAGTGATGAACAGTCCAACGAGCGCCGAATCGACAATTGCCGCCCCACGCCGAGGCGGGATGGCCGGCAAGGTCGTGATCGTCCTGCTGATCGCAGGCGCGCTCGTCGCCGCCTGGCGGTTTGGACTCTTTGATCTGCTGAGCTTGGAGACGCTGCGCGCGCGCCGGCACGAATTACTGGCCTTCGTGACCGCTCATCGTTTCGTGGCGCTTGCACTTTTCATTGGCGTTTACGCGCTCGCCACCTTGTTTGCGCTGCCCGGCGTCCTTTGGATCACCATCGCCGGCGGCTTCTTGTTTGGCTTGGTGACAGGAGCGCTCGCCACCGCGCTCGGGGCCACGTTGGGCGCAACCGCTCTTTTTCTGGCGGCGCGGCATCTGTTTGCCGATGCGCTCCGCCGCCGCGCCGGCGCGTTCCTTACCCGGCTGGAGGCGGGCTTTCAGCAGAACGCCGTCTCTTACCTTCTGAGCCTGCGCCTCGTTCCGATTGTGCCATTCTTCATCGCCAATATCGCGCCGGCCTTTCTTGGCGCGCGCACCACGACGTTCGTGGCGACGACATTCATCGGCATTCTCCCAGGCGTTGTCGCCTATACCTGGATTGGCGCGGGGCTGGGGGCTGTGTTCGACGCCGGCGGCGAGCCCGATCTTGCATCGTTCGCCAGTCAATTGGCGCCGGCCTTCATCGCGCTCGCTCTTTTGTCGCTGGCGCCAGTCGTCGTCAGCCGCTTTCGCGCGAAATCCAAAGCAGCAAACGAGGCGAGGGACTGAGACGTTCATGCATGGAGTTCAGTCATCACGTAGACGGCGTTTGAACGCCGATGTCGCCATTATTGGCGGAGGCTCGGCCGGCCTTGTTGCGGCCTCGGGCGCCGCTCAACTGGGCCTTACGGTCGTGCTGTTCGAAAAGGGCGAGATGGGTGGCGACTGCCTCAATTATGGCTGCGTCCCCTCCAAGGCGCTGATCGCGGCGGGACGCGCAGCGCAAGCGGCGCGCAACGCCCATCGCTTTGGCGTTCACGTCGGCGATTTGCGCATCCACTGGGATGAGGTCGCCGCGCATGTGCGAAGCGTCATTCAATCGATCGCGCCCGCCGATAGCCAAGAGCGCTTCGAATCGATGGGCGTCACCGTCATCCGCGAAACCGCCCGTTTCGCCGACCCGCGCACGCTCGTGTCCGAGACTGTCGAAGTGCGGGCGCGAAAATTTGCGATCGCAACCGGCGCGCGCGCCTTCGTTCCGCCCGTGCCGGGATTGGACAAGGTTGGCTATCTCACCAACGAGACCATCTTCGACTTGGCGGAGCGGCCCGGGCGACTCTTCATTCTGGGTGGCGGCGCGATCGGGATCGAACTCGGTCAAGCGTTCGCGCGCCTCGGCAGCGAAGTCATTATCGTCGAAGCCAAAGAGATACTCGCCGGCGCTGACGGTGAAGCGCGCGCCGTGATGCGCGAGCGGCTGGATCTCGAAGGGGTGATGTTGCGTGAGAACGCCAAGGTGACGGGGGTAGCGCAGGTGGAGGAAGGCGCCTTGCGCGTCACAGCCGAGACCGCGTCCGGGAAAGAGACCATTGTCTGCTCGCACATACTGGTCGCCGCGGGGCGCAGGCCCGTGATCGAGGGACTGGAATTGGAGCGCGCCAACGTTGCTTGTAATGCGCGCGGCGTCGTCACCAACGCGCGTCTGCGTACGACCAATCCCCGCATCTGGGCGCTCGGCGATGTTGCCGGACGCGAACAATTTACCCATGCGGCCGGCTTCCATGGCGGTCTGTTCGTGCGCAACGCGCTCTTCCGTCTGTCGCCCGCGAGCGCCGATAGCCTGCCCGTTCCACGCGTCGTCTATGCCGATCCCGAGCTTGCCGAAGTGGGATTAAGCGAGGCCGATGCGCGCGCCCGTTATGGCGCGCGCGTACGAACCGTCCGCTGGAGCCTTGAAGACAATGACCGCGCCGCCACGGAACGCGCGCAAGAAGGCTTCGCAAAGGTCGTGGTGGGGCCGGGCGGCAAAGTTCTAGGCGGCGTCATCGTCGGGGAGGCCGCCGGCGAACTTATCGCCGTGCTGCAGTTCGCCATCGCCAACAGGCTCAAGATCGGCGCGCTCGCATCACGTTTTCTGCCGGCTTATCCCACGCGCGTCGAAGCGCTGAAGCGCGCCGCGGGCCAATACTTTACGGCCTCACTCTTTTCAAAGAAGACGCGCGCGGCGGTGGCGGTGCTGTCGCGCTTGCCTTGATTGCGGGGCGATCACCCGAGTTCGCCGATGCGCTTGGCGGCGAAGTCCATGAAGGCGCGCGCCTTGCCAGGAAGGCGCCGGTTCGACGGCCAGACCGCATGAACGTCGATGCCGCCGCCGCGCCATTGGGAGAGTACATGTTGGAGGCGCCCGCTCCTCAGATCTTCAAGGATGAGAAAGGCCGGGACAAAGCCGATGCCGACGCCGCGCAGCATGGCTTCATGCACGATGCCGCCGGAATTGGCCCGCATGGGGCCAGCAACGGCGATCTCGGCCTTCTTGGCGCCGTTCACCAACTGCCAGGTGTCGGGCGCCGGCGTCGTGGTGAAGACAACGCAAGGCTTGTCGCTCAGATCGTCGGGCGTTGTGGGGTGGCCATATTTGTCCAGGAATGCCGGGGAGGCGGCGAGGATGCGGTCAAAGCCGCCGACGCGCTTGGTGTAGTGGGGCGAATCTTCCAGCGCGCCGAGCAGGAAAGCGATGTCGACTGCAGCTTCGACCAGATCAAGCGGACGGTCATCGGCAAGAAAGTCGACTTTGACATGGGGAAAGGCGGTCAAGAATTCCGCCGCGATGGGCGCAAGCACATAGCGCGCGAGCGCTACCGATGCGTGGATGCGCAACAGACCGACAGGTTCGCGGTCGCGGCCGGTCAGTTCAAGATCAAGCCCATCGACGGCATCAAGCGCCGCGCGTGTGCGTTCGAGCGCGGTCCTCCCGGTTTCGGTCAGCGAGATGCGCCGCGTCGAGCGCAGGAAGAGCGCAACGCCCCATTGCGCTTCAAGTCCCGCCACCGCCTTCGAGACGGTCGATTGGCGCACCCCCGCCTCGGCCGCCGCTTTGGAGAAGGAGCCCAATTCCGCAGCGCGCACGAACAAACGCAAGGTGTCGAGCCGATCCATCGTTCATTCCCGCCCAGAATGGCCCGACGGAGGCCATCACCGCTCGCGCGAGAGCGCGCAAACGTTCCTCTCAACGGCTTCGCGGCAACCGCCGGTTTGGTTTCACCGCCTTTCGTTGCCATCGCGGATGGTCCCAAGTTTTGTTTTGAATCAAATCAATAGGAGATAGCCGTGACCCATTTTCCGAGCCTCGACGCCGATACAGGCATGATCGCGGCCATGCGTCTGAATCCGGCCGCCGCACGGCTCTTGATCGCCTTTCACACCGAGGTGATGCGTGGTCCCTCGGCGCTGAGTGCCGGCGAGCGGGAATTAATCGCCGCCTTCGTTTCAGCTCTCAATGCCTGCCGTTATTGTCACGGCGTCCATGAAAGCACGGCGGCCGCGTTCGGCGCAGACCCCGCGCTGATGGGCCAATGGGTGGATGGCGATTTCGCCGGTGCTCCAAGGCAATTGCTTCCGCTGTTGTCGCTGGCGCGTAAACTGACCCTTGAGCAAACCAAGGTGACCGCCGCCGACATCGAAGCAGCTATCGCGGCCGGCTGGGACGAGCGCGCGATCCACGACGTCATCAATGTGGCGGCGCTCTTCAATTTCATGAACCGCTATGTTCATGGCCACGGCTTGGCGCTCGCGGACGCGGTGCTTGCCGCGCGCGGCAAGCTGTTGATGTCCGACGGGTACGACCGGCTCTTGCCGCTGCTTGAAGGTTGAAGCGGACGCATTCCGGAGTGGAATGACAGAGTGCGCCGCGGGTGAGCTAATCGCACCCACGCTCCGCGCCTAGCTTTGGGCGAGCGCCGGAGTCCACCGGCGGCGTTCAAAGGAGTCCCCCTCGTATGGCCAAATTCCAATTCCACACCCCGCAGACTGCGCCCGAAGCGGCGCGCCCCGCGCTCGAAGCTGCGCAAAAGTCGCTGGGCTTTGTGCCCAATCTCTATGGCATGCTGGCGGAAAACCCCGCCGCGCTCGAAGCCTATCAGACACTCGCCGGCATCTTCGCCAAGGCCGGCTTCTCGCCGGTCGAGCAACAACTCATTCCTCTGATCGTCTCGGTCGAAAATCAATGCAGCTTCTGCGTCGGCGCCCATAGCGCGCTTTCGACCATGGCGAAAGTTTCGCCCGACATCATCAACGCTGTGCGCGATGGCGCGCCAATCGGCGACGCTAAACTCGAAGCCTTGCGCGCCTTCACGCTGAAGGTTATCCGCGAGCGTGGCTTTGTCGCCGACGCCGACGTCGCACGCTTCCTCGAAGCCGGCTACACCAAGGCCCACGTCTTGGGCGTCGTCTTGGGCGTCGCCTGGAAGACGATCTCGAACTACGCAAACCATTTGGCCGAGACGCCGCTCAATGAAGCGTTTGCGCCATTCGCGTGGTCGCCCAAGCAGCGTGCGGCCTGATCTCTAGTGACGGGCGCGTCCGCAAGAACGGGCGCGCCTGTCGCACAACATTTGCAGTAAGCGTGCAAGCTCGCCAGACGCGATGATCGCGGCGTTGCCTTTCTCGTGCTCTTGGCTGCGGTCCGTATCCACGGAAGACGTTTGAATCGTCACCCGCCTTGACGCGCCGATCGAGCGCTATATGTATCCAGTGGATATAATAGCGGCGAGCGATGCATGAAAAGGGTGACTTACGAACTTAGCGAGGGCATCGCCTTTGTTCGTCTCGACGACGGCAAGGCCAATGCGCTCAATCTGGCGTTCCTTTCGGCTATCGGCGAGGCGCTTGACGAGGCTGAAAAAGCAAACGCTCCAGTCGTGATCTGCGGACGTCCAAGTGTATTCTCGGCGGGCTTTGACCTGAAGGAGCTTGGCGCCGGCGAGGAGACCGCGTGTCGCCTGCTGCGCGCGGGCGCGGAACTCTGTCTCCGTTTACTCGTCTTTCCGCGACCGGTGATCGCGGCCTGCACCGGACACGCCTATCCGATGGGCGCGTTCATGCTGATGTCGGCAGACTATCGGCTGGGCGCCCAAGGTCCGTTCAAGATCGGCATGAATGAAGCCACGATCGGTCTTGTGGTTCCAGGCTTTGCCATTGAACTTGCGCGCTCTCGTTTAACGCCGGCCGCGTTCAATCGGACAGTGCTGACAGGGGCCATGTTTTCGCCGACGGAGGCGGCTGTCGCAGGTCTCCTGGACGAAGTGTGCGAGCCAAATGAACTCATGGCTGCAGTGGCGCGCAAGGGATGCGAACTGGCGGCGCTGCCCGCCGGCGCTCATGCGCAGACAAAGAGGCGGTTGCGCGCGCCATTGATGGATAAGATTCGCCATGCGATTGACAGCGAGCTTAACGTAGAGGCCTTGCGCGCGGTTCGCAGCGCAGCGGCCGGATAAGTCTTGCAGCATGGGCAAAAGAGCGACCTATCGCCATGGCAATGTGCGAGAGGCGGCGACGGAAGCGGGCTTTCGTATTCTCGACGAGACGGGGCTTGAGGCGCTCACCATGCGCAACGTGGCCGACAGCATCGGAGTTGCGCACCGCGCGCTCTATCTCGCCTTCAGCGATCGGGAGGGTCTGCTCGATGCGATCGCCGTGAAGGCGTTTGACGCCATGCACGCGGCGGTGAAGTCGGCAAGAAGTGGACCCGACTTTGCCGCCCGCTATTGCCGCTTCGCGCTCGGCCGGAGCGGACTCTACGATGTCATGATGAGCCGTCGCCACAGGCAGATGAAGCACAATGCGGAGCTTCAGGCTTCCGTACACCGCGTTATCACCAAGGCGTTCGAGTTCTTCGCCGCGCCCGGCGCGTCCTCTCCGGTCAACCGGCGCGCGGTGATGCGCATCACCATGCTGCTTCATGGCGCGATTACGCTCCATCGGATGGGGGTCTTGGATATTGAGGGTGAGCGCACCTTCCTCGATGAAGTGCGCCGCATGGTCGGCTAAGCCTTGTGCAACGTCCGGCGAGACGTGGGTCGCGGCGGGGACGTGCGCCATCCGTGCAACGAGCGGGGAGGCAAGGGGTATGGAGCGCCGGTGGCCAATCGATGGGCGTCAAGGCAAGGGAACGGCGCGGATGGGACGCTATCGTGCTGAGCGCACTAGGCGCGCGCCAGCCGAATCGCATGCGCGGGATTGTCCAGCCGGCGTTCAATCGCATCATCCCGCGTCCAATAGCGCAGTTCGGCGTCCTGAGGACTCAGAATGATTTGAGTGACGCTCTTCGTATGTGCGTTCTCACGGCGCATCATCGGCGCCCAAGCTTCCTCGCCGTCACGGATCGCGCAGTGAAAATCCGAAAGCGCTGCGTGGCTCGGTTGCGAACGAACCAATATGTCCTCAAACAGCGCCTGGCGCCAAGCCGACACCGCCTCGAAGCGCCAAGAGGAGGAGGTCATCATCCAGGGCGTGGGGTGATGGAATTCGCGTTTCCTGCACTGGGCGCCGGTCCAGTCGATACACGCCGCGCCGTCGAGAGACACGATGAGGCAGGTGAAGGGCGAATAACCCCGAAGAGCTAGTGCTTCGACTGCGGCACAGGCGGAGTCCAATTTGCTCGTGTTGAGCGCTGCCGGCACGACGTCGCCGCGGCTGCGCGTTCCCTTCGGTGCGTCATCGTATCGGTTGAGCAGGCATGCCGCGAGACCCGCCGCATTGACGCCGATCCATGTGCCGCCGGCTTCGCAATCAACAGGGGCCGCAAAGCCCCGGCCGTCATCTCCCCACCTCCGCGGCGGCGCCTCGGGCCGCGAAGGCGCGTCGTCGCGGTTCATGGTGAGCGTGAGCGCATCGCACGAGCGCAGGACGGTCAACGTGCACAAGGCGGCTCAGCTCACTACCGCTCAATAGCGAATGCGGACGCGGCCGTAGAGGTAACGCCCGTTGACGCCGATCGGCGAGAGAATGTCATAAGGAAGATTGCCGAAGAAATTGATGTCGCTCGACGAACGATCAGGATACTCGTCGAGGAGGTTGGCGCCGCCAAGTGCGATCGAGGCATGCGCGTTGAGGCGATATTCGGCTTCGCCATCGAGCTGATACTCTTCTCCATATTCCTGACGCGGTTCGAAGCCGCCGCCGAAATTAAAGACACGCACGGTACTGTCGAAGCGGCTTAATCGCCCGCTGATGCGCCAGTCTTCATTCGACCAGGCAGCCGACAGGATCAGTTTGGAATCGGGGGCCGCTTCTTCGATAGTGTTGATCTCTTCAACCCCGATGAGCGCGAAGCTCGGGTCAAGCGCGGTCAGTTGGCCTGGTGTTGGCGCAAAGTGGGCGATGTCGGTGGTCGCGTACGTGTAGGCGGCAGAGAGCGCGAGTTCGCCGTCAAGCAAGGGGCGGGTGTAGGTCAGCACAATGTCGACGCCTTCGGTTTCTGTATCGATGGCGTTAGTGAAAAAGCGCACGGACTGAATATCGGCGCCGCCGGGCTGAGCCTGTACGAACGCCTCAAGCGCCGGCCCAAAGAAGCGGTCCGACAGGGTGATGCGGTCATCCACTTCGATACGGAAAGCGTCGATCGTGAAAGTGAGATTGTCCGTGAGCCGTGCAGTGGCGCCGAGGCTGAAATTGACAGATGTCTCGGGGTTCAGGGATTGGGCGCCCAAAGACTGGGCGATGGAATTGTCGACCGGCAAGGTGCGCGTGCGCACGAGCGTGCGGCCGACGCCGAAATTGAGTGTGGTGTCTGAGAAACCCACTTGTTGAAGAGCGGGGGCGCGGACGCTGTTGGAAATGGTCCCGCGCAACCGGATGTCATCGCTTAGCCGGTAGAGCAGGGCGAACTTTCCGGTCACTTCCTCGCCGAAATCCGAATAATCCTCATAGCGCGCCGCCGCCTCGACGAAGAGGCGCTCGGTCACATCGGCGCCTAGCTCGCCGTAGAAGCTCCAGACATCGCGTTCGAAATCGGCTTCATCGTCGGGTGTAAGGCCGGGAGCGCCCTGGGCGCCGATGGCCAGATCGAAGGGACCCGCTTCATAAGAAGCCGGCTCGCCGCGCTCGCTCTCAAACGCCTCGTTACGGAACTCCGCGCCAATCGCAACCGTAAGCGGGCCATGGAAAAGCGGTGTTTCGAAGCTGCGAACCAAGTCTGCGTTGAAGCTGGTTTGCTCAAACGTGAACGTTCCAGAGCGGAAGCTGGTAGGGCTTGCTGCGCCGAACGACGCGTTGAGCGAGTTTTGCACGCCATATTCGAACGCGTTGCGGCCGAAGCTCACGCTGGTGTCGATATCCCAACCGCCGACATCGCGCTTGAGCCCCCCGGTCAGCGAAACATCCTCGTTGAAGCCCAGCGATTGGGGCCGAAAGCCTTGCGGATAGATGGCGGAAACGTTGTCGAACGAGTCCGGGTATCTAAAAAAGGTGATGCCGATCGTGTCTCGCTGACCGTAGGTGCCGAAGCCGTAGAGTTCGCCGAAGGAAAAGCGGCTCGCGGCGTTGAACCAGATGTTCCAATCTTCGACCTCTGGGTCGCCTTCGGCGTAGTTGCGCTCGCCTTGCAGCGCGAGATTGGCGGGCGTTGGCGCAACAAAGAACGGAATCTGATCAAAACCGGCGCGATTGGTCGCCTCGCGGCTCTCATAATCGAAGCCGACGCGCAAGAATCCGTCGCCCAAGCTTGTGCCCATCGAACCGTCCACGGTGACAGTCTCGCCATCGGTGATGGATTGATTGATCGGATCCAGGTCGGTGACATGAGCCCCATACGTCGTTGTCAGTTCAGCCCCGCTTGCGCGTTCGTCGAGAAGGATGTTGATGACGCCTGCAATCGCGTCCGAACCGTATTGGGCGCCGGCGCCGTCGCGCAAGACTTCGATTCGATCAATCGCGCCTAGTGGAATTGTGTTGAAGTCGACCGCTGCAGTGCCGCGCCCGATCTTGGTTTCCGAGTTGACGATCGCGGATGTGTGGCGGCGGCGTCCGTTCACCAGCACCAACATTTGATCTGGACTGAGGCCGCGCAATTGTCCTGCGCGCACGTGGTCGGAGGAGCCAGAATTGGATTGGCGCGGGAAGTTGAACGAGGGTGTGAGCACCGCGAGTGCTTGCCCCAATTCGTCGGAGACCGCCCCTGAACCACGCAAGTCTTCGCGGCTCAGAACATCGACCGGCGTGGGGCTTTCCATGAGGGAGCGCGCGCGTCCGCGCGTACCGGTGACAATGATGGTGTCTTCTTCGGCGTCGTTTGTCTGTGCTTGAGCGGTTTCCAGCGCGCCAAAGGCGCCGAGCGTGGAGAGGCCCAGCGCCACCACTAAGGCAGCGCGCGAGATCGAATTAGCGAAGTTCATTCCCTTGGTCCCCCGACTTCTGTCTTGACCGACAAGACATGGCTTCGGGGGTGAGGGGCTCGCGGTTACAGCTCCCGATGGCGCTTTCTGATGAGGCGCAAGCGGCGAGCCAGGCGCATGTCAACAGCATGTAACCGGCGCGCAAATCACGCCGAAGCCAATAGCGAGCCGCCGTTCACGGGACGCCCGCTCAAGCAACTGGTTCAGGAGAAATGAATGATCCGCACTACCCCCATCGCCGCGGCTCTGTTCGTTGGCTTGTCGCTCGCCACCGCGCCTGCGATCGCCAAACCGAACGCTCAATTGTCGATCTCGGAAAATGCCCCGGCTGAAGCGCGCGCCGCGTTCGCCGCCTGGGTTCAGTCCGACCACATCCAAGGCCGGCGCGATCGCTGCTACGGCATTGCCCTCGCTGGCGAGAACGATTGCCGCGCCGGCGCCGGCACGACCTGCGCAGGCACATCAACGATCAACTTCCAAGGCAATGCCTGGACCTATGTTCCCGCCGGCACGTGCCAACACATCCAGACGCCCGCGGGCGCTGCATCGCTTGAAGAACTTGCGCGTAACAACACGCGCTGATCGAACGAGGATCGCGCGGTTGACCCCTCTCGCCTCCCCACCGCCTCTCCCCCCGCGGGCGGGCATCGGGCTAAAGCCCGATCATTATCGCGCGATCCTCGACTGCGCCGCCGAAGGGCTCTGGCTCGAGGCGCACCCGGAAAACTATATGGTGGATGGCGGCCCGCGCCTGGCTTGGCTTGAGGCTTTGCGCTCTCGCCATCCACTCTCATTCCACGGCGTTGGCGCTTCACTTGGCGGGCCCGATCCGCTCGATCCCGATCATCTCAAAGCGCTGAAGTCGCTAATCGCGCGCTTTGAGCCCGCTGTGGTTTCAGAGCATGTCGCCTGGTCGGCCGCCGGCGGGCGCTATTTCGCAGATCTTTTCCCATTGCCGCGCACGGACGAAGCTTTGTGCTGGCTCGCTGAGCGCATCGACGCGTTTCAAATGGCGCTTGGACGCGCCATCCTGGTTGAGAATCCATCCGTCTATCTGCCGCTCAAATCGGAAATGGACGAACCGGATTTCCTGGTTGAGCTCTGCCGCCGCTCAGGATGTGGCCTGCTACTCGACGTCAACAATGTCTTCGTCAGCGCCAACAATACCGGCTTTGACGCCGGCGCCTACATCGACGCGATCCCAGGCCACCTTGTCGGCGAAGTACATCTGGCGGGACATGAAGCCGATGCGCGCAAGGGCGCGAGCCTTCTGATTGATACACATGGCGCTCCGGTCGCCGAACCCGTCTGGGCGCTCTACGAGCGGCTCATTTCTCGCATCGGATCGCGCCCAACCTTAATCGAGCGCGACGCCAACATTCCCGCCTTCGAGACGCTCATGGCCGAACGCGGCCGCGCCGATCTCGCGCTCGCGCGTCAGGTGGAGCTGGCGTAATGCTCTCGGGCTATTATCAGGCCTTCCTCGACGCCGTCGTCGGCTCAGATCCGCGCACCTTGGGCGCATATCTTGAAGACCGTGCTCTCGTCTCCAACGCAATTGTCTATCGCAATACCACGTTCCGCGGCGCCGCCGATGCGCTTTCAACGGCGTATCCTGCGGTCGCGCGGCTTGCCGGCGACGCCTATTTTGAACATGTCGCCATCGCCTATGTGGAGGCATCGCCGCCACGGCAGCGCTCACTGGTTGGTTACGGCGAGGATTTTGCAGATTTTCTGGAAACCGCGCCGGGCATTGCTGAGGCGCCTTACCTCGCCGATGCCGCGCGGCTCGATTGGGCTTGGCTCGGCGCCCATCGTGCGCCAAGTCAGATTTCGCTAGCGGCATCCGACCTTGCAGTGCTCCGCCCCGAGCGGCTCGCTGAATTGAAGTTGAAGTTGCATCCCAGCGTGCGTCTGCTTGAGCTGCGCTGGGGCGTACACGACGCCTGGAAGCACAATCGCAACCTGGCGCCTGCTATCGCCCAAGAGGTTTTGCCTTCGCGCCAACACGTCATGTTGTGGCGTCCAGCTCATGAGGTCGAGACCCAGGTCTTGAGCCCGGCCGAGGCGCTGTTTTTCCAATTGCTGGACGGCGGCTCAGCGCTTGGCGAAGCCGCGCAGACAGCGCTCGCGGCCTCGCCGGACTTCAACACAACGCTTGTTTTCGCCGGGGCGCTCGAAGCGAGCGTCTTCGCCGGCGAACAACCTGATCTGGATCTAAAGCGGGAGGAATGGTGGTGACGACAACAGCAATGACGCCAGCCAAAGGACCGATTGCTGCGGCGAGAGCGATCTACGCCGCGGCGGCTAAGATGATGGCGAAGTTGGATTGGCTCGCACTGTTGGGCGCGCGTTTGCTCGTCGCCCGGGTGTTCTTGCTATCGGGGCTCACCAAGTGGAACGGCCTCACGATCCGCGACGACACATTCTACCTTTTCGCCGATGAGTATTTTGCGCGCTATGCGCTGCCAACGCCGCTCATCAATACGTTTGCCGTCTTGTCGTCGGTTGCCGAGATTGCGCTGCCGGTACTTTTGATCGCAGGTCTCTTCACCCGCGCGGCCGCGCTCGGCCTCCTTGTCATGACATTAGTCATTCAAATCTTCGTCTATCCCGACGCCTGGTGGAATGTGCATGCCTGGTGGACGGCGGTGTTGTTGCTCATCCTGGTGAGCGGTCCCGGCGCAGCCTCGCTCGACCGGCGTCTGAAGCTCGACTGACGCGGGCGCGCAGTGTTTGAGTCTCTCGACGCCGCCATCAGGCGCGACGACGACGCGCCCGGTCCCCAGAGCACGCCGATTGCTGAGGGCGGCGTCTCCGAGGGCAGGGGGCGCGATGTTCGGCGCGCGCTCTGGGTGGCGCTCGTTGTCGGCAGCGTCCTCAATTTCATCAATCAGGGCGAGGCGCTTTTTTCTCTTGGCCAGATCGATTGGATCAGAGCGGCGTTGACCTATGCCGTGCCGTTTTTCGTCAGCTTGCACGGCGCGGCGCAGGCCCGGCGTCCATGAAGCGGGAGGTCGCGTAACCGGCGCGCGCGCCGCCGCGAAGTCGAGATTAAGGATAGGTGGAGACCGGTTATGAACGCGCGCAAAATCGCCAGCTGGGCGCTCGCATTGGGACTCGCCGGCGCCTTTGTCTTCATGGTGGGATTGCCCAAATTCCTGGGGCCTTCTCCGAATCCGATCTTTGCGCTGATCGCTGGACGCTCCGGCGTCGAGCTCTTCGAACCTTACGTGCGCTACGCAACCGGAGCGGGAGAATTGACTGCTGCCGCCTTATTGATCTGGCCGGCGAGCCGGCGCCTCGGCGCGCTTTTGGCCGGAGCGATCAGCCTCGGCGCCATTGGCTTTCATCTTTCGCCATGGCTCGGCGTTCGCATTCCCGACATGACCGCTCTCCAGCAATTACTGCAGCAGGGCACCAGCGTCGCCGAGATTGACGCCATGGGCCTGCCCACCGATGGCGGCGCACTCTTCGTAACGGCGGTCATATTTCTCGTGACCTCAATCGCCGTCTTCTTCTTGAGCGGCGCCCAAGCGAACCGGTCCGGGCAGACCTCTTAAAGTCATGGCGTCCACATTCGCCGCGGCGCAGGTCAAGACGGACAGCGCCAGCCACCTTCCATTCGTCTGGAACGCCGAGACCGCTCAATTTGCCCGCGAGCAATTGCAGCAGCGAGTCTACGGCCGGATTCCGCGTCTCGATTTGTACATCGACGACATCTCGCCGCTTGCCGAGCCGCGCGCAGACATGAATGTCGAGCGATGGCGCTTGATTGCGCCCTTGGGCGGGCAAACCTTCGCGCTCGATCTATTGCTCGTCTGGCCCCGCGCCACGCCTCTACGTGTTATGCTGCTGGCGCAAAAATTTAAGCACGCGGGCGCAGAGATCGGCGACTGGACGGCGGCGTTGATTGGAAATACAGGCGCCAAGACGCTCCGCCTGCGTCTGCGCGAATGGGTTCTCGGCGCCCATATCCACGCGCCGCCGTTTGACGATCTCATGAAAGCGGGCGTCGGCGTCGCGCTTTTCTATCCCGCCCAACTCGTCCCCGATCATGCCGCGCAGGCAAGCCCGGTCATTGAGGCGATCTCGGACGCAATTCCGGCGCCTGATCGGGGCGGGGTGCTGGCGCATTGGGCTGCGATCACCAGCGCGTTGCGTGCGCGCGTCGCCGAGCGCTTCGCGCCAACGCCCATCGTGGCGTGGGGGCATTCCCGACATGGTAAGGCCGCGCTTTTGGCGGCGGCTTTCGACGGCGCCATCGCTGGCGCGGTCGCTCATCAATCCGGCCGCTTTGGCGCCTCGCTCACCCAGGGCGCGCGTGGCGAATCCGTGCGCCAAATCGTGCGCGCCTATCCTCACTGGTTCAGCCAACGTTTCGTGCAGGAGCGCGCGCTCGACCCAGGAGACATCGACCAACACCACTTGCTGGCGCTGATCGCGCCGCGTCCGGTTTTGCTGGGCAACGCCACAAGCGATTTTTGGGCCGACCCCAAAGGCGCGGTGCGCGCAGCCTTGGCGGCAAGCCCTGCCTATCGCGCCCTCGGCGCGGCGGGCCTTGGCGACCGCCTCGGGAGCGCCGGTGACATTGCGGTCTTTGAACGCGCTGGCTGGCACGGGATCAATGAGGACGATTGGCGCTGCTTTCTGAGCTTTCTCGATGCGAAGTTCGCGCCGGCGACGAGCATCGCTGGCGTCTCCGCGCACGCAATCGGGGCGAGCTCTTCATGACGCGACACTCGTGGCTCTCAACGTTCTCGATCCGGGACGGCGTCGTGCACTACCATGACACCGGGGCGCGTATCCGGCTCGATGGCGCGCTCATGCGCGATGTCTTGGCTTGGCTCACCTATTATGTGCCGATCCGGCTTAACGCGGCTATTCGCCAAGTCTTTCTGCCCGGACCGCGCCTTTGGTTCATGCCGAAGCCGCCGCCGCCCTGGTATCTCATCTGGAACGCAAGCGCCTGGATCGGCGCGCGCGCGGCCTTGTCCGCAGAAAAGGCCGATGCATGCGTCTATTTCGAAGACGCGACTTGGGTGTCTGAAAACGACGCCGCGGCTCGTCCCTGCATCAACGGACGCTGCCGCGACGTCTCAAAGACGCGCGTGGGCGAAGTGTTTGAGGCAGTCTTTGGCTACGAGCTGTTGATTGATCCCGAGCGCGCCGAAGGCGCCGCCGTCGAGAAGGGCGAACACAACGGCGCCCACGATGGGGCAATTGTCACGTGTCCGACGCAACGCAAACCTGGACGCGTCTATCAAAAGCTGATCGAAACCGGTGAAGGCGATCTGGTGGAGGATTTGCGCACGCCGTGTGTTGGCGGCGAGCCGGTCCTTGTTTTCATCAAGCGGCGAAGACGCGGTGAGCGTTTCGCCAACACCAACACGGAGGTTGAGCTTGCGGAGGTGCAGGAGGTTTTCTCAGCCGCTGAGCTGATGCAGATCCGCGCTTTCGTGCGCGCGATGCAGCTCGATTGGGGTGGGCTCGATATCCTGCGCGAGCGCCAAAGCGGGCGTCTTTACATCGTCGACGTCAACAAGACCGACATGCCGCCGCTGAAGCTGCGCTTCTTCGACAAGATGAAGGCAAGCCGGAAACTGGGGCGCGCGCTGGAGGCTTTCGTGCGCGCGCTCAGCCAACGAGGCTTGGCATGATCCCGTTTCGCAAGGATTTTGTGTTCGAGTACGCAAAGCCGCACGCCGTATCGCCTTTGATCCGGCGCGTGGTGGCGCGCAATGGCGGACGCTTCACCGGCCCCGGCACTGGCACGCTCATCGTCGGACATGGGACTGTGGCCATCGTGGATCCAGGTCCAGACCGGGACGATCATTTCGAGGCCTTACAAGCGGCGCTCACGAACGAGCGCGTATCGCACGTCTTCGTCACGCATCAACACATCGACCATTCGCCATTGGGCCGGCGTCTGGCGGACGCATACGGCGCGCTTCTGTGCGGCAGCGTCGGCGCCACCACTGACGAGCATGGCGGCGCGGTTCGTGAGGAAGCCGGCGACGACGATTGGTTTGCGCCTGATGTAGAGCTTCACGACAATTGGCGCGCGCAAGGGGAGAACTGGACGCTGCGCGCGCTGCATACGCCCGGGCACACAGCCACGCACTATTGTTTCGCCCTAGAAGAGGAGAACGCGCTTTTCTGCGGCGATCACATTATGGCGTGGTCGACGAGCATCGTCAGTCCCCCGCACGGGCACATGGGTGATTACTTTGCCTCGCTCGCGCGCACACGCGATGCTAGGTTTGACCGCCTCATTCCAACCCACGGCGCCGCCATCGACGATCCAGGCCCGTTCATCGACGCCTATATCGCCCATCGTCTCAAGCGCGAGCGCGATATCGCAGCGGCGGTGCGCAGTGGTGTGTCGCGTGCGCGCGACATCGTTGAAGCCCTCTATGGCGATGTCGATCGCGCCCTCCATCCGGCGGCGATGCATTCGGTGTGGGCCCACCTCATTCATCTGGCCGAACAAGGGATCGTTGCAGCCGATCCCGCGCCCACGCTTGATGCCCATTATCGTCCGACGAAAAAAAGACAGGAAGCATGAATGATGCGCTGGAAGCTCGGGATTATCGGCGGATCGGGTCTCTATGATCTCGAGCAATTGGAGCGCGCGGCCTGGATCGACGTCGCTTCGCCTTGGGGACGTGCTTCCGATAGCGTTCTTGTGGGCGCGATGGCGGGAACGGAGGTCGCGTTCCTGCCCCGGCACGGGCGCGGCCACCGTTTGGCGCCCTACGAGGTCAATGCGCGCGCCAACATCGATGTGCTTAAGCGCCTGGGCTGCACCGACATCATCGCGGTGTCCGCGGTGGGCTCGCTGCGCGAGGACCTGGCGCCCGGCGCCTTCGCCGTCGCCCGCCAATATATTGACCGCACACGCGAGCGGCCTGGCACATTTTTTGGCGACGGCGTCGTCGCTCACGTCTCGCTCGCCGATCCGGTCTGCCCGCGGCTTAGCCGCATGCTCATCGAGGCTGGGCAATCGATCAGCGTCCCGATCAGCGATCGCGCAACCTACGTCGCTGTGGAAGGGCCGCAGTTTTCAACCCGCGCCGAAAGCATGCTCTACCGGCAATGGGCCGCCGACGTCATCGGCATGACCTCGATGCCCGAAGCGCGCCTCGCGCGCGAGGCGGAATTGCCCTACGCCAATCTTTGCATGGTGACAGATTTTGATTGTTGGCGCAGCGCCGACGCCCAAGTCGACGTGCCTGAAGTTCTGCGCATCATGGCCGCCAATGTCGCCAAGGCCAAGGTGTTGATCGCGAGCCTGGTCGCTTCACTCCCCGATGAGCGGACGCCTTCATCGATCGACACCTGCCTCGATCATGCAATCATTAGCGCGCCCGAGCATTGGACTGCGCCTGCGCGCGAGAAACTTGCCGCCATCGCTGGACGCCGGCTGGGCGTTGAGCCGCGTTAGAGTCGGAGGCGCATGAGCGTACGGACGCGCGCGAGGCTCGCGGCGTCATCGACGTCTTCAAGTTCGCGCAAGAAGAGCCGCCGCGTGCCGCGAAGATTGGCGACGACGTCGCTAAGCGTGTGGGCGCTCGACCAGCGGACATTTGCGAAAGGCGGATGCGCGCGCATCCGGGCGCTGAGGCCGATCAGCCAAAAGCCGCCATCGCGCGCTGGACCGATCACCGCGTCAGTGCGGGCGAGAGCGGCGAACGCTGCGGCGATGTCGGTGCGTCGCACCTGCGGCGCATCGCTGCCGATGATGACGACGCGGCCGGGCGGGGCGTGTTTGATCGCAAACACCAAACGCGCGCCCAGATCGCCTCGGCCTTGCGGCAATTCGTTGGCTGGCCGTCGCAGCGCCGGCGCGTCTGGCGTTAAGCACCGCCATAACCGCCAGCGCTGATCGGCGTGGAGCGTACGGGTCAAATGCCTCAGCGCATGCTGCTGAAACCGCCAAGCGTCGAGGTTTCCGATCTCGGCGGCGAGACGGCGTTTGCCGACGCCCAAGGCGGGACGGCGCCCAAAGACGATCAGGTGATTGAACTCAGCGTTCATAAAGACGCCGGATGCGTTCAGGCGCCACGCCCAGGAAATAGAGCGCCAGACAAAATTGATTGCTCATGCTTTGACGCATCCAGCCTCGCCGGCGCCAGCGCGCAGCCGATGTCGTGGCTGCGCACGCGAGCTGGACGAGGCGCTTTGCGCCGATGCGGCGCACCAGATCAACATCCTCCATGATCGGCATCGGCCGGTATCCGCCCAATGTATCGTAGAGTTCGCGATCGGTGAGGAGACCTTGATCGCCGTAGGGAAGACCAAGCCAGCGGGTGCGCAGATCAACGCCGCGCTCCAAGAGGCGCGCTTGCCAGCTGACATCGTCGAGGGCGAAGCGAAAGACAGCGGCAGTTCCGCGAGCGCTCGCCATATGCGCGTGCGCAACGCCCAGCCACCCGGTCGCCAGCACGGTGTCGGCGTGAAGGAAAAGCAGCCACGCGCTGCGGGCCGCGGCTGCGCCCGCAGCGAGTTGGCGGCCTCGTCCACGCGGGGCGGTGATGACGCGCGCGCCGGCGGCCTCGGCGACGGCGACGGTGGCGTCGCTTGAGCCGCCATCGACGACGATGATCTCATCGACGCCGGCGGCCGACGCCAATGTCGCGCCAATTGATTCAGCGGCGTTGAGAGCAGGGATAATGATGCTGACAGACATAGATACCCAGTTCGACTTCGCGGCAACCACATCGATGGTTACGCAACTGTCTCCATTCGCGCGCCGTAACCAGCGCCGGCGCCATCACGAAGCCCTGAGCGAGTCTCGTGGCTGTCGGGAGAGTATGCGCGATGCGAGTGCTGGGCGTTTTGGCGATGGCGATCGCCGCATTGGTCTTTGTCGCGCCGGCGCACGCGGTCGAATACCGCGCCTTTACACAGGAAGCGTTCGCGCAAGCGCAGGCGGCGGGCCAACCCATCCTGGTCGAAGTGCATGCCGATTGGTGTCCGACATGCCGCGCACAAGCGCCTGCGGTCAGGCGCGCGGCGGCGACGGCGGAATTCGACGAGCTCATCGTGTTCACGCTCGACTTCGACCGGCAGACCGCCGAGCGCCGCGCTCTTGGCGTACGCGCGCAAAGTACGCTCATCGCCTTCCATGGCCGCGCCGAGACCGCGCGCAGTGTCGGCGAAACTGATCCAGTGCGAATAGCCGCGCTGCTGCGCACGTCTATCCGTTGATCGCATGGACGCGCTCAACCCCTCGCTCGCTTATCTCGCCGGCGCTCTGTCGATCTTATCGCCCTGCGTCTTGCCGCTTGTACCCATCGTCTTGGGCGCAGCCGCCACGCGTCATCGCTTGGCGCCGCTTGCGCTAGCGGGCGGGCTCGCACTCTCCTTCACCGCGGTGGGCGTCTTTATTGCAACCATCGGATTCGCCATCGGCATTGAGAGCGATTTGTTGCGCCGGACGGGCGGGGCGGCGCTCTCGCTGATCGGCGTCGTCCTTTTGACACCCGGGGTCTATGCGCGCGTGGCCTATGCCGCCGGACCGCTGAGCGGCTGGGCGCAGGAGCGTATGGGCGTCCTTGAGAGCGGCGGATTGGCTGGTCAGGCGGGACTCGGCGTTCTACTGGGGGTCGTCTGGAGTCCCTGCGTTGGACCAACGCTTGGCGCGGCGTCCTTGCTCGCGGCTCAGGGCCGCAATCTCGAACAGGTCGCCTTCACCATGCTCGCCTTTGGCGTCGGCGCCGCAAGCGTCATGCTGGCGCTTGGTTATGTCTCGGCCAGTGTGTTCAAGCGGCTTCGCGGGCGCGCGCGAGAGTCTGGACGTATCGGCCGCGCGGCTTTGGGCGCTGCCTTGGTTGCGCTTGGCCTCTTGATCGTGACGGGCGGGGATCGTGTGCTCGAAGCTTGGCTGGTGGCCGCTTCGCCTGAATGGCTGACCTCGCTGACGACGCGCTACTAGATGTTTCGTCTGTCACTCCGACGTCACGCCGGCATGAGTCTCATTCCAAGGCGCGAGAACCCGAGTCCTCGACGCGCGCGCCTCGGCGCGCGCAAATAGCCACCAACGTTTCGAGTGCTGACGAAGAGACTTCCCATGCAAGGACATCTGCGGACGAGAGCAAAGGCCCCGGCGCCGACGCGGCATCGACTCGCCGTTGCCGAACGCTGGCCTCCAGGTTGGGGATTGCTCGGCGCCTTTGCCGTGAGCGCGCTCATGTGGTGGTCGATCATTCAAGCGCTTCGCGGATTGGCCGCATTATTCATGTCGTGACGGAATAAGTTTTATTCCCGCAACGCCAACCTTTCGCGGCAGCCTAACCGGCCTCTGTGCGAAATTCAGGGCAATGGCCAATTTCCCGCTCCACACAATCATGAGCGCGCCCGGCGGCGCCAAGCCGTTTCTGGCCTTGGCGCAACGCGCCTACAAACGCGTTCCCAATCTCGCGGCGACGCTTGCGGAAAGCCCGCCCGCGATTGAAGCCTATTTCGCCCTCGAGGGCTTTTTTTCCCGCTCCGATTTGAGCGAGGCCGAGCGCAAGATCGTCCTGCTCGCAGCGGCGATCGAACAAGAATGCCATTATTGCACCGCCTTCCATCTTCACGCCGCTGCAAGCGCGGGAATAGGCGAAACGGCGATCGCGGCGCTGCGTGAAGGGGCAGCCCTCGACGACCCGCGGCTGGAAGCCTTGCGCTCTTTCACGGTTGCAGTGGTGCGCCGGCGTGGCGCCGGGTGCGCCGGCGAAGCGGAGGCCGCGCTTCGACATGGATATTCGCGCGCGGCGCTCCTCGATGTGATGTTGGGCGTCGCGCTCGAAATCTTCGCCAATTACGTCAACCACATCGCCGAGACCCCAATCGATGATTGGCTCGATGTCTCGCGTCAGGAGCAAGGCGCGTGAACCGTCTTGCGATCATCGTGGCGGTCGCGGCGCTGGCGCTCGCGGGCGTTGTCTTTTTCCTGCGGCAAGCACAGAGTGAGCGTCTGGCCGAGACGTCCGATGCGCCGCGCTTTGAATCGGTCACGCTCGACTTCATCCACGCCGCGGATCTCGAACGCTCATTGCCGTTTGCAGGCGCGGCTGCGTTCGATCTTGATGGCGATGGGCGCGACGAACTCTTCCTTGGCGGAGGCCGTTTGCAGGACGACGCCGTCTACGCCTTTCGTGCGGGCCAGTTCGGGCCGGTCGCGGATGCGCTCGCGCCCAAGCCTGCGCCAGACGCCACTCACGGCGCCGCCGCGATCGACCTCGACGGCGATGGGCGGGATGAGCTGCTGCTCGCGCGCGAGAGCGGCGTTTGGCTGTGCCGAAATCTTTCCGCCCGACTCGATTGCGCAAATCTCGATCTCAATCTCGATGAGGGCGTGACGCCACTTTCCATTGCGCTCGGCGATATCAATCGCGACGGCCGCGCCGATATCTATGTTTGTGGCTATATCAGTAGGCGCCTGGTGGAGGGTGAGACAGTCTTTCGCCGGCCCTATGGCGGCTATTCCTATCTCTTTGTCGCGGATGCCGCGGGCGGTTGGCGCGACGAAACAGAGATATTTGGACTAAGGCGGCGCCACAACACGTTTGCGGCGGTGTTTGCCGATCTGGAAAACGATGGCGACGCCGATCTTATCATCGCCCAGGATACCGGCCGGGTCGAGATGTATGAAAACGCGGGCGCTGCTCCCATGCGCGCGATCGCCAACCCGTCAGTCTATTCCTATCCGATGGGCATCGCCGCCGGCGATTTCGACAATGACGGTTTGGTCGATTTCTATTTTTCGAATGTCGGCCACACCCTACCAGAATGGATGCTGCGCGGCGACTTGGGCGCCAGCGACCCGTTCAATACCGACTACATGCTCTTTCGCAATGAAGGACGCTTGGCGTTCTCTGATCAGGCGTCGGAAGGCGGCGTGGCAAGGCTCGGCTTCGGCTGGGGCGTCGTGTTCGCCGATATGAATCTCGATGGCCTAACCGATCTGCTGGCGGCGCAGAATTATGCGCGGCTGCCGCTCAACCAGATCATGTATCGCTATCCAGGAAAATTATTGCTGCAACAGGCCGATGGCCGGTTCGCGGCCGGTGAACGCGCGGCGGGGGTCGAGAACCGCTATTTTGGGCTGACGCCCATTGTCGCGGATTTCGATGGCGACCTTCGCCCCGACTTGGTTTGGCTCAACCTGAACGGCCCCGCGCGCGCTTTCCTCAATCGCGGTCCAACCGGCAATGCGATCGGCGTGCGGCTGCCTAATAGCGCGGTCATGCTCGGCGCCAGGATCGAGATCCGCGTCACAGGCGAAAGCCGCTACGCGCAAGTGATCGCCAATCAGGGCCTAGGCGCGGATCAATCGCGGACGCAGATGATGGGTCTTGGCGGCGCCGACCACGCCGAAAGCCTTATCATCAGGTTGAGCAATGGCGCTGAACGCCGTTATGAGAATGTACCTGCCGGCACGCTGGTGCGCTGGGATGGAACGCCGTGAAGCGCGCGCACGTCGAAGACGCGCGTCCGGCGCCGCTCGAAGCGGGCCTCATCGGATTACTTGCGGCAGGCTTCGTCGGCATCGGCGAATTTTGCCTTCAGTTCAACCCCCGCGGTTTCTATGAGGACCCAGCCTACGGCTTCTTCCTGGAGGTAGGCCGCGCGCAATTGGATATGGGCTATGCGCTCAGCGTCTTCGCGGCACCGCTCTATCTGGTTGGCTACTGGCATCTGAAGACCATGCTCGCCCCGGCGTCACGGCTGGCGGCGTGGGCCTTTTTCCTCATCGGCGCCTACGCCTTCGTCATTGGCGCAGTTTGGATTGGACAGCGTCCCTTCATGGCGCTCCTCGTACAAGCGATCGCGGCGGGCGAGGCCTCGCCCTCATTGCTTGGCGCGTACGCCTCGCGCAACGAAATCCTCGTCAACGTGTTGCGCGCAGCCGTGGCGATAACGAGCGTGATCTGGATTTGCCTCATTCTGAGCGGACGTTCACTCTATCCGCGGTGGATGGCGGTCTTGGCGCCGGCGCTGTTGCTGGCGGGTGTGTTTGGGCTCTATGCGCTCGTCCCCTCGATCGGGATTTATGTCCTGCCTACAGCGATGAACGCGGTCCACATTGTCGTGTTCGCCGCCTCGACGGCGATTGCGCTGGCGCGCAGCGCCCAGCGCTAAGCGCGTGAGTGCGTGGTGGTGATCTTCCCGCGGACGCGATGTTTGCTCGCTCCATCTCTTCCACTTACGCGTCGTCACTGCATTCTTCTTGCGCGCCCGTCGGCAAGTAGCGCGCGCCCCAAGCAGCGATGACGTCCGCTGCATACTGGGCGTCCTCGGCGCGCGTCAGCAGATGGTCTGCGTCGTCGAGCGAGACAAAGCTCTTCGGGTGCTTGGCCGCTTGGAAAATGCGCGACGCATTGTCGATGCCAACAGTTTCGTCGCGCGGCGCATGCAACACAAGTAAGGGGCGTTTGAGATTGGCCACGCGCGTAGCTTGGTCGTGGAGGGTGAGGTCCTCCAGGAACTGGCTGCGAAATGTGAATGGGCGCCCAGCAAGGTTCACTTCCGCTTCGCCGTTGCGCGCAATCTCATCGGCGTGCCGGGCAAGGTGGTGGGCGACATGGCCCACGTCGGCCGGCGCGCCGATCGTGGCCACGGCGCGTGTTTCAGGGATCTGGTCAGCGGCCGCCAACACCGCCGCGCCGCCCATGCTATGTCCTACCAGCAGTGCTGGCGCGGCATGATTGGAGCGCAGGTACGCCGCCGCCGCCACGAGGTCGCCAACGTTCGAGGAAAAACTGGTGGCCGCGAAATCGCCGCCGCTGTTTCCAAGACCAGTGAAATCGAACCGCAGCACCGCGACGCCATGGGCCGCCAACGCACGAGAAATGCGAACCGCTGCGGAGGAATCTTTGCCGCAGGTGAAGCAGTGCGCGAAAATCGCAAAAGCGCGCGCCTGTGCATGCGGCCATTCCAGCCGCGCTGACAAATCCGCCCCGAAGACGCCGGGAAACGTAACAGCATCGTTCTTCATGGCGTGCGCCCGCTGCTCCAGACTTGACGCCTTCCAGAACGGCGCGCCTGCGCCGCCTGCAGGGCGAGTTGCCTCGATGCCGGCGCCCTGTTCATGTCTGCAGCATGCCGCGCGCCCCGGCGATGAAGCGCTCCGCGGCTTCTCTGTTGTCGATGGCCGGCAGGTCGCCAGGGACCTTGAGGCCACGTTGCGATGCGGGACGCTCTTCGACCGCGTTGAGCCAGCGCTGGAAGTGCGTCAGCCCGTCGATGGGCACACCCGACCAGGCGTGACTGCGCGCCCATGCCCAATTGGCGACATCGGCTATGGAATAGTCCTCGGCCAGATACTCAGCATCCGCCAACCGGCGATCAAGCACCTCAAAGAGGCGGCGTCCCTCGTTCTGGTAACGGGCAATGACCGGTTCGATCTTCTGGGGCCAATAGCGATAAAAGACGTTGGCTTGGCCCATCATCGGACCGACGCCGCCCATCTGAAACATAAGCCATTGCAGCGTTTGCGACCGGCGCTTGGCATCGCTTGAGAGTAGCCGGCCGGCCTTCTCTGCGAGATAGATCAAAATCGCCCCGGACTCGAACACCGCGAAGTCGCCGTTATCGCGGTCGACGATCGCTGGAATCCTACCATTGGGGTTGATCTTGAGGTACCAATCTTGCTTCTGCTGCTTGGCGCCAAGATCGATCGGCAGCGTGCGATAAGCGAGATCAAGCTCTTCGAGCGCGACCGAGGCCTTCCAGCCGTTCGGCGTTCCGGCGGTGTAAAGATCAATCATAGAATGCTCAGACCGCTAGAACGATGACGCCGATCATGGCGAAGGCGGCCAGAGCCCCGGCGAGCGGCAGCACGCCGTCGCACAGCGCCGAAAGCTTACAGAAGAGATCCTTGGACATCGGGCGTCTCCTTGGCGGCCGCCATCATGAGCGGGCCATACGCCAGAGGCTTCGCATTGAGCTCTCTGCCCGTTACGCCGCGCGCGGCGGGACTTTGAGGTGAAACCAAACCAGGCGCCGGCGCGAAGCCGCTTGATGAAGAGGGGAGATGCGCCGATGCGGCTGCACCGTCGTCAAATCATCGCCGCGTGTGCGGCGTTTTGCACGTGCGGGGCGCTCACCGCCGAAGCGCAGGCGCTCGCGCTCGGTCCGCCTAGAAATCTTGAGGAGATGGCGCGCCGGGTGGAGACCGAGTTTCCCAACATCGCTCATTTGCGCATCGATGACCTGGTTGACCAACAGCGCGGCTCCGTGCGGCTTTGGTTATTTGATGTGCGCGAGAGCGCGGAATTTGCCGTGAGCCATCTGAGCGGCGCCGAGCGGATAGCCCCCGATATCTCGGCATCGGCGGCGCTTGATCAGATCGGCGCGCGCGCTGATGGCGGCGTCGTTGTCTTCTATTGTTCGGTTGGGCAGCGCAGTTCACGCCTTGCCGCGCGTACCGGGCGCGGCCTTGAAGCGCGGGGCGCGCGCGCCGTCTACAATTTGCGTGGCGGCATATTCGCTTGGCACAATGACGCCCGCCCGCTTGTCGATAGCTTTGGGCCGACACCTTTTGTGCATCCCTACAGCGCGGCCTGGCGCCGATTGCTGACACATCCTCAGCTAAGCGCGTTTTACGCAAGGACCGCCGGACATTGAGCGCGGACGAGCTGGCCCAGCTTGAGCCTTATATCCGGCTCGGTAGTTTTGCCGCGACTTTGACTATCATGGTGCTCGCCGAAGCGCTGTGGCCGCGGCGCGCACGTGTGCGCCCACGCATTCGCCGATGGCCGACGAACTTGGCGCTCGTTGGCGCCGGTAGTCTCATTGCACGTCTGCTTGGCGCCGCGCCGGCGCCGCTGGTTGCGGGCGCCGCCGCCGTCTGGGCGAGCACACACGGCATCGGGATCTTCAATGTCCTCGCCGCCCCGTCATTGATCTCCATCCTGGCGTGCATTGCAGCATTGGACTTGCTGGTATGGGTTCAACATTGGGCGTTTCACCGTGTCGCCTGGTTGTGGCCGTTGCACCGGGTGCATCACGGCGACCGCGACGTCGACGCCAGCACCGCGCTCAGATTTCACCCGGCCGAAATCCTATTGTCGGCGCTTCTGAAGGCGGCTGCCGCCATCTTTTTGGGGGCGCCGCTAGTCGCGGTCATTGTGTTTGAAGTCCTGCTCAATGGTTGCGCTATCTTCAACCACGCCAACATTTCTCTGCCTCGGGGCGCAGAGCGCGCGATCCGCTTGGTCCTCGTTACGCCGGATCTCCATCGGATTCACCATTCAGTGCGCGCCGAGGAGCACAATTCGAATTATGGGTTTTGCCTTTCGATTTGGGATCGGCTCTTCAGAACTCTCACGCGCTCGGCCGGTTCGATAGAGGCGCCTTTGATTCTAGGACTGAGCGACTTGCAGGATAAGCGACCCGAGCGCCTCTCCTGGTCGCTGATCGCTCCGTTCAACTGGAGCCGGCCTTGAGTGAAGCTGGACCGCGCCGCCATGTGAGTGCGGCTTACGTGTCGATGCTCGCCGTCGCGATGGTCGTTGGCGCCGGCATTTTCAAATCACCAGCGCTCGTCGCTGAGGCGGCCGGTTCGCCATTCTGGTTGTTTGCAGCTTGGGCGGTCGGCGGCCTCGTTACCTTGGTAGGCGCGCTCTGTTATGCCGAGTTGGCGTCAGCCTTTCCTAATGCCGGCGGGGACTATCACTTTCTGAGCTTGGCCTATGGGCGCCGGTTGGCCTTTGTGTTTGCCTGGGCGCGATTTGCCGTGATCAACACCGGCTCGATAGCTCTCTTGGGGTTTGTGCTTGGAGATTATCTCAACATCGCCTTGCCGCTCGGCGCGCACGGTGCCGCGATCTACGCTGGCCTCGCTGTCATTGTGCTCACGGGCTTCAATTTGCGCGGCGCCGGCGCACGCCAGGACGCCGCCGATTATGGGCTGACCAGCCTTGAGGTCATTGGCCTTCTCATCATCGTGGCCGCAGCGTTTGTGCTTATTATCAATGGCGTCGCTCCGGTTGACACAGCGCCGGGCGCGATTGCGTCCCCGCCGCCGAGTTTCGGTTATGCGCTGGTTTATGCGTTGCTCGCCTACGGAGGCTGGAGCGAAGTGGCGACGCTGTCGGCGGAAGTGCGAGACCCAAAACGCGGGATGGCGCGGGCCCTCGTCAGCGCTATCCTCATCATCACCGCACTTTTCCTCGCCGTGAACTGGGCGTTTTGGTACGGTCTCGGCATAGAGGGACTGTCGCGCTCGCCGGCGCCCGCTGCCGAACTCATGGACAAGGCATTCGGCGCCTGGGCGGGAATTGCGACTGCGCTCGCGATTGCGTTTGCGGTTATCACGTCCATCAACGCGACTATCGTTGTCGGGGCGCGCACCACCTACGCCTGCGCCCTCGATTGGCCCGCGCTCAGCCGCATCGGCGTTTGGGACGAACGCCGCCAGATTCCGGCCGGAGCGATCTGGATACAGGGGCTTTTGTCTTTAGCCCTTGTCGTCTTCGCGGCCTTCTACAAAGGTTTTGCCACGCTGGTGGATTACACTGCGCCTGTCTATTGGCTGTTTCTCGCGCTTAGCGGACTTGCTGTGATAGTGCTGCGTTGGCGCCGGGGCGACGCGCCGCGCCCGTTCAAGACGCCGCTCTATCCGGTCCTCCCGCTCGTTTTCATCGCGTCCAGCCTCGCGATGCTTGGCTCTGCTTTTCAATATGTCACCGCCACTTCGGGCGCAGGCGCGCTCGTCAGCCTCGGCGTTCTCGGCGCTGGCCTCGTTGCATTGGTGTTGATCGAGCAAGGAGGCCAGGCGTCAGGCTAGCGGTTTGCCGCTAGCGCAATCGTGCGGCGACAATATCGGCGACGCGCAAGGCGTTGGCGATGCATGTGAGCGCAGGATTGACTGCGGCGCTGGAGACAAAGACGCTCGTGTCTGCGACGTAGAGATTGTCCAGATCGTGAGCCTTGCAGTGTGAATCGACAACCGATCTGCGATCATCATGTCCCATGCGTAGAGTGCCGCATTGGTGAGCTGTGCCATAGAGCGGCAGGATCTTGTCCATTTGCGCCCGATAGCCGCGCATGCACTTGCAGGTGCGTCCAGCCTTAGCCATCGCGGCGTGGAAGCGGCCGATCAAACGCTTGTGCGCCGTCAAATTTTTGTACCAATAATCGAGCCGGATCGACCCGTCCGGGTTGAGCCGCGCGCGATTTCGGGCTTCCGGCAGATCTTCGGTCATGATCAAGAATGCGAGAATACGGTCGCCCATGAAATCGGCGAAGGCCTGTGGCGCCATCCATGACGGCAGCGTCTGCGAGAGTTGGCCGCGGATCACATCGCCCGACAGATATTCAAGCAATTGGACGTGTCCCATCGGGTAGGGAAAGCGTCCATCCGGATCGCCCCAATAATAGTCGTTGATGGCCATGGTCTTGGGAAAATCGGTGTCGATCTTGGGCCACGCAAACGACAACGACGCCGAGGCAGTATGGAACATATAGTTGCGTCCAACCTGATCGGAGCGGTTGGCCAACCCGTTTGGGTGCTCGCTGTTTGCGGAGCTCAGCAACAAGGCCGCGGAATTAACGGCGCCGGCGGCCAGTACAACGATGTCGCCGCTGACGCGTTCCACTACGCCGTCGCGCTCGAAGACGACCGCCGAAACCACTTTGCCCCCTGGCGCAGTCTCCAGACGCGTCACCTTGGCGTTTGCAATCAGTTCGACGTTGGGTCGCATAAGCGCGCGCGACACCATCTTGCGTCCGTCGGCCTTGGCCTCACGCAAACAAGGGAAGCCGCCGCACGTACGGCACCGCACGCAAGGGCTCGCAGCGCCATCGAGGTCATCACGCTCGGCGGCAATCGGCATTTCAAAAGGGCGCAAGCCCTGCAATGTGAGGCGCGACTTGAGTTGGGCGATCTCCGGATCGTGGCGCATCGGCGGGTGCAGGTATGGAGGCGCGTCGGCGTCATCAGTGGGGTCTGCGCCGCGTTTGCCGTGCACGCTCCAGAGCTGTTCGGCCTCCGTATAATAGGGCGCAAGATCTTCGTATCGGATCGGCCATGCGGGCGAGACGCGTCCGCCGTGATGGCGCGTCTCTTCGAAGTCGCGCTTGCGGAAGCGATAGAGCGCTGCGCCATAAAAGATGGTGTTGCCGCCGACCCAATAATGGATGTTGGGCTGGAAGGGACGTCCCTTGCGATCATACCAGGCCTCCTTGGCCTTGTAGCGGTGGCGCAAAAAAACCTCTCGCGGACTCCAATTCTGTGGCTCGACCGGCAGCCGTGCACCGCGTTCGAGGATAAGGACGGACTTGCCGGTCTCTGCGAGGCGTTGCGTAAGCGTGGCCCCGCCGGCGCCGGAACCGATGACGACGACATCATAGGAGCGGCGCTCTCCATCAATCGCCGACATAATATTTCTCCGCGGCTGCACGCGTGATCGTGCGCATTAAGGGTTCGGGAATGAAGCGCATGAGCGCGGCTGCGCCTTTTGCAGCAAGTCCTGGGACCACGATCTCGTGGCCTTTGGCGTTGCGCGCCCATGCTTCGCGCGCGACGGCTTCAGCACTCTGCGCGAAACGGCGCGCCGCGGGGCTCTCGTCGGTCAATAAGCCGTTGGCGTTCTGGAACTCAGTCGCGACAAACCCAGGTAGCACCGCGGTGACCAATATACCCCGCGGCTTTAGCTCAGCGCTAAGTGATTGCGAGAACTTCAGCAGAAACGACTTACCTGCTGGATAGAGCGTGTTGCCTTTGCCGCCTGAAGAAAGCGCGGTGATCGAGCCCACATTGATGATGCGCCCAAACCCCTTCTGCAGCATGGCGGGCAAACGCTTGCTGTTCGCTGAGGTTCGTTGCCGAGAAACTCTTGGCGATCGTGACCCCGGCATTGTTGACGAGAATGCTGACGTCTCGACCCTTTGCGGCAACGGCTTGGGCGAGGCGCTCGCCTGCGCGCGGCGCCGATAGATCTGCGGCGAAAGTATCGACTTCAACGCCGTATTGGCGAAGCGCCAGCGCTAGTCGCTCAAGCCTGTCTTCGCGCCGGGCGACCAGACCGAGATCGAAGCCCTCAGCGGTGACCAGGCGCGCCATGGCTTCGCCGATGCCAGACGATGCGCCGGTGATGAGTGCGTATTTGCGCGTCACGCCATGCCCCATGTACTTAAATCATTGACGGGTTCGGCGGTGCAGGCGCGTCCGTTACAAATCTCGCCTCGCCGATCACGCGGCAGAGACGGCGCTCAGCGCTTCGAGGAAGGTTTGAGGCTCTGGCCGGACGCGATAATTGTCCGTTTCATGCACCCAGCGGACGATGCCTTCTTTGTCGACAACGATCACGGTTGGAAGCACCGTGTCTGAAGCGTAGCCCAGCGCCTGCATCCCAAGCGGCAGTCCGCCGGGATGATCGATGCCCAGCACGCGCGCGGCGCAATTGGCGTCGTCCACATAATATTCAAACTTCACGTCATGCTTCTTAGCGAGCGCGCGCGTATGCGAGGGAGGCTGTGGGGAAATCAGCGCCACGCGCGCACCCCGGGCCTCGATCTCGCGATAATGAGCGGCGGTTTCCTTGATCTGCGCCATGCACAGCGGACACCAATTGCCGCGATAAAAAATGAGCACGCTGGGTTGGCCACGCCAGCTTCGCGACGCGACCGCGTCGCCGTGTTCGTTCTTCACATCGAAATCCGGCAGCGCCCGTCCGAGCGTCAATGCAACGCTGCGACGCGGTCCAAGATCTGAGTACCAAAAGACATAGGCCACAAATGCGCCGAGGCCCGCCAGCGCCACGAGCGCGGGCGCCGGGCCTGAAAAGCCAATGAACCAAGACCATGCCGCAAGCGCCGCGCCCAAGGTGGCGAACGCCATGATCGAAGGCAGGCGCGCGCTTGTGCGCGCCCGGCGCTGCGTGATCGTGATCCAGCTCAGAAAGATCAGAAAGGGCGCCGTGGTCAGAGCCGATCCGATCCAGCCGAGGGAGAAATCAGGTCCGCCGATCTGGACGATGGCGACAATTGTCGCCGCCGCGAGGAAGACCAGATAGAACGTGACAAACACGGACTTGAGCGATGTCGTCATGCAAATTCCCGCCTCAGAGCCAGGCTTCTCTGGCGCCGCGCTGTCGCGGCTCTTCCAGAAGCCAATAAAGAACGTTGTCGCTGAAACTCGGTGAGCGGGTGAGGCCCAGATGATCACCGCCCAAGAGTAGCGTGGTCGTAAACCGCAACGGCGAGTCGACCATGGGCGACCAGCGATCGCCGCGCTCGTCAAGCAATGCGCTCGTACGCAAGACCGCGCCGTCGCCGGGGCCGCTCGCCTCGACCGAAAGCCTCCCAGTGCGATCATCGAGCCCTAACGTGCGCGGCGTGTCGATGGTGTCGCCCGCCACAAGCATAGCTTCCACGCCAGGTGTTGGACCCGCGGACAGATCAAGCGCGGCCGTAAACCGGCGCGCGCGGCGCAAGAGCCGCGCTTGCACTTCGTAAGCTACGGAGAGGCGGTCTTCTTCGCCAGAGATCGCCGGAAACAGCGCGCGGCGAACCCGGTCTTGGGCACGATCAGCGAGGCCCCATTCGTAGCGTCGCCAGATCACGGGATCGAACAGGTTTTCAAGCGGCGCGTCGCTGGCGCCGCTCCAAACCACCGGCGCGTGCCGGGGCCGCGGCAACAATTGATAGAGGGACGCATAGGTGCCGAGTATGGCGGGTGGATAAAACGGCAGCAGCGGCCTGCCGAAATCTCGTCCCTCCACAAGATAGAGCAAAGTCAGGAGGCTGCCCGCATTCGGCGGCGCCACCAGCACCGCCCGTTCGAAATAGCCCGCGCCTTCCCAATTGATTGGCAGCGCGCCCTGATCAGGCAGGGCGGCTGCGCCATAGCGCATGAAATATCGAAGCAGCAGCGCGCCCATGGAATGAGCCACGACGTCGAAGCGAATCGAAGCTGGCGCCACCACGAGCCCGAAGCGCAGAGCGTATTGTTGCGCCACGTAGTGCCGCTTGTCGTCAAGAAAGGTCTTGAGCGCGGTCGCATTGGCGGCGTTGTCGAGGCGCCAATCATAGGCGAACTGAAAGCAGGTGAAGTGCTCGCCGCCATAATCGACGCCGGCAAGTCCTAGCGATTCGTCCCGATAACCGCCGGCGCCGAGCGTGGCCAAAATCTGGGCGTACTGCGCCAGCTCGAAGGGGATGCCACCCACGCGGATCCGCACGCGCTCAAGGACGCCATCGGCGTCCGCGAGACCCGGCGACTCTCCTGCGGCGACATCCAGTTCGAGCGGCGCCGCCAGAGCGCGCGCGCCTTCATCGGTGGAAGGATTGGCCGCGCCGCCATCGAACGCGCCCCAGATGACGCGCCCGCCATCGGGCGCGCGCAGCCGGCTGCCAAGCAAGCCCGGAATGACTACGATCGGGTTGCGGTCAGGACGATGATATTGGGCGCTGCGATTGTAGATGACGCGCAAATCCGCTTCGTGGCGCGCGCTTGTGGCGCAGCCGCCGGCGCCGGCCGCAAGCGAAGCGGCAGCGCCAAGCCAAAGCGTGCGGCGCGTCGGCCCGCGCATGAGCGTCTCCAGGGTGCCGCGGGGATTTCCCCACATCCCTGACTTCGGGCCCGGGAGCGCCGCGGTTGCAGGCCCTCCGGCAAAAGGACGCGCGGGCCGCAACTGATTGTCGCCTGCGCGCGAAGTCTTCGCGGTGAGGGCTCATTCGCCCCGGGGAAAGCGAAGGGCCATTGCACATGACGGCGATCAACCGGTCAGAGCGGCTGACCGAAAACGGCTTGCTGATCCTGCGCTTGGGGGCTGGCGTCCTTTTTCTGCTTCCGGGGCTCTACAAGTTCGCGGCGCCAGACGCGTTCGAGACCATGCTGGCGCACTTGCCCGGATTCCTGGCGGCGCATCGACACGAATTGTTTCAAGCCGTTGCTTGGTCTGAGGTGATAGGCGGCGTGGCCCTGCTTGCCGGCTTCAATCTGCGCTTGGCCGTGGCGCCGCTGGTCATCATCATCCTCGCGGCGAGCTTGTTTGTCGTTCGCTTCGACACGACCTCACACATCCAGATGCTCAGTCTCTACGCGCATGCGATGGCGCTTGGCGTCTACGGGGCATTGTTTCTCATGGGAAGTGGGCGGTGGTCGTTCGGCCGAGGACAAAACCTCTTCCGCTTCATCGCCCGACGCCGGTGGGGGGCGATTTCGCGCCTTGCCTCCGACTTGATCTCGGGGTGGAGCCGAAATCGCGGCGTGTTTTTGTTACGCGCGTCTACGGCGCTGCCTTTCTTTGTCGTCGCGGCGGCGTCTCTGTTTGGAATTCGCGACGGACTGGTGCTGCCTTCGGAGCCCGCCTGGCGCGCGGCGCTGGCGGCGCTGACGCTTGCCGGGGCGATGTCCATCTTCACCGGCTTTCGCGCAAACCTGATGGCTTGGCCTTTGATTGGCTTGACCATGCTTCACCTCGCCCTGGTCGCGGTCCCCGACGCAGCGCGTTCGCAAATCGGCCTGATCAACATCCTATTCCACGTGCTGGTCATCGCCGCACTTCTGGCGCTACGGCTCATCCGTTTGGGGAGCGATCTGGAGGTTGGTCACATCCTGTCCGGCGATCGGCGCAACATCGTTGTGGTGGGAGGCGGCTTTGCAGCGACGACCTTTGCACGCAAGCTTGAGGGTGAGCTTCCACGCGCCTATCGCTTGGTGCTGATCGCGGAAGAAAACTACACAGTCTTCAATCCGCTCTTGGCCGAGCTCGTCGGCGCGACCATCCAACCCGCGCATGTGATCGCTCCGATACGGCGCATGTTGCGTCGCTCGCGATTCATCCAAGCGCAGGTGAGCGAGATTGACTTTGCGACGCGCCGGCTGCGCTATCGCAGCGGCGCGGAAATAAGCGAACTGGACTTCGAGCAGATCGTCATTGCGCCTGGTGCGCGCGCCAAGCTGGACGTCGCGCCCGGCATGGCCGATCACGCCTTCCCCTTCAAATTGCTCGGCGACGCCCTACGGTTACGGAACCGCGTGATCGAACAGCTTGAGGCCGCCGACCGCTGCGAAGACGCTGTCGAGCGCGCTTGGCTTGGCAGCTTCGCCGTCGTCGGCGGTGGCTTCAGCGGGGTAGAGGTCGCCGGCGCCATTCATGATTTTGTGCATGAAGCCCGCAAGGCCTATCCGCGACTGACCGACGCCGATCTCACAGTGACGATCCTGCATGGCGCCGAGCGCCTATTGCCCGAACTGCCCGCATCGCTCGGTGATTACGCCGCGAGAAACATGCGCGAACGCGGGTTGGACGTGCGCCTCGACACGCGCGTCGAGAGCGCCGACGAGCGCGGCGTCGCGCTTTCCGGCGCCAGCCGCGTCGAGGCGGCAACAATCGTCAACACAGTCGGGGTGGAGCCCAACGAATTGCTCGCAGCGCTGGGTCTGCCGCGCGAGCGTGGACGCCTGGTCGTCGCGGGCGATCTATCCGTGCCGGGTTTGCATGGCGTTTGGGCTTTGGGCGACGCCGCTTCTGCGGCGAACGCGTTTGATGGGCGCCTCGCTCCCCAGACTGCTCAGAGCGCCATGGAGCAGGGCAGGCTTGCGGCGTCCAATGTGCGCCGCTCGTTGCGCGGGCGCCGAACCAAGCCGCTTCGCTTCCGGTCGAAGGGATCGATGGCCAGCATCGGCGCGCAGGACGGCATCGCCGATCTCTTTGGCCGATGGCGCTTGACAGGTTTTCCAGCCTGGCTTCTGTGGCGCGCCTATTATTTGTCGATGATGCCGACGCTGCTCCGCAAAGTGCAGATCTTTGTCGAGTGGACGTGGGCGATGGCGTTCGCGGCGGACATCGTCCACTTGCGCTTCACCCAATCAAAGACCCAAGAGGGGTGACCACAGGCGATGATTTGGCGGCTGAGTTCTAACGCGTCCAGTATCGGCGCTGGCTTCGGCGTTGCCGCCTTGGCGCTGATGCTTGTACAATGCGCACCCGGCGAGACGCCAACGCGCGGTCATCTTCCATCGCCGGTCACGAACAACGCTGTCGCGTACATTGACAGCGACACCGGTGGGACGATCCTGTCCTTCATGGGACTCGGCGCCGGCAAAACACATGCCGATATCGTGCGCGCCGCTTATGCTTGCGAAGCGAGTACTTTGGAGTGTCGGGTGCTGCCCGACGTGCCTGTGCCGGAGGGCAGGCTCGCCAGCTCCGCCGCCGTCGCCGGCGGTCTGGTCTACATCTTTGGCGGATACACCGTCGCCGCCGACGGCGCGGAGCGATCGACCCCGGAGGTATTCCGCTTCGATCCTGTGATCGAGGCTTATACGCGCGTCGCCGACATACCCGTGCCAGTAGACGATTCAACCGCGATCACGCTCTTCGATCGCTACATTTATCTCGTCTCCGGCTGGCACAACACTGCCAATGTCGCGCTGGTGCAGATTTACGATGCGCGGGAGAATCGCTGGTTTCGCGGCACGGATTTTCCAGGGGCGCCGGTCTTCGGCCAAGCAGGCGGCGCGGCGGGTTCGACCCTCATGATCGCCGGCGGCGTTCGATTGGAACTCGGCGCTGACGGCGCCCGGCGTTTCGTAGCAAGCGATGAAGTGTGGCGTGGCGAGGTCGCCGATTCTTCGGCGCCGCAGAATATTGTCTGGACGCGCGCGCCGCAGCCACCTGCGGGCCCCTTCTATCGAATGGCGGCCGGCCAAGGCGAACGCGATCGCGTTGTCTTCGTTGGCGGCGGTGACAACCCCTACAATTATGATGGCGTCGGCTATGATGGAGCGCCCGCACAGCCCAGCAATCGCATCATGGCCTACGCGATCGGCGAGAATATGTGGATCGATCTTGGTCTCACGTCGGCGAGCATGGACCATCGGGGCCTACTTGTTGGGCCGCGCGACTATTACGTCGTCGGCGGCATGAACCAAGACGGCGCCGTGCTGGACGAAGTGAGGCGCATTCCACGTTAGCGAATGCGCCCGCGAAACCGCCGACCCGCAAAGACCGAAGTCCACTATCGAGCGCCCTCGGCCAGGAGTTTCCTGTCTTATGATCGCCGTCGCCGCAATTTTGGCCTTTGTGGTCGGCTTCGCATTGCAGCGAGGCCGGATTTGCGCGGTGCTGGCGGTGCGCGAAGGCGTAATTGAAGGACGGTGGTCGCGGTTTCTCTCGCTGCTGGAATGCGCTTCCTGGGCGATGATTGGCCTCTTGCTGGCGGACGCGCTTGGCGCCAAGCCGTTGAGCGCCTGGACATGGTCTTCCTCGTTGCCGTTGGCCATGATTGGGGGCGCACTGTTTGGCATTGGCGCACTCATCAACGGCTCGTGCGCGTTTGGCTCCGCGACGAGACTCGCATCCGGCGAACTCGCGATCATTGCGGTCATCGCGGGCTTCCTTGTGGGGTTTTCCTCGGCGCAGCATTTGGGTTGGACAGCGCCATCCAGTGTGGCCGCTCCTCACTTGAGCGTGCACTTGATGAGCGCCATCGCGGTCGCTCTTTCGGCCTTCGCTCTCTGGCGCGGTTTCGCGGTCGTGCGAGTCCTGGCCGAGCGCGCGTCGATCGCTGCGATCTTCATACAACCGCGCTGGCCGCCGGCGCTCGCCATGTTCATCGTCGGCGCCGCAAACGTCGCGCTCGTTTTGGTCGCGGCCAACTGGTCCTATCTCAGCGTTCTTGGCGACGCCCTCACTGGATCGGGCGCTCTGACCGCGGTTCGGTGGCTCATAGTGGCGCTCTTCTTCGCCGGGGCGGTGAGCGGTGCGCTGACAGCGGGGCGTTTCCGTTGGCGCGGCGCAAGCGTAAGCGAGATCGTCACGCGTATCGGCGCCGGCGTGGTGATGGGGCTGGGCGCTGCCCTTATCCCCGGTGGCAATGACGCGCTCATCGTGTTCGGCATGCCGCTCCTGCAGCCCGCGGCGTTCGCGGCTTACGGCACAATGGTCGGCGTCATAGCCGTTGCGTTTCTTGTCGGCGAAAGATTCCGCTCGGCGCAAGGTGCGTGACGCACTGCCAGTCCGATGGATCGGGGCTGTGCGCGTCCTCGCCGTTCACGGCTCGACATAACGCTTAAGCATCACCTGCTAAATCGGCGGACGAGATTGGCGCCAATGTCGGCGAGCGGAACCGATCCTCTACTCGGCGCCCCCGGCATGCCTGGCCTAAGCGGGGCCGCGCGCGCTCGCCCGCCCTCATAGCCCGCGCGGCCACCCGCCTCGAGGGACGCTCCGCTCTAAAGCCCTCGACCCGGGCGGCCTCTCGCGCGGGCATTGAGAGAAGGGGTCGCGCACGCGCGGCCCCGGTCTGGCGTGTCGCCGCCGGGAAGCCTTAAGGAGGCTCTTCCGATGACAGGTGTACCGATGCAAGTGCAGGATGAACACGCGGTCCAGACCGGTGTTGTTCTCATCCCGCTCAACAAGCTCAAGAAGTCGCCGAGGAATGCGCGCAAGACGCCGCACTCAAGGGACGACATCGAGGCGCTTGCCGCCTCTATTCACGCCAAGGGCGTTCTGCAAAACTTGGTTGTTGCGCCGGAGCTGACGGAAGCTGGGTCGCCGACCGGTTTCTATTTCGTCACCATCGGCGAGGGCCGCCGGCAAGCGCAGCTCCTGCGCGTCAAGCGCAAGCAGATTGCCGAGACCGAGCCCGTGCGTTGCCTCATCGACACTGGCAATGACGCCGCCGAGATCAGTCTAGATGAAAACATCACCCGTTCGCCCATGTCGGTGATGGACGAGGTCGAAGCCTTCGCGGGCTTGGTCGATGGCGGCATGAGCGCCGATGACGTTTCACGGCGCTTTGGCTGCACGGTGCGGCTTGTCGAACAGCGCCTGGCGCTGGCGCGGCTGTCGCCCAAGATCCGCGCGGCCTATCGCAAAGGCGATATCAATCTGGATGTCGCACGCGCGTTCTCGATCAACGACGATCACGCCGCCCAGGAACGGGTGTTTCGTCAGCTTGCAAAGCCAATCACACATGCGCCGAGCGTACGGAGTGCGCTGACGGTGGGCCGCATTCCCGCGCACGACCGCCTGGCGCGTTTTATCGGCGCTGAGACGTATGAGGCGGCCGGCGGGCGGCTGGTGCGAGACCTCTTCGAGCCGGACATCGTTTTCTTCGACGATGGCGAATTGCTGCAGCGGCTTGCGGTCGAACGCCTCGATACGATGCGCGAGACGCTTGCGGCCGAAGGCTGGGGCTGGGTGGAGACGCTGACCGGCCACGGTCAGGTCGACGGCTGCGCCGGTGAACGGCTTCATCCAACACAGCGCAAAATGAAACCGGCGGAGAAGAAAGAGATCGCCGCGCTGGAAGCACGGCTCGAAGCGCTGGACGAGAAGCTGGAGGATGCCGACGAGGACAATCCCCTCTGGATCGAGCGCGATGAGATTGACGCCAAGCTCGATGGCTTGCGTGACGCCGCGCGCGTGTTTGATCCAAAGCTGATGAAGCACGCCGGCGCTTCGGTCGCGATCGACCGCGACGGGCGGGCGATCATCACCAAGGGGCTCATCAAGCGCGCCGATGCGAAGGCGATCGCCAAGCTGCGCAAACCCGCGGCGTCGCCGGTGGACGAGACGGGCGTTGCTGACGTTGCCGAGGCGGACGAGGCTACCGGGCCTCGCCTGACCAAGGCGCTCACCGAACGCTTGAGCGAAGCCCGCACCCGCGGTCTCCGCGCCGCCCTTGCCGCCAATCCTCAGGTCGCTTTGGGCCTTATGGTCTACACGCTGATGCGCCAAAGTGCGGATCGCTCCGCTGTGCCGGGAGTGGCTATCGAGGCGCGTCCAGTCGGGTTCGACGACGATGACGCGATGGAGAAAGCGCGCATCTCATACGCCGAGAAGGCCGACGAGCATGAGTTCGCGTTCTTCGCCGCATGCATTGAACAGCCTGCCGACAAATTGCTGGGCATGCTCGCCGTATTCGTGGCCGAGAGCATCGATCTCACCCATGGCGGCGTCACGTCTGAGGACAAACATCGTCAGCTCATGGGGGACGCGCTCGCTGCCGCCCTCGACCTCGACATGACGCTGCACTGGGAAGCCGATGAGGAGTTCTGGACGGCGGCGCCGAAGGCGCTCGCGATCACGGCGCTCGAAAGCGCGCCAGCGATCGTCTCGCTCGGCGAACAGGAGCGCAGCGGCATGACAGCGGCGTTCCAGAAGATGAAGAAGGCCGAACTCGCGCGCGCGGCGGCGCAAACGCTGAAAGGCGTTGGCTGGCTGCCGGATCTCTTGATCACGCCGCCGCGTGAAGGGGCCTTCGCCGTCACTGTCGAAGGCAAACGCGCCTTGGCCAAGGCGCAGGCGGCCTAATCGCAATCTCATCAACTTCGCGCCGCTGGTCTCGCGCCGGCGGCGCTCTTCTTTCGAGGTCATCGTCATGACAAGCCATCACGCGCGCGCTGGCGCGCGCCGCGACATCGCGGCCGAAATTACCGCGAAGATACTTTTGGAGCTGGAAGCGGGCGTCCTGCCTTGGCGCAAACCGTGGGACGGCGCGCGCACCGGCGCGGTGCTGCCACGCCGCGCAACCGGCGAAAACTATAGGGGCGTCAACGTCGTCTTGCTGTGGAGCGCCGCCATCGAGCGCGGCTACCTCTCGCCTTATTGGCTCACCTTCAATCAAGCCGTGAAACTGGGCGCGCAGGTGCGCAAAGGAGAGCGCGGTGAAGTCGTTGTCTATTACGGGCAGGGCGCGCGCAAACGCATCGACGAGGCTGGCGCTCTGGTCGAAGACGCATTCCGCTTCTTGAAATGGTATCTGGTCTTCTCGGCCGATCAGATCGACAACCTTCCCGCCCGGTTTCATCCAGCGCAGGTCGAGAGTGACATCGCGCCCATCGGGCTGCATGAGGCGTGGTTTGACCGGCTTCAGATCGCCCGCATCGCGACCCGCGATATCGCCTGCTACATTCCGAGCAAGGATGTAATCGGCATGCCGCCGATCGGCGCCTTCGACACGGCCGAGGATTATGCAGCAACGCTCAATCATGAAATATGTAACATCGCAAGTGTCATCGGTTGCGATGATGGAATGAAGGGCGGCCGATCGGCCGCCCTTCGTTTTTCGGGACACGCGAAGTCGTCGACGCCGAACCATTCCCGGCGTGATGGCGGAGCGCGCGGCAAGCGC
>JANRIP010000011.1:0-225656 GCA_033764855.1 Hyphomonadaceae bacterium | reverse complement strand
TGCGCGGATACTGTCATCTTGATTGATCAGACAGCCCAGCGCTCAGCTACCATTGTAAGTCGGCGTGATCTCGTGAGACCTCGAGCTTCGATAACAACGAGACATCACCAACAGCACGCCGACAGGCAGGAATGGGCCAATAGCGGACATTTCGTCCTCCCGTCATCCCGGCCGACCGGAGGGAGAGCCGGGACCCAGGGGCCACAAGCGGCGCTCTATGATCTCCTGGGTCCCGGGTCTCGCTGCGCTCGCCCGGGATGACGGAGGGCGGTGGCTAACTGAACAGGTCAGCGGAGAGGTCGCGCCATGTTGGATTGGCGGCTTCGATTAGCTCCAACTTCCATTTGCGTAGCCAGCGTTTGATTTGTTTCTCGCGCTTGATGGCGGCAGGCATGGTGTCGTGTTGCTCGAACCAGACGAGGGTTTTGCAGCCGTACTTTTGCGTGAAGCCGGGAACTTGACCGTCGCGGTGTAGCTGGACACGCGGCGGCAGATCGCTGGTGACGCCGGTATAGAGCGTGCCGTTGCGTTTGCTCGCCATGATGTAGACGGCGATGAAATCGTAGCGCGCCATGTGTGGAGCTTAAGCGAGCCACAACCTCCCGTCATCCCGGCCGACCGGAGGGAGAGCCGGGACCCAGAGGCTACAAGCAGCGCCCTACGATCCTGGGTCCCGGGTCTCGCTTCGCTCGCCCGGGATGACGCAGCTTGAATGTTTGTAGTGAGAACTACCCCTCCTCCTCCACCGCCTTCGCTTCTTTCTCCACCCGGAGCGCGGTGATCTGGTTGCGCTGGCGGCGCAGCACTTGGAAGCGATAGCCGTGGAACGCGAAGCGCTGTCCCGGCTCGGGGATGGCTTGCGCTTCGTGGATCACCAAGCCCGCCACCGTCACGGCTTCTTCGTCGGGCAAATCCCAATCCATCACGCGATTGAGGTCGCGCACCGGCACGGTGCCGTCCACATTGACTGAACCGTCGGGCTGGGGGCGCACGCCTTGGACGGCGATGTCGTGCTCGTCCTTAATGTCGCCGACGATTTCTTCGAGAATGTCTTCCAGCGTGACGAGGCCCATCAGCGCGCCATATTCGTCGACCACCAGCGCGAAATGCTCGCGCCGGCGCAGGAATTCGGCGAGCTGATCTTCGGCGCTGGTCGTCACCGGCGTGAACCAGGGCGTGCGCGCGACGCTCATCACGTCGAACCCGTCGCGGCCATGTTCGGAAATGGCGCGCAACAGATCGCGCGCGTGCAGCACGCCGACAATGTTCTCGTGATCGTCCTTATAGAGCGGCATGCGCGTGTGCGAGGATGCCATGGCCTGGGCGATGATTTCGCGCGTGGGCAGATCGGCGTCGATCATCTTGATCGCTTTGCGGTGGATCATCACATCGTCGAGCGACAGCTCGGAGAGGTCGAGCGCGCCGATCAGGCGGTGGCGCTGTTCGGCTTCGACGCCGCCCTCTTCCGCGTGCAGTTCGACGGCGCCGGCAATCTCGGCGCGGGCGGCGCCGTAAATGTCCGTATTGGGCTCGACGCGCACGCCGATGAGCCGCAGGCCATTATTCACGATCCATTGCACCGCGACGACGACGGGCGAGAGAAAGCGCACCAGCCACTGCACCGGCAAAGCGACGAAGCGGGCGATGGAGTCGGCGCTGGTGATGGCGAGTGTCTTGGGGCCGACTTCGCCGAAAATCAGCAGCAGCGGCGTCAACAGGCCGACTGTGACGATCCAGGCATACTCGCCATACATCGCGCCGAAGATCGAAGAACTGATGGCGGAGGCGGCGACTTGAACGATATTCGCGCCCAAAAGCACCGCGCCGATCATGCGCTCGCGGTTTTCGTTGAGCTTGTTGACGCGCGCGGCGAGCTTGTCGCCATCGCGCTCAAGGCTCGCCATGCGCGCGCGCGAGGCGGCGGTGAGCGCGGTCTCGGCGGCGGAGAAGAAGGCGTTCAGCAGGATCAGAGCGGCGATCACTGCGGCGGCGATGAGGATTGAGCTGGTCATGGGCTTTCTTTGACGCTGGATGCGTCGCTTCAGCCGGCCTTCGTCTCAGCGCGCGCTTTGAGGGCGGCGATGATGTCGGCGACGGCGGAATTGTGCGGACCGTTGGAACTCTCAATGATGAGATCGGCCTCGGAATAGATGGGTTCGCGTGCGGCGAGCAGATCGCGCATGGCGGGCTCGACGTCCTCTTCCTTCATCAGCGGGCGATGGTCGCGCTTGGAGACACGGCGCACCAGAACCTCAAGCGGCGCTTTCAGCCAAATGGTGATGGCTTTCTCGCGCATCAGCGCGCGCGTGGACGGATCGATGAAGGCGCACTCCCCGCCCGTGGCGAGCACGTGCGGCGGCTCGTTCAGCAGGCGGGCGATGACGGCGCGTTCGCCGCGGCGGAAGGCGGCTTCGCCATGGGCGGTGAAGAGATCGTCGACGCTCTGGCCGCCAGCGGCGGCGGCGATTTCGCTGTCGGCGTCGACGAATTTGACGCCGAGCGCCTGGGCCAAACGGCGGCCTATGGTGGTTTTGCCCGCGCCCATCAGGCCCACCAGCGCGACGGTGCGGTCGAGCGTCAGGCCCGCGGCCTGGGCCCGGAGCACGGCGGCGGGGTCGGGACGCCCGCCGATCTCGCTACTCTCAGGGCCCTTCACGAATCACCTCATGCTGGCGGCGCGTTAACCGTAAGGGGCGCCGGCGGGGTTCAAAACTCGCCACATTTTGCGGGCAATCTCGCCCGCTCGCAACGGCAGGGATGAATCCGTGAGACGCAGACGGCGGCGCAGCGCTTTCGCCAAGCAGCACCCGGAACGGCGCTGGATCGCGCTGGGCTTGGGCGCATTGGCTCTGGTGGGGGCGTTCGTGTTTTTCCTGCGACAGGCGGATGTTCTGGCGCCGGAACCGACCACGATCAGCGTCGACCTGCCGGACGCCTTCAAGGAATAAACCGGGAAAAAGACGGGGAATAAGACGGTATGAAGCTCCGCATGTTCGCGCTTGGCGCGATGCTGGCGACGGCCCTGCCTGGGCTGGCGTCTGCGCAAATACCGCTGGGCGCCCCGGTCGAGACGACCCCCATCGCGCCTCCGCCGCAGCAAGAACCCGCGCCGCAAGGCTCGCCCCAAGTCTCGCATTGGGGCCCGGCGATCGAGAGCACCGAACTCAGCCAACTCAATGCCTGGACTGTCGGCACGCTGACGCGTGAGCAAGGCGGCTTGCCGAGCACAGCCTGGGCGCAGAGCGATCCGGCAGCTTTGGCCGCCGCCTTCGGCGCGCTGCCGAGCGTGTACCAATCGCCAGCGGTGCAAACCTTGGCGCGGCGGGTATTGCTCTCCGGCGCAGAGGCGCCGCCGGGCGACGCCGCAGAGGCGGCGCGCAAACGCTTTGAAGCGCTGGGCCGCATGGGCGCGGCGGATGAGCTTTCGCAAATGGCGGCGGGCGCGGGCCCTGCGCTCGCCGATCCCGCCATCGCGCAATATGCGGCGCAAGCAGAGCTGGCGCGCAATCGGCGCGTCGAAGCCTGCGCGCGCGGGCGTCTGGCGCAAGGCGATCCGCCGGCGACCTTCATCCTGCGCTTGCGCGCCTATTGCTCGGCGGCGATTGGCGACCGCGCCGCGGCTGACCTTGCGCTGGAAATCGCGCGCGCCAATCGCGGCGAAGATGCGTGGGTGACCAGCGTGGTCGGCATTGTTGGCGGCGCGCCGACCTCGCGACCGCCTTCTGCGCGCTATGACACCTCGCTTAACGCCGCGCTTTCGCTGGCGGCGAATCTGCGTCCACCCGCCAATGCGCTGACCGGCGCCTCGACGCTGGCTTTGCTGGCGGTGGCGCGCAATGAAGAAGCCGCGCAGCCATTGCGTGCGCAGGCAGCTGCGGCGGCGTTGCAGCGTGGCGTGCTCCCCGCCACTGAGGCGCGCGCCATCCTAGCGGCGACGCCGGCCAATGTGACCACGGGCGTTCCCGCTTATGTCAACGCGTTGCGCACCATGAGCACATCGCGCGGCGCGCCGGTTGCGGTTGCTGTCGCCAGCGTGCTGCGCACAGCGCGCACGCCGGCTGAATTCGCCGCAGCGGCGCGCTTCTTCGCTGACGACATCACCGCGTTCGCCTCGTGGAGCGCGCCAACGCCGGCCACGGCCGCCGCGCCCGACGCTGCGCCACAACTGGATTCCGGCAACGCGCTTTTGTTCGCGCGCGCCGCCATCGCGACCGGTGATGCACGCCTCGCGGCGCGTTTTCTCGATCTCGCGATGCAGGGCGGCGCGGCGCAAGCCGGCTTCTCGCCGGTTGAAGCAGCGCTGATCGTGATGCGCGGGCCGAACGCCGATCCCAACGGCATGGCCGTGCACCGGCGCATGGATGGCTCGACCACGGCGACCGCACGCACCACGGCGCGCGACATTCTGATCATGGGCGCAGTCGGTTTCCAGTTTGACGGCGCCGCGCAAGCTTTCGCCACCGCGCACGCGCCGCAAGGCGGGGCCGCCGCCGACGCCGGCGCGCTCGCCATCCTCAACGCCGCCGCCGAACGCGGCGCGAGCGGTGAAGCCCTGCTCTACGCCGCCATCGCCGCAGGCAATGGCCCAGCGACGCTCGACGCCAATTCCGTGCTCGCCATCATCCGCGCGCTGCGCGCAGCCCGCATGGACGGCGAAGCGCGGCGCTTTGCAGTGGAGGCGATCTTGGCGGGCGGGCCGGCTTAGGGGATAAGCCTGCCTTTGGCTCGGTTCGGACGTTGGACACGCCATGCGCGTCAGGCGGAAACTCGCCGAAACCTGTCACTCAGCCGCAGGAGGTGAAGTCCGCGCCATCGTAACAAAGACTGCCCATACGAACACGGCCATTCCGCTCAGCGCCAATAGTGAGCCTGGGACAACGAAGGCCAGTGCGTAGTCGATCCCAGCCGCAAGCATCGCAAGGCCGGGCACAAAGATAAGCACACCTGAGGTCGAAAGCAGAAAGTTGATCCATGAAACAATCTTGGGACGTGCAGCGCCTGCGAGGGCGTAGAACCCGCCCATGAGGGAGAGTGTGGTCCAACCTACTAGATTAAGATGGGCGTGAGCGTCGTGCCAGGTGAAGTCCTGTGATGCGCCCATGTACCCGCCCCAGGCCATGCCAGCCAGGCCACAGAACGACGCAGCAATAAAGAAGGCGAATGAAACGCGCGGCATGGTTCTCCCCACAAGCTAAAGGCACTGCCTCTATACCTAACCCGATTAGCCGGACGTAGGTGCACAAGTCACAAACGGCTCAGTCTCTCAAAACCGGCCGTCGGCTATGCTGCGCCCGCTAAGTCGTGAGTTCGCCGAAAAGCGTCACTCGTAAGATTGCGTTCTTAGATCACCTGGAAGTCGGTGTTGGTGAGGGTGAGGCCGGCGTCGAGCGTAGCGATCTGCACCTTAGCGCCCGCATTATTGCCGTCGGCATCGTAGAACAGGGCCCCAGTAGCTGCGTTATAGATGACGCGATCCGAAGCATCGTGCGCGCCCGCACCAACCCAGAATTTATCTGCCGCGAGCACTCCGGCAGCGCCAAGCGCGGCGAAAACCGAATTCTCCAGCTGCACCTTATCCGTGCCGTGCACGAAGTCGGTAATTGTGTCGCGGTTCGCGGCCCCCGCAACATTAAGGACGAACTTATCCGCACCCGCACCCCCAGTCAGCGTATCGACCTGAGCGCCGCCAATGAGCGTGTCATTGCCGTTTCCGCCATTGAGAGTATCGGCGCCATTTTCGCCGTTCAATTTATCGGCGCCGCCCGCCCCGTTCAGCGTGTCGGCGCCGGCGCGACCAAAGAAAACATCGGCGCCCGTATTGCCATTGAACGTGTCGGCGCCAGCGAACACGGTGTTCAAGAAGCCGCTGACATTCCCCGCTTGCACGTAATTGCTGAATGTCGCGGCCTCTATGGAGAGACCGTTGAGATCAGCCACCCAAGCTCCCTGTTCGTACACGCGAATGCGGTTAATGGTGCCTTGGCTCGGCCCGCCATCCACCTCATAATTCGCAAATCCGACGCCGTTGAATTCTACGCGTACGTCTTCTGCGACAACCACGAGCGAAAAGTGCGTGCTGGTTTTTGGCTCCGCAGGCGTAGGGTCTTCGGACTGCTGCAGTCCGGAAAAATCCCACCACGTATTCCAGGCAAATCCCGACGAACTCTTCCAGGTGAAAGTGGCCATGTCTGCCTCCAACCTCGGATAGCGGTATTCCACCACCTTACAGTGGCGAGGCGCAATACTCCCTGCGATCACTTTTTGTGCGCGCGGCGGCGCGCGCCTGCCGTGCGCCAAAGGTCGCCCATCGTGCCCTCGGTCACATCGCCTCGGAGGGGAGCTGGGTAGGTTTGCTCATCGAAGCGATGACGCTTCGAACCGAGGAGCAAAGCCAATGACCAAGATTTACAGCCTGATCGCCGCCGCCGCCATGTTCGTCCCGGTTGCTTACGCCACCCTCGCCCAAGCCGCGCAAATCGTCGCCTGATCGGCCCCGCACAGACCAAATTCCGAGAACAAACCAATGACCAAATTCTACGCCCTGATCGCCGCTTGCGCCGTGTTCGCACCGATCGCGATGGCCACGCTCAACCAAGCCGCTCAAATCGTCGCCTAACGCAGCGATCACATCGACCGGCGAGACAAGGCCCGCGAAGGATGCTCCCCCTTTCGCGGGTCTCGTTATTTCTAGCCGACAGAGACGCGCGTGATATCTCGATTGATCCAACGCGACAGAACTCAGGGGCTAGTGAGGGCGACTGTAGCAGCCCCACTGTCGTTGCATGCCATTGCTCCACGCGAGAGCCGTTGCAAAGATTTGCGCTCTCGGGTCCGAAATGTCTTGATCGCGATAGGTGTTCCAATCGCCGCTCCAGGTGGCGCGGCTATATTGAAACAGTCCCGAGTACGGCCCGGCTGGGTTGACGATCGCCGCCTGGCCTCTCGATTCGCACAGCATCACCGCGTACATGCGCTCTTCGCTATCAGCGTAAGGATGTCTGGCTCGCGCTTCACGAATCCACGCTCGATATTGGCCGAGGGTTTGTTCATCGACCGCGCCACCAGGCGCGGGACGAACTGTTTCTTGGCCACCAGACGCTGGTGCTGCAGCAGGCTCAGGCTCGGCGGTGGGCTCCGAGCGCTGTTCGCCAGCGTCCAATCCGATCCGATCAAGCCAAGCCTGCGGCATCGGATAGAGAGTGCCGCCTATCCAACCTAAACCTAAGCCCAAGCCGAGGCAGACAATAATTGCTCCTAGGCGCATTGGTCCCTCCTGCGCGACAATCGCCAACACACTCCCTCAAGTCAAACATGCGACGGGCCCGCATCAGCTCTCCGGAATGGCGAATGTCTGAAGAGGGCCAATGATGACCGTTCCGACAAATTCTATCAATGTCCGCTTTCGATATCGCCCGCAAAGGGCGAGGTCCGCCGCCAGTGACAAGCGGGCCTTCCGATAGTGTAGCGCCCCTTCTACTAGCCGCCCGCTTCGCGCAGGCGCATAAACGCGCCTTGGCGACGTAAGGGGGCTAACATGGCTGCTGCGTTCAACGCCGTGCGGTTTCGGGTCAAGCCCGGACGCGATCAGGATTTTCTCAACGCACACCAAAATGCCGAGCGCAATTGGCGCGGACTGGTGTGCGCCAACATCATCAAAACCGGGGAGCGCTCCTACTGTATCATTGCGGAATGGATCGACATGGATGCGCTGGTTGCGGCGCGAGCCAGCATGATCGCCACCTTGGACAGCTTCCGCGACACGCTGGAAGATCTCGGTGGCGGGCTCGGCCTTACTGATCCGGTGTCGGGCCCGGTGGTGCTTGAGCTGAAATAGCAGCGCCTAGCCCGCCGGCGTCGGCCGGAGATTGGCGAACGTGTAAGCCACATAATCGGCTTTGCCGAGTTCGACACCTTGGTTTCGCAGGATCGCGTAGGCGGTCATGATGTGGAAGTAGAATTGCGGCACGGCCCAGTCGCGCGCATAGCCTTCGCCGTCGAAATCGAAGGTGAGGCCCATGGGCAGCTCGAGCGCTAGTGGACGGTTGGCGCCCTGGTCCATGGCATCAGGCGCGACGCTTGCGAGGAAAACCAGCGTCTCATCGATGCGCGCGAGCGCGTCCGCCATCGTGCCAGGGTGCTCGCCGCCTTTGCGGCCCTCCTGCAGCAGCGCCTCCATCTCTGGCGTCAGCGCCAGATGCTGCAAGCGGTGCACGCCTTCATGCGCTTGCAAACACGCGAAGCGGATTTGCGTGGCGAGCGGAAACATGTCGGGCGCGAGCCGCGCCGACATCAGCGCGTCCGCATTCGGCGTTTGCGCCTGCGCCTTGCGCAGCCAGGCGGCGAGACCTTCGAGCATGTGTCGGTAAGTGGGGAGCAACAATTCTGTCAGCGTCATCGCGCGTCCTGGCGACTTGGGTTTTCGTCGCCGGGTTCTGCCTGCCGCATCAGCGCGGATCAAGCAGCCTAAGCTGTCGCTGTGGTTTGCACGGCGACGAGATCGCCATAGGCGCGCCAGCTGGCGAGTCCGAGCCATGGGAAAATGATGGCGAGGCCCAGCCATGAGGTAGCGGCGCTGACAAGGAGCAGCGCGGTGATCAAGATGGCCCAGAACAGGAGCGGCGCGAAATTCTTCGCCACCGCCTGCAGGCTGGTGAAGATCGCGGCGAACACATTGGCGTCACGGTCCAGCAGCATAGGCGCGGAGACAACCGTGATGGCGAAGGTGAAGAAGGCCATGGCGCCGCCAATGATGGCGCCGGAAATCAGCATAGCATGGCCCTCCCCGCTATTGAGCGCGAAGTCGATGAATTCGGATACGGTCGTGTGCAGATGATAGGTTGAAAGGCCATAGACGATCTGCGCGATGCGGCCCCACAGCAAGTAGATCAGCAGCAGCGTGAGGCCGAGATAGAACACGTCCGAGCGAAGCGCGCCGCGCACCACCAGCATCTGCGTCAGCGAAGGACGCTGGCCGGCTGTGATCTGACGGCCCGCCTCGTAAAGCCCCATGGCCAGCATCGGCGCGATGAACACGAAGCCGCAGCTGAGACAGAGCGCCCAGAAAGCGAGATTGGACTCAATCAGCGTGCGCCAAACACCATAGCTTAAGAGCGCGACCGCAACGCCATAGACGAGACACGGCAGCCATGCGGCCATGAAATCGCCCCAGCCCAGCGCGAGCCAGCGTAGCGGCGTGCTGAAGCCGACCTCTTTCACCTTCGGCATTGGCGCTCTCCCTAGACCGCCGCCGCCGCAACCGCGATCGCCAGCAGGCTAAGGCTCCAAAGGCCGCCTATGAATGCGAGCAACAGCCGATCGCGTGCTTCTATTCGAAGTCTGTCCTGCACGAGCGGGAACCTCCCGCTTCAGCCTGCCGCGCCGTAGCGCCCCGGCTTTGATCTCGATCAAAACCGCTCGAGCGCGGGCCGCTCGCCAGCGCCAAACATGGTGGCGCAAGCGGCGGGATTCATGAAGGCGCGGTAGCGCGCGAATTCGGCTTCGCTCAGGACTTCCAGCAGAATGGAATTGTCGAGCCACACTTCGACCACGCCGAACACGCCGCCGCGTTCGCATTTAAGCGCTCTCAGACCCGCCTTACGCGCGACGGCGATAATCTCGGCATCGGTCAGGGGCGACTTCATCGCGAAATGGAAAGCGCTGGCGCGGAGCTGGACGCCGTCGGGAAAGATCTGATCCTCCCAAGGCATGGGCTCTGGGCCTTCCGGCTTTTGCGCGGGGTCGACCTCGCCGACGCCGGGATGGTGCGCCATGGTTTCGGGATAGACCTCCACCGCCAGGCCTGAGCCGTCGCGCGCGACGGCGATCCAGGCGCCGGGCACGACGGGAAATTCAAACGCTTCGCCGTCAATCAACGCCGCCAGCAAAAGCGCGGTCTGGCGCGGATTGCGCGCGGGAACAGAGACGTGTGCGATCATGGTGACGCCCTCCTCACATCATTCAATAGAGCCTCAATGGCCCATTTGGTGGCTTTGCCGGCGGCTTTGCCGTTCAGACCCCACTGCTCACGCAGAGAATCCCAGGCGTAGGCGCTGTGCAGCAATTGCAGTACGGCGGCGGCGGCGGTTTTGCGTTGCGGATCGAGGCCCGGTGCGGCCGCTTCGATGATGGCGAGAAACGCCTTGCGCCGCTGCTTGTTGAGCGAAGCGCGCATTTCGCGGCCCTGCGGGCTGGTGATCGACGCAACAATCTGCGGCGCGATCCGGTCAAACCCCGCAAACAGCGCGTCATGCTGAGCCAGCAACGCCTCAGCGCTGTCGGGCATGCCGAGATCGGGCGCCATCTTATCGTTGAGGTGGCGCCACAGACCTTCCAGCAAGGCTTCGCGCGTGGGGAAGTGACGATACACCGTCATTTCAGTGACGCCGGCGCGTTCGGCCACGGCCTTAAAGGTGATCCCCTCCGCCGCGCCGCGCTCTTCCAGCAGCGCCGCCGCGGCCCGCTGAATTTTATCCCGCGTCAGCCCCGCTTGGGCGTGGCGCAAATCAGAGCGGTAGGCCGGCTTTGGTGATGGCTTTGCCTTATTCATGTTAGTTTTACTAACATGAAGTCGGAGTTTGGTCAAGCGGCATAGAAAAAGGCCGCCGAGGGGGAGCATCCTCGGCGGCCTTTTGCGGCTGCTAGATCGTCTGGGGCTTGGGGTCTTAGGCGACGATCTGAGCGGCCTGGTGCATGACGCTGAGCGCGACCGGGACAAACACGGCGAGAGCGGCGATGAGGCTGTAAAACTTGGTCATTGGACTGGCTTTCTTGTGCGGGGCCGATCAGGCGACGATTTGGGCGGCTTGAGCGAGCGTGGCGTAGGCCATCGGAACGAACAGGGCGGCGGCGGCGATCAGGCTGTAAATCTTGGTCATTGGCTTTGCTCCTCAACTCGAAGCGTCAGCGCTTCGATGAGCAAACCTACCCAGCCCCCATCGCAGGCGATGTGACCGAGGGCACAATGGATGACCTTTGGCGCACGGCGTGGACGCGCGCAGCTTTGAGCGTCATGGTGGCGACGGAGAAAGCCATGCGTTTTGCCGCTCTTGCCGCTCTGTTCGCGCTCGCCGCGTGCGCCACAATTCCTGACGATTTGCCAACCTTGCGCTATGCCGATGCAGCGAGCCGCGGTTCGGTGGCGGCTTTCTTCGCCGGCCGGCCGACATCCCAGCAGGTCGACGCCGCCACAGCGGATTGGTCGCGCGCGCTCGGCGACAGCTTCAGTTGCGGCGTGCCGATGCGGCAGACGCTGGATGCAGGTCTCGTCGGCGCGTTGGAGATAGGTGCGATGAATGCCGCCGCGAGCCGCGGGGGCGAGCGCGAAATCCGCGAGGGCGTCGGCCGTTATGTCGGCCAGTTGGCCGGGCTTGCATTGCAACGGCGCGAGCAGCCACCTCAAGCGCGCTGCGAAGCTTTGGCGCGGTGGGCGCCGCGCACGGCCGATGCGGGGCGCGAAGCCGTCGCGCGGGCGCGCGCCAATGGCTTGATGGAAGACGATTACGGCCTGTTGCTGGATTTGCTGGGACGCTGACGCAACACATAAGAGGGAGCGGCAATGCGGGGTCTGAACGGAAAAGCGGGCTTAGTCGCGGGCGGCGCGCGCGGCATTGGCGCGGCGACGGCGCGCAGGCTTGCGGAAGAAGGCGCAATGGTTGCTATCGGCGACATTCGCTTTGAGCTGGCGCAGGAGACGGCGGCTTCCATCGTCGCGGCGGGAGGCAGGGCTATTGCCGTGGAGCTTGATGGCACAAAGCCGGACTCGGCGGCGGCAGCTGTTGCAGCGACGCTAGCGGCGTTCGACCGGCTGGATTTCGTACATTCGAATTTGGCTGGCGGCACGGAGGGCGATCATGATGCGCTCGATTGCCCGCTCGACGTGTTTGATAAGTCGGTTGCAGTGAATCTGCGGTCGCACCTGATCCTCACGCAAGCCGCATTGCCGGCCATGCTGAAGCGCGGCGGCGGGGCGATGGTGTACACCAGCTCCGGTGCGGCGACCGGCGGCAATCCGTTTCAACCCGCTTACGCCATGACCAAGAATGGCGTGCACGCCCTCGCCCGCCACGTGGCGACGCGCTATGGGCGCCAAGGCGTGCGCTCCAATGTGATCGCGCCGGGGCTGATCCTCACCGAGGCGGTCAAACAGCATCTGACCGAAGCGGATGTCGAAAAGGGCCGCAAGCGCACGCCGCATACGCGCTTTGGCGAGCCGAAGGACATCGCCGCTTTGGTGGCGTTCCTGGTCTCGGACGACGGCGAGTTCATCAACGGGCAAGTGCTGTATGTGAATGGCGGCCTGCAATTGCGCGATTGACGCCCTTGAATTAGCAGCGCGAGTTAGACAATCTTAAGCTGCATGACGATTGAGGGAGGCGAGGCATGGCGACGATCACTTGTGGCCCGGCGGGCGTCGATATGGCGATGCTCGATCTAACCAACCTGCTGGATTACAGCTTCGTTTCGTACAACTCGAGCTACCTTCGGCTCTACGATTCCAGCGCGACTTTCATCCAGTTCGACGGCTCGGGCATTGTCGTCAACGAGGGCACAGGCGCGGTGACTGGGGGCACCGTCACGCATGTAATCGAAAAGATCGCCGGCGTGCTTACGTTCGAGATTTCAGGCGCGAGCTTTTCGGCCTCACAATTCTATGCTTACGCCGTTACGGGTCAGACCGAGCAAGCCTTGGCGCTCGTGCTGCGCGGCGCGGACACCTTCAATGGCAGCAACGCGATCGATCGGCTCTGGGGCTTTGGCGGCAATGACACGATGCGCGGCAATGGCGGCGCCGATCTGCTGGTGGGAGATGGCGGCGCCGACACGCTGATCGGCGGTGGGGGCCGGGACACGTTGGTCGGCGGAACGGGAGCGGACAAATTCGTGCTCAACACGGCGGGCGCAGGCAACCGCGACACCATCGCCGATTTCACGCATGGGACCGATAAGATTCATTTGGAGAATAGCGTTTTCGCCGGGCTCGGGGTTGCTGGCGTCCTGACCGCGCAGAGATTTTGGCAAGGCAACGCAGCGCACGACGCGTCAGACCGCATCATCTACAATCCCAGCAATGGCGCGCTATTCTTCGATGCGGACGGCAATGGCGCGGGCGCGAAGGTGCAAATCGCCCTGCTCGACACTGGCCTCAACCTGACCAACACCGATTTTGTGGTGATCTAGCTTCCCACCTCCGAACACCTAATCGCGCGCCATGCAGTCGCCAGAGTCCCACGGCGGCGCTGTGACTGATGAAAAGGGCGCGCACGCACGCCCTTCGCCGTACTGACGCAAAATCATGACTTGCCAGGCCGGTGTGGCGGGTGTTCGCTACCGCCATTGTGTGGGGGGCGTCATGGCTACGTTTAGTTGGAAAATCGCCGAAAGCTTTGTTTGGAACGAATGGTGGGACTTTACCGGCCTAGCCGATTCAGAAGCCTCCGATCCGCCGGTCCAAACAGCCACCCAATTTAGACTTCAAAACGTCGCGGAAGGCGTCCTGCACGTCTTCTCAGGAAACGGCTTCAGTAACTACAATGTGGACGGCGTGCCCGCGTCCGGCACCGTGACACGCGTGCAGATTTACGACGCCGACGGCGTGCAGATGGCCGACATTAACGGCCTTTCCATCCAAGTTGGCACGCTGACCAATTGGGTTCAAACCCTCAACGTCAACGCGTTCATCAATGCCGCCTTCGGCGGCGCCGACACTTTCAATGGCAATGCCTTGGGCGACGAATTCTTCGGCCGCAATGGTAATGACACAATGAACGGCAACGCCGGCAATGACTCGCTCAACGGCGAGAATGGCGATGATGCTCTCAATGGCGGCAAGGGCTTGGACACGCTCAATGGCGGCGCCAATGCCGACACATTGAACGGCGGGCTAGGACGCGACACGCTGACCGGCGGAGCTGGAGCCGACAAATTCGTGCTGAACGTCGCCGGAGCGGCCAATCGCGACACCATCACCGATTTCGTGCATGGGACCGATAAGGTTCAGCTTGATAATTCCGTCTTCACCGCGCTGGGCGCAGACGGTGTATTGGCGCCCGGCAGATTCTGGATCGCCGCCGACGCGCATGATGCGAACGACCGGATAGTCTACAATTCAAGCACCGGCGCGCTGTTTTATGACGCAGACGGCAACGGCGTTGGAGCCAAGGTTCAGATTGCGACGCTTGACACCGGCCTTGGACTGACCAGCAACGATTTCGTCGTGATTTAGCTCAGCAAGCCTTTGTCAACGCGATGCGTCTAGGGTTACCAACCCATGAATGACGGCGCGTTGATCGAGGCGTTTCTGGAAATGCTCTCCGCCGAGCGCGGGGCGCGGGCGAACACGCTCGACGCCTATCAGCACGATTTGGAGGATGCGCGCACTCATGTCAGCGGTGGCCTCGCGGGCGCGAGCGCGGAGCGGCTGGAAGCCTATGTAGCGAGCCTTGCCGGGCGCACGCTTTCGCCGGCGACGGTGCGGCGGCGCATTTCGGCGCTGCGGCAATTCTTTCGCTTCTTGATGCAAGAAAACGTGCGCGCCGATGATCCGACGGCGCGGCTCGACCCGCCCAAGCGGCCGCGCACTTTGCCGAAGACGTTATCGCTACAAGAAATAGAGCGGCTGATCGCGGCGGCGGAGCGTCCGCGCGACAAGGCTATCATTGAACTGCTCTATGGCGCCGGTTTGCGCGTGAGCGAATTGGTGTCGCTGCCGCTGCGCGCCGCGCCGAAGCAAGACCAAGCGCACATGATCATTGAAGGCAAAGGCGGCAAGGAGCGGCTGGTGGCGCTTGGTCGCCCTGCGCTGCAGGCGCTTGAAGCGCATTTGGCGGCGCGCGAGGCGGCGCTGCCGAAGGCCGAGGCGCAGCACGCCAAGGCGGCGCGCTGGCTATTCCCGTCCGCCTCTGCGGCTGACGGCAAGCTGACCCGCCGTCGCGTGGCGCAGATTCTGGAAGATGCGTGCGTGAAGGCCGGTATCGATCCGGCGCGGGTTTCGCCGCACGTGCTGCGCCACGCCTTCGCGACGCATTTGGTGGAAGGCGGCGCCGATTTGCGCAGCGTGCAGACGCTGCTGGGCCATGCCGACATCGCCACCACGCAAATCTACACGCACGTGGCCGAAGGCCGGCTCAAGACGCTGGTGGAAACCAAGCACCCGCTGGCGCGGCGGCGGGGCTTAGGCTTGAAGTTGGGCCCTCGACGGGCAATTTGAGTGGCTGACCTTGGAGGGTGCGCGCCTTGACCAATACCGCTATCGACAACGAGTCCGGCAAGCTCTCGGCCATCGCCGTTTACGTGCTCTACCTGCTCAGCATACCGAGCGCGGCGGTGCTGGCGCTCGTGGGGGTGATCGTCGCCTATGCGACGCGTGATGGCGCAAGCCCCCTGGCGCGCGCGCACCTCGAAGAAGCGATCCGCATCTGGTGGGTGGCGGTGTGGTGGGCTGTCGCCGGCATCGTGCTGATTGGCATTGGGCTGCTGCTGACGGTCGTGCTGGTTGGCTTCCCGATCATGTGGATTGGCGGCCTCGTCGCCTTCATCGGCTTCATCTGGTTTACGGTGAAAAGCTTGCTGCAATTGCTGAAGCTGCTCGATGGCCGCACGCCTTAGGCTTAGGCGGGGACTGTCTCGCCGGCGAACACGCGCTGTCGCAGAAGCGGCGCGCCGAGCCAGTAGCTGAGTTCGGCGGGCGATTTGATGTTCCAGACCGCGAAATCGGCAGCTTTGCCAAGCTCCAATGTTCCCACATCATCCTGCAGACCCAGCGCGCGAGCGGCTTCGCGGGTCATGCCAGCGAGCGCTTCTTCCGGGGTCAGGCGAAACAAGGTGCAGGCCATGTTGAGCGCCAGGAGCGGCGAGGTCATGGGCGAGGTGCCGGGATTGCAGTCGCCAGCCACCGCCAGGCGCACGCCAGCGGCGCGGAGCTTTTCGATCGGCGGCAGAGTTGTTTCACGCAGAAAATAGAAGGCGCCCGGCAGCAGCACGGCGACCGTGCCGGCTTCCGCCATCTCAGCAATGCCTTCATCATCGAGATATTCGAGGTGATCGGCCGAGAGCGCGTTGAAGCGCGCGGCGAGCGCGGCGCCGTGTTGATTGGAAAGCTGCTCAGCGTGCAGCTTCACATCCAGACCATGCTCAAGCGCGGCGGAGAACACGTACTCCACCTCCTCCGCCGTGAAGCCGATATTTTCACAGAAAGCGTCCACCGCATCCGCCGCGCCTTCTGAGGCGATGGCGGGGATCATGACATCGGCGACGAGCTGAACATAGGCCGCGCGATCATCGGCGAATTCGGGCGGAAGCGCGTGCAGGCCAAGGAAGGTGCGCTTCACGCGCACTTTGGCGATGGCTTCGAGCGCCTTCGCCGCCGCGAGCTGCTTCAGCTCGTTTTCCAGATCGAGACCGTAGCCGGATTTGATCTCAACCGTGGTGACGCCCTCGCGCGTCATGCCGGCGAGGCGTTGCGCGGCGGATTGCGTGAGCTCTTCCAGCGAAGCCGCGCGCGTGGCGGCGACAGTGGAGACAATGCCGCCGCCCGCGCGCGCAATCGCTTCATAGCTCGCGCCCTGCAGCCGCAACTCGAACTCGCGCGCGCGATCGCCGCCAAAGACAAGATGGGTGTGGCAATCAATCAGGCCCGGCGTGATCCAGGCGTCGTCGCAGCGATGCACTTGGTGAGCGAGTTCATCCGGCGGACGCGGCAGATCGGCGGCGTAACCGATCCAGACGATACGCCCCTCCTTCACCCCAATCGCGCCGCGCAGGATCGCGCCATAGCCCCCAGCGCCTTCGCGCATGGTGGCGAGATTGGCGTCAACCCAAACTGAGTCCCACATGAGTGTTACCTAGCACTGCTTTGTCGCGGAGGCATTCCCCTCCCCTGCGAAGCGGGGGAGGGGCTAGGGGTGGGGGTCCATGTCATCCGGCAGAGCCGGAAGGCCGCGCTCCAGCCGCCGCGCCACATTTATGATCGTCATCACCGCTTCTTCGGGCTGCTCGCGCATAAAGCGCTCGCTCAAACGCAAGTCTTCAAAGCCAAGCGCACGCAGCTCCGTATCCCGCCGAACGTCGAAAGCCGCCTGCTCGGCCTGCTCGTGAATGGGGCCGTCCAGTTCGATGATCAGCTTCAACTGATGACACACGAAATCGACGACGTAGCCGCTGACATCTGCCTGCCGCCGAAATCCCCAATCGTAAAGCTGATGGTTGCGCACGCGGCGCCATAGCTCCCTCTCCGCGACCGTTGATGTGGTGCGGAGTCTGCGTGCGCGTTGGATTGTGCGCTTGTCTCGCACCCCCATCCCCGGCCCTTCCCCCGCTGCGCAGGGGAAGGGAGTTACTCCATCGTCACCACGAGTTTGCCGGTGGCGCTTCTGTCCATCAGCGCACGGATGGCTTTGCCGCCTTCGCGCAAGGGGTAGCGGGCGGAAATGCGCGGCTTGATCTTGCCATCCTTGTACATGGCGAACATGTCGCGCGTATTGCCGGCATGGAGTTCCGGTTCGCGCACCAGGCTCGCGCCCCAAAACACGCCGACGATCGAGGAGTTCTTCAGCAGGGTGAGATTGAGGGGCGGCGTTGGGATGCCGGCGGGAAAACCGATGACCAGATAGCGGCCATTCCAATTCATGGCGCGCAAACCCGGCTCGCAATAATCGCCACCGACCGCATCGTATAGCACATCGACGCCGCCGGCGCCGGCGCGCTTGAAGCTCTCGGCGAGGTCCTTGCTTTGCTGCTTGGACATGCCCGACGCTGGATAGATCACCGCATCGTCGGCGCCCGCAGCTTTTGCGAAGGCGGCCTTCTCTTCACTCGATACGCCGGCAATGACGCGCGCGCCGATGGCCTTGCCAAGCTCCACCGCTGCAATGCCGACGCCGCCAGCGGCGCCCAGCACGAGCAAAGTTTCGCCCTTCTGCAGATGCGCGCGATCCTTCAGCGCGTAATAGGATGTGCCATAGGTCAGCAGCAGCGCGCTTGCATCGTCGAACGGCATGCCATCGGGGATGGGCGTTACTTTGCCAGCTGGAACCGCAACTTTCTCAGCGAAGCCGCCCCAGCCGCAGGAGCCGATCACAGGTTGGCCGACTTTGAAATTGGCGACGCCCGCGCCCACGCTATCGACGACGCCAGCGACCTCGCCGCCCGGCGAGAACGGACGCCCCGGCTTGAACTGGTACTTGTCCTCAATGATCAGCGCGTCGGGGAAATTTACGCCCGCGGCCTTCACCGCGATCACCACTTCGCCCTCGCCCGCCACCGGATCGGGCCGATCCATGTATTCCAGGGCTTCAGGCGGGCCAACTTGGGTGCTTACCAGCGCTTTCATGTTCGATCCTTCGATAGCGGTGATTTTTTGTAGCGGCTGCGGGCGCGGCGGTCCAAATAGTTCCTTATGACCAAGCGCGAATATTTCATCCGGCTCGGCATTTCGCTGGCGATCGACCTGTTCGACACCTTGCTTGGCCGGGTTCCGATCTTCGGCACGGTGACCGATGGCGTGGGCGCGTTCGTGCTCTACCTGCTGTGGGGCAAAGCGGGCTTGGCTTACCTTTGGGAATTGGCCGACCTGACCGATCAGTTCGACGGTTTCATCCCCACCGCCACGCTGATTGGGCTTTACGTGGGCTGGCGCGAGGGCATGTTCGGCGGCAAGCGCAACACTGATTCCAATACCGAGGTCAGCCCATGAAAAAGACATTCGCCGCGCTCGCTCTGCTCGCGCTCGCTTCGGCCTGCGCCAGTTCTGGCTCGAGCGGGCCCCGCACCGATTGGAGCTGCGCAGAAGGGCGCGCCTTCTCGCTGCGCTACAATGCGCAAGGGGCGGCGGAAGTGTTCGCGGCGGGGCGCACCTACACGCTGCCGCAAGTGCAATCCGGCTCGGGCGCGCGCTATAGCGATGGCGCGGTTGAGTATTGGGAGCATAGCGGCGAAGCCACCCTCAATGGCGCGTTCGGCGGCCCGTACGCCAATTGCCGGCGAGGCTGATGCGCGGCTTTTTCGGCATTGGCGCTGAAGAAATTTCCAAGCCGATGAATCTCGGCGCGCTGATGCGGACAGCGCATGCCTTTGGCGCGAGCTTTTTCTTCACCATCAATGCACATCCTAAAGTGCGCGAGGCGTACAATGCCGACACCTCGCGCAGCTTTGGGCATGTGCCTTATTATCCTTACGACAAGCTGGAAGAATTGCGCTTGCCGAAAGGCTGTGTGCTGGTTGGCGTTGAGCTGACGGACGATGCGGTCGAGCTGCCGCGCTTTCAGCATCCGCAAGGTGCAGCTTATGTGTTCGGGCGCGAACGAGGCTCGCTCTCGCCCGAGCTGCAGGCGCGGTGCGCCCATATGGTGAAAATCCCGACCAAGTTTTCGCTCAATGTCGGCGTGGCCGGTGCGCTCGTCATGTATGACCGCCTGCTCGCCCATGGCGGCTATCCGGCACGGCCGATCATGCCGGGCGGGCCGAAACCGGAGATGAGCGAAACGCCGCGCAGCAAAAAGTGATCTAGGCCATCATTGCCGGCTGAGGCGCCGCCGCCCATAAACCGGCCCGTCCGTGGCCCTGCTCTCCGACCTCTCCGCCGCACACGCGCGCCTTTCGCACAATGTGCGTGGCGCACTGTGGATGCTCGCCTCGGCCTGCACGTTCACGGCGATGACGACTTTGATCAAATTCCTGGGCGACGATTATTCGCCGGCGCTGCAGACCTTCTACAGGCAGGCGGCGGGCCTTTTGGTGATGCTGCCCTTCATCTTGCGCGATCCGGTTGAAGCGTTCCGCACCACGCGGCCATGGATGCTCGGCTTTCGCGCGCTTGGCGGCACGATCGCCACCATTCTGGCTTTCTATGCCTATCAGAAAATGCCGCTGGCGGAGGCCAACGCGCTCTCCTTCACCCGCACGCTTTGGATTGTGCCGCTGGCGATTCTGGTGTTGCGCGAGCGTGTGGGCCCTTGGCGCATTGGCGCGACTTTGATCGGCTTTGGCGGCGTGCTGCTCATGCTGCAGCCGGCAATCGCAAATTCTGTCGGCATGCCGGCCATTGCAGCGCTCGCCTCCGCAGCCATGTTCGCCGCCACCGTTACTGGCATGAAGATGATGACGCGCGATCACACCATCCTATCGCTGACGGCCTGGAGCGCTGTGCTGGGTTTTGTGTTGTCGATCCCCATGGGGTTAGCCGAATGGCGCTGGCCAAGCCTGGTCGACTTTGTGCTGCTCTTTGCGATGGGCGCGTTCGGATTGATCAACCAGGTCTTCTTCATGAAGGGCATGGCGGTTGGCGACGCCGCGGCTATGGCGCCGATGGATTATACGCGGCTCATCTTCGCCGTTCTGGTCGGCTTCGTGGCGTTTCACGAGGTGCCTAATGGGTTGACGATGGCGGGCGCAGCGATCGTGATCGCGTCGACGCTCTTCATCACCTTGCGCGAGGCCAAGCTAAAGAAGCCACCCGCGCCCGCCGATCAGTGAGCTTCAAATTCGGCTTTGATCCTGCTATGTTCTGGCTATGGCTGACACGATCACCATCAGTAATCCGGACGTGGTGCGCGACATCGAAACGCTCGCCAAACGCACTGGCCGCGACCCGGTGGAAGCCGTGGCCGACGCCGTGCGCGCGAAGCTGGGCTCTCCGCGAGCCCCCACCCCCGAGGAAATTGCGGAGCGGCGGCGGAAGGTTGACGCCATTCTCGCGGAAATCGACGCGCTTCCCCATGACGGAGCGCCGCTAACGGACGCCGATCTTTACGACAAAGATGGCATGCCGTTGTGATCGTCGTTGACGCGTCGGCATTGCTGGCAATCCACCTCGCCGAGCCGGAGCGCGAAGAATTTATCGGCAAGATTCTCACCGCCACTTCCGCCCATATGACGGCGAAGCAGGATCGGAAAAAGTTGAAAGTCTTGCCGCGACCCTTGGCATCTCTGTCGGGCAAATCGACGCCAATGACGCACGCGCCGCCGCAGAAGCATTCGCGCGTTTTGGCCGACGCACACCTGCCGATCTCAATCTTGGCGACTGTTTCGCCTATGCGCTGGCGAAGCGCTTGGACGCGCCGCTTCTGTTCAAGGGCGGCGATTTCGGCAAGACCGATATCGCCGCCGCTTGAGGCTCGAAACGTCAGGTTTTCTTAAGCGCCGGCCAATCGGCGAAGGCGAAATAGATGATGACGATCAGGTTTGCGATCGGCACCAGCAGCAGCAGCGACAGCCAGCCGGAGAACCCAGCCTTTGAAAAGATTTTCCACCAAAGGAAAATGAAGAAGGCGATGACGACGAGCCACACAATGCCAAATGCGCCCATCATGCCGGCCATGGCCGTTGGGTCCGGATTGCCGTATTGGTCCATATTCTCTCCCTCCCTGAAGCGAATGAACGAGGTGAGTCTGAGCCCCGTTGCGCCGCGGGGCAAGCGCTACCGCAATGCACCTAGACAGCGTTGGGGATTGCCGCAGCGCACAACGCTCCCCATAAGACCGCTGTGAGCCAAGCGCTTCCCTCCGCGAAACCTTCTCTGGCCGGCCTGACCAAGGCGGAATTGGCCGAGCGCGTTGTGGCCATTGGCGTCGATGCGGCCAAGGCGAAGATGCGCGCCGAACAGCTCTGGCGCTGGATCTACCATTATGGCGTGACGGATTTTTCGGCGATGACGAACGTCGCCAAGGAATTGCGCGCCGCGCTGGCAGAGCATTACACGCTCGACCGGCCGGAAATCGTCACCCAGCAGATCAGTCAGGACGGCACCCGCAAATGGCTGATCCGGCTGGGCCCCGGCACGGAAGCGGAGTGCGTGTTCATCCCTGATGTGGGCCGCTCGGGCGCGCTGTGCGTTTCCTCCCAAGTCGGCTGCACGCTGAATTGCACCTTCTGCCATACCGGCACGCAAGCGCTGGTGCGCAATCTGACCGCGGCGGAAATCGTCGCGCAGGTGATGATTGCGCGCGATGCGCTGGAAGAGTGGCCGACCTCGAATGAAGACCGCGCGCTCACCAATATCGTGTTTATGGGTATGGGCGAGCCGCTCTACAATCTCGATAATGTCGCCAAGGCCATTGATATCATTTCCGATGGCGACGGCATTTCGATCGGCCGCCGCCGCATTACGGTGAGCACGGCGGGCGTTGCGCCGCGCATCAAGGAACTTGGTGAGCGCACCGGTGCCATGCTGGCGATCTCGCTGCACGCCACCAATGATGAGCTGCGCAATAAATTGGTGCCGCTCAACAAGAAGTATCACCTGGAAGAATTGTTCGCCGCGATCCGCGACTATCCTTCGCTGGGCAACGCCAAGCGCGTGACCTTCGAGTATGTGATGCTGAAGGGCGTCAATGACTCGCTGGCCGAAGCGAAAGCGCTGGTGAAGCTGCTCTCCGGCGTGCCGGCGAAAATCAATCTCATTCCGTTCAACCCCTGGCCCGGCAGCCCATATGAGTGCTCGGACTGGGAGACGATCGAAAAGTTCGCTGAGGTGCTGAACCGCGCCGGCTACGCCTCCCCAATCCGCACTCCGCGCGGGCGCGATATTCTCGCGGCGTGCGGGCAATTGCGCAGCGAAAGCGTGAAAATACGCGCCAGCGCGCGTGCGAAGGCAGAAGCGTGATCAGCGTTCCAACGCTTGAGGCGCCCGGCGTAGTGTTGCGCCAGCTTGAGGTTGGCGATGCGGCGGCTTTGTTTCCTGCTTATGCGGAAGCGAGCGAGCGCCCGCGCGCCACGGCGCCGCACACAGACGTCAAGCAAACCGAAGCGCATATTGCGGCCATGCTGGAACGCTATGGCGCGCATGTATGGGCGGTGACGGAGGATGGCGGCGAAGCGCTGGGGCGCATCGCGCTTTATGTGTTTCGCGAAGGCGTGGGCGAGTTTGGCGTGCTGTTGCGGCGCGAGGCGCAGGGACGCGGCATGGCGTCAAAAGCGGTGGAGCTGGTTAGCGCTTATGGTTTCGAGCAGCTAGACCTGCATCGCCTGATGGCGGATATCGACCCGGAGAATTCTGCTTCACTTACGCTGTTCATCCGTAACGGCTTCCAGCGCGAGGCTGTGCTGAAGCAGAACTGGAAAACGCGCGTGGGCCTGCGCGACAGCGTCATCATGGCCAAGCTTAGGGGCTGACGCGCCATGCGCGAAACGCCGATCCTGCAAGGCGACGGCGTGGTGTTGCGCCCGCTGCGCGTTGACGATGCCGAGGCCTTGTTCGCCGCGCATGGCGATGTGCGCGCGCATCATTTTTGGTCCGGCCCCGCGCACGAGAGCATCGCGCAAACAGCGCGCTACATTCAGGATACGCTCGACATTCCCGGCGCGCGTGTTTGGGCCATCACAGAAACCGGCGGGCCGGCGATGGGGCGCATCGGCCTGTTCGAGCACCGCGAAGGTGTGGGTGAATTCGGCATCATCATGCGGCCCGACGCACAAGGGCGCGGGCTGGCCTTGAAAGCGGTGATGCTGGCGAGCGCGTATGCGTTCGAAACGATGGGCCTGCATCGTCTGGTCGCCGACATCGATCCCGACAATAGCGGCTCGCTCAACCTCTTCCTGCGCGCCGGCTTTCATCGGGAAGCGCTGCTGAAGCAGAATTGGCGCACGCATTTGGGGCTGCGCGATACGGTGCTGATGGCGAAATTCATGTCCTAGCGGCGCTCAGATCACCACGAAATCATTGTGGGTCAACGCCAGGCCGGTGTCGAGTGTGGCGATCAAAGTCTTGCCGCCGGAGGCATTGCCGTTGCCGTCATAATAGAGCGCGCCGGTGCTGGAGTTGTAGATGATGCGGTCGGCGGCGGCGTGCGCGTTGGCGCCGATGAAAAACTTCGCCGTCGCCAGCACACCTGCACCGCCCAGCTCGGTGAAGACGGAATTCTCGAGCTTAATGGTGTCCGCTGGCACGCTGAAATCGGTGATCGTATCGGCGTTCGCCGCCGTCAGCGGGGAGTTCAGTACGAACGCATCTCGCCCCGCCCCACCCGTCAGGCTGTCCTGCCCGGTCTGACCATAGAGCGCGTCGTCGCCCCCACCACCACTGAGCGTGTCGGCGCCGTCACCACCCTTAAGGATGTTACCTCCGGTGTTACCGATGATCACGTTCGCGAGCGTATTGCCGGTGCCGTTGATGACCGACGTTCCGGTCAGCGTCAGATTTTCGAGATTCGCCGTTAGCGTTCTGGTGATCGACGACAAAACGAGATCAGCGGTTCCGCCAGCGGCCACTTCGGTGATCTGATCACCTGCGCTGTCGATCACGTAGGTGTCGTTGCCGCCGCGGCCTGTGAGTTGGTCGGCGCCAATCCCACCGTCTAGAACATTGGCTCCGCTATTTCCGATAAGCGTGTCCCCGAAATCGGAGCCGGTGAGGTTTTCAACGTTTGTCAGCGTCAAGGAGCCGCGGCCATCGCCGATATCCTGTGCGCTGGTAAGCGACAGATCAATCATGACGCCGGTGTTGTCGGCAAAAATGTAAAAGCCCACATAAGCGGTGTCGATTCCGTTGCCGCCGTCGATCACGTCAGCGCCCTCGACGATCGCGATTGAATCATTGCCACCACCGCCACTGACGGTGTCGTCCCCGGTGTTTCCGTTCAGAACATTGGCGACGTCGTTGCCGATGATCGTGTCGTTGAAGCCGCCGGTGAGTACATTCTCGATCGAGGTGAGCGTCTTTAGGCCGTCATAAGTGCTGACCAATTGCGCGCCCGTATTGGTCAGATCGACGGTGACCGCCACCGAGCCGGTAAAGCTTATGCGGTCGATTCCGGCGCCGCCATCTATGACATCTGAACCCGTGCCGCCATTGAGAAAATCGGCGGCGGCGTCGCCATGAATGGTGTCGTTGCCGCCGCCCCCGCTCAGATTATCGACGCCAGAGCCACCAGAGATGACGTCGTTGCCTAGATCGCCGGTGATAATGTCATCTCCTGCGTCGCCGTACAGAATGTCATTTCCCTGTAACGGAAAGCTAAGGAAATCGTCGCCGCTGATCGTATCGTTGCCGCCCCCCCCGTGAATTGTGTCGGTTCCGCGCCAGCCCATGATGGCGTCACTCGCCGCCGATCCAGTTATGGTGTCGCTATTCTCGAACATGGCATCCAGCAGATCGGCGGTGAAACCGATATTCGACAGGTATCCAGCAACGCCCAGCGTGAGGCCATGGATCGCGACATAGAGCGAACCGTTGAAGGTGACGACGAGATCGGAGAAAGATCCTGCGTTTGGTATGTGGTTGCTATCGTAAGTGAGCGAGGAGCCGGTCCAGGTGAGGACAGTGCCGCCGCCGAAATCGACAGCCCAGGTTGTGGCCGTATGCGTGATCACGGTCCCGTCGGTGGGGTCGTGAGCAAAGTCGAAGAAACTCGTCAGGTCGATGCCAAAAGCGCCGCTTGTGACCGTCGCCATGATTTCCCCCCGTAACACACCCGCAGCACCATCATACCACAATCGAAACAAGCGCGATATGGGCGGCGGCCGGTCGACGTTCTTCACGCACCAGGCGATGGCGGCGCCCGACTCATGCTAATCGGGGCTGATGCAACAAGCCGCTCAAGCCTTCGCCATCATCCTCGCCGGCGCTTCGCTCGGTTGGATCATGTTGTTCTCCTTCGTGCTCTCGCCAGTGGCGTTCAAAACCTTCGACGCCGGTCGCGCCGAGCGCATGGTCAAGCACGTCATGAATGCGGGCCATGGCATACTCGGGCTGATCGCGATCTGCTCCGGCATTGCTGCGCTGATGGCGGGCGCTATCGCGGGCGCGAGCGTGGCGGCGGTGGCCGGATTGTTCGCCTTCATGTGCAAGTTCGCGCTGGCCCCGCGCGAAGACAAGCCGATCAAAGGCCACCGCGTGCTGAAAACGGCGCGCATTGTGGCCTCGGGGCTAACGGCCTTCATCGCGCCGGTGATCATCGCCTCGATCGTGCTGACGCTGATGGGGATTTAAGCGGGCGCTCGATTTAGTCCGCGGAGCTACCCAACTAACCTCCGTCATTCCGGACGCGCGGAGCGCGATCCGGAACCCAGCAGGACTGGGCGCGAAGTTTAAAGCGCGTGTTTGATATTGAGCCCAGTCGCCCTGGGTTCCGGGTCTCCGCTTCGCCCGGAATGACGGAGGAGGATGCGCTTGTTTTTGAGCGGCCCTAAGCCGCCGTCTTCGCTTTCGCATTCGCGGTGGTGTGCGCGCTCTCGATCCAGGCGGCGACATCGTCTTCGGTTGGCGCGGGCGCGGCGCCCCAGGCGCGCTGACCTTCATCGCTGAGACCCCAGCGCGCAATCGCTTCGCACAGCTCTTCTGGATCGTGCTCGGACAATTCCACGGCGTCGCGCACGCCGCAAGCAACGAGCGCCTGCGCTTCGCGTGAACGCAGGCCGGGAATGGAGCAAGCGAGCGTCGCTTGCGCCTGCCAATCGCGGATCAGTTGCGCCGAGATATGGCGCTGCTTGAGCTGGCTCTCGGCATTTTCCGGCGACACGGCGAGCAGGTCAGCGACGGTGCGCACGCCAATCGCTTCCAATTTGCGGCCGGTTTTCGGGCCGATGGAGGGCGCATCGACGACAGGCGCATCGCTCTCAAGCGCGCCCTTTGCAGCAACAAGCTGCGGGCGCGGCGCGGGCGCAGCGGCGACTGGTTGCGGCGCCGGCGGCGCCACGGGCGGCGGCGCTTCGGCCTGCACAGGCGCAGGCTTTGCCGGCTTGGCTGCTTTAGGCGTTTCCTCTTTTTTCGCGGCGGCCGGCTTTTCGGCTTTTGGTTTGGCCGCTTGCTTTGCTTTCGCCGGCTTTTCAGTGACGATGTTTTTCGTGCCCGTTTCGCGCGGCCAGGCGGCGTCGAGCGAAGAGAGCGGCGTTTTCAGCACTTCGGCGGCGTAGAGCGCGCGCACGACCTTATCATCTTCGCCGAGCGTCTTGCGCACTTTGCCGGAGCGCATGAATTCGGCGTATTGCGCTTCGACTTCGGCGCGCGATTTCTGATCGTCGATCGTTTTCAGCACCGCCTGGATCGGAATTTCCAGCGCGAGGAAGAAGGCCTGCAGATCGCCGCCGATTTTCGGCGGCTTCACTGCGGCTTCTTCGAACGCGCGATCAAGCACGCGCGAGAGGCCGACGGCGGCGAGGCCGACTTGGCCTGCAATCTTCTGACGTAGTTCGTCATCTAGCCCGTTCGGCGGGTCTTTGGCGCCTACATCGAAATTATAGTGCTCAATGATCAGCTCGTAGTGCTTGGTCGCTTCCTGCGCGCCGGCGCGCAGCATCTGCGACAGCCATTTATCGCCGCTCGGCCGCGCGAGATTGGGATAGCCGCCCCCGGCTTCGAGGATTTTCTGAAAGATGAGGTAGCTCTTATTGAAGCTCCACTCGACCGCGCGGTGAATAACGCCTTCTTCCTCGGTCTGGTGCGTGTGAAAGGGCTGATGCGGGTCAACGAAATAGTGGCTCATCACGCCGGCCGACCAAGCAGCTTGCGCCCAGTTCTGTTGCGCGAGCGCACGCACGGTGCGGCGATACCACTCCTCGCACGCTTCGATGGCGCCGCCCCAATCGTTGTCGCGCACATGCAGGACGTGGTTTTTGAAATCCTTGAACTCATCGTCCGGCGCCTTGGCGCCGTCGAGATATTCCTTGTGATAGTGCAGCAGGAGATCGCGCCACGCATCGGCGTCAGGCGATTGCAGGTGGCGCAGCGCATCGACGGCCAAGCGATGGTGCGTGGAGCGGCACCGGCTCGCAAACACAACCGCGTACAATAAAGACATGCCCTGCGCCCGCCTCACTGATAAACGTGAGGTTAACGGTTGGCGTGAATCCGTTAGCGGGCGGTTAATTCGTGCTCTCGCCGCCGCGCATCAGATCCCAGTCCATGCACAGATACGTCACCAGGCGCTCCTGGCGCTCATAGATGGTGTCGAGGGTCCATTCATAGATGCGCTCAAGGTCGCGCGTGACGGCGTGAATCGGCGCATTGGGCCACTTGAAATAAATCTCGCGCTTGGCGGCATAGCCCAGATTGGCGGCGGCGGTGTTCTGGTCACGCTTCAGCAAAGCAAGATTGCCGATCAGGTTGCAGACTTCGGCGCGCAATTGCTTGTCGGGAAAGGTCAAATCCCATTCCGGACCGCCAGCCTCGGGGAGAATGTGTTCGACGCCGGCGTCAGCGTCGATGTCCAGCGCACTGCCGCCCGGCAAGGACGCCTCCAGACGCAACATCAGCAACCGGCGCGGGGCGGCTTTCTTGCCGGAGCGATTGATCCGCTCGATGAATTTCATGTGCTCGGTGGGCGTGAGCTCAAGCGCGCCCTTGGCGCCGTAAAGCGCTTTGTCGTCGCCAATACCGCGCATGGCGCGGGCGAAACGGCGCTCTTGAACGCGTTTATCGACAATGGCGAACTCACACGCGAAGGTGAAGCGGTCGAGCGCCTGAAAGAAGCGGCGCGCGCGCTCGGTCTGGCTGGAGTGTTCGGACAGGAAGGCGATAGCCGCCGGCAGCCAATCCCAGCGCTCCCATTTGCGGTCGACCAGCTTCATCATCTTGATGCGGCGATTAATGTCGGCGCTGGCGGCGCCGCAGCTCACATCCTCGTTGAAGATGTCCGACAGCGCGCGGGCAAACCGCGGTAAGCGTTCGAACAGGAATTTCTGCACCCCGCCAATATCGGCGATGGCGTTGCGAAACGCCGCAAGGTCGCCGGGCGAAACCAAGTGCGCGCCGGTGAGCAGGAATGGCGCCCAGTTCAACAGCACGCCGAAGCGGTCGCGGCCGAGAAGATCTTCCAGTTCCTCCCATTTGCGCGCGGCGGCCTCGGCCTGGGTTTCGGTGAGGCCAGAGTTTTCAAGCAGATCGCACTTGAAATTATCGGCGGCGGAGAGTTCGAGACCGCGATCATTGACGGTGGCGAAGACGGTCGCGGCGGCGCCGCGCTCATCGGCGTCGACCTGGTTCATGGTGGTGCAGCGGGCCACGAAGGACATGAACTGATCGAGTTCGCGATCGCTGGTGTCGCCCAACTCCTCTTCGATCGTACGCACGGCGGCGATCATCAAGTCCTTGGACGTGATGCCGGTCTCACTCATCGCCGCCATGGCGGCCATATTGCCCGGCTCCTGCACGTGGCCGAGGAAGAAATTGGCGTCGTCTCGCCGCAGCATCAGGCGCGGCTGCCCATTATTCATGATCAGTTGCTGATAGTGCTTGGCCCGATTGGGCTGCAGCCGGTCGCGCACATAGGCGATGATCATGGTCAGCGTAGCGAGGCGCTGCTGGCCGTCCGCAATTTCGAGCTTGCCGTCATTGGACCGCACCAGCACGATTTCGCCGACATAATAATAAGCCGCGTTACGCTCGACGGCGCGGCGTAAATCCTGGATCAAGCGGCGCACTTCGCGCCCGGTCCAGGAATATGGCCGCTGATAACGCGGAACTTTCAGAGTGAAGCGCTGTGTGAGCACGCCGGCGACATTGACGATCTTCGACGTCAAACCGATCGGCGTGTCACCGAACTCAGACGCCATGATCCCCTCCGCCGCTGTTTGAGCAAAGACGTTAGCGGGAGGGCGCATGCGCGCAATTCATGGCGCGCTTGCCCACATACACGGCGCATGGTCCGTTCCCAAAACGTCACAGCGTCGTCACGCAAAGTTCACGGAAGCGGCGTCGTTACAAATGGCGCGTCTGCGGAGATTGACACAAACTCGGCAAACCCTCGGGCCGCGAAGGCGCCGTGCAGATCGCGTGCGGCGGCGGCTGTCGTGAAACCGGCTCGCCGCGCCACGGCGCGCCCGGCTTGCGGATCGAGCAAAGCGCGCACGCGCCGCGCTATTGCTTCACCGGAATCCACCCACAGGCATGGCTGCGGCGCCGCCACTGTAAGCTCTTCCAGCAACAACGGAAAATGTGTGCAGGAGAGCGCGACGACGTCGATCCGCTCACCGCCCGGCGCCTGGAACATTTCGTCGATAACGGCGGCAACCGCAGCTTTATCCACAGGCAGCCCGCGCAACTTCCGCTCGCCCGCCTCAACCAGAACGGAGGAGCCGACGCGGATCACGTTTTTGTCGGCCGCGAATTGGGCGATAAGGTCGAGCGTATAGGGGCGCCGGATCGTGGCCGGGGTAGCCAGTATGGCGAAAGTTCCCGTTTGCGTCGCGGCGGCGGCGGGCTTGATCGGCGGCACCACGCCGACAACCGGCGTATGCGGCAGCGCTGCGCGGGTTCCGGCCAGAGCGATGGTGGAGGCGGTGTTGCAGGCGATCACCACGAGGTCCGGGCGCCACTCAGCGGCCACAGCGGCGATCAACTCGGGCACGCGCGCGGCGACGTCAGCGTCGGCCTTGAGGCCGTAAGGCAGCCAGGCGGCGTCAGCGAGGAAGTCCAGCTCCAGCGCCATGTCTGCGCTTGCGATGGCGTCCAGCACGGAAAGCCCGCCTACGCCGGAGTCGAAGACGAGGACCCGCTTCACGGCTCAGCCAAGCCGTAAAGGCCAGCCTTCTCCCCGCTCAGCGCGGCCCACATCTGATCGCCGTAGCAATAGTGCCACCACTCGTCCGGATGATTGCCGAAGCCGGCTTCGCGCATCAGCCAATAGAGCAGGCGGCGATTGGCGCGCGCTTCGAGTTGTGAAAACGAATCCAAGTCCACGCCGCCCTCGAAGTGATCGGTGGCGGAAACAGCGGTCGCGTCGTCGAACAGCGAGCCCGTGAAAAGCGGTTCGCCCTCTTCCCAGACAATGGTGAGATCGACGGCGCCGCCGGTTGCGTGAGGCGCTGGGCGCGAGGCGCTCTCGCTTGGCGCGGCCCAGTATCGTTGCACCTCCGCAAGCACGCGCGCATCGTCCCAATCTGGATGACGGCGGCGCACTTCAGCAGGCATCCACACATCATGGAAATAAGCCTGCACTGCGCGCGGGCGCCAAGCGTCGAACAGATAGAGCTTCAGGCCTACCGCTTTTAACCTATCATTAACCACGTTGAGGCGGGCACCGACGCTTTTGCGCACATAAAGCGCATCGATCGCGCCTTCGGCGCGCGCATAGTAAGGCGGGTTGCGGTCGTGAGCGTAATAATTGCGGCCGGCGAGACCAATTTCATCTGCACGCACAAGCGTTTCGCCATACAGCGCGTTAGTTTGATCGATTGGCAAATCACGATACGCTCGCTTCATCTGTCTTGATGATTCGAGACTGGGGATGGGCCGCGATCTTAAGGTTTCAAGCTCGCCAAACATTCCTGTGGAAACGTTTTGTTAAGACCGTTTGCTAGAATCGCACCCTGGGTTAGGGACGGTTCTGCGGGGCAAGTCAACGCGCATCAGTTTTTGCTGCGCTTGGTGTGAGCACGGGGTCTGGACCATGAACGCCGTCGGAAAATCGTCTGTCGTTTTCGTGACTCTGTCAGGGCTGTTCTGGGGCGGTTGGGTCGTCGGATCCCAAACGCCGGAAGGCCAAGAGGCGCTCGCCCAAGCGTATCAAGCCTATGCGACGCAACAGGCGGTCGCGAACGAAGATTTATTCTCGCCCACCGCATTGCGCGTTGTTGTTTGCGGCGGGGCAGGTTCGGGGCTTGAAGCCACTGAGCCTAAGCCGTGCCTGGCTGTCGTCGCCGCCGGCAAGATGTTCGTGGTCGATGCCGGCGCCGGCGCGGCGCGCTCGCTGGCGCAACGCAATATTCCACTCGACCGCATGGACGCTGTGCTGCTCACCAGCGCCGGCTTTGATCAATCCGCCGATCTCGACGCGCTCTATGCGGGCGCGGCGCGAAATGGCGACGCGCTACTGCCTGTTTACGGTCCAGCCGAAACGCAGCGCCTGGTTGATGGCCTGAACCAAGCCGCCGGCTTTGATGGCGCGGCTTCTGGCTTGCAGGCCTGGGGCCCCTCGCCAGAACCGGGCCGCCCTGTGATCGTGTATGAAGGCGACGGCCTGGTCGTCTCCGCCTTCACCACGCAGCAAGACGCGTTCGCTGGCCGCATCGGCTATCGCTTCGATTATCGCGGCCGCTCGATCGTGGTTGGCGGCGATGGCCGCGTGGTCAGCGCGGACGCGGCGATGAATGCAGATGTGGTGTTGCAGGACGCGCAGGCCGAAACCTTGGCCAATCTGCACGCCGAAGGCACGCTGACGGCGCGTGAAGCCGCCGCCCATGCCCGCGCCGCCAATGCCGGCATGCTGGTGCTGACCGGCGCCGAAAACCGCATGTCGGCCTCGATGCAGCTCAGCGAAGCCCGCGCCAGCGGCGGAGACGTGATCTCCGGCCGCGTTGGCATGGTGCTTGAGCTGCCGCTCTCCAGCCAAGCTGTGAACGTCCGCGCGCTTTGAGCGCAGGCCTGAGCCACAAGCTGGACACAGGGCCCGCCGCGCTTACATTCCGCGCCAATGCGCGTGCTTTTGTTCGCCTTGGCCTTTCTGTGCTGCGCCGGCCCCGCCGCGGCGGACCGCTATTTGCTGACCTATAGCGGCTTGGCGCTCAATCTCGTCCCGCTGGGCGAGATCAATGTCGATATCACCATCACCCGGCGCGGCTATGAAGCCAACGCGCACCTGCGATCCAGCGGACTGATGAACCTGTTCGAGCGCACCGACCTGCGCGCGGTGTCGCGCGGCGCGATTGATGAGAGCGGCGTGCAGTGGCGTCGCTATAGCCTCGACCATCGTTACAGCCACAAGCATCGCACCATCGAAATGCGCCCCACTGCGGAAAGCGTGCGCGCGCGGATTGAGCCGACCTATCGCCTGTGGGGCGATCCGCCCGCGAGCGATGATGAGAAACGCGCCTCACGCGATCCTTTATCCACGTTGGTGGCGATGGCGGTCGATGTCAGCCGCACGCAGCGCTGCAGCGGCGCCTATCCAACCTTCGATGGGCGCTTTCACTACATCATGAGTTTGGGCGATGGCGGCGTGGAGCGCTATCGTGGCGGCGGGTTCGAAGGCGACGTGCTGGAGTGCGAGCTGATCTACTCTGCTATCTCCGGCTTCGAGCAGACCGACAATGGCCGCCGCCGTATCACCCAGGGCCGCATCTGGTTTGCGCTGGGCGATCCTGCCTTCGCGCCGCCCGTGCGCATCTCTACGCCGCTCTCCGCCGGTGGCGCGGTGATCCGCCTGACCGATTGGCGCCGCGTGGAAGTGACGGTGGGCGAGGACGTGTCAGCGCCAGAGGATGTGGAAGAGGCAGCAGAGCCCGCGGAAACGCCGCAATGAATCCACGCATTGCGGCGGCGGATATTCTCTCCGCCATTACCGACGAAGGCCGTGCGCTCGATGACGCGCTCAGTGCAACGCCGAGCTTTTCTGAACTCGAAGGTCGCGACCGCGCCTTTGCGCGGGCGATGGTGGCGGCGGCGCTGCGCCGGCTCGGCGGCATAGACGCGATCCTCGCGCAGTTCCTGCAAAAGCCGCTGCCGGAAGACGCCGTGCTCGGCCGCGCCACGTTGCGCATCGGCGCGGCGCAAGTGCTGGTGCTCGGCACGCCGGCGCATGCGGCGGTTGGCGAGACGGTGGCGGCGGCCAATATGCGCTCAAAAACACGCGGCTTCGCCAAGCTGATGAACGCCGTGCTGCGGCTCGTGGCCGAGCAAGGCCCCGCCCTGCTCGAAGCGCAGCCGCCTGGCGCGGACCTGCCAGCCTGGCTCTACACACGCTGGCGCGCGGCTTATGGCGCGCAGGCCGCCGAGATAGCGCGCGCGCTGCGCGAAGAGCCGCCGCTCGATCTCAGCGTGAAGGACGACGCAGCCGGATGGGCGACGCGGCTGCTGGGCGAGCTGTCGGCGACGGGCAGCGTGCGCCTGCGCGCGCCCTCGCCCGTCGATGAGCTCGCGGGCTTCGAGACCGGCGCGTGGTGGGTGCAGGATGCAGCGGCGGCGCTGCCGGCCAAACTCTTGGGCGATGTGCGCGGCCTGAATGTGCTCGACCTCTGCGCCGCGCCAGGCGGCAAAACACTGCAGCTCGCAGCCGCCGGCGCCAATGTCACCGCCGTGGACCGCGACGCTAAGCGTCTGGAACGGCTGGAGCAAAACCTGGCGCGCACGCGCCTCGCCGCCAAAGTGATCTGCGCCGATGCGCTCAAGCTCAACATACGCGAGCCGTTCGACGCCGTGCTGCTGGACGCGCCCTGCACATCCACCGGCACGCTGCGGCGCCATCCCGACATTGCCTGGCTGCGCCGGCCCGACGACGTGCGCACGCTCTCAGGCCTGCAAAGCGCGCTGCTGGCGAAGGCGGCGGGGTTCGTAAAGCCCGGCGGGCGGCTGATTTATGCGGTCTGCTCGCTCGAGCCGGAGGAAGGGCCTGGCGTCGTCGCGCAGGCGCTGGAAAGCGGCGTCTGGCGGCGCGAGCCCGTTTCCAACGGCGAACTGCCCGCCGAATTCATCACGCCCGAGGGCGACATGCGCACTTTACCCGCGCACTGGCCGGAAATTGGCGGCCTGGACGGGTTTTACGCCAGCCGGCTCATCCGCGCCTAAGCGCGCCATTGCACCCGCCGCCGCACTCCACTAGCTACGAAGCATGGCGCAGACGCTGATTGCGCCGTCGATTTTGGCGGCTGATTTCGCGAAGTTGGGCGAAGAGGTGCGCGCGGCGGACGCCGCGGGCGCGGACATGATCCATGTCGATGTGATGGACGGCCATTTCGTGCCGAACATCTCCATCGGCCCGGTGGTGGTGAAGTCGATCCGGCCGCACACCAAATTGCCGCTCGACGTGCATTTGATGATCTCGCCGGTCGATCCTTACGTGCAGGCATTTCGCGATGCGGGCGCCGACATCATCACCGTGCATCCCGAAGCTGGTCCGCACTTGCACCGCACGGTGCAGGCGGTAAAGGCGACTGGCGCGAAGGCTGGCGTTTCGCTCAATCCCGGCACGCCGGTGGAAGCGCTCGACAATGTGATCGACCTGATCGACCTTGTGCTGATCATGAGCGTCAATCCCGGCTTTGGCGGCCAGAGCTTTATTGAAAGCCAGCTGAAAAAAATCGAAGCCGTGCGCGCCAAGATCGATGCAAGCGGGCGCGACATCATTCTCGAAGTCGATGGCGGCGTGAATGAAAAGACCGCCGCGCGCTGCATCGCCGCCGGCGCGACTGCGCTCGTGGCCGGCACGGCCGTCTATGGCGGCGATCCATCCAAGTATGCGGACAATATCGCCCGCCTGAGAGGCTGAAGCCCATGTCGGCGCCGGCCTCCCCGCCCCGGCCGACGCGGCCCGGTTCAACCAGCGAGCAATGGCGCGCCAATCCATTTCATCGCATGCGGTTGGGCGAAGCCGCGCCTGATCGCATTGACGATTGGGGCCACGATCCGCGCGTGGGCGATGCCGAACGCGGGCGCGAAATCGGACGCGGCGTGTGGCGCATCGGCGCCGAGCGCATCGCTGGCGAGCACGCGCGCCCCTGGGATCGCCCGCATCCATCGCGCCATTTCAGCGCGCGGCTGCATTCGTTTTCGTGGCTGGTCGACCTCGCTGCTGTCGGCCCTTCCGCCGATCGGCGCATCGCTGAGCTGATCGATAGCTGGGTGTCCGAAGCTGGCGATTGGGACGATCTGGCTTGGGACCCGGAGCTGACGGCGGAGCGTCTGTTCGCCTGGTTGTGCTGGGGCCGGCCCGCTTTCGAGCAAGGCGAGCCAAGCCAGCGCGTTGCGCTGATGCGTTCGGCGGCGCGGCAATCGCGTCTGCTGATGCTGGCGACGAGTGAGCTCAGCGAGCGCCACCTGGGTTCGATCAAGGCCGGCGCGGCTTTGGTGCTGGCGGGCGCGGCGGGCTTTCCTGAAGCGGAGCGTCTGATCGGCCAAGGCGAAGAATTGCTGATGGAGGCGTGCGCCAAGCAGTTCTTCCCCGATGGCGGCCACTTTTCACGCTCGCCGGAAGCGATGGTGGAAGCGCTCTGCGATCTGCTCACTGCGCATGACGTGCTCTCGCAGCTGGACGAACCGCCGCCCATTCTGCGCGAATTGCTGCCGAAGCTCGCCAATATGGTGCGCGTGCTGCGCCTGGGCGATGGCGCTCTCGGCTGCTTTCATGGCGGCTCGGAGAATGCGGCGGCCACGATCGACTCCGCTTTGGCGCGCGCGCCGGGCGAAGCGCGCGCGCAGCAATATGCGACGCACTCGGCGTTTCAGCGACTCGAAGCTGGCAGTTTGCGGATCTTGTTCGATGTTGGCGGCGCCCCGCCCGCTGCTTATTCCGAACGCGCGCATGCGAGCGCTTTGGCGTTTGAAATGTCGTGCGAGACGGAGCGGCTGATCGTCAATGTCGGCTCGGCGCGTGAGTTGGAGCCGTTCGCGCGGCAAGCAGCGCGCATGACCAATGCGCACTCCACGCTCTCCATTGGTGATGCGGTGTCAGCGCAGTTTGAAGATGCGCGCCGCGCCAAGGCGCCGCCGCGTCTGGTTGGCCCGAATCTTGATGAAGTGAGGCGCTCTGCGGACGATTCCGGCATCACCGTGCAAGGCCGGCATGACGGCTACAAAGCACAGTTCGGCCTGCTGCACCGGCGCTATCTGTTCGTGGATCATGACGGCAGGAATTTGCGCGGCATTGATGAGCTGATCCGGCCGATGCGGCTGAAATCGCCGAACCCGAAAGCGCCGATCCCGTTCGCGGCGCGCTTCCACCTCTATCCCAATGTGCGCGCGCGCATGATCGAGAACCAAGTCGCAGTGCTGGAAACGCCGGGCGGCCAACGCTGGCGCCTGCGCACCGATGCGGGGGCGATGGCTGTGGTCCCCTCCATCTATTGGGGTGGGAAACCCGTGCCGCAGGACAGCCTGCAAATCGTGCTCTCCGGCGCGGCTGATCCCATGGGCCATGGGCTCGCCCCGCCGAATCGGCTGCGCTGGGCGCTGCAGCGGGTGCAGTAAGGCCACGCGCCACTCTCTCTACCCCTTCCCGGGGCGCGGCGCAGCCGCGAGCCCGGGACCCATAAACACCGTTGCCTGCAAGTGGAGCGTTGGCTGCTGAGAAGCGAACCTCCCACGATCGTGTTTATGGGTCCCGGACTTGGCGCTGCGCGCCAATCCGGGAATGGGTAGATTAGGCGAATGATTCCGAGGCGCTTGCGCTTCACCCCACCCCCTGCCCCCTCCCCGCGCGGGGACGGGGAGCGAGAACCGCTCATGACCCAAGACATCCTTCCCATTCGCCGCGCTCTGATTTCCGTGTCGGACAAAACCGGGCTGATCGATCATGCCGAGGCTTTGATCGGCGCGGGCGCGAAACTGGTTTCAACCGGCGGCACCAAAAGCGCCATCGCCGATGCGGGGTTGGCGGTGGAGGATGTGAGCGCCGTGACCGGCTTTCCGGAAATGATGGATGGGCGCGTGAAAACGCTGCACCCCAAAGTACATGGCGGCCTGCTGGCGCTGCGCGACGATAAAGAGCACGTCAAGGCCATGCAGGAGCACGGCATTGAGGGCTTCGACGTGCTCTACGTGAATCTCTACCCGTTCGAAGCCACCGTCGCGCGCGGCGCGGGCTTCGATGAGTGCATCGAGAACATCGATATTGGCGGCCCGGCCATGATCCGCGCGGCGGCTAAGAATTATGGCTTCGTCGCGGTTGCGACCGATGCGGACGACATGGTGGCGATCCTCGCCGAGGCGAAAGAGAAAGGCGGCACCTCGCTCGCGCTACGCAAGAAGCTGGCGGCGAAAGCGTTTGCGCGCACGGGCGCCTATGATGCGGCAATCTCCACTTGGTACGCCGTGCAGCTTGGCGATGATGCGCCGACTTGGCGCGCGCTCGGCGGCAAGCTGAAGCAATCGCTGCGCTATGGCGAAAACCCGCACCAGAGCGCTGCTTTTTACACCAATGGCGAAAAGCGCTTTGGCGTCGCCACAGCCAAACAGCTGCAAGGCAAGGAGCTTTCGTACAATAATCTCAACGATACGGACGCGGCTTATGAGCTGGTCGGCGAGTTCGATCCTAAAGAGAGCGCGGCGGTGGCGATCATCAAGCACGCCAATCCGTGCGGCGTGGCGCTGGGCGCGAACCTCTCCGAAGCCTATGAACGCGCCCTCGCCTGCGATCCGGTGTCCGCTTTTGGCGGCATTGTCGCGGTGAACCGCAAGCTCGACAAAGCTGCGGCGGAAAAGATCGTGGAGATTTTCACCGAGGTCGTGATCGCGCCGGACGCGGATGAGGACGCCATCGCCGTGTTCGCGAAGAAGAAAAATTTGCGCCTGCTAGTGGCGGGGGGCCTCGCCGATCCCTCAGCGCCGGGGCTGACTTATAAATCGCTCTCCGGCGGCTTCCTGGTGCAGAGCCGCGACAATGGCCACATCACCAAGGCTGATTTGAAGGTCGTCACCAAGCTTGCGCCGACCGAAGCGCAGCTGCGCGATCTCTTATTTGCTTTCACCATCTGCAAGCATGTGAAGTCGAACGCCATCGTTTATGCGAAGGACGGCCAAAGCGCCGGCATTGGCGCGGGGCAGATGAACCGGCGCGACAGCGCGCGCATCGCCGCCATTCGCGCCAAGGAAGCAGCCGAAACAGCGAAGCTGCCAAACTCACTCGCACAAGGTTCGGCCTGCGCGAGCGACGCCTTCTTCCCCTTCCCCGATGGCTTGCTGCAAGCGGTGGAAGCGGGCGCCACCAGCGTTATTCAGCCGGGCGGTTCCATCCGCGATGATGAGGTGATCAGGGCCGCCGATGAAGCCGGGATCGCCATGGTGTTCACGGGCGTGCGCCACTTCCGTCACTAGCGCGTCGGCTGCGCGCTCGATGTTCCGGCAGACGCGCCTTGCGCCAGCGCGTTGGTGATGGCGGCGCGAATCTCCGCCGATGTCGGCTCCACATTGGTGGGGAAGGCCGCGATGAGACGCCCATCGCGCCCGATCAGAATTTTATGGAAATTCCACTGCGGCACGGCGGACTCGCCGAGCGTGGTTTCCGCCCAAGCGTAGAATGGGTGGCGACGCTCGCCGACCACATCGGTCTTGCCCGCCATCGGGAAGGTGACGCCGTAATTCAGCGTGCAGAATTCCTGGATCTCTTCGGCGCTGCCGGGCTCCTGGCTCATGAAGTTGTTGGCCGGCACGCCGACAATGAAAAAGCCCTGATCGTGATACTCGCTGAAGATTTGCTGCAAGCCTTCATATTGCGGCGTGTATCCGCACTTCGAGGCCGTATTCACCACCATCACCACATCGCCCTCAAACGCTGTCATCGGCACGCGATCGGTGAACAGACCATCGAATACGAATTGGTACGCCGTTGCAGGATCAGCCTGCGCGGGATCGGGCGCGGCGTTGAACGCAGCTTGATAGGTCTCCACCGCTTGCCGGACCGCTTCGGTGCGCTCCTCTGCGACCTCCGCGGACGGCGCCGGCGGCGCCGGCTGACCGCAGGCGGCGAGCAAGGCCAAGGCCACAAAAGCGAAGCGTGTGCGCATGTTTTTCTCCCAGCTTTCATCCTGCGCCGGGCGGGCGGCGCGCGCCAGCAGCTTTGCGCTTGCACGTCATACGCGGGCCGCCCAGATTTGGACCATGCACAAGCTGCAGGACCGCATCGCCCTGCTTTCGCCGGCCTTCGCCGTGGTGCGCCCCGAAGGCGCCGGCCCGTTCCCCCTTGCCGTCTTGCTGCACGGATGCGGGGGACGTCAGCCCTTTCTGGACGGCTATGCCGCCGCGCTTCAGCGCGTGGGCGTGGCGTCTCTGATCGTGGATTCACACACGCCGCGCCACATTAATCGCGTGGCGGCGAGCCTTACAGTGTGCACCGGCGCGCAATTGCAGGGGCGCGAGCGCGCAGGCGATCTGTTCGCGGCGTTCGCTTGGGCGCGGGGGCAAGATTGGGTCGATCCCACGCGGATGATCGCCGCCGGTTGGAGCCACGGCGCCTGGACGGTGATTGACGCGCTGGCCTTGCGCCCAGGCGGAGAGATGCAGCGGGCCACGAAGCTGAGCGATTTGCCGGAGGAGCCGCTTGCGGGCCTGACCGGCGCCTTCCTCGCTTATCCTTATGCGGGGATCGCCAGCACGGGCGGCAAACGCGCGCCGCGCCTCAAGCCGCACACCACGGCAATCGTGTGCGGACGGGATTATATCGTGGGCGCCAAGGCGCCGCTAGCAGCGCTGGGGCGCTTGCGCGCGCACGGTCTGCCGCTTGAGCTCAGCTTGTTTGAAGAGAACACGCACGCTTTCGAGTGCACGCCAGCTTACGACCCGCGCGTGCGCTACGATCCTGTCGCCACTGAACGCGCGCACGGCTTGATGCGCGATCTGGCGCTGCGGGCGGCCTAACGCACCGCGCTTGCCAGCGCGCCGAGCTCAGCCTGCACCAGCATCAGCTTGGCGAAGGTCCAGCCGCCTTGCGCATTCAGCTCCGCGAACGCCGCCCGCGCGCGCATGGCGGGCTGACCCAGCCCCGCGATCCACGCTTTGGCGCTTTGCTCGATCGCCGCGGCGCTGGCGTCTTTCGGCGCGCCAAGCGCTTTCGCCGCCGCCTGCGCCAAATTGAGCTGAATGTCGCCAAAGTCCACCGCCGCGCGGCGCACCACCAGCCGATCCCAATGCTGCTCAAGCTTCATATTGGTGGCGGCGTCGCGCAACGCGTCGAGACCGAACTCGGCGCCAAGTACGCAATGCAGCGCGGCCGCTGCGGGAACCGGCCATGAGGTGTTGCGCGCCAAGTCCGCCACTTCGAGCGTGGTTGTCAGCGGCGCCAGCATCGCGCCATCGCGCGCAAGATCCTGCGGCGCGCCCATCTCCAGCAGCGCCTTCTCGCGGATCGCCACGCGTTCGCGTTCAATGGCGCTCAACTCCTCCCAGGCCCGCGCGCGCTGCTCCGCGACAGAGCCGCGGTAGAGCGCGACGACGTCGAGGATGCTGGGCGGCTTATCCCGGTCAAAGCCGGCATTGCGCACCAGATAGGTGGTGGCGCGGCGCAAGGCCCCGCCAACGCGCTGATGCAGCGCGGTTTGCGCCTCCGCCGGCGCTTTATTGTCGAGCGCATTGATGCGGCCAATCAAGTCCTCAAACTCGAAGATGCGGCGGCCGGCTTCGAAGGCGCTAGCGATCACAGGCGCATCGGCGCGCGTGATCTCATTGACGCGATCAATGAAGGACGGACCGCAGCGATTGACCAGGTCGTCCGCCAATTGCGTGGCGATTATCTCGCGGCGCAAGCGGTGACGCTTAATCTGCGTCTCGAACCGCCACAACTCATCTGGGAAATACTGCTTCAACGGCTCGATGAAGGCCGGATCGTCCGGCACGGACGAGGCCGTCAGCATGTCGAACAGATCGATCTTGGCGTAGGCGATCAGCTTGGAGAGCTCGGGCCGCGTCAGGCCAAGCTTTGCGGCGCGAAGTGAGGCAAACTCGCTTGTGAGCGGCAAGCCCTCAACCCGGCGCGCCAATTTTCCAGCGTGCTCAAGGCGCTGGATGAATCGTTCATGGCTATCCAGATCGCTCGGCGCGGTGGACTGCGCGATGGTGAGCGCGCCGGTCTGGTCGTAATTGTCAGCGAGCACCAGGGCGGCGACGTCATCGGTCATGGATTCGAGCAGTGCGTCGCGGGCCTCAGCTTTAAGCGCGTCGGAATTGATCACATCGGCCAACAGGATCTTGATGTTGACTTCATGGTCGCTGGTGTCGACGCCGGCGGAATTATCGACCGCATCCGTATTGATGCGCCCGCCATGGCGCGCGAACTCGATGCGGCCTTTCTGGGTGACGCCGAGATTGGCGCCCTCGCCGATCACATGCGCACGCACTTGGGCGGCATCGACGCGGATGGCGTCATTGGTCTTGTCGCCGACATCGGCATTGCTCTCAGCGCTGGCTTTGATGTAGGCGCCAATGCCGCCAAACCACAACAATTCGCACGGACTCATCAGCAGCGCCGACATGAGCTCGAATGGGGTTGCGGTCTGCCCGGCAAGGCCAGTCAGCGCCGCGATCTCCGGGCTGATCGGAATAGATTTGGCGCTGCGCGAAAACACGCCGCCGCCCTTAGAAATAAGCGCCTTGTCGTAATCGGCCCAGCTAGAGCGCGGCTTATCGTAAAGGCGCTTGCGTTCGTTCCACGCGGCTTCGCAATCTTGCGGGTTCGGATCGATGAAGATGTCGCGGTGATCGAAGGCGGCGAGCAGCCTGATCTTGCGCGAGAGCAGCATGCCATTGCCGAACACATCGCCCGACATGTCGCCGACGCCGATGACGGTGAACTCTTCTTCCTGAATGTTCTTGCCGATCTCGCGGAAATGGCGCTTCACCGCCTCCCACGCGCCCTTGGCGGTGATGCCCATGGCTTTGTGGTCGTAACCGGCCGAGCCGCCAGAGGCGAACGCATCGCCGAGCCAATGGCCGTACTCTGCGGAAATGCCGTTGGCGATATCGGAGAAGGTGGCGGTGCCTTTATCGGCGGCGACGACGAGATACGGATCGTCATCATCCCAACGGATCACGCGCTTCGGCGCCAAGATGCTCTGATCGACAATATTGTCGGTGATGTCGAGCAGGCCGCGCAGGAAGGTCTTATAGGCGTCGATCCCTGCTTCCTGGAAATTCGGCGCGCCGCGCGGAGGCAAACGCTTGGGAAAGAAGCCGCCCTTGGCCCCGACCGGCACGATAATCGCGTTTTTGACTTGCTGCGCTTTGACGAGATCAAGCACTTCGGTGCGGAAATCGTCACGCCGATCGCTCCAGCGCAAGCCGCCGCGCGCCACCGGGCCGAACCGCAAGTGCACGCCTTCCACTTGCGGGCTGGCCACCCAGATTTCGCGATACGGCTTTGGCGCCGGCAAGTCTTCCAGCTCGCGCGAGGCGATCTTGAAGCTCATGTACGGCTTAAGGCGGCCAACCGCGTCGGTCTGGAAATAATTGGTGCGCTGAATCGCGGGCAACAAAGCGGCGATGCGGCGCAGCGCGCGGTCATGATCGAGACTCTCGACCGCATTGAGCTCTTGTTCGATCAGCACTTGCAGGCGCGCGGCGCGCATGCGGCGCGTTTCCATGCTCTCCGGCAAGTCCGGATCGAAGCGGACTTTGAACAGCGCCAGAATGAGGCGCGCGATTTTCGGATAAGCGGCGAGCGCGTCTTCCTGCACGCCTTGCATCGGATCGAGCCCGGATTGCTGGCGATAGCGCGCGAGCGCGCGCAGCAGGGCGGCTTCACGCCATTCAATGCCGAGCTGCAGGATCAGGCGGTTGAAGCCGTCATTCTCGGCCAGGCCGCTCCAGATCGCGGCGAACGCCTGCTCAAATGGCTCGGCCGCCTGATCCAGGTCGACAGCTTCGCCGCTGAGCGTGCGCGTCTCCACATCATGGACAAAAATCTGACGGGTGTTCTCATGCCCGACCGCCGCCAGATCGAGCTCGAAGTTCTGCTCGGACTCAACGAACAGCCCCATATTCTCCAGCATGGGGACCGTCTGCGAGAGCGCGAGCGTATCGTCGGGTGAATAGAATTTCAGCCGCACATGCGAGGGCGGATCGTCAGCGCGGCGATAGGCGCGCACGCGCACCGCTTCATCCTCGCGCGCATGCAGGATCTCGAAAATGTCCTCCAGGGCTTCGTCGACGCTGAACGCTTCCTGATAGCCGGCGGAGAAAGCGCCGTCGAAACGGGCCAAAACCTGCTCGCGCGCCGCGGCGCTGAAGCCGTCGCAATGCATCAGCGCGGCGGTGAAGCGATCCTGCCAATCGCGTGAAATCTCAACCAGCTCATTATCCAGCGTTTGCGCGTCTGGATCGGGCCGGTCCTTGTCGATATCGCCGATCACGAACAGCACGCGCGCCAGCTGGCCCTCGCCCAGTTGCGGCTGGAAACTCTCAACCACGCCGCCAAAGGCGCGCGCTATGGCTTCGCCCGCGCGCTCGCGCACGTCGGTGTTGTAGCGGTCCTTCGGAATGTAGGCGAGCGCGGTGACAAAGCGATTGAAGCGATCACGGCGGGTGAATACGCGCGCGCGCGGCCGGTCCAGCAAATGCAGCACGCCGCGGGCGAAATGCAGCAGCTCTTCGCGTTCAAGCTGCCACAGCTCTTCGCGCGGATAATATTCAATGATCTTCCGCAGCGTCTTGTAATTGTGCCCGCCCGGCGGGAAGCCCGAGCGTTTCAGCACCCATTCCGATTTGCGGCGCAGCACCGGAATATTACGCGTCGGCTCTGTGAAGGCTTCGCTGGTGAAAAGGCCGACGAAGCGGGTCTCGCCAATCGCCTCGCCTTTTTCATTGTAGCGCTTGATGCCGACATAATCGGACATGGTGCGCCGATGCACCATGGACCGCAGCGTCGACTTGGCGACGATGAGCGGGGTTGGGTCAGCGACAATGCGTTGAAACTCGGCGGCCAGCACGATCGGCTCGGCCGTGGTGCGCAGCACGTAGCGATCAGGATTGCGCAGCACGCCAAGGCCGCTGCCTTCGACAATGTCAGGCTCATTGGCGCAGAGCTTTCCATCGGCGGTGCGCGCATAGGCGTAATCGCGCACGCCAAGGAAAGTGAACTTGTCGGCGGCGAGCCAGTGCATCAGCGCAACCGCCTCAGCCACCTCTTCCGCTTGGGCGTTGGTGACAGCGCTCGCAAGCTCCTCAGCGCGCGCGCTCATGCGTTCGCGCATAGCGCGGAAATCGCTGACGGATGCGCGCACGTCCGCCAGCGTGTCGCGCACGCCATCCAGCAAAGCTTTGGCCCGCTGCGCCGAAAGCTTTGGCAGATGAATCTGGATCAGGGAATCCTGACCCGCGCCGCTTATGCTGGGCGCAGTGGGATGGAACATGGCGAGCGCGGAAAGTCCCTGCTCGCCCACTTCACCCATGACGGAGTCGACCAGGAAGGGCATGTCCGGGCCGGCGACCTCGAGAATGTCGCGATCGAGTGCGCGCCCTTCGGCGCCAAGCGCCATGCGAATGCGCACGGCCTGCTCATGCGGCGCGCGCTCAGAGCGCCAGCGCCAAAATTCGTGCGCGAGCGCGGCGAGGTCTTCGGTGTTGAGATCGTCGAGCTCATCGACCGAGGCGTCTTCGTAAATGCCGCGCAAGAAAATTTCGGCGGCGGGATCGAGCTCTGAACCAGACCGGAAAGCCGGCCAGGGCCCGTTTCGAGCGCTCGCGACGAATTGGTCGGCGGTGACGAAGAGAGCGCCTCGCGTGGCGGTGTCCATGTCCGGTCCTGTTTCCGTGCGCGCGGCGCGCTTTACTTCTTTTCGCGGCGTTGCAGGCGCCGGCGCTTATATCGGCGCTTCATAAGCGCGCGCGCGTTCGGCGTCGCAGTCAATTTGCCGCGATAGAAGGAATTTGCGACAGGCGTAGCCGAAGGCAATGGTTTCGCGGCGGAAAACCGCTCGCTTGATGTTTCACGAAAAAAGTTGCCGCTACAAAGAAGGCGGCGCCGTCGGGCGGGGACAAGCAGCCCGACGGCGCCTGCAGGCCTCACAGCAGGCTGGGTGGGGGACGCACGCGGAGGCCTGTTCGAATTGACACTGTTCGCAAACGGCCGATGCGCGATTGAAAGCCCCCCATTGAGCCCGCACGTCGCACGCAGCACGTAAAATCCAACGTCGCTCGATCAGATCGAGCGCACGCGCCGGTGCATGATGCCGTCTAGAAGTAACGTCCCAAGCCCCGGCGACGTTCATAAAATCGATACACGTTCGGAATCGATTCGCAAGCCAATTTGAGCCAGCTTACGACTTACTCACATGCGTGAGATTTGGCGTTGGCCTTCCATCGGCGGACAATAAAATCGCAATCCATCGCGTCGATTTGAATTCAGCCAGCACAATCATCAGCATGACCGTGAGCGGCGCGGCGAGAAACGCGCCGGCTATGCCCCAGATCAAACCCCATATTGCGAGCGCGAGCAGCACGACAACGGCGGAGAGATTGAGTGAATCGCCGGTCATTCGCGGCTGCAAAAAGTTTCCGATCACGAACTGCCAAACGCCCACGCCAATGGCGACGCCCGCTACAGGGCCAAGCGTGGGAAACTGCACCAGCGCCACGGCCGTCGTCAGCACCACGGCGGCGATCGAGCCAATGGTGGGAATGTAGTTGAGAAAGAAAATCAGGAAGGACCAGAACAGCGCATTATCCAGGCCGACAATGCGCAAGGTGATGTAGGTCAGCACCGTAATCAGCACGCTGATGACGGTCTGGGTCAGCAGGTAGCGCTCCATGGAAAGGCGGATGCGCGCAATCACATCGCGCGCCGCTTCGCGCTGATCCCGCTCGGGAAAAATCAAATCGAATTTCTCCGACATGACCCCGGCAGCGGGAAACAAGAAGCCGAGATAGATCAGGATAAAGACCGTGTCTGAGGCGAAGCCTTGCAGCCCTTGCCCAATCTCGCCGGCGACGCGCGCGGGATCGAGACGCGTGAGCAGCATTTCTACGGTTGGCGTTGGCCCGGGAATGCCAATCGCGCGCTGCGCGTCGGCAAGGATCTGATTGAGGCGCGTCGAATAGCTGCCGAGATCGCCCGTAATCGCGGCGATATTGTTGATGACGACGTAAGCTGTGAGCGCGACGAGGCCGAGGATCAGCAATAGAGCGAGCGGCAGGGCCAGGGCGCGCGGCATAAAGGGAATGCGCCGGTCTAACATCTCGGCAAGGCCGTCAATGGCGAGCCACAAGATCAGCGCCAGTGCGAACTGGGTCAAAGGTTGGCGCAGAAAGTAGAGCCCGGCGGCGATCACACCGGTGGCGATCACCCAAAGCGCGGCGCGTTCAGCGGATTTCATGGCGGCGATGCGTCTCCATCCCCCTGGCTTGGCCCCCAAGCTTGGGCCCCGGGCTTGGACTTCGGGCCTTCGATCCGCCAAGCTAATGCTGCTTCGCAGAATCCGGAGACGACATGGCGGCAAGCATCGATATCGGCAAGAGCCCTGAAGGCATGCAGAGCCTGGCGCTGAAACGCGCCAACCGGCATGGCCTGATCGCCGGCGCAACGGGAACCGGCAAGACCGTGACCCTGCAAGTGCTGGCCGAAGCCTTCGCGCGCGAGGGGGTCCATGTGTTCGCCGCCGATGTGAAGGGCGACCTTTCCGGCTGCGCCGCCGCCGGCGATCCCCCGCCAGCCTGGGCCGTTGCGCGGGCGGAAGAGATTGGACTGACGCTGGCGCCAGAGGCGGCGCCGGTCACGTTCTGGGACGTCTATGGCGAACTGGGTCATCCCGTGCGCACGACCGTCACCGAAATGGGCCCGGTGCTGATGGCGCGCGTGCTAGAGGCCACCGAGGCGCAAGAAGGCGCGCTGACCGTCGCCTTCAAGCTCGCCGACGATTGGTACAATGCGGGCGCCAGCGAGAAGGAAAAGGCGCAAGGCCTGCTGCTCAACCTCGCCGATCTGCGCGCCATCCTCACTTATATGAGCGAGCACGATGACGAGATCGGCAAGAAGTATGGCCTCGTCACGCCGCAAACCATCGCCGCGCTGCAGCGGCGTTTGTTGCAGCTGGAGATGGACGGCGCCGAACGCTTTTTCGGCGAGAAGGTGCTTGAACTCACTGATCTGATGCGCCCGCGCGAAGATGGGCGCGGCAATGTCAATGTGCTCGCCTCGGAGCGGCTGGTTCAGAGCCCGCGGCTCTACTCCGCCTTCCTGCTCTGGCTGATGAGCGAATTGTGGGAAGAGCTGCCGGAAGTGGGCGACCTGGATAAGCCCAAGCTGGTCTTCTTCTTCGATGAGGCGCACCTCTTGTTCCGCGACGCATCCAAGGACCTGGTCACGAAGGTGGAGCAAGTGGTGCGGCTGATCCGCTCCAAGGGCGTCGGCATCTATTTCGTCACCCAATCGCCGACCGACATTCCCGAAATGGTGCTGTCCCAACTTGGCAATCGCATCCAGCATGCCTTACGGGCCTATACGCCAACGGACCAGAAAGCCGTGCGCGCGGCCGCGCAATCTTTCCGCGCCAACGCCAATGTGGATGTGGCCAAGGAAATTCAGGAGCTCGCCGTTGGCGAAGCGTTGGTTTCCCTACTCGACGAGAAAGGGGCCCCGACGCCCGTGGCGCGCACCAAAATCAGGCCGCCCAACAGCCAAGTCGGCCCGCTTCTGCTGGCGGCGCGCCAGGAGATGATCGCGCAAAGCGATCTGCGCAAAGCCTACGAAAAGGAGATCGACCGCGAAAGCGCGCACGAAATCCTGTCCAAACGCGCTCAAGCCGCCGCGGCAGCAGCAGAACGCGAAGCAGAACGGGTAGAGCGCGACAAGGAAACGTCAAAAAGCGCGCGCAGCAAATCGACGTCAAGCCGATCGCGCTCAGGTGGTTCGCGCACTACGGCGATTGAGCGCCAAACTGGCCGTGTCGCCAGCAATGTATTCACCACCATCGCCCGCGAACTGATGCGCGGCATCCTGGGCACGCCGCGCCGACGGTAAGTCCCTCGACAAGGCTTGTCCTAGCGGAAACGACCTTTAAGGTCGCCCCTGGCTGCCGCCCCCCCTGGGGGCCGTGTCAGGAGGAAAACATGGCGAACGCACCCGTCACTTGGTTGGAAGAGTTTCTGGCCAATACGACCACCGCTGGAATTCAGTCAGATCCTGACATCATCCAGCTCGCCAATGGAAACCTTCTGGTCGCCTGGACATCGAATAGCGACACAGGCGCCGGCGCCAATGCTGGCACCGACCTCGTTGCGCAGATCTTCGATCCGCTCGGAAATGCGGTTGGCGGCGAGTTTGCCTTGAACACAGCCTATTTCGCCGACGATGAACGGGACGTCGACATCACCGCACTCGCCGATGGCGGCTTTCTCATCACCTTCCTCGATGATGAGGGCGCGAACGGCGTAACGCTGCGCATGGAGCACTACGATTCCACAGGCGCCCGAACCAACTTAGCCGCAGTCGCACTGGACACCGACACCAACTTTCCGACCTATGACGGCGCACGCGTCGCCGTTTCGAGCGCGACGTCAGCCATGTTCATCTATCGCGAACTTGGCGTCGGTTCCGCGACCAATGGCGATATCTACTTCCGCATCTACGATCCGAGCACACAAACGCTTGGCGCGGCCTCGCTGGCCATCAGCAGCGGCACAGATGAGCTCTCCTCGCCGGACATCGTGGTGCTCAGTAACGGCAACTATGCGATCGTCGCCGAGAGTTCCGACGGGCGGTTGCTCTCGCGCGTGCTTGATCCTGGTGGCTCTAACGTGGACGGGGCAAACTTCATCACCGGGACCGGCGGCGTTGGCGTCAGCGATTCCGCCGCTTCCGTAACAGCACTTGCCGGCGGCGGCATGTTGGTCAGCTTCACCCGCACCACGGTGACCGGCGATGCGGTTTATGTCACCATCCTCAATGCCACGGCGGACCAAGTGCTCGCGCCGACATTGGTGAGCGCCTCGGGCGACGAAGCCGGCGGCAGCGTGGCGCTTGGCCTAGGCGATGGCAGCTTCATCGTCGCCTATTCCAACTCAACGGACGGACAGCTCATCGCGGCGCACTACGACTCCGCAGGAGTTTTCCTGGGTCAAACGGTTGTCGCCGACATCACCGGCATTCGAAACCTGTCCGGCGTGGCGCAGAATGATGGCCGCTTCACCCTCACCTGGAACTCGGGTGGCGACATCTACACCGAAATCCTCGACGCCCGGGATCTCGTGTCCGGCCCGGCCTACACTCCCGATAGCTGGCAAGTCGGCACCGTAGGCGACGACACTTTCAGCGGCTCCGCCGCGATTGTTCACGGCTATGCCGGCGACGACAACATCGTTGACGGCAGTGGCGCGAACGCAATCTTCGGCGATGCGGGCGACGATATCCTCAATATAGCCGGCGTGAGCAATCTGGAATCGCTCGACGGCGGCGATGGAACCGACACTGTGCGCGCCACGGGCATTGTGGATGGCACCATCTTCGACCTTGACGCCGGCACCGCGACAAATGGGGTGGTGGTGGAAGCCATCACCAATTTCGAAAACGTGGTCGGCTCAGGGTCCGACGAATTCATCTATGGAACGGGCGGCGCCAATCGCCTTGAAGGCGGCGAGGGCGTCGACGTGATCGACGGACGCGGCGGCATAGACACGTTGATCGGCGGAGGCGGAATTGACGACCTTACTGGCGGCGGCGGCGGCGATACGCTGAATGGCGGCAATGGCGGCGACACCATGACTGGCGGCGCCGGCAATGACACTTACATCGTCAATTCTGGCAGCGACCTGACCATCGAAACCGTCAATGGCGGCGTCGATCTGGTGCAATCATCCGTCAATCGCACGCTCAGCGTTTTTGTAGAGAACCTTACGCTGACTGGCACAGCGGCCAATGGCACAGGCAACGACCTAGACAACGTCATCACCGGCAACGCCTCAGCCAACACATTGAGAGGGCTGGATGGCGGCGACACCCTGAGCGGCGGCGGCGCGGCCGATACGTTGGTTGGCGGCAATGGCCAGGATACGCTCATCGGCGGCAACGGCCAGGACACGCTCACCGGCGGCGGCGGGGCCGACAAGTTTTTGCTCAATGCTGCGCCCATCGGCGCCAACGCCGACACCATCACCGACTTCGCGACCGCAAGCGACAAGATCCAGCTGGAGAACGCGGCATTCACAGCAATCGTCGGCACGGGCACGCTCACCAACGCTCAGTTCTGGGCCAGCGCCAATGCGCACGATGCTGATGATCGCATCCTCTACGACGGCGCCACGGGCAATCTGTACTACGACTCCAACGGCAACGCCGCGGGCGCCAAAGTGCTGATCGCCACGCTTGATCCGGGGCTCACGATCACCAACACCGACTTCCAGGTGATCTAATCGCTAATCCACAATACCTTGCTTCCACTCCGCGTCGCGGCGTGGAAGCGCAAGGTAATTTTGCGAACGCATCTCCATCAGCCGCGAGGCGGTGCGTTCGAACTCGAAGCTTTGATCGCCCGAGGGATAGAGCTTGGCGGGTTCGGCGTCGGCGGAGGCGATTAGTTTCACCTTGGCTTCGTAAAGCGCATCGATCAGCGTGCGGAAGCGCGCCGCCTCTTCGCGCATGGAAGGCGTGAGCTTGGGGATGTGTTCCAACAGCACGGTGTGAAACCGCTCAGCGATTTCGATGTAATCCGCCGCGCCAAGCGGACGCGCACACAGCTCCTCAAAGCTCAGCCGCGCTACGCCCGCCGCTTGGCGCTCAACCTTGAGCACGCGGCCATTGACATCGAGCGTCACTGCATGCGGCGCCGCGCCCAAAGTGAGCCGGGACCAAGCGCCGTCCATGGCTTCATCGGCAGCGGGGCCGAGCGGAGCGTAATAGGTCGGCGCCGCCATTAATTGCTCAAGCCGGTAGTCGCGCGGGCCGGCCAGTTCGATCTGATCCAGCTTCTCCTTGATGAGCGCGATGAACGGCAGGAAGAGCTGCCGGTTGAGGCCGTTGCGGTAGAGTTCGTCCGGCGCCCGGTTCGAGGTCGCCACGACCACCACCTCCTCCGCGAACAGCCGCTCAAACAGCCGCCCTACGATCATGGCGTCGGCAATGTCGGTGACCTGGAGTTCGTCAAAGCACAAAAGCCGCGCTTGGCTGGCGACTTGCTTGGCCGCCTGCGCCATCAGCTGCTCGGCGCCTACGCCGCGCGCGCGGGCGGCGCTCAGAAAGGCATGCCGCTCCAGCATGAATTCATGAAAATGGACCCGGCGTTTCTGCTTCACCGGCGCCTCTTCAAAGAAGAGGTCCATCAACATGGATTTGCCGCGCCCGACCGGCCCCCAAATGTAGAGCCCCTTCGGCGCAGGCTTACGGCCGAACCATGCATCGGGCGACCAATTCTTGAGCTCTGCGGCCAGCTCTTCGAGCCGGTGCGCGGCGTTCTGCTGAGCCGGATCCGCAGCGATTTCACCCGCGGCCAAGCGCCGTTGGTACGCGGCCAGCGGGGATGTCATCGCAGATAAACGTTAGAAATCAGCGGTGGAGGCGAGCTCGGACTCGTCTGAGCCCTTGAACGGAATCAGCACCGCCTTTGCGCCCCAGCCCGGACGCAGGGCTTCCGCCCGCGCGGCGAGGCTCCATGAAGTCGCCATGGCGACCGCCAATGCCGTTGCCGCCACCAGCCCTAAAACCGCCGGCCGCCGAATAACGCGCGACTGTCCGTGCATTTCCCTCGTCCCGCGCCTAGAAAGCGCCATCTTGTGGAATTTGCAAGCCAACTTTTGCTTCAATCTGCGCCACGTGGTTCCCTTGTCGACAGAATGGACGCGAGTGTGACGCAAACGGGCGCCGGCGCGCGCAAACACATTGTCGACGTGCTCATCGAAGAGCGCGCACCGCGGCTTTCGAGCGGTCCCTATTGGCTGCTGCTGCGTCCTCCGCTCTATACGGTGCTCAACTACGCCAAAGCGCGCGCCATGGCCGACGCCATCGCGCCCATGGGCGGACGCGACGCCCTGGAATACCTCTCGGCGCTGCTCAGCGTGCAGCTGGACGTGGCGGGATTGGAGCGGGCGCCCAAAACCGGCCCCTTCCTCGTTATCAGCAATCACCCGACTGGCATTACTGACGGCCTGGCGCTTTATGACGCGATCAAGACGGTCCGGCCGGACGCGGTCTTCTACGCCAATTCCGACGCCCACAGGGTCTGCCCAAAATTCGATGAAGTGCTGATCCCGGTGGAATGGGTGCTCGGCAAGCGCACGCGCGAGCGCACACGGGTGACGCTGAAAATGACCGAGGCCGCCATGCAGGCGGGCCGGCCCATCGTGATCTTTCCGGCGGGCCGCCTCGCACGCAAACGCGAAGGCATGCTGCTGGACCCGGAATGGATGCCCACCGCCGTGAGCCTTGCGCGCAAGTATGAAGCGCCAATCCTGCCTTTGAACATGGCCGGGCCAGATTCGTTCTGGTTTCACACCTTTTCCAAATTCTCGGCCGAGCTGCGCGACATCACGCTCTTCCACGAACTGCTCAACAAGGCGGGTCAACTCTACCGCTTGCGGTTCGGCGAGCTGATCGCGCCACAGCAAGTGGCTGGAGACCCCGTCAAAACGACCCGGCGCCTGAAATTCTTTATCGAGCGAACGCTCAGCGCCGACCTTCATGCGCGCTTCGATCCCAACGGGCCGGAATGCACTTGGCGCGACCCACCGAAAGTTGAGACGAAAACCCTGGTTACAGGCTAGACCGTGCGCGCGACGCATTGCAGTGTCGTCGCCAAGGGGCATGGGCGAGTTCGGAGGACGCGAATGCGCGCCCAATTGGCCGCTCTGGCCACACTCTTTGTGGGCTTTGCCGGCGTCGCTGACGCCATCCCCTATTTCCCGCCGCCACAGCCCATTTACGAAGCGCCGATTGATCGCGCGCTCGCCAATGTGGCGGCGATGGAAGGCGTGGACGAGGCGCAACGCGAACGTCTCATGGCGCGGCTCAACCTGCTGGCCTATGCGCGCAATGACGGGACGTTCGCTTATTTGCGCGAAAATGATCAGTTGAATGAAGGCGGTGCGCAGTCCTGCCTGGAGGCGGCGCGGAACCGGCCGATGCGCGGGCCCGACGAGCCAATGCCGGACTTCGCCCCCGAAGATCTATGCGCGCAATGGAGTTTCGCGCTCGGCCCGCAGGAAGAAACGCCAAACGCCGTTCCGCAAAACCTCTCGCCGCAGGCGCTCGCGCGGCTAGAAGCGGCGCGGGATCATTATGCGCGGGCGATCGAACTCGATGACAGCAATCTGCGCGCCCGCTTGGGCTACGCCTACGTGCTCGACCGCCTGGGCGAGATGGACGAAGCGCGCGCCGAATTGCGCCGCCTCATCGCGCTCGGCATGCCGCAAGTGGCGGGCCCGCAATCGGATTGGGAAACGCATGCGGTGTTGACCGAGGCGGTCGCCCATCTCAGCCACATCGCCAGCTCTTATTCAGATCGCAAACGGCTACGCGCCTTGCAAAAGCGGCTCGAGCAGAGCCAGCCTATGATTTATGTGACGCCCATCGTCGTGCCCATGCGCGATGCGCCGTTCGCGCAGCTGGTGGATACGGAGTCTGATGTCGCCTTCGATCTCGCCGGCACGGGCGATCGCCGCGCGCAAGGCTGGCTGACCCCGGATGCGGCGTGGCTGGTCTGGGATCCGCAATGGCGCGGCCGGATTAGCTCCGGGTTTGACTTGATCGGGCAACGATCTTGGTCGGTTTTCTGGAATGACGGTTTCGAGGCGCTACGCTCGCTCGATGATAATGGCGACGGCGAGCTGACTGGCGCTGAGTTGGATGGCCTGGCTTTGTGGCGCGATGAAAACTCCAATGGGCTAAGCGAGCCCGGCGAAGTTTTGCCGGCCAATGTGCATGGCGTCACCGCCATCGCCACGCGCGGCGCAACTTTGCGGGCCGGCTTGATGGCGGCCGAGAGCGGCGTGCATTTCGACGATGGCAGCGTGCGCCCGCTTTATGACTGGACGCCAGGGCTGGCTGACGACCGCATTTCCTAGCGGCGCTTAGCAAGCGCGCGCGCAATGCCAAGCTCCAGTTCGTGCTGCTGAAATGGCTTCTGCACGACAATCTCATCTTCCCAGCCTGGCTCAAGACCCGCCGCCCCATAACCCGTCACGAACAGGAAGGGCGCGCCGCGCTGGCGCAGCGTCTCGGCTATCGGGTAGGTGCGCTGGCCATTCAAATTGAGATCGAGCACAGCGCAATCAATATCGAGCGCCGCCGCCTTGGCCACGCCGTCCTCCAGCCGCCCGGCGACAGCGGCCACCTCATGCCCCAGATCGAGGATGATATCCTCAATAAGCATGGCGACGAGGGCTTCATCCTCAACAATCAGAATACGAAGCTTGGCGCTGGTTTGAGTCACACGCTTCTCATTTACGCACCGATAAGGGCCGGCCCCAGCGATGTCGAGATTTCAGCGACAACGCCGCCGGGAAGATACTGTATCCGCGCCGCCCCGCCCAGATCGTGCGCCAAACTGCGTTCAATCAGACGCGTTCCGAACCCGGTGCGCGTGGGCGTTTCAACAAGCGGGCCGCCGCTTTCGCTCCAAACCAGCGACAGCGTCTGGTTCGCGATCCTCCACTGCACCGACACGCGCCCGAACTCGCCCGAGAGCGCGCCATATTTGGACGCGTTGGTGGCAAGCTCGTGCAGAGCGATCGAAAGCGCCACCGCCTGCTTGGGCGAGAGCCGCACGTCCGGCCCGGCCAAAACCACCCGCTCGGCGCTGGTGCGGAAGGGCTGCAGCGCGCGATGCACGATATCGCGCAAACCCGCACCCTCCCAACTGTGCGCCGTCAGCAAATCATGCGCCCGCGACAGCGCGGCCAAGCGCGCATCCAGCAGCGCCCGCGCTTCGGTGCTGCGCTCGGTATTGCGCAGTGTCTGCATCGTCAGCGATTGCACAGTGGCGAGCGTGTTCTTCACTCGATGATTCAGTTCGTGGATCAGCAAAGTGCGCTGTTCATCAGCGCGTTTGCGCTCGCTGATGTCGCGCGCAATTTTTGAGGCGCCGACAATATTGCCTTGCGAGTCCCGCACCGGCGAGACGGAGAGGGACACATCTATGCGGGAGCCGTCCTTGCGACGGCGCACAGTTTCGAACGGCATGATGCGCTCACCGCGGCGAATCCGGTCGAGGATACCCTGCTCCTGCCATTGGTGCTCGGGAAACATCAGCGTCGTGACGGGCTGGCCGATAATTTCGTCCGCCGTATAGCCGAGCAGGCGCTCGGCGCCTTCATTCCAGCTGACGATAATCCCATCCAAGTTTTTTGAGATAATCGCGTCGCCAGAGAACTCGACGATGGCGCTGAGGCGATAAATGGCCTGCTCCGCCAGCTTACGCTCGGTGATATCGACGCCGGTGCACTGCACTTCATCCCACGCGCCGTCAGCACCAAACGACAGGGCTCGCATGGTCCAGAGGGTCCAGACGTTGGTGCGGCCCGGGGGCTGCATTTCCAGGCGGACTTCACGATTGGCCTCACTCAATCCGCTGAGCTCGGCGCGGACGCGATCGCCATATTCAAGTGACGCCAAGTCCCAAATCACCGACCCCATCAACGCTTCGGGGGTGCTGCCGCGATTCTTTGCGTAAACGGCATTGGCGAAGGTGATCACGCCGTCGCGCCGGAACCGGACAATCATGTCGGAATGCCCTTCGACCACAGCGCGGTAGCGTTCTTCACTGGCGCGCAGCGAGGCTTCCGCCTGGGCGCGCCCAAGCGCGAAGCCAATTTGCCGGGCGATGGTCAGCGCGAGATCGGTCTCCTCCGCAGCGAATGGGTGCGGGCGATCAAAATAGGTCATGAATTTGCCGATCAGCCGGTCTCCCGAGATCAGCGGAAAAAAGCCGAGCGCGCCGATGCCCTCAGCGCGCAACACTGACTTCAGATTGTCGCCGAGGTCGCTGGACTCCACATCGGTGACGATGATGGGTTGAGCGTCGAGATCGTCTTTGGTCCATGGCGTATGTCCAGTGACCGCATCGCGATACTGTTGTGACAAACCGCGCGCGCCGACAAAGCGCATCACGCCAGCTTCGTCGAACAGCAGCACCGAGGCGCGATGGCAGCGTAGCGCAATGAGTATGGCGTCCAGCGCCGCTTCCGAAACATCGGTCGTCGACTTGGCGCGATGCAAGCGATCCGTGAAGCGGTAGAGGGCGGATTGCGTGTCCGCCCGCTGCGCCAGCGCCGCCTCGGCGCGCTTCACCGCGGTGATGTCCACCAGCATGTTGACCGCGCCAATGAGGTTGCCGTCCCCATCCCGCAAAGGAGTCGGGAACGGGATTAAATGCACGCGGGAGCCGTCAGGACGCTCGGCCAGGATCTCGACATCGCGCACGGCCACGCCATCGCGTAGTGTAATCGCCATCGGGCAGTCTTCGACCGGAAGCGGCGCGCCGTTAGCGTCGAACATCTTCCACAGCACCGACCATTGGTCCCGGCCAAGCTGCGGCGTGCGCCCCGCCAGCATCTCCGCCGCCGTGTTATAGAAGGTGACGAAACCTCGCGCGTCGGTTGTATATACCGCCGCCGGAAAGCCGTCCAAAAGGTCCCGGAAGCGGTGTTCCGGCCCCGATGTCGGCGGCGATACCAGCGTCAACCTAGCTCTCCCCCGGCGCACGCCGGAATAGTCGGTTGAAACGCGCTTGAGGCCGCCGAAGTTCCCTGCGAGCCGGACTTAAATTTTCCGCTCCACCATCGCCTTCTTGATTTCGGCGATGGCCTTGGCCGGGTTGAGGCCCTTGGGGCAGACCTGGGCGCAATTCATGATGGTGTGGCAGCGATAGAGCTTGAATGGATCTTCCAGCGCATCCAGGCGCTCGCCCGTATGCTCATCGCGGCTGTCCACAATCCAGCGCTCGGCCTGCAACAGCGCCGCCGGGCCCATGAACTTGTCCGAATTCCACCAATAGGATGGGCATGAGGTCGAGCAGCAGGCGCAGAGGATGCACTCATAGAGCCCGTCCAGCTTGGCGCGGTCCTCCGGGCTCTGACGCCATTCGCCCTGCGGCTCGGGCGTCTCGGTTTGCAGCCAGGGCTGGATGGCTTCGTATTGGGCCAGGAAATTGGAGAGGTCCGGCACCAAATCCTTCAATACTGGTTGGTGCGGCAGCGGCGAAATGGTGATCGTGCCGCCCGGCAGCTCGTCCAGCGTCTTGGTGCAGGCCAGCGTGTTGCGGCCAGAAATGTTCATGGCGCACGACCCGCACACCCCCTCGCGGCAGGAGCGACGGAAGGTGAGCGTGGAGTCCATGTGGTTTTTGATGGCGATGATGGCGTCCAGCACCATCGGGCCGCTCAGGGAGAGATCGAGCTCGAACGTGTCCCAGCGCGGATTTTCGCCGGTTTCGGGATCGTAGCGGTAAATCTTTAAGGTCCGGGTCTTCTTCGCGCCCTTGGGGGCGGGGTGGCGTTTCCCGGTTTTGACCTTGGAGTTCTGCGGCAGCGTAAGTTCGACCATGGCGAGGTTTACCTGAAGCCGCCCGCCGCGCCCGTCAAGCTGCGCAAATGACGCTTGACGTCATGTACCATGATGCGGTACATTCTGACGTGCCAATCACGAGCTTTGCCGATGACAGCACGGCGCGCCTCTTCGCAGGTGACCGCGTTCGCGGCGTCGCCAACGAACTGGCGCAGCGCGCCCGGCGTCGTCTGCAGCAATTGGATGCGGCGCTCAGTTTGAACGATCTCGCCGCACCGGGCGCTGATCTGAAAAAGCTGAAGGGCGTCACGCCGGAGACTTGGCAGATTCGCGTCAATGACCAGTTCAGAGTCCGATTTCAAATTGTCCGCCTGACGCCGCTGGAGGTTGCGGAGGTTTGGTTCGGCGATCCACATTAGGAGAGGCTCCGTGAGCATTCCACGCGCTACCGTCCGTTTCAAAACGCCGCTGCCGCATCCCGGCGAGACGCTGCTGTGCGATTATCTCGAGCCGCTCGAGCTGAGCGCGGGGGCGCTGGCGAAGGCGATGGGCTTGCGGGGGCGCCAGCGGATCGAGCGGCTCGTGCGCGGCCAGCAAGCCATTACCGCTGACACAGCGCTGCGCTTGTCGCGTGTGTTCACGAACACATCGCCGGAATTCTGGATGAACCTGCAAGCGGCGCACGATCTCTCCACCGCTGAGATCGCGGTGCGCGATGAACTGGACGCACTGACGCCCCTCTCGCCGTGACGCATTGGAGCGCCACGGCGAGGGTTGGATTGCGCCCTACTCTGTCGTCGCAGCCGCGCCGCGACCGTACCAATCGATGCGCCGTGTGGCGATCATGGTGGCGGCGATGACCACGAAGGCCACCACTGAGCCGGCGAACAGGGCAAAGTCCTCAAGCGTCATCAGCACGTACATGGCTCCATAAAGCAGCGCCAAGGCGAACAAAGCCCGCAGGCCGACCGCCTGAGACTTGAAGGACACGCCGGCATAGTAAGCCAAGAGCAGCACGGTCGCGCCCGCCGCTAGAGCGAAGGCGGGCGTGAAGCCGATCAGCTCGGTGATGGAGAGCAGCAACAGATAGAACACGCACTGCGCCAAACCGACCAAGATGTATTGCGCTGGGTGAGCCCTCTTGCCGCTAACAGCTTCGAAGATCAGCGTGGCTAGGAAGACGATGCCGATGAACATGATGCCGTACTGCACTGCGCGCATCACGCCGCGATAGACGTCATCGGAAGCGACAAAGCTCACCGCCATGTCGCGCCCCGCCGCCGTGCCGAGATTGAAGCTGGCGAGGTCCGCCGCCTTCTCAATGCCGCGCGCCACGAACGGTACGCGCCACGCAGCTGAAAAGCCCTCGGCATCAGGCTCAGCCGCTTCGCTGGACTGGAAGAAGCCCTGCACGCTCACATCGCGGCGGTCGCCGCGAATGGTGGCGGTTGTGTCTTGCGCGAAAGCCGCGAGCGCGAAGCGTTGCGCGCCGCCAAGCGAGAGCCGCGTGTCCACCGTGAACGGCGTGGGTCCGCCGCGCAGCGGCGCAGGCGCGGCGAAGGCTTGCAGGCCCGCGAGCGGCGCTGGATCAACATAAGAAGAGCGCGAATAGTCCGGCGCCGAGTCGATCGGCTGCGGCGCGTTGATGGAGAGATCCGAGAGCGGTTCGAGCGTTGCGGTGGCGCCATCGGAGAAACGCAACTCGGCCGCATCGCGTATGGCGCGGCTGTCGCGCACGAACATGACAATGCGCGCCCCGCTCCAATCGAACTGATAAGAGGAATCCACACCGCTCAAAGCCGCCGCTGGGTCGAACTCGGCATGAAAGTCCGTGACGGCGCCATAGGTCGCCGCGCGATAAATGCCGCGGCGGCGCTCATCGACGCTGAGCTCGGTTTCGGCCGCGCCGGTCTTGGCGAAGATGATGTATTGGCCCTCAACAGTGCGGCGCTGAACCCGGTTCTGATCGTCCGTGACTTCAACCGCGCGCCGGTAAGGCACGAGCAGCATGGGCCCGCCGACAACCTGCTCGCCGCCGGCGCGCGATCCGATCTCGCCGGTGACTTGCGTGGCTCGATTCTGACGCTCCGCAACGATGGCGCCGACTGTTAGGAGCGGCACGCCCATGGCCAGGACCAGCAAGCACACGAGCAAAAGCTTCAGGCCCAAAGATCCTCTCGGGATCAGGCCTGACAACGAATTCTGCGCCACGATTGGGTATCCTCCCGCTACACGCCGACTGGCGCGCATGACCTAATGTTCATGGACGAACAAGGCAGGAAATCGGCGCCACTGCGCTGAAAGCTATGCCGAAATGCAGTCTGAGCAGCATGCAGATGGAAGGCTGCATCAGGTCCCTCCAGGGCGCCGTCAGCCTCGCCGCGCTCAGGGCGCAACCGGAACGATGTCTGAAGACACCGCCCCTTCCGGCGGCCGCCAACCATCGTCCACTGGCGGCGCTGCTTCTGGCCGCGCGGTCAGGGCTATGATGAAAGCGGCCGCACCCAGCAGCGCACAGAAGAACGCCCAGAGGAAAACCGCCCAATCATAGCCCGCCGCGACGATTAGATCGGGATTATCCTCTCTATACTGTCGGCGCGCGCCTGCCTCGGACTCGAATTTCGCCTTGGCCTCTGCCTGAAATACCGCGCTACGCTCATTGGCGCGCAGCTCTGCATCGGCCCGCGCCCACTCCTGTGCGTCGAGGTCGGCGTTGATTTGAGGAAGATCGCGCCGGAAGCGGGCCACCCCCGCTTGCCGCCGCGCCTCGATCAGAAAAAAACCGGCGACAAACACAAATGGCAGCGCAAAGCCCCAAGGGGCGGCGGCCGGCATCCATTCGCCCAGCAACAGGCCGAGCGAACCGACCGCCAGCCCGCCGAGCACAAGGAACTCCACCAAAGCCTGGCTGCGATCGCCAAAAGCGGCGCGCAGCCGTTTCCGTCGCGCCCCTATTTCCGCAATCATCGAGGAAAAAAATCCGCTCATTGAGGGCGGAGATACCTCAGGCGTGATCGACATCAAAGCGTCTCAGGCCGCGTTACGGCTCGATTTTCCAGCGCCGCTCGCCTAATTCTGGAACAGGCGCGCGCAAGGGTGGACGGCACATGCTGAAAAAGATCGGCATCGGGATTGGAATCTTCGTCGGCCTTATCGTCCTTGCGACGGTGTTGCTGGTGGTTTTCTTCCCCAAACAATGGGCGATCGAGGAAGCCGAGCGCCGCATCGAGGAAGCCACCCAGCGCGAACTCACCATTGGCGGCCCGGTGAGCTTCACGCTTTGGCCTGCGCTTGGCTTTTCCGCCGAACAAGCGAGCCTCTCTAATCCAGAGGGCTTTGAAGGCGACACGCCCTTCCTCGCCGCTGACAGGATTGTGTTCGCGGTCGCGGTGATGCCGCTCTTGTCCGGCCAGGTTCAGGTCAAACAGCTGATCTTCGACGGCGCGCAAGTGAATCTGCGCAGCAAGGCAGACGGCGAAGCCAACTGGACCTTCCCCACTGAAGAGACCAGCGAAAACCCGACCACGATTGAAGACCTGCGCCTCGACGAAGTGCGGCTCACCGATGGGCGCATTTCATTCCTGGGCGCCGAAGGCGAGCCGCTCGTGCTGTCCGACGTGGATGGCAGCCTTGCGCTGGAATCGTTGGATGAGCCCGCCACGCTCAACTCCGAGTTCGACTATCGCGGCCGCCGCCTCGGCCTCAACGCCAGCGTCGGCAACCCGCGCGCGGTGATGGAGCAAGGCGAAACGCCGATTAGCGCGCGCGTGGAATCGGAAACGGTGAACGCCACGTTTGAGGGCGCGTTTAACGCAACCGATGGCGGAGTCGATGGCGCGCTGAACGCCAGCGGTTCGAGCTTGCGCCAGCTCATGTCTTGGCTTGGCTCGCCCATGGGCGAAGGCGGCGGCTTCGGCCCGTTCAGGGTTCAGGCCACTATGAGCCATTTGGAGAATGTCACCGAACTGACGGACGCCAGCTTCGGCATCGATGACATTCAAGCACGTGGCAACCTGACGCTGACCACCGCGGAAGGCGCGCCGATGGATGTGGCCGGCGCGCTCACCGCGCCAAGCATCGATCTCAACACCTATTTGCCGGCGCCGGCGCAAGGCGCGGCCACCGGCGTTGAAACCAGCGCCGCCTGGCCAAGTGATGCGCTCGACCTCACCGGCCTTCGGGCGGTGAACGCCAATCTCAATTTGAATGTCGGCGCGCTGAAATTTCAGCAGCTCAATTTCTCCAACGTCGTCATGGCGATGGTGTTGCGCAATGGCGCGCTTGACGCGCGCCTCTCGCAGATCGCGCTCTATGGCGGGACCGGTACGGCGCGCATGATTGCGGACGGCTCGGGCGCGACCCCGCGCATCGCCGTTGAACTCAACACGCAAAATATCCAGGCCGAACCCCTGCTCACCGACGCCATCGGGCTCGACAAGATCACTGGGCGTGGGCGCCTTGCCACCTCCGTTGTTGGCCAAGGCGCTTCGATGGCGGCCATCATGCGCAGCCTGCGCGGCAACGCCTCTTTCACCTTCAATGACGGCCAGTGGAAGGGCGTGAACTTGGCGCAAGTGGCGCGCACGATTCAGTCCGCGCTCTCCGGCACGCCCTCAACTGGCGGCGGCGCGACCGATTTCGCGGAAATGTCGGCGACGTTCCAGATCGCCGATGGAGTCGCAGCCACCAACAATATGCGCATGCTCAACCCCTATGTGCGGCTCGAGGGCCAAGGGCTGATCGATATTGGCCAGCAGACCATCGATATGCGCGTGGCGCCGCGGGCGGTGAACTCGATCGAAGGCCAAGGCGGCAATGCCGGCGTCGGCGGCCTCGGCATCCCGTTCCGTATTTCCGGACCCTGGAGCCGGGTGAGCTTCCGGCCTGATCTTGGCAATGTGGTGCAAACCGAGTTGCAGCGCCGCATGAGCGGCATTCTCGGGCAAAACCAGAATAATCCGCTCGGCCAGCTTGGCGCCAGCTTGTTCGGCCAGCAGCCAGCCGCGCAAACGCCAACCACCACCACGCCAACGACGCCGCCGGAAAACGAAACGCCGCAGCAGCGTCGTCAGCGGTTGCGCCGGGAGCGCCAAGAGCAGCAACAACAGCAACAGCAGCAAAATCCGCTCGGCAACATTCTCGGCAACGTGCTGGGCGGCGAGCAAAAGCAGCAATAGATCGCATGATCCTCATCGGCCAATTTGACAGCCCGTTCGTGCGCCGCATCGGCGTCACGCTCGAACTTTACGGCTTCAGCTACGAGCATCGGCCGTGGTCCACATTCGGCGACGCCGACAAGATCGCGCCCTTCAATCCGCTGATGCGCGTGCCGACCTTGGTGTTCGACGATGGCGTGGTGATGGCCGATACGCATCCCATCCTGTTCACGCTGGATGCCATGGTTCAGCCCGAGCGGCGGCTGACCCCGGCGGACGCCAATGGCGCGCGCGAGGTTTGGCGCCTATGCGGCTTTATCAGCGGCGTGTCCGACAAGGCGGTGCAGCTTTTCTACGTCAACGTGTTCGCCGGCGGCGCCGATCCGGTGTTCACCAACCGCCTGCGGGCACAGATCGCGCAGACCATGGACCTGATCGAGGGCGAACGGGCTGCGCGCAACGGCGATTGGTGGATGGGCGCGGGCCTCACTCATGCCGACATCGCACTCGGAGCGATGTACCGCCATTTCAGCGAAGCTTATGCCGGCAAGCTCGACTTTGGACGGTGGCCGGCGATCCAGGCGCATTCGGCGCGCTGCGAAGCGCTGCCCGTGTTTCAGAAGATTTTTCAGCCCTTCATCTTCACCGAACCAAAAGAAGATTAAGCGCTTAGCGCGCCTTCATACACATCGAGATAGCGCACGTTCTTTTGCTTCGATGGCCCAGGCGGCTCCGGCTTTAGCGACGCGCCCTGGAAAAAGCGGACCGCTTTGCTTTGGCCATTCAGGCGATCCAGCGCGTTGCGGCTGAAACTTAGCTTTGCATTTGCTGGGCGGTGCAGAAGACAGCGAGCTTGTTGCCGTCCAGATCGCGGAAATAGGCGAAATCGCCAAACGCGCCGCGCGGTCCCGGCTTGCCTTCGCATGTGCCGCCCAGCGCGAGCGCTTTCTCATGCATGCGCGCTACGTCTGCTTTGGAGTCGACATTGATGCCGACCATATTGCCATTGCCTGGCGCGGCGGCTTCCTTGTTGTAAGGCCGCGTCACCATCAACATCGCGCCGCCCTTGCCGATGCCGTACATCAGGCCCTGCGGCGTCGGAAACAGCCGCTTGCCGCCGATCTCGCCGAGTAAGGCGTCGTAGAAAGAGCAGGCGCGATCGAAATCGCTGGTGCCGATGCAAACGTATCCGAGTTGGGCCATAGCCATCTCCGTATTGCCGTAGCACGTGATTTAAACGCGCTGAGCGCGAAACGCACGCGCAATCCCGCACCCAAAGAGCGAAAGCGCTTAATTAGACACCGAATATCAGGCGCCCTCTGCCTAAGTAAGGAAGCGGCGCCGAGACATTCTTGCTGACCATCAGCCAAGCTTTTCGCCGAGTATCCTGGCGGCTATCGCAGCGCCCAGGCCTTCTGGCGATTTACATCCTCTCGGCCTTGGCGTTGGTCACGGCTGTGGGCGCCTTCGCCGCTTTGGCGCAGCAGCTCCGTTCGCCTGTTCTTGCCGTGGGACATATCGCTGCCGCTCCTGGCTGCAGCGCCGCCGAGCAAGCTGGGCTGCGGCATGCTCAGCGCGGCGACGCAGGATACTACGCCAGCCAGGACGTTGATGGGGATGGAATCGCCTGCAATAGCCTCAGCGACAGATTCGGCTCCAACGATCTGGCGCTACGGCATCTTGCAGCTGAACCAAGTTGTGCGGCGGCCCGCACTCAAAATCTTGCACCGTCATATCGCGGCATGCCGGGCTACTATCCCGCCCACGATGCGGATGGCGACGGTATCGCTTGCGAGCCCTATTTCCGACGCTAGTCCCTAATACACCCGCTTCTTCGGCGGGATGCTCTCGACTTCATTGGTCATCGTGTTCGAGTGCACCGGGCGATAGTCGATGCGCGTTGTCCCATCCGGATTGAGCCACGCCAAAGTGTGCTTCATCCAGTTCACGTCATCGCGATCCGGGAAATCCTCGCGCGCATGGGCGCCGCGGCTTTCCGTACGGTTGAGCGCGCTATTCACCGTGACCACGGCCTGCGCGATCAGGTTTTCGAATTCCAAAGCCTCGGCCAGATCCGTGTTCCAGATCAGCGAACGGTCGGCGATGCGGATCTCGCGCTTTTCGTCCCACACGCTCTTCATGCGGGTGACGCCCTCTTCCAGCGTCGGGCCGGTGCGATAGACGGCGGCGGTGTCCTGCATGGCCCGCTGCATCTTATCGCGCAGCACGGCGGTTGACTGCTTGCCGGCGGCGTTGCGCACGCGGTCAAAGTGCGCCAGGTGGGCCTCGCCCGCATCCTTCGGCAATGGGGGCTGGGTGGCGTTTGCTTCCAGCTTCTCGCCGCAGCGCAGACCAACCGCGCGGCCGAACACAACGAGGTCGATCAGCGAATTGGAGCCCAAGCGATTGGCGCCATGCACCGAAACGCACGCCGCTTCGCCGACCGCCATGAGCCCCGGCACGGTCGCGTCCGGATCGCCATTCACTTTGGTCAGCACTTCCCCGTGATAATTGGTGGGAATGCCGCCCATATTATAGTGCACGGTCGGCGAGACCGGGATCGGCTGACGCGTCACGTCGACGCCGGCGAAAATACGCGCGCTTTCGGAAATGCCCGGCAGCCGCTCGTGAATGATTTTCGGATCGAGGTGATCGAGGTGAAGGAAGATGTGATCCTTCTTCGGCCCCACGCCGCGCCCCTCACGCACTTCAATGGTCATGGCGCGGCTCACCATGTCGCGCGGGGCGAGATCCTTCACGGTCGGCGCATAGCGCTCCATGAAGCGCTCGCCGTTTGAATTGGTGAGATAGCCGCCCTCGCCGCGCACGCCCTCAGTGATGAGGCAGCCAGCGCCATAAATGCCGGTGGGATGGAATTGCACGAACTCCATATCCTGCAGCGGCAGCCCAGCGCGCAGCACCATGGCGCTGCCATCGCCCGTCTGCGTGTGCGCGCCGGTGCAGGTGAAGTAGGCGCGACCATAGCCGCCCGTGGCGATCACCACGCGCTGGGCGCGGAAGCGGTGCAGCGTGCCATCATCCAAGCGCCACGCGGTGACTCCGCGGCACGCGCCGTCCTCCATGATGAGGTCGAGCGCGAAATACTCGATGAAAAACTCAACGTCATGGCGGAGCGATTGACCGTACAGCGTGTGCAGCATGGCGTGACCCGTGCGGTCAGCCGCCGCGCAGGTGCGCTGGATCGGGGCTTCGCCGAAATTTTTGGTCATGCCGCCGAAGGCGCGCTGATAAATCTTGCCTTCATCCGTGCGCGAGAACGGCACGCCCCAGTGCTCCAGCTCGTACACGGCCGCCGGCGCATTGCGGGTCAGATATTCAATCGCGTCCTGATCACCCAGCCAGTCAGACCCCTTCACGGTGTCGAACATGTGCCACTGCCACTTATCCTCGCCCATATTGCCCAGCGCGGCGGAGATGCCGCCTTGCGCCGCGACCGTGTGCGAGCGGGTGGGAAACACTTTGGTGACGCAGGCCGTCTTCAGCCCCGCTTGGGCGCAGCCGAGCGCGGCGCGAAGACCAGCGCCCCCTGCGCCAACAACGACAACGTCAAAGGTGTGGTCGATCCAAGTGTAAGCGGCCAAGTCTTTAGGCTCCGAAATTGACGCGCAGCACGGCGAAAATAGCCGCTGCGCCTATGGCGAGCGGCCCAAGCGCGTTGAGCAGCAGCAGCACGAATTTGCCGAACGGCTTATGAATATAATCGACGACGATTTCCTGCATGCCGAGCGACATGTGGTAGAGGCCGATCACCAGCAAAAGGATCAACCCAACCGAATTGAGGGGCTGGGCGACAAATTCGAGCGCCGAGCCATAGCCAGCGTCGCGCATGGTCAGCGCAGCGGAAATGATAAACCACGGGCCAAGTATGGCCAGCGCGATCGCGGTGACGCGGGACGCAATGAAATGACCGGTGCCCTCGCCGGACGCGCCGTGCCCCTTTACACGGCCCAGTGCGGTGCGCATGGAAGAATTGCCGCTCATTTGCCGAAACTCAGCAGCGCCCACAGTCCGACCGGAGCGACAAAGGCGAACAGGATGGCGAACCAGGCCGTCATGTCGGCATCAGCGGGCTTCAGTCCTGCGCCGGTGTCGAACACCAAATGACGCACGCCATTGGCGAGGTGATAAGCAAGGCAGCCGACCAGAATGTAGAGCGCAGCCTGCCCGTACCATTCCGATAAAAGCACGCCGAGCGGCGTGTACACGTCCGGCCCGGCGGCGACCGCCATCAGCCAAAACGCCAAGCCGATCGCGCCGGCATAGAGCGCGACGCCCGTCGCGCGGTGGAAGATGGAGCTGGCCATCGTCGCGTGCCACCGCCACACCGAGAGATGAGGCGATAGCGGTCTGTTGTCCGCGCTGTTCGCGCTGGCCATGTGAGCCCCTTATGTCCAGGATATAGGTACGGATTCTGGCGCGGCGGAGATTAGTCGGGGGCGCCCCCAAGTCAATTGGACGAAACGCGCTTGCGGCGGTTGCGCCCAGGGGTGCAGCCTTGCACGCTTGGCGTTGCGGAAGGGATGGCTGGCATGGTTCGGAGCTTCATTATGAGCATGGCGGTGCTTACGGGCGTCGGTTTGGCGGCGAGCATTGTCCCAGCCGCCCAGGCGCAGACCCAAGCCCGCGACGATACGGCCTTCAACGCCTTGATGGCTGAGTATGAACGCTTCGACCGCGAAGCGGACCCGATCACCGCCGGTTTTGAGGGCGATCGCGAGGCGCTGCGGCGCCTGCCCGATGTGAGTTTCACCACTCAGGCGCAACAAGCTCGAACGCTGGCTGACTTGCAGCGGCGTATCGAGGCCGTGGAGGCCAGCCAGCTCTCGCCGGAAGCGGCGCTCAATCGCGGCTTCGTGCTGCGTCTGATCGGCGAAAAGATCGAGTCGATCCAGTTCGACGAGGCGCGCGTCATTTTTTACAATGATAGCGGCTTCTACAATTCCGCCGACTATCTGGGCCTGACAACGCCGATCCGCTCGCGCGAAGACGCCGAAGCCTGGATTGCGCGGCTCACGGCGCTGCCGGCCTACTATCAGCAAAATCTCGACAATGGCCGGCGCGCGATCGCGACGCGTTTCACGCAGCCGCGCGTGGTTTACAACGCCGCGCTGGCGGCAGCGCAGGCGCAAGTGGCGGTCCCGATCGAAGAAAGCCCGCTTCTGGCGCCGTTCGCCGATCTGCCGGAGACCATCCCCGCCGAGGCGCAAGCCGACTATCGCGCCCGCGCGCTTGCCTTAATCCGCGATCAAATCCGCCCGCAACAGCAGGCCTACATTCAATTCCTGCAGCAGGAATATGAGCCCGCCTTGCGGCCGCAGCTCGGCATACGTTCGCTGCCGAATGGCGCGGCCTATTATCGCTACCTGGTCCGCCTCCACACCACCACCGACATGACGCCGGAGCAAATTCATCGCCTCGGCGAACAGGAAGTGGCGCGCATCCGCGCTGACATGGAAGAGGTGATCGAAGAGACCGGCTTTCAGGGCTCATTCGCGGAGTTTCTGAATTTCCTCCGCACCGATCCGCAATTCTACACCACGACGCGCGAAGACTTGCTGGAGAAGGCCTCCGAAATCGCCAAGCGCGCCGACGATCAGCTGCCGCGGATTTTCGGCATGCTGCCGCGCTTGCCGTATGGCGTGCGCCCCGTGCCGCCGGAAATGGAAGAAGGCTACACCACGGCGCGCTACTTCCCTGGCAGCCCAGCGCTCGGCCAAGCCGGCGGGCTGATCGTCAACACCTCGCACCTCGATCAGCGCCCGCTCTATGAATTTCCGGCGCTCATGCTGCACGAAGGCGTGCCCGGCCATCATTTGCAGATCGCGCTTTCGCAAGAACTCGAAGGCATTCCCTCCTTCCGCCGCAACGCGCTGATGACGGCTTATGTCGAGGGCTGGGGCCTCTATGCGGAATCGCTGGGCGAAGAGATGGGCATGTATCGCACGCCCTATGAGCGCTTCGGCCAGCTTTCGATGGAGATGTGGCGCGCCTGCAGGCTGGTCGCCGACACCGGCATTCACTGGATGGGCTGGTCGCTCGATCGCGCGCGGCGCTGCTTCGACGAAAACAGCGCACTCGCCCCGCACAACATCACCACGGAATTGGAGCGCTACGTCGCCTGGCCGGGCCAAGCGCTGGCCTACAAGATTGGCGAACTGACGCTGCAGCGCTTGCGGCGCGAAGCGCAAACCGCTTTGGACGACCGCTTCGATATTCGCGCCTTCCACGATGTCGTGCTCGGCGCGGGGCCATTGCCGATGAATGTGCTTGAAGAGCGCGTGCGCGCCTGGGTGCGCAGCCAGGAGAATTAGAGCGCGCGCTCACTTGCTGCGCTTCGGGATCGCCGCCCAGTAATCAAAATCGAGGCAGACCAGCGGCTCATACTCGCCCGCTTCGTTCTTATAGGGATGCGGCACGTCGCAGGGGCCCTTGAACGCCACCAGGCGCAAGCGCAGCGCGCCCATCGGCCCAAGGTCGGCTTTGTCCAACACTTCACTCCACGCATAGAGCGTATCACCCGCGAACAGCGGGTTGACGTGCCGACCGGCATTGATCGCCAGCATGTACGCGGCGTTGCCGAGGCCGTTGAACGCCAATGCTCGCGCCAGCGAAATCGCGACGCCGCCATACACCAAGCGGCGGCCAAAGCGGGTATTGCGCTGGGCCAGCGCATCGAAATGCACGCGCGCAGTGTTTTGGTAGAGCCGCGCCGCCATCTGGTGCTCGGCTTCTTCCACCGTCATGCCGTCGACGTGCGCGATCTTTTCGCCAACCGCGTAGTCCTCCCAGGCATGCGGCGAACCCGCCGCCGTGAAATCGTAGCCGCGCGAGGTGAGTCCTGCTGGCAAAACCAGCTGATCGGGCGCAACGCTCGGCGCCAGCTTAGGCGCAGGCGCCTCCTCCACCGGGGCGTCTTCGTCGCGCTTATGCACCATCACCCAGCGCACATAAGAGAGCACCGGCGCGCCATGCTGGTTCACACCGGTCGTGCGCACATGCACGACGCCGGTCTTGCCGTTCGAGTTCTGCTTCAACCCGATCACTTCGGAGGACGCACTCAGCGTGTCGCCCGCATAAACCGGCGCCAGAAACCGCCCCTCCGCATAGCCGAGATTGGCAACCGCATTCAGCGAAATATCCGGCACGCTTTTGCCGAACACGACATGAAACACCAGCAGCGGATCGATTGGCGCCACCTTCAGCCCGCACGCCGCCGCAAACGGATCGGCGCAAAACAAGGCATAACGCGAGCCGGTGAGCGCAACATTGAACGCCTGATCGGCGCCGGTGAGGGTGCGCGGCGTGGCGTGGGTGATGACCTGGCCGGCGCGGAGATCTTCAAAGAAAATGCCTGGATTGGATTTGGTCGTCGTCATTTCTACTCCGTCGCCCTCTCCCTTGCAGAAAAGGACAGCGTTCGCATTGCAAACTTAGGTGAACGTCAGATCTGAAAGCTCAGAAAGAGGCTGCACTTTCTTCCACTCGGGGAGCGGGCCGCTAGCCCGCCATGGCGGCAATCGCATCCGCCACGGCCACCGCCCGCTTGGCCTGCTCTAAATGCAGCAGCTCGGTCATTTTTCCATCAACCTTGATCACGCCCTTCCCGGCATTTTCCGGCAGCGCAAATGCGGCGATCACGGCGCGAGCGCGGGCGACTTCTTCTTCGGAAGGCGCGAACACCGTGTTGCACATCTCGATCTGCGAGGGGTGGATTAGGGTTTTGCCGTCGAAACCGAAATCAAGGCCCTGGCGGCATTCGGCTTCGAAGCCGGCCGCGTCGGCGATGTCGTTATAAACACCGTCGATCACGGTGAGATTTTCCAGCCGCGCGGCCGTCACGGCGAGCGACATGGCGGCGAAGAAGGGCGCGCGATCCTTGCCGGGACGCGCACGCGTTTCCTTGGCCAGATCGTTGAGGCCCATGATGAAGCAGGACAGGCGCGTGCCTTTCGCGGCGGCGGCGATCTCGGCCAGATTGAAGATGGCGCGCGGCGTCTCGATCATGACCCAGAGCGAGGCGTCTTCGCTGAGTCCGGCTTCGGTCAGCGCATCGTCCAGCGCCTCCACCTCTTCGCCGCTCTCAACCTTTGGCGCGAGTATGCCATCGGGCGCGGAGGGACAAATACCCTGAATGTCCTCTCTGCCCCAGGGTGAAGCCAGCGCATTGACGCGCACGATCACCTCGCGTTTGCCATAGCCGCCTTGCCTAACGGCGGCGGCGACGGCGGCGCGGGCGTCAGCCTTGGCTTCAGGCGCAACGCTATCCTCCAAGTCCAGCAGCAGCACGTCAACGGCGAGCGTCTTGGCCTTTTCCAGCGCTTTGGCGTTGGCGCCCGGCATGTAAAGGCAGGAGCGGCGGGGGCGGTGTTGAGTCATGGTGTCCCGTAGGTTAGCGAAGACGCTTCTGAGCCGCATGAAGACCATTCTCTCGATCCAAAGCCAAGTGCTCGGCGCGCGCGTGGGCAATTCGGTCGCGGCCTTTGCCGCCGAGCGCGTCGGCGTGCGCACTCTGGCGCTGCCGACCACGCTGCTGGGCCGGCGCCCCGACCGCGGCCCCCCAGGCGGGGGCGCGCTGCCGGCCGAGACCTTGGCCTCGCTGCTCGCCGGCCTCGCGGCGGACGGGCGGCTCGATGAGATTGACGCAGTGTTAGTCGGCTATCTGGGCGAGGCCGAACAGGCGCCGGTGATCCTGGAAGCGGTAGAGCGGATCAAACTCGCCAATCCGCGCGCCGTGCTCGTGGTCGATCCGGTGATGGGCGATGAGGGCAAGCTGTTCGTGAGCGATGCAATCGCCGATGCAGTGATCAACGGACTGGTCCCGCGCGCTGATTGGTTGGCGCCGAATGCGTTCGAACTTGAACTGATGACCGGCAAGAAGATTGACGGCGTCGAGGCGGCGCAGGACGCAAGCCGGCGTTTCGGCAAGCCGATGATCACCTCCTCCATCCGCACCGCCACCGGCATGGGCGTGTTGTACAGCTCGCCAACCCAGGACTGGTTTTGCGAAACCCCGCGCCTGCCGCGCGCGCCGAAAGGAACGGGCGACTTGCTGACGGCGTTGTTCGTCGCCCGGCGCGTGCTCGGGCAAGCGCCGGCTGTGGCGCTCGAGGCGGCGACCGGGGCGGTCTATGACGTGATCGTCCGTTCGCTGGCGGCGGAGAGCGAGGATTTGCTGTTGCCCGAAGCACAGGACTTGTTGGCCGATCCCGTGACATGGCCAACCGCGCGCGCGCTGGAGCGCACCTGAGCATGGCTGCATTTGAAGGTTATGTGGCGCCGGGCTTTGAGCGCGTGGCCGAGGTATTCGCCGCGCAAATCGAAACCGGCGACGATCTCGGCGCGGGCTTTGCCGCGATCCGCAATGGCGAGCCGATTATTGAAATCTGGGGCGGTTGGCGCGACCGCAATAAGACGACGCCCTGGACGCAAGACACGCTGCCGCCGGTTTTCTCCACCAGCAAAGGCGTCAGCTCCATTGTCGTCGCTTGGTGCGTTGAGCACGGCTTTTTGCGTTACGAAGATAAGGTCGCCGACATCTGGCCGGAATTCGGCGTTCACGGCAAAGACCAGCTCACAATCGCGCAAGCCGTGTCGCATCAAGCCGGCGTGCCAGGCTTTCCCGATCCGATCGATGCGGAGCTTTGGCTCGATCCGCCCGCCTGCGCCGCCGCCATCGCCGCGCTGGCGCCGCTTTGGACACCAGGTACGGCAAGCGGCTATCACCCGCTCACCTGGGGCTATATTGTCGGCGAGGTTGTAGCGCGCGCCGCTAAGCGCAGCCTCGGCTCCATCCTGCGCGAAGAAATCTGCGCGCCGAGCCATATCGATTTCCATATCGGCCTGCCGGACGAAGCGCATGCGCGCATTCCGGAAATGCAGAAGCCGCGCAAGCCCGGACATTTCGGTGAAATCACCGCGCCGCGCCGCGTGGCTTTCTTCACGCCGTGGAGCGCCGCCAAACGCAGCGATCCGCGCTGGCCGCGCATCGAAATCCCCTCCGCCAATGGCCACGGCACGGCGCTCGCCATTGCGCAGCTTTATGACGTGTTCGCCACCGGCGGCGAGATTTGCGGGCGACGCATCCTTTCGCCCAACACGTTCGTGCAACTCACCGCCACGCGCATGGAAGGCCCGGACCTGGTGCTGCCCTTCAATCTTGAATGGCGCAGCGGCGTGATGGGCAACAAGCTGCTGAAGTACGGCCCCAATCGCGCCGCCTCCGGCCATTCCGGTTCGGGCGGCTCCTGCGGCATGGGCGATCCGGCTGCGCGCGTCGCCATCGGCTATGTGATGAACAAGCAATCCGAGTATTTGACGGGCGATCCGCGCGCGGTGAAACTCATCGAAGCGTTTTACGCATGTCTCTAAAAATCCCGCGCTGGGCTTATGAACTGGGCGCCATCCTCGTCACGATCTTTCTGTTTTACGTGATGGGCGAGCGGCTGATGCGCGCCAATGGGCTGGCGCTGCAGAGCGGCAATCCAGTGTTCGGCGATTTCATCGCCTTCTGGGCAGCGGGCAAGCTCGCGCTCTCTGGTCATCCTGAATTGGTGCATCATGTGCCGACCATTCAGGCGATCCAATGGGAGGCCGTACCCGGAATGACGCGCGTGGCCGGCTGGAATTCGCCACCGCAATTTTTGCTGATCGCCTGCGTGCTGGCGCTATTCTCTTATCCGGTTGCGGCGCTGATCTGGCTCATCGGCACGTTCGCGCTGTTTCTCTACGCCGCAAGCAAGTTCTTGCACGATAAGCGCGCGCTCCTCTTCGCGCTCACAGTGCCCGCTGCGATCTATCATATCGGCTCAATCCAAACCGGGCTCTGGGTTGCGGGCATGAGCGGGCTCGCGCTCTACTACCTCGACAAAAAGCCAATTCGCGCTGGCGCCTTCATCGCCATGATGGCGATCAAGCCGCATCTCGCTGTCTTCTGGCCGATCTATCTGGCGCTTACAGGGCGCTGGCGCGCTTTCGGTGCGGCGGCTGCCGCCTCACTTTTGTTCGCTGGCGCGGCGGCGCTGGCGTTTGGCTGGGAGGTGTTTCCGCGCTTCCTCGCCAATCTCGATCACACCTCCTCGCTCATCTCCGATATGCGCGTGTCGAAGGCGACGTTTGGCAGCCTGTTCGCCAATCTGATCGCCATGGGCGTTCCGCAACTTACGGCGATGATCGTGCACGCGATCAGTGCTGTGCTGGCTTTCGCCGCTGCAGTGTTCGTGTGGCGGCGCGGCGATGCGGCGGCGCAAGGCGCGGCTTTGTGCGCGGCCACTTTGCTCGCGAGTCCCTACCTTTTCTATTACGACTACACCCTGCTCGCCATGGGCGGCGCAGTGCTGGTCTGGGGCGGACGGCCGCGCGATTGGTTCGAGACGCTCGCGCTCGTGTTCGCTTGGGGTGCGGGTCTTTCGCTGGCTATTGGCGTGTATCAGCCTGTGCCGCTTTGCCCATTCTCCGCTTGGCTTTTGCTGATAGCCTCGCTTAAGCGGGCGCTGTCCAGCGCGCCCGGCGCAGCACATCCCAGCAGAAAATCGCCAGGCCAACCCAGATCAGACCAAAGCTCATTGCCCGCAACGGCGTGAATGGCTCGCCCGCGGCAAGCCCAATCGCGAACTGGATGCTGGGCGCGAGGAATTGCAGCAGCCCGATCGTCACGAAACTCACACGCCGCGCACCAAAGGCAAACAGGATAAGCGGCAGAGCCGTGGCGGGCCCCGCAAGCGCGAGCAGCACGCCATGGGTCACGCCATCGGTGAAGCTGAGCCCGCCATCCGCGGCGGTCCACAACACCAGCCCCACAGCGATCGGCGCAAGCACGCTGGACTCTACGAATAGCCCAGTCGCGGATGAGACCTGCGCATTCTTGCGGATCACCACATAGATCGACCATGTCGCGCAAAGGCCAAGCGCCATCCAAGGCGGCGCGCCGAGCGCCAAGCCTTGCGTGACGACGCCAGCCGTGGCGACGCCCAGCGCCGCCGCTTGCGGCAGAGTGATGCGTTCGCCAAAAAACAAAGTGCCGACAGCGATGCTGACCAGCGGCGTCAAAAAATAAGCGAGCGAGGATTCAATCACCCGCTCATGCAACACCAGCCAGACATACATGCCCCAATTGAAGAAAATGAAGCAGGCCGAGGCGGTGAGCGTGAGCAGCATGCGCGGCTTGAACGCCGTGCGTAGTTCGCGCCAGCCACCGGCCCAACCGGACATGAAGAACACAGCGGCGAGCGCCGCCGGCACGCACCACAAAATGCGTTGGCCCAGCACTTCACGCACATCGGCGAAGCTGACCAGTTTCAGATAGAGCGGCAGGAAGCCCCACAGCATATAGGCCGACGCCGTAGCAATCAGCCCAGCGCGGCGCGCCGACTCTTCTGGACTTGGCGGACTTGGCTCTTCCGCCGCGGCGCTTGTCATGATCTTCCCCGTGACCGCCAAAAGATAAGGGTATGCGGGTGCCGAGGCATCAGCGCTTGCGACAAATAACCTGCACGAATTGCGACGCTTCGTTTCAGGTTTCGTTCGCCTTTCCGGCGCGGGGTCAAAGCCCTATCTAAACGGCGAAGGTTTGCAGGAGAAAGCGCATGTCCCAGCCCGCATGGATGCCGCAATGGATCAAGGATCATATTGAGCTCTATCAGCGCGACCCCGAAAAGGCGCTCTATTGGGACGCCTCGCTGGGCGGCGGAAAAGGCATGCTAAAGACGCTGCTGCTGACCACAAAGGGCCGCAAATCCGGCCGCAATATTCCCACCCCGCTCATCTTCGACAAAGCGGGCGACGCTTATGTCGTAATCGCTTCAAAGGGCGGCGCGCCCGACCATCCTGATTGGTTTAAGAACATGCTGGCCAATCCAATCGCCGAAGTGCAGGCCGGGCTCGAACATGCGCGCGTGCGCATGCGCGTGGCTGAAGGCGCTGAGCGCGAGAAGCTCTGGAAGCAACTCGTTGCGCTCTATGCGCCGTATGAGGATTACCAAGTCAGCGCCGGCGCGCGGCAGATTCCGGTGGTCGTGCTGGAGCCGGTGGCGAACTAAGCCGCCGGCCCCAAATTCTCCAGCGACACCGGCGCTTCGCCATCTTGCTCGAAGCCCAATTCACGCGCGGCGGCGCGTGACACATCGATCACCCGCCCGCGCGCGAATGGGCCGCGATCATTGATGCGCACCGTGACGCTGCGCCCATTCTCCAAATTGGTGACCCGCACCAGGCTGCCCATAGGCCAAGTGCGATGCGCCGCGCTCAGCCCGTATTGATCAAAAGTTTCGCCGCTCGCCGTGCGCCTTCCATGCAGGCCAGGCCCGTACCAGGAGGCCATGCCCGTCTGCGTCGCGATGACGGCTGACGCGGCGATGCCATCAGCATGTTTCGATGCAGAGGCGGGTGCGGCGCATGAGGCGATTAGAACCGCCGCCGCCAGCGACAAAGACCTGTACGACATGAACAAACATCAGCTGCGACGCGCCCCGCGCGACCTACCAGGCGGGGAACACCGAAGCCCCAAACTCGTTCCGTCTCGCCCGATCACGCCGCCGCGAGGCGCTTGAACAGGCCGCGATTGAGCATCAATTCGGCGATTTGCACGGCGTTGAGCGCCGCCCCCTTGCGCAAATTGTCGCTGACGCACCAGAGCGCAAGGCCATTCTCCACCGTGGGATCGACGCGCACGCGCGAGATGTAGGTGGCGAATTCGCCAACGCACTCCACCGGCGTGATGTAGCCGCCATCGTCGCGGCTATCGACCAGCATGACGCCCGGCGCCTCACGCAGAATGTCCTGCGCCTCCACATCGGAAATCGGCTCTTCGAACTCTATGTTCACCGCCTCGGAGTGGCCCACGAACACGGGCACGCGCACGCAGGTGGCCGTCAGCTTGATGTTCGGATCGAGGATCTTCTTGGTCTCGACCGTCATCTTCCATTCTTCCTTGGTGAAGCCGTCTTCCATGAACACGTCGATGTGCGGGATGACGTTAAAGGCGATCTGCTTGGTGAACTGCTCTTTCACGAGCTCATCATTGACGAAGATGCCGCGCGTTTGCGTCCACAGCTCTTCCATCGCGTCCTTGCCCTTGCCGGACACGGATTGATACGTCGACACTACGACGCGCTTGATCTTGGCGCGATCATGCAGCGGCTTCAGCGCCACCACCAATTGCGCGGTCGAGCAATTCGGGTTGGCGATGATGTTGAGCTTGGAGAAATCAGCCACCGCATCGGGATTCACTTCCGGCACGATCAGCGGCACGCGCGGGTCCATGCGCCATGCGCTGGAATTGTCGATCACCACAGCGCCGGTCGCGCCAATCTTCGGCGACCATTCCTTCGACACAGCCCCGCCTGCGCTCATCAGCACCAGATCGATGCCGGTGAAATCGAAGGTCTCGAGGTCTTTGCACTTCAGCGTCTTGTCGCCATAGCTGACTTCCTTGCCGACCGAGCGGCGCGAGGCGAGCGCGACAACTTCATCCGCCGGAAACAGCCGCTCCTGCAGGATTTCCAACATCTCCCGGCCCACATTCCCCGTGGCGCCGACTACAGCTACGCGCAGACCCATATCGCTCTCCTCAAGCCCAATGTAACAGCGCCGCCGGCTCAACACACGAGCCAGCGGCGCAAACCTCATCCCGTCATCCTGCATGTGCGGCGCGGCGCGCCTCGTCCAACCGCCTTACCGCCGGCCGCAGCATGCGGCGCGACGGCGCCGATTGTCCGCGCGCCATGGAGAATTTCAGCGCCTGCTCACCCGTATAGGCGAAGCCCGCTTTCTCCAGCACGCGGCCCGAGGCTGGGTTATCGACAAAATGCCCCGCCTCCAGCGCGCCCAAGTCCTCCGCCTCCGACAAGAAGGCCGACAACGCCTCGCTGGCATAGCCCTGGCCCCAGAAGGGCCGGCCAAACCAATAGCCGATCTCATGGGCGCCAGTTGCGGTGGGGTGCGCGCCAATCACGCCGATCAGCCCTTCATCGCGCAGATCGACGGCGAAGACATGATCCCGCCGCGCGCGCGTAATCAGCACGAAGCCTTCGGCGGCGACGACAGGATGCGGCAGCGGAATCCGGCAGGTCATGCGCGCCACGGCCGGATCGGAGGTCCATTGAGAAATGCGCGCGCCATCGGCGACGCAGAGGCGCCGCAGCTTCAGCCGGTCCGTCTCGATCTCTCTCACGTGGCGCATGGGGCGCCTCCTGGACTTCGCGCAAAGCAAAAGGGAGCCGGCGACCCGGCTCCCTTGCGCTTTTCGATCCCGGATCGCCCTGTTTTTCGGAAGGCGATCCGCGGAGAGTGTCCGTCGAACCGCCTATTCGGCCGCTACCGCCTGCATAATCGAGACGTAGGTTCGGCCATCGCGTTTGGTCGCGAATGCAACGCGGCCATTGCAGAGGGCAAACAGGGTGTGATCGCGGCCAAGGCCGACGTTCGAACCGGGATGGAACTTGGTGCCGCGCTGGCGCACGAGGATTTCCCCGCCATTGACGGCCTGGCCGCCAAAGCGCTTCACGCCGAGGCGCTGACCCGGGCTGTCGCGTCCGTTACGGGAGCTGCCGCCTGCTTTTTTGTGAGCCATTGTCGGACCCTGCTTCTCTCTCTCGAGGGGCTAGGTTCTAGGTTTTAGGGACTAGGGGCCCGCGCCCCGCTTTTCCCTATCCCCTAATCCCTATCCCCTAATCCCTTTGCTTAACCAATCGCCGTGATCTGCACGCGCGTCTCTTCCTGACGGTGGCCGCGGCGGCGGCGATAGGTGTTGCGCCGGCGCTTTTTGAACACCACGACCTTATCGCCCTTCTCCGTGCCGAGCACCTTGCCCGTCACCGCGAAACCGGCCAAGTCCTTGCCCAGCTTCACATTTTTGCCATCGCCCGACATCAGCACCTGGTCGAACTTCACCGACGCGCCGACATCGCCAGCCAGCTTTTCGACGACGATCACGTCATCCTTAGCGACCCGGTATTGCTTGCCGCCCGTCTTGATCACCGCGAACATCGGCCAAATTCCTCAGAGCGGACCCGCTCAAAAACATAAGTACGCCCGGACGACTGCTCGCCCGGGCGGGGAGCGGGGATATAGTCTGAACGAGGCGCGGAGGTCAACGGGGGGCGTAATATCACCTGTGGCGCACCACTTAACCCACCCTCAGACCCCGCTCCTCGGCCCGGCTAACGGCACGGCCCCATAGCATGTCCAAAATGTCGTCTTGGGATTTGCCCGTTAGGTCAGATTTAGTGGCAAGGCCACTTTTGGTGAGGACGGAACGCAACTTGGCGACCGGTAGTCGACCATATATCGCCCGGAACGACAGCTCATCCTTGTGCGCGGCGACGATATGGGGAGCAACGTTGGCAAGATCATTCTCACCGTCGAAAACAACAGTGACGCCAAGCGCCAGCAATAGGTTGTTGCGAAAGGCGGGATCAATGTCCGCTTGATTTTTGATTGCTGTCAAAAACCGGTCCAGCGCCACCTCTGGAGCGACGCGTTCGTGATTGTCGTCGTTCATATGTTCTTCTCCGGAAGCTTCTTGGCGAATGCCGCGACTTCTGCTCCCAACTGCTCAACCGCAGAGGCGGTTGGTCCGTACTTATCTTTGAACGTTTTGAAACTGTCGGGAGCGGACCGCTGAGACCACCTAAGCGCCTCGACTGTGTCCTTTATTGAAGACTTGAGAACCGTGAATCCAGAAAGGTTTACGTCCTGCCGAAGCGTGATCTTTTCAGACGCTCCACCCTTTTCTTGCACCCGGGTGTAAATCACGCGGTGTCTGTCTTTGTCCCAAACTTCTAGTTCTTCTACGAGACCAAAATCTCGAAATGCCTTTAGGCTCCATACCGAGACTGGATCGTCAAAAAGTGGAGTGATGATGCCATCTGCTGCGGAAAGCGCCGCCTGAGCGAGCGTCGTAAACCCCGGGGGGCAATCGAAAATGACGTAGTCATAGGCATTGCCCAACTTGCGCAAGCCAGTTTGCAAAAACTCCGTCATTTGCTTACGGGGCCTAGCCCTGTCACCTGGATCAAAGTGCTTGTGATCGAATGCCATCTCTGCAAATCGAAGCGTGGGTGTTGAAGGAATCGCTGCAATTTGGCCGGGCAAAGGAGAGCCACTTTTGGCGCGACTACCCATTCGCACCTCCTGTAGACCACACACACCCACAGAAACGCATCCGAACAGATCAGCCTGGACTCCCCGCGCAAGGCAGTCGACCCAATAAGTGATCGTGTTTTTCGCAGAGCTGGCTTGCTTAAGTCCGGAGTAGCTCAGCAACATTTGGCTACAGTTTGCCTGGGGATCGAGGTCGATCAATAATACTTGCGCACCATGAAAGTACGCCAAGCTGTCGGCAATCATCATCGCCGTCGTCGACTTGCCAACGCCGCCCTTCATACTCGCGATGCAAAGCTTCTTTGCTGGCATGCTTATTCCTCGAGCCAGCCAAGGGCTCGCAAGTTGCTAGAGATTTTTACGCGCATCTCGTGGTCAAACCGCTCTGCGACGAACCGGTCGGCGGTGGATGCATCTGTTCCGGTGCGCTTGGGCCAGAGTTCAATTTTCCAGGCATGAGGACTCTCGGGGTCTTCAAAGTGGATCACGCCGACTCCCAGGTGAGACGCCAAGCGTGTTATTTTACGAGCGACCAAGTCGGACTCGACGCAGGACTTGCCGACAGCTTGGAATACAAGCCACGCGTAGTTCGAGAAGCGACCATGTGCGTTGGCTTCGTGAACCGCCGTCTCGTTCAAACCGCTAGCGGTCTTCACCTCGAAAGTGTGCAGGTCGGCGCGCCAGTGCGGGACGAACCGTCCTCGCCCGAGGACAAGTGCCGCAACATCAGGGCGCGTCCATTGCCCGCCCTCGGCACCGGCGGCAAGAGAAGTGTTGGAGGGGAACGCCTGAAGATTTGGAAGAGGCGACAACTCCCGCAAACGGGCGATGAACGACACGGACACAAACCGCATCGTCGCCAAATAGAGGTCTCTCTCGACTTTGACTTCTTCAACCATCGCCCAGTGGCGACCTTATCCGCTGCCAACGCAACCGCAAGTCGGCCCCAAAAATCTATCCCACCCCCTTCGCGCCGCGCTTACACTTCCCTCGTCTCCCGCACCGGAGGGTTTCGAAGAGCTCCGAACTCGAAATGCGCGGGGATGTCGATTGAGCGTGGCCGTGTCGTTGAAGCCTTTAGGCGAGCGAGCGGCAAGCTGGCCGGATGGTTGCGATCAGTACTGCCAGCCCACGCATCCGCACCGGAAGCGGATGACGCACGCCGTCGGGGAACGCGCGCGCCAGGGTGAAACAACCCTCGCCGTGCGTCCCGGCGTCTGATGATCGATACGGGGCGCGTGCGACGCGCAGGCCCGCCCAAGCTTCAGCCGAAGCGGGTCACTCAAAGGACTATCCCCGGCGCTTCCCACGCGCCCCGTCCTCCCCCTTTGCGCCGGCGAAGCCGCTTCAATGCAGCTTCAGCCGTGGCCGGATCACGTGATTGACGTGCCCCACGGCGATCAGCGCAAGCCCGCGCAGCCAGCCATGTATGGCCAGCAAGTGCATCTGATAGAGCGAGACATACACAAAGCGCGCGAGCCGGCCTTCGATCGCCAGCTTGCCGCCAATCAGCGCGCCCATCAGGCTGCCCACGGTGGAATATTGGCTGAGCGAGACCAGCGAGCCGTGATCGTGATAGGTGAATTCCTCCAGCGGGCGCCCTTCCATCATGCGCTTCAAATTTTTGAACACCGTGCTCGCCATTTGATGCGCAGCTTGCGCGCGCGGCGGCACTGGCCGCTCCGAGCCCGGCTGCGGACATGAAGCGCAATCGCCCAGCGCGAACACGCGATCGTCGCGCGTGGTCTGCAGCGTGCGGCGCACCAGCAGCTGATTGTTGGCGTTGGTTTCCAGCCCGCCAATATCTTTCAGCAAATCCGCGCCGCGCACGCCCGCGGCCCAGATCTTCAAATCCGCTTCAATCGGACCTGTGCTCGCAATCACCGCCTCGCGCGTCACTTCCGAGACGCGGGTTGAGGTGAGCACGCGCACGCCAAGGCGCTCCAACTCCTTGCGCGCAGCGTCCGCCAGCTTTTCCGGCAGCGCCGGCAAGATGCGCGGGCCCGCCTCGATCAAAGTGGTGGTGAGGCGGGTTTCGTCGAACACTTCGAGCCCATAATGCTTGAGGCCCCGCGCCGCATTGTAGAGCTCGGCGGCCAGCTCAACGCCGGTTGCGCCCGCACCCACGATCGCCACGCGCACGCGCGCATCGCTGTTAGGATCGGCGCTCATGGCGCGCGAGACGCGCAGGCAATGATTTAAGAGACGCAGGCGGAAGCGGTCGGCCTGTTCGCGCTCATCGAGCAGAATGCAATGCTTGGCTGCGCCCGGCGTGTTGAAGGTGTTGGTCACCGAGCCAATGGCGATGACGAGATAGTCGTAGCGTATGGTTTGGCGCGCGATCAGCTCGCTGCCATCCTCGTCCAGAATGGGCGCCACGATCACCTGGCGATTGACCCGGTCAATCCCCTCCAGCGCGCCCCAGAAAAAGCGATAGCCCCAGCGCGAGCCATGGCTGCGATAGCCCACCTCGTCGAGATTGGCGTCGAGCGCGCCGGCGGCCACTTCGTGCAGCAGCGGCTTCCACACATGGGTGCGGCTCTTCTCAACCAGGATGATGTCGTGGCGCTTGCGGCCGTAATAGGCGCCCAGCTTGCGGGCGAGCTCCAGCCCGCCGGCGCCGCCGCCAATAATGACGATTTGCGTCTTCTTCATGCGCCCTTCTTGGCCCGCCCCCGCCCCCGCGCCAAGCGGGCAGCCCGAGGCGCGGCGTCAGAATTCACCGCCCTGCCCCATCCCCGACCCCTTCCCTACCGGGGCGGCTTGCCCTAAACGGCCTCACCCCCCCAGGGGGCGACCATCGCAAATGGCCCGGAGAGGTGGCGGAGTGGTCGATCGCGCCGGTCTCGAAAACCGGAATACGTGCAAGCGTATCGAGGGTTCGAATCCCTCCCTCTCCGCCAGGCGCCGCTAATTGGGCTGGGGGCCGGCGACTATTTTTGAGTCGTGGAAGCCGCCGATTTCGGTGTTGGAATAGCCGAGCTCGGCGAGGATTTCGTCGGTGTTCTCGCCCAGACTTGGCGCACGGCTCGGCGCGATGCGCTCAACGCCAGAGAAGGCGATGGGATTGCCGGGCGTCAAATACGAGCCGATCCCCGGATGGTCGAGCAGAGAGAACATTGGATTGTCGATCGAGCAATCGGGATCCTCGGCCACGACTTCGGCGAAGGAGCGATACTTCGCCCAGGTGACGCCGATGCGATCGAACGCGGACGCGAAGCTCTCGATGGTGTGGGAGGTGAAGAAGGGCTCAAGCACTTTGGTGATTTCGGCGCGGTGCTTGAAGCGCTCGCCTTCCTTGCTGAGATCGGCGTTGAGCCGCATCGCCAGTGCGTCGAACGCGCCTTCCGTGTCGGTCGCGCGGCAGAGATTGTCCCACTGCCGATTGGTCAGCCCCACGACAATGACTCGCCCGCCATCCTTGCAAACAAAGTCCTGCGCATAGGCGCCATACAGCGAATTGCCCATTTTCGGGCGGTCATATTTGTTGACCGTGACCTCGCCGATAATGCCGAGATTGCCGAGCATGGCGAGCGCCATATCCTTTAGCGCAAGCTCCACCAATTGACCTTCGCCGGTGCGGCTGCGGTGCCTCTCCGCAGCGAGGATGCCGAGCGCGGCTTGCTGACCGGTGATGCAATCCCAGGCGGGGAGCACATGCCCGACCGGTTCGCGCGAACCTTCCGGCCCAGTCGCGGTGGGAAATCCGATCGCGGGATTGACGGTGTAATCCACTTGCGGCCCGCCGGCGCGATCCCCTTTGATCGACATCATGATCAGGTCTTCGCGCTGCTGACGCAGCGAGTCGTAATCCATCCATCCGCGAACGCGCAGATTGGTGAGATAGATGCCTGCTTGCGGACCGGGCGCGCAGATCAGCCGGGTGACGATTTCCTGTCCCTGCGGCGTTGTCATGTCGACAGCAATGCTGCGTTTGCCCTTGTTGAGGCCGGCCCAAAACAGGCTGCGCCCCTTTTCCGTGACCGGCCAGCGATTATTGTCGAGGCCGCCGCGAATGCGATCGAATCGAATGACCTCCGCGCCCATTTGCGCCAGCGTCATGCCTGCCAGCGGCGCGGCGACGAAAGCGGCGCCCTCAACGATGCGGAGGCCCTCGAGAATCTTGACCATGTCACCCCTCCCATCGCGCTTTTTGTTTTTAGTCGATCAGTCCCGCCCTCCGCGCGCGCGCTAGAATCTGGCGGCATGCACGAAGGTTAGCTTCATCGATCATTTTACCGCCGACGCTGATAGCGCCGCGTCCTTCGCTCAAGGCCGCATCGTAAGCTGTAGTCACCTCTTGCGCCCAGCTGATCTCGGCGGCGGTGGGTGAGAAGGCCGCGCTCACTTGTGCGACTTGACCAGGGTGGATGCACCACTTGCCCTCAAAGCCCAGCGAGCGGCCAATTGCGCAGACGCGGCCAAGCCCCTCCGCATCCTTGAACGCCGCATAGGGACCATCGATTGCGCGTAGGCCATAAGCGCGCGCAGCAGCCACGATCGTGTGCATGGCGAAATGCCAGCGATGACCCGGATAGGCTGCATCATGAGCATCGAGGCCGCCAATTGTCTCCAGCGGCATCTGCATCGAGGCGGCGAAATCTCCAGAGCCGAAGATCAGCGCCTCCAGCCGCCTGCTGGCTTGAACGACGTCGCGAATATTGAGCACGCCAGCGGCGGTTTCGATCAGCGCTTCAAGCCCAATGGGATGCGCAATCCCGCGGGCCGCCTCGATCTGATTGAGCATCTGATCGACGAAGCGGATTTCATCGGCGCCGGAAGCCTTCGGCGTCACAATTGTGTCGATCCACCCGCCGGCTTGTTCAACCACCTCGACCAGATCGCGATAAGCGAACGGTGTATCGACGCCATTGATGCGAATGGAACGTATCTTGCCGGCAAAATCGAGCGAGCGCAGCGCTTCAATCACATGCTGCCGTGCAGGTCCTTTCTGATCGGGCGCGACGGCGTCTTCAAGATCGATGCAGACTTGATCTGCGCTGCTCGCCGCGGCCTTGGCGATCATGGCCGGGTTGGACGCCGGCACAATCAGGACTGCTCGTGCAATGCGGCTGGCGCCAGGATCGCTCATGCCGCCCACACAAGGGAGGCCTGCATCCCAATGGCGCCAGCGGCGTCGGCGGTGAAGAGATCGATGGCGCCATCATCGCGCGGCGCGCCATTGCGGGTGATCTTGTCGAAATCAAATAAGGGGCGAATGCCGCGAAACGTGAAGCTGGCCGGCGTTCGGTCAGGATTGCGCCGCGTCGCCGCATCAAACAGCAACATCGCCTGCGCCGGTCCGTGGACAACAAGTCCGGGATATTTCTCAACCTCCATCGCATAGGTGCGATCATAATGGATGCGGTGCCCGTTGAAGGTGAGCGCGGAGAAGCGGAACAGGAACACCGGATCGATCTCGATGGGCTCGCTCCACGCGCAGGGCGGCAGCGGCGTCGCCGCCGGGGGCTGCCACACCTTTGGAATGTTCATGTAAACGAGATCCTGTTCCTCGATCATGGCGAGGCGACCCATGGCGCTGACTTCGTGCCGAACCGTGACGAAGACCAGCGCGCCGGCATTTCCGGCTTTCTCAGAGACTTTCAAGATGGTTGATGTCTTTTGAATCTCGTCGCCGATCCGCACAGGCGTTTGAAACTCGCAGCGGCTGCCAGCCCACATCCGCCTGGGTAGATCGATGGGCGGCAAGAAACCGCCGCGCTTCGGGTGGCCATCGGGGCCGACTTCACTCATCGGCGCCAGCGGCAAAAAGTTGAGCCAGGTCCAGAGGGCAGGCAATGGCGCGCCGGTAGAGAGCGCGCTGGCTGGTTCGCCGCCGAGCGTGGCGCGTAGCGCGCGAGCCGGCGTCAGCGCTACAGTGTCGAGTGCAGTCTCCGTGCGGCCTACCCAATCAGACCATGGCGACTGGCTCATGACGCATCCTGAAGCAACGCTCTAAGCGGAGCATGCTACAGAACTCGCAAATTCCCAAGCGCGACGATTGATGGGCCAAAACCCCTATCGGGGCTTCAGCCGGAGCAATCAGGTCACGAACATCCGCCGCTTCATTGTGCCCGGTTGGTTTTCACCATGAGCGTGGCCAGGCGGCGCGCATTGAAGTGCTGATAATCGTAGCTCATTTCGCCCGTCAGCTCGGCGTTCGGGTAGCGCTTGAAGAATTCCTGGATCAAGAGCTTGCCCTGCACCTTCACCAGATTGAGCCCGATGCAGAAGTGCGGACCGGCGCCGAAGATGATGTTGCCATCCTGATTGCGGGTGATGTCGAACGTGTCGGGATTGTCGTACTTTTTCGGGTCGATCCAGGCCGCGGACATCGCCGCCATCACCAGTTCGCCTTTCTTGATGGTCTGATCGCCCCACTGCACATCGCGCGAGGCGAAGCGCGGGATCGGACCAATCTTGCCTGGAATGGTGTAACGCAGGATTTCGAGCACTGCGTTTTCCATCAGCTCTGGCCGCTCTTGCAGCAAGGCGCGCTGCTCGGGATGTTCGAGCAGCGTCTTGATCGAACCCATATAGAGATCAAGCACGGTGTCGGCGCCCGCTGTGATCAAGGCGGTGATGAGCGAGATGATCTCCCAATCATTGAGCGTGTCGCCGTCGAGTTCGGACTTGATCAGCATGCCCAGGAAATCGTCGCCCACATCCTTGCGCGCGCGCCGTTCGGCCAGATGCTCCTTCAGGAAGGCAAAGCCCGGCAAAGTGCCGCGCTGGCAGGCCAGACGCTCCTCCTCTGAGCGCAGCGGGTCGTTGCAGCGCACCAGATTGTAGCCGAGCCCTTCATTGAACAATTCCTCACGATCGCGCGGCACGCCGACCATGCGCGCGATCGAGGCGATGGGCAGTTTATGGGCGATATCGGCGCAGACGTCGATCACGTCCTTGTCGGCGATCTCGTCGAACACTTCGCTCACCAGATCGCGAATCTTGATCTCGATCTGATCCATGACTTGGCGCGAAAAGGCCGGCTGCGTGAGCTTACGCAGCCGCACATGCTCTTTCGGCGTGGCGGCCAGCAAGCTTTTGTCGGCGGAGCGGTGGAAGTCGGTTTTCTCATTCTCCGGAACCGGCGCGGGCGCATGCTCCCAATCCTTGATGAGCATGCTCATGACCGGGTTGCGCAGCGTTTCGAACACGAGGTCGTGCGGCGTGACTACCCAGAAGCCCATCTCCTTGTGCCAGGCGACTGGATACTCATTGAGCAAGCGCCGCCAGGTTGGGCGCGGGTCGTGGATGAAGTCCGGCGAAAACGGGTTGTAGACGTCGAAGCCGATTGCGCGGCGGCCGTCATCCTTTGAGTTCACCTGCGTCAGCGTATCGGCCACTTCTTCCTCCCATTATTGTTTTAGGTCGCGGCGCCGTCGCCGCCGCTTACTCGATCATTACTTCGAAATAGTCCTTCCCGGAGCCGCACTCCGGGCACAGCCAATCTTCCGGCAAATCCTCGAACCGGGTGCCAGCGGGCACGCCGTGCTCGGGCAAACCAAGCGCCTCGTCGAAAACGAAGCCGCACGTGATGCAAACCCATTTGCGCAAGAGCGGCGCCTCCGTTCGGGCCTGCGCCCAACCACTCCGCCTCACTTGATCCTCACCGGCTTTGACCCGGCTTGTCAACGACGGATTGACACTCTGTCAGTGCGTGCCTAGCCGCCGCCCAGATCAATCACCTGGATTGGATTGGCGCCATCCCAATTGCGCGTCGCTTCAATGCCCGACTTGATCAGGCCCGCCGTCATCTCGCTCTCGATCAGCTCATAGCGCACACCCGCTTCTCCGGGCGCTTCGAGATAGGCGACGCGGGTTGTCGGGTTTTCGGCGCGAAAGACCAGGCTCATTTGCTGTGCGTTCGCCAGCGCGGCATCGAGATCATCGACCAGCCAGGCAATGTGGTGCGCACCGATAATTGGCGCGCCGGCGGGATCGCGATAGGGCGACTTGGCCTTATTGGTCTGCTCGATCAGTTCAATCTGCACATTGTTCTGATAGGCCAGCCCGACATTCATGCCGACGCTGGTTGCTTCGCCGCGATAGACGCCCTGCATCATTACATTGGTAAACAGCGTCCACGGGCCGACACCCGTTGTCTCGATCCAGCGCCGCACGCTGGCTTCAAGATTCTCGACAACATATCCGATCTGAACGATTGGGCCGAGTCTTGGCAGCAGCATGCGCACCTCCAGCTAGAGCGTCTGGCCGCCATCCACGGAAAGGGTGATGCCGATCACGTTTCGCGCATCCGCAGACGCGAGATAGAGAATGGCGCCGGCGATCTCATCGGGATCTGAGAATTTCCCAGTTTTCGGAAAAGCGCTTTGCAATCTGGAGACATCCGCCCAACTCGGGATCGGCGACTTGGTGTTGAGCGGCGTGTCCACGGCGCCCGGACACACCGAATTGATGCGAACCCCGCGCTGCGCGAATTCAGCCGCCATCGAACGCATCAAACCGTTGATGCCGGCCTTCGAGGCGCTGTAGGCGCACGCATAAGGCACGCCAGACAAAGCCGACGAAGACGAAATGTTGACGATGCACCCGCCGCTCTTTTCCAGATGCGGCAGGGCATGTTTGCTCATGCGAAACACCGAGCCGAGATTGACGCGAATAACCCGCTCGAACCGAGCGTCGTCATACTCTTCGGCTTTGCCCCAATCCATGATGCCTGCATTGTTGACCAACACATCGAGCTTGCCGAAGCGCTCAACCGTTTTTCGCACGGTCTGCTCGCAATCGGCGGCCTCGCCCGCATCGAAGCGCATGGCGACGGCCTGGGCGCCGCCCTTAGCATTGATGGAGTCGGCCAAGGCGCCCGCCCCTGCCTCGTCTATGTCGGCGATGACGACTTTCGCGCCCTCAGCGGCGAAGCGCAGCGCGGTCGCCTTGCCAATTCCGGACGCAGCGCCGGTGACAAGCGCCACCTTATTCTCGAACCGTTGCATGCCTTTTTCCTCCCAGCGGGTTGCGGCGCACCCACGATATTTTTCTCTTCCGTCGTTTTTGACGCCCCTTCTCTACGAATACCAGCACTATTTGGCAGTGTAAGCGCCGTTTTGCGTTGACAGACCCCCGGGGCCGCCCAATTGCTACCGCCAAATATAAGGGAGGCCCGCGCATGGCGGCCAAAAAGCTGAACGTCATCGTCATCGGCGCCGGCATGGCGGGCGTGCTGGCGGCGATCAAACTTAAACAGGCCGGCGATGATTATGTCGTGCTGGAAAAGGCTTCGAGCGCTGGCGGAACCTGGCGCGAGAACCGCTATGCGGGCCTCACCTGCGATGTGCCGGCGCACGCTTACACCTATTCCTTCGCCCCAAACCCCGAGTGGAGCCGGTTTTATGCGAACGGCGCGGAAATCCGCGCCTATTTCGACAAGGTGATCGACGATTACGGTGTTCGCGACCACATCTTGTTTGGGCGTGAAGTCGATGAAGCGCGCTGGGAAAACGGCCGCTGGCTCGTTCACACCAAGAACGGTGAGAGCTATGAAGGCGACGCGCTGATTGCGGCGACCGGGGTGCTGCACCATCCGCGCATGCCCGACATCGAGGGCCTATCGGACTTCGCCGGCGACGCATTCCATTCCGCGCAGTGGCGTGACGGATACGATTTCAAAGGCAAGCGCGTCGCGGTTATCGGCAACGGCTCAACCGGCGTGCAAATCGTCTCCGCGCTCGCAGACGTTGCTGCGGCCGTCGATCACTATCAGCGCTCTCCGCAATGGATCATGCCAGTGATCGACTTTGCCTACAGCGAAGAAGAGCGCGCCCTGTTTCGCAAGGATGTCGCGGCTATAGACGCGATCCGCTATTCGCAGGAATACGTGGATAATGTGCGCCGTTTCAACAACGCCATCGTCGATCCAGACTCCGAGTCAATGCACGTCATCGAACAGATCGTGCGCGAAAACCTGGAGCAAAGCGTCGCCGATCCGGAGCTGCGCGCCAAGCTCACGCCGGACCATCGTGCGGGATGCAAACGCCTCATCTATTCGCCCAACTATTATCAGCGCGTGCAATTGCCGGGCGTTTCGGTTGTGCGCGAGGGGATTGAGAAGATCGAACCCACCGGCGTTCGCCTGCGCAATGGCGCATTGCGCCCAGCGGACGTGCTGATACTGGCGACAGGCTTTCACGCTGACCGCTTCATGCGTCCGATGCATATGGTGGGGCGCGGTGGCCTTGCGCTCAACGATGTGTGGAGCCGGCGGCCTTCGGCTTACATGGCGGTCTCGCTGCCAAACTTCCCCAACATGTTCATGCTGAATGGGCCAACAGGGCCAGTCGGCAATTTCTCGCTGATCGAGATCGCCGAAGCGCAATGGGGTTATATCGATCAGCTGCTAGCGCGCTTGCGCGCAGGAACGGCAAAAGAGATCAGCGCGACGGCCGCTGCTATGGCCGACTATGACGAGCGCCGCGTCAAAGCCGCCAAGCAGACCATATTCGCGACCGGCTGTTCCAGCTGGTATCTCGACGCCGAGGGCGTGCCGCAGAGCTGGCCCTGGACCTACGATTCATTTTTTGAACAAATGCGCACGCCACAATTGAGCGCATACGAAATCGCATAGAAGCGGTCATAGAAGCGGTACTGGCGCTGCTCTTTATTTCTGATCTGCGACATGGCTTTAGTCATGCCAACAGGATGACATGAGGCCCAGTCCATGAATTTGAAGAACCATGCCGCGATCGTCACCGGGGGCGGCTCGGGGCTCGGCGCTGCGACCGCCGAAATGCTGGCGCGCGAGGGCGCCAAAGTGACCCTGTTTGACATGAACGAAGAAAGCGGCCGCGAACAGGCGGCGAAGGTCGGCGGCAAGTTCAGGAAGGTCAATGTCGCCGACGAAGCGAGCGTTGCGGAGGCGATCGCCGCTGCGGAGCAAGATCACGGCGTTGCGCGCATTCTGGTGAACTGCGCCGGCATCGCCTATGGCGCAAAAACAGTCGGCAAAGAAAACAAACCGCACTCCCTCGATCAATTCCGCAAAGTGCTCGAAGTGAATTTGATCGGCACGTTCAACTGCATCTCGCAATTCGCCGCCCGCCTGGCCGCCGCCCAGCCGGTTGGCGAAGAGCGCGGCGTGATCGTCAACACGGCGAGCGTTGCGGCGTTTGAGGGCCAGGTGGGCCAGGCGGCCTATTCAGCGTCTAAAGGCGGCATTGTCGGCATGACTTTGCCAATTGCGCGCGACCTTGCCTCGCTCGGCATTCGCGTCGTCACCATCGCGCCGGGGACGTTCTGGACGCCGATGATGAAAGGGCTGCCGCAAGAGGTGCAGGACTCGCTCGGCAAGCAAACCCCCTTCCCCAGCCGCCTCGGCAAGCCCGAGGAATACGCGGCTCTCGCCCAGGCCATCATCACCAACCCCATGCTGAACGGCGAAGTGATCCGCCTGGACGGCGCCATCCGGATGCCGCCTCGCTGACCTTGATCTTGGACAAGGCGCAGGCGGCAGGGCGCGCCAAGCTGGGGCGCGTCATCCTGGCCACGTGATTTAATTGCAAATCATTCTCAATACTGTAGGGTGCGCGCCTTGGCTCCGGAGCGGGTGATGACCATTGACGATTTGGCGGAAGGCGCGGCCGCACGCGTGTCGGCGATAGAAACCTCTGCCGCCGACCTGGAAGCCAAGCTGCGGGAAATCGGTTTCTGCGAGGGCGATGAAGTCCAGCTGCTGACCCGCGGACCGCTCGGCGGTCAGCCGCTCGCCGTGCGGCTCAACCGTCGCATCATCGCGCTCCGCAGCGCTGAAGCCCGCGCTGTGCTGGTGGAGACAATGGCATGAGCCAACTGCGTCTGGCGCTCGTTGGCGCACCGAATAGCGGCAAGTCCACCCTCTTCAACGGCCTGACGGGCGGGCGCGCCAAGACCGCGAATTATGCCGGCGTGACGGTAGAGAGCCGCAAAGGCGCGTTCACCACAGCTTCTGGCCGCCATATCGAGTTGCTCGATTTGCCGGGCATATATGGCTTCAGCTCGCGCTCACTGGATGAGCGCATTTCCGTCGACACCATTCTTGGCCGCACCGAAGAACGCGCGCCCGATGGCTTGCTGGTGTTGGTCGACGCTGGCGACATTCGCACCCAATTGCACTTCATCCTGCAAGTGCGCGCGCTGGGTAAGCCGATGGTGCTGGCGCTCAATATGATCGACCTCGCCGAGCGCGATGGTGTCAAGATTGATGTGCCAGCGCTTGAGCGTCTGCTGGGCGTGCCGGTCGTGCCGACACGTGCGACGCGTCCGAGCGGACGCGCGGCGCTGTTGGAGCGGATCGATCAAATGATCGGCGGCGGCTGGGTCGCCCCGCCCGCGGCGCCGGCTGACGAACTGAGATCGCTGCAACGCCGAGCGCGCGACATCGCCCAGCAAGTGATTATCGCCGAGCCCGCGATCAACCGGATGACACGCGCCATTGATCGCGTCGTGCTCAACAAATTCTTCGGCCCGCTTATCTTGGCGGCGCTGCTGTTCCTCATGTTCCAGGCCGTGTTCACATGGGCCACGCCAGCCATGGACGCAATCGACGCAGGTTTTGCAGCGCTCAATGCCTGGGTCATGGAGATGATGCCCGACACCTGGCTGCGCGGGCTGATCACGGAAGGAATAATCGCTGGCGTTGGCAGCGTGGTGATTTTCCTGCCGCAGATCGTGATCCTGTTCGCGCTGATCCTGCTCCTCGAAGCTTCTGGCTATATGGCGCGGGCCGCCTTCCTGATGGACGAGCTGATGCTGCGCGTTGGCCTCAATGGCCGCGCCTTCATTCCGCTGCTGTCCAGCTTCGCCTGCGCTATTCCCGGCATGATGGCCGCGCGCACCATCGAGAATGAGCGCGACCGCCTCACCACCATCATGATCGCGCCGCTAATGACCTGTTCGGCGCGCCTGCCGGTGTACACACTGATCATCGCCGCTTTCATCCCGGCCACGAATGTCGGGCCGTTCGGCTTGCAGGGCTTGGTGATGTTTTGCCTTTATCTGGCCGGCATTGTCAGCGCCGTCATCGTCGCTTTCGTTTTGAAGCGCACGGTGACCAAGGGCCCGGCGCAGGCGCTGCTCATGGAATTGCCGACCTACAAAGCGCCAGACCCGCAGGACTTCCTGATCAATCTTTGGTCCAAGGCCTGGGCGTTCCTGAAGCGCGCCGGCACCATGATCTTCGCCGTCTCCATCATCCTCTGGTTTCTCGCCAGCTTTCCAGCGGGCGCTGAAGATATTCGCCATTCCTATGCCGGCATGATCGGCAGCTTGCTCGAGCCCATCCTCAAGCCGATCGGCTTCAACCTCGAAATCGCCATCGCCCTGGTGCCGGGAATGGCCGCGCGCGAAGTGGCTGTCGCCGCGCTCGGGACGGTGTACGCGGTGCAAGGTGAGAATGAAGCGGGCCTCGCCGCCATACTGCAAAGCGCCTGGTCGTTGCCCACCGCGCTCGCTTTCCTGGCCTGGTATGTCTATGCGCCGCAATGTATCGCCAGCTTGGCGGTGGCGCGCCGCGAGACCAATTCCTGGCGCTGGACGGCGCTGATCATCGTCTATCTGTTCGCGCTCGCCTACATCGCCGCCGGCCTCACTTACTGGATCGCCACCCAAGCCGGCCTCTAGCGCTCAAGAAAAACTCGGCTTAGGAAGCGGCCATGGCGCGCAAACTCTCCCTGACCGTGGACGGTAAGAACGTAGCGGTTCATCTGCACAAAGGCGATCTGCCGGCCGAGGTGCAGTTTAATGGCCCGGTCGCGGTCGATAGCGAAACGCTCGGCCTCTCGCTGGTGCGCGATCCGCTCTGCCTGGTTCAGCTCTCAGATGGCGGCGGCGAAGCTCATTTGGTTCAGCTTAATCGCGGCGCCTATGATGCGCCGAACCTGAAAGCGGTGCTGACTGACCCGACCGCGCTCAAACTGTTCCACTTCGCCCGCTTCGACATCGCCATGTTCATGCGCGATCTCTCGATCGTCACTGCGCCGCTCTATTGCACCAAGATCGCCTCCAAGCTGGTGCGCACCTACACCGATAAGCACGGCCTCAAGGATCTGGTGAAGGAGTTGCTGGGACGCGACATTTCCAAGGAGCAGCAAAGCTCGGATTGGGGCGCGGCCGAACTCAACGATGCGCAGCTGGCCTATGCTGCGTCGGACGTGCTCCACCTTCACGCCTTGAAGGAAAAGCTCGACGCCATGCTCGCACGCGAAGGCCGCACAGAGATCGCCCAATCCTGCTTCGACTTCCTGCCCGCGCGCGCGGCGCTGGATTTGGCCGGCTGGGAAGAGACTGATATCTTCGCCCACTCATGAGCGAGGCCGGCGCGAGCTGCGCGACCGGCCTATCGAGGAACGCCGCTAAATTTGCGCGACGCCGCCACGGCTAGCCTCTATACTTGCGCTCAGCATGACCGGAACTGAATTCCAAGGCATAGACTTCTCACGCATCCCCGAGCCTTCGCCGGATGTATTCACCGCGCCGCTGAAACGACCAGCCGGCGTCGGCGAAGATTGGCTGGAGCCCGCGCAGCGCATCTACAGCGATGAAGATCATGCGGTATGGGACACGCTCTATGCGCGGCAGATGAAGCTATTGCCGAACCGCGCCGCGCAGCCTTTTCTCGATGGCCTTGAAAAGCTCGATCTCGGCGCGGGCGGCGTTCCCGACTTCAAGAAGCTTTCAGAGAAGCTCGATGCGCTCACGGGTTGGAGCGTCGTGCCGGTGCCGATGCTGATCCCCGATCACGTTTTCTTCTATCACCTCGCCAATCGCCGCTTCCCAGCCGGCAATTTCATCCGCACGCGCGATAATCTCGACTACATCCAGGAACCGGACGTATTTCACGACGTGTTCGGCCACGCGCCAATGCTGACCGAACCGCGCTTCGCCAACTATATGCAGGATTATGGCCGCGCCGGCTGGAAGGCGCAGCGTTATAACCGCCTGAAGGCGCTCGGCGCGCTCTATTGGTACACTGTCGAGTTCGGCCTGATCGATACGCCGCAAGGCATGCGCATTTATGGCGCTGGCATTGTCTCTTCAGCGCAAGAGGTGGTGTTTGCGCTGGAAGGCAAATCGCCGAACCGCGTGCATCTCAATGTCGATCGCGTTATGCGCACCGATTATGTGATCTCGGACTTGCAGCAGACTTATTTCGTCATCGATAGCATCGACAATCTCTTGCACGAGACCGTCGATCGCCCATTCGACATGATTTATAGCTCGCTCAAGCCCGGCTTCCAATTCTCGCCATCGGCGGTGCTGGATACGGACCGCGTCTATAATGTCGGCACGCAGGAATACGCGCTGCGCGGCGGGCGCGGCTCAAACGCAAAGCCGGTCTAGGTTTTCTCTATCACCTGATCGATGCGACCGAAAATGGAATGGCCCTTGGCGTCGCGCATTTCGATTTCGACGCGATCACCGTGCTTCAGAAAAGGCGTCAGTGGTTTGCCGGACTCGATGGTCTCAACCATGCGCTGCTCGGCAATGCAGGAATAGCCGCGCCCGCCCTGCGCTATCGGCTTTCCTGGCCCGCCATCCGGGTCGCGATTGGACACTGTACCGGAGCCAATAATGGTCCCGGCGACAAGCGGGCGTGTTTTTGCGGCATGGGCGATCAGCTGACCAAAATGGAAGGTCATATCCTCGCCCGCGTCCGCTTGCCCAAACGGCTGGCCGTTTAGCGTAACGTGCAGCGGCAAGTTGAGCTTGCCTTCATGCCATGCGTCGCCCAAGGCATTTGGCGTCACCGCTACGGGTGAGAAGGCGGAAGATGGTTTCGATTGAAAGAAGCCAAAGCCCTTCTCCAACTCCGCCGGGATGAGATTGCGCAGGCTCACATCGTTCACCAGCATGATGAGGCGCACACGCTTCAGCGCTTCGTCCGGCGCAATCCCCATCTCGACATCATCAACAATGACCGCGACTTCCGCTTCAAGGTCGCAGCCCCATGCCTCGTCTCGCAATGGAATGGGATCGCGCGGTCCCAGGAAAGAATCCGATCCGCCCTGATACATGAGCGGATCGGTCCAGAAGCTTTCCGGCATTTTAGCGCCGCGCGCTTTGCGCACCAGCTCGACGTGGTTCACGTAGGCCGAGCCATCGGCCCATTGATAGGCGCGCGGCAGCGGCGACGCCGCTTCGCGTTCATGAAAGCGCTCACGCAAAATTTCGCCGGCATTGACGCCCTCGCTCAGCGCCCGCAAACGCGGCTCGGCTCGATCCCAGTCGTCGAGCGCCGCCTGCAGCGTCGGGACTTCTGGGCCAGCATGGGCATACCAAGCCAGATCATCGGATACGACAACCAACCGCCCGTCGCGGCCATGGCGCAAAGAGGCGAGTTTCACGATTTTACCGTGTCCTTCTGATTTTCTGGCGCCGCCGCCGCAAATGCGGGATGCGCGCGGGCCGCTTCATCCCAGGCGACCAAACGCGGGAAGGGCGTCAAATCTGTTTTGAACCGGCGCGCATTCGCCATTTGCGGCACGAGGCAAACGTCCGCCAGCGTCGGCTGATCGCCAAAGGCGAAGCGCGTTTGCGGGCGTTGCTCGACCTGGTGTTCGAGCGCCGCGAAACCGAGCTTAATCCAATGCCGATACCATTCACCGACATGGTCGTCATTGGCGCCAAACTCGAGCTTGATCCGATTCAACACTGAAAGATTGTTCAGGGGATGAATGTCGCATGCGATCGTCAGCGCAAAGGCGCGAACTTGCGCCGCCGCGTATGCGTCCGCTGGTATGAGGCGCGGATCGGCTTGCGTGGTGTCCAACCATTCCAGGATCGCGAGTGATTGTGTGACCAGCCCTGCGGGTGTCGCCAGCGCGGGCACGCGCATCTGCGGATTGATGGCGCGATAGTCCGGCGAGAAATGCTCGTCCGCAATCAGGTTAATAGGGATCGCCTCATAAGCCAGCCCCTTCAAGTTCAAGCCGATGCGCACGCGATAGGCAGCGGAGGAACGCCAATAATCGTAGAGTTTCAGCATAGGCTTCACTCCCCCATGCGAGCCTTCGCGGCATGCGCCGCCCGCGCCTTCTCGTGCAACCAGGCTGCATGCTGCGGCGCCTTCTTGGTGCGGCTCCATTCTTCCAGCATGTCCGGCGCGACCCGCTTCAGTTCGGCCAATTCTTCCGGCGTGCCGGTGTCCACCGCGAGCTCCACACGATGGCCGTTGGGATCAAAAAAATAAATCGACTTGAAGATGCCGTGATCAGTGGGGCCAAGCACATCAAGGCCGCGCGCCTCAACTCTCGCCTTCGCCGCCAACAACTCATCCAGGCTGGCGACCTTGAAGGCGATGTGTTGGACCCATGCCGGCGTGTTTTCGTCGCGGCCCATCGGGGTCTGCTGCGGCAGCTCGAAGAAGGCCAGCACGTTGCCGTTTCCCGCATCGAGGAAGACGTGCATGTACGGATCGTACGCGCCGGTGGACGGCACATGATCCTCCGCGAAAGCCGTGGTGTAGTCCATGCCGAGCAGATCGCGGTAGAACTCAACTGTCTCCTTCGCATCCTTGCAGCGATAGGCGACGTGATGAATGCCTTGCAGGTTTACGGGAGCTGTCATCGCTCACTCCTCATCCGCGAAAATCTTGATCTCCGGATCGCCGTCTCCTTGAAGGTAGGCGCGAAACATGCCGGATGAATTCATTGCATAAGCATGGCGCCCCGCGGCATCGAGCACGATGACGCCGCCTTCGCCGCCGAGCGCATCGACATCCGCCATCACAGCATTGGCCGCCGATTGTGCGCTCTCGCCGCGCAGCTGCATCCGCAAGCAGATTTCGCGCGCGACGCCCACGCGGATGAAATATTCGCCCGACCCCGTCGCTGAGACGCCGCACACGCCATTCTGCGCATAAGTGCCGGCGCCGATGACCGGGGAATCACCGACCCGCCCCCAGCGCTTCGCCGTGACGCCCCCGGTTGAGGTCCCTGCAGCTATGTTGCCCTCGGAATCATAGGCGACCACGCCGATCGTGCCGAAGCGGTGATCGTCAGGCCCAAGCTCGCTCTGTTGCTGCGGCGCGGGCGGCGCGCCAGCGGGACGCGGCGGGATCGGCAAATCCTGCTCGCGCAGCGCGCGCTCCAATTGGCGCCAACGCGGCTCGGTGAAAAAATAGGACGGATCCACTTCCTCAAGCCCTTGCGCACGCGCGAACACCTCTGCGCCTTCGCCAACCAGCATGACATGCCGCGAGCGCTCCATCACCGCGCGCGCCGCGGCGATTGGGTTCTTTGTGCGCGTCAAACCGGCGACCGCCCCGGCCGCACGGGTGCGGCCATCCATAATGGCGGCGTCCAATTCGTTACGGCCCTCGGCCGTGAACACAGCGCCGCGGCCGGCATTAAACAGCTCCTCGTCTTCGAGATACATGGCTGTGGCTTGCACAGCGTCGAGCGCCGAACCGCCGCCATCCAGAATGTCCCCGCCAATGGAGAGCGCCTGCCGCAGCGCGGCGCGATAGCGCGCATCGAGTTCAGGCGACATGGCGGCGCGCTCCATAACGCCGGCGCCGCCATGGATGACAAGCGACCATCGCGGCGAGTTCTCTGGTGCGCTCACGCAGCCTCCGAGCAAAAACAAAAAGGCGACAAGAACGCCCCTCACGCGCTGGCTTTCAGCACGCCGCGACGGATCTGGTCGAGCTCGATCGATTCAAACAGCGCCTTGAAGTTGCCTTCACCAAATCCTTCATTGCCCTTGCGCTGAATGAACTCGAAAAAAATCGGGCCGACGGCGTCCTTGCCGAAAATCTGCAAGAGCAGCCCTTGGCCTTCACTAGGGGCGCCATCAATCAGAATGCGGCGCTTGCGCAATTCTTCGACATTCTCGCCATGCCCCGGCAAGCGCTGATCAACCAAGTCATAATACGAGTCGATCGTGTCTTGCAGCTCAACGCCGCGCGCGCGCAGCTTGTCGACCACAGCGTAAAGATCGTCCGACCCGAAGGCGAGGTGCTGAATGCCCTCGCCCCGATAGCGCTGCAAGTACTCCTCGATCTGATCGACCTTGCCTTCTTCGCCCTTCGATTCGTTGAGGGGGATGCGAATCTTGCCGTCTGGGCTGGTCATCGCCTTGGAGAACAGACCTGTAACTTTGCCTTCAATGTCGAAGTAGCGGATTTCACGGAAATTGAAGATGCGCTCATAATAGTCCGCCCAGGTCTTCATGTTGCCGCGAAAGACATTGTGCGTGAGGTGATCGAGATAGGTGAGCCCGATCTCATTCTTGCGCCAATCGGCGCCCTCAATCGGGCGGAAATCGATATCGTAGATGCTCTGCGCGCCATAGCGATCGACCAGATAAACATTGGCGCCGCCAATACCTTTAATCGCCGGAATGTTAAGCTCCATCGGGCCAACTGGGCCGATCACCGGCTCGGCGCCGCGCTTCACCGCCTCCTCAAACGCCTTCGCCGCGTCGCGCACGCGGAACGCCATCGCATTCGCACTGGGACCGTGCGCCGCGCGGAATTCGGCGGCCTGACCTTGGCCTTCCATGTTGAGAATGAAATTGATGTCGTGCTGTTTGAAGTGGAGCACATTCTTCGAACGGTGCTTGCCGACCGCGGTGAAGCCAATCTGCTCGAAATAGCGCTTCAACATTTCCGGGTCGGGACCGGTGAACTCCACGAACTCGAACCCATCGGTTCCAATCGGGTTGTCAAACAGATCGGCCATCGTTCACCTTTGGACTTGCGCTTCGCCCCTAATTAGTTTCATTTGAAACCGATGGCAAGCGCGCGATTCAAGGCCAAGTCGGCGGACCTGCTAGTATTGGAGGATTTCCTCCCTTACCGGCTCTCGATTCTGTCCAATCGCGTCTCGAGGGCCATCGCCAAGCGCTACGCCAAGGCGTTTAACCTCACCATTCCCGAATGGCGCGTGATCGCCTTGCTCGGCCGCACGCCCGGACTGACCGCCAAAGAGGTGGCCGAAGCCACGGAGATGGATAAGGTCGCTGTGTCGCGCGCGGTCGCGCGTCTGGTGGCGGCGCGGCGCGTAGCGGCGGCGGAAGACAAAGCGGACGCACGGCGCCAGCGGCTTACGCTAACGGCTGCCGGCGCGACGCTACACAGCCGCATCGCGCCGCTTGCACTCGAGACGGAGCAGAAACTGCTCAGCTCGCTTGATGCGCGTGAGCGCGCCGAGCTTGATCGCCTGATCACGCGGCTCAGCGCGGCGGCGAAACTGCTTTGAGCGCGGCGATTTGATCGGCGCCGCTAACGCATCATTGCGGCGTCACCCGCAGCACCTCTCCGTCATCCTCATCGGTAATCACCCAAAGCGCACCATCAGGCGCTTCAGTGAGGTCGCGGATACGGCCATGGCCAAGCTCGAAGCGCTCCTCGCCAACAACGCGCTCGCCATCGAGACGCAGGCGCACGATGGCTTCGGTGGATAGGCCGGCGATGAGAACGTCTCCCCGCCACGGAAACAGGTCACCGCGATAAAAATCCATATCGCCCGGCGCAATCACTGGATCCCAATAATAGACGGGCTGTTCCAAACCCTCACGCACTGGATTGTCCGTGATGGCGGCGCCGGAATATTCCTCGCCATAGGTTATGAGCGGCCAGCCATAATTGCGGCCGGCGCGCACGATGTTGAGTTCATCTCCGCCACGCGGCCCGTGCTCGACTTCCCAAAGCTCGCCTGTATCGGGGTGAAGGTCAGCACCTTGGACGTTACGCACGCCAACAGCCCAAATTTCCGCCCGCACGCCTTCGCGGCCCACAAACGGATTGTCGCTTGGGATCGAGCCATCGGCGTTGATGCGCGCAATCTTGCCAATGGTGGAGGATAAATCCTGCGCGAGCGGGCGGGAGTCTTCGCCTTGCCGATCACCCATGGTCACGAACAGCCGCCCTTCGCGATCGAAGACAATGCGAGAGCCGAAATGGCCCTGCGAGCGCCAAGGCGGCTCTTGGCGAAAGATCACCGCAACGTCGCTGACGCGCGCGCCATCTTCGCTCAGCCGACCGCGCGCCACGCTGGTGCTATTGCGCCCGCCGCCGCGCAGCTCGGAGAAGGACCAATAAATCAAGCGGTCCTCTGCGAAGCTCGGCCCAATGGCCACGTCCAGCAATCCGCCCTGCCCGCGCGCATCCACCGGAGGCAAGCCAGCCACGGGCTGAGAAACCGCGCCATTGGCGCTGACGATGCGCAGCCGCCCTTCGCGCTCGGTCACAAGCGCGCGGCCATCCGGCAAGAACGCAATCGCCCACGGGTGTTCGAGACGCGCGACCTGCTCAACCCGCAACTGCACATCAGAGCGCGCTTCCGGCGCGCGGGTCTGCCCAACGAACGCCGGTTGAAACTGCGTGTTGGGGGGGCCGGTTCGAACCGGCCCGCCCACCTGCGCGTAGGAAGCGTCATTTTCACCGCATGCAGCGGCGATCAGAAACGTCACAAAAATCAAGCTTCGCATGCGAGGACGCGTCTCCATTTCCCGTCTTTGACGAACCTTTTTATCCATGACCTCATCTAGGGCTCAATTCTGCTCGCGCCAGTCTCCGTCATCGGCTAAGCTAAAACTCTTGGCGAGGGGACACGCCAGTGGCGGACGTGTTTATCTCATATTCGCGCCTCGACGTGGAACGCGTGCGGCCCATTGCGGACCGCCTCGGCGCGTCTGGACTCACCGTCTGGTGGGATAAGGATTTGCGCGCCGGCCAGCGCTTCGTCGACGAAATCGAACGCCAATTGGATGGCGCCAAAGCCGTGCTCACGGCGTGGAGCGCTAACGCGCGCAACTCAACCTGGGTTTACGCCGAGTCCGCACGCGGGCTCGATCAAAAGAAATTCGTTCAGGTGCGGTTGGATAATGCGCAGCTGCCGCTGCCGTTCGACGCGCTGCAGGTTTGCGATCTGCAGCGCAATGAGTGGGATCGCTTGGAAGGCGCGCTGGCGCGAACCGTGCGCGGCGGCGGTCAGCCCGAGCCGGTGCGGCGTGTGCCCGGCCTAGGTCCGTTCGCGACGCCCGCGGCTGCAGGTTCGCCAAAGCTCTTGTCGGGCGCGACGGCTGCAACTTTGGTCGCATATGGCGGCGCGCTTGCAGCGGCGGATCAAGGCATGATGACGCCAGAAGACTTACAGCTTGCACTCACCGGCATGATCGGCGTCGCAAGCGCATCGTCGGTGCTTACGGCGCAACGTCTGCTCGCGGTGGCGCGGGCGGGAGGCTGAAATGGCGCGATCTCTTCTGCAGTCCTTTGTAAGCGGCACCCGCCAAATGCTGGCGGTGCAATTGTTCGTCAGCGTCGGCACAGTCGCGCTCGCCGGCTACACCGCCATGGTTACAAACCGCGCCATTGCCGAGCGCAATCGCCTCAGCGAACGCGTGATTCAGCTCGAGCAAGCCTTGGGTGAAGCGGACATCGTGCCGCCGGAAGCCGTCACCATTCCCGAGACGGCGCCGCCCGAGACCATCTACCCGCCCTCGCTTGAGGGAGCGACCACCACCGTAACGCCCGAAACGCCGGAGGACACCAGCACATCCGTGCAGGAGCCGGCGACGACAACACCGCCGACGCGCGACGAGCCCACGCCAACAACCGCGCCGCCCGCCAATGTCGACGAGGCCAAGCCTGAAACGCAGACGACGCCGCAGACCCCCGCTTTCGATCCCGCGCAAATCCTGCGCGATCTGCTGATGCCGCCACCGCCGCTGCGTCGCGTGGTGTTGCATGTGCGCGCGCAAAGCGATGTGGACGAAGCGCAGCGTGTGGCCCGCGCCCTCGCCGCCAACAATATCGCCGTCAGCATCGACGTGATGCCGGCAGGCGATACGCGCGAGTCTGGTTACGCCTATTTCCACGGCCGTCAGGCCAGCGCGGCGGCCAATGTGGTGCAAAGCCTGCAGGATGCGGCGCGCGCCGCCGAGATCGCACCCTGGGTGGCGCAACTGCGCGGCTCGGCTTTGCCAGCTAGCGGCGAATACACGGCCGATCGCGTCGATATCGTACTGCCGCCCCTGCCCGCCTCGCGCCTGAACTTGCGCCGCCAGATCGATCCGCGCGTGCTGCAGAACATGCAGGTCCAGCCGCAGGCAAATCCGCCGGTGCAATAAGCCGAGCGTGCCCAGGGTCACATCGTCCCGGATAGGGGCCGAGTAGGTTCTCTTCATCGAAGCGATGACGCTTCGAACCGAGGAGCAAACCACATGACCCGCACCGCCGCCCGCCTCTACAGCCTGGTTCTCTCGGCTCTGCTGATGGCCCCGATCGCCTACGCCACGATGGCGCAAGCCGCTCAGATCGTCGCCTAAGCCCCCGACCGGAGAAACACCAATGACCAAGTTTTACGCCCTGATCGCCGCCTGCGCCGTGTTTGTCCCGGTCGCTATGGCCACCCTCAACCAAGCCGCACAAATCGTCGCCTAAGCTCCCCGACGGTGCAGTTCGTGAAGGCCCGGCTGAAAAGCCGGGCCTTTTCCTTTACCCGCAGCCCCAATCCATCCTTGGCGCAGCGTCCCGCCTTGCTTCCGCCCCCGAGAGAGGCGACATGAGAGCGCTCATGACGATGACCGCCGACGCCATGCAGGCCTGGGAGCCCAGGCGCGCCAGTTCGCTGCGCGCGGCGCGCCGGCGCTCGCGGCTGATCGCAGGTCTGCGACGCCTGTTCGTGGCCGGCGCCGGCGCCTCCTTCGCCTCGGTGTTCGTGTTTATGGCGCTGTTCGCCATTGAGGGCGGTTTCAACCGCAATTTTTACAGCGCCGCCGAGCCGCTGCGGATGATCAACCCCCGCTTCGTCGGCCGCTCCGAATCCGGCGGCCCCTACCAGATCACTGCAGAAACGGCCGAACGGAGCCGCGAGGGCGAACCGATCCAGCTGGTCGCGCCGGTTTACCGGACCGAGACCGGCACCGTCATGCTGGCCCCCCGGGGCGTCTATGACGAGGCCAATCAGCGCCTGGTTTTCAACGGCGAGGTGTTGTTCGCCGATCGCGGCGGCAATCGCTTCACCACCCCCAACATGGTTGTCGACCTAGAACAAGGGACGCTCGTGGGCCAAAGCGGGGTTCGCGGCATGGGCCCCCTTGGCGTGCTTCGGGCGGACGCTTATGAATTGCGGGAAGGCGACCGGGCGCTGGTGCTTCGCGGCAGGGTCCGCGGCCAGATTCCCGACAACCGCCAGGAGCAGCAATGACGCTGCCGCCGGTGAGGAGCGTGCAATGAGGCAGAGAGCGCTTTGTCTAGCGGCGGGCGTGTTCGCGGTCGCCCTTGCGCTGTCGGCGCCAGCGCATGCGCAGTTGAGCGAAGGCGGCGGGCCAGTCTCCTACTCCGCTGACAATCTCGAATATTTTGACGCCGAGCGCCGCTTGGTGCTGACCGGCGATGTCGACATCGTGCAGAACGATGCGCGCCTCCGGGCCGACCGGCTCACCCTCTTCTTCAGCGGCTCGGGCGCGCCGGCTGCGCCAGCGCCAGATGCAAGCGCCGAAGCCGCCGCACCGAGCAGTGCGCCAGCCGGCCTTGGTTCGGGCGACATCGAACGCATGATCGCCGAGGGCGAAGTCTATTATGTGCGCCCGCAGCAATCGGCGCGCGGCAATCGCGCCGTTTATGACGTCAACAATGACAGCGTGACCTTCACTGGCAATGTCGTGGTCGCCAGCTCGGACAACATTATCCGGGGCGAAACCATGGTGCTGCAGATCGGCACGCGCCGCACCACGATCCGTCCGCCAGGCGGGGGCCGCGTGCGTGGCGTGTTCGTGCCATCCAACAGCCAGAACCGCAGCGGCGGCTCCAATCAATCCGGCCAGTAAGCCAGAGCGGCGGTTAGTGAGGGCATGAGTCCAGAAGGCGCCACCAGCCGTACCATGGAGCCTGCGGCCGATACTCAGGGCCTGGGCGCGGTGCGCATCGCCAAGTCCTATCGCGACCGTCCGGTTGTGCGGGACGTTTCGCTGTTCGTGCGGCGCGGCGAAGTTGTTGGCCTGCTCGGGCCGAACGGCGCGGGCAAGACCACGTGCTTCTACATGATGACGGGCCTCATCCGCGTCGATCAGGGCCAAATCCTGCTCGACGGCCAGGACGTGACCACGCTGCCCATGTATCAGCGCGCGCGCCTCGGCGTCGGCTATCTGCCGCAAGAACCTTCGATTTTCCGGGGGCTTACGGTCGAGCAGAACGTCATGGCGATCGTTGAGTTAACGGAACGCACACGCTCCAAGCGTAAGGATATTGTCGACGGCCTGCTCAGCGAATTGCGGGTCGATCACCTGCGCGATGCGCCGGCGACCGCCCTCTCCGGGGGCGAGCGCCGCCGGGTGGAAATCGCCCGCGCGCTGGCGACGCGACCCTCCTTCATGCTGCTGGACGAGCCCTTCGCCGGCATCGACCCGCTGGCGATCCACGATATTCGCGACCTGATCCTGTTCTTGAAAGGCCGTGGCCTCGGCATCCTGATCACGGACCACAATGTCCGCGAAACGCTGCAGATCGTCGACCGCGCCTCGATCATGTTTGACGGCGAAGTGCTGTTCGAGGGCACGCCGGACCAGGTGCGCTCCAACCCCGCCGTGCGCGAGCGCTATCTGGGCGACACCTTCGCTTAAGCAGAAGCGCCCACAGCAAATTTTCCGGAAAGAGGGTTAACGCCGCCCGGCGGTTACCCGAAGTTCAGAACTGGCAGGGCAAAGTCCGTGCCATGTTCCACCGGCGTCCCCTCTCGCCTTCCCTCCCCGTACGCGGGGAGGGTGTCGCGCGTCAGCGCGACGGGTGGGGACGTTCGTGCAGCCGCCCCTCCCGTCAGCTAGCGCTTCGCGCGGTGCTGACACCCTCCCCTGAAGGAGAGGGATAGATGGCGATGATTCCGCGTTTGGAGATTCGTCAGGGCCAGGCCCTGGTGATGACGCCGCAATTGCAGCAGGCCATCAAGCTGCTGCAGCTCTCGAACATTGAGCTCACCGAATTCGTCGAAGCCGAGCTGGAGCGCAATCCGCTGCTCGAGCGCGACGAGAAGGAAACCGAAGCGCAGAAAGCCGAGAGCACGGAAACGGCGCTCTCCTTCGAAGACGGCGCCAGCAACGGCCCCGAACTCGATGTCAGCATCGCCGACGCCAATCCCGATCTCTCCGCCGGCGACCTCGCCGATGCGGGCGCCGCGCCGCTGACGGATTGGTCCAAGGCCTCCTCCGGCAAAAGCTTCGACGACCTTCCAGACCTGCAAGACACGCTCACCAGCGATCTGACGCTGGCCGAACATCTCGACGCGCAGCTCACGGAAGCCGGCCTTTCTCCGGTCGAACGTATGATTGGCGGCCAGTTGATCGATGCGATCGACGATTGGGGCTATATGCGCGCCGACACGCGCGAAATCGCCGACCGCATTGGAGCGACCGAAGTGCAAGTGCTGCACGTGCTTTCGGTGATGCAGGGCTTCGAGCCCGTCGGCGTGATGGCGCGCGACATTCCCGAATGCCTGGCGCTGCAACTGAAAGACCGCAATCGCTTCGATCCGGCGATGGAAAAGCTGCTCGCCCATCTTGACCTGCTGGCCAAGGGCCACATGGAGCGGCTTGAGCACATTGTCGGCGTTGACCGCGAAGACCTGCTCGACATGATCGCCGAAATTCGCGCGCTGACGCCGAAGCCGGGCGCCGCCTTTGGTGGTCAACCGGCGCAGACAGTTGCGCCAGATGTTTATGTGCGCGCCGCGCCGGATGGCTCTTGGGTGGTGGAGCTTAATACCGACACCATGCCGCGCGTGCTAATGAATCAGCGCTATTACGCGACCGTGTCAAAGACCGCCAAGCGCGAGGAAGACAAGCAATTCCTCACCGAATGCGCCGCGAACGCCAGTTGGCTGGTGAAAAGCCTGGATCAACGCGCCCGCACGATCCTGAAGGTTGCGCGCGAAATCGTGCGCCAGCAGGACGGCTTTTTCGCCTACGGCGTCGCGCATTTGCGGCCGCTTAATCTAAAAACCGTCGCCACCGCGATCGAGATGCATGAATCAACGGTGAGCCGCGTCACGTCGAACAAATATATCGCGACGCCGCGCGGCCTGTTCGAACTGAAATACTTCTTCACCGCCTCCATCGCCAGCGCCGATGGCGGGGAAAGCCACTCCGCCGAAGCCGTGCGCCATCAGATCAAAGGCCTGATCGAGGGCGAGAGGCCCTCCGAGATTCTTTCCGACGACAGAATCGTTGAGATTCTCAAGGAAAAGGGTATCGACATCGCCCGCCGCACCGTCGCCAAATACCGCGAAAGCCTGCGCATTCCGAGCAGCGTCGAACGCAAACGCAAGCTGGCGAACGGGTTTTAGCGCACGACTACAGTGAACGCCGCGTTCACGATCCTTGCTAATCGGTTCGCAATTTTCCTGCGCAACAGTCCGCGTTCGCAGTTTCTTCATTCGCGGACGCATGGCCAATACAGCCCCCCCTTCGCATGCACGCTTCAGCCGCCGCGGCCGCGCGCGGCTGAAGCGTGAAGAGCAGCCAGCTGCACTCACGCTCGTCGCCGAGCGCGAGCAAGACGCCATTGATCCTCCGTTCGATCCCCCTGATGTCGATGACGTCATGGGCGAGTACGAAGCCGAGACCTATGACGAAGCTGGCACGCTGCTGCTGAACGACCTCGCCCGCGAACCGCTGCCTGATGCGCCGGAGTCGCAGGCAGATCCAGCGGAGTCGCTTCCGGCGGAGGCGTTGGAGCCTTTCGTCGAGGCGCCAATGCTATGCGAGGCGGAGCCGACTAGCCGCCACGCGGAACTCTCGGATGAGGAAGAACTTACGCTGCTTCCGCCGCCGCCAGCGCAGAGATTGGAATTGACGCAAGCCGTCGCCGAAGAACCTCTTGTGCTTACCCAGCCGATCAAGGTTGAGGAAAAGCCGGACGACACCGCGGCGCTGCGTAGCTTCGCGCCAAGCGCCATGCGCGCCGCTGAGCCGAGCGAACCCGGCTCGCCGCAAACCGAGCGCCGCGGTCAATACCAACCCCCGCCAAACTCGGCGCTGAAATATACGCCGCGTAAAGATGAGCTCAACGAAGTCCCGGTCCCGCCTATCACCATCCACATAAGCTGGGAGCGGCCGGAGGTCGTTGAACAGCAGCTGCAATACTTCGTCGCCGACAAGCATCTGGCGCGCGCCGAAATCACCATGGAGCGGGGCGGCTTGGATGGCGCCATCGCCCATTGCGCAACGCAAAGCCCTGACCTGCTCATCATCGACACTACGCTATATACTGGCGCGATGCTTGAAGGTCTCGACCGGCTCGCCCGCATCATCGCACCCAACTCAAAGCTCATCATTATTGGCGCGATCAATGATGTGTCTTTGCTGCGCGAACTCGCCGCGCGCGGGGTCGCTGAATACATTGTCCCGCCTGCGCGGCGGAACGATCTCATCCGCGCCGCGTGCCGCCTGTTTGCGGACGCCGACACAGCGCGCGTTTTCGCGGTGATTGGCGCACGCGGCGGCGTAGGCGCCTCCACCTTGGCGCAAAACCTCGCTTGGACGCTTGCGGCGCGCCAGGACGCGCGCACGGCGCTGGTTGATCTCGACCTTCCCTTCGGCTCTGCAGCGTTTGCATTGGGTGATCATGCGCTGGGCGGCACCCAACCCATCCGGGCGGACTCAGATTTTCTGCGCGCAACGGCGGCGCGCGCAGAACGGCTGGAAATCGTAACTGTGAGCAACGCTTTCCGCCGCGATGTGCGCTGCGATCAGGACAAGCTCGACGCCCTGTTGCAGAGTGTGCGGCGGCAAAACTCATTCGTGGTTTTGGATCTGCCGCACGACTGGAATAGCTGGGTGAAACGCGCGCTCGCCGGCGCTGATGCGACGCTCATCGTGGCCTCTCCAGACCTTGCCAGCCTTCGCAACACGGAAGGCATGATCCGTCAGCTCAAAGCCATGCGCGCGCAGTCTGCGCCTATGGTCGCTCTCTCCATGGTAGGCATGCGCGAGCGCTGCGAGATTCCACGCAAGGACTTTTTGAATGCAGTGAGCGCCGAAGCAGTGCTCGAACTGCCGTTCGATCCAGCGCTGTTTGGCTTGGCCGCGCTCAAGGGCCAGATGCTGTCCGAAATTGCGCCCAAGGTGAAGGCCACGCTCGACATCGAAGCCTTCGCCACGTCACTGACCGGGCGTGAGTGCGTAACGCGCAAAGCAAAGCCGAAAGCCGAGGCCTTGCTTGAACCCAAGCGCGCTGAATCTGTAAGCCCGCCGCCGGCAAAACCGGAGGCTCCAAGCAAGGAGGCCGAGGCGGAGGCATTGCGACCGCCTAAGCAGAGAGGCCCAAGCAAGCCAAGCAAGGCGCGCCGCAAATCCCTCAAAGCCGTGACGACCGAGCCGGATTTGATCACCTACCCGCTGACCTTCCTCAAAGCGGGCGAGGCGCAGACGCCAAAACTGGCGAACCTTGAGCCCGCGGCGAGCGCTCCAGATGTCAGCCTCGTCGCGGCGCTCCGCGCGCAGACGCTCATGGCCGCGCCCAGTCCCACGCGGCGCGCGCTTCGCATCGCGGCGATGACTGCATTGTTGCTGCAAGCTTCGTCCTGGGCGCTGCAAGCGCAACCCGGCGGTCAAGCCGATGCGGCGCAGATTACGCCATCCGCGCCAATCACCGCCCCTGCCCCAGCTTCAATGCCAATGCCGGATCCGCTCGCCGCGCTGCGCAGCGAAGCTGAAAGCGGGGCCGCGCTCGCGCAGTTTGAGCTGGCGCAACGTTTGCGCAGTGGCGAGGGCGCATCCGCCGACCCTGCAGCCGCATTGGCGTGGTTTGAGCGCGCGGCCGCCGGCGGGCACTGCCAAGCCATGTATGAGCTCGGCGTCGCCTATGCCCAGGCCGATGGCGTGGCCCGTGATGATGCGGCGGCGTTCCGCTGGTTCAGGCAGGCGGCGGAATACGACGTCGCTGACGCGCAGTATAATCTTGCATTGCTCTATCAGCAGGGCGTGGGCGTCAGCGCTTCAATGCCAGAGGCCTTGTTCTGGTTCTTGCGCGCCGCGCAAAGCGGCGACGGACCCGCCGCTGAGCGCGCTTCGATGCTGGCCTCGTTCCTGCCAGCGGCGGAGATCGAACAAGCGCGGGCGCGCGTGCATGCATTCCAACCGCAAGCTTCGGCGCTGCCCGTACAATGCGCGCCGGCCCAGGACGACAACTGATCGATTGGCGCTTGCCGCCCTCAAGCACGACGGGCGACAAACGGCGCATGATCCGCGCTGCTTGCATCGCCCTCTTCACGCTGTCCGCCTGCGCCACGGCGCAGGCTCAGTGTCCGCCAGCGGGATATGACCGTGCTGCGCTCGAAGCGCTTAAACAAAGTGAATGGGCGATGGCCGACGCTGCGGCGCGGAACGCGTTTGCGCGCGAGATGACGTCCTGTCTGGCGTCACCCGACTCTGCTTTGCGTGACGGCTACGCGTTCGAGGCGTTCGCGCACCTGCTTCGCGGACGGCGACTGAGCAATGAGACGATGCTGGCGCTCAACACCGATTTGCAGGCGCGCTTGCGGGCGCCGGAGGGCCCTGGCTTCGAGCGCCCCTTCGCGGCTTTGGTTTTGTCCGAGCTCGCCCGGGCCGATCGGATCGAAGCCTATCTCACGCCGGCGCAGCGCGCGCAGCTGCTGGATGCGGCCATCACCTACTTCACCAGTGTGCGCGATTATCGCGGCTTCAGCGAAACCGAAGGCTGGCGCCACGGCGTCGCCCATGGCGCGGACCTGCTGCTGCAGCTCTCGCTTAATCCATCGCTGGGCAAGCCGGAGCTGATCCGCATTCGCGACGCGATCGAAACCCAAGTCGCGCCGGAAGAACATTTCTACATTTATGGCGAGCCAGAGCGTATAGCTTATCCGATCGTCTTCATCGCCCGCCGCGGTGCTCTGAGCGAGGCGGAATGGAGCGATTGGTTCGCGCGCTTTCCTGCGGCGGGTGAAGATGTGTTCGCGTCACAAGCCGGCCTCGCCTGGCGGCACGATGTGAATGCATTTTTGAGCGCGCTCTATGTCAATGCAAAGGCCAGCGAAGACGCCAATGACGACGCCATGCTGCCCGGCATAGAAGCCGCGCTGCGCGCCATGCCTTAGCTCTTGCGCGTGCGCAGCAGCAGAACTTGCCCCGCCAGCACAGCGACGATGCCGGCAAAGGCCAGCACGCCCCAGGTTTTCGCTTCAAACAGGCTGGACATCAGCATCGCAATGGGCGGCGTCAGCGCGGACACATAGGAGGCGGTCGCATAGCCGCGACGGCGCGCAAGGCTGTAATAGAGCAGGAACGCGATCACCGAACCATTCACGGCCAAGTGCAGCAGCGACAGGACGTAAGGCGTTGTGAATACGAACGCCCATTCGCGACCGGTCGCCAAGGCGAACACCGTCAGAATGCCGGCGCCATAAAGCATCGCCCAAGCGGTGGACGCCATGAGCGGCGCGCCGGCCTGTTCACCGCGCCACGAAAAAGCGTTGCCAATCGCCGCGCCGACCACGCCGCCAAAGGTCAGCGCAATGCCGATGAAAGGCGCCGCGCCGAACTCGACGCCGTCCAACTCGCCCCAAGACAAGAGCGCCACGCCGACAACGCCGAGCCCTGCCGCGGCCCACGCCACGAGCGAGGCGCGCTGGGCGAAGGCAATGCGAAACACGATCAGATTGATGAACGCCATCGAGGCGAACACCACAGCCACCACCGCCGAAGCGACACGCTGCTCGGCCCAGTACACAAAGGCGTAGTCAATCGCGAAGGTGAAGCAGCCGACGCCAAGCGCACTCAGATGTTGCGTGCAGGTGAGACCGATCGGTTCTCGCCGCAGCACGCACCAAGCGAAGATCAAAGCCGCAGCCAACGCGAAGCGATAGGTCACCGAGATGATCGGATCGACCACGCCGAATTGCAGCGTGATTGCGTACCAAGTGGTGCCCCAGCACAGCGCGCAGACCGCGATCGAGAACAGGTCGAATGCCGACACCCGCGCCTGCGTTTCGGCGCTCGCCGCTGTCATTTTGGTAGCTCCCCTGCCAACAAATACACAGATCAGGGCTCACCCGCCGCTGCAAAGCCGAAGTTTTGGTCAGTCGTCGCAATTTCGGGAGCCCTGGGTGAGCCCGCCGCGTTGACCGGCCCCAGGCGGGGGCCTACGTCTTTAAAGGATCGGGAGGGCCCATTCGGGGGCGGGGCCTGGTCCCGAGAGCCCCCCGCCGATTGGCGGTGCAATGTTAAGGAGGCTCCTATATGCGCGTACAGGTCGCCGGACGGCAGATGGATGTCGGCGAAGCGCTCCGAACCCGCATCGAGACCGAGCTGGAAAGCGGCGTCTCCAAGTATTTCAGCCGAGCCACGGAAGCGATCGTGACCGTGGCCAAGAATGGGGGCGTTGGCGTCGAAGTCGACTGCCTAGTCCACCTGTCTTCTGGAATATCGCTTCAATCTCAAGGCTTTGGTGGAGACGCCCACAGCGCCTTTGACGATGCGCTGACCAAGCTTGAGACACGCGTGCGCCGCTATAAGAGGCGCCTCAAAAATCATCACGCCAATGGCCGCGCCCCCCTTCCCGCGGAAGGCGCTTCGGCCTATGTGCTCGCCCCGTTACAGGAGGAGAGTGAGGCTGAGGCCGCACCCGCCCAAGAGGAGACCACCCCTCTTGTGATTGCGGAAACCAAGGTCCCGATCCGGACCATGACGGTGTCCATGGCGGTGATGCAGCTCGACCTGGCCGAGAACCCGGCGCTGCTGTTCCGCAATGCAGCCAATGGCCGCCTTAACCTCGTGTATCGGCGAAGCGATGGAAACGTCGGCTGGATCGATCCCGAACGGCCCAACGGCGCGGGCTAACGGATCTGCGCACGGGGCTCGTTCCGGCTGCGGCGCGATTGAGGTGGGTATGAACGACCTGCGGGACCTAGTGCTGGGCGAGGCGATCTTGCCGCGTTTGACGGCGACCACCCGCCGCCAGGCGCTGCAAGTGATGACCGATGCGCTGGCCAAAGCCGCTGGCGCGGACGCGCGCGCAGCTTACGAGGCGGTGCTCATACGCGAGCGGCTGTCAGGAACCGGAATAGGCGAAGGCGTCGCCATTCCGCACGCCCAAATTAAAGGACTGGCCCGCGCCGTGGGCGGATTCGCCCGTCTCGATCCGCCGACAGATTTCGGCGCCTTGGATCGCCGCGCGGCCGATCTTGTCTTTCTGCTGCTGACGCCTGCGGACAAAGGCGCGGATCACCTGAAGGCGCTGGCGCGTGTCTCGCGCTTCCTGCGCAAGCCGGACATGCGGGAAAAGCTGCGCGCCGCGCGCGGCGCCGAAGAATTGCAAGCGCTCTTTGCCGGCGCCGTGCACAGCGACGCCGCCTGATGACGGCGCTCGACCGTCTCTATTCCTATTTCCCGCTTCTGCTGACGCTCACAGCCTCGCTGGCGCTGGCGGCGCTGGCGGCTTGGCCTTCGGGCTGGACTATCTTTCTACTGATCTCGGTCATTTACCTGCTGCCGCCGATTTTTCTGCGCATTCTGTTGCGCTGGTCGGCGATCACGATTGGCGTTTCCAAGATAGATGGGCGCAAATTCTCGCCCTGGCTCGCGGCGCATCACATCCAAGTTTTCTACGATGCGCTGCCTTTTCTTGAGGCGCTGCTGCGCGTCATTCCTGGCTTCTACTCGATGTGGCTGCGCCTGTGGGGTTCGCGCATCGGCTATGGCGTCGAGTGGTCGGTGAATGTTTCGGTGCTTGACCGAAACCTGATGCACATCGGCAATCGAGTTACGTTCTCACGGCATGTGGAGCTTTCAGCCCATGTGCGGCGAAAGACGGAAGGCGGCTCGATCGTACTCGTGCGCCCGGTGCACATAGGCAGTTACGCCTTTATTGGCGCGGGCGCGCAGATCGGGCCTGGCGCCAGCATTCCCTCCAACGCGAATGTGCCGCCGCTGGCGATCGTGGACGTCAATGAGGTGTTTGGCGAAGGCGAACGCCACCCCTCGCCCGAGGAAGCGCAGTTTGAGTTGACCCCAAGCCCCGCTCTGTTGCCGCCGACGCAAGCGCCGCATCCACGCTAGAGCCTTAGTGCGGCCGCTTCATCGCGAAGAAGACGTGTGAGCGCAGCGGATGCCCCGCTGGCAAGGCGGGGTGCTCAAAATCACGCGCCCGATCCCGCTCAAATCCAAGCCGCTGCATCACGGCTTGCGATTTTAGGTTCGACGCAGCGGTGAAGGTCTGAATCTCGTCGAGATCGGCGATGTGCGCGAACGCCCAGGGCAGAACCGCGCGCATGGCTGTCGTCACCAGCCCCTTGCCCTGCGCTTGAAAGGCCAGACGCCACGCCGCTTCCACGCCAGGAGCAGACGGCAGCGGTTCACGCACGGGCTGCAGCCCCGCAGCGCCGACAATCAATCCATTGTCGACGATCGCCCACATGCCCCAGCCATGTTCGTCGAGAAACACGCGCGTTCGGTCGAATGCGGCGCGCATCTGCTCAGCATTCATTAGCGACCCGCCGAGCCACTGCACAATGTGCGGGTCAGAATGCAGCAGGACGTAGGCGGGAAAATCGTCGGCGCGCCATGCCCTGAGCGTTGGATGCGGCGCCTCAGTCACTTCACCCGCTCCAATAATTCTGCGGCCAATCAAGAAACGCCGCACCTCGTTGGCGCCGGCGATGAAAAAATGGCGTCTCTGTCCTGCCGGCGCAGCGTACATGTAGCGCCAACTGGGCGCGCGCGAAACCATTGCTCGTCGCTTTCAGCCGAATGGAAGATTCATGCGCTCGGCCCTGTTTCACGGGTCAGCATCGGCTTACCTTTGAGATATGCGCGTCCTGCTTTGCCTGATCGCCCTCGCCGCCTGCAGCCCGGCGCCGCCGCCGGAACCGACCACAGCGCCTGCGCCACTTCCGCCCGCCGCCTGGGCGATCTGCGACGCCATTGATCAGCCGGCCGTATTTGTACTGGCGCAATCGCCATCGAGCGCTTCAAGCACGCTGACGGAGATCAGCAAGAGCACCGGCGCGGAGACCGCGCGCGTCGAAATTGTTTATGCCGAAAGCGAAGGCGCTGCGGGCAATATGTACACGCCCTTCACGGCGGAGAGTCAGGACGCAGGGCATCTTCGCCTTCTCAACGCGGGCATGCTTGAAACGCCGGGCGCCGCCTATACGCCTGCGCTGACATCGCTCCAGTTTCGCGGGACCGACGCCCAATGCCGCTGGCTGCCGCGCACGCGGCTTGTGGGCGTTACCGAAAAGCGGAGTCTGGTGATCCATGAAGATGCGGACGGCGATCTGATCTATACGACATTCGATTTCAGCGCGGGGCTGCGTCCAGCGATCGAGCTTTCGGACAATGGCCGCAGCACGGTGTACTCAGCCGAGGTGCGCGGCGGCGAGGAGCACGTCGAGCCAGGCGCCATCGCCTTCAAATTCGCGGCGCCGGAGGGCTACGAATATCGCGTGCGCGTTGACGGCCAGGGACCACGCCTCGAAGTGTCGCGCGCTGGCGCTCTGGTGCAGACCGAGGCAATGCTAGCCTACGAACTTGGGCAAGCCGAATAGTTGTAGCCGCCCGTCCCATGGTCTAAGCCCGCCTCATCCTTGGGAGGCCTTATGTCGTTCGCCACGTTCGAGAAGTCCGGTCGCGTCGCCACTGTTACGCTCAATCGGCCGGAAACCCGTAACGCCATCGCCACGCTGGAAGATTGTCAAGATCTCGTCGCCGCATTGACGCGCGCGAATGACGATCCGGAGATCGTCGCACTGGTGCTGACCGGCGCGGGCAAAGCCTTCAGCTCCGGCGGCGATCTGAAAGCCATACGCGAACGCACCGGCATTGGCCCGCGCGCCGTTGCGGCGGAAACCCGCGCCAATTATCGCCGCGGCGTGCAGAGCATTATGCGCACCTTGGTCGATCTCGAAGTGGCGACCATTGCCGCCATTAATGGCTCGGCCATCGGCCTCGGCCTCGACATCGCCGCCATTTGCGACATGCGCGTCATGGGCGCTTCGGTGAAGGTGGCGTCGAGCTTTGTGAAAGTTGGCATCATTCCCGGCGATGGCGGCGCATGGGTGTTGACGCAATTGCTTGGGCCCGCGCGCGCAGCGGAATTGGTGCTGACGGGCGATCAGATCGGCGCGGAAGAAGCGCTGCGCCTGGGCCTCATCAATAAGATCGCTCCGGACGAGAAAGTGCTCGAAGACGCCAGGGCATTAGCAGAGCGCGTGGCGGTTAACCCGCCGCGGGCCGTGCGCCTGGCGAAGCGCTTGCTACGCCAATCTCGGGAGGCTGCTTTCGCTGACGTTCTGGAACTGTCCGCCGCGTTTCAAGCGCTTGCGCACGAAACCGCCGACCACAAGGAGGCGGTCAACGCCTTCGTCGAAAAACGCCCACCGCATTTCACCGGCGAATAGACGCCCCAGCTTGCTTTGCGCCCATCTCGGTTAACCTCTGAGTATTTTGGCGGCGCCAAGCACCTCCGGGGCATCGCGAAATTCGCTCAAAGGAATGACACACTTGATCTGAAACTGAGGCGGCGCCAAACCGCGCTGAGCAAGCCTCGCTCAACTTGAGGTCGGAGCCAGATCGTGGACCGGACCGCCAAACCAAACCTGGTGTTCGCGCGGGTTGGAGACCGATCGCTTCACAAAACCTGGATTACGCCAGCCGATCAGCGTAATTGGGACGTGCAGCTCAGCGCGTTCGGCGCAGATATGGATCGCGTCCAGGATGGCGATCTGCCGCTTTCCATTGATCGCGGAACCAAGTGGGACAGCATTGCTCGCTATTTCGAGGCCAATCCGGCAATCGTTGAGGCTTACGATTACTTCCTGTTTCCGGACGACGACCTGCTATTTCCAGCCGGGGGCATAGATCGGCTCTTCGCCATTTGCGCGAGTTATGAGTTGGATGTGGCTCAACCGGCGCTCGACCTGGAAAGCTATCTCTCCTATCCGATCACCAGCCAGTGCACGGATTTTGACCTGCGATTCACCAATTACGTGGAAACCATGACGCCTTGCTTTTCGCGTCGTCAGCTGAAATTGGTGCTTCCATTGCTGCAAAAATTCCCCACCGGCTGGGGCGCCGATCTGGCCTGGACCATGCTTAGCGACCAACCAGCGTTCAAAGCTGCGGTCGTGGACGCAGTGCCCATCACTCACACCCGCCCGCAATTTGCGGGAGATATTTACAAGACCTACGAAAAGTACGGCATGGACCCTCGCGCTGATCTCTCCAACATCCAAACGACCTACCAAAACCTGCCGGACAAAATGTTGGTCTATGGCGCCGTTGACCATAACGGCCGGAAGGTTGGCGCCTTTGAAGCGCAAATGCGCAACGGCATCAGTTTACTGACGCGCGCACGCGCTTCCCGCGCGCCTCGCATGTTGCTTCGAACGGGTATTGGCATGTGCCTGCGATCAGTGACGCAGGCGAACTACCGCCCGCAGCACTTGCTCCTGACCGTAACGGCGCTAGGGGCATAGCGCCGCGGGAGATTGGGTTGGAGAATTCCGGCGAGAACATTGCCAAGGGCGTCGCGCGCAGCGCTGCGCTGTTGATTACAGCGCGCCTGGCGACACGCCTCATCGACTTTGTGACGCTGATCGTCCTCGGCCATCTGCTCACGCCAGTCGATTTCGGCCTTGTCGCAATCGCGATGACGGTGATGCAGATCATCGAAGCTATTCTCGAAATGCCGGTCAGCATCGTGTTGCTGCGGGGATCGACCGAAGATCGCAGCCGATTGGATACAGCCTTCACACTAGGGCTGCTACGCGGCTTGATCGTCGCCGGCCTGCTTTTCGCCCTATCGTGGCCGTTGGCGCAATTCTACACCGACCCGCGCCTTGTCGCGCTGACCTGCGCCTTGAGCCTGGCGCCCGCGCTGCGCGGCCTGCTCAGCCCCCGCATGGCCCACTATGCGAAGAACTTCCAGTTTGCGCGCGAGTTCAGCCTCGAAATCGCAGCCAAGGCGGCTTCCTTGGCTGCGGCCACCGCCATAGCTGTGGCGACCGGAAGCTACTGGGCGCTCGCTGTCGGCACCATCGCTGCGCCGTTGGTCATGTGCGTGCTTTCCTACATCCTGGCGCCCTACCGACCGAGCCTCTCACTGTCGGCCTGGCGCGAGTTCGCCGACTTGATCGGCTGGAATACGCTGTCGCAAACCGTCCAGGCGCTGAATTGGCAGGGCGATCAATTGATCCTTGGCAAATTCGCTTCTCGCAGCGATTTCGGCCATTTCACCATGGCCAACACGCTTGCGATAATGCCGATCCAGGTCGTTGTGGTGCAGTTGCTGCGGCCACTCGCCGCCGCCTTCGCCGCCTTCCAGAACGACAAGGCTGGCCTGGCCACGGCCTATCGCTTCAGCTCCCAATCCGTGTTGGCGATCGCCATTCCGGCGCTGGTTGGCCTCAGCGCTCTCTCAGAGCCGGCGCTGCGCCTGCTGCTGGGCGATCATTGGGTTGAAGCAGCGCCAATGCTCACTATTCTGACGCTCGCCTCCATCCCCACCATGCACATCGCGGCGCTGGCGCCGCTGGCGATCATCATGGATCGCAACCTCGTCAACACCCGCGTGAGCGTGGCGGAACTTGTGGTGAAGATGCCGCTAAGCCTCGTCGCCGCCATCTTCTTCGGCGTGACGGGCGTGCTGGTGGTGCGTCTCGTCGCTCTCACCATCGTGGCGCTTTACGGCATGCTGCAGGTCCGGGCGCTGATCGGACTCCCCCTGGTGTCACAAATCCTTGCCGGGTGGCGGTTCATCGCGGGCGCGGCGGTCATGGCGGGATTCATCATGCTGATCAGGCCCTATAGCGCCAGCCTTGATGGCCCCATGCTCCTACTCTGGGTGCTTGGCGTTGTTGCGACGGCCGGGCTCATATACGCCGCAACCGTGCTCGCGCTGTGGAACATGTCGGGGCGTGAGCCAGGCGCGGAGGCCAAGGTGTTCGAGGTCCTCTCAGCCCGCATGTCTCGCCTAAAACGACGCGCCTAGGCCTAGGCGTGGCAAATCAGGCGAACGGCGCCCGCTGCGTTGCTCAGCAATAATTTAAGCCTCCACCTCTAGGACGCGATTGCGCTTGACCCATGTGGCGGGCCTATGGAGAACCCTGAGGAGATCTTGAGCTTGGTACTCCAGTGCGCCTGATATCAGAGCTAGACCAGACCACCGGCTATGATGCTGTCCTGATCGGATCGGGCTTTGGCACGATTTTCTTCCTGCATAAATTTTTGCGAAAGCGCCCCCGCTCTCGCATCCTCATCCTCGAATGGGGGCAATATCACACGCATCAATGGCAAATTGAGAACGCCCGAAACTCGGCGCTCAATGAAGGCGATGTGATCAATAATCAGAGCGGCAAACCCTGGGCATTCTCGGTAGCCCTGGGCGGAGGATCAAACTGCTGGTGGGGACAAACCCCGCGCCTGCACCCATCGGACTTCTCTTTGAAGTCCACTTATGGCGTCGGCGCCGATTGGCCGGTGACCTATGATGAGCTTACGCCTTACTTCAACGAGGCGGAGCAAATCATGATGATCGCCGGCCCGGATGATCTCAATGTCGAGTGGCCGAACACCAATCCCTACCCGCAACCGCCGCACAACATGACCTCCGCTGACCGCATCATGAAGGCGGCGATGCCGAACAAGCATTTCGTGGTTCCCAATGCACGCCTCAGTGTTCCCGTTGGCAGCCGTCCACCTTGCTGCGCCACGGGCAATTGCTGGCTTTGCCCCGGCGATTCCAAGTTCACCATCATCAACACGCTGATGCCGCTGCTCGATGACAGCCGCGTCGACATCATGCTCGGCGCGAAGGTAGAGCACCTGATCGTCGAAGCCGGTCAGATCCGTGGTGTCGTGTTCAAGAAGGATGGCGCCGAACGCACTGTCTCCGGCGATCTCTATGTCCTCGGCGCCAACGCCATGCATTCGCCCTTCATCATGATGCGCTCTGGATTGGGCGGGCACGGGCTTGGCCGCTATCTGTGCGAGAAGATGTACGCCCACGCTGAAGTCATGCTCGATGGGCTCAACCATTTTGACGGCGGCACCGGCACAACCTGCTTCAACACCACTTATCTCGACGGTCCGCACCGCAGCCAATTCGGCTCAAACGTCATCTATATCGAGAACCGGGGCATATACGGCATGCGCACCGAATACGGGCGCTGGCGTCAGGTCATGCCGGTTTCTTACTACATCGAAGATATTCCGCAGGAATCGAACGGCATCTCAATCGGCGAGGGCGATATTCCAGTCGTCGACCCGTTCCATTTCACAGATTACGCCTATAAGAGCCTCGATCACGCCAATTCAGTTTTGCACGAATTGGTTTCATCGCTCCCCGTCGAATCCATTCATTTTCGCGAGATATGGGCGACCTTGGGCCACATCCAAGGCACCACAAGGATGGGAACCTCGATTGAAAACTCCGTGATCGATGGCGGCTTGATTCACCACGGTGCTCGCAATCTGGTTGTTGTTGGCAGTTCGACATTCCCGACCACTGGGAGCGTCAACATCTCCGTGACGGTTGCGGCCTTATCCCTGCGCGCGGCCGACAAGCTGACGAGGTCAGCATGAAGCTCACGCGCCGAACCTTGATGCTGAGCGGAGCAGCGGTAGGCGCTGTTGGCGTAGGCGTCGGCGTTTATGGATTGACCGGAACGCCCTACGACTATTTCAAGGAAATGCTGCACTTCTACCTGCCAGGCGTCACCATCCCCGACGAGACGATCCGCGCATTCACCGTCGACGCTATGGATGGTCGCAATACGGATTTCGCGCCAAAATTAAAGGCGCTTACCGCCGGGGTGCGCGTCACTGGATTCTATCCACTGCAATTGGCGCTGGGCGGAACTTTCGCTTTCGAAAAGTTCAACCGCGAGCTCCTGAGCTATTTTCTGCTTAGCTCCAACTTCTTCGACGTCCCCGACCCTCGCGCTGCCATAATTGAATACGCGCCGATTTCAGGGGCGTGTTTGAACCGGTTCGCTGAGTTCTCGCCCCCCAGCTGATCGCCATGACAACGGAGCTTCGATTCGCTGTCGTGACGCCGGTTTATAATGGGGCCGGCTTCCTAAATGCTGCGATGGAGGCGGTGCAGGCGCAGACCTATCGTCCGCTGATCCATATCGTGCTCGATAATTGCAGCACGGACGGGACAGCGGATATCATCGCCCGCTTCAGGGATCGCAGCGTTCCTATCGTCGCGCACCGCAACCCGCAGACACTGCCGGCGGCCGCCAATTGGAGCGAGGCGGTGCGGCTAGTCCCCAACGACGTCGACTATTTCAAAATTCTCTGCGCTGACGATTCCATGGCGCCGGACGCGATTGAGAAATTGGCGCGCGCCGCGTCAAGCGCAGATGATGTGCGCATCATCGGGGCGCAGGAATTGTGGAACAATGTGCTTCGGCCGACCAATCTGCCGGCCTCGACCACGGTTTTTGAAGCCAGCAACTTCATGGCGCGCATTCTATCCGACAGCGCTCAACCCGCTTACCACCACTTGGCCTATCGAACCGATCTGCGCGGGCCGGGCCCATTTTATCCCTCTGATGTGGTGGCTTTCGACGCGGAGGCCGGGTTTGCCGCGTTGGCGCAAGGCGGGCGCGTGGCGTGGGTGCATGAGCCGCTGTTCAAGACCATTGATCACGCCGCCTCGCTCACCTCGACCTGGACCAAAAAGTCCATGTCCCAGCACTGGGAGCACTTTGCTCGCCTCCAGCGCTACGGCCCCGGTGCGCTCAGCGCCACTGAGTATAGCCGCGTAGAGCGCGAACAGCTCGCGCGCATTTATCGCCGCATCGCACTGCGCAGCGTGACTGGTCATCGCGATGTCGCTCAACGGGACTTGGAACTGTTGCGCAGCCGCGGCTTTGAACCTTCGCTCTGGGACTATGCGTCAAGCATGCTGTCATGGGCCGGGCAGCGTTTTCAGCCTAAGCTGAACGCGAACGGAATTCCGGACTGGCCGCCGACAGCCTTAAAAATATCGCGGCCCGATGCCGCCTAGAGCGCTGCGCCGGCGGCGCCGGTGGTTGATTAGGCCGCGGTGGCAGCGAAAATTAAGTATATCGCGGTCAGACGGAGCCGCTAAGGCTTGTTGCATTGTGCAGCTGCGGCGGCGCTTATGTTGACCTTAAAATTGCGGGCGAAGCCGAGGAACGAGCGCGTGCTAGAATCTGCCGACACGAAGGCGCGGACCAAGCTGCCCTTGGCGGTCGATCTCGACGGCACGCTCATTCACAGCGACGTGTTTACCGAAACAATTCTGCGCTTTCTGTTCGCGACGCCCTGGAAGGCGCCGCTGCTCTTGCTTTGGCTGCTTAAGGGACGCGCCCATGCAAAGATGCGCCTGGCCGAACTGCATCCGCCGGACGTCACCCTCCTTCCCTACGATCAAAGAGTCGTCGCTTGGCTCGAAGCGGAGAAGAAATCAGGGCGCATGATTGTGTTGGCGACGGCCTCGGATCAACGCACGGCGCAAGCCGTAGCCGATCATCTTGGCTTGTTCGAGCGCGTGTTCGCCTCCGATGGCGTGGCTAATCTCAAATCGTCGCGCAAAGCTGAGCGCCTGCGCGACGCGTTCCCAGGGGGATTCACCTACGCCGGTAATGAGACCGCAGACCTCAAGGTTTGGCGCGCGGCCGCCTATGCGGTGACGGTGAATGCGCCAGCCCGCGTCACGCGCCGCTTGAAGTGCCGCATCGAAACCAGCTTCGCAGCCGAGCACCATCCCATGCGCGCCTTCATCGAGACTATGCGGTTGGCGACGAAAATACGGCGCCCCGAATTGCATCAAAGCCGGCGTGGCGGCGCCATTTAGGCGGGCGCCTCTCGCTGCGCGGGCAATGCCATTTGCGGCGTTGGAGGCGCCCCGGTTCAAAACGTAGCTAACGCCTAACGCCAATGGGGAGCGGACTGGATCAAGCGCCCATCAGAGCGTAGTTTGCTGCTGCGTGTGCGCCGACCTCGGCGCGTCTGGGGCTCGACAATGGTTACCGACGCTGCGGCTTCCCTGTCCGCGCGCTCAATTGGCGTGTGGAAAGCCGACGGACGCGTCTGCCTTGTCGTGTGCGCCTTGGCGAACGGCGCCATCATGCCTGACCCAACCCTCCTGCCGGGAAGCCGCGCTGCATGATCTTCCACGAAACCAATCTCAAAGACGCGCGCTTGATCGAGCTGAATTATATTCGCGACGATCGCGGCTTCTTTGCGCGCTCCTTCTGCGCCGAGGAGTTCGCCAAGGCGGGCCTTGTCAGCACGTTCGTGCAGCAGAACTCCTCGCAAAGCCTGAAAAAGGGCGCTTTCCGCGGCCTGCACTGGCAGCGGGCCCCGCATGGCGAAGTCAAAGTGATGCGCTGCCTGCGCGGGGCGATCTTCCAGGTGATTGTGGACGTGCGCCCGGACTCGCCGACCTTCCGCAAATGGCAAGGTTTCGAGATCACCGCCGACAACCGTAATCAGCTTTATGTGCCCGAAGGCTTCGCCAACGGCTATCAAGCGCTGACGGACGAGGCCGAGGTGGCTTATTTCGTCTCCCGCGCCTATACCCCCGGCGCTGAAGCCGGCATGCGCTATGACGATCCCGGCATCGGCATCGAACTGCCTCTGCCTGTCACGGTGATTTCTGACAAAGACCGCGCCTGGCCGGATTTCCAGGCATGACGAAAATTCTGCTCACTGGCGCAACTGGTTTTGTCGGCGCACGCACGCTCAACGCGCTTGCGGCGAAGGGCGCTGATGTGGTCGCGGTAACACGCGGCGCGCCCGGACGCACCGCGCCGAACATTAGCTGGCTTAAGGCGGACCTTACCCAAGCAGAGGATCGTGCTCGCCTGGTTCGCGAAGCCGGGGCCACGCACTTGCTGCACCTCGGCTGGCGGGCTGTGTATGGCGATGTGTCCAACTCACCGGAGAACATCGATTGGCTCGGCCATAGTCTCGCGCTCGCGCGCCATTTCATCGAGGCTGGCGGGCAGCGCATTGTCGGCTGCGGCACCTGCTTTGAGTATGATTGGCGCCAGGGCGTTTGCGTTGAAGAGCTGACGCCGATCGCCCCGTCCACGCTCTATGGGTCGGCCAAGCACGCCTTTCACGTGGCGCTCGAAGGCTTCGCCCGTTCAGGCAAGTTCAGCTTGGCTTGGGCGCGTCCGTTTTTCATTTACGGCGAAGACGAGAACCCGACGCGGCTCGTCGCCTCCGTTGCGCACGCGCTGCTGGAGGGGCGGCCAGCCGAAACTTCGCACGGGCGTCAGATCCGCGACTATCTGCATATTGACGATGTCGCCGAGGGATTGGCCGCGCTCGCGCTCTCGGACGCCGCCGGCGCCTATAACATCGCCAGCGGCCAAGCGATCACGCTGAAGGACATCATTTTCGAACTCGCTAACCAAGCGGGGCGGCCCGATCTGGTGCGCCTGGGCGCGCGTCAGGCGCAGCCTTATGAACCGCCCATTATTGTCGGCGACACGCGCAAAACCTTCGAGGCCATAGGCTGGAAGGCGCGCATCGATCTGAAAACCGGAGTCGGCATGACACTTGAAGGCATGCGCGCGCGAAAGAAGGCGTCATGAGCGATCGCGGCATTGTCATACTCGGCGCCGGCATGGCGGGGTGCGGGGCGGCTTATCAGCTGTCCCAAGAAGGCATCCGCCCGCTCATGTTCGACGATCGGCCGGCCATTGGCGGCCACGCCTCCACCCGCGCCACGCCGGACGGCTTCATCTTCGATGACGGCCCGCACATCTCCTTCACTAAGGACAAGCGCTTCCAGGAGCTGTTGGCCAACGCCGTCGACGGCAAGTTCGAGCGCATCAATGCGTATGTGAACAATTACTGGCAAGGCCATTGGATCAAGCACCCGGCCCACGCCAATCTGCATGGCCTGCCGACAGACCTGATCATCAAATGCATTCAGGAACTGGTGGAAGCCAATGCAGCCACGCCGCCGAAGATCGACAACTACCAGCAATGGCTTGAAGCCGCCTATGGCCCGACCTTCGCCAACACCTTTCCGGGCGAATACACCAAAAAATATCACACCACAGAAGCCAAGAACCTGACCACGGACTGGCTGGGGCCCCGCCTCTATCGCGGTGATCTCGCCACCGTGCTGCGCGGCGCGCTCGAACCGGAAACGCCGTCGCTGCATTACATTGACGACTTCCGCTATCCGACCGATCGCGGCTTCGTCGCTTACTTCGACAAGTTCGCCCCGCTGGCGGAAAAGAGCTTTAACAGCACCGCCGTCGAGGTCGATCCGCGCGAACGCACCGTGCGCTTCGCCGATGGCCGCGTGGTCGGCTTCAAGCAGCTGATCTCCTCGATCCCGCTGCCGACTTTGCTGCCGATCATTAAGGGCGCGCCGACTGATGTGGTGGAAGCTTCACAAAAGTTGACCACATCAAAAGCGGTGATCGTCAATATCGGCCTGAAGCGCGAAGACATTACGCGCGCGCACTGGACCTATTTCTACGACGCCGACATTATCTTCGCGCGCCTCTCCTTCCCGCATCTGCTCTCGCCGAACACCGTGCCGAAGGGCTGCGGCGCGATTCAGGCGGAAGTCTATTTCAGCGACAAGTATCGCCCGCTGCAGCAAACGCCGGAAAGCCTGATCCCGGAAGTGATCGCCAGCCTGCGCAAATGCGGCCTGATGCGCGACGATGACGAGATCGCGCACACCAGCGCCTGGCTGACCTCGGGCAACATCATTTTCGATCATGATCGTCCTGCCGCCATCAAAAAGGTGCGCGACTATCTGGACGAGATCGGCATCCACGCCTGCGGCCGCTATGGCGACTGGGGCTATATGTGGACCGACGAATCCTTCTTCAGCGGCGAACGCGCGGCGCAGGCCGTGCTTAAGAAACTTTGAGCGGAGATTTAAGCGTGCGCGTTCTTCTCACTGGTGCGGATGGCTATATTGGAGCGGTGCTTGGCCGCTATCTGATCGAGCGCGGCATGGATGTGGTCGGCCTTGACACCGGCTATTATCGCCAAGGCTGGCTCTACCCGCTCGGCGGCCCGCGTCCGATGATGCTGACCAAGGACATTCGCGAAATCGTCACCGCCGACCTCAAAGGCTTCGATGCTGTCGCGCACTTGGCGGAACTCTCCAACGATCCCCTCGGCCAACAAGATCCCGGCCTCACCAAAGAGATCAATTATGGCGGCACGGTGCGTCTCGCCAATGCCGCACGCGAAGCCGGTGTGAAGCGGTTTGTCTACACCTCGTCTTGCTCGGTCTATGGCGTCGGCTCGCCCGATCAGATCCTCGACGAGACCTCGCCAGTTAATCCGCAAACCGCTTACGCGGAATGCAAGGCGATGGTGGAAGAGACTTTGATCCCGATGGCGGGCGATGATTTCGCGCCCTGCTTCCTGCGCAACGCCACCGCCTACGGCGCCAGCCCGCGCCAGCGCTTTGACATCGTGCTCAACGATCTGTGCGGTCTCGCCTGGACCACCAAGGAGATCAAACTACTCTCTGATGGCACGCCCTGGCGTCCGCTGGTGCACGTGCTCGATATTTGCAAAGCCGCGCATATGTCGCTGCTGCAGCCGCACGATCAGATCAAAGGCCAAGTGTTCAATGTCGGCTCGACCGATCAGAATTATCGCGTCATCGAAATCGCCGAGATCGTCGCCAAGACTTTCCCGGGTTGTAAGCTGAGCGTGGGCGAGAAAAGCGCCGATAACCGCTCTTATCGCGTGAACTTCGACAAGATTGGCAAAGTGCTGCCAGGCTATAGGTGCGATTGGAACGCCGAAAAGGGCGCGCAGCAAATGCGCGACCTGTTCGAGCGCATCGACATGAGCGCCGAGACGTTCAAATCCGATCCCTACACCCGGCTCAAAATGCTGCTCAAGCTGCGCGGCCAGAAGCTGCTGGATGACAAGCTGTTCTGGAGCTTCTCATAATGAAGGTCGCGATCTTCGCCGGCGGCTTTGGCACGCGTCTCAGTGAAGAAACCGCCATCCGGCCGAAGCCCATGGTGGAAGTGGGCGGCAAGCCGATTCTGTGGCATGTGATGAAAATCTACGCCCAGTACGGGCATACTGATTTCGTCGTGCTTGGCGGCTATAAGGTCGACTTCATCCGCAACTATTTCCTGAATTACTCCAAACTTTCGAGCGACTTTACGATTGACCTCGCCAGCGGCCAGATCCTTTGGCAGCGCCCCAGCGGCGAGCCGTGGCGCGTCACGGTGGTCGATACCGGCCTCGACACCATGACCGGCGGCCGCTTGAAGCGCGCGCGCGACATTATCGGCAATGAGACCTTTATGGTCACATATGGCGACGGCGTGAGCGATGTGAACATCGATGAGCTCGTCGCTTTCCATAAGAAGCACGGCAAAATGGCGACCGTGACGGCCGTGCCCGCGCCTGGCCGATTCGGCGTCATGGGACTGTCATCTGATGGCGAAAGCGTCGACACGTTCCGTGAGAAGGACAGCCGCGACGTCGGCCTGATCAATGGCGGCTTCTTCGTCTGCGAGCCCGGCGTGTTCGATCTCGTCGACGGCGACACGACGGTGTGGGAGCAGGAACCGATGCAACGCCTGGTCGATAAAGGCCAGCTTGCGTCATTCCGCCACTTCGGTTTTTGGCAGCCTATGGACACGCTTCGGGATAGAGCAGTGCTGGAGAAAGCGTGGGAGACAGGCGCGCCTTGGATCAAGAACGGATCCTCCGCGTAACAGGCGCTTGCGGCGCCATTCTGGCGCTTGCGCTTGGCCTTGCGGCGGTGGCGGCGTTAGCCGAGCCGCCGCGCGCGCTCGCCGATTTCGATCAGACCCAGGGCCAATGGTCCTTCCATGATGGCGCGGAGTTTCCTGGCGGCTCCGGCGCCTTTACCATTGGTCACGGTCTGCATGGCCATGGCGGGCGATTGGACTACGCCTTTACCTGCGTGCAGCCCAATCAATGCGGCGCCTATGTGAGCGCTGAACTTAGGCTCGACCCCGCAGCGCCAACACGCGAGGGTGACGTGCTCGCCTTCGCCATCTCGCCGCCGGCAGATAGCGACATTGCGGTCCGCCTGATCGATGGAACGGGTCAAACCCTGCAATTCGGTTTGTCCAACACCACCCTGGAACATCAAGCCGCCGATGGCTGGCGGCAAATGGTGCTGCGCCTCGACCGGGAAGCGCCGGAACATTGGGGCGGCGCCGATGATGGCTTTGTGCGCGAAGGCATTCAGCGCATCGCCTTTCTGGCCCGCGGTCGCGCGCCGCAACGGGGCGCGGTGCTGATCGACGATGTCCGCATCGTGAATGCGCGGGAGCAAGCCTATGTGCTGCCCGAGCGCGCGCCGCGCGCTGCTCATGTCGCACCGACGAACGCGCCGATCCTTGGCGTTAACATGCACAATCGCCACGATATCGCGGCATTGGATGCGGCCCGCGCCGTTGGCGTGCAGCTGGTTCGAACCGACTTGTTCTGGACTCAAGTTGAAACCAACGGCGCTTATGATTTCTCTAGCTTTGACGAACTTGTCGGCGCGCTCGACGCGCGTGACATGCGCGCGCTGCTGATCCTCGACTATGGCCATCCCGATCATGGCGGCGGCGGCGCGGTGATCGAAGATGAAGACCGCGCCGCCTATGTCGCTTATGCGGGCGCGGCGGCGGCGCATTTTCGCGGCGAGCCCGTGATTTTTGAGATTTGGAATGAGCCCGACACGGGTTCTTACCGCCGCTTCGAACCGGACCAATATGCGCGGCTAGCGCGCGAGACCGTGCGCGGCGTCCGCAGCGTAGATCGCCGCGCCGAAATCATTAGCGGCGGCCTCTCCTGGGCCAACCACGACTACTTCGGCGAAATGTTGGAGGGTTTGGACCGCGCCCCGCTCAACGCCATCGCCATCCACCCCTACCGCCCAGGCGGACCGGAAAGCGCGGCGCAAGACTTCCCGGAGCTGCGCAGCGCAATTGCGAACCAAATGAACGCGCACACGCCGCTCTGGGTCACGGAATGGGGCTACTCCTCTGTGATCGGCGGCGGCGATGGGCGCGCTGCGCCCGGCCGGCGACGCCAGGGCATTATGTTGGCGCGGCAAATGCTGACGCTTTGGGCGCTCCGCGCGCCGCTGACGGTCTGGTATGAATGGCGCGATCGCAATCCAGAGAACGCGCCGAATTGGCCAACCGAGGGCGAATTTAACTTCGGTGTCGTCGACGCCGAGGGCAACCCCAAACCGGCCCACGAGGCCATGCGCACATTCTCAGGCATTGCAGCGGGCCGGCGCCTCACCGCAGTCTTGCAGGACCTTCCCCCGCTCGCCCACGCCATCCGGCTCGAGGGCCGCCAAGACGCCGTCTATGCGGTCTGGACCGAGGCGCTCGGGGGCCGCGTTGTCGTCACCGCGCCGCGCAATGTGCTCTCCGTGCAGAACGCCTTCGGCGCGCCCCTTGCTTATGACGGCGAACGCCGCATCGTCGTCACTGAGGCGGAAGGGCCCGTTTACATTCGCGTGAGACGCTAATTTCAATGCGCCTTGCAGTCGCCATCGCCACCACCGGACGCGCCGCCGTGCTGCGTCAGACTGCGCCAACCATGCTGGCGCAGACGCGCGCGCCAGACGTGTTCCTGATCTCAGGCGCCGCACCGGAAGATGTCGCGGGCCTAGCCGAACTCGATCCCAGGATTGAAACCATGATCGCGCCGCGCGGCGCTTCTGCACAACGAAACGCCGCGATGAACGCCTTGCGCGGCCGCTGCGATGCGGTGGTGTTCTTCGACGACGACTACGTGCCAACCCCCACCTATCTCGCGGAGATTGAGCGGCTCTTCACCGCCCACCCGGACGTGGCGGCGCTGACGGGCTGGGTCTTCATTGACGGGGTCCATACAGGCGGCGTCAGCTTCGAAGAAGCGGCCGTCGCCATACAGAATCCGCCGCCACCGGCGCCACGTCCCGATGGCGCGGAAATGTGGGACATCGATCACGTGTACGGGTGCAACATGGCCGCGCGCATGCCCGCCGCCGCCGATGTCGGCTTTGACGAACGCTTGCCGCTCTATTCCTGGCAGGAGGATCGCGATTTCTCGCGCCGCCTGGCTGCTCATGGCCGCATTGCCCGCTCGTACAGGCTGCTGGGCGTGCATCTTGGCGTCACCAAGGCCCGTTCACCAGGCCTGCGCCTCGGTTATTCCCAAGTCGCCAATCCGCTCTACCTGCTGCGCAAAGGGACGATGAAGCCATTCGAAACCTTTGACTTGGTCGGACGCAATATCGCGGCGAACGCGGTGCGCTCATTTAAGCCCGAACCATGGATTGATCGCGTCGGAAGGTTGCGCGGTAACTTGCTCGCACTCGCCGACGCCATGCGCGGCCGCGTAGCGCCGGAGCGCATTCTTCAGTTCAAATAGGCCGTTCAGCGCTGGTCGGCCCCGCCTCTTCAGCCCTCTGCTCCATCGCTTCTGATGTGCGCGCGCGTGCAGCCGCGCGCTGCGCCAAGGGTGCGGCGGCGATGGCGCAATAGATCCAGAACGTGTTGGACAGCGCCAAATCGTTGCCAGCAGCGGCCTGCGCGCCGAGCAAGCAGCACAGCGCAAAAGCGCCGGCGCAGACAACGCTCTCCTCGCCCGTCCGCGGGCGATTGAACATGCGGCGCACCCGCGTCCACACAATCAGCACAAACAAGATGAGGCCCGGAACGCCCACCGTGCCGACAATCTGGTGGAACAGGCCGGACGACCGGGCCGCGCCATAGCCGACGCCAAGCAATCCGGTGTCGAGCGCATTCTGAATGGCGCTTGCCGCCCACTGCGCCCGCTCAATGCCAGAGCCCGATTGGCTCTTCCGAATGGTCATTTCCTCAATCATGTTGCGCAGACCGGCGAGCAATCCATCCTGCGCCGACATCACCATGATCAGCGCGCCGACAGCCGCAAAGCCCCCGCCCAGCACGATCAGGAATCCGCGCTCGTGACGCGCGCGATCGGAATCGAAGAACGCATAAACCGTCGCCGCCAAGCCGATGCACAAGAGGCCCACATAAGCGGTTGAAGAGGTAGAGAGGATCAGCGTGATGCTCATCACGATGATGAGCGGCAGCGTAATTTTTGGCAGCACGCGATTAATGTAGAGCCCGTAGCAGAAGCCGAGCGCGCCCGTAGCCCAGCCCGCGAATGACGATGCTTCGACGAACACAGACGTGACCCGCGTGAAGCCCGCAAGCTCCACCTGCGTGAGCAGCGCATAACCCTGATTGTTGACGATCCAGCTGGTGGAGATCGGCACGCCAGCGAGACCAGCCATGGCCTGGATTAGCCCGAACCCGCCGAACAGCGCGATTTGCGTCAGCATCGCCGCGACAATGAACTCCATGCCGCGCCGCAGCATGGTGTGGCGCAGCGCGAGGTACAGATAGAAGGCGACCAGCAAGTATACGATCTGCACTGGCGAGGACTGCGCCGGGCCAAGCACGACCGCGCGCCCGGCCTGCGGGATCACCACCGTGTCCCCTTCAAACAGGCGCGGGAACACCAGAGCCGACGCAACCGAGTAAGCTATGAACGCCAGGAACAGGAGATCGGTGCTCACCAGACCGAGAAACTGTTCGCGCAGCGGCTTGTTGAGGAGCCCAAAGGCATGGCGAAGCACAAATCCGGCGGTGACCACCAAGGGCAGCGTCACCGGGTCAGAGCCCAGCATCATCACCGCAGTGCCGGCCAGCGGCACGCACGCAACCGTGATCGCCGCCGCCCAACGCAGCGGCAGGACCATGGTTAGCGCCGCCAAAACAGCGCCTATGCCCAGCCAGACCAACAAAGTCGCACGCTCCCGGGGCGGCAGTTCGTGCCGTTTTTCGCCCCCATGGGGTTGCTAATGCAAGAAAAGTCGCAGCGACCCTTCACACAGATGCAGCAATGCTTGCGCATTCTGCATGGTTAAAACTGTTCCACTTGCCGGCGCATCTGCTAAAGGCCGGCCATGCACGGCTCCACCAGCCCAGATCTTCAATCCGCCCCTCAACAAGCCGCGGCGCCCGCTCCGGCGGGTTTGCCGGCGCGCCTCGCCATCGTGATCCCAACCTTTAACGAGGTCGAGAACGTTCCCATCCTGATTAACCGGCTCAGCGAAACGCTGGCCGGCATCCCCTGGGAAGCGGTCTTCGTCGACGACGATTCCAAGGATGGGACAGTCGACGCGCTGCGTGCGGCGGCGCAAGCCGACCCCAGGGTCCGGCTCGTTCACCGTATCGGGCGACGCGGCCTCTCCTCGGCCGTGGTTGAAGGCATTCAGAGCACGAGCGCCCCGCTTGTGGCGGTGATGGATGCGGACCTGCAACATGACGAGACGCTGCTGCCACGCATGGCCGAGCAATTCGCCGATCCCAGCGTCGATCTGGTGGTGGGCTCGCGCTACATGGCCGGCGGCGGCGTCGGCGAATGGTCCAAGCATCGCCAGACCGTGAGCCGCGTCGCCACGCAAATGTCGCGGCTGATCGTCAAGGCCGATCTCAGCGATCCCATGAGCGGCTTCTTCATGATCCGCCGCGCCAGCTTCGACGTCGCCGCACGTCAACTCTCGAGCCAGGGCTACAAAATCCTGCTCGACATTATCGCCTCCGCGCCGCGCCGGCTGAAGATCAAGGAATTGCCGTTCGAGTTCAGCCCGCGCGAACATGGCGAGAGCAAGCTCGACAGCATGGTGACGTGGGAATACATCGCCCTGCTGCTGGACAAGTCGATCGGCCGTTTCGTTCCGGCCCGCTTCGTTATGTTCTCGATGGTTGGCGGCGCCGGCGTGTTCGTGCACATGGCGACGCTTGCGCTTATGTTCCAAGGCTTCCGCGCCAGCTTCGATGTCGGCCAAGCCACCGCCGCCGCCGTGGCGATGACCTTCAACTATTTCGTCAACAACCTGCTGACTTATCGCGACCGGCGCCTGAAGGGCTTCTGGGGCAATGTGCGCGGCTTGCTGAGTTTCTACGCCGTTGGCGCAATCGGCGCGATCGCCAATGTCGGCGTCGCCAACGCGCTCTTTGTCGAGCAGCATTATTCATGGGTCGCCGCAGCTATTGCGGGCATTTTGGTTGGCGCAGTGTGGAATTACGGCGTCAGCGCTATCTTCACCTGGCGTTCGAAATAGCGCTCAGCACGCTTGTCAAACCGGGTCGATGCGGTCGACGCGATAGACCAAAGGGCGATCCTCATCGTCCTTCACGGTGACGTATTCGCCGACCTTGAATGTGTGCCGATCCAGCTTGAAGATCGGCTCGTCATCGGCAGTCTCGCCACGTTCATAGTCGAAGAACCAATTATGGCCGCGCCGCGTCAGCCGCCCCTCGCGCAGCGCCTCGCCTGGCGCAAACGCACGCACGACGCAGGCATCCTTATGGTCGCGCCACGCTGCCTCATCGATCAGGCCATCTGCAGTGAGCGGGACCACCAACGCATAGCCGCGCTCGCTGTCGCCGGAGATAATTCCGGCCTCTGGATTGCGGGCCAAATGCATCACGATCCGCTGCAAGGCCATGCTAGATTCTCCTGGGTTTCCAAGAATGAGCCTAAAGTGGGCTCACCGGGCCGCCTTGACTCACCTCAATTGGTCCGATCCATGAGGAAAATCCCTGGTAAATCGCATTAGCATGGCAGGCGCGGCTCCACCATGAGCTGTTGACCAATCAGGACCGCAAATATGGGCTGGCATTCCACAATCTCGATGGACTTCTCGCTCGGCGAGACCGTTGACGCGATCCGCGAGCTAACTGCGCGTTGGGCCGCCACGCGGCTCGCGCCCCGCGCCGCCCACATCGACGCCGAAAACACCTTCCCGCGCGAACTATGGCCCGAAATGGGGGAACTCGGGCTGCACGGCATTACCGTCGAGGAGGAGTTCGGCGGCATGGGTCTCGGTTATCTCGGCCATGTCGTCGCGATGGAAGAAGTCTCGCGCGCATCCGCCTCGGTTGGCCTCTCTTATGGCGCTCACTCGAACCTCTGCATCAATCAGATCCGCCGCTGGGGCGACGAAGTGCAGAAGCGTAAGTATCTGCCCAAACTCATCTCCGGCGAGCATGTCGGTTCGCTCGCCATGTCGGAGGTCAGCGCCGGCTCGGACGTGATGGCGATGCGGACCCGAGCCGAGAAAAAGGGCGACCGCTACGTTTTGAACGGAACCAAGTTCTGGATCACGAACGCGCCGCACGCGGATACGTTGGTCGTCTATGCGCGCACCGGCGAAGGCACCGGCGGCGTCACCGCCTTCCTGATCGAAAAGGGCATGAAGGGTTTCAGCGTCTCCAAGAAGTTGGAGAAAATGGGCATGCGTGGCTCGGACACCGCTGAACTGGTGTTCGAAGATTGCGAAGTCCCTCAAGACAATGTCATGGGCGGCGAGGGCCGAGGCGCAGCCGTGCTCATGAGCGGCCTAGATTACGAGCGCGCTGTTCTGGCCGGCGGACCGCTGGGAATCATGCAAGCAGCGCTCGATGTCGTGCTTCCCTACCTTCGCGAGCGCAAACAATTTGGCCGCCCTATCGGTTCGTTCCAGTTGATGCAAGCCAAAGTCGCCGACATGTATGTCGCTCTGAACTCTGCGCGAGCCTATGTGTATGCCGTCGCGCGCGCATGCGATGCGGGCCAAACCACACGCTATGACGCCGCCGGTGCGATCCTGCTCGCTTCCGAAAACGCGGTGCGCGTGACATTGGAGGCGGTCCAGGCTCTGGGCGGCGCCGGCTACACGAAGGAATGGCCGGTCGAGCGCTTGGTTCGAGACGCCAAACTGTACGACATAGGCGCCGGAACGAGTGAAATTCGACGCTTCCTGATAGGGCGGGAGATTTTGGGGGCATGAGCGCGCCAGTCCTTTCCTCACAGCTGAATGCGGACGCGCCGGAGGCCATTGCACGCGCTGCGCACAATCGCGCGTTAGCGCAGCAATTGCGCGCGCGTGTGGCTGAAGCGGCGCTCGGCGGCAATGAGTCTTCCCGTCAGCGCCACACCGCGCGCGGCAAACTGCTGCCGCGCGAGCGCGTCGAACGACTGCTCGATCCTGGTTCCCCGCTGCTGGAGCTCGGCCAGCTGGCGGCGTGCGACCTCTATGATGGCGAAGTTCCAGGCGCGGGCATCATCACCGCGATCGGCCGCGTCTCGGGCCGTCAGTGCATGATCGTCGCGAACGACGCCACCGTCAAAGGCGGCACCTACTATCCGATGACCGTGAAGAAGCACCTGCGCGCGCAGGAGATCGCCGAGCAGAACCGGCTGCCTTGCATTTATCTGGTCGATTCCGGCGGCGCCAACCTGCCTCATCAAGCCGAGGTGTTTCCCGACCGCGACCATTTCGGCCGCATCTTTTTCAACCAGGCCAATATGAGCGCCAAGGGCATCCCGCAAATCGCGTGCGTGATGGGCAGCTGCACGGCGGGCGGCGCTTATGTGCCGGCAATGAGCGATGAAACCGTCATCGTGAAGAACCAGGGCACGATCTTTCTGGCCGGCCCGCCTCTGGTGAAAGCCGCGACCGGCGAGGAGATCAGCGCGGAAGATCTGGGCGGCGGCGATCTGCACACGCGCAAATCCGGTGTGGCGGACCATTTAGCGGAGAATGACGAGCACGCGCTGACCATTGTGCGCGACATCGTTTCTCATTTGGGCCCCGGCCATCGTCACGACCTGCCGCTGCAAACGCCGCGCGCGCCGAAATTTCCAGCGGAGGACTTATATTCAATCGTGCCTGAGGATGTGCGCGCGCCTTATGATGTGCATGAGGTCATCGCGCGCATCGTCGATGGCTCGGAGTTTCATGAATTCAAGGCGCTGTTCGGCGCTACGCTCGTGTGCGGCTTCGCGCACATTTGGGGCATGCCAGTGGCGATCCTGGCCAATAATGGCGTGCTCTTCTCCGAGAGCGCGCAAAAAGGCGCGCACTTCATCGAACTCGCCTGCCAGCGCCGCATTCCCCTGCTCTTCCTGCAAAACATTTCCGGCTTCATGGTCGGCGGCAAATATGAAGCCGAAGGCATCGCCAAGCACGGGGCAAAATTGGTGACGGCTGTGGCGACCGCTACGGTCCCGAAAATCACAGTGCTGATCGGCGGCTCGTTCGGCGCCGGCAATTACGGCATGTGTGGACGCGCCTATGGCCCGCGTTTTCTCTTCACCTGGCCGAATGCGCGCATCAGCGTGATGGGCGGGGAGCAAGCCGCCAGCGTGCTCGCCACCGTGCATCGCGACGCGGACAAGTGGACGCCCGCGCAAGCCGAAGCCTTCAAAGCGCCGATCCGGCAAAAGTATGAGGACGAAGGCAATCCCTATCACGCCACGGCGCGGCTCTGGGACGATGGCATAATTGATCCGGTGCAGACGCGCGATGTGCTGGGCTTGGCGCTCGCGGCGAGCCTTGAAGCACCCATTCCCGAACGCCCCGCGTTCGGCGTGTTCCGGATGTAGTGGCGATGATAAAATCCCTCCTGATCGCCAATCGCGGCGAAATTGCCTGCCGCATCATGCGCACGGCGCGCGCGCTCGGCATTCGCACCATCGCGGTTTATTCGGATGCTGATGCGCAGGCGCTGCATGTGCGCTCGGCGGACGAGGCCGTGCATATCGGGCCCTCTCCAGCGCGCGAATCCTATCTTGTTGGCGACAAGATCATCGCTGCCGCGAAGCAAACCGGCGCCGAGGCCATCCATCCCGGTTACGGCTTTCTCTCGGAAAATGCCGAGTTCGCGGAAGCGGTGATCAAGGCCGGCCTCATATGGGTTGGTCCGAAACCGCATTCCATCCGCGCTATGGGGCTCAAGGATGCGGCCAAGAAGCTGATGGCCGAAGCCGGCGTTCCAGTGACTCCAGGCTACCTGGGCGAAAACCAGGACGCGCAATTCCTGGCCAAACGCGCGGCCGAGATTGGCTATCCGGTGCTGATCAAAGCCGTCGCGGGCGGCGGCGGCAAAGGCATGCGCTTGGTCGAAAAGCCGGCTGATTTCGCCGACGCGCTCGCCTCATGCCAACGCGAAGCGGCTGCTTCTTTCGGCAATGATCATGTGCTGATCGAGAAATACATTCAGCGTCCGCGCCATATCGAAGTGCAAGTGTTCGGCGATACGCACGGCAATATCGTGCATCTGTTCGAGCGCGATTGCTCGCTGCAGCGCCGCCACCAAAAGGTGATCGAGGAAGCGCCCGCGCCGGGCATGGATGAAACGACTCGCAAAGCCATTTGCGCCGCCGCCTTCCGCGCCGCGGAGGCGGTCGACTATGTCGGCGCCGGCACGATCGAATTTGTCGCTGATGCGTCCGAGGGGCTGCGCGCGGATCGTATCTGGTTCATGGAAATGAATACGCGCCTGCAAGTCGAACATCCGGTGACGGAGGAGATCACCGGCGTCGATCTGGTGGAATGGCAGCTGCGCGTGGCGAGCGGCGAGAAGCTGCCGAAGACGCAGGAGCAGTTGTCAATCAATGGCTGGGCCATGGAGGCGCGGCTCTACGCGGAAGACCCGGCCAAGGGTTTCCTGCCAAGTATTGGCGCGCTTGAGCTGCTGCAATTTGGCGACGCCGAAGGTGGGCGCATCGATACCGGTGTCTATCAAGGCGCCGAAGTTTCACCTTTCTACGATCCAATGATCGCAAAACTCATTGCGCGCGGCGTCGATCGTGAACAGGCCCGACAGCGTTTGGGCCAAATGCTCGCACACTCCGCCGTGTGGCCTGTGAAGACCAATGCGTCTTTTCTAGTGAGGGCGTTGGGGCACGCTGCGTTCATCAGCGGCGAAGTCGACACGGGACTTATTGGTCGTGCTGGCGAAGCGATGTCTGCGCCGCCCACGCCATCGCCGGAAACGCTGACCCGCGCAGCCATGCAAATGGTAAGCGATTTTGAGGTAGGGTTCCGGCTGAATGCGCCCGCGCGGGACACGGCCCTCTTCCTGCTCGACGGGGAGCCGGTAAGCGTTCGCCTCGAAGGGCTCGGTTCGGCGGCGCCCGCGCGCTCCGCCATCGCAGCCGAACAAGGCCAAGCCTGGCTGCTGACGCCATGGCGCATCGCGAGCGGCGCCGGCGGCGTCGCTTCCAACGGCGCCATTCTCGCGCCTATGCCGGGCAAAGTGATCGCAGTCGAGGTGAAGGCGGGGCAAAAGGTCCGCAAAGGCCAAAAGCTTCTGACCCTCGAAGCCATGAAAATGGAGCACACGCTCACCGCGCCGTTCGACGGCGTCGTAGTTGAACTCAACGCAAGCGCCGGCGCGCAGGTGCAAGTTGAAGCGCTGTTGGCGCGCATCGAACAGGCCAAAGCATAATGGCCGGACGCTCTTTTGATGAGCGACCTTTATGCGTATTTGTGATGTTCACGAACGGGCTCGACCTTTCAGTGATAGGAAAGTGCAGAACGCGAGCGCCAGAACGGCAGACAGGGAGATCATCGTGTCGGTAGAGCGCCGGAATGTTTTGAAGGCCTTCGCGGGCGCCAGCGCGCTCGCCGGCGTGCAGGCGCTTTTTCCTGCCTGGGCGCAGACTGGATCGCGCGGCATTGCGCCAACGCTCGCAACGCTCAGCGGACCAGATATCGCGCTGACCGTCGGCCATTCACCCTTCAGCGTCGGCGGCCGCACCGGCCACGCCGTCACCGTCAACGGCACGCTGCCGGCGCCGCTTATACGTCTGCGCGAAGGCCAGCACGCGCGCCTCTCAGTCACCAACACGCTGGACGAAGACACCTCCATCCACTGGCATGGCATTCTGCTGCCTTTTCAGATGGACGGCGTGCCTGGCGTCAGCTTTCCCGGCATCCGACCTGGCGAGACGTTCGTCTATGATTTCCCGGTGCGCCAATCGGGCACCTATTGGTACCACAGCCATTCGGGCTTGCAGGAAGCGATGGGCCATTTCGGCCCGCTGGTCATCGATCCGGCCGGCGACGATTCAATCGCGTATGACCGCGAGCATGTGATCGTGCTTTCCGATTGGAGTTTCCTGCACCCGCACGAAATCCTGCGCCGGCTGAAGGCAAGCCCCGGCTATTTCAACCAGCAGCGCACGACAGTCGCTGGCCTGCTCTCCGGCGAAGACCGCATGAGCGCTTCAGAGCGCCGCATGTGGGCCGAGATGCGGATGGACCCGCGCGACATCTCCGACGTCACCGGCTCCACCTACACCTACCTCGTCAACGGTCATGGACCGCGGGAAAACTGGACGGGCCTGTTTGAACCTGGCGAGCGCGTACGCCTCAGAATCATCAACGCCTCGGCCATGACCAACTTCAATGTGCGCATTCCCGGTCTGCCGATGACGGTCGTGCAAGCCGATGGCGAGAATGTGCGTCCGGTTGAGGTCGATGAATTCCAGATCGCGGTGGCGGAAACCTATGATATTATCGTCACGCCGCGCGGCGATCGCGCTTACACGATCGTTTCAGAAGCCGTTGACCGTTCAGGCATGGGCCGCGCCACGCTTGCGCCGCGTCTTGGCATGAGCGCGGACGTTCCCCCGCTTCGTCAGGTCCCCAACCTGACCATGCGCGACATGGGCATGGATATGGGCGCCATGGATCACGGGTCGATGGATCATGGCTCAATGGACCACGGCGACATGAACATGCGCGACCCATCGCTTGCCCCGCCGAACATGGCGGTGGGCGTCGGCGTGCAAAGTATCTCGCCCATGCCTGAGAACCGATTGGCGGACCGGCCGCTGGGCCTGGAGAACGAGCCCCACCGAGTCCTCGTCTACACTGATCTCATCGCGCTCAATCCAAACCGGGATACGCGCCCCCCTTCACGCACGCTTGAGATCCATCTTACCGGCAACATGGAACGCTATATGTGGGGCTTCGACGGGCGACGTTTCAGCGAAATCGTCGAGCCTATCCGCTTCGCGCGAAATGAACGCGTGCGCGTCACCCTCGTGAACGACACAATGATGCAGCACCCGATCCATCTGCATGGCCACTTCTTCGAGCTGGTCAATGGCCACGCCGGCCACCAACCCTTGAAGCACACGGTGAATGTCGCCCCAGGCGGGCGCCTGTCGTTCGATCTCACCGCCGACGCGCCCGGCGATTGGGCGTTTCACTGCCACATGATGATGCACATGCACTCGGGCATGTTCAACGTTGTGACTGTCCGGCCACTGGACGGGGCTGCTTCGTGAAGCACATCGCCGCCATCGTCGCGCCGCTGGCTCTCGCCGCAGCCTTACCCGCCGCCGCGCAAGACCATACGCAGCATGGGGCCCAAACACAGTCCCCCGATCCCCATGCGGGACATAATGCAATGCGCGCGCCTCAGCCGGCGCCGGCCAATGCCGGCGATGGGCAGGCCAACGCCGCTGATCTCCACTTTGATCCAGCCCTCATGGCGCGCGCGCGTCAGCAATTGATCGCCGAGAATGGCGGCATGAGGACATACGCCATCATCATCGATCAGCTGGAAGCGGGCTTTGACGATGATGGAGAAACCTATTCCTGGCATGCGCAAGGCTGGTATGGCGGCGATATCCATCGCTTCTGGTGGAAGTCTGAAGGCGAGGGCGCCTTCGAGAATGAGATCGAAGACGCTGAACTCCAGCTGCTCTATAGCCGCGCCGTCACGCCGTACTTCGATTTGCAGGCCGGCGTCCGCCAGAGCCATCTCGATGGCGAAGACCGCACCGATCTTGTCTTCGGCGTTCAGGGACTAGCGCCCTATTGGTTCGAGATCGGCGCAACAGCCTTCGTGTCAACCGATGGCGATCTAACCGCGCGCGCAGAAGCCGAGTACGATCTTCGCCTCACGCAAAAGCTCATCCTGCAGCCAAGCGCCGAACTCAATCTGGCGGCGCAAGACATTCCTGACCTCGACATTGGCGCGGGTTTCACCGATGCGGAGGTCGGTTTGCGGCTACGCTACGAATTCAGCCGGCGCTTTGCGCCCTATGTCGGTGTCGAATGGACAAGCGCGCTCGGCGACACCCGCGACATTCGCGAAGCCCACGGCGAGGACACCCAATCCACACGCGCGCTCATTGGCTTGCGTGCGCTGTTCTGATCTCAAAGGAGAAATTCATGCCCAGACTTCCTCTCATGCTCGGGGCGGCGCTTGCGCTCTTCGCAACCGCTCCGCTCGCGTCGGCGCAGCACGATCACGGCAGCCACGGCGCGCATAGCGCCGTTCAAACCAATCCGGCGGATGGCGCAATGGGCGCAGCGCCAGAAAGCTTCAGCGTCACGTTCGAGCATCCAATGCGGCTCACGAGCCTCATCATCACGCCGCGTGGCGGCGATCCCATCTCGGTTGCTCTTGCCGACTCCGCGCCCGCCGCAGCCGCATCGGCGCCGCTGCCGCGCCTGGCGCCGGGCAATTACACGATCGCCTGGACGGCGAGCGGCGCCGACAATCACACCATGACCGGCCGCGTGCGTTACATGGTGCATTGAAGAGCATCCCATCGCAAAGCGTGGCGGCGACCACCAAATCGCCACCAAATTTTTGTGCGCGCAACGGGCGTGCGGGCTGTGCGCACAACGCCCTGATCTAAAAGAAGGAAATGGTGGGCGCGACAGGGATCGAACCTGTGACCCCTACGATGTCAACGTAGTGCTCTCCCGCTGAGCTACGCGCCCGAACCTTGAAAGATCATCGTTGGGTCCGGCGATATAGACCGGGTGACGCTGAATAGGGAATAGGGATTAGGGGTTAGGGACTAGGGAAATGCTGCATCTGTTTCCCAGCCCCCAGTCCCCAATCCCCAGCCCCTAAGCCGCGATCACCCGCTCAACCTCAGCCACCAGGTCCTTCAGGTGGAAGGGCTTGGACAGCACTTTGGCGTCCTTGGGGGCTTGGCTCTGGGCCGAAAGCGCTACCGCGGCGAAGCCGGTAATGAAGACAATCTTCATCGCCGGATCGGCTTCCGCGCCGCGCCGCGCGAGTTCGATGCCGTCAATGCCCGGCATCACGATATCGGTCAGAAGCAGGTCGAACACGCCATGCTCAAGGGCTTCCCACGCCGAATCACCGTCGCCATGCGCCACCACCTCATGCCCTGCCCGGCTCAGATTGGTGACCAAAAAGCCCCGTAACGAATCGTCGTCTTCGGCCAACAGGATTCGCGCCATGCGCCACTCCAGCTCAGGCCCCACAAGTTCAGCGCTAACCTCTATCACAGCCAAGGTAAAGGCCGCCTTGAGGCGCAGGATGCAATCAACGTTTGTGAAACATTGACGGGCGTTTACGCGACAGCGAACAATAGGCGCATGGACGGTTCGGCTGATTTTGGCGCAGCGCGCTTAGCGGATGCAGCGCCGTTCGCTCCGGCGGCCGAGAGCCCGGCTGAGCTGCCTTATGCGCTCATCCAGCCCCTGCATCGCTCCGCCCCGCTCGTCTTCGCCTCTCCCCATAGCGGGCGCAAATATCCGGTGGACCTTATGTCACAAACCAGGGTTGGCCTGATCAGCCTCCGGCGCGCCGAAGACGCCTATGTGGATGAGCTGTTCGCCAACGCCGCGGCGCATGGCGCTACCGTGCTCTCCGCCACCGTGGCGCGCACCTATATCGATCTGAACCGCGATCCGATCGAGCTGGATCCCGACATGTTCGACGAGCGGCTGCCGGCCGCCGCCAGCGCGGCCACGCCGCGTGTGCAAGCGGGCCTGGGCGCCATTCCCCGCATTAGCGGCGACGGACAGGCCATTTATCGGCGCAAACTCTCGGTTTCGGAGATTGAGCGGCGCATGAGCGCCGTCTATCGGCCCTATCACGCCATGCTGGGCAGGCTGTTGGAGGAAACGCGCGCCGATTTTGGCTGCGCCGTGCTGGTGGATTGCCACTCCATGCCCTCGTGCGCCCGCGGCGCACACGCGCCGGACATCGTGCTCGGCGACCGGTTTGGGGCCTCCTGCCATCCCAGCGTGACCGCCTTGGCCGAAGCCACGCTCCGGCGCCTGGGCTATCGGGTGGCCCGAAATGCGCCGTTCGCCGGTGGGTACACCACCCAGACCTATGGCCGGCCGGCCCGCCGGGTTCACGCGCTCCAGGTCGAGATCAACCGGGCGCTCTATGTGGACGAGCGAACGCTTGAGCCCACCCCAGGCTTTGCCCGCATCCAGGCCGACATGGCCCGTCTGGCCGAGGCGCTGAGCGCGGCGGCCCTGCACAAATCGCTGGCCTAGTCACAAGACAAGAAAAAACCGCGGGGCTTTTGGCCCCGCGGCGAGTTCATATTAGGGAGGAAACGCCCGATAGGGCGGCGCAGCGTCGCGAAACGCTGCAACACGATCAAATTAGTGCTGCACCGCACAAAGCGCAACCCTAAAATCCCGTAAGAAGCGTTCCGCGAACGAAGCATCGCATTGATTTTATTGAAAATGTAGCGTATATTATCTGTTATTGCAGATGCACACTTGCACTCCTGCATGGGCAATTGATGCGGTTTTGGGCGCCGTAGCCTTGCCCGATGCCTCGCGCACCGTCAGAACCCAGAATCCGCCCTTCTTGGAAAGTTTCTCCACATGGCCGAAAGGCTGCGCAATCTGGCGATCATCGCCCACGTCGACCACGGCAAGACCACGCTCGTGGACCAAATGCTGACCCAAGGGGGCGCTTTCCGTGAGAACGAGGCGCGCCAAGAGCGGGCTATGGACTCCAACGACCAGGAGCGCGAGCGCGGCATCACCATCCTGGCAAAGTGCACCTCGATCCTTTTGGCCGACGGCACGCGCATGAACATCGTCGACACGCCCGGCCACGCTGACTTTGGCGGCGAGGTCGAGCGCATTCTCGGCATGGTCGATGGCTGCCTGTTGCTGGTCGACGCCGCTGAAGGGCCGATGCCGCAGACCAAATTCGTGCTGTCCAAGGCGCTGGCGCGCGGACTTCGACCCATCGTGGTGCTGAATAAGGTAGATCGTCCGAACGCTGACCCCGATCAGGCGCTCTCCGACATCTTCGATATGTTCATCGCGCTGGGCGCTTCCGACGAGCAGGCCGATTTCCCGATCATGTACGCCTCGGGCAAAGAAGGCTGGGCGCTGAAGGACATGAAGGACGAGCGCAAGGATTTGACCCCGCTGTTCGAGCTGATCACGGCGCACATTCCAGAACCCGAACCGATCAAGAAGCGCGGCGAACAATTCGCCCTGCTCGCCACCATGCTCGACGCCGATCCGTTTCTCGGCCGCGTGCTGACGGGCCGCATCGAATCTGGCCGCGTCTCCGTTGGCGACAATGTGAAAGCGATGACGCGCGAGGGCGTGGAGATTGAGCGTGGCCGCCTTACCAAGCTGCTGGCTTATCGCGGCTTGAAGCGCGTGCCGGTCGAGAGCGCAGAAGCCGGCGATATTGTCGCCATTGCCGGCCTCGTGGAAAGCAACGTCGCCGATACGATTGGCGCACTCGACTTGATCGACCCGATTCCGGCGCCGCCCATCGATCCGCCGACTCTGGCGATTACTGTTTCGATCAATGACTCTCCGCTTGCGGGGCGCGCCGGCGACAAAGTGCAGAGCCGCGTCATTCGCGACCGCTTGATGCGCGAGCAGGAAAGCAATGTCGCCATCCGCATCCGCGAAACCGAAAACCGCGATGCGTTCGAAGTGGCGGGCCGCGGCGAATTGCAGCTTGGCGTGCTGATTGAAACCATGCGCCGCGAAGGCTTTGAAGTTTCGATCTCGCGTCCGAAAGTGCTGACGCGTCAGGCTGACGGCCACTTGCTTGAGCCGATCGAAGAAGTCGTCGTCGATGTGGACGATGAATTCGCCGGCGTGGTGATCGAGAAAATGTCGCTGCGAAAAGCCGAAATGCAGGACATGCGCCCTTCGGGCGGGGGCAAGACGCGCATCATCTTCCATGCGCCCTCGCGCGGCCTCTTAGGTTATCACGGCGAATTCCTCACCGACACGCGCGGCTCTGGCGTGATGAACCGCCTGTTTCACGGCTGGACGGCGTGGAAAGGCGAGATTCCCGGCCGCCGCAATGGGGCGCTCATCTCCAACGATAAAGGCGTCTCCACCGCCTATGCGCTTTGGAACCTGGAAGAACGCGGCAAGATGTTCATCGCCGATGGCGAGGATGTTTATGAGGGGATGATCATTGGCGAGAATTCGCGCAGCGAAGATCTCGATGTGAATCCCTTAAAGGGCAAGAAGCTCACCAACGTCCGCGCCTCCGGCAAGGACGAATCGATCCGCCTTACCCCGCCCAAGCGCATGACGCTGGAACAGGCCATAGCCTGGATCGAGGATGACGAGCTGGTGGAGGTGACGCCGAACGCCATCCGTCTGCGCAAAGCCTATCTCGACCCCAACGAACGCAAGCGCGCCGCCAAAGCCCGGGAGGGCTAGCGGACCGCATGCCGCGGGCGCGTTGACGCCACGGCGCAGTTCCAAAAAAGCGCGAACCTATCTACATCTGCGCCCGGAGGCTGCGGATGAGGGTGACGGAGCGGATCGCGCGCGAGGTGAGGTTTCTCACCGGACTGGCGCGCACGCTCTGGCGGGTCCGCGCCATTGACGGCGACTCCGACGTCCTGATCTGCGACGACTTCGAGCAGGCGGTCGATAAATTCGCCGATCACACCGCGATCATTTTCGAGGACCAGACCCATACTTACCGCCAGCTCGATGCGCTCGCGAACCGCTTCGCCGCCTGGGCCGACGCGCAAGGCATAGCGCGCGGCGAGACCGTGGCGCTGCTTTTGCCCAATCGTGCGGAATATGTCCCCGCCTGGATGGGCTTCGCCAAGCTCGGCATCGCCACCGCGCTCATCAACAACAACCTTACCGGCGCAGCGCTGGCGCACTGCCTCTCCATTTCCGGCGCCAGTCATGTCGTCACCGACGCTACCTGTCTCGATGCGCTTGCGAGCATACGCGTCGGCCTGGCGCGCCCGCTCTCGACCTGGGTGATCGACGCGGACGCAGCGCTCAGCGAAGGCCAGCACTTCCTCGATCTCAAATCGCCGCGTGCGGCGCCGGAGCGGCCCTCGCGCGAACGCCGCGCGGGGCTCAAGTCGAAAGATGTCGCGCTTTATATCTTCACATCCGGCACGACCGGCATGCCAAAGGCGGCCAAGATCACGCACGTGCGCGCGCAGCTTTACATGCGCGCCTTTGCTGGGGCGACCAACACCCGGGCCGAGGACCGGCTCTATGACGTGCTGCCGCTTTACCACTCAACCGGCGGCCTTTGCGGCGTAGGCGCGGCGCTGCTGAATGGCGCGACTTTGGTGCTGCGCCGCAAATTCTCCGCCACGCACTTCTGGGAAGATGTCGACAAATATCGCTGCACGCGGTTCGTCTATATTGGCGAGCTCTGCCGTTATCTGCTGAACCAGCCGCCGCATCCGCTTGAAGCGGCCGGGCATTTAAGGCTCGCGTTTGGCAATGGCATGCGCCCCGACGTGTGGGACGAATTCGTCACCCGCTTCAAAGTCCCGCGCATTATCGAATTTTACGGCTCGACGGAAGGCAATGTCTCGCTATTCAACTTTGACGGCCAATCCGGCGCTGTCGGCCGCGTGCCCGGCTATTTGCGCGGCAATTTCCAAACCCGCCTGGTGAAGTTCGACATTGAATCGGAAACGCCCGTGCGCGGCGAAGACGGGCTTTGCATCGAAGCGCCGACCGGCGAAATCGGCGAAGCGGTGGGCCTCATCAAGGACGATGCGCGCCACAACTATTCCGGCTACGCCGACAAGGCCGCGTCAGAACGCAAAATTCTGCGCGATGTGTTCGAACATGGCGACGCCTGGTTCCGCACCGGCGATTTGATGCGCCAGGACGCGGATGGCTATTTCTATTTCGTCGACCGCATCGGCGACACCTTCCGCTGGAAGGGTGAGAACGTTTCGACCACCGAGGTCGCCGAAACGCTGTCGCGCTATCCCGGCGTGGATGAGATCAACGTTTATGGCGTGAAGGTCGACAAGCTCGACGGCCGCGCCGGCATGGCGGCGATCACGCCCGGCGCCGGCTTCAAGATCGAGGGGCTGCGTGACTTCGTTCATCGCGAGCTGCCGGTTTATGCACGCCCGCTCTTCATCCGCATCCAGCCAGCCATCGAAACCACCGGCACGTTCAAGTATCGCAAGGTCGATCTGGTGCGCGACGGTTTCGATCCGGCCAAGGTAGAGCAAGCGCTGTATTTCGACGATCCGGTTTCGAATAGATATGAGCCTGTTACACCCGAGCTTTACGCCCGCATTCAAGGCGGCGGGTTCAGGCTGTAGCGCCCCCTCCTCCGTCATTCCGGCCGAAGCGAAGCGGAGAGCCGGAACCCAGCAGGACTGGGTGCTGTGCTTGAAGCGCATTTGATGTCGAGGTGTCGCCCCTGGGTTCCGGATCGCGCTCCGCGCGTCCGGAATGACGGAGCATTTCAATAAGCTGGCCGCGGTTCACTCATAACCAAGCCCTGCCGCCACCCATCGCGCCGTGCGGCCACTTCTTGCTTAATGTTGACGCCTTCCAGGCACCGAAAGCTCACTTCACGCATCTGGTCCGCGCCCGTCACTTCCAGCGCCTGGCACCCCATCGGCTGCAACACCGCATTGGCCGCCACGCGCCAATAGACTTCCGGCTCGGACTGATCATTGGCGTACATAGTCCAGTTCTGCGCCAAAGCACGGTTAAGCGATTGGCCCGGCCCGCGCTGGATCAGGATCGTAGGGTCTTCTTCGTGAAACCAGATCGCGAACGGATGGCCGCCCACTGTCACCGCCGCATCCGCATATTGCGACGGATAAGTCAGGGTCCGCTGCACGCTGGCGCAGGCGGTTAGCGTTAAGGCGGTGGCGATCAAAACAAGGCACGGTTTCATGCTGCTGCTCTTGCCTGCGCGAGTGGGCGATGCTGTGGCGAAAGCGCGGCGCTTAACCAATGAAGCTGCGCTTCAATTCGGCTCAGAATTCGCGTCCAAGGCTAACAAACATGGCTTTAGCGCCCCTCCGCGCCTCAAAACGCGCCTCAATCGCGCGGCGCCGCTCTTGCTCTTTCCCCTTTGCAGAACAAGCCGGCCCATGTGGGAACGGCTGCGAACGTAAGGGCGCTAACCACATGGCCAATGCCATCGACCTTCATGTCGGCAAGCGGCTTCGCCGCCGTCGCCGGCTTCTAGGTCTCACCCAGCAGCAGCTGGCTGAGTCCATCGGGATCCGCTTCCAGCAGATCCAAAAGTATGAATGCGGCGCGAACCGCGTGACTGCGAGCCGTCTCTACGAACTCTCTGTCGCTCTGAACGTGCCGGTCAACTATTTCTTTGAAGGCCTGCAGCAGGTCAACGCCCCGGCCACCGCGCCGGGCGCGCCGGCCAACGACCGCGATCTCATCGCGGCCGACGTGCTCAGCCAAAAAGAAACGCTCGAACTGATCCGCGCTTATTACAAGCTCGGTGAACGTCCGCGCCGCCGCCTTCTCGATCTGGCGAAGGCGCTGCAGGACGAGAGCACCGACGCCGCCTAAGCGCGGGAGCGCGGGGGACAAGGACGGGCTCGCCTGCAAAGGCGAGCCCGTTTCTGTTTTTGATTAATACGCGCAGGCCGTGGCCCACTCCGTTCCGTCGCTGCGCAGTTGCGCCATGGTCTTCACCGCCGCGCCGAGTTCGGCGCTCACGTTGTAGAATGACCAAGCATCGCCCGTGGGCGCCGAGCGCTCATAAATGCCAAGCGGAAACGGATCTTCGCCGCCTGATGGCGTGACGCTGAAATATTTTTGGAACTCGCCCGCGCCAACTTGCGAGCAACCAATCATCGTCACCGTCGCGCCACGCTCAGCCAAAGCGCTCGGCACATCATACGGGATCAGCCCGCCGACCTCGCTCCAGCTGATCTCAATGGTGCGGCCATTCGAGGTGACTTCCAGACCACCACCCAATTGCGCCGCACTTGGGGCCGCGCCGCCGCCAGCCGCGCTCAGGAGCGCATCCGCGATTGGACCTGCCGCAACAACATTCTGCCATTCCTGCGCGCACGACCCCGGCGCCCATTGCTGCGCCTGCGGTGATTGGGCGACATAACGCTCGACGCACGCCGCCACCCAAGCCGCTTCGCCGCCACCGCCCGCGCTCGCCGCCTCAGCCGAACCGCTATTCGAAGCCGTCTGCCCGCACGCTGCAACCGCGAGCACAACCAGCACCTTCAATACTGCACGCATAAGCACCTCCCGCCCTCAATAGGAGGAAGTCTGCGCCCCCCGTTGCCGTTACGCAAATCAACATGCGCCCGCCCGCGTATTTCGTCGCGGGCTTATTGCGCGCATGCGCCCGCTTACTAGGCTTGGCCCCGCACACTTGGGAGGGACTGATGACCGAAGACACTGGCGCCACCGCCAATCGCCGCAACCTGCTGCAAGCCGCCGCCGCCATTGCGCCCATGGCCATGGTTCCCAGCGCCGCCGAAGCTCGCACACCGGATCGCCGCGCCATCGAACGCGTGGTTGAAGCGCAGAAGGAAGAAGCGGTTGCCCGCCTGCAGGATTGGATCCGCTTTCCCTCCATCGCCGCCGAGAATCTCAATATGCAGGAAGGCGCGCAATACATGCAGCGCCTCGCCGCCGACGCGGGCTTTCAACATACAGAGATTATCCAGACCGATGGCGAACCGGGCGTGTTCGCGACCTACGATGTCGGCGCGCCGAAAACGCTCGGCGTCTATTTCATGTATGACGTGAAGCAGTACGATCCGGCCGAATGGTCCTCGCCGCCGCTGGAGGCGCGCATCGTCGAGAAGGAGGGTTTGGGCCGCTGCATGATTGGTCGCGGCGCGGTCAATCAGAAGGGTCCGGAAAGCGCCTTTCTCGCCGCTCTGCATGCTCTGCGCGCCGCCGGCAAGACGCTGCCGGTCAATCTCGTGCTCGTCGCCGAAGGCGAAGAGGAAATCGGCAGCCCGCACTTCAGCCAGATCGTGCAGAAGCCGAACGTGCTCGCAGCGCTGCAGCGCGCCCAGGGCATTTTCATTCCAACGGGCTGGCAAGATCCCGGCACGGGCGGCGTCACCGTGAGCCTCGGCGCCAAGGGCGTGATCGAATGCGAACTCACCGCCAGCGGCCAAGCTTGGGGCCGCGGCCCGCTCAACGATCTGCACTCCAGCAATAAAGCAATGGTGGATTCGCCCGCTTGGCGCCTGGTCGCGGCGTTGCAGACTTTGGTCACGCCAGACGGCAACACGCCAGCTATCGATGGCTGGTTCGACAACGTGCGCCCGCTCAGCGATCGTGAACGCGCGCTGATCCTTCAAAATGCGCGCGCCACCAGTGAAGAGGATTGGAAGCGCCGCAATGGCGTACGCGTCTTCATCGACGATCTGCCCTGGCCGCAAGCGCTTGAGCGCCTCGCCTCGCAGCCGACCGTGAACATCCAAGGTCTCGTCGGCGGCTATACCGGCCCCGGCGGCAAAACCATTCTGCCTGCGCGCGCCAGCGCCAAGCTCGACATGCGGCTTGTGCCCAATCAAACCCGCGCCGACTGCGAAGCCAAACTCGTGGCCCACTTCCGGGCGCGCGGCTATAGCGACATTCAGATCAACGTCACCGGCGGCTACGATCCAACGGAAACCGCAGAAAACAGTCGCATCGTGCAGGCCGAGCTCGCCGTTTATCGCAGCAACGGCGTGGACGCGACGCTCAATCCGCGCCTCGCTGGCTCATGGCCCGGCGCCGTTTTCACCGCGCCGCCGGTCAATCTCCCCGCTGGTCAATTCGGCTTGGGCCATGGCGCACTGCAACATGCGCCGGATGAGTACTTCGTGATCGACAGCAGCAATCGCAACGTCAAAGGCTATACCGGCGCGGTGATGGGCTTCGTGGACTTCCTGTACGAAATGGCGCGGTGAGGCTCGCATTCCTCTCCCCCATGGATGGGGGAGAGGCGTTTACTTGTAGAACTCTGTCCTGCGGTCGCGAAAGAATCCCCAGGCCGCGCGATGGCGGTCAAGGAAATCGAGATCGAATTCATGCACCAGCGCGCCCTCTTCGCTGGCGCCGAATTGCTCAACCAGATCGCCGCGATGATTGGCGATGAAGGAGTGGCCGTAGAAAGTCTGTTCCTTGCCGAGCACGGTTTCCGTGCCGATGCGGTTCGCCGCGACCACCGGGATCACGTTCGACACTGCATGCCCCTGCATGGCGCGCCGCCACGGCTCGGCGGTATTGAGACTTGCATCATGCGGTTCGGTGCCGATGGCGGTGGGATAGAACAACACATCCGCGCCCATCAGCGCCATGGCGCGCGCGGTTTCGGGAAACCACTGGTCCCAACAAATGCCGACGCCGATTTTACCGAAGCGCGTTTGCCAGACTTTGAAGCCCGTATCGCCGGGGCGGAAATAGTATTTTTCCTGATAGCCGGGCCCATCCGGAATGTGGCTCTTGCGATAAACGCCGAGCGCTTCGCCATCTGCATCGAGCATGACGATGGAATTATAATAGAGCGGCCCATCGCGCTCGAAGATCGAGACTGGGATCGCCACGCCCAATTCTTTCGCCACTGGCGCGAGCGCCGTCACGCACGGATGCTCCAATGCTGGATACGCGGTCGCGAACCATCGCTCTTCCTGCGAGGTGCAGAAATAGGGCCCCTGATAGAGCTCCGAGGGCAAGATCACTTGCGCGCCCTGCTTGGCCGCATCGCGCACCAGGCGCTCCACCTTGGCGATGTTGGCGGCCATGTCGTCGCCGAACGAAGCCTGCAGTGCGGCCACCTTGATTGTTCGCGCCATCACACGCACCCCTTCACCGCCCAATCGAGCGCCTTTTCCAACCGATCATTGCCCCAAAACAATTCGCCGTCCGGCGTGGTAAAGGTCGGCGCGCCGAACACGCCCAGCTGTTGCGCCTCTTCCGTCGCGGCGCGCAGCGCGTCCTTCACGTCCTGGTCCTGCGCCCGCTGCACCAAGGCCGGGTCCAGCCCAGCGCGGCGCAGAGCCTCAGCCGCGGTGAGCGGATCGGAGATGTCGCGCCCTTCGCCAAACTCCAGCTGATAGATGGCCCGCGAGAACGCCGCGCGCGACGCGCCTTCAATGGCTGTCGCGATGCGCGCCGCCAGCAGCGAATTTTGCGGAAACGGCGACGGCAGCACAAAGGGCAGATCCAATTCTGCGCAAAGCCGCTCCAGATCGCGGATCATGTACCGGCCCTTCACCGGATAGAGGTTGAACGGCGAGTCCTTCATGCCCTGCGCGCCAAAGATCGGCCCGAGCAAGATGGGGCGCCAATCCACACTCACGCCGCGCGCCTTGGCTTCGCTCTGCAATCGCATCGCGGCGGGATAGGAATAGGTCGAGGCGAACTCGTACCAGAACGTCAGCGTGCCGCTCATGCCGGCTCCTGTTGGGTAATGCAGTGAAACGAGCCGCCGCCAGTAAGAATGGCGTTGGAGCTGAGGCCCACAACGCGGCGATCGGGAAACAGCGCCGCCAGCGCATTCACCGCATCATCGCCGGTGGCGCTGTAGATGGGCACGACGACCGTTTTGTTGCCGATCAGGAAATTCATGTGGCTGGCGGGAATCGGATCGCCATCCTCATCCACCACAATGCCCGGCGAGGGAATGCGGATCACCTCAAGCTTGCGCCCTCGCGCATCTTTCATCGCGCTCAGCGACAGCGCGATTTCTTCCAGCACCTCCGCGTTCGGATCGTCATCGCCAAACGATTTCTGGCACACGACGCGTCCGGGACCGACGAAGCGAACCAGATTATCGATGTGCCCATCGGTGTGATCGTTGAGCAGGCCTTCATCGATCCAAAGAATCTTTTCGACGCCAAGCGCCTGCTTCAGCGCAGCTTCCGCGCCGCGTTCGGTCCAGGTGGCGTTTCGGTTCGGGTTGAGCAGACATTGGCGTGTGGTGATCAACGTGCCTTCGCCGTCCATCTCAATGGCCCCGCCTTCGAGTACGAAATCGTGTCGCGTCAGCGCGGCGCCCGCTTCCTCGGCAATCTTGCGCCCGACCTTGTCATCGTGCGCCAGCACATACTTGCCGCCCCAGCCATTGAACTGAAAGCCGAGCGCGCCGCCATCCGCCGTGAAGATCGGCCCGGTGTCGCGCAGCCAAATGTCGCCGAATTTCGCCTCGATCAAATCGGCGTGTGCGCCGATCGCCACGCGCGCGCTCGCCAGCGCTTCATCGCCATTGACCAGTACGCGCATGCGGTCGCCGCCATCAACCGCCAGCGCCGTCACCATGGCGCCGACTTCCGCGCGGGCGGGCTCCAAATCCTCGCCCCAAAGGTCCGCGGCGGAGGGCCAGGCGGTCCAGATCGCCTTATGCGGCGCCCATTCAGGTGGAATGCGGATGCTCATGGCCGGCCTTTACCCCAATGCAGCCCGCCGAGATAGGCGCTCCCCGCCCCAACACAAGAGCTTCAGCGAGTGGCGCGGCCCGCCCGGTTCCGCTAAGACCGGACCCGGGACCACGCCAGAGAAACTGAATGCCTTTTCGAACGGCCGCCTTCGACCGCGCGACACTTTTGTTTTTGGCGATCCTGATCGGCCTCAGTTGGCTGCGCATTGCTGGCCTCATGGCCACGCCGATCAATCTGCATTTTGATGAAGCGCAGTACTGGGCTTGGTCGCGCAACTTTGATTGGGGCTATTTTTCCAAGCCGCCTCTCATCGCCTGGGTCATCGCCGCCACCACCAGCATGTTCGGCAATGATGAGTGGGCGGTGCGCCTCGCCTCGCCTTTGGCGCAGAGCGCCGCGAGCCTTATCCTGTTCGCACTGGGCCGTTCGCTTTACGGCGCTTGGCCCGGCTTCTGGGTCGGCCTCGCCTGGCTCACCTTGCCAGCGACCTGGCTCTCCTCCGGCATCATCTCCACGGATGCGCTGCTGCTCCCGCTCTGGAGTCTCGCCCTGCTCGCTTTATGGCGGCTAACCCAAACGCGCGCCTGGGGCTGGGCCATCGTGCTCGGCCTCGCTGTCGGCTTCGGCGCGCTGGCGAAATACGCCATGCTCTACTTCGTGCTCTGCACTTTCCTCGCCGCGCGTTGGTCGCAGCCGGTGCGGCTGGCGCTGAGCGAAGGACGCGCCTGGGCAGCGGGCTTGATCGCGCTCGCACTGCTGGCGCCCAATCTCTACTGGAATATCCAGAACAGCTTCGCGACCGTCACGCACACCGCCGCCAACGCTGCGCTCGGCTCGAACCTGTTTCACCCTGGCGAATTCTTGGAGTTCGTCACCAGCCAAGCCGGCGTGATCGGTCCGCTTTTCTTCGGCGCATTGTTCTGGCTGCTTTGGCGCACCGCCCAGCGCGCCAGCGGCATGCATGATGAAGATCGATTCCTGATCGCTTTCTCAGTGCCGCCGCTGATCATCATCAGCGTGCTTGCCTTCCTCAGCCGCGCCAACGCCAATTGGGCCGTGGTGGCTTATCCCGCCGCGATCATCTGGATTATCGGCACAATCGTGATCGGCGTGCGCGGACGGCGCTTTCTCGCCGCCGCCATTGCCGTGAACATCGCCATTGGCGGCGTGTTCACTGCGGCCGCCATCAATCCGGACTTCGCTGACCGCATCGGCCTCGCCAATTCGTTCAAGCGCGCGCGTGCTTGGGATGAAACCGCGCGCGAAATCGCCACCCGCGCCATCGCGCAACCGGGAGAGCCGCCCTTTACCGCCGTCATGGTCGATCACCGCGCACTCTATTACGAGCTCGCCTATTATTGGCGCGACGCCCGGCGCGCCGGCGCGCCTTTGCCGCCGGTCCGCATGTGGGTGCTGCACGCCAATCCCGGCAACGCCGCGGAAGCCAGCGATCCGATGCGCGCGGAAGAAAGCGGCCGTGTGCTGGTCGTTCACGCAAACGGCCACTTGGCGCCCTTCGTCGCCGGCGATTTCACAGTCTTCCGCACGGTTGAGCATCTCACCATCCCGCTCGGCGGCGGCATTAATCGCGAGCTGGAGCTCTCGGTCGCTGAAGGCTTTGCGCCGGTTGTGCGCGATGAAGCGTTCGAGGCGCGCGTACGCGGCGAAACGACGGGCGATTAAATCGGATCATAGTCGGGGAAAGCGGAGGCGCCGCTTTCCGCCGACAGCGCATTGGCGCGGAACAGTGAGAACATCTCCCGCCCCAGCCCGCGCGAAGAGCGCTGCAGATCCAGCTGCGCTGGCGCACGCGATTTCCAGTCGCTAGGCGACATCACATCCAGCACGCCCTCAACCGCGTCCACGCGCAGCACATCGCCATCGCGCACTTTCGCCAGCGGCCCGCCTTCCGCCGCTTCCGGCGTGACGTGAATGGCCGCAAGCACCTTGCCGGAAGCGCCCGACATGCGCCCGTCCGTCACGAGCGCCACTTTGAAGCCGCGATCCTGCAGCGAGCCCAGAAGCGGCATCAGTTTGTGCAGTTCCGGCATGCCATTGGCGCGCGGGCCCTGCCCGCGCACCACAATCACCACGTCCCGATCCAGCTCACCGGCCCGGAATGCCGCCAGCACGTCAGCCTGATCGTCAAACACGCGCGCTGGCGCTTCAACGATGCGGCGCGGCGCATCGACGGCGGAGGTTTTCGCCACCGCGCGCCCTAACCCGCCGCACATGACTTTCAATCCGCCCTCGGCATCGAACGGGGCGCTATAGCCACGCAGAATGGCTTCATCACCGCTCGCCGCCGCTGTATCGCGCCACGCCAGGGCGCCGTCATCGAGCCAAGGCTCGCGCGCATAGTCGGCAAAGCCATTGGCGCTCACACTAATCACATCATGCAGCAACCCGGCATCGCGCAATTCGCGCGTCACGAACGCCATGCCGCCCGCATCATGGAACTGGTTCACGTCCGCCGCACCGTTCGGATAGATGCGCGCGAGCAGCGGCGTGACCCGCGACAGCTCGGCGAAATCATCCCAATTAATGTCGATCCCCGCTGCGCGCGCCATGGCTGGCAAATGGATGAAGTGATTGGTCGAGCCGCCCGTCGCCATCAGCCCAACCATCGCATTCACAATCGCGCGCTCATCCACCACGCGGCCAATCGGGCGATAATCCTCGCCCATGCCCGTGATCGCCGCCGCGCGGTGCGTGGCCGCAATGGTCAGCGCTTCACGTAGCGGCGCACCCGGCGAAACGAAAGCGGCGCCCGGCAGATGCAAGCCCATCAACTCCATCATCATCTGATTGGAATTGGCCGTGCCGTAAAACGTGCACGTGCCTGGCGCGTGATAGGATTCCGCCTCAGCTTCCAAAAGCTGCGCGCGATCAATCTTGCCTTCGGCGAACAATTGCCGCCGCGCGGCCTTCTCTTTGTTCGGCAAGCCCGACGGCATCGGGCCGCCCGGCACGAAAATCACCGGCAGCCACGGAAAGCGCAGTGCGCCAATCAGCAAGCCCGGCACAATTTTATCGCAAATGCCCAGCATCAACGCCGCGTCGAACGTGGCGTGGCTCAGCGATACCGCCGTCGAAAGCGCAATCACGTCGCGCGAGAACAGCGACATTTCCATGCCCGGAAAGCCCTGCGTGACGCCATCGCACATGGCCGGCACGCCGCCCGCCACTTGCGCGGTTGCGTGTACCTCGCGCGCGGCTTTGCGGATAATCTCAGGATAATGCTCATAGGGCGCGTGCGCCGAGAGCACATCATTGTAAGCTGTGACAATGCCAATGTTCGGCCACTTGCCGCCGAGCAGCGCGAGCTTGTCATGCACCGCGCAGCCAGCAGAATTATGCGCCTGGTTCGGCTCGGACACTTTGGTGCGCGCCGGCACGCTGGCGTCATACTGGTCGATGAGATCGAGATAGCGGCGCCGCCGCTTGGCCGAACGCTCAGCAATGCGCGCCGTCACGGCTTCGAGAGTTGGATTCAGGTTTGTCATTCTGACGTTCCCTGCTGCGCGCTCACTCCGGATCCCACCAAGCGCGGCTGTCGCGATCCAGCATCAGCGCCGAAGCGAGCGGCCCGTCCGTACCGGCATCATACGGCAGCGGCGCCGAGCCTTCTTCTTCCCAAGCCTGCAGCAGCGCGTCGGCCCAGCTCCAAGCGGCTTCCACTTCCTCGCGCCGCATGAACAGCGAAAGATTGCCGCGCACCACGTCCATCAGAAGTCGCTCATAGGCGTCGGGATAGCGCACGGTGAAGTCCGCATAGGAAAGATTGAGCGGCACTTGCTTGACGCGCAGCCCGCCCGGGCCCGGCTCTTTAATATTCAGATAAAGCCGCACCGCTTCATCCGGCTGGAGGCGCAAAACCAAACGATCCGGCGCTTCGCCGCCCGCGCCAAACAGCGAGATCGGCGTTTGCTTGAATTGCACCACGATCTCGGAGCGGCGCGCCTTCATGCGCTTACCGGTGCGCAGATAGAACGGCACGCCGGCCCAGCGCCAATTGTTCACTTCCGCCTTGATCGCGACAAAGGTTTCCGTATTCGAGTTGCGGCCAAGCTCGTCTGCATAACCCGCCAGCCCGTGGCCGGCGCGATATTGGCCGCGCACAGTTTTCTGCGCCACCGCTTTGGGCCCAATCCGCTGCAGCGCGCCCAGCACTTTCAGCTTCTCCGCGCGGATCGCATCCGCATCCATCGAACCCGGCGCTTCCAGCGCGGTGAGGCATAAGAGCTGCAGCAAATGGTTCTGCACCATGTCGCGCAGCGCGCCGGATTTATCGTAATAATCGCCGCGGCCTTCGACGCCGATATCTTCGGCCACCGTGATCTGTACATGATCAATGTAAGCGCGCGACCAGATCGGCTCGATCAACATATTGGCGAAGCGCAGCACCAAAAGGTTCTGCACCGTCTCTTTACCGAGATAGTGATCGATGCGGAAAATGTGGCGCTCATCGAAGACAGCGCCGACGCCGTCATTGATCGCTCGCGCGGAAGACAGATCGCGGCCAATCGGCTTTTCCAGCACGATGCGCGATTGCGGCGTGGCTATGCCCGTCTCCGCCAGACGCTGCGCAATCGGCACGAATAGGGCCGGCGCGGTGGCGAGATAGAAGATGCGCGCCTTGCCATTGCCATTGGACATCATGTCGAGCATCGGACCCCACGCCGCCTTCGGCGCAGTGGCGTCGAGCTGCACGTAATCCACGTGCGCCAGAAAATCGTCGCACTTCTTCTCATCGACGCAGATGCCGGGCGCGAATTTGGCGTGGCTCTCGCGGACCATCTTGCGGAAGCCGGCCACATCCACATCCGCCCGCGCCACCCCGATAATGCGGGAATTGGCCGGAATCTGCCCATCCAGGAAACGGTGCAAGAGCGCCGGAAACAGCTTGCGCAGCGAAAGATCGCCGGTGGCGCCGAACACGACCAAATCAAACGGTGGGACGGGGATAAACTCAGCCATGTGGACTACATCTAGCGTGCGTCGGGCGCTTCAAACAGATGCGCCCAGAACAATGCTGCTCTGCGCCGATTCGTGTTTAAGCTTTGGTCGATCCTAACCTAGAATGACCGTCATGAGTGCGCCGCTTAAGCCCGAGGCCGTTCTGGCCCTGACCCCAGTGCTGCCGGTGATCACGATTGAAGACGCCAGCTGGGCCGCGCCCCTGGCGCGGGCGCTGGCCGCGGGCGGCGTCAAAAGCGCCGAAGTCACACTGCGCACCCCCGCAGCGCTCGAGGCCATCAGGATCATGGCGCGCGAAGCGCCGGAGCTGATCGTCGGCGCCGGCACGGTGCTGAGCGAGTCCGATCTCATGAGCGCCGCCGCCGCCGGCGCGCGCTACGCCCTCAGCCCCGGCGCCACAGCAGCGCTGCTCAAAGCCGGCGCCCATGGCCCGATCCCGCTCATCCCCGGCATCGCCACCGCCAGCGAACTGATGACCGGCCTTGAGCAGGGCTATACGTGCTTCAAATTCTTCCCCGCCGAGCGCCTGGGCGGCCCAGCCGCGCTGAAAGACCTTGGCGCCCCTTTGCCGGCAGCGCGCTTCTGCCCAACGGGCGGCATCGGCATCGAAAAAATTCCGGACTATCTCGCGCTCAAAAACGTGCTGTGCGTCGGCGGCTCCTGGGTCACGCCGCCAGACAAAATGCGCAGCGGCGATTGGGCCGGCATTGAAGCGCTGGCGCGCCAAACGGCCTCTTTTCGCTAAACCTAGTCCGCGGGATCGATGTCGAAGTGCATCACATCTTCGCGTCGGCCAAGCTTGGTATAAAGCGCGATCGCAGGTTCATCGCCATAATCGGCCTGAACATAGATCACCCAGGCGGCGCGCTCTTTCGCGATCTCGCACAGCAAAGTGATCAGGCCGCTCGCCGCGCCTCGGCGCCGATACCGCTCCAACACCGCCAGATCGTAAATATAAATCTCGCGCCGCTGTTGTTCGAATTTATCCAGTTCATATGCCACGAGCCCGCCAATAACGTGATGCCCCGACAGCGCTACAAGCGGAATAACGTGGTCTTTCTGTAGAAGAGCTTCGAGGTAAGCCTGGTCTGGCGGAGCAGCGGCATAGGTTTCGCGATCTTCAAACGCCTCAGCAAAAACAGCATTCAACTCTTGAAAGCGCCTTACATCGCCGGGCGCTAATCTTGCGAAGATGAAGTCGCCGCTCAGGACTTAGTCCTTCGCGCGTTCGACGTAGGAGCCGTCTTCGGTGGAGATCACCACGCGGGTGCCAGCGTCGATATGCGGCGGCACCATGGTTTTGACGCCAATGTCGAGCATGGCTGGCTTATAGGAGGAAGACGCGGTCTGCCCTTTCACCACCGGTTCAGTGGTCTCGATCGTCGCCACAATGCGCGGCGGCAGTTCGATAGACAGCGCCTGGCCTTCGAACATGGTGAGATCGACCACCATTTCCGGCTGCAAATACGCCACCTGATCGCCCACCATGTCGCGGGTCAGGTGCACTTGCTCGTAAGTTTCCGGATTCATGAAGACGAGCCCAGCGTCGCCATCATCATAGAGGTAGGTGTGCTTGATCTGCTCGACGAACGCTTTCTCCAGCGCGTCGGTGGTCTTGAACACAGCGGTGGTTTTCACGCCATCGACAATGCGGCGCATCACGATCGTGGTGGTCGGCGTACCTTTACCCGGACGGAACGTCTCGTGGCTCATCACCACATAGAGCTTGCCATCCTCGTGCTCGAGCACGTTGCCTTTGCGTACGTCGCTGGCGATTACCTTGACCACGTCAACCTCTCTTCGCCGCCCTTCGGGCGTCACCCAATTCGGGGGTTAGGGGAAAAATCCAAAAGTATGGAATTGCCCGGCCTTCTAGCTGCCTTCGGCCTCAAGGCCAAGCTTGACGGCTGCCTCTGTTCGGCCTTTTTCGGCCCAAACATCGCAAAATGAGCCCCCCGCCCTCCCCCTTCTGGTCCCGGGACCGCCACCGCGACCGCACGACCGCCTTACGCCTGCGCGCGCAGATCATTCGCAACACGCGCTATTATTTGGAGGGGCAGGGCTTCCTTGAAGCTGAGCCCAACATGATCGTCGCCTCGCCCGGGGCGGAAACGCACATTGATGCGTTTGAGGTCGAGGGCCGCTACCTGCACACCTCGCCTGAATTCGCGATGAAGAAGCTGCTCGCCGCGGGCGCCGCCAACATTTACGCGCTCGGCAAAGTCTGGCGCAAAGGCGAAACCGGCCCGCTGCACGCGCCCGAATTCACCATGCTCGAATGGTATCGCGCGCACGAACGTTATGAAGCCGCCATGGATGACTGCGTCGCCATCATCAGCTCCGCCGCTAACGTCAATCACGCCGATCCTGTGCTGCGCTGGAAAGACACAGCGTGCGACGCCTGGCTGCCGCCGCAAAAGCTCACTGTCGCTGATGCATTCGCGCGCTATGCCGGCGCGAGCGGCGTGCTCGAAGGCGATCGTGATCTCTTGGCGCAAACCAGCGGCGTGGCCGTCAAAGATGACGACACATTCGGCGATGTGTTCAGCCGCGTTTTGGTGGAGAAGGTTGAGCCCCATCTCGGCGTTGGCCAGCTCACCATTCTGTTCGATTATCCCATTGCCGAAGCCGCCCTGGCGCAGCCCTGCCGCCACGATCCGCGCGTGGCCGAGCGGTTTGAGGTTTATGCGTGCGGCGTCGAACTCGCCAATGGCTTTGGCGAACTTACCGATCCAGTCGAACAGCGCGGGCGCCTGATCGCGGCCATGGACGAAAAGCAAAAGCGCTACGGCAAAACCTGGCCGATCGACGAAGACTTCCTTGCCGCCCTCGCCCACATGCCGCCCGCCACCGGCTGCGCGCTCGGCATGGATCGCCTCGTCATGCTCGCCGCCCACGCGCGCCACATCAATGACGTGCTGTGGACGCCGGCATGAACTTATCTCCCGATGTTGCGGTTCATCTCGACGACTTCATTCAAGAGAGCATGAAACGCTTCACAATCACCAGCGAAGTCCCCGCTGGCCACGAGGCTGCGCGATCCGTTTTCTTCAATGACATCTCTCACGATGATCGCGGGGTGAGCGGGATGACTCGGCCGCGTCGCGAAAGCAACGACTGGCCTTGAGATGGCGTTGCGGTAGCCCACGAATTGGGAGCTTTCAAAGCGCTCTGCCCCGACACGCTCCCCATAGATAGTCAGAAATTCCTGGATCTCGCGAGGCGACCTAGGTGAGCATCTCTGTTCGCCATTGGTCTCTATCCTATTGCCGCGCGTCGGTGAGCCCATGACCTCGCCGCGGTCATCGCGAAATACTTCAACGCCTAGGGCTAGACCGCCACGCTCCCCGTTATGGGTGATCGAAAGTCGAATGAGTCCGTATTGCGCGACCAGCGGGCCAAGATCGCCGGCCTGCTGCTCCCAAACTACATCAAGGCAATCCTGCGTAGCGGATCGCAACGCCTGCAGCCCCTCTGCGTCATCGGACCCAGTGTGTGAGCAGGTGTAGCTTGTTGAGAAACGCCGACCATCAACAGTCTGTTGCGCCACAGCGCACGAGCCCGCCCCGGTAAGGCCAAACGTGCCCTCAAAGACCAGCAAATGCAGTTCTGGTTCTTCAGAAAGGCGAGCGCCTGTTATGTCCGCAAACTCAGTCGGGGCGGCGTCGAGCATCACACGCAAATCAGCGCAAAAATCTTGCGCCCAGGCCGCGGGTGCAGATAACCAAGCGATGGAGGCAAAGACCCAAACCCACGCGCGCTTCATAACGTGCCCGCCTCCTTACTCTCGCCTATGCATACCCCAGCATGATCCGCTCAGCCACGCCCTCCGATTTTCCCGCCATCCGCGCGGTCATCCGCCACGCCTTCGGTCGGGCGGAGGAAGCCGACTTGGTTGAGCAGCTGCGCGCCGATGGAGACGTGCTGGCGGAGCTGGTCGAGGCCAGCGACATCGCGCTTCAGGGCCACATCCTCTATTCGCCGCTCGCCATTGAGCGAGGGAGCGAAACCCTCGCCTGCGCGGCGCTCGCGCCGGTTTCCGTCCTTCCGGCCTTTCAACGACGCGGGCTGGGCAAGGCGCTGATCTCGGCCGGCAATGCACGCTGCCGCGAACTTGGCCTCGCCGCCATCATCGTGCTCGGCCATCCGGACTATTATTCGCGGCTTGGATTCTCGGCGAATTTAACCGAATCGCTCAATGCTCCCTTTTCGGGCCCTGCCTTCATGGCGCTCGAACTGGTTCCCGGCTGCCTCGCGGCCGGCGGCAAAGTGCGCTATGCGGCGGCGTTTGGAGTTGCAGGATGAGCGCCGCGGCAAAGAAAAGCTCTGAGCTGGACCAGGTCGCCGCCCGCTACGCCGTCGCCATCACGCCGGCCATGGAAGCTTTGATCGAAGACGCCGACGACCCCATCGCCAAACAATTTCGCCCCGACGCGCGCGAGCTTTACACCGCGCCCGGCGAAACCGGCGATCCCATTGGCGATGACGCACACACGCCCATTAAAGGCGTGGTGCATCGCTACCCGGACCGCTGCCTGCTCAAGCTGGTGCATGTGTGCCCGGTCTATTGCCGCTTCTGCTTCCGCCGCGAAATGGTCGGCCCGCAAGGAGACGGCACGCTGACCGGCGACGAACTCGACGCAGCGCTCGCCTACATCGCAGCGCATCCGGAAATCTGGGAAGTGATCCTCACTGGCGGCGATCCCTTCCTGCTTTCGGCGCGCCGCGCCCGCGACATCACCGAGCGCCTCGCCGCCATCGCGCACGTCAAAATCATTCGCTGGCATACGCGCATTCCCGCCGTCGACCCGCTGCGCGTGACGCCGGATCTGGTGCAAGCGCTGCGCACCGAGGGGGCGACCACTTACGTGGTGCTGCACACCAATCATCCGCGCGAACTCACCGAACACGCCCGCGCCGCCATTGCGCGCATCGTTGATGCTGGCGTGCCGATGCTGAGCCAAACCGTGCTGCTGAAGGGCGTCAACGATGATGCGGATACGCTCGAAGCGCTGATGCGCGGCTTGGTCGAAGCGCGGGTGAAGCCCTACTACCTGCACCAACTCGACAAAGCGCCGGGCACCTCACACTTCCGCTGCACCATCGAGCATGGGCAGGCGCTGGTGCGCGAACTGCATCAGCGCGCCTCGGGCCTCGCGCAACCAACATCCGTGCTCGACATCCCCGGCGGCCACGGCAAAGCCCCGCTGGCTTCACCGAGCTTGCGTGCAACTGAGGATGGCTACGAAGTGCGCGACCGCCACGGCCAATGGCGACCCTATCCGCGCGAGGGCGGTTGAGCGCCGGCGACGCCGGCCGCCGGCGCGCCCCCGCCAATGGCCACAAACAAGGCCAGCAGCACCAGCAGCGCCGCCGCCGTGAATGGCGCGGCATGACCAAAATAGTCGAAAATGGCGCCCGCGCCGAGCGGGCCGAGCACGCGGCCCAGTGCGGATGCGCTTTGCGATAAACCCATTACCGCGCCGCGCTCCATGGGCGCGGCTTGCGCGGCGATCAAAGCGTTCATGCCCGGCGTGGACAGACCAAGACCAACCACAAGCGCGATCAGCGACACCACCAGCGCCCCGACTGTCTCGGTCACGGCGAAGCCGCCGAAGCCGGCGGCGGTGAGCACCAGCCCAATCAGCAGCATGGTGTGCTCACCGAGCATTTTAGACGCGCGCCCAGCGCCCCCGCCTTGCAACAACACTGAACCAAACCCCAACGCCGCGAGCGAGATGCCAACTTCGCGCGCGCCCCAACCGAGCGTGGCGTCAGCCCACAGGCCGAAGGTCGCTTCCATTAAGGCCTGTGCGGTAATCATCAGCAGCGTCACGGTAACGAGGCGCGCCAGCAAAGGCCGCGAGATCAGCAGCGCGAAACGGCGCACACGCGGCTGTTGGCTGGTGCGCCGGGATTCTTTCGGCAGCGTTTCGCGAAACAGCAGCAAGGCCGCCAGCGCCGCGAGTGCGGCAAGGCCCGCCGAGATGAGGCAAACGCGGCCAAAATCGTCCGCATCCGGCTCATGCCCAATCAGCAGCGCCCCAAGCGCTGGGCCAGCGATGAAGGCCAAACCAACCGCCGCGCCCAATATGCCCATATTGCGTGCGCGCGTTTGATCGTCCGCCAAGTCCGCCGCCGCCGCGAACGCCGCGCCGACATTGCCGGCCATCAGCCCGCCGAACAAACGCGCGGCGCCAAGCATCTCAATACTCTCTGCCCGCGATAAGATCAGATAGGAGATCGCATTGCCGACGAGTCCCACGATCAGAATGGGCTTGCGGCCGACCCGATCGCTTAGGCGCCCCCAAAATGGCGACGCCACGAATTGGCCCAGCGAATAAACGCCCATGGCGATCGTCGTCACCGTCGCGCTGGCGCCGAGATGAAGCGCCAGAAACGGAAAGATCGGGAGAAACACGCCAAAGCCGGTCATACCGATCAGCACGACGCCGGCGAGCGCAATGAGAGAAGCGTTTTGGCGCATCGGCATCGGCAGTAAGGCAGCAGGGCAATAAGGCAATAGGCTGAGCGCGCGGCGCGACGTACTGCCTCTGCCTTAGCTCGTCGCGCCAATCGGCGCGGGCGCGCCCGGGTTGAGATAGGGTCGCAACTCGGACCAAGGTATGGTCACGTCTGCCCCGCCCAGCGCATAGGGTCCGCCAAACGAATAGGGCGGAAACAGGATCACCAAACCGCGCTCCGTCACCAACCACAAATGCGGCTTGGTCGCGCTCTCGCGCACATCGCGCTCGGGCGGCGCGAAATCATAGTCCCGAAATTGAGCGGTAAGCTCACGTACAGCACGCTGCGTGATGACATCCTGCCAGCCAGTATTGGCGCGGAATACATCCGTATCCAGCAAGGCGCGGCCTTCGCGCATCATCACGGTCACAGCTTTGGTGGTGTTGTTGGGGTGCGCGGCGCCTAGCGTGTCCGCACTCATATCGAACCGCACCGACACAATTTCGGGCCCGGCATAGGCGATCTGATAATCGACAGTCTCATTGGTCGCGTCTTCGAGCCGGAATTGCGGCTGCTGCGCCACCAATTCGTTGAAGCGCTGAATCTCCGGCGTCTGCTCGCCATCAATGCGGGGGAAGCGAATATCGCGCTGAATCGCCGGCGGCGCTTCATCGCCAAGCCCACTGGCCGAAGCGATCTCGGCCGTCACCGGCGTCGCGTCGAACAATTCCATGCGCTGGAAGGTATAGCCGCCCAGTTCCTGCACCGCGCTTTGCGCATCCTGAGCGCGCGCGCGGAATTCGCTTTCCAGACACGATTGTTGCTCAAGCGTCGGCTCTGCGTCCGGATCGACAATGCCGCAGGCAATGCGCTGCGCTTCGCGCCAACGCGCCTGGTTGCGGATCAAAAGCTCGGCGCCCGCTTCAGAGACGCTCGCCGCTTCCGCCACCAGCGTCTCGCGGATCTGACCATCCAGCGCGGCCAGTTCCTGGTCGCCGCAGACGCGCCGCGCAAACCCGTCCCCGCCCTCGGCGCAGGGGTCCAATTCCGAAGCGATGCGCTGTTGCGGGGTGACGCCGGGCTCGGGGCCTTTTTGCTCGCAACCGGCCAGCGCCAAGCCCAGTATGGCTCCACCGACGGCCATGATTGCGCGCGCCTGCATCGGCATGTCCTCGGTTTCCCGCTCCCCGCCTCGCATCTGCCATAGAAGCGGGGGCGCGTCACGGGCTTGCGCCGCAAGAAGCACCCATGACGGGCGCCTCTCGCGCGCCTAGATAGGCCCATGCCGTATCAGCCCGACCCGCAATTCCAGACGCTTGGCCCCGACTTCGCCGACCCGGTGGAACCAGCCGCGTTTCCCGCCCGCATTTTGCGGCGCCGCAATCAGGCTTGGGCCGAGCGCGTGGGTCTGGGCGGGCTCGATCCGGCGGCATGGGAAGCGCACTTTGCGCGCTTCGAGCCGCTGCCGGACAACATGCCCAGGCCCCTGGCCATGCGTTATCACGGCCATCAATTCCGCAACTACAATCCTGACATTGGCGATGGCCGCGGCTTCCTGTTCGCGCAGCTGCGCGACGATGCCGGCCGCCTGCTCGACCTCGCCACCAAGGGCTCGGGCCAAACGCCCTATTCACGCAGCGGCGATGGCCGGCTCACCCTCAAGGGCGGCGTGCGCGAAGTGCTGGCCGCAGAGATGCTGGAGGCGCTGGGAGTCTATACATCCAAAGCCTTTTCCCTGTTCGAAACCGGCGAGCAACTCTGGCGCGGCGACGAGCCATCGCCGACGCGCTCCTCCGTGCTGGTGCGGCTCTCGCACAGCCACCTCCGCTTCGGTTCGTTTCAGCGGCTCGCCTATTTCGAGCGCCCCGATCTCACCAACCAATTGGTCGAGCACGCCGTCGCCAACTACTATCCGCAACACGCCGACCTTAGCGCTGACAAAAAGGCGCCAGCGCTGCTGGGCGAGACGGTCGAAGCCGGCGCGCGGCTAGCTGCGAGCTGGATGGCCGCCGGCTTCGTCCATGGCGTGCTCAACACCGATAATCTCACCATTACCGGCGAGAGCTTCGACTACGGCCCATGGCGGTTCGTGCCGACCAGCGATCCACGCTTCACCGCCGCCTATTTCGACGAAACCGGGCTCTACGCCTTCGCGCGCCAACCGGAAGCTGTGTCCTGGGCGGCAATGCAATTGGGCGGCGCGCTCACCCAGGTTGCAGCCATTACTGATCTGGAAGCCGAACTCGCCCGCTTCGCCGACGCTTATCAAAAGGCGCTGCGTGAAAAAATGTTCGCGCGGCTGGCCCTCACCGCAGGTGATCTGGCCGACGATCTCGAACTGCTGCAGAGCATGTTCAACTGGCTGACCGAAACCCAAGCCGGCTGGGACCAATTCTTCCACGATTGGCGCGGCGCCGACGCCCAGCGCGCGGCAGAGAGCCCTCAAGCCGAGCTCTACCAGCGCGACGATTTTCGCCCGATCCGCAGCAGCTTCGAAGCGCGCGCAGGCGCGGGGCAAGACCTTTCCCGCCCCTATTTCCAGCGCCCACGCCCCTGTTCCATGCTGATCGATGAGGTGGAGGCCATTTGGACGTCGATCGCCGAGCAGGACGATTGGTCGCTGTTCGAGCAAAAGCTGGCTGAAATCGCCGAAATGCGCACAGCCTTGGGGCTCAGTTGTCACCAAGGCGTCAAACAGGGCGCCTAAAGGGATCGCCATGAAGATTCACGCGTCCAACCACGTCAACGACCTCATCGCCTCGCGCCGCGCCCTCTTGGGCGGCCTCGCCGGCTTGCCGCTGCTCAACCTCGCCGCCTGCGCCACACCTTCGAGCGCAGGCGCCGCGCCCGCGACGCAGAGCTTCGCCAACGTCCCGCCCACCAATGCCGACACCGTCACCCTGCCGCCAGGCTATCGCTGGCAGAAGCTGATCGCCTGGGGCGATGCGCTGTTTGACGGCATGGCCCCGTTCGATCCCGACGCGCTCACCCGCGCCGAGCAAGAGCGCCGCTTCGGCCAGAACAATGACATGCTGGCGCTGTTTCCGGAGCGCTACGCATTTCCCTGGCCCACCGATCAGGCCAATCTCATCCTTTGCGCCAATAATGAGTACGTCGATCCGGCGCTGACTTTCCCAAGCCTCGCCAGTGCCCGCGATCTGAGCGCTGAGCAGCTTGAAGCGCTCTACGCCGCCGTTGGCGTCAGCGTCGTGCAAGTCACGCAGCGGCGCGGGGCCTGGAGCGCGCGCACCGAGCCGCAAAGCGCGAGCGCCCTCAATCGCCGCATCACGCCCTTCTCGCCGGTGCGTTTTAGCGGTCCGGCCGCGCAGCATCGCTGGATCGCCGCCGCCAGCGCCAAATTCAACGAAGCTGAGCCTGGCCCCGCCGACACGGTGCGCTGCGGCACGCTGGCCAATTGCGCCGGCGGCGTGACCCCTTGGGGAACCTATCTGTCATCCGAAGAAAACTTCGGCGACTTCTTCGTGCTCACCAATGTCAGCACTGAACCGCTGGTCGCCGCGCGCACCGACTCTGCCTGGCTCTATGACGCCGGTCGCTTCGGCTTTCCACTTTACAGCCGCAGCGGCGCGCCGATTGCGCCGCGTCAGTTCGACATGTCGCAAAACCCTTACGGCCCCTCGCTCTATGGCTGGGTGGTGGAGATCGACCCCTACGATCCGAGTTGGACGCCGCGCAAGCGCACCGCGCTTGGCCGCAAGAAAGGCGAATGCGCCACCACCGCCATCGCCAAGGATGGGCGCGTCGCGGTCTATATGGGCGATGACCAGATCGACCATTTCGTGTTCAAGTTCGTCAGTGACGGCGTGTTCAATCCGAACGATCGCCTCGCCAATCGCGACCTGCTCGATCATGGCAAGCTCTACGCCGCGCGCCTCAATGAAGACGGCACGGGCGAGTGGATCGAGCTGACGGTCGAAGCCTGCAACGCCGCCGTGCAGGAAGCGCCCTATCACGCTGAGTTCGCAGATTATGGCGATGTCGTCACCCGCGCGCGCGAAGCAGCGACGCTATTGGGCGCCACGCAAATGGATCGCCCCGAGGACGTCGAAGCGCCGATTGATCGCGAGTGGCGCGGGCTCGGCAGCGTCCTCGTCGTCTGCACCAATAATCGCAATGACAGCTTTCAGCACCCCGGCAATCCGCGCCGCGGTTCAGCGCAGGTGGAACACGAGCAGCAAGCCAATCATGCCGGCCATATTTTGCGCTTCGACGAAGTCGATGGCGATCATGCCGGCACACGCTTCACCTGGAATGTATTTGCGCTCGCTGGCGATCCCGAACCCGATCCGGCCTTCACGCTGCCCGGCGCTATCGCCGCCGATGTCAGCACCACGATCGGCGGCCAGCCCACTTTCACCGGCGCGCGCTTCACCTGCCCCGACAATATCTGCTTCGACAGCGCCCATAATGTGTGGATCGCCACCGACGGATCGCCAGCTGTCTTCCCGGACTGCAACGACGCCGTGTTGGTGACCTCCACCACCGGGGCGGGACCGCGTGACGTGAAGCGCTTCCTGGTTGGCCCGGTCGGCGCCGAGATTTGCGGGCCGACTTTATCGCCGGATGAAACCGCCTTCCTGTGCGCCATCCAGCATCCGGGCGATGGCGACGTTGCGGGCGCGTCCATTAGCGACTTGCGCTGGCGCATGGGCCAGCGCCCGCCTTCCACGTTCCCCGATGGCGGCGAATCCTGGCCGCGCTCGGCCGTGGTGGTCGTCACTCGCGAAGATGGCGGCAAAGTCGGCGGTTAGGCGCTGCGCGCAATAAAGCCGCTCGGATTCATCAGCCGCGCAATATCGACCGCCGCCCGCACCTGCACGCGGTCGCGCGCGCGATCATCATCCTTGAGCTGTTCCCAGCCCACCAACTTGTCATGCGTCATCAGATCATTGTTGCGCTTCTCGCCTTCGGCGGTTGGACGCCATCCTGATGTGAGGCGCTCCGCCATCCAGCGATCATGCTCGCGCCGCGCCATAGCTTCGAGCGCCTCGCCTGTTGGCGCTGCAAAGGTGGTGTCGCCTTTCTCGCCCTTCTTGGCCGGGCGCCAGCCCATATCCCAGAGCTTGACCGCAGAAGCATCAGCCACAGCGCGATTGGCTGCGCGGTAAGTTTCCAGCACCTCCGACCAATCCTTCATCGCCGCCTGCAATTCTTTCATGCTCATCGCATCGCGCGCGCCGAGATTTTGCGAATAGTGTTCGTGCGCGATCGCTGCGCCACGATCGATGGCCCCGTCCAACAGCTGGCGGCGCGTCGCTGTATCCTGATGCCCGCCAAACGCCTGCAAGTACGCATCGAGTTCGGCAGTGTCGTCGCCGTGCGCATATTCTTGCGAGAATTCGGACTGGCTCGTTTCTTTCATGAAAATCGGGATCGGCCAGCGATTGCCATGATTGCACGCGCGCTTGAGCGCGATGGCCAGATGGATGTTGCCGGGATCGGCGCCGGTAGAAACGACGGCCGCGCAAGGTTTGCCGCGTTCGCCTTCCACTTGCGTTAGCAGATCGCCATGAATGCTGGCCGCATCCCAATCGAATGGCAGAAACGCAATATCGGCCGCCCATAAATGCGGATGCGCGAACGCCTCGCGGTGCCGGGCCTTGAAGCGCGCCTCCGCCGCCTGCGGATTGGGCGTCAGCACCGTCACGCGCGGCGCCGCGAACCGCACCGACCACAAACTCTTGAACAGCGCCGCCGCCAACGCTTCCGCCGCTTCGTCAAGGCCGAAGAACACCACATGCACGCTTGGCAGCTGCAACAGCTCCGCAGAATTCAGCATGTCCTGGGCATGTTTCTGGATCAGCAGCCGCGCCGCGATTTCATCCAGCGAAAACGGTTTCGGATCGACCGGCGACGGTCCCTTATCCTGGCGCCGAGATTGCTGCGCGCGCATTTCGCGCGCTTCCTTGAGCAGCATGGAAGAGCGCGTCGCCACATGCACGCCAATCGGCGGCTTGCGTTTGCCTTTGCCCACCAGCCGGCGCACCGCCGCTTCAATATGCAGGTTCGCCGTATCGTCCGGCCTGAACGCCACCACGTGCGCCGCATGATGGGCGCGTGCATTTTTCAAGGTTTCAGGCCGCGTGGCGTCGCCCTCCACGACAATGACGCCTTGCCCGCGCAGCGTGCGCGCCGTGTCCTCCGAAAAGCTCTCGCCAATCAAAATCACGGCGTCACGCTTCTTGCGGCAGTCCAGCGCCAGCGACACGGCCGGCGCGTTTTCGCCAGCGATCACCACGTGCCGCGCGGCGCCGCGATTGAAAGTTTGCGCGAGATTGCGCCCGAGCGCGCCTGAGAACGCAAACAACAAGCCCACCACCGGCACAGCCAGCGCCGCGAACCGCACGGCGTTGCGCTCATAATCCGAGCTCTCGGCGTTGAAGTATTCATCATACATGCTGACCGCGGCCAGCGTGCGGTACAAAGCTTCCAGCCAACCATGATCAGCGAGCCAGAACCACAGCCCCATGCCGAACCAAATCAGCACGAGACCCAGGAACACGGCCCAGCGAAACCCCGGCGCGGGCGTGTGCGCGATCATGGTGAGCCGCGCCGCCGCGCGCGACCAGACATTGGAATAGGACCGCGCCATCATCCCCGCCTTCTGCGTCCCAACACCGTCGTCAGCTTAGGTGAGCGCGTCTCCAGAAGCAAAACCGGGACCCATGTCCGCTGAAGACCCTGGCGGACCCTAAGACTTAGCTTTCGCCTGCCTTCACCGACCTTCGCCGCTCTTTGTAAAGCACATTTGAAATCAGCGCGATACGCACCTCGACGCGTCACGCGAAAAGACTAACTATACTAACAGCGCCACGACCAAGCTGGTTTGAGGCGGATCAAGGATAGGCCGCCCAGATCGAGCATGAAAAGCCATGATCAGCCCAGCGCCATCGGATCAGCACAGTCCGCTTTTCAGCCTGCGCGGGGTTTGCCGGACGTATGGCGAAGGCGAGACAGCCGTCCGCGCGCTGATTGATGTCGATCTGGATGTCGAAGTTGGAGAGTTGATCGTTCTACTGGGGCCTTCGGGCTCCGGCAAATCGACCCTTCTCAACATACTCGGCGCGCTCGATCGTCCCACTGCGGGCGACGTTGTCTTTCGCGGCGAGTTGGTGACCGGCATGAGCGATCGCACGCTCACCCAGTTTCGCCGCCGACATGTCGGCTTCATTTTCCAGTTCTACAATCTCATCCCCAGCCTTACAGCGCGCGAGAATGTCGAACTGGTCGCGGAAATCACGGATGATCCACTCGACGCCGCTGAGGCGCTAGAGCTCGTTGGCCTCGGCAACCGGCTCGGCCATTTTCCATCTCAGCTTTCCGGCGGCGAGCAGCAACGCGTCGCGGTCGCGCGCGCCATCGCCAAACGGCCGGACGTGCTGTTATGCGATGAGCCGACAGGTGCGCTCGACGTGAAAACCGGCGTGCTCGTGCTGGAGGCGCTACAGCAAGTCAACGAACGCTATGGGTCCACCACGCTCATTGTGACTCACAACGCAGATGTCGCCCGTATGGGAACCCGGGTGATCCGCTTCGGTGACGGACGGGTGCGTCGCATTGATGTCAACGCACAGCGCACCCCGCCCTCGCAGCTGGTCTGGTGAGCATGCGCACACTAGACAAGAAACTGTTTCGCGATGTGTGGCGCATGCGCTTGCATGCGTTGGGCGTCGCGCTTGTGCTCGGCTGCGGGCTCTCTGTCCTGGTCATGGCCGTTGGCATGCGTGGATCGATGGAGCGCACGCGAACGGCTTACTATGCCGCACGCCACATGGCGGACCTCGCCGTGTCGCTTGTGCGTGCGCCCGAACGCGTTGTTCAACAATTGGCGGAGGCGCCTGGCGTTCAGGCGGTTGAGGCGCGCGTGAGCGGCGTCGCCCTACTAGACGTGCCCGGCGTGGACGAACCGCCCTCAGCGCGTTTGATCTCATTACCACGCAGCGGCCGGCCCCACGTCAACGACCTGACGCTTGCGCGTGGACGCTGGCCGGACTCAGCGCGCGCTGATGAAATCCTGCTCAGCCAAGCTTTCGCCGACGCCAATCGCATAGAACCGGGCGATCGGATCACGGCGACCATGTACGGTCGTCGACAAAGCCTTATTGTCGTCGGCATCGCCAATTCGCCTGAATTTGTGTTCGTCGCCGCGCCCGGGGAGTTGTTTCGTCAGGCTGGTCGCTTCGGCGTCATTTGGATGGGACGAGAAGCGTTGGCGCGCGCTTATGATCTTGACGGCGCCTTCAACGATGCTGTGTTCACGCTTGGGCGTAACGCCAATCCCGCCGAAACCATAGCCGCCATTGATCGCATTCTTAAGCCCTATGGATCGACTGGCGCGTACGGTCGCGACCGCATGATCTCCGATAGGTTCTTAAGTGAGGAATTGCGCCAACTTTCAACCATGGCGACCTTCATTCCGGCGCTCTTTCTCATCACGGCCGCATTCCTGGTGAACATCGCGCTTGGCCGCGTTATCGCCACCGAGCGCTCAAACATCGGATTACTCAAAGCGTTCGGCTATTCCAACGCAGCTGTCGCATGGCACTACGCCAAGAGCGCGCTCATCTTTGCGGCCATCGGCGCATTTCTCGGCTCCGTCGCCGGGATTGCTTTGGGCCGTGCGGTTGCCGACATCTATCGCGACTATTATCATTTCCCGCGTCTCGACTTCGCGGCTTCGCCCGCGACGTTCATCGGCGCCTGGGCGGCCGGCTTCGTCGCCGCGCTCGCGGGCTGTTTGGTATCTGTGCTTGGCGCCGCGCGCCTTGCGCCAGCCGTGGCTCTGACGCCGCCCCGCCCCACCGCTTTCTTCGCCGCCAGTGGCGGTCTCGCTGAGTTTGCAGCTGAGCTGGACGCAAAGTCGCGGATCATCTTGCGACGGATCTTGCGCTTTCCGCGTCGCGCCGGCACTACCGCGCTTGGCGTTGCTTTCGCCATGGCGCTGCTCGTTGTCGCCCGCACTTTTCCTGCGGAGATGGATTACCTGCTTGACGTCAATTTCGGCATCGCCAATCGCCAGGACATCACGCTAACCTTCGTAGAATCGCGCGATCAGAGCGTGTTGCATCAAATCGAACGCCTTCCCGGCGTGCACTATGCAGAGCCATTCCGCATCGACGACAGCATCTTCCGCCACAATGGCCGGACCGTTCATGAAGCTGTCTTTGGCGTGTCGCAAGCCGCCCGCTTGAGCCGCATTGTAGGCGCCGATCAAGAGCCAATCGCGCCTCCCATAGCCGGCATAGCGCTCGCCCGCGCTTTGGCCGAAAAATTGGATGCGCAGCCAGGCGACGAAATTCAGTTTGAGCAGACGCGCGGCCAAAGAGTCACTGCACAGGTGCGCGTCAGTGCGATTGTCGAGCCCATGATTGGCTCGTCCAGCTATATGGAGCTTGGAACGCTCTCGCGTTTGCTGCGCGAACCCGAGCGCATTAGCGGCGCCCATCTGGTGATCGACGCTGCGCAGTTCGAAGCGTTCAATCGGGAGATTAAAAGCATTCCCGCCATCGCCGGCGCAAGCTATGTCGGTCAAGCCGAAGCCTCGATGCGGCGCGAGTTCAAGCAAGGCGTCGGCGTGATGAATTTCATCTACGCCGCGTTTGCCGCGATCATGGCCGGCGGCGTCGCCTTCTCGGCCGCGCGCATTACGCTCGCCGAGCAGGAACGCGATCTCGCCACCCTTCGCGTCCTTGGTTTCACACGCGCCGAAGTATCCTACATTCTGATCGGCGAACTAATGGCGCTGGCGCTTTTGGCCGTGCCTGCCGGCATAGCGTTCGGCACGCTGCTCGCGATCTGGCTTATGCAACTTTTCCAAACCGACATGTACGCCTTCCCGTTCGTATTCAATTCAAGTGGCTATGCGTTCGCGATCGCTTTTACGCTCACTTGTGTCGCCGTGGCGGCGTTCGTGGTTCGGACAGGCGTCGATAAGCTCGATATGATCGGCGTTCTCAAGGCCAGGGACTGAACATGCGCCTGCCTTCACCCAGCGAACTCATTCCCCTCGTTCGCCATCGCATTTCCGCTGCGTCGGCGAAGTTCACGCGGGCGCAATGGATTTGGATCGGCGCCGGCGCTGCTTTGGCGCTGCTGCTGATCTGGTTGGCATGGCCGCGCCCCCTGGCAGTGGAGATCGCAGTGGTTGATCGCGGACCCGTGCGGACCGAGGTGGTGGACGAAGGCCGCACCCGCATCCACGACGTTTTTGTGATTAGCGCACCGGTAAGCGGCGAACTCCAGCGTGTGGAGCTGGAGCCTGGTGATGCTGTCGAGCGTGGCCAGATTGTCGCCACCATTTCACCGGCTGACCCCGCCTTGCTGGACGCACGCGTCGCCGCTGAGGCCAATGCAGCGGTGAGTGCGGCGCAAGCGGCGCTTGATGCGGCCGAGGCTGAGTATCGCTTGGCGCAAAACGACCGCGAACGCGTCGCCGTGCTCCAAGAGCGCGGCTTTGCCTCTCAAGCCGCGCTCGACGCAGCCAATGCAGCCGCGAATGCGGCGCGCGCCAATGTCAATGCGCAGCGCGCCAATCTGGCGCGCGCCCGCGCAGCCGCTGGGTCCGGTTCCTCATATGCGCGGCGCGCGACGCCGGTTGTAAGTCCTGCCGCGGGGCGTGTGCTGCGCGTCTTGCAGGAGAGCGAGACTATCGCCATCGCCGGTTCGTCATTCATCGAAATAGGCGATCCAGCGCAAATCGAAATCGTGGCGGAGTTCTTGTCACAAGACGCCGTACGCATGCAGGCGGGCGCGGCGGCCCAGATCGAGAATTGGGGAGGTGATACGCCAATCGCGGCGCGCGTCTTCCGTATTGAGCCCTACGCGCGCACCAAAATCTCAGCACTCGGCGTGGAGGAGCAGCGCGTGAATGTCATCCTTCACCTTCAAGCGCCGCAGCAAGCGCCGGCGCTCGGCCATGGTTTTCGCGTTGATGCGCGCGTCGTGATCGCCGAACAGGCCGACGCTCTGCGCGTGCCGACTGACGCCCTGGTTCGCGATGGGCGCGGCTGGGCCGTTTTTGTGCTTGAACGCGGGCGCGCCCATCTAACCCCCATCACGGTTGGCGCGGGCGGCGAAGATTACCGCGCCGTCATGCGCGGGCTTGAGCCCGGTCAGCGCGTGGTGCTGTTTCCTGGTGACAATCTGGCCGACAGAGCGCGTATTCGCGCGGCGCGCTGAAGTCGCAGCTTCGGGCTTGATCGGACGCAAAGTAACAGCTCTGGCGGCGTGAACACTGCGATCCGAGAGGAGTACCGTGATGAGCCAGGCCGTTATCGATTTTTGTGAAGGTTTGAAATCAACGCTGCTCGCATTGGAGGACCGTCTCGCCAAGGCGAAAAGCAGTCTCGACGCCAGCGCAACCGGAGCCAGCGCCGAAGCGAAGAAGCATATTGAGGAAGCGAGCGAGCAATTGGCGCGCTTCAAAACCCACGCTGGCCTTATGGCCGAAGCGATCCGCGCCGATCTGCCGAGCCAGACCGCAATCGCGCAAGAAAAGCTGAAGGAGTTCGGCCAGGAAGCGCAGGTGGCGCTGCGGCACGCTGTCGTGTTCTTGGCTGAGAATGCGGCGGAAGCCCTGCAAATTGGCGCCAAGTCTGCTCAGCGCGTGGCCGAGAATCTGAAGCACGAAACCGCGGTCACTGTGCGCGAAGACGAGGCTAAGCCGCCTGCGTGAGCGCAAGGCAAAACCTCGCCGTCGATCTCGCCGATGTGACCTACGATCATCAGCGGGAGCCACATGTTCGCGTGCACCATGCCTTGCCAGGGCGCACACGACTCCGGCTCGATCCCTTGCGCGGCCGCCACGACCTGCTTGGCGCGCTCGCCCGACGGATCGCGGCGCGCAAGGGCATCACCGATGTGCGCGAAAGCCCGTGGTCTGGCGCGCTGCTGATCGAGCACGATCATGATCTGTCGTCGGAGGAGATCGCGACCATCGTGCGCAACGCATGGCGCAGCGGCCTAACCGCGCCTGTAGCACCAGCGCCTGCGGACGCCGAACCACAGCCGTGGCACGCAATGCCGGGCGCAGTGGTGGCGTCCGCGTTCGCAAGCGCCAAAGGCCTCAGCGACGCCGAGGCGCTGGAGCGTCTCTACCGCATCGGCGAAAACCGACTCGCGGAGCCAGCTCCGCCCTCGCCCCTCAATGTCTTCGTCGATCAGTTCAAGTCCGTGCCGGTCGCTTTGCTTGGCGGCTCCGCGCTGCTCTCGCTGGCGACTGGCGGGCTCATCGACGCCGCATTGACGCTCGGCGTGATCATGCTCAACGCAGGCATCGGCGCCTCGACCGAAAGCCGGACCGCCAATCTTATCCGCCGCCTTGCGCGGCTAACCGATCCGGACGCGACAGTATTGCGCAACGGCCAAGAGCTAAGCGTGCCAACATCACGCGTGGCGCCTGGCGACTGGATCGCATTGAAGACGGGCGCGGCCGTTCCGGCAGACGCGCGCTTGCTGCATTCACAGGCGTTGCTTGTTGATGAATCATCGCTAACTGGCGAGAGTTATCCGGTCGAGAAATCGGCGGTTGCCTTGGTCAACGGCGATGCGCCGATCGCGGCGCGGCGCACGATGGTGCATCGCGGGGGCATCGTCACCAATGGCGCCGGCGTGGCCGTCGTCACCGCCACGGGCGCGGCCACCGAAATCGGACGCGTGCGCGCCCTGCTGCAAGAGGCGCATCCGCCAAGGCCGCCAATGGATCAAGCGCTCGATCGACTGGGCGTTCGACTGACCATTGCTTGTCTTGGGGCATCGTCCGTCCTGGCGTTGATGCTGCTGCTCCGCGGCGCGCCTCTCGGTGCAGTCGCGCGTAGCGCTGTAGCCTTGGCTGTATCAGCCATTCCCGAAGGTTTGCCCGCTCTGGCCGCCTCCACCAAAGCGATTGCCGCACGCGCCATGTCCCGCGAGGGTGCATTTGTTCGCAATGTCAACGTGCTTGAGACGGCGGCGAACATCGATGTACTTTGCTTGGATAAAACCGGCACGCTGACGCAAAATCGTATGCAAGCATCGGTCGTGCACACGATCGCTTCGCGTTACGATGTCACTGACGAAAAACGTACGCCAGTAGGCGCGCGCTTGGTCGCAAAGTTCGCTGCACTCTGCAATGACGCCCAATTGTCGGACGCAGAGTCGCCATCGGCAGGCTCAGGCACTGAACTAGCCCTGCTTCATTTGGCTGCAAGCGCGGGCTTTGACCTCAACGAGTTGCGCGAAACCCTGCCGCGCACGGGCGTTCAGCTGCGCAGCGAACAGCGGCTTTACATGATCACCGAGCACCAGAATGGCGGTGCGAGCCTACTGGCCGTCAAAGGCGCGCCGCATCAGGTTTTGAGTCTATGCGCCAAGGTCAGATCGGGCGGCGTGACGCGCCCAATGACAGACGCCGATCGTTCACAAATTCAGCGCCAGAATGACGCGCTTGCACACGAAGGTTTGCGCGTCCTGGCCGTTGCGCGCGGTATCGGCATTGGACTTAGTGATGAGGCGCCTACTCAGCTGGAATGGCTCGGGCTCGTAGGTTTGCGCGATCCGCTCCGCCCCGGCGCCGCGCAGATGGTGTCCACGCTCCAACGCGCCGGCTTGCGTACGCTCATCCTCACGGGCGACCAGGCTGGCACCGCACGCCGTTTGGCGCAGGACCTCGGCTTTTCCAATGACGGCGCGCTTGACGTGGTTGACGCCAGCGCATTGCGCGAGATGTCCGCCGAAATGCTCAAGCACGCCGTTCGCACAACCGAAGTTTTCGCTCGCGTGAGCCCGCCCGACAAGCTGGCAATCATCCGTGCGCTCCAGGCTGACGGCCACGTGGTGGCGATGACGGGGGACGGCGTGAATGACGGCCCCGCATTGCGCGTCGCCGATGTCGGCATCGCTATGGGAAAGTCGGGAGCCGACGTCGCGCGCGATATCGCCGACATCGTTATCGCCGATGATGATTTGAGCACGCTCGCGCGCGCGCTGGCGCGCGGCCGCACTGCCGATGAAAATCTTCGTCGCGCCGTGCGGTTCTTACTCGCCACCAATGCCAGCGAAGTCGCCCTGCTCCTCGCCGAGGGGCTGCACGGGCCAAAGGCCCTGGAAACGCCGGCGCAGCTTTTCTGGTTGAATCTCATGACCGACGTCTTCCCTGCACTCGGCCTGTCGATGGCGCGCCCCGCCGCCGATATTCTCGAGCGACCGCCGCGCGCCGCCTCGCAAGACATATTTGGGCGCACTGAACTCAAATCCATCGCGGGCGACGCGCTTGGCATGGCTATGCCGGCGATCATCACCCACATTATCGGCACGGCGCGTCACGGATTCGGCCCGCGCACCCGCGGTCTCACCTTCCTGGCGCTTGCAAGCCACCAACTCGCCCATGCCCTGCGCCTCCGCCCTGGACGGCCGGTGAGCGATCTGTTTGATCGCCCCGTCGAGCTGGGCGTCGCCGCGGCTTACGTGCTGCTCGCGGCGCCGTTCACGCTTCCACCTTTGCGCAAGCTGCTGCGCATCACACCCCCCCGTATTGTTGAGGCGGGGACGATAGTCAGCTTATCGCTGCTGCCGATCGCGATAAAACTCATGGCGCGCCGGTCGATTGCTCGCTGACCGGCGCGGCGTCGCCCTTGGCGGTTAGATCGGCCTTCACCTCCGCGAGCAGGTCTTCAACATCTTCGGCGAGTTCTGCGGCGGAGGCGCGCGCGGCTTCATACAATTTCAAGCCCCGCTTCAGCCCCTCGCGCAACAGCGGACGCGCGGTCTTCAGAACATGCGGCGCAGCGGACAATGCAGCGATGGTCAAAGCGCCAGCGCCAACCAAAACAACCGCACCCAGAATTCGCCCGCCTAACGCCACTTCCTTCTCCACTTGCATCCTACCAACAATGCTTGAACCTAGCCAGGACGATCAACTTGCCTCAGATCAATCGCCAGCCATTCAAATATGAGAATTCTTGCTCATGTCGCATGAAATTCTGTACGAAGCGGCGCCAGTGGATAAGGCGCGATCGCTGGCGACCATACGGTTGATCGCTGGCGGATTGCTGGTGCTGATGGCGTCGGTCTTCGTGATTGCGCTTTCGCATCAGGATCAGGCGCCAATTTGGGGCTACGTTCGCGCATTCGCCGAAGCCGCCTTGGTCGGCGGACTCGCAGATTGGTTCGCCGTCACGGCGATTTTCCGTCGCCCCCTTGGGTTGCCTATCCCTCACACCGCCGTCATCCCGCGCAGCAAGGAACGCATCGCACAGGCGCTCGGCGAATTCGTCGCCGTCAATTTCTTGGCGCCTGACGTGATCGGCGCACGCCTGCGCAACCAGGATCTCGCCAGCGCGCTGGGACGCCAATTGGCTGACCCAGCGACCGCCCGCCGCTTCGCAGATGGAATTATGGATGCATTGCCGGCGATCGTTGATCTCCTTGATGATGAAGTTGTGAGCGAGTTCATGCGCCGTCAGCTCACCGAGTTCAGTCGCGATGAACGACTTTCTTCGGCGCTGGGACGCGGCATTAAGCTGCTCACCGAACATGGCCGCCACCAACCCGTGCTTGACGCAGCGCTTGCTGAGGGCTGGCGCGCGCTGGAGGAGCACGAGCTTGCCATACGCGCCCAAGTCCGGGCGCGCACCTCATGGCTTTGGCGCATCATTTCGCTCGACGCCCGCGCCTCCGATGCACTCATCGGCGCAATCGAAGACACATTGCATCAGGTCGCCGAGCAGCCGGACCACCCGGTGCGCCAACGCATCACCGCACTGCTGCAGAAATTCTCCGAAGATCTGCAACACTCTCCTGACTTGCAGGCCCAGGTGCAGCGGATAATCAGCGATATTCTTGCGCATCCGTCAGTGGCGACCTACCTCACCGAAGTATGGCAGGCGCTAAAGCTGTCTCTAAGCGATACGGAGACACAGGCGGTCGCACGCACAACCTTAGCCGCCGGCATTGAACGCTTTGGCGCAGCCTTACTCGAAGATCAGGCTGTCATTGAAACGATCAATCGCCGCCTACGCGCCTTGCTGACCGAAATCGCCGGCCGTCACAATCGCGACGTCGGCGCGCTCATCTCGGAAACCATCCGCAGTTGGGACACGGCCACCGTGGTCGAGAAGCTCGAGCAAAATGTCGGGGCCGATCTCCAATATATTCGCATCAACGGAACAATCATCGGCGGCCTGATCGGCCTAACCATCCATCAAACCACGCTGTGGCTTCAATAGCCGACCCAGGTCAGCTTTCGCCGTCAACATTGCCGGCGCCGCCCTGCCCGATCCTTTGGCGCGCTGTAGCGGAAGCCAGTCGGCACGGCGCCTAGCCGCCGCAGATCGCCATCAAGGGGCAGCGCGTATTGAGTTGCATCAAGCCCAAGGTGCGAGGCTGCTCTTACGCTTGCGGCTTATCGTTCGGAGCCACCCACGCGATCAAGGAGCCGCCCTCATGAGACATGCTGCGTTTATCCGACATATCGCTCTTCTGAGCGTGGCGGCTGGCTTAGCGGCGTGCGGCTCACCCTCTCACAACGAACTGCCCGATGACCTCGGCGGAGCTTGGGTGGTTCAGCAGATTGCTGGCGCTTCATTGGGAGACGGTGTGGAAATCTACATGGATATCAATGCAAGCACCGGCGCGATCACAGGCTTCACAGGATGCAATAGATTTTCGGCGACGATGACGGCGTTCTCGGACGCCTTGGCGGTTGGCGCCGTCCAAGAACAGCCCGGCGAGTGCGCAAGCCCTGAGGCGGCGACTGACGAAGCCCGATTCCTGGGCGTGTTGCCATCGGTGCATCGCTTTCTGCGGCGGGGAAAATCACTTGAGCTGCTGCCTCAACAGCAGGGCGAAGCATTGCTGCGCCTGCGGGTCGATGACTTTGGAACCGTGACTCGTCCAGTCACAGAGGCGCCGACGCCCTGAGTCGATTCAGCAAGGCGCGACCTTGTTCATCAGCCGCCTTGGCGCAACTGGATGCTGTTCAGGTAAGCGAGCAGATGGTCAATCTGGGCGGGCTCCAATTGGAAGTCCGGCATATCGGGATGACCGACGAGGATGCCTTCAGCGAACGCCTCCTCCAATGAGTTCACGGGATAGTTTTGCGACAAGGTCCGAAATGGCGGAGCCATGGGATGCCGACTCTCTCCTGCCACCCCGATGGCGTGACAGGTCGCGCAATTTATCTCGGCCAGCCGTCGCCCTTCTTCAGCGCTGCCGGAAGCGGGCAAAGCTTCAGGGCGCTGCTCCTGCACTGAAGTCTCTTGGATGGCGAGGCTCTCGGAGGATGGCGCAAGCTCCTCGGTTGGCGCCGCACAGCTGGAAAGGATGAGCGCCAAGGCTGCGCCGAGCACGATCCTGACCATAGAAACCTCCTGGCATAAGCTGTTAGTGCGCCGCCCGCACGGCCTCAGCGGAGGCCAAGTCTAATCGTCGCTGTCTAATCCAGTCAGATAAGCAGATAAATCGTCGACATGGTTCGGATCCACGATGAGGTTTGGCATGTTTGGATGGGGAGTCTGCAGCCAAACCGTTAGAGCGATGCGTGTCATTCCCGGAGTCCTTGCGATCTCCTCAAACGTCGGCGCCATGGGATTGGGAGATTCAGATAGGCCAGCAATCACTGCGTGGCAGACGGCGCAATTTGCCTGCGCGTAAGAAAGGCCCAACGCCGGATTGCCGACTTCGGTCGTCGCTGACTGGCGGGCGCGTGGGGCCGGTGGCGCCGAAGTGCAGGCAGCCAGCGCCAGCGCGACAATGCTCGCAAATTGGATAAGCCTCAGGTCAACGTGCATGCAGAAGCATAGCTAGTGATTTTTGAGCCGTCTTGATGCAGCGCAACAATGATGACGCCAACACTTGGCGCAGGAGCGAACTCCCTCCGCCGCAAAGCTGACAATCTGCGGAAAACCGCAGCGGCCCCGGCAGGATTATAACTCGCGTTACGCCTACCTTCGCCACCCTTTGTCATCCTCCATAAAACACATTTGAAATCCGTGCGATACGACGACGATGCAAAATTTATCGTTTGCGCACCTTTGCTCACCTTCGCTAAAATCCGCGATAAATAAGGGGATAGAGAATTGGATAGAGCGGTGCGGAGCCGTCTTCGAAATCGGTTGTCCGCAATGGCAATCACCAAAGCGAAGACGCCGGGCATGCTGCATGACGGCGGCGGTCTCTATCTTCAGATCACTCGCGGCGTTGACGGCAGCCCGCGAAAATCTTGGGTGCTACGCCTCCGCCTGCTGAGTGGTCGCATGAGAGAAATGGGCCTCGGGTCAGCGATGGACGTCGGCCTCTCCGAAGCCCGCATCGCCGCTGAAGCCGCGCGCAAACACGCCCGGGAAGGGCGCGATCCAATCGAGGTTCGCGAGTTAGCCAGACGCGATGCGCAGCGCGCTGAATTGCCGGTCCAGACGTTTAAGCAATGCGTCGAAGACTTTATGAAAGCCAACAAAGGTACTTGGCGTACGGAGCGCTACGAGCGGCAGTGGAAGGCTCCACTCGAACGCTATGCCTATCCGGTTATCGGCCCCTCCCCCGTCTCGGAAATCGACATCACGCTGATCCGCCGAAGCTCAAGCAGCCTTCGAGGCGACCCACGGCAGGTTCATGGCGCTTGCAGACCGATGCGACACCGCCTGGGCCGCGATGACTGATGCTGCTGGTTCCAACAATGCCTATGCGGCTTACGCCGCCGCTTATCGCGGGTCAGACATTTGCCGCGACGTTTCGTCGGCGATGGACCGGCTTGAGTTCAGCAACCTAATCGAGCGCACCACGCGGAGGGCCTTGGATCGCGCCGTCCACGAATGCAGCTTGGCTATGACTGGACGTAAATTAGCGCTGGATCAGGCGGCGCAAGTTTTTGACGGCAACATTCGGCCCTCGGCTTTAGACGAATTCAGAGAACGTGCAGCGTTCGCCCAACAGCAAACGATTGAATGCATGATTCAATACATTGGCGCAGCCACAAACGGCGGATACGACATTCCAGCCTCAGAGCGCAACGCAGAATGACGCGTCCCTGAGGAGTCGCCGTGCAAATTGATGACAAACCGATCACAGAAACGGCGACCACCGGCACCCGTCACAGCTGCACTGTCTTCCGCCGTGTTTGCAACAAGTTGTGGAAGTGACACGCGCTGTTGACTGTCACGTTTGCCGCTCAATTTGTCACGACAGCTCGCCGGAATGTCACGCCGCAGGACAGCTGCCGCGCACCCCTCAACCCTGTGCAATTCCCGCTCGATGTCGGCGGAATGGAAGTACCCGCCATACTGGACTGCATTATTCATGCAGTTGAAGAGGGGTAGCTGTCGGGAGGCGGCATGCCGGCGTCGATCCGAATGGCCTCGACCACGTCCATGGCGTCGTAGGTCTCGGGATGCGTTGGGCCGAGGGTTCTGACCTTCACTTCAACCACATGCTCGGCCAGCGCCAATGCTTCCGCGTGCTCGCCCCGAACGAGGAGCGTATGGGCAAGGACCAATGAGGCGATCAGGGTGTCCTCGGCATCCAGCCCGAACAACCGCCGCATGCCTTCCAAAGCCTGCAAACCGACCTCCTTGGCCGCGCCCAGCACGCCTTCATGGCGGAGCCTTTCGGACAGCTGCGCCATCGCAATGAAGGTCTCGCGGCTTTCCGGGCCATGCGTGTCGATGACTTCGCGAAGCGAGGACGCATCCGGCTTCGGCTTGCGCCGTTTAAAAAGGCCCCACATGACGCACTGACTATAGCGACCCTTTTTGGTACCGCCAGCCGCCGGCTCGTTAGCTGCAATTTGTGCAGCTCGCGGGCACATTATTTGGGGGAACCGCCAATGCCGCGCGGATGATCCGATCTGACGTCCACGTTGCGCGAGCCACAGCGCGTGCACACAAACGGCAGGCGATCCAGCGGCGTGCGCTCACCCCAGCGATCAATGGCCTCGGCCATCGGCATCTCAGCCGAGTGAAAGCAGCCGCCGTATTGAACCGCGTGGTTCATGCAATAGACGATGAGGTAGGTGTCGCGTGCGGCGGCCTGCCCTAGTGTAATCTTGCCCATGGTCGCTTCCCCAAGCGACCCCAATGCCGTCATAAGAGAGGTGGGACCCGGCGGGCGGTCGCCTAGCCTAGACACGCCGAAATCTGGGGGGTGTGCTGATGGAAATGAACAAGAGGCCGATGGCGCTTCCCACCGTTTGCAAGCTGAAGGCGCGGATAGACCCTACTCCTGACTATCAACGTCCACCCGCGTGGAGCAGGAAACAGAAACAGCTGCTAATGGACACCATCCTTCGGGGCTATGACATCCCGAAATTCTATTGGCGTCAGGTGAAGCGCCCCGACGGCGTGGAATATGAGGTCATCGACGGCCAACAACGTCTGCGCGCTATCTGGGAATTCGCGGGAGACGGCTATCCGCTGGCAAAAGATTGTGACCCCATAGAGGGCCATTCTGCGGCCGGATTAAAGTATTCCCAATTGCCGATGGAAGTGATGGATCGTTTCGAGACTTACTCGCTCGATGTGGTGATCGTCACCCAAGCCGAAGCCACCGATCAAGAAGACGAAGTGCGAGACATGTTCTTGCGCCTTCAAAACGGCACAACGCTTAAAGCTCAAGAGAAGCGCAATGCGATGTTTGGCGCAATGCGCGACTTCGTGAAGGACACAGCGCGCCATCCGTTTTTCGCGAACTGCGAGTTCTCCAACTCTCGTTACACGTTTGACCACGTCGCAGCGCAGCTCATCCGAATAGAACTAGCGGGCGGACCAACAAGCGTACGCGATAGCGATCTTAACCGGATGTACGAGGCCAATAAGGCGTTTGACGCCAACGGCCCAAAGGCAAAGAAGGTCCGACGCGTATTGGACTTTCTCCACAAAGCATTTCCAGATAAGACACCTGAGTTGGAGCGCTATAGCGTCATAGCACTCTATTGTGTCTCTTCGTCGCTCATCGAAAGTTTCGTTTGGCAGGATTTGGCCAAGCCGCTCGCGACTTGGTTCATCGGCTTCGAGACAGAGCGACGCGCGGAAAGAACAAAAGCCGGAAGATCAACGCGACACAAACTTGATCGAGTATCGCCGTCTGATCAGTCAATCCACCGACGCAGAAGAGAGCATTCGCGGAAGGGTGGACACGTTGGAGCGCCGCTTCTTCGGCGCATATCCTAGCATTGAACCAATTGATCCGACGCGCGACTTCACACACGAGCAAAGACTTGCAATCTTTCGACGCGACGGCGGCGAATGCCAGCTTCGGTTAAAGTGCTCGGGCGAAAAGGTAGGTTGGGAAAACTGGCACGCGGATCACAAGCTGGCGCATTCACGTGGAGGCAAAACCACGGTGGAGAATGGCCAGATCGCCTGCGCGGCGTGCAATCTGTCGAAGGGAGCAGGAAGCCCGTAGTAATTGACGCACTGGCTCCGTTACGGGCATTAAAGGTCGAGCTAGGCGTCGACTATTGGAAAAAACGAACGTCCTAGCGCTTCCAATTAGTCACGCCCGGGTGGGTCATGGCGGACGTATTCCTCTCCTACAAGCGAGATGAGCGGGCGGCGGTCGAGCAGATCGCGTCGCAGCTGCGCGCGCTAGGTCTCAGCATATGGTTCGACGCTAGCCTGACGGCAGGCGAAACCTTTAACGCTGAGATTGACCGGGAGGCGCGCGCCGCGAAAGTTATCCTCGTTTGTTGGTCGCCCGCTGCTAGGCAATCGGAATGGGTGAACGCAGAGGCCATGATCGGCTTCGAGCACAAGAAGCTCGCTGCCTGTTACGTCGCCGGCCCTAATGGCTTCTCTGCACCCACCCCATTTAACACCACCCACACCGAAGACCTGCGGTCGTGGCTTGCCGTGCCGAATGAAATCGATCCGGGTTGGAAGAGCGTGTTGCGGCGGATTGGAAGAATGTGCGGCAGGGCCGAAATCGAGCGCCTAGGTGCGCAAGGACTAACGCCGAACACATCTAGCGCGACCACTTCTGATGACGCCCTCAAAGCAAAAGCGCCGCTTGAGAACTCCAACCTCGCCCTCTTTGCTCGAAACGCGCATGCGCGACGACGAGAGGCATGGCCCCGACTGTGGTCAAATTACCCCAAACTCACCCAAACCGACCCTAGCGCCCCTAATGCGCGTATGGGAAAAGTCCTGGCGCGCGCCCGACAAACGCCGAAACCTAACTTGAAACGCTTGTCGCAGGCTACAAGCGACCAAGGTGGAGCTGCCTCGCAACCGCCTCAGCAGAACGCGTCATTAGAAAACGCAGTAACCGACGATCTGGTTTCGCAATATAAGCTTGGCTTGCATCGGATGCGCGTCGGTCGCGCTGAGGAAGGTGCCACGCTGCTGCGTCAGGCGGCCAATCGCGGGCTGGCCGTGGCGCAATATCGCTTGGCCAAGCTCTATGAGCGCGGCGAAGGGGTGCCGGCGGATTTGGTGCAGGCGCGGCAATGGACCGAACGTGCCGCCACAAACGGGCATCGTCGAGCCATGCACGACCTCGGTGTTTACTACGCGCGCGTGAAGGCGGGCCGCAAAACGATGTGGCCGCCTTCAGTTGGTTCCGCCAAGCCGCCGAGCTGGGCTTCGCTGACAGTCAGCACAATCTTGGCGTCTTCTATCAAGAGGGTCGTGGCGTCCGCCCAAGCGCATCCGAAGCTCTGTTTTGGTTCATAGTCGCCTCCCGTCAGGGTGATCAGGAGGCCCTGGCGCGAGCTGCCACGCAGGAAACGCAAATGAGCGACTACGAAGTGGAAAACGCGCGGGAGCTAGCGGGGGCGTTCCTACCGAGTCCGGAGGACCCTGTGGCCAATGGCGTCTTTTAAGATGAGCCAGTGCGCGGCGACAGCATCTCTCGCCTTGTTAGGCTATGCCCTAGCAAGGCACCGCCATCGGGCACTTTTTCTGTCTTATTAGAATGGGGTTGCCATTTATAAGGCGCCTCCCTATAAGGGTCTAGACTCTAATAAGACAGACCGGACGCTTGAGATGACAAAGATCGGCTATGCGCGCGTCAGCACCGACGACCAAGACAACGCAATCCAAGTTCAGGCGCTGGCGAACGCGGGCTGCACCATCATTCGAGAAGAAAAAGCCAGCGGCACCACGACGAAAGGACGCCCTGAGTTGGCGGCGATCCTCGACTTCATCCGCGAAGGCGACGTTCTCGTTGTAACGCGAATTGACCGACTGGCCCGCTCCATCGCCGACCTTCAAGGCATCGTCGTGCAGCTAGCTGCACGCGGCGCGAGGCTTCAGGCAACTGAACAGCCGATTGACACCAGCACTGCCGCCGGAAAGGCGTTCCTCCAAATGCTTGGCGTGTTCGCCGAGTTCGAGACCAACCTTCGCCGCGAACGCCAGATGGAAGGGATCGCGGAGGCCAAAGCTCGCGGCGCGTACCGAGGGCGGCGGAAATCAATTGATCGCGCGAAGGTCAGAAAGCTGCATAATGATGGCCTAGGGGCCTCTGCCATTGCGCGAGAGCTGAGGATCGGTCGTGACAGCGTTTATCGCGTGCTCGGCGAGGACAACGCAGCCTAGGGGCATTGCTGGGCAATGATGGCCGGGTACGACTTCAGTTGCTATAGCGAACTGTGCACGGCGCGCGCGCGTCTGCTCCCCGGCAAAACGCTCGGACTTCCTTTCGTCTCAGTTGCCGGGCCTCAGTACGAAGTTGCTCCGACGCGGGTGCTTTACGTTGGCAAGTCGCCTTGGGCGACGCATGACGAAGGCGCCTGCACAGGGACGCCCGAGGAATACGAGGCCGGCCTTGCGTGGTCCGCAGATTGGCTCGAACAACAATCTACGCCGTCCAGCGCATTTTGGCGGTTCGCCGCCAAAGTAGTGCACACGCTTATGCCAGGCCTCCCAGGTCCGGCGATGAGCTACATGGCATGGTCCGATCTAGCGAAAGTCGCACAGTACAAAAGAGGCGCGCCGGATCGCACCGTTGCGGCGGTCATGCACGCGGCGGAATGCGCAGCGTTACGCCAAGAACTCGCAACCTTCGAGCCGGACCTAGTCGTGCTGGTCTCGAATGACGCGGTTTGGAACGTGGCAACGACCATATTCGGCGACAGGCCAGACATGATCGTTCACGACGATCAGACGTGGTGCCGCCCCGAGGCAGAGGGACGGAATTTCAAGCTGTACTGGACCCGCCACCCGCAAGGCGCGCCGCTTAAATGGCATTCTCGACACGCCGCGAGGATTGCGGAGTTCGTGAACGCCTAGGAGCGCGAGCTAGACCGAGATAAACTTAAATCAGTTTTTCACCTGCGTCGTTGACGTTGTCCCAATTTGCCTGCTCGCGCTTGGGGCGACGTATGGTCGAAGCTGCATGCATCGTGGCTCGACAAGGACTCGATAACTCTGCACGTCGCCGATTTGCCGCCCGCGCAGGATCGCACGATGCGAACGAGTTCCTTTTTTAGCGCGGTCAGCTGCGCGATACGCCCTTCCACCCCTGCCAGATGCGTTCTCGCTATTCGATCAGCATCCGCGCACGACCGGTTGGGATCATCGCATAAGTCAAGGAGCGAGCGAACGTCGTCGAGCTCAAAGCCGAGAGAGCGCGCGTGGCGCACGAATGCCAATCGCCTAATGTCGGCATCAGTGTATTGCCGACGCCCATTGTCGCCGCGCTCTGGCGCTGCAATGATGCCCTCGTCCTCGTAAAAGCGAATGGTGGGAATCTTCAAACCCGTCGCTTTGGACACCGCTCCGATAGAATGCATCTTGATCCTCTAGTGACTAGAGAGGATAGCTTGTTCGCCGCTTACAGCAAGCCTTCACCCGAGGAGCACTTCAGTGAAGCACGAGTACCGGCAGGCGTTCGCCGCCGAAATTAGGCGCGCCGACGAGGCCGAGGCGGTTGGCGACTTGGACCGCGCCTTCGCCCACCTCGAGCGCGCGCACATCATCGGCCAACGCTATTTCGTCACGCACGTTCACTCCCATCTCCGAATGCTGCGCATAGCGCGACGGCGCGCCGACAGTCGCGAAACCCGAGGTCAAATCATTCGCCTGATAGCCGTCGCGCCTGGCTATCTGTTTGGTTGGATTCCAAAGGGGAATACGGGCGGCGCGAACGTCTCGGCTGTAAAACCTATGCTGCCGCCACCCGATCTCGCACCGCTGCTCAAAAGTTACAGCGTTTGGAGCGATGTCGTGTTTCGCGGTGCGTTGTGGGCAGTGGCGATTTCGGGGGCAGTCATCGTCCTAAATCGGTGATCACCCAGCTCCTCGTCTCGTCGTCTACGCGGATCGTCGTCTTACGCGGAACCAAAAAATTCCGGTCATTTCTCGCTTGCTCCTCTAGTGGCTAGAGCATGTAGAGGTAAGGCATGGCAGCAGTGAGCCAAGACTTTACGCCCGCCCTGGGCAATTCGGCGCTGACCCCGCTCTATGACGCCGCCATCGCGCTGATGACGCGCGAGCAGCGCTGGCGCACCGCGCTTCTCGCACAGGTAAACCCGCTTGATGGCGACGCCATACTTGATGTGGGCTGCGGCACCGGCACGTTTGCCTTGATGTTGAAAATAGCGGCGCCAAATGCGCGCGTTTCCGGCCTCGATCCCGACGCAGACGTCCTGGCGCGCGCCAAGGCGAAAGCGGATCGTCGCGGCGCTGGCATTTCTTTTGTCCAGGGATATGCGCGAGACGCCGATCGGGTGCTCATGCAGCCGGCAGACAAGATCGTGTCCACGCTCGTTTTTCATCAAGTGCCGATGGAAGAGAAGATTGCCGCATTCATAGCGATGCGCGCTGCGCTCAAACCGGGCGGTGAGCTGCACATCGCGGATTATGGGCTGCAACGCACGCCTTTTATGCGCTTTCTATTCGGGCAAATCCAACGCCTCGATGGCTACGAGAACACCACGCCCAATGCGCGCGGCGTTCTGCCTTCCCTCATGTTGCAGGCAGGATTCAGCGAAGTTGAGGAACGTGCCGTGATCCCTACGCCAACTGGCTCAATATCAATCTATTTCGCACGAGCAGGAGGCGTGTCTCAATGACAGACAACTGCTCTAGCTGCTGTGGCCGCGTTAACTCGCACGCCATGAACCAAAAGACGAAACAGGTTCTTTGGATCGTGCTCATCGCCAATGCGGCGATGTTCGTGGTGGAAACCGTTGGCGGGCACGCTGCGCGCTCGCTCGCCCTGCAAGCAGACGCGCTAGATTTCGCTGGTGACGCCGCAACCTATGGCGTGACGCTATGGGCCGTTGGGCGTTCACAAACAATGCGCACGCGCGCAGCGCTTATCAAAAGTGCCGCCATGCTTGGCATGGGCCTGCTGATCCTCGGCATCGCCGTTGGTAAGCTCTTATCTCCCGAAACCCCGGTAGCAGAACCGATGGGCGTCATTGGCGCCCTAGCCTTAGCGGTGAATGTCGGCGCTGTTATAATGTTACTCGGCTTTCGCGAGGCGGATGCAAACTTACGCTCAGCCTGGCTGTGCTCCCGTAACGACGCGGTCGGTAATGTTTTGGTCATATTGGCGGCCGCCGCTACTGCTGCGACAGCGTCGCCCTGGCCAGACTTCGCAGTCGGCGTCATTATGAGTTTACTGTTCGTCAGCGGATCGTGGGCTGTATATAGACAGGCTCGCCACGAATCGGCGGCTTTCGCGGCTAGGTGATCAAGTGAGACTTTTGGGCGGGATGGATTGGAGGCGCTGGGTGGCGATGCTTTGCATCGCGCTCATGTCCTTCGTCACGCTCGAAGAGATTTCCCCTGCTCATGCCGCTGCTGACGCCGCCGCTATCGGCATGACGTTTGTCCCACCCGATGCGCCCATGGCATCAGCCGATATGGAGCGCGAACAGGCTCCCGTCGCGCCCGAGCAGTTCCAGCATCACTGCTGCGCTGCGCACTCAGCGGGGATCACGCCAGCTATCGGTGCGACCTTGCTGATGCAGACTGCTTTGAATCTGCCAACGCCGCGCCATGTTCAACGCGCGCCGTTGAATCCGCCAGAAGGGCTTGAGCGACCACCAAAAGCGTCCGCGATCGTCTAAAACGCGCCGTGGGCTGTTCTGCGGCGCGTGATTTCTCACGCATCGCGGACTTTTTATGCTCGATTCATCCCGTTCTAGGGGCCGATCGGCGCGCCTTCTGCGCCATCTCGCCACCGTATCTCTCGGCGTAGTCGCATCGACTCTCCTTGCGACCGCTGCTGTCGCGCAAGAGGCGCAAACGCTCACGCTGGACGCCGCGATTGGGCGCGCGCTCCAATCGGACCCCGGCATTCGCGCAGCCGCAGCAGGCATTGACGCGGCGCGTGGCGGTGTCCAACAGGCGCGTGTCAGGCCCAATCCTGAACTTTCGGCTGAGGTCGAAAACTTCAATGGACGGGGCGATCTGCGCGGCTTTAGCGGGGCGGAAACAACCTTTGGCCTGTCGCAAGAAATTGAGCTTGGCGGACAACGCGGCGCGCGCATTCGCTTAGCTGACCGCGAGCTTCATGGCGCTGAGCTTGATCGCGTGCTGCGCGGCCTGGACCTCATCCGCGATGTTCAAAGCGCTTATTACGACGCCCTCGCCGCGCAGGAGCTCGTGCTGATCGCTGAAGAACGACTCAACACCGCCGAAGCCCTCAACGCGTCCGTCGCACGGCGCGTCGCCGCCGCGCGCGATCCTCTCATGGCTGGCGCACGTGCAGAGGCGGGCCTTGCCGAAGCGCGCATCGGCCTCACACGCGCGCAATCGGAAGCCGCTACGGCGCGCGCTCAACTCGCAATGTTTCTTGGCGGCGACGATGGCTTCTCTCTAATACCTGCCGACTTTGCCCTGCCTCGCGCCAGTGACCACGCGCACAATCCATTAGGGGATGCGAGCCCCGACATTGCACGGCTCGCGGTCGAACGAGATCGTTCCGGCGCGGCGATTAATGTCGAACGGTCACTCGCTTGGCAAAATCCTACCTTGAGCTTTGGCTATCGCCGCTTTGAAGAACAGAATGGCGATGGGGCGCTCGTGGCGGGCGTCTCCATCCCGCTTGGCGTATTCAATCGTAATCAGGGGTCGGTTGCGCGCGCTCGTGCTGAACAGCGCCGTGCCGAACTCGAACTTGAAGCCGGACGCCGCAACCTCGCACGCGAATACGCAGCACTAGAGCGCGCCATCGCGACGGACGCCACAGCGGTGCAAGCGACCGAGGACAGCGTCATCCCACAGGCCGAGCGCGCACTTTCGCTCGCGCAAGATGGCTATGATCGCGGCGCCTTCTCCTATCTCGACGTGCTGGAGGCACAACGCGCGCTCTCAGATGCGCGCCAAGCCCGCGTCGATTCTCTCCGTTCTTTCCATTCCAACGAGGCGGCGCTCGATCGTCTCACGGCCCGCTTCGGCGAAGCGCTGCCTTTTGAGGAGCAACATCAATGAATACCTTCAGAATGAAGCTCGCCGCCGCGCCGCTCGCACTTGTCATGGCGCTCGGTCTATCGGCGTGCGACAATAGCGAAGCCGAGCCCGAACAGGCGCAAGCGGAAGCTGGGCATGAGGAAGGCGAGGAAGGTCACGCTGAAGGCGATGAAGCAACGCATTCGGAGGATGAAGGCGGCGCTGAGCGTGTCACCATTCCCGTTGAATCTGCCCAAGCCTCTGGCGTTGTCGTCGCAACCGCAGGCCCTGGCGCCGTTGAGGAGACCCTGAACCTCACTGGCCGCATCATGCTGCAAGCAAGCGCCCGCGCGGAAGTTCATGCGCCCTACCCTGGCCCGGTTCGTGCCGTGTTGCGCAATGTCGGTGATACCGTCGGCCGTGGCGAGACACTGGCGCGGGTGGAAAGCGCCGAGAGCCTTCAGACCTACTCCGTCGCCACGCCAATCGCGGGCGTCGTCCTGGATCGCCAAACCAACATTGGCGACGTCACCAGCGATCAGCCGCTATTCGTGGTTGGTGACCTCTCGCGGCTGCAAGCGGAACTCAACGTCGCCACGCGGGATATTGGCCGCGTGGCTTCCGGCCAGCGTGTCATCATTACGGGATTAGATGGCATCACGCGCGTTGAAGCCGAGATCGCGAGCGTCCTGCCAACGGCTGATGCACACAGTCAAACGCTCATCGCTCGCGCGCCTATCGCAACGACGCGAGGATCACCTTTGCGTCCAGGCATGGCCGTGCGTGGCGCTGTGGTTACCGCCGCACAGCAAGCCGCTGTCGTCGTCCCGCGTGATGCTGTCCAGACCGTTGAGGGCGCTAGCGTCGTGTTCGTTCGCGTATCTGACGACACTTACGAAATTCGCCCGGTCGTTCTGGGGCGCGTCGGCGCGACGCAAGTCGAGATCTTGTCCGGCGTGAACGCAGGCGAGCCTTTTGTCTCAGAGAACGCCTTCCTCGTGAAAGCCGAGATCGGCAAAGGCTCCGCCTCGCACGATCACTAAGCCCAGCGTCTGCCGTTTCGACCGGATACAATTTCATGATCAGCCGTCTCATCGAACTCGCCGTCAAAGCCCGCTGGGCTGTCATGGCGATTGTCCTCATCATCGCCGGCATTGGCGTGTACAACATTATGCGTCTGCCGATCGACGCAGTGCCCGACATCACCAACCGCCAAGTGCAGGTCAACACGGTCGCACCGTCCTTCGGGCCGCTCGATGTGGAGCGCCTCGTCACCTATCCTGTTGAAACTGCGATGTCCGGCATTGTCGGTTTGCAAAGCACGCGCTCAATCTCGCGCAATGGCTTCAGCCAAGTCACGGTCGTCTTTGGCGATGATGTCGATATTTATTTCGCGCGCCAGCAAGTCGCCGAACGCCTGACCGCCGCACGCGAAAGCCTGCCCGAAGGCGTTGAGCCCCAAATGGGGCCGATTTCGACCGGCCTCGGCGAAGTGCTGATGTGGACCGTTCACTACGCTGATCCAAATGCAGAAGGCGTTCGCGTGGAAGCAGGCCAGCCGGGCTGGCAGCCCGATGGCTCTTATCTAACGGCGGAAGGCGAACGTCTTACCGATCCAGTGGCGCAAGCTGGTTATCTGCGCACGATTCAAGATTGGATGATCCGCCCGCAAATGCGGTCCGTCGGCGGCGTTGCCGGTATCGACTCCATTGGCGGCTACGAGAAGCAATACGTTGTAGAGCCCGACGCAGGCGCTTTGTCTGCCTATGGCATCTCGTTCTCAGAACTCGCGGAAGCCCTCGAACGCGCGAATCTCTCGGTCGGCGCCAACTTCATCCAACAAGGCGGCGAGTCGTTTCTCGTCCGCGCCGATGCCCGCATCCGAACGCTCGAAGAAATCTCCGAAGCCGTCGTAGCGACACGCGATGGCGTGCCGATCACCGTCCGCGATGTCGCGAATGTCAGTGTCGGAGGCGATCTCCGAACCGGCGCTGCGACAGAGGACGGACGCGAAGTCGTCGTCGGAACGGTGCTGATGCTCACAGGCGGCAATAGCCGAACCGTCGCCGCCGCCGCCGCTGAACGTCTTGAGCAAATCTCCGCAACGCTCCCGCCTGGGATCACCGCAGAAATTGTCTATGACCGTTCCAAGTTGGTGAACGCCACCATCGCAACGGTGGAGCGCAACCTCGCCGAAGGCGCTCTGCTCGTCGCAGTGGTTCTATTCCTGCTACTCGGCAACGTACGCGCCGCGCTGATCGCGACGCTCATCATTCCGCTCTCGATGCTGATGACATCGATGGGCATGAACTTTTTCGGCGTGTCGGGAAACCTCATGTCCCTAGGCGCACTGGACTTCGGCTTAATTGTCGATGGCTCGGTGATCATCATCGAGAATTGTTTGAGGCGATTGTCGGAGCGGCAGCACCACGAAGGCCGCCTGCTCACGCTGCAAGAACGCCTTTACGAGACGATGGAAGCCGGCCGGGAGATGATCAAGCCGACCATTTTCGGTCAGCTCATCATCTTCCTCGTGTTCGCGCCGCTGCTCACCTTTACCGGCGTCGAAGGCAAGATGTTCTCGCCTATGGCGATTACGTTGATGCTCGCTTTGGCGGCAGCCTTCGTACTCTCGCTCACCTTTGTGCCGGCCATGGTCGCGCTGCTCATTCGCGGCAAGGTCGCGGAGAAGGAAGTCAAGATTATCGAAGTGGCGCGCAATCGCTACACGCCCGGTCTGGACTTCTCGCTGCGCAAGCCCAAGACCGTGATCGCCGCTGGCGTTGCGATCTTCGCGCTCGCTGGCGCCCTCTTCTTCACTCTCGGCCGGGAGTTCATTCCGCAGCTCGATGAGCAAGACATCGCCATTCAAGCGGTGCGCATTCCCTCGACGTCCCTGCAACAATCCACGCACATGCAAGCGCGGGTCGAACAGGTCATTTCGGAATTTCCTGAAGTGGCGTTCGTCTTCTCCAAGACAGGGACGGCTGAAGTCGCTTCCGACCCCATGCCCGTGAACATATCGGACTCGTTCGTGATCCTGAAGCCACGCTCGGAATGGCCAAACCCGAACGAGCCCAAGGCTGAACTCATCTCCCGCATGGAGGAACGTCTCTCGCAGCTCATCGGCAACTCGTACGAGTTCACGCAGCCGATCCAGATGCGCTTTAACGAACTCATTGCCGGCGTGCGCGGCGATGTCGCCATCAAAATCTATGGCGAAGACTTGACCGAACTCAGCGCCGCGGCGGGTCGTGTCGCCGCCGTGCTACAATCGATCGATGGCGCCGCAGACGTGAAAGTCGAACAGACGGGCGGCTTCCCGACACTGGACGTTCGCTTCGACCGCGACGCCATCGCGCGCTACGGCCTCTCCTTGCAGGACGTTACCGATACAGTGGCGACGGCGATGGGGGGACGTGAGGCCGGCCTCGTCTTCGAAGGCGATCGCCGCTTTGATGTTGTCGTTCGCCTACCTGCAACCGTTCGTGACGATCTCGACGCAGTTGGCGCGCTCCCCGTCATGCTGCCAGAGTCGGAAAATGGCCCGCGTGCGTCCATTCCGCTGCGCGAAGTGGCGACCTTCACGTTCTCGGAAGGCTTGAATCAAGTCAGCCGTGAGAATGGCAGCCGTCGCGTCGTCGTGCAGGCCAATGTGCGTGGACGCGATCTAGGCTCGTTCGTCGGTGAGGCGCAGCAGCGCGTCAGTGAAGTGGCGCTGCCGACCGGCGCCTACCTGCAATGGGGCGGCCAGTTTGAGAATCTGCAATCGGCCTCTCAGCGCATGTCGCTGATTGTGCCGATCTGCTTCGTTCTCATTTTTGGCATCCTCTACATGGCGCTCGGAACGTTTCGCGCTGCTGGGGCGGTGTTTACGGCGGTGCCGCTCGCACTGGCAGGCGGCGTGTTCACCCTCTTCCTCACGGGCATGCCCTTTTCGATATCGGCCGCTGTCGGCTTCATCTGCTTGGCGGGTGTCGCCGTGCTCAACGGCCTCGTTGTGATGACAAGCATTAACAGCCGGCTCGATCTTGGCATGCCTGTCGATGAATCCATCCGTGAAGGCATGATCGAGAAATTCCGCGCTGTGCTCATGACAGGCATCGTGCCAGCCATCGGCTTCGTGCCCATGGCGATCGCCCATGGCACCGGGGCAGAGGTTCAAAAGCCGCTCGCCACAGTCGTCATCGGCGGCCTCATCACCGCAACGCTGCTCACTCTGTTCGTGCTGCCCGCGATCTGCCGGCTGATGCTCAAGAGCGGCCATCGCGCGCGCGAGGGTGAAATGCCGACGGCCTATGGCGGCGGCGCGACCGTTCAAGCCGAGTGATCGCTCGAACCTGGAGATTGATCTCATGTCTATCGATATCGTGACAGATGCGCTCCCGGCATACGCCGTGGATCAGCGGAAGAACTTGAAGGCGTTGCTGGAAGAGACACTGCTGAGTGAGCAACAAAGATGGGGCTGTGCGCTCTGCTGTGCTTATGCGACGCGCCAGCAATCCTTGATCGCAAAGCTGGAGCCTGTGGCCAGCGACCATTTGAGTGAAACAGCGGTGCGTGCGGCGAAGTCCGCCGCAGCTCTCATGGCGATGAACACGGTTTATTACGGCGCCTTAAATCATCTTAATAATCACGACTATCGCGCGCAGCCTTCGCGCCTGAGTATGATCGCGCTGACCCAGACCGAAGTGGACAAAATTGATTTCGAGCTCTGGGCCTTCGCCGCCTCAGCCATCGCCAACTGCGCGGCATGCCTCAATGTCCACGAGGCTGAGTTGCACAAACGCGGCGTAACAATAGAGCGCGTTCAGAGCGCCCTGCGCATCGCTGCAACCATTAATGCCATGGCGACGGCCATGGCGGCGGAAGGAGCCCACGCATGACGGCGTCATCGCTCTCGCGCCGTTGCGTTCTTGCTGGCGGCTTAATCTTCGCTTCGGCCGGCTTGCCTTCCGTCGCGCTGGCTCAATCTGACGATGATATGACCATCGGCGCCGCAACCGCGCCGCTTCATATCATCGAGTACGCATCCTTGACGTGTCCGCATTGCGCGCAATTTCACGCCACGAACTGGCGGCCACTGAAAGAACGTTACATCGACGCGGGACGCGTCCGTTTCACATTGCGCGAAATGGCCACGCCTCCGGCGCCTGTCGCACTGGCTATGTTTCAGCTAGCTCGATGCCAAACGTCGTCGCCCGATCTCTACCTTGAACGCGTCGGCATTCTATTTGAACGTCAGCAAGCGATCCTAGGAACGGGCACAGGCGCTGGCGTAAGAGATGCCCTCCTCGCCATCGGCGCTGAGTGGGGATTGTCGCCTGATCAAATCGCAGCTTGCTTCAATGATCCGGCGGGCGTTCAGCGCATGCAGCGCAGCGTAGCCGTGGCGCGCGAACTCGGCGTCAATCACACGCCTTCCTTCATCTTCAATGGCGTGCTCGATGACGATCACGATTTCCAAACGCCCGAAGGAATGGTGCGAATTTTGGAGGCGCGCCTAGCCGCCCTCTAGCGGTCGCATGCCTCGGAGCTGAGCATGGCTAAAGAGAAAAAAGAACGATTGGACGTTGGCGGTCTTATGCGACAGCCAACTGCCGGGCGATGCCGGCGATGCGCGCTCGAACTGACCAAAAAGGTTCAGACTATCGCCGCTGTACGCCAATCCCATATCGTCAATGATGTGGCCCGTGGTCCGGTAAAGATTTGCGTTCACTTTGACCCAAGCAAAATCACGGCGGAGCGCCTTCGCCTGACGGCCGGCCAGATGGGAATTGCCTTGGCCCGCCACCACAGCCACGTCCTGCTGCCGGCGGGGGACCAACCCGCATCACCCGCGAAGCGCTTACGTGCGGCGAAAGGCATCACAGAAGTCGATGAGCTTTCGAGCGGCGAAGTTCTGGTCGAATTTGATTCTCGGGTTCTCGACGTGGCAAAGGTCGAGCGAATGGCTTCGGGCGCCGCACCAGCCGATGCGGACCACGACCACAAGCCAGGCGATGGTCACGCGCATAGTCACAGCGGACTGTTCGGCGAACGTACCGAGCTCATCTTTGCGCTTGGCTCGGGCGCAGCTCTAGGGATCGGCTGGCTATTCGAGCGCAGCGATAGCAGCTCGATCGCGCTTGCCTTTTATGTTCTCGCTTACTTGCTCGGCGGCTACTTCACGACGCTCGAAGCCATCGAGAACCTTCGCCGCAAAACCTTCCGCATCGATTCCCTCATGCTCGTCGCGGCCATCGGCGCCGCCCTGCTCGGCGCTTGGGCCGAGGGCGCACTGCTCCTGTTTTTGTTCAGTCTGGGTCACGCCCTCGAAAACTGGGCGATGGGTCGGGCTAAGCGCGCAATCGAAGCGCTGGCAGAGCTTGCACCGGATCGCGCCAGCGTGCGGCGCGGTGAAAGCATCGAGGACGTGGAGGTCGCCAGCCTACAAGTGGGTGACGTCGTAGTCGTGAAGCCTAATGAGCGGCTTCCTGCTGACGGGATCGTCATCGCCGGCTCAGGCGCCGTGAATCAAGCTCCGATCACAGGAGAAAGCGCCCCCGTCGAAAAGGCGGCGGCAGGCTCGCGAGACGCCTATCCAGATTTCGTCGCAGCCCCAGAGCAGCACCGCGTATTTGCGGGTGCGATCAACGGCCCCGGCGCGCTTGATGTGCGGGTGGCGAGATTGGCGAACGAAACGATGCTCGCCCGCATCGTGAAACTGGTGGCTGAGGCCGAAGCGCAGAAATCGCCGACGCAACAATTCACTGAGAAGTTCGAGCGCGTATTTGTGCCGTGCGTGTTGCTGCTCGTTACTGTGCTTCTCTTTGCGTGGGTGGTTATCGACGAACCCTTTTCCGCCAGCTTCTATCGCGCGATGGCCGTACTCGTCGCGGCAAGCCCGTGCGCGCTCGCGATCTCTGTGCCTAGCGCCGTATTGAGCGGTGTTGCCCGCGCTGCTCGCGGCGGCGTTTTGGTCAAAGGCGGCGCTGCGCTAGAAGCCCTCGGTCGCGTGAGCGCCATCGCATTTGACAAGACCGGCACACTCACCGAGGGCAAACCATATCTGACCGATGTACAACCGGCCCCCGGTGTTCAAGAGCAAGAGTTGCTGGGTGTAGCTGTCGCCGTTGAACAGAGCAGCGATCACCCTCTGGCAGCAGCAATCGTCCGCGATGGCGCAGCGCGACTAGGTGATGTGAAGCCCCCGAAAGCGGACAATGTCGAAGGCATCATCGGCAAGGGCGTCCAAGGCCGCGTCGATGGCGCTCTTGTTCAAATTGGCAAGCCAGGTCTGTTTGAAGAGAGCGCGGAGCCCATCCCGCTGGAGCTGCGCACCGCCATTGAAAGTCTTGAAGCGTCGGGACGCACTGTGATGGTCGTGCGCAGAGGCGCACGCTATCTAGGCGCACTTGGCGTCATGGACACAGAGCGCAAGTCCGCAAAGCAAACCGTGGAAAGGCTGCGCCAGCTTGGCATCAAGCGCGTGGTCATGCTGAGCGGAGACAATCAGCGCGTTGCTGACGCCGTCGCCACCAGCATAGGTCTCGACAAAGCGTTTGGGGCTTTGATGCCAGATGAAAAGGTCGCCGCGATCAATGGCCTCAAGGCGGAAGCCGGCGGCGTAGCTATGGTCGGCGACGGCGTGAACGATGCGCCTGCCTTGGCGAATGCAAGTGTCGGCGTCGCCATGGGCGCGGCGGGCTCTGACGTGGCGTTGGAATCCGCTGATGTCGCGCTCATGGCCGACGACCTTAAGCATCTGCCATTCGCCGTCGGCCTCAGCCGCCAGACCAGCCGCATCATCAAACAGAATCTCTGGGTGAGCTTGGGCGTCGTCGCCGCGCTCATACCCTCCACAATCTTTGGCTTGCAGATTGGCGCGGCGATCATTTTCCACGAAGGGTCAACGCTTATCGTGGTCGCCAACGCGTTGCGCCTTCTGGCCTATCGAGACACCATCGCGTGAGCGCTACATGCGCCGCTCATCCCTGAAACTTATTGTCGATGCATCGCAGCAGACTTCCGTCCAAGTCGATGAGTGCGAAGATGCGCATTCCATGCGGCTCAATTGCTGGAGGGGTAAGCCTCGGGACGGACCAGCAGTCTGCGGGAAGCCCAGCGCGGCAAAAATCAGCGTAAAGCGCGTCGAGATCGTCAACGCGTATGCACGCCGAGAAGCAACTCGTACGGGGGTCCAACTCAGGATGAGCGAAGAACTCTATTTCCAGCGAGCCACGCTTTAGGATGAGCCAGCCATCATCCTTGAAGCCGACCACAAACCCCAGGCGCTCATAGAACGCGGCAGTATCATCGGTACTGCGTGCAGGAAGATTCGCGGTAATTCTGTCCACGCCCGCTCCTAGTTCTGTGACACGCCGCGCCAACCCTGCGCATGAACTCCGTTGGGTGGCCACCGACTAGGCCAAGCAGGAGTGTCCACCACTTTACGCGGATCAGGCGCCGTGGATTGCCTGGCAATCACCATGGTCTGATAGTGCTTCGATTACGCGACATTCGGCAGCGACGCCCCCGCAGCAGCATCGTGCTATAAGCGTGAGCTCGCGCTTAAGCGCGCTCAACTGCGCGAGGCGCTGCTCAATCGTATCTAGGTGGCGCTGGGCGATGTGATTGGCTTCGATGCACGACTGGTCTGGCCGATCAGACAAAGCGATCAATGACCGTATGTCGGCCAATTCGAAGCCAAGAGCGCGGGCATGGCGGATAAAGCCAAGGCGCTTAATGTCCTCCTCGCCATATCGCCTCCGTCCACTCTCGGTCCGTTGAGGGGGGCGAATAAGCCCCTCCTCCTCGTAATACCGGATGGTCGTCTGTTTGAGCCCCGTCAGCGCGGCGGCCTGGCCGATGCTGCGCATTGGCGCTTGATCCTCTAGTGGCTGGAACTTGTAGGGTGCGTGGCACTAGTGTTTCGCATTATCAATAGCAGGTATGCAATGGGCGGTTGGGCTCGGCTGCTCTTCGCAGCGGCGATCTGGACAATTGGGCTGGCCGGCGGCCTAGCCACTGCTCAAAACGAAACGCAAGCGGCGCAGGTCGCTTGGCGGCTGTTGGACTACCTTGCCGTCGATTATCCTGGCGCAGTCGCCGACGGAAACGTCATCAGCGCGGCGGAATATTCCGAAATGCGGGAATTTTCCGCTTCGGTTCGTGAGCGGATCGTCGAATTGCCGGCGACGTCCGCAAAGCCCGCCCTGCTCCAACAAGCAGATCAACTCATCCAGGCTATAGATGAAAAGGCATCACCCGAGCAGGTCGCTGACCGCGCGCACAACCTCGCCAACGCGCTTTTGGCCGCCTACCCAACCCCTGTGGCCCCATCGGCAGCGCCGGACCTCCAACGCGGCGCGGCGCTCTACCGCGAGCAATGCGCCATGTGTCACGGCCCAACAGGGCAAGGTGACGGCCCCGCCGCGCGCGGCTTAGACCCTCCAGCAATAGCCTTCGCCGATGCAGAGCGCGCTCGGCAACGGAGCGTGTTCGGTCTCTATCAGGTCATTGGGCAAGGGCTGGACGGAACGGCCATGGCCAGCTTCGCTCACCTCTCTCCAGATGAGCGCTGGGCGCTCGCTTTCTATGTCGGGAGTTTCGCGTTCGACTCCACCGCTGCGGAGCGCGGCGAAGAGCGCTGGACGGCAGACGCACAAGTGCGCGCACGCTTTCCCAATTTGCAGAGCGTGACGCAAACGACGCCCGCCCAGCTAGCCACTGAGATCGGCGAGCCGGCGGCAAGCGAAATCACTGCGTATCTGCGCCGACACCCCGATGCCGCAGCACAACGCACGGACACGCTGAGCATTGCGCGCGCCAAGCTTGACCAAAGCGTCGCGGCCTATGTGGCGGGCGATAAGCGACAGGCGCAAGAATTGGCGCTTTCGGCGTATCTCGACGGCTTTGAGCCAATCGAACCCCTGCTCGGCTCACGCGACGGCGCTCTGCTAGCTCGGGTCGAAAGCGCCATGAGCAGCTTTCGCGCGAGCCTCTCTTCTGGCGCCCCCGTTACCGAAGTGCAGGCGCAAGCCGCGCGCATTCGCGCCCTTTTGGACGTTGCCGAAAGAGCTTTGTCGCCGGAACAGGCCAACCCTCTTTCAAGCTTTCTGGGCGCCTTTACAATTCTGCTCCGCGAGGGTTTGGAGGCGTTGTTGATCGTCGTGGCGATGATCGCTTTCCTTGTGAAAGCCGATCGCCGGGATGTGATGAATTATGTCCATGGTGGATGGATTTCCGCGCTTGCAGCCGGCGCACTGACGTGGGCGGCCGCCACGACGCTCATTTCTATTAGCGGTGCCAGCCGAGAGATGACCGAAGGTTTTGGGTCGATCGTGTCGGCGATCGTGTTGGTCTCTGTTGGCATCTGGATGCACGGAAAAGCGCAATCGGATGCTTGGCAGAAATACATCAAGGACAAGTTGGCCCAGGCGTTTTCTCGCGGTTCTGCGTGGTTCTTGTTCTTGCTAGCGTTCGTGGTCGTGTACCGCGAGGTGTTCGAGACAATATTGTTCTTCGTGGCGTTGTGGAGCCAGGGCGCACATATCTCCATGCTTTCGGGCGCTGCAAGCGCGGCGGTGCTTCTCTGCCTAATCGGATGGGCCTTGCTCAATTACAGCAAGCGGCTGCCAATATCGCAATTCTTCTCTTACAGCGCGCTGCTCATCGCAATTCTCGCTGTCGTTCTTGCTGGCAAAGGTTTTGGCGCACTCCAAGAGGCGGGGCTGGTGGACATTCATCCAGCGCCGACGCCGCGCATCGACATTCTTGGACTCTTTTCGACCTGGGAAACCGTCGGTGCGCAGCTCATAACGCTGGCCGCGATCGGTATTGGTTTTTGGATGAGTCGTCGCAAACCCGCGGCACCGGCCACTTGAGCGTTGCCGCTCGGCAAGAGCGGCGTGGTTTGACTTGAGGGAACCTCAGTGATTACCCAAACCTACAGCGTCGTTGGCATGGACTGTCCGTCCTGTGTCGCAAAGATCGAAAAGGTCGCGCGCGACACGGCCGGGGTCGGAGCGACGACCGTTTCGTTGTCTGCGCAAAGAATGGAAGTCAGCGCGGAGGCGGAAGATGCGCTGATGGAATTAGAGTCAGCTGTCGAAGCGTTGGGCTATCGCGTCACGAGAGTGCGAGCCGCTGATGACGACGCGAACATAGCGCCTGCCGCACATGCCAATCCGGCGTACCGGCGCGCACTCTGGATCGTAGTCGCTCTTAATCTTGCCTTTGGCGTTGTCGAAATCATTGGCGGTTTCGTCGCTCAGTCCCAAGCGCTGAAGGCGGACGCGCTCGACTTTTTAGGCGACGGCTTCATTTCCCTCCTGGGACTTGCCGCGATCCGCTGGCGCCAGGTTTGGCGCGCTCGCGCTGCATATCTACAAGGGCTCTTTCTCGCAACGCTTGGCCTGGGCGTGTTGGCGAACACTATTTACCGCCTGATCGTGCAGCAGCCGCCCGAAGCCCCGCTCATGGGACTATTGGGCGCCATCGCACTGGCGGTGAATGTCGGCGCCGTGTTTGTGCTTGCCCCGCATCGAGGCGGAGACGCCAATATGCGCGCCGTTTGGCTGTTCAGCCGAAACGACGCTCTCGGCAATGTAGCAGTCATGGTTGCGGCGGGGTTGATTGCCTGGACTGGCGCGCCTTGGCCGGACCTCGTCGTGGCAATGGTGATCGCCGGCCTCTTTCTGCATTCCGCATGGTCGATCTTGCGCGACGCCCACGGTGAATTGCGGCGCGCCGTCCGAAATAATATCAGCGCGAGCGATCAATAAAGTGCATGCAGACCTTACCAGCAACCAGACCAAAGAGTTTGGTCGGCTTGCTGTCGCTGTTCTGCTGTCAAAATCTGGTACAGTACTTGGCTCGCGACCTGCACTTGCTGTAGCGACGCCTGGCGCGCGGCCATAAGCGCCACATGCGCCTGCAAGCGATCCGGAGCACTACCACCCGACCCCATCATCATCGGCATCTGGGAATGCATCTGAAGCATCGAAGCACGGTCAGCCTGCACCGCGTCGGCATAGGCTGACCAAGCCTCTTCTTGCGCGCGGGTGATTCCAATTCGGGTTCTAGCAGCATCAAGCCAACGCGCAGTCTGCTGTGAGTCAAAGGACGCGCCCCCGCCCATCATCGGACCGCCCATCATATGGCCGGCTCCACCCATCATTCCGGGTCCATACCAGCCTTGTTGCGGACCGCCATTCGCGGTCGGGCCTCCAGGGCAATAGCCGTAAGACATCATGGGGCCGTAATAAGGCCCCGCGCGCCAACCTTGCGGCGGAGCGGGCGATTGGGCTTGGCAGCTACCTACCAGCGCGGCGCTGACAAGCGCTGCGGTCCAGAGCGCTTTCATGGAATTCCCTTCCGTACATGCCCCGACGTTCATTAGCGCCGCTGCGTCCGCGCGGCCTTGATCGAACGCAATTCAAATGCGCTTCAGCCGATCGTGACATCGTCCCTTTTGCCAGGTAACAATGCGTCATGCGTGTGCTCCTGGTAGCGCTTTTGGCCTTCGCGCTCGGGTTCGCCCCGGCGGCGAGCGCACGCGCCGCGACGCAGGCTGCCTCGCCCCCTGCGGCTATGGCTTGCCACGATATGGCCGGCACCATGCAGGACATGAACGCGGATCAACAATCTGGCGACGGCATGCAGACTTGCGCTGATCATTGCTTGTCGCTGATCAACGGGCAGCCAGTACTTGCGCGGCTTTCGTCGCCAGCATTGCAAAACGCGATCAGTGCAAACGCCGTGCAGCTAGTTAGTCAAGGCAAGCTGCACCATCGCGATCCGCCCGATCCTCCGCCACCCCGAGCCTAGTTCCTGATCTGCGCCAATCGCGCCCCGCTTCTGCGGCGCGCGCGCGTCTGCTCAACAGGAACGACATAATGAGCTCGAAAAGTTTCGCCGCGCTGGTCGCGGCGGGCGCAGCGTTGGCGCCCATAAATAGCGACGCACGACCCGTGACTTATCCAGGCGGCTGGATGGGCATGGTCGAACACCGTGACGAAAGCACGATGGTGGAAACGACGGTCACGCTAACGCCGCGCCTCGCCGTCGGCTGGCACGACGAATGGGACAATGAAAGCGATTGGCAATTCCACGGCCCTATGGTCGCCGGGCTCGCCAAGCGCTGGAACATGCCCGATGCCCAAGCCAACATTTTTTGGATGGCCGGCGCCGGCGTCATTTACGACGATGTCGCCTCCGTGGGCGGCGATAGCGAGGCGGCTGGCTATGTCGGCCTTGAAGCGGATTGGGAAAACCGGCGCTTCTACACATTGTACCAAGCGCGTGCGTTTTGGTCGGAAGACATCGATCAGACCTTTACCCAGCGCCTGCGCCTCGGCGTTGCACCCTATGTGGCTGAGGCTGGCGCGCTTCACACATGGGCGATCCTGCAAATCGATCACGAAGCCGAGGACGACAATTCGGTTTCGGTCACGCCGCTCCTGCGCTTTTTCAAAGACACCACACTGCTTGAAGCCGGCGTGTCGCTCGATGGCGACGCCTTCGCCAGCCTCATGTTTTATTATTGAAGGATCATCCGATGAATTTTCTTCGCAATCTCGCCGTCGCGCTCGCATTGACGGCAGCCATCCCGGCCCCAGCATTGGCTCAAACGCGTCCAGCGCAGAACGCGCCAATCGCCGCCGATGTCGTCATCGCTGTAAACGGTCTTGTCTGCGATTTCTGCGCTCAAGCCATCGATCGAAGCTTCCGGCGCCGCGCGGAAGTCAACAACGTCCAGGTCGATCTCACGGCGAAACTTGTCTCGGTGGATTTCAAACCTAGCCAGAATCTGACCGACGATGTCCTGCGCGACATCATCACCCGCGCTGGCTACACGGTCACCACCATTCGCCGCACGGCGACGCCATGAGAAGCGAACCCTTTTCTTGGCGTGACACAGCCGCACCCATGCTCGCGCTTTTCGGCTCCACAGCGACGCTCGTCTGCTGCGCCCTACCGGCTCTCTTCGTGGCGCTCGGCATGGGCGCGGTAGTCGCAGGTCTCGTTTCGGCGGTGCCGCAAATCACATGGCTGTCGGAACACAAACCGTTCGTGTTCGGCGCGTCTGGAGCACTCATCGCATTGGCGGCGTGGGTGCAATGGCGCAACCGCAACGCCCCCTGCCCCACAGAACCAGCCGCTGCGCGCGCCTGCCAACGCCTACGCATGATCTCAAACGTGGTTCTAGCCGTCGCAGCGTTGTCGTGGTGCGTCGGCGCATTCTTCGCGTTCTTCGCCGCGCAATTATTTTTCTGATCTTTCAAATTTGGAGTTCAACATGCGCTCACACGCTTATTCGTTTTTGGCGACATTCGGATTCGTATTGTCAGCATGCGGCAACCCGCAAGCACCAATCGCGGACCAAACCAGTGTCGCGACCGATGCGCCGACTACGGTGCAATCACGCGGTCAGGTCGTCGCCATCACGCCCGAATACAACGCAATCACCATCAGCCACGAAGCCATTCCCGAGTTCGACATGGCCGCGATGACTATGGAGTTCACGGTCGCGGATGCGTCACAGCTCGCGGAGCTTGCGGTGGGCGATCAGGTGAATTTCGGGCTGAGCGGACCCATCGACATAGCTACCATACACCGCGCACCGCCCGATTAGGGCATGACCGCTGGTGCACTTCTCGCAACGGGCGCCCGATCTATTGCAACTAGCTTCACAGACGTGGCCGCCTTGCTGGCAATTATGGTGCGTCCGGCCTTAACCCAGGGCAGCGACGCGCTAAACGACACCACTGTCGAGATTAAATGAGCGCGATCACTTTCCAAATTGGGCGGACGCACGCACGCAAAATCTAAGGGGTACCCACAGAAGCCCCGGACAATTCTTCTTTAGATATAACGCATTATCTACTTGCTTCAGCGGCCCCGGCAGGAGTCGAACCTGCGACCCTCTCCTTAGGACGGAGCAGCTCTATCCAGCTGAGCTACGGAGCCAACGCCGCCTATATGGCCGAGCGGGCGGGGGCGGGCAATGCGCCAGCGCGGCCGCGGACAGACGAAATCAGCCCGCCTGCTGCTTGGCGATCAAAGCGTCGTCAATCTCGTTGGCCCGGATTGCGGCCGGGCGCGCATAGAGCCGCGCCGTATAGCTTTCAAACGAAGGCCGCTTCTCAATCGTGCCGAAACGCAGGCCGAAACCGAGCTGCGAGCAAATATACAAATCCGCAGCGGAGAAGGCGTCGCCGGCGAGATAGTCCTGCTTGGTCAGCACTGCATCGAGCGCGCTGACCACGTCCTCCATCGAGCCGAAACCAACCATGCCCTTCTTCTCTGGCGGCGCCTCAAGTGCAAGCGCCTTGCTCGTCACCGCCGGCTCGATGCAGCCCGCGCCAAAGAACAGCCAGCGATAATAAGCCCCCCGCGCCTTGCTGGTGACTGGGGGCGCCAAATTGGCCTTCGGAAACGCGTCAGCCAGATAAGCGCAAATCGCAGCCGCTTCGGTGACGACCACATCACCGTGCTTGATCGCCGGCACTTTGCCCATCGGATTGACCGCCAGATATTCGGGCGACTTCATCGAGGTCCCGTAATCCAGCACTTCAGTGCGATACGGCTGGCCGACCTCTTCCAGCATCCAACGAATGATGCGCCCACGCGACATTGGGTTGGTGTAAAAAACCAGTTCGTCCGCCATCGCCGCCTCCGCTATGCGCATTCAGCTGCAAAGAACAAATATAGAACCAAAGCCGAGAGTCAACGCACCAATCGTTCATGCATTGAAGCTTGCGACGAGCTGCGTCTTGATGGCTGCGGGCGCGCTGAGTGGGAGCAAGGCCATGCCGTCAATTCATCTCATGCGCGCGCTGTGTGGCGCGCTGCTTTGCTTCACGCTGAGCGCCGCGCACGCGCAAACGCCGCCGCGAGATCCCAATTTCGGGCGCGGCGAGCGTGTCTCCGGTGAGAGCTTCGCGACACGCTCGCCTGTCATCGCCCCACACGGCGCGGCGGCGACCGCACATCCGCTTGCAACCCAAACCGCCATCGATGTGCTGCGCGCCGGCGGCACGGCGATCGACGCCGCCATCGCCGCCAACGCCATGCTTGGCTTGGTCGAGCCCACCGGCAACGGCATTGGCGGGGACATTTTTGTCATCGTCTGGGATCCGCGCACACAGCGTCTCTATGGTTATAATGGCTCGGGCCGCTCTCCACGCGGGCTCTCGCTCAGCGAACTGCGCCGCGTCGCGCGCCGCCAAGGCAATCCCGATCACGTCCCGAGCTTTGGCGCTGCCAGCGTCAGTGTGCCGGGCACAGTGGATGGCTGGTTCGCGCTGCATGAACGCTTCGGCCGCACGCCCATGGCCGACCTGCTGGCGCCGACCATACGCTACGCTCGCGAAGGCGCGCCCATTCCGCAGACGATTGCGATGTATTGGGCGAACAATCAGCGGCGGCTTGAAGCCGAGTTCGCGGCGGGACGGCTGGAGGAGATCACCAACGCGCGCCGCACTTACTTCGCTAATATGCCGGACGGCCACGGCCTCTTCGTCAATCCCGATCTCGCTAACACGCTGGAACTCATCGCCCGCGATGGCCGCGACGCTTATTATCGCGGCCCCATAGCGCACACGATGGACGCCTATATGCGCCGCATTGGCGGCTGGTTGCGCTACGACGATTTCGCCAATCATCAAGGCGAATGGGTCGATCCGGTGTGCGCGCCGTATCGCGATGTGCAGGTATGTGAATTGCCGCCAAACAGCCAAGGCGTCGTCGCGCTTCAGACTCTGCGCATCCTCGAAGGTTTCAATCTGCGCGACATGGGCTTTCTCTCCGCCGACAGCCTGCACACGCAGATCGAAGCCACGCGCCTCGCCTTCGCTGATCGCGCGCAATTCTATGGCGATCCCGCCTTCACCCATTTCGACGTCAGCCAGTTGCTGACCGATGACTACACTGCTGAGCGCCGCGCCATGATCTCAAATGATCGCGCCATGCCGCCGCCGCCGCATGCGGAGCTGCGCATTGATGGCGACACCACCTATCTCACCACCGCCGATGCGGACGGCATGATGGTGTCGCTGATCCAATCCAATTATCGTGGCATGGGTTCGGGGCTCGTGCCCGACAATCTCGGCTTCATGCTGCAAAATCGCGGCGAACTGTTTTCGCTCGCGCCCGGCCCCAATCAATACGCACCCGGACGGCGCCCCTTCCAAACCATCATCCCCGCCTTCGCACTGCGCAACGGCCAACCGTGGCTTGCTTTCGGTGTGATGGGCGGCGACATGCAGCCGCAAGGCCATGTGCAGATCATTGTCAATCTCGTTGATTACGATCTCGATCTGCAAGCCGCCGGCGACGCCGCGCGCTATCGCTTCTATGGCGGCGCCGAACCCACCGGCGATGCGCCGGACGGCGTTGGTTTCGTCGCCATGGAAAACGGCGTGCCGGCCGAAGTGCGCGCCGAACTCGAACGCCGCGGCCACCGCATCCGCCCCGCCGATGGAAGCTTCGGCGGCTATCAAGCCATTATGCGCAACGCCAACGGCGTCTACGAATCCGCAACCGAGATGCGCAAAGACGGCAGCGCGGGCGGATTTTGATCGCGTGATGCAATCACATACTCCGTCATCCCGGATGCGCGGAGCGCGATCCGGGACCCAGGGGCAAACGCACAAGTCTGTACCCCCTAGGTCCCGGGTTCGGCTTCGCCGCCCCGGGATGACGTTGATATTTGTGGCCACGCTCCTCCTCACCGCCTGCGGTCCACAGCTTGGCGATTTGGAGAAGGGCGAAACCGGCCGCGTCGTACGCGCTTTCAATGGCGACACGCTCGAACTCGATTCCGGCTTGCGCATCTTCCTCGCCGAGATCGATGCGCCTGCCGGGGAAGAGCCCTACGCCGCTTCAGCGCAAGCTGAGCTGGAAGCGCTCGCGCTGCATCGCCCGGTGCAGCTGGCTTATGGCGGGACCAAACGCTGGGTTCCGCGTCCGCGTCCAGGCGAGCCGCAAGCCGAAGCGCCGAGCGAAACCGCCATCGCACATGTATTCGTGCAGAGCGAAGGCGGGCGCTGGTTTTGGCTGCAGCATGAATTGGTTACGCGCGGCGCCGCCTTTGTCCGACCGCGCCAGGACAATCATGCACGCACTGAAGAATTGCTCGCCATTGAGAAGCACGCGCGTGAGCAGGAAGCCGGCCTCTGGACTGAGCGCGCTTATCGCCCGCTCACCGCCCGCGCAGCCGCCGTCCAAGCGCTCGCTTTCAACGACAATTGCCTGCGCGGGCGCGCGCCCTATCGCATTGTCGAAGGTCGCGTGATCGCCGCCGACATCTTTGAGCGCCGCGCCGCGCTAAAGCTCGAAGGCGAGACGCCTTTCGAGATCGTTGTGTTTGGCAATTCATTCGCCAACTGGGGCGGGCCTGCGCTGAATACTTTGAACGGTGCGCGCTTGCGCGTGCGCGGCCCGCTCGGCGTCTATCGCGACACGCCGCAGCTTTGCCTGGATCAATCCAGCCAGTTGGAAGTGCTGCGCTAGTTTCCGAGGTAACCCGCACGCACCGGATCGCCCACACGCGCCTCAAGCGCGCGACGCAATTTTATGAGCGCAACGCCCTCGATCTGGCGCACGCGCTCCTTGGAAATACCGAGCCTTTGGCCGAGCGCCTCCAGCGTCACCGCTTCCTCTTCCAGCTTGCGCTCGCGAATGATGACGCGTTCGCGCTCCGACAAATCGCTCATCGCGTCGCGCACCAGCCGCGACAGCGCTGCGCCATCATGCGCTTCCATCACCGTTTCATCGGGCCCCGCCGCATCATCGGCGAGCAAATCCTGCCATTCGCCGCCCTGGCCTTCTTCGCTCAGTGGCGCGTTCAAAGAGCGGTCCGGCGCCGAAAGCCGGCTCGCCATAGCTTCAACCTCGCGCTCATCGACGCCCAAAGCATGCGCGACATAAGCCCGGTTCGCGGCGCTCATCGATGCATCGCCCATATCGGCGATGCGGGCGCGCAACCGGCGCAAATTGAAGAACAGGCTCTTCTGCGCCGCCGTTGTGCCGGTGCGCACGATTGACCAATTGCGCAGCACGAAATCCTGGATCGCGGAGCGGATCCACCACGACGCATAGGTCGAGAAGCGCACTTCGCGCTCCGGCTCAAACCGCGCCGCCGCCTGCATCAGGCCGACATTGCCCTCCTGCACCAGGTCGCTCATCGGCAGACCGTAATGGCGGAACCGCGCCGCCATGGCGACGACGAGGCGAAGATAAGCCGTGGTCAGATCGTGCAGCGCCGCTTCGTCGCGCTGATCGCGCCAGCGCCGCGCCAATTCGCGCTCGTGATGGGCCTCCAGGAGCGGCGCGCGCATCGCGCTACGCAGGAAGCGCTGTGAGCCGCTTTGCAGTTCCGATGTTTCGCTGATCGCCATGAAGTCTCTCATCGAGCGCGTTCGGCGCTTTCTTCGTGTACGCCCCCATTGGCGCGGGTTGATGACAGCCAGCCACCAACCCGCACGACCGAGATGACGAACGCGTGAGCGGGCGATTTGTGCCGTCCTGGGGCCTGGGGGGAGCGACGCAAAAGCAAAGGGCCGAGCGTCGCCGCCCGGCCCCTAATCCTTAGTCCCTAGAACCTAGTCCCTAAGCGGCCGCGGCCGAAGACTGTCTCTTCGCGGCCAGCGAGGTCGACAGCTTGGTCAGCGCGTCTTCGCGGGCGATGTTTTCAACCGCCGCCAATTCGCGGGCCATGCGGTCCAGCGCGCTCTCATACAGCTGACGCTCGGAATAGGATTGTTCCGGCTGATCGCCGGCGCGGTGCAGATCGCGCACAACTTCCGCGATCGAGACCAGATCGCCCGAATTGATCTTGGCTTCATATTCCTGGGCGCGGCGCGACCACATCGTGCGCTTGATGCGGGCCCGGCCCTGCAGCGTCTTCAGCGCTTCATTGACCACGGCGGTAGAGGCCAGGGCGCGCATGCCGCAGGACTTCGCCTTCGCGGTCGGCACGCGCAGCGTCATTTTGTCTTGCTCGAACGAGATCACGAACACGTCGAGATCGATGCCGGCCACGGACTGCTTTTCCACGCCCATGACCCGGCCTACTCCATGCGCAGGATACACAATGTGATCCCCGGGGCGGAAAGCGGTTGGCGTGGCGGCGTTGGCGGCAGTTCCGAGCATTCGTGGCTCCGTTCTCTTGTTGACCCAAAGGCAACCAAGACCAGCCGACGCAAAGGGACAGCGCTAGGTAAGAACGGTCGGTCTATACCGGCCGCTGCACTTACCCCTGACGCTGTGATTTTGAGCGCGACTTGGTCCAGCTGCTTGGCGCGGCGCCCACTATCGATGCCACGCCTTCGTTCGTTGGCATTCTATACCACAAAAACCGGGGCTCCGAAAGGCCCGGTTGCTGCAAAGCTAGTCCCCGGTTCCGGGCTTCTCGCTGAAATATTTCTCGAATTTACCCTGTTCGTCGCGGAATTCGTCCGCATCAGCGGGCGGCGTCCCCTTCACAGTGATATTCGGCCAGATCTTGGCGAAATCCGTATTCACCTTAAGCCACTTGCCGTCCGGGGTGTCCTCGGAATCCGGTTTGATCGCGTCGACCGGGCATTCTGGCTCGCAGACGCCGCAATCAATGCACTCCTCGGGGTGGATGACGAGGAAGTTTTCGCCCTCATAAAAACAGTCGACGGGGCACACCTCGACGCAGTCCATGAATTTGCAGCGCACGCATGCGTCGGTGACGATGTAAGTCATTGCCCGCCTGTGTTTTCCGGGGGCTCACATGACGGCGGACGCACGCGCCGTCAAGCCAGGCGACCCTTTAGTTATCCTCAGGCGCCTCAGCGTACAGCATGCGCGCCTCGCTCGCCGGGCCGCGCCGCACCCCAAGCGCCAGCACCGTCACGGCGCAGATGGCCGCGCCCTGCGGGAAGACCAGCCCATCGCCCACCGCAACCTCCGCCGAGGGCTTTTCCAGCTGGCGCGAGGCGCCGTCCCGGATCAGCCGCACGCCGCCTTCGCTGACCAGCCGGCTCGCCGCCGCCCGCGTCTTGGTGAAGCGCGCCCGCCACAGCCAGAGATCAACCCGCTGCCGGTCTTCGCTCACGCGCGCGGCGCCCGGCGCTTGGGCGGCTGCGCTGGCACAAGATCGGCCAAAGCGGCGAAGGCGTTGTCCGGACGCGCCGGCTTGCGGCGGGGCGCTTTCAGCACCGGCGCCCGCCATGCCCCGTTCGCGTCCTCGCGATAGCCGAGCGCGGCCAACACAGCGGGCACATCCCGGGACGGCCGGCCGATCAGCGACGCGAGGCGCGGGGTGACCTGCGCGCCGGCTTCGGCCTCGCCCGCCTGCCGCACCGCGCCGGCCAGCACTTCAACCCGGTCGAACCGCACCGCGACACGCCCGCAGCGCAAATAGCCCGCCGCCGCGCACACAAAGGCCGAGACATCGTCATCAACCGGCGTGGAGATCGCACCGGGCCTCGGCAGAAAGAACGGCGCGCCGCCGCTGCGCGGCATGCGATGGGTGAGGATCGCCATCAGCCGCGCCGGGCGCGGTTTGATCAGCGCCGGCATGTAAATCACGTGCCGCCCCAACCGCACGCCGAGCCCAGCCAGCGCTTTGCGCGCTTCCGGCGTGAGTTCACTGAGATCGACGTGCGCGCGGTCAAGCGCCCCGTCATGCTCGATCAGCCGAAACGCGAGCCCGCGCGCCGCCGCCGGCAGCCGCCCCTCGCGCCAGGCGCGCTCCAACTGCACCAGCGGCCTCAAATCAGCGTGCACACACGCCTCGAGCCAGGCTTGCACCCGCGCACGCGCTGCAGCGCGCATCGGCTCAGGCGCGGTCTCGCCGCCTTGCAATTCTATGCGCGGCTTCAGCAGCGCATTGACCGGCACCACACGCGCAATCGCCGCGCCGTCAAACTTGACGCGTCCATCGCGCTCCAGCACGAAGGCGTCGTCCCCCGCCTCAGCAACGGCGCGCAGACGCTGCGCCACTTCCGGCCCCAGCGCGCGCCACGCCGCATTGCGCACGGCGCGCCCCTCCAGCCCCAGCGCACGCGGGTCGGGCTTAAACTCCAAGCCCTCCAAGCGCCCGACAAAGTGTCCTTCAACCGAAACCTCGCCCTCTGCCGAAATGCCGGCGAGCAAAGCGTCCTCCCGCTTCAAGCCTTTCAGCAGCGCGCTGGTGCGGCGATCGATGAAACGTTGCGTCAGCGCCTCATGCAGCGCGTCGGAAATCTTGTCTTCAATGTCGCGCGTGCGGATGCGCCATTCGCCGGCATCCTCCAGCCAATCGGAGCGGCTGGCGGCGTAAGTCCAGGTCCGCACCTGCGCCAAGCGCGCCTGCAACTGATCCAGATCGCCCGCCGTGCGGTCGAGCTTTTCCAATTCCGCGCTTACCCAAGAAGACGGCACGCGCCCGCGCCGCGCCAGCACATGCGTCGCTATGCGCGTGATCAGCCGCGCATGCTCATCGGGCGACGCCTTGCGGAAATCCGGCAGCTGACACACTTCCCAGAGCCGCGCCACATCGTCCGGCCCGCGCACGCGCGCTTCAATTTCCGCATCCTGCGAGACATGCTTCAGCGCGGTTTCATCATCGGCCCCGCGCACGCGGATCAAGCCAGGGCGCTGCGGCGGCGCTTCCAGCGAGGCGATCAATGCCGGCACGGAGTCAAAGCAAAGCTGCGGATTGCGCCATTGCACCGCCTCGACCACTTCGAATTCATGCTGCTCGACGCGCTCGATGATCTCCTCATCGAAGGGCGGGCATTCGCCCGTCTCGCCAAACGCGCCGTCGCGCGTGAAGCGCCCGGCGCGCCCGGCAATCTGCGCGATCTCGTCGGCGCGCAGATCGCGCCAGGAATGGCCATCGAATTTCCGACGCGACGCAAACGCGACGTGGTCGACATCCATGTTGAGGCCCATGCCGATCGCATCGGTGGCGACCAGAAAGTCCACCTCGCCGCTCTGATACAAAGCCACTTGCGCATTGCGCGTGCGGGGGCTCAGCGCGCCCATCACCACCGCCGCCCCGCCGCGATGGCGGCGCAGCAATTCGGCGATGGCGTAAACTTCCTCGGCCGAAAACGCGACCACGGCCGAGCGCTTCGGCAGCTTGGTGATCTTGCGGGCGCCGGCATAAGTCAGCGTCGACATGCGCTCGCGCCGGATCAGCTCCGCCTCCGGCAGCAGCTTGCGGATCATGGGCCGCATCGTGTCCGAGCCCAGAAACATGGTCTCGCCGAAGCCGCGCGCTTCCAAGAGGCGCGCCGTGAAGATGTGGCCGCGGTCCGGATCGGCGGCGACCTGGATTTCATCCACCGCCAGAAACTCGGTGCGCACATCGAGCGGCATGGCCTCAACCGTGCAGATGAAATAGCGCGCCGTATCGGGCCAGATTTTCTCCTCGCCGGTGACGAGCGCCGCCGCCGCTTCGCCTTTGGCCGCAACCACCCGGTCATAAACCTCGCGCGCCAAGAGGCGCAGCGGCAGCCCGATCATCCCCGAGGCATGGCCAAGCATGCGCTCAATGGCGAGATGGGTCTTGCCCGTATTGGTCGGACCCAGAACAGCCTTCACGGACGCGCGCTGAGCCATGGCCAAACGATGGAGCCCGGCTAGGGGCTTTTCAAGCGCACCTGCAGCAAACGGGCGGCCGCTTCGCTGCAGAAACGACCCTCGAAACTGCATTTTTCTGAGTTAGGACTGAGACACTACCCGCCGCCCCGGTAGTGTCTCAGTTTGAAAATTAGCCCGGCTTGACGTGCCTTGAAGTTGGCGTCGGCGCGGCCCATGCTTAGCGCTATGGATCGACGGTCCGCCATCATCATCATGCTAATCGGCGTAGCGCAGGTCGTACCTCCGCTCGTGCTATTCTATTTCGCGCAGCAGGTTGGCGGAGAGTGGGCGCTGTTTCCGGTCTCCGGATATGCGCTGCTGTGGATGATTTGCAGCGGCCCTGGCCTCATTCTGTGGGGAGCGCTGACCCTTCTAACGAGGAAACCCAATGCCTAAAGGCCCACGCGGAGAGAAGCGCCCCGCTGACGTTGTCTCCAACGCCATAAAGGTAGCTCGCCTAGCCGTAGGCGATGAAACCGAAACCCTGAAAGACGGGAAAAGCGCCGCCGCCCAAGAGCTAGGCTCTAAGGGCGGGCGTGCGCGTATGCGGAAGCTGAGCCCGGAACGCCGCGCCGAGATCGCTAAGAAGGCGGCGGAGAAGCGCTGGAAGAAGTGAGCGCGCTACTCTGAATCTGCCTCAACGTCGTTCTTGGCGTTGATAGAGGCCTGCGTCTTTTCTACCGTCGCGTTCGCTTTCTCAGCGTGCTCACGCTTAGCGCGCCGGAAAAAGACCTTTAGGTAGTCCTCTAGGTCCTCGTAGCCCAAGGCTGAGAGATCGGCGGGGAATGTGAGGGTCACGTCGCCACCCTCGACGGTGAACACGGCGGTTCGCATCCCCGCAGCCGGAAGCCCAGCAAGCCGAGGATCGGGCGGCATCGTCGGTCGCGCGCCCCCTGACAGATTTGGCTTCCCTGCGCTTGGGGCGGGCGGTGCTAGGTCCACGTAGTCCTCCGCTTCGTCGTCTGAGGAAGCCGGATTGTACGTCGCGTTTGGGTCCGCCACAAGGCGCATAGTGTTGAGGTAATTTTTTGCCGCCCTGCCTGCTGCATCGGGTGTGAAGCCCTTCTTGATGATCCAATAGGAGAGGTTGGTTTCGCTTGGCAAAGTCGCAAACTCGGTCGCGATTTCCTTGAACAACGAGGGCCGCAGGGCGCAGCGAGTGAGGGCAGTCACGCGCTCCCCCGACCCCTTGGGAGCCATTAGCGCGTCAATGGCATCCTCGCTGACTTTTACCTCGTCACCTTGGCCTTCGATAAGCCCATAGGCGCGAACAGCAGCGATTTTTGCGAGCGCCCGCCCATTCAGGCTGTTGTATCCAAGATGCTTCGCCAGGGTGAGACGGCCCATACGGTTTCGATGCTCGCCCTTGTAGGCAGGCTCGATAGCAGCCAGCGCGGCGCCAAGGTCCATTGAGGGATAGTTCGGGCTGCGGGCGGCCATGGGATTATCTCGGGTTATCTCCCAGTGGATTATCCGCCGGGATCGTGAGTTAGCGTTATGCCATTCTTCCATACTCTTGCCAAGAGCCACAAACCATGGTCAGGTCCCCAACAGAAAGGAGGATGAGGATGACCTTAAGAGCCGCTCTTGCAGCGCCACCGCTCACGCGCGCTGCACGGGCTAAATAAAGACGCCGCCGCCCTGGCAGGGGCGACGGCGTCAAAGTGGGCCAAATCCAATGGAAATCCTCGACTTGGCGGCGGTGAGCATATCACCGCCGCCGCATTTTGTGAATCATGCGGTCATGCTTGACGCTAAGCATAAAGTTCAGTATAAGAGGGGCATGGCGAACGTCCTGCCCCTCGCGAAGCGCGTTCAAATCCTCAACATGCTGGTTGAAGGCGTCTCCATGCGCGCGATCTCCCGCATGGTCGGCTGCTCCATCAACACCGTGTCGAAGATGCTGGAAGACGCGGGCGAGACCTGCCTCGATCTGCACGACCAGCTCGTGACGCACGTGAAGGCCCGCCAAGTCCAGTGCGATGAGATTTGGAGCTTCTGCTACGCCAAGCAAAAGAACGTCGCCACGGCCAAGGCCGCGCCTGCTGAGGCTGGCGACGTTTGGACCTGGACCGCGCTGGATGCGGAAACCAAGCTGATGATCTCCTACGCTGTTGGCGGGCGCACGCCAGCCATGGCGCACGTTCTGATGAGCGATCTCGCGAGCCGCGTTGTTGATCGCATCCAACTCACGACCGATGGCCTCGGCATGTATCGCCAAGCGGTCGATTACGCCTTCGCCAGCGACGTCGATTATGCGCAGCTTGTGAAGACTTATGGCGAACCGCCCGCGTCCGGGCCGGAGCGCAAATATTCGCCACCCGTTTGCACTGGCGCCCACAAAATCCCGGTGCTGGGCGATCCTGACGAACGCAAGATTTCAACGTCGCTCGTTGAGCGGTCGAACCTGACGATCCGCATGGGAAACCGCCGCTTCACGCGCCTGACCAACGCGCACAGCAAGAAGTACGCAAACCACGTTTACGCGCTCGCACTGTTCTTCATGCACTACAATTTCGTGCGCCAACATAAGACGCTGCGCATGTCGCCCGCGATGGCGTCGGGTTTGACCGATACGCTTTGGAGCATGGAAGATTTCGCGGAGCGAATCGACGCGCGCGTGAACCAGCCCAAGCCACGCGGGCCTTACAAGAGAAAGTCCAATGGCTGAGCAAGCGCCGCCAATTTTTAAGGTCACGATGCGCGTCGCCGACGATCCCGATGGCGTGTATGATCAAGACGCAATCGAATACGAAGGAAAGCTTTGGCTCGTACCAGAATGGTCCGACAGCCCAGTCCTAGGATACCGAATCCCAACGCGAATAATTTCGATGGAGACGTTGAACTATCAGCGCTGGGAAACGCTCGGGATTGTGGAGTATGTGATAGACGATCCAATGCCCATAGCTGTGCTTGAGGGCCGCGCCCCACAAGAAGTAATGGCCCGGTATGTCGTGATAGACATGCCCGACTTGCGGTACCCGCTCCCCTCCAGCCGGATGAACTAATCGCCTCCATATGAGTGCGGTTGTGCGCTGACGCTTGGAACGCGCCTTGCGCCTCCGACATGGGGACCGCCAGTTAGGCTGGGGGCACAGGCGGCGCCGGCTTCTTCTTCCGAAAGATCGCCAGCACGAGGGCCACCACGCAAAACCACCCGGCGATGTTCAGAAGGCCCGCGACCATAGCCATGTTGGCCGCGTCAGCGGGATTGTCGGGGTAATTGTGCTGAATCCAGAATGACGCGCCGAAGCAAATGATGATGGCGATAAGCAAGCGCATGGAGCCCTCCCTCAGAGGGGCATCCTAGCGTCAACGGTTCCGCCCCAGCAACGAGCTTACCGCTTAGCATTTTTCTATATTCAAACTGAGACAGTACCGCCGCCCCGTTCTGGAAAAGAATCAGAACGAATCGCAGACGAATCACTTACTTTGATTCGTTGGCTGTCTGTTCACGGCTAAGTCTTGTGGTTAACCCTTAAGTAACACACAAGACTAGCCTTTGCCTGATCGTTACAGCGCCGCACCGTTCAGGCGCAGGCTGCGCGCCTGCAGCCGCACAATGCCCACCCCGTCGGCCGGCATTTCGATCTGCACGGGGGCGTAGAGCCCGCTCGGGCTGCGCGCGAACAGGAAGGTCATGGTGGCGGGGTCGATCGGGTCGGAGAAGCCGGCGATCGGGCGGAACGCCACCGAGCAGCGCAGCGCCTGGCCGTTATAGCCTGGGGTGTTGGCGTTCACCGTGCCGTTGGGGGTCAGCACGAAATCGAAGCGCGAGCGCCCATCCATATAAACCCGCACCGTGCGGTCGCAGGGATTACCCGAGGCCGTGACCAAGGTGGCGATGGCGGTGAGCTGGTCCACCACGCCACGCTTTTGCTCGGCCGTGGCCGGGGGGCTGCCCATGCCCATGCCGGCGGGAACCGTAGTCGTTACCACATCATTAGCGGTAAAGGCGGCGCGGACCAGGCGGCCATTGGGCCGGTCCTCGCGCCGGCGCCCGCCCTGGTGCTGGTAGTTGACCGGGCGCAGCGAGCCATCCTCAGCCACCGAACCGGTGACGGAATAGGTGTAATCCTGGTTGTTGTTGAGCAGCGCGCCGACCATGCCGGTCATGCGCCGGTCGGCATTGATCTGATAGGCAGAGCCGGTCTGGTTAAACCGGACATTGAACACGCCCGCCTCCATGCCGCGCGCGATCACCGCATAACGGCCTTCGAAGCTGATATTTGCGGGCTGCCCCTCCGCCGCAGCGGCGGGGGCGAACAGAGCCAGGCCCAGAAACAAGGCGGCGAGAGGCTTTTTCACAAGGATCACCCAGGTGCAGTTGGCGGACGAGGCCGATCTAGTAGCAAAACCGGCCTGATCCAGAGATGAATTGAATACGGCCTAAATTCGACCTGTTTCGAGGCGGACTGCGCCTAGAGACAGCCTTGACCCCAGTTAGGGGTTCGCGTAAGCGTCCGCGCTTCCGATTTTGAGAGAATTCCCATGTCCCGCCGTTGCGAGCTATCGGGCGTCAACCGCCAGATTGGCCACAAGGTCAGCCACTCCAACATCAAGACCAAGCGTGAGTTCCAGCCAAACCTGGTGGACGTCACGCTGGCCAGCGACGCCCTGGGGCGCGCCTTCAAGCTGCGCATCACCGCGGCGGCGCTCCGCTCGGTCGATCATCGCGGCGGGCTCGACGCTTATTTGCTGAAGGCCAGCGAAGACGAACTCTCCACCCGCGCCGCCAAGATCCGCCGCGACGTGAAGAAGAAGCTCGCCGAAACCGCCGCGGCTTAAGCTCGGTTCAATCCAGCGCCGCATCGAACGCGTAGAGCAGTGTGCGCTGCTGATCGCTGAAATTATCGTCGGACAGAATGTAGAGCCGCAAGCCGCCGCCCGGCGCGCGCGCCGTGGCGATGGCTTCGAAATTGTCCAGTAGAAGCGGCGGGGCGAACCGCGCCCATTCGGTCACGCGCAGCTCATCGCTCTGCAATGAATCGACGGCGATGCGCGTAATGCGCGTGCGCACGCCAATCACCGGCGCATAGAAACGCTCGAGCGCAACCACATCATCATTGTCCGGCAGCCGATCGAGGCTCACCAGCGCATAGCCGAGCTGCAACGGGTAACGCGCCGCGAGCGCAGGCGCTGGCTCATTGCCAAAGAGCGGCGCCCGCCACAGCTCACCGCGATCCTCCGCGCCCACCAAGAGCGCGCCATCAGCCAATGCGGTCAGCGCCTCAAGCCCGGCATTGGACGGCAGACTTTGCGCAGCCTCCAGCGCCGGCCCAGCGCTTGCCGCGCCAAACGGCCCATCGCGGTTGAGATCGTAAATGCGAATGCTCTGGCTTTGCTCGAAGCTCACCGCGAAGCGCCCATCCGGCAACTGCGCCAAATCTTCCGCGTCGCCATCTTCCTTGCGCTCAAACGGCAAGCCGTTTTCATCGCGCATCAGCGCCATGCGGGTTTCGCTGAGCCCGATCAGCTTGCCTTCGTCGTCAAACATCAGCCGCGCGGAGAGCCACGCCCCCGCATCGCTCACCGCGATCAGGCGGCCATCCTCAAGCACTTCCAGGCCCGACCAGCCGCCGAAGCCGGCATCGTCGGAGGAAAGCTCCAGGCCGCCACGAAACTGCAGCACGCCAATGCGCTCTTCGCCAAGTTCAGCCGGCCGTGCGCTCACCGCAACAGAGCGCCATTGCTCGTCAATCGGCGCATCCGCCCGCACCGGCGAACACGCGCTCGCGAACGCCAACAGCGCTGCGCACAAAGCAAATCTGATCACGCCGCCGCCCTTGCGCGCGGTCGTGAGCGCAGCATGCCAACTGGCGCGGGATTCTCGTCGAACAATTCGGCCAGCTTTTCCGTCATCACCCCGCCCAGCTGCTCGGCGTCGGTGATGGTGACCGCTCGCTTATAATAGCGCGTCACATCATGGCCGATGCCAATGGCGATCACTTCCACTGGCGAGCGCGACTCGATCCAGTGAATTACTTGTCGCAAATGCCGCTCCAGATAATTGCCCGGATTGGCGGACAAAGTTGAATCGTCCACCGGCGCGCCGTCAGAAATCACCATCAGAATGCGCCGCTGTTCGGGCCGCCCGATCAAGCGCTCATGCGCCCACATCAAGGCCTCCCCGTCGATATTCTCTTTCAGCAGCCCCTCGCGCATCATCAGCCCGAGATTTCGACGCGCGCGACGCCATGGCGCATCCGCGGACTTATAAACCACGTGGCGCAAATCATTGAGCCGGCCCGGTTGCGCGGGACGCCCAGCTGCAAGCCAATCTTCCTTCGCGCGTCCGCCCTTCCAGGCGCGCGTGGTGAAGCCAAGAATCTCCACCTTCACCCCGCACCGCTCCAACGTACGCGCCAGAATATCGGCGCACAAAGCCGCCACCATGATCGGGCGCCCGCGCATCGAACCGGAATTGTCCAGCAGCAATGTGACGACCGTATCCTTGAACGGCATGTCGTCTTCTTGCTTGAACGAGAGCGCCGAAAGCGGATCGACGATCACACGCGTCAGCCGCGCTGTATCCAGCACGCCCTCTTCCAGATCGAAGGTCCAGGTGCGGTTTTGCTTCGCCATCAGCCGGCGCTGCAGCCGGTTCGCCAACCGCCCTACCACGCTCTGCAGCGGCTTTAATTGCTGATCGAGATAGGAACGCAGCCGCGCCAATTCCTCAGCATCACACAAATCCTCCGCCGAGATTTCCTCATCATGCGTGCGGGTGAACACTTTGTACTGCGCGTTGGGATCCTCGACATCCTCGCGCGGCTTGGCCCGCAGCGGGCGATCGCCGGGATCGTCCTGCTCGATATCCTCGGTCTCTTCTGAATCCATGTCGGCTTCGACCGAAAGCTGTTTGTCCGACTCCATTTCGCTGTCGCTCTCGGTCAGCTCGAGATCGGATAGCGTTTCTTGCTGCTCCTCGCCTTCGGCCTCAGGTTCGTCTTGCGGCGGGGGTTGCTGCTCTTCCGACGCGTCCGATTCCTCCTGGCTTTGCTCCTCGCCAAGCTCGTCGGCCATATCGAGATCGCGGATCAGATCGCGCGCCAGTTGGGCGAACACTTGCTGATCGCCAGCTGCGCCGGTGAGCTTGTCCAGCGTGCGCCCGGCCCTCGTTTCAATCTGATCGCGCCAGAGATCGACGATGCCTTGGGCGTTCACCGGCGGCTTCAATCCGGTGAGCCGCTCGCGCACGATCAGCCCAAGCGCATCGGCGAGCGGGGCAGTGGTGCGATCCTGCATGCGGGCGAAGCCGCGCTTTTCGCAGGAATCGGTCAGCGCCGCAGTCAGATTGTTGGCGACGCCCTTCATCGCGTTGGCGCCCAGCGCTTGGACGCGCATCTCTTCCGCCGCGTCGAACAGCGCCCGCGCCTCCGTTCCAACCGGACGTAAACGCTGGTGCGCCTTCTCATCATGATAAGCGAGCCGCAGCGCCAGTGCGTCAGCCTGGCCCCTAATTTTCTCCGCTTCTGGTTCTGTGATCACGCGCGGCGGCTGCGGCAGCACGATCTTACCCGAAAGCAGCTTCGGCCCCTCGGCCGAGAACGCCACCTCCAAATCCTCCTCCGCCCCCGCCAGCGCGCGCGTCGTCTGCGCCAGCGAACGTTTGAAGGTTTCGACAGGAGTTTCTTTGGCGGTCATTGATCCCTGATAGTCCGAAATGCGATCCTCGCGAAAGGCGCCAGGCCGCCTTGTCAGCGCCTAGCCGCGCCCTCTACTTAGGGTGGAGGGACGCCTCGGGGGAGTTGCCTTATGCGGTCGATTTACACGCTGCTGGTAGCGGCGCTGGCCTTTATCGCGCTCACGGCGGACCCTGCGGAAGCGCGTAGCCGTTGGCTGCGCGCCGAAACGCCGAACTTCATCATCTACGGCGAAGTTGGCGAACGCGATATACGCGAGGCGGCGCGCCTGCTTGAGCAATTCGACGCCTCACTCCGCTCAATCACGAGGCTGCCAACCACCCCCTCCCAAACCAAGCTTCAAGTCTATCTCGTCGATTCCCGCGCACGCTTGCGCGAGGTGTCGCCCGGCCTCGACGATTGGGTCGCCGGCTTCTACACGGCGCGCCCCGAACTGATCGCTGCGTTCGCCATCTATGACGCCAGAGGCTTCGATGGGCGCGAAATCCTGCTGCACGAATACGCGCACCATTTCATGAGCCGCTATTCGCCGGACGCCTACCCGGCATGGTTCGTTGAAGGCTTCGCCGAATATTTGCAGACCATCGAGTTCGAGCGCGACCGCATCATTATTGGCGGTTTCTCCGAAGGGCGCGTGGCCGACATCTTGTCGGGCTCCTGGCCAAACTCCGAACAATTCCTCCGCCGCCCCGACGATCTGAGCGACACGCTCCAGCGCCGCTTCTACGCCCAAAGTTGGGTGGCGGTGCATTATCTCTATTCAGAGCCGGGGCGCATGTCGCAATTCCAGGATTACGTCGACGCCATCGGCAGCGGCGCCGACCTCGTGCAGGCGTTCGAACCCGCATTCGGTATGACGCCGGACGCGTTCCAAAATGAACTTCGTGATTATGTCCGGCGCGGCAGAATCGCACGCAGAGCCGCGCCTTTGCCCGCCATCGACGCGAGTGTCACGATCACGGCCATGCCGGAAGCGGCGAACGATCTGCTGCTGCCGCTCGCGCAAATGCAATTAGAGAATCTCGATGAGGCCGACGCCGCGGCGCTTGCCGCGCGCATCGAAGCGACGGCAGCGGCGTTCCCGGACGAGCCATTCGCGCAACGCGCGCGGCTTCGCGCCATGATCCTGCGCGGCGCCTATGCCGAGGCGCGCGCCGCCATCCAGCCCATGCTGACCGCCGCGCCAACGGACGGCGAACTCAACTACCTGATGGGCAAGGCATATCTGGAAGAGGCCCTGGCGGAAAATACCGGCGGTCAATTGACCACCACCGCGCGCCGCCATTTCGTGCGTGCGTTTCAAGCCAACCCAAACGATTTTCCCACGCTGTTCAGCTACATGTCGTCCTATCAGCTTGGCGATCCGATGCCTGACAGCACGATGGACGTCGCCGTGCGCGTCACCAATCTCGCGCCGCAAGTCAC
>JANRIP010000005.1:0-543505 GCA_033764855.1 Hyphomonadaceae bacterium | reverse complement strand
AAGCCGGCTGACGGATCGGCGATGTCCACCAATTCCGCGCCCGCCGCGCGCAGCGTTTCAAGCGCCGCATTGAAGCGCGCATCGACGGCGGGATGAAAACCGGCTTGAAACCGTAACACGCCGATGCGCGCGCCGCGCAAGGCGTCCCCGGACAAGCCAGCGGCGTAATCGGTGCGACGCGCATCGGCTTCATGCGTTTGTGCGTCTCGGGCATCGCTGCCGGCCATTGCCGTCAACAGCAGGGCGGCGTCGCGCACGTTGCGCCCCATGGGACCTGCTGTGTCCTGCGCCGAACTGATCGGCACAATGCCAAACCGCGACACCAGACCGAGCGTCGGCTTTATGCCCACCAAGCCATTGATGGCGGACGGACACACGATCGAACCATCCGTCTCGGTTCCGATCGCAGCGGCGCCCAAGCTCGCGGCCGCCGCTGCGCCCGAGCCTGAACTTGAGCCGCAGGCGTTGCGGTCTAGCGCGTACGGGTTGCGCGTTAAGCCGCCCAAAGCGCTCCAGCCGCTGCTCGACATCGAGGAGCGGATATTGGCCCATTCGGATAGATTGGTTTTGCCGAGAATGATCGCGCCCGCCTCGCGCAGACGCTGCACCACGTACGCATCGCGGCCCGTGACATTTTCAGCCAGCGCCAAGGAGCCGGCCGTTGTCGGCAGCGGCCCGGCCGCCTCGATATTGTCCTTGATCAGAATCGGCACGCCATGCAGCGGCCCGCGCAGGCGGCCGGCCGCGCGCTCGGCATCCATCGCGCGCGCCTCCGCGAGCGCATCCGGATTGATCGCGAGCACGGCGTTCAGCTCTGGCCCTGAATCATCGAGCCGCTCGACGCGCGCCAGATAAGCGCGCACAAGCTGCTCTGACGTCACTTCGCCCGCGCTCAAATCCGCTTGCAGCTGCGCAATCGAGCGCTCTGTAACCTCGTATGCCGGCGCTGTAGCGCAGGCGGTCATCGCAAGGAGAAACGCCGCCGCGGCGCCAGCTCGCAGCGCGCGGATCAAGCCACCTTCACCCGCGTCGCCGCTTCAGGCAGGTCGGCGCCGAAGGCGCGCTGATAGAACTCAGCCACAGTCGGCCGTTCCAGCTCATCGCACTTGTTCAGGAAGGTCATGCGGAACGCGAGCGCCACATCGCCGCCGAAGATTTCCGCGTTCTGCGCCCAGGTGATCACCGTGCGCGGGCTCATCACCGTCGACACATCGCCATTCATGAACGCATTGCGCGTCATGTCCGCGACACGCACCATCGCCATGATGGTGCGCTTGCCCTCGGCAGTGTTGTAGCTCGGCGTCTTGGCCAGCACGATCGCCGCCTCGGCGTCGTGATCCAGATAATTCAGCGTCGTGACGATCGACCAGCGGTCCATCTGGCCCTGGTTGATCTGCTGTGTGCCGTGATAGAGCCCGGTGGTGTCGCCCAGGCCAATCGTGTTGGTGGTGGCGAACAAGCGGAAAAATTGGTTGGGCGCGATAACCCGGTTTTGATCCAGCAGCGTGAGCTTGCCGCTGGCTTCCAGCACGCGCTGGATCACGAACATCACGTCCGGGCGGCCGGCGTCATATTCATCGAAGCACAGCGCGATCGGGCGCTGCAGCGCCCATGGCAGCAGGCCTTCGCGGAATTCAGTGACCTGCTTACCGGCCTTCAGCACGATCGCGTCCTTGCCGACGAGATCGATGCGCGAAACGTGGCTATCGAGATTGATGCGGATCAGCGGCCAATTCAGCCGCGCCGCCACCTGCTCCACGTGCGTGGATTTGCCGGTGCCGTGATAGCCCTGCACCATCACGCGGCGATTGTGCGCAAAGCCGGCCAGGATCGCCAAAGTGGTCTGCGGATCGAAGCGATAAGCCTCATCGACCTCCGGCACATACTCGGTGCGCTTGGAGAAGGCCGGAATTTTCATATCGCTCGGTACGCCGAATTCGCGGGCGGAGACTTCGCGGTCGGGCTTGGCGGTCAATAGGTCGTCGGCGCTGGTCATTGGGCCTCGAAATGTCGGGAGGTGGTCTTACTCTATCGCGCCGCAGCACGGAAAGAAAAGACGGGGCCTACATCCCTCCCTTGAAAGGGAGGGTGTCATCGCGCAGCGATGACGGGTGGGATGGGAAACACCGCTCCCGGCAATCGCGTTGCGCCGCCCCTCCCGTCGGCCACGCCCACACCCTCCCCGCACGCGGGAGGGAAGCTAAACCAGCCCGGCGGCTTTCAGCTGCTGGTACGCCTGGACCACTTTCTGCAGCCGGGCCTCGGCGCCACGGTCGCCGCCATTGGAATCGGGGTGCAACGCCTTCACCTGCTCGGCATAGCGAGCGCGGATTTCCGCTGCGGTGGCGTTTTCCTCCAATGACAGCGTCTCCAGGGCCTGGGCCTGCAGCTTGGTCAGTCGGCGCGCGGGGGCGCGCGGGGTCGATTGTCCGGCCTCGGAGCCGAACATCCCGAACGGATCGGCGCGGCGGCCGGCCTGGAAACCGCGCGCCGCCGCCGCCAAGCGGTCGCCTTTGCCGCCGCGGAAGGTCCAGGTGGGGCGATGCCCGGTTTCTTCCTTTTTCTGGAAGTCCGCCAATTCCTCGTCGGTCATGCCGGCGAAATAGTTCCAGCGCTTGTTGTACTCGGCCACGTGCTCGGCGCAGAAATGCCAGAACTCGTTTTCGCGGCCGCGGCCCTTGGGGGCCCGGTGGGCGCCGGGGCGCTCGCACCCAACATGATCGCAGGAGCGGTCCTTGGGCGCACGCGTCTGGTTCGCCGGGTCAGGTTTTTTGACTCGGATGTCGACAAACTTGGGGCGGTAGGAAAACGTGTCGCTCATCGCAGCTGCAGATTATGGGCGCCAAGCCCGATGCGGACAAGGAATTGACAGCGTTGAAAACCGAACTTTCTCGCGCTTCGCGCATCACCGACACACTTCGCACGCAGTTCAAACCCGACGCACTCGAAGTGATTGACGAGAGCGGCTTTCATGCCGGCCATGCCGGCGCCCGCCCAGGCGGTGAAACACATTTCCGCATTCGCATGGTTTCGGCCGCGTTCCTGGCGAAAAGCCGTGTCGATCGTCAACGCCTGATCAATGCCGCTTTGCGTGAAGAATTCGAAAACGGCCTGCACGCCCTCGCCATGGAGCTTAGGGCGCCGGGGGAAGGCTAAGCGCCAGCCAGCCGCCACGCCGCCAGCCGCGCAAAGTGCAGCGTCATGGCTTTGCGCCGCGCCGGCGCGAGCGGACGGGTTGGGCTTTCACGCAAAATCGCGCCGCCAAAGCCATCAGCGACGATGAGCCCGGCTTCCGCCGGTATCAGCGCGTGCGGGAAATCCTCGCTCACCGCGAAAAAATAGCGGTCGCAATAGTCGATATAGTCGGGCCACTTAAAGTCGCACGCATAGTCGGCCACGCACGACTTGGTTTCGACAATCCAGATTTCGCCTTTGTCGCTCAGCGCCATCACATCGGCGCGCCGGCCATTCGCAAGCGACACCTCCAAAATCGCGGCCAAGCCGTGATCGGCTAGCATGCGCGTGACGCCGCGCGCCAAAGCGGCGGTGACATCGGGGCGCGAGATCAGCGGCGCGTGCATACGCAAAGTTTCACATCTCGTCCGCACCCGCACAAGCCCGCGGCGCGGAACCGGCCAGCGCGATGCGGCGTTGGCGCGATGTATTTGTGGAAGGACTTATCCTCATGCGCATCAAAGGGCTTCTTGTCGCCGCGGCGTCGGCCGCGCTGCTCGCAGGCTGTGGCGTCGGCGCACCCGATTATCCAAACTTCGCTGACGCGGCTTACCGAATCGAGGGCATGACGGCGGCGCCTGATGGCGCAGCGCCGACCCAAACCGTGATTTATCGCGATGGCCCGAAAATGCGTGTTGAGGCCCAGCTGCCGCAATATGGCGCGGCAACGATCGTTTATGATCAAGCCACCGGCGACGCCTACGTGCTCAACCCCACCGCCGCGCCGCTCGCGCCGGCTCAACCCACAGCCGCGCCCACGCAAACCAGCGAAACCGTGGGCACGGAAGGCGCACCCTCAACCACAACTTCAACACCGGCCCCAACAGCGCAGCCAGCGCAAGCGGTCGGTGTGGCCGTGCGCATCGCCGACGCAGACGCCCCGCAGCCGCTCGAAACCGCATGGGCGGCTTTAGGCGAGGAAAATGCACGGAGCGAGGGCGCCTGCGAGGTCGCGGGCGAGAGCGGCCACGAATGGCGCCCGCGTGAGGTCAGCGCCGGCGTCGAGCGCTCAGCCTGCATCACTGACGATGGGATTGTGCTGCGGGTGACCGAAAACGGCCGCGCGTTGTGGCAAGCAACCTCGTTGCAGCGCGGGCAACAGGATGCGGCGCTTTTCGGCGTGCCTCCAGGCTATCAGCTGATCAACCCGCAAGCCGTCGCAGAGCAAGTCGGCGAGCAGATGGAACAGCTCGACAGCGTGACTGGCGCTGCGCCAGCCGCGCCAACAACGCCGCCAAGCTAGGCCTTAAACCCAAAACGCCCCGCACGAAGCGGGGCGTTTGTCTTTCACATGCATTGAGACGTTATTCCGCGGCGATCGCCGCCGCTTTCACGTCGCTGAGCGCGGCGCCATTGATGCCGAAATTGATGGTTTGCAGATAAGCGATGCCTTGCTCGGCGATCGCATCGCCAACCATCTCATCGCCTTCGGCTTTGAATTCATCAAAGTCGATATACATGGCGTAGAAGCTCTTGGTGCGCTCCGTAATGATGCCGGCGTTCCACAGCGTCTTCACCAGCACGCGGAAGATATTGGCGCCTTCCTTCATCATCTCGCGGCGCTGATCGTCGGTGACGGCGGCTTGGAAGCTCTCCATCACCTTATCCGGATCCATGCCAAATTCGAGATAGAGCGCCGTCATCTGGTGCGGCGCGACCAGGTTGAACAACAGCGTCTGGAAGCAATGCGCGGCCCAGTTTTCCACGATCTCGTGCTCTTCCGCCGAGAGCTTCGGAATGGTGCGATCGGCCCAGATCTTTCCGAACTTATGGTGGAAGGCTTCGTCGGTCATGACGAGCTGGGTCAGCTTCTTGGCCAGCGGATCGTCCCATTCGCGGAAGATGGTCGCGAAGGCGCCCATGGCGAGCCCTTCCACCAGCATCTGCATGCCGACGATCTTCTTATAGACCTCCGGCGCGTGCACGATCTCTTGCAGCAAGCCAGCCAGCACCGTGCCGCACGGCAGCGGCGAGCCCCAGCGCGCGATAATGTATTTCGCGAACGCCGTGACGTGACGGCCTTCTTCGCGGGTTTGGTTGGCGGCGTATTCTTGCGCGCCCGGATCGCGCAACACATGGCACAGCGATGCGGAGAGGTTCAGCGCGCCCTGCTCGCCGTGCAGGATCGACGACATGATCCAGCGCGCGACTTGGCTCTTGAAGCGAATGCGCTCGGCCGGCTTATCGGCGAAGAAGCTCTGCACATACTCGGTCTGCATCGCCGGAATTTGCTCATCCGGGATGAAGTCGGTGGTGTCGGCGGAGAAGTCGTCTTCGAAGTCGATATATTTCTTATCCAGCGGATCCCAGAAGTGGTCGTGCGTCGCTGAAATGATCTTATCGAACGCGCTTGAGCGGTTCAGGTGGCGGTCGATCGCCAGCATCGCGCCGAAATCAGTCGGCGATACGGCGTCATAAACTTCGTCTTTGGTGATCTGGCGGATCGGCGCGGCGGAATCGGCCATATTGGTCTCCGTGCTGGCGCGAGGGCTCAAAACTGGTCGTACGAGAACAAAGCTAAGCTATTCCCAATCCCGAAACAAGAAAAATGACGCATGCGTCATGGATTTTATAGCATCCGCTGGCGTCCTGTCGCTTTGGCTAGGGCAATGGTCTTACGGCGGTGGCGGCCGGGCGGATCTCGGCTTTCCCTCAAAAGCCTGGAGGGAGCCGCTCATGCTGCACCGCTCGCTATTCGCCGCCGCCCTGTTCGCCCTCTGCGCCAACGCCTCGGCGCAGACCGTCCCCGATCCGGACCGGATGTCGCGCCAGGCGCTGGAGGATGAGGTGCGCGCGCTGCGCCCGCTGATCCAGAATGGCGGCGTGCAGCCCAACCGGCCCGAAGGCTGCCTCGCGCCCGAACATCGCCAGCTCGATTTCTGGATCGGCGAATGGGACGTCTCGCCCACTGGCTCAGAGAATATGAGCGTCGCCGAAAGCACGATCCGGCCGCTGGATCAGGGCTGCTCCATTTTTGAAGAGTGGCGCCCATTCCAAGGTCCAAGCGGCCATTCTCTCTCCGACTACGATCCCACCACGCAGCAATGGCATCAGACCTGGATCGACGCCGCCGGCACGCGCACGCTCTTCACGGGCGCTTTCGAAAACGGCGTCATGGCGCTCGACTACGATACGCCCCCGCCGGCAGGACAGCCGCCAAGCCAGCGCCGCATGTCCTACCAGCAGCTCGATACCAACACCGTCCGCCAATGGGGTGCGCGCTTAAATGAGACGACCCAAAGCTGGGACGTGATCTGGGACTACACTTATAAGCGCCGCGCCGGCACAGCGCGCTAGCGGTCCGCTATTGGCCCGATGGAGACATTCGAGACCTTCGTGAGCAGTGCTTACCAAGCTTCACGACGACCGCGCACGTGCTTCGCCACAACCTGCCAGCCATCCTCATGCATTACGCGCCCGGGCGTCCGCTTCGAGTAGCGAGTCCTAAATCAGCGCCGCAGCAGGCCGGGCATGAACACCATCAGTGCCGCGATGAGTGCAAATCCGCCGCCGGCAATGAAGGTTGCTTGGGGGCCGATGGTATCCCAGAGCAAGCCCGCGATGATGCTTGCAATTAGCAATGTGACGCCGGTGGCGAGGTTGAAAAAGCCGAACGCCGAGCCGCGCAAATCATTTGGCGCATGATCGGCGACGAGTTTGGTGAGGAGACCCTGCGTCAGCGCCATGTGCGCGCCCCACAAAGTGATCCCGGAAAAGGCGCCCCACAGGCCTGGACCGAACGCAAGCGCGAAGTCCGCTGCGATCAACGCTATTAGTCCCCAGAACAGCAGTCCACGCGCGGAGACGCGGTCGGACAGGGCGCCCGCTGGGCCGGCGCCGAGCGCATACACAACGTTCATCACGACGAGAACGAGCGGCGCCAACGCCAACGGCAATCCCTCCGCGCTTGCCTTGAGCACCAGGAACGCTTCGCTGAAGCGGGCCAAGGTGAAAACAACGCCCAGCGCGACGATCCCCCAAAACCTAGCGCTGAGGCGCTTCAAGTCACGCACTCGGACTGGCGGGCGTGTCTTTGCGTCTGTTGCGCGGCTATCCTCGACGCCGACGATCACAAGCGCGACCGCGATCACGGCGGGGATCAGCGCAAGCCAGAACACCCTGCGCATGTCATTGGCCAGGAGCGCCATCAGTGCGATGGCAGTCAGCGGTCCGATGAAGGCGCCCGCGGTGTCGAGCGCTTGTCTCACACCGTAGGCGCGACCGCGCATCTCCGGCGGCGTAACATCAGCCACCAGTGCATCGCGCGGGGCGCCACGCAGGCCTTTGCCAATGCGATCAGCGAACCGCGCGCCGACCACCAGCATCGGCGCGCTGGCAATGGCGAAGAATGGTTTGGAGATAGCGCCGAGGCCGTATCCTACCAGGATAAGCGGTTTTCGGCGCCCGATCTTGTCGGAGATGTAGCCGGAGAACACTTTCGAAATAGACGCGGTGGATTCTGCGACGCCATCGACAATGCCGACGAGAAGGACACTTGCGCCGAGCGTGGTTGTCAAAAAGAGCGGCAAGAGCGCGTGGATCATCTCCGACGAGATGTCCATGAAGAGACTCACAAACCCGAGCGCCCAAACGGTTCTGGGGATAGCGGGCCGCAAGGGATGTGGCGTCGTGCTCAAGAGGACGTCCTTTTCGCTAGGACCCAACGGCTGCCGAAGTCACGCAGCGCCCCTCGGGCCAAGCAGAATTACTCCTGCGCCGACCAGACAGATGGCGGCGCCAATCATATCCCAACGATCGGGTCTGACGCCTTCAGCGAGCCACAACCAAACCAGGGCTGACGCGATGTAGATGCCACCGTAAGCGGCGTAGCTGCGGCCCGCGTGTTCCGCGTCTACGAGCGTGAGTAGGTAGGCGAACAGGGCAAGCGACGCTAGGCCCGGGATAAGCCAGAGCGGCGATTTGCCGAGGCGAAGCGATGCCCAGAACGCGAAGCATCCCGCAATCTCCGCAACAGCGGCGCCGACAAACGCCAAAAGTGATACTAGCATCTACTCTCCCACGTCACAGGCTGGGCCATTCGCCTTCCGCCGCCTGAGCATGAAGATCGCGGCGCCAGCGATTGCTCCGGCTATAAGAGCCACACATGCGATCTCGACCCAGTTCAATCCTGTGGCCCACCCGCCAAGTCCGGCGAACCCAGCAACACCCAAGAATGGGATAATCAGCGGCAAACAACAGGCAAGACAGGCAAGACTCAGGGCCAAACAGACACGCTTCATCGCATTCTCCTCAAAATTGCCTCCTCGTGCTACAAGCTCAAGCGACTTGAGGAGCAAGCGGTGTCAACGGCCCTTTCAATTGGTGAAGCAGCCCGCCGCAGCGGTTGCACTGTGGCGACCAATCGCTTTTACGAGGAGGTGGGACTGATCCCCGAAGCCGAGCGCACCGCGGGCGGTCGGAGAGTCTTCACCCGCCCCGGCATAGAACGTCTGAAACTGGTAAGACGGTTGCGCTCTATGGAATTCGGTATCGCCGCCATCAAGGAATTGCTGACTGCGATGCGCGGCGCCGGAACTTGCCTCGACGTTCGCGACATTGCGGAAACTCAATTGCAGATCGTGCGGGCTCGCCGAGCCAAGATCGACGCTCTGGAACGTACACTGTCGGGATTGGCCGGCGACTGCACTCTGATGTGCGCGGAGTCCCCCTCGTCAGAGTGCACGATCATTGACAATCTTTCGAGGACCGCCTGACCGGCAACGTCCATCTTCGGCGAAAAGCAGACATCCAAAAACAAAATGGCCGCCGAGGGGGAGCATCCTCGGCGGCCTCTTGGCTGCATCTTTCGCTTAAGGGCTTAGGCGACGATTTGCGCAGCTTGGTTGAGCGTGGCCATGGCGACTGGGACAAACACGGCGAGCGCGGCGATCAGGCTGTAAAATTTGGTCATGGGCTTGGCTTTCAGACTTCTGATTTCTGTTTTCTGATTTCTCGATCAGGCGACGATTTGCGCGGCTTGTGCGAGCGTGGCGTAAGCCACTGGAACGAACACGGCGCAGGCGGCGATCAGGGCGTAAAACTTGGTCATTGGTCTGGCTCCTCGTTTCGAAGCGTCATCGCTTCGATGAAGTGAACCTACCCGGCCCTCGCCCGGGGCGATGTGACCATGGGCACAGGAGGCGCTATGCTCGAATCCAAGATCAAACATGGCCCGCTCCGCACCCAACACTAAGATAGTTCGTTTTCAACATGGTCCGGGTTTAGCCGAACCCGCCGCGCCATTCTTGGAGGCCACAGGGAGATTCTCTGGAGATACTGACGCGCTCGCCTGTAGCGCGCGGCCCCGTTAGACTCCGCCGCGCATGTCTTATTCTCTGCCGCCCTCCCTCGACGATTTCGAACAGCTGGCCGCGGCCGCGTGGAGCAGCCTGCCGCAAAGCTTTCGCGCGCTCGCGGGCGACGTCGTCTTTCGCATCCAGGATTTCGCTGACGCCGATATGCTGGCCGAGCTTGGGATCGAAGATCCGTTCGAGCTCACCGGGCTCTATTCTGGCCTCGATCTCACCCAGCAAAGCATCATGGACGCCGCGCGCCTGGCGCCGATCGTGTTCCTGTTTCGCCGCGCCATTCTCGATGAATGGATCGATCGCGGCGATGTCGGCCTCGCCGAGCTGATTTCACACGTGCTGGTGCACGAGATCGGCCACCATTTTGGCCTCAGCGATGAGGCCATGGACGCCCTGCTTGACGCCACTGATTAGCGTTTAGCGCCGGCGATTATCCGGCACCGCCGTGCGGCTCGCCATGCCGAGCTCGGCGCGGCAGACGTCTTCCGGTTGATCGAGCGCCGGACCCATCGGATCGGCTTCGCCCAGATTTTGCGCGCGCATCACGCAATTATCCCAGGCGCGAATATCGCGCGCGCGCTCCGCGGCTGAGCGCGGATCCCCCGTCGGCGGCAGCACCTGACGTTCCACCGTGCCGGGCACCACGATATCGCCGCGCGGCGGCGGCGGACGCGGCGCGGGCGGCGCGGCCACGTCGGGGGCGACAATCGTGGCGCCGCTTGCAGCTGGCGGCGGGACTGGCGCCGGCCTTGGCGCAGCGGTCGTCACCGGCGCGGGCGTTGGCGCTGGCGGCGCGGGAACAGCAGCAGGCGCAGGAGCGGGCGCTGGCGCCGGCGCGAGCGTTGCCAGCGGCGCACTCTCAACTGGCGGCGGCGGCGTATAATTGGGGGCTGAAACGGGCGGCGGCGGGGCGGGCGCAGCGGGGGCCGGTTCGGTCACATAGTCGTATGATCCCGCGCACGCGGCCGTCATCATCAGGGCTGCAGCCGCCATTGCGCGCCGGATCATCCGCGTCTCCCTCGCTTGTCCAGGCTCAGACATAGGCTGGAAATGGCGGACCGCAAAGCGCGGCCCGCGCGCTCAATAATTACACAGAGGCAAACAAATCACGCGCCGCCACCGCAAACGCCGGCCCCTGCGCCTGTTTCGTGATCAGGACCGCGCGCCTTGAGGCGCGCATGGGCGTCCGCAAATCCTAGCCGCGCAACGGATAGTCCGCCTCAAGCCGATAAAGGCTTGGGGCGGATTTTCTTATCCAGCTCGAATAAAGCCCAAAGCTCTCCGCAGTGAAGCTCGGCGCCTCGAACAAATTCCAGCGCTGCTCGAATTCATTCACTTGGGCCGCGCCCATGCCGCCGAGATAGGCCAGCGTCACATGCGGCGTGAACTTGCGCGGCTCTGCTTTCAGCCCCGCTCGGCGCGCCGCGCGCTCACAATCAGCGGCGAGCTTTTCCAGCACCGCATTTTTCTCAACACCCACCCACAAAGTGTGCGGCAAGTCTTTGCCAAACGCACCCACGCCCTTCAGCTGCACCTCGAAAGGGCGCGTCGCCGCAGCGACTTCTGCGAGCGCCGCATCAATTTCCTCCGCCACCGGCTCGGCCACTTCACCGAAAAAGCGCAGCGTCAGATGCAGGTTTTCGCGCGGTCGCCATTTCGCGCCGGGCAGATTCTTCATCATGCCCAGTAAAGGCGCGGCGGCATCGTCAGGCAGATCCAATGCGGCGAATAAGCGGAGCGACATGAGCCACACATAGCGCGCATCAAGCGCGCCGCAATCTGTTGACGTTTTGTTCGAGCTTACAGGACCATTTGCTGAAACGTCTCTGACGCCGGCCGAGTACGGATGGCCCGCTTTCATGCAGCATGCGCTGCGCGGTCATTTCATCGGACGGGGAGATACGTCAGCGCTCGCTGTCGTCCAGGTCATGTCTGCTGCACAGCTTTATAGTTTGGAACAGGCGGCTGCGCGCGCATCTCCCTTACGCGCCCGATGAAACGCCTCGCGCGGCGCGGCGTCAAATCACAATTTGAGTCACAAACGCAATGACGCTTGCGACGCGCGGTTAGGGCGTCGTTGCGGGCGCAGCTGGCGGCGCGTCCGGCGTCGCGGCTGCAGCAGCGGGCAGCGTCTTGATGTAAGCGACGACGGCGCGCGCATCTTCCGCGTTCAAGCGAAACTGCGGCATGGGCGGCAGCGTGTGCGAGCCATCGGGGCGCGCACCCGTCTCCAAAAAATGCTGGAATTGTTCGTCGGTATATCCTGCGGGCCCGCCCGCAAGCGGCGGCGCAACGGGCGCGAAAGGCATTTCGATCAGCGGCCCAAAGATCAAGGTCGCGCCTTGCAGCGTCTGCGCCATGTCCGGGCCCTGCGGCGTCATCGGCGTGTGGCAGTCATTGCACCCGCCAATGCCGAGTACGAGATATTCGCCGCGCGCGACCAGCGCTTCGCCGGAGAGAGACGGCTCTTCGATCCGCTGCACGCACGCGCTCGCCAACACAGACAAAGCCGCGACAACACTAACTCTGAGCATGATGACCTCCCCTTCACCGTCCAGTTTCAATGATTGCAGCAGCAAGTGGGGTCAAGAAATTTTCGGTTGGGACGAGCCGCTCTACTCCGGGCCGTAGGCCGCCATGAAAACGCGCACGGCCTCGGAGACGTCGAGTTCGATTTCCGCCTGGTTTGGCGCCGGGCGCACATTGCACAGCCGCGCCGCCGTGTACCGGTTATTGCACAGCCCAAAAAAGTGGTGCGCGGCGCGCTCTGGATCGGCCTGGCGCAACAAACCTTCATCCATGGCGCGCTGCAAATAGCCCACCAGCCGTCCCGTGCCGCGCGCCTGGCCGTTAAGGTAGAAAGAGCGCGCGAGCTGCGGCGACCGCTCCGCTTCCGCCACGATCATGCGAAACTTCCGGACGATGTCCTCGGATGTCACGAAGGCGAGATAGTGCCGACCGAGCTCACTGAGCACTTGGCGCACATCGCCGCTTCGACTGGTGAGCGCGGCCATGCCGGACTGGAACTCCTCACAGGCCCGGCGGACGCAGGCGAGGAACAGCTCATCCTTGCTCTCGAAGTAGTTGTAGAGGGTTCCCTTCGAGCACCCGCCCCGGGCCGCGATCGCGGCCATGGAGGCCCCTGAGAAGCCCTGCTCTAGAAATACCGCCTCGGCGGCGTCCAGAATGCCGGCGCGCTTTTCCGCATCCGCCCCCCGCTCAACAATGTCGGGCAGGTCCTGCGAAATTTTGTCCATCAGGAGGGGTGATGACTTGATCATGGCTCGCAAGCAGCTAAATGACCGAACGGTTCGGTCATTTCAAGGGGCTGGCGAGAAAATGAAGAAAATCCGGCCCCTCTGGCCCGGTCCAGCCGCCAGCATCCTGGTGGCGGCGCTGCTTTCAGCCTGCGCGACCCTGCCTGAGCGCAGCGCGGCCGCTACAGCTGTAACGCCGGTTTCGCTGGGCGCCACGCAAAGCCTCTCAGCCGACGCCGCTTCCGCATGGCCGCAAGATCAGTGGTGGCGCGGCTACAATGACGCCCAGCTCGATGCGCTCATTGAGGAAGCGCTCGCCCATTCGCCAAGCCTAGCCCAAGCCCAAGCGCGCCTGCGCGCCGCCAATGCTGTCGCCGCTGGCGCAAGGGGCGATGCGCTGCCGAGCATCACCGCGAATGCGCGCGTCAATGAAACAGAGCAGAGCCAAAGCGTCGGCTTTCCGGCCGACTTCATTCCGAGCGGCTATGTCGATACCGGCCGCGCCACGCTCGACTTCTCCTACGAGCTCGATTTCTGGGGCCGCAATCGCGCCGCCATCGCCGCAGCGTCCTCCAATGCGCGCGCTGCGCAGGCCGAGGCCGCCGAAGCGCGCCTCACGCTCTCCACCTCCATCGCCGCCGCTTACGCCGATCTCGCGCGCTTTTACGCCGAGCGCCAGATCGCCCAGCGCGCGCTCGACGTGCGCACGCAGACAGCGCAACTCGTCGCGCAACGCGTCGCCAGCGGGCTCGACAATACCGGCGCGCAACGCCAGGCCGAAGCCGGCCCGCCCAATGCGCGCGCCGACATTGCCGCGCTCGATGAGGCGATCGCGCAGACTCGCAATCGTCTCGCCGCGCTGGTTGGCGCTGGACCTGATCGCGGGCTCTCGATCAATCCGCCGCAAATCGCGAACCTGCGTCCGTTCGGCCTGCCGCCAAACCTCGCTTCCGATCTCATTGGCCGCCGGCCCGATCTGGTCGCCGCACGCTGGCGTGCGGAAGCGGCGCAATCGCGCACCCGCGAGGCGCAAGCGCAATTTTATCCGAGCGTGAATCTGGTCGCCTTCATCGGCGCGGAATCGTTAGGTCTGGAAAGCTTTACCGACAGCGCCTCGCGCATCGGCTCATTCGGCCCCGCGCTCAGCCTGCCCATTTTCGAAGGCGGCAGCCTGCGCGCCAATCTGCGCCGCGCCGACGCCGAACGCGACGCCGCCATCGCCGACTATAACGCGACGCTGATTGAAGCGCTGCATCAAGTCGCCGACGCCGCCACGAGTGAACGCGCGCTCGCCACGCGCCTCACCGAAACCCGCGCCGCACTCGACGCGAATGAAGACGCCTACCGCATTGCGCGCCAGCGCTATGAGGGCGGGCTCAGCACATTCCAGGACGTTCTCATCGCCGAAGACGCCGTGCTCACGCAGCGCCGCATCGTCGCCGATCTCGAAAGCCGCGCTTTCGTGCTCGACGTCGCGCTCGTCCGCGCGCTTGGCGGCGGCTTCACCGAGATTCAAGGATAAGACTATGGCTGACTCAGCAACCCGCACCGTAGAACCGGACCTCGCAGCGCCGCCGCTGCAAACGCCGGCGCAGCAGCGTCGCAATCTCCTGCTGATGATCCTCGCCGGCGTGGTCGCGCTCGGTATCGTCGTTTACAGCATTTACTGGCTGACTTACGCTTCGCATTTCGTCTCCACCGACAATGCTTATGTCGGCGCCAATAGCGCGCAAATCACGCCGCTGGTCAGCGCGCCTGTGCTCGCCGTGCATGTCAGCGAAACCCAAACCGTGCATGCCGGCGACGTGCTGGTTGAGCTCGATCCGGCCGATGCGCGCCTGGATCTCGCGCAAGCGCGCGCTGAGCTCGCCCGCGCACAAGCGGACTACTCCCGCGCCCGCGTCGATCTCGGCCGCCGCCGCGCGCTCGCGCCCGGCGGCGCCGTATCCGGCGATGAACTGACCGACGCGCAAAACGCCTACACAGCCTCATCCGCGACGGTGCAGGCCGCGCGCGCGCGCGTTGAAGCGGCGCAGCTTGCGCTCACGCGCACCACCATCCGCGCGCCGATCGATGGCGTTGTTTCCAATAAGAATGTCGATGTCGGCCAGCGCGTCGCCGCCGGCGCCCCTCTCATGGTGATCGCGCCGATCGACAACGCTTATGTCGACGCCAACTTCAAGGAACCGCAGCTGCGCGGCATTGAAATCGGCCAGCCCGTGCGCCTCACCTCCGATGTTTATGGCGGCGATGTCGTGTTCCACGGCCGCGTCGCCGGCGTTTCGGGCGGCACTGGTTCGGCCTTCTCCGTGATCCCCGCGCAGAACGCGTCCGGCAATTGGATCAAGGTGGTGCAGCGCGTGCCCGTGCGCATCACGTTAGACCCCGCCGAATTGCGCGATCACCCCTTGCGCCTCGGCATGTCCATGAGCGCCACCGTCGATCTGCGCCCGCAGACCGAGCAAGCCGCGAACTGAACTATAAGGCCGTAACGCCCATGAGTATGGCCGCACAAGCGGAGCCCAGGCCGCTGACGGGGATGACTTTGGTGCTCGCGTCGATCGCAATTGCGCTCGGCACGTTCATGCAAGTGCTCGACAGCACCATCGCCAACGTCTCGATCCCGACCATTGCCGGCGATCTCGGCGTCAGCTTCAATCAAGGCGCCTGGGTCATCACCAGCTTCGCTGTGTCGAACGGCATTTCCGTGCCGCTCACCGGTTGGCTGGTGCAGCGCTTCGGCGTGGTGCGGACCTTTGTCACTTCGGTGCTGCTCTTCACTTTGATGTCGCTGCTCTGCGGCCTCGCCTGGAACATCGAGTCGCTGGTCATTTTCCGCGTGCTGCAGGGCGCGGTGTCAGGTCCAATGATCCCTGGCTCGCAAGCGCTGTTGATCATGATTTTCGGCCGCCAGCGCCAAGCCAGCGCGCTCGCCATCTGGTCAATGACGGCGCTGGTCGCGCCCGTCGCTGGCCCCATTCTCGGCGGCTACATCTCCGACAATATCGCCTGGGAATGGATTTTCCTGATCAACGTGCCGGTAGGTCTCGCCTGCGCGTTCATTTGCTGGGCCATGCTGCGCGATCGTGAAACGCCATCGGTCAAGCTGCCCATTGACGTGATCGGCTTCGCACTTCTCGTGGTGTGGGTCGGCGTGTTTCAGGTCATGCTCGACACCGGCCATGACGCCGATTGGTTCAACTCACCCTGGATCGTCATCGCGTTGATCATCTCTGTGATCGGCTTCATCGCCTGGGTGATCTGGGAGACGCACGAAAAGCACCCGATCGTCGACCTCTCCCTGTTCAAGTCGCGCAACTTCTCGATCGGCGTCATCGCAATTTGCACCGCTTACGCCGTATTTTTCGCCAACACTTTGTTGCTGCCGCTCTGGCTGCAGACCGAGATGGGCTATACCGCTTTCTGGGCCGGCCTGATCTCCGCGCCGACTGGCCTCATCGCCATCATGCTGACGCCATTCGTGGCGCGTTTGATCGGCACGGTGGATGCGCGCTGGATCGCCACGGCGACGCTCGCCGTGTTCGGCGTCTCTTTCATGATGCGCGCATTCTATGCGCCCGATGGCGATTTCGCCGAGTTCGTGCTGCCCATGCTGATCCAGGGCATTGGCATGAGCGGCTTTTTCATCTCACTCACCTCCATCGCCTTTGCGGAAGTCAGCGGACCGCAGATCGCCGCCGCCTCTGGCCTCTCCAATTTCGCCCGCATCGTGTCCGGCGCCTTTTCAGCGTCAGTGGTGACCACCATTTGGGAACGCGGCGCCGCAGAGCATCAAACCCGCGTCGCCGAAGTCACCGGGCGCCCCGGCAGCGCCAATTGGGAAGCCGCGATGCAAGAGTTGCAACGTCACGGCGCCAGCGCGCAAGAAGCCTTCGCCACACTGGTGGCGGAGGTGTCGCACCAAGCGACCTTCCTCGCCGCGCTCGACATCTTCCGCATCTCAGCTTTCATGACTGGATTTCTGGTGCTGTTGGTCTGGCTCACCCGCCGCCCCAAACCGCAGGCCGACGCGGCGCATGCGGTGGGGGAATGATCACAGCGCGTCGAGCGGCAGCTTGAGATAGCGCACGCCGTTCGATTCCGGCGCCGGCAACTCGCCGGCGCGAATATTCACTTGGATCGAAGGCAGGATAAGCACCGGCATCTCTAGGGTCTTGTCACGCGCCTCGCGCATGGCGACGAACGCCTCCTCGCTGACGCCGTCATGCACATGCACATTGCGGCTGCGCTCCTCGGCTACGGTCGTCTCCCAGGCAAACTGATCGCGCCCCGGTGCTTTGTAATCGTGGCACATGAAGAGCCGAGTTTGCGGCGGCAATCCCAGGATTTTGTGGATCGAGCGATAGAGTGCGCGGGCGTCGCCGCCCGGGAAATCGGCGCGCGCGGTTCCGTAATCGGGCATGAACAAAGTGTCGCCCACGAACACGGCGTCGCCAATGCGATAGCTCACGCAAGCGGGCGTGTGCCCTGGCGTATGCATCACCTCGATTTCAAGCTCACCGAGGGACAGGCGTTCACCCTCTTGCACAAGGCGGTCGAAAGGCCGGCCGTCCGCATTGACATCGTCCAGATTGAAAACCTGTTTGAACACGCCCTGCACGGTCTTGATGTTTTCACCGATCACAATCGGCGCGCCGGTCATCTGCTTTAGAAATGGCGCGGCCGACAAATGGTCGGCGTGGGCATGGGTTTCCAGAATCCATTCGATCTTCAGCCCGGCCTCGCGCGCGGCGTTGAGGATGGACTGCGCCGAATGGGTGCTTGTGCGGCCTGACTTGGGATCGAAATCGAGCACGCTGTCGATAATCGCGGCGCTACGGCTGGGTTTGTCCCAAACCAGATAGCTCACCGTAAAGGTCGGCTCGTGGAAGAAAGCTTGGACTTGGGGGGCGGATGTCATGGCTTGGCTCCGAAATCAGCCAATATATTAGGCTTGTCTAATTTAGTTTCAACTCATATATTGTCATCCATGGCGATGCTTGATCTCTCCCCTGACCAGTTTGCCGCCAAGGCCGGCGAAGCGGCGGCGCTCCTGAAGGCGCTGGCGCACGAAGCGCGCCTCATGGTGCTGTGCCAGCTGACTGAAGGCGAGTATTCCGCCGGCGCGCTGCAAGAGGGCTCGGGCCTCTCGCAATCAGCGCTGTCGCAGCATTTGGCGAAACTGCGTGAGGAAGGCCTCGTCGCCACCCGCCGCGAGGGACAGACCATCTTCTATAGGCTCGCCGACCCCAAAGCCGCGCGCGTGCTTGAGACGCTCGCGGCAATTTACTGTCCACCTCGGAAAACGAAGAAGCGCACATGACTCTCGCCCCCATCTCCCCAGTTGAACTCAAAAAGCGGCTCGATAGCGGCGATGCCGTCCTGATCGATATCCGCGAAACCGATGAACACGCGCGCGAGCACATAATAGGCGCGCACTTGGCGCCGCTTTCGGCGATCGACGCGCACGATTTCGACCGCGACAAAGACAAGCTTGCCGTATTCCACTGCAAGTCCGGCATGCGCACACAAGCCAATGCGGCGCAACTTCTGGCCAAAGGGTTTCGTGAGGCGGCTTTTCTTGAAGGCGGGCTCGAAGCCTGGAAAGCCGCTGGCCTGCCGGTGCATTCCAATGCCAAAGCGCCGCTGGAGATCATGCGGCAAGTTCAGATCGCCGCCGGCGCACTTGTGATGATCGGCGTTGCATTGGGTCTGCTATTTCACCCCGCTTTCTTCGCGCTCTCCGCATTTGTCGGCGGCGGCCTTTTCTTCGCTGGCGCCAGCGGCTGGTGCGGCATGGCGCTTTTGCTGAAGCAGATGCCTTGGAATCGGCCGCGGCTCGCCTGATGGACGCCGCCGCTTTCCTCTCCGTATTGAGCGGCGCAGCTGTTGGGCTGATGCTCGGCTTGATCGGCGGCGGCGGCTCGATCCTGGCCACGCCCGCCCTGCTCTATGTGGTCGGCGTCGCCGATGCGCATGTTGCGATTGGCACCAGCGCGCTCGCCGTTTCGGTCAACGCTTTCGCCAACTTCCTCAACCACGCACGACGCGGAAATGTGAAGTGGCCCTGCGCGCTGACCTTTGGCGGCGCCGGCGTCCTTGGCGCTGCAGTTGGCGCGGCGTTCGGCAAACTCACGGACGCGCACATTTTGCTGCCGCTGTTCGCACTAATGATGATCGCCATCGGCGTGCGTATGCTGAGGCCAGGCGCTGGCGCTGGCGATCCCGACGTCCACCTCAATCTCGACAACGCGCCCAAATTGATCGGGGCGGGATTGCTCGTCGGCGCGATCTCGGGCTTCTTCGGCATTGGCGGCGGCTTCCTGATCGTGCCCGGCTTGATGGCGGCAAGCGGCATGACCATGCTCAACGCCATCGGCTCCTCGCTGTTCGCCGTCGGCGCCTTTGGCGCCGCAACCGCCACATCCTACGCCTTTGACGGCTTGATCGATTGGCCTGTAGCGGGACTTTTCATCGCTGGCGGCGTGATCGGCGGACTTGCCGGCGCGCAACTGAGTACGCGCCTGGCCAGCAGCAAAGGCGTGCTTCAGCGTATCTTCGCAATCGTGGTGTTCGCCGTGGCGGCCTACATGCTGTGGCGGAGCTGGGGCGGTTAAGCCCTAAGTATCCACCTCAGCATCCAGCGCATTATCCTGGATGAATTCGCGGCGCGGCTCGACCACATCGCCCATCAGTTTTGTGAACAGATCGTCCGCATCATCGGCGTGCTCGACCTTCACCTGCAGCAGCGTGCGCGCGTCGGGATCGAGCGTGGTTTCCCAGAGCTGTTCGGCGTTCATTTCGCCAAGACCCTTATAGCGCGCGATCGAAAGCCCCTTGCGGCCCGCTTCTTCGACCGCTTTCAGCAGCGAAAGTGGTCCATGCACCGGCGCCAGATCATTGCCGCGCCGCAGCGCGCCCGGCTTGTCATAGCTTTCGCGCAAAGCAGCAGCGCGATCGGCAAGCCGGCGCGCATCGGTTGAATTCAGCAGCAGCTTATCGAGCACGACGCGCTCGGTGACGCTGCGCACCTCCCGCTCCAGCACCAGCGCGCCATCGGGATCGAAGCGGCCCGACCAGGTTTGCTCGCCCTCTTCCGCCAGCGCATTCAGCCGCCGCGCGGCTTGCTGCGCCTCCGCATCGCCAGCGCCTTGCGCCAACGCGCCCGCGAGCGTCGCCTGCTCCAGCACTTCGTCCGGCGCGCGCTGATGCAGGCGGGCGATCAATTGCTCCACCGCCATGGCTTCGCGCGCGAGCCGCTTCAAATCATCGCCCGCAATCTGCGCGCCATCGCCCATTTCGAGCACCGCGCCGGCGGCGCCTTCTTCGATCAGATAGGATTCGAACTCGGTTTCGTCCTTCAAATAGCGGCCCGACTTGCCCTTCGTGGCTTTGTAGAGCGGCGGCTGGGCGATGTAGAGATAACCGCCTTCAATGATCTCAGGCATTTGCCGATAGAAGAAGGTCAAGAGCAGCGTGCGAATATGGGCGCCGTCGACGTCGGCGTCGGTCATGATGATGATTTTGTGGTAGCGCAACTTGCTCATGTCGATATCGCCCTCGCCCCGGCCAATGCCGGCGCCGAGCGCGGTGATGAGCGTGCCCACTTGATCGGAGGAGAGCATTTTGTCGAAGCGCGCGCGCTCGACGTTTAGGATTTTGCCCCGGAGTGGCAGCACCGCTTGATATTCGCGCGAGCGCCCTTGCTTGGCCGAGCCGCCGGCCGAGTCACCTTCGACGATGAAAAGTTCTGACTTAGCCGGGTCTTTCTCCTGACAATCAGCCAGCTTGCCGGGCAGCGATGTGACGTCGAGCGTCGACTTGCGGCGCATTTCGCGCGCCTTGCGCGCCGCTTCGCGCGCGGCCGCGGCTTCGACGATCTTGCTCATCACCAGCTTGGCCGGCGTTGGGTTTTCCTCGAACCATTGGTTCAGCGCATCGTTGACGAGGCTTTCGACCACCGGGCGCACTTCGGACGAAACCAATTTGTCCTTCGTTTGCGATGAGAATTTCGGATCGGGCACCTTCACCGAAAGCACGCAGGTCAGCCCCTCGCGCGCATCTTCGCCGGTAATCTCGACCTTCTCCTTCTTCGCCATGCCGCTGGTTTGCATATAACCGGTGACCACGCGCGTCAGCGCGCCGCGAAAGCCGGCCAAGTGCGTGCCGCCGTCGCGCTGCGGGATGTTGTTGGTGAAGCAGAGGACGTTTTCGTGATAGCCGTCATTCCACTGCATCGCCAATTCGACGGTGATGTTGTCCTTCTCCGCCGCAATGTAGATTGGTTCGATCATCGCCGTGCGCGAGCGATCGAGGTGCGCGACATAGGCTTTGACGCCGCCCTCATAATAGAGCCGCTCTTGGAACGGCTCCGGCCCGCGCAGATCGCTGAAAATGATCGAGACGCCCGAATTGAGGAAGGCGAGTTCACGCAAGCGATGCTCAAGCGTCTTGCGATCGAACTCCACCATCGTGAACGTGGCGGTCGAAGGTAAGAACCGCACCGCCGTGCCGCGCTTGCCGGGCGGAGCCTCGCCCACCAGCGCCAGCGGCGCTTCGGCGTCGCCATGGCGGAAGCGCATGTAATGCTCTTTGCCGTCGCGCCAAATGCGCAGGTCCAGCCATTCGCTCAGTGCATTGACCACCGAGACGCCGACGCCGTGAAGGCCGCCCGAAACCTTGTAAGAATTCTGATCGAACTTACCGCCGGCGTGCAGCTGGGTCATGATCACCTCAGCCGCCGAGACGCCCTCTTCCTTGTGGATGTCGGTCGGGATGCCGCGGCCATCATCGGTGACTTCGGCGCTGCCATCGGGGTGCAAGGTCACGGTCACGTTCTTGGCGTGGCCGGCCAGAGCTTCGTCAATGGCGTTGTCCACCACCTCATAGACCATGTGGTGCAGGCCCGAGCCGTCATCGGTGTCGCCGATATACATGCCCGGGCGCTTACGCACCGCGTCCAAGCCTTTGAGAACTTTGATGGATTCAGCGCCGTATGTCGGCGCGCTTTGGGCCGTTGTCATGTGCTTCGAATCGGGTGGAGAAACATGACTCAATATAGGGAAGCCGGGCGGTTTTGTCTCGCTTTTCGGCAGCGTTTAGAGGTCAGAAAACCTCAAGAAAACAAGCGCGAAAACAGAGGCAGCGCGACCCATACGGCGGCCGCGAAAAACACCCCGCCCGCCAGCAGCCAAAGCCCGTCGCGCGCGGTCATGCCGAGCCCGACCAACACCACGGCAATCCCCGGTAGAAGCGGGGCAAGCGGGAGCAGTCCGAGCGGGATCGTGGCCAGCGCTGCGGCGATCACGCCCAGCGCCACCAGATTGACCAGTGGCGGCGCTGAGAGCAGCGGCAGCCGGGTTTGCAACCAGCCGCTGCGCTCCAGCGCCTCGGCGTGCGGACGGGTTCTCTCCAGAAACTCACCGAGGGTTTGGCGCGGCAGCTCCACCTTGAGCAGCGCGCGCGGCAACCAGGGGCGCGGCATGCCGACCAGCATCTGCACCGCGATGAGCAGCGTCAGCAGCGCCGACAGCCAGGTCAGCCCTGGAACAATCGTGGCCGGTGAAATCGCAAACAGCCCGATCACCAGCAGCAGCGGCCCATAAGCGCGGCGGCCCACTGCCTCGACCACGTCCCCCACCGTCAGCGAGTCCGGCGTGGGGTCGTCGTCAATGCGACGTTTGAGGCGATCAAAGACGCCGAGCAGGTCAGGTGAAGGCTTCAGGCGGCGATCCGCACGGGAAGCGTTTCGTAGCCCTTCACGAAGGACGAGTAGACGCGGCGGGGCTCGTCTACGACTTCGATCCGATCGAACCGCTTCAAGATCTCTTCCCATACGATGCGCAACTGCATTTCGCCCAGTCGGTTCCCTACGCAGCGATGAATGCCGAAGCCAAAAGAGAGATGGTGGCGCACATTAGGGCGCTCAATATCGAAGGCGTTCGGGTTTGCGATCACCTCTTCGTCGCGATTGCCCGAAACATACCACATCACGACTTTGTCGCCCTTGCGGATCAGCTTGCCGCCCAGCTCAACGTCTTGAATGGCGGTGCGACGCATATAGGCCAGCGGCGTTTGCCAGCGGATGGTTTCGCTGACCAGCGAGGGGATCAGCGCCGGGTTGGCGCGTAACTTGTCATACTGTTCGGGAAACTTGTTCAGCGCATAGACGCTACCGGTGATGGAGTTGCGCGTCGTGTCATTGCCGCCCACGATCAGCAGGATCAGATTGCCGAGATATTCCATTTGCGGCATGTCGCGCGTGCTTTCGCCGTGCGCCAGCATGGAGATCAAATCGTGCGCCGGCGCAGCGTTCGCGCGCTCGCTCCAGAGCCGCATGAAATACTGCAGGCATTCCAGGAGCTCGGCCCGCCGCTGTTCCATGGTCTCGACGATGCCGCCGCCCGGCACGGCCGTCGCGACATCGGACCAGCGCGTCAGCTTGCGGCGATCTTCCCAGGGAAAATCAAACAGAGTCGCCAGCATTTGCGTGGTGAGTTCGATCGAAATTTTATCGACCCAATTGAACACTTCGCCGCGCGGCGCTGAATCAAGCAGCGCGCCCGCGCGCTCGCGGATCACGGGCTCAAGCTTGGCCAGATAATTTGGCGAGACGATCGGCTGCACTGTCTTGCGCTGCACGTCATGCTTGGGCGGGTCCATGGCGATGAACATGGGCAGTTGAAAATCTTCCTCCGGATCGAACAGCACAATCGACGGTTCGGAAGAGAAGACTTGCGGATTGGTGTCCACCGCCATGATGTCGTTGAACTTCGTAATCGACCAATACGGCCCGTTCAAACTGTCCGGGCAGTAGTGCACCGGATCTTCCTTGCGCAGACGCTCGAAGAATGGCCAGAAGTTATAGTCGCGAAAGCGTTCGGCGCGGCTGATGTCGAGCTTCGACAAATCCGTCTTCCACGCATCCTCATTGGGATCGTAGTCGAATACATAGTCCGGATTTTCCTGGCGGACATAATTCGGATTGCCCATCGTCATCCTCCGTTGACGCCATTGCACCAAATTATACCGCAGCTGTCACCGGCGCCCCAGCGACAAGCACGAGTTAAAAGCGCATTCGCGTGTTTGCGGCGTCCGAGCCCCAAGCAAGCAAGCCGCTTAAGCAGCCCGCACTTGCCCATCGCGCACCTCGAAGCGCTGCGCCCGCGCGCCAAAGGCTTCGAACAGACTTTCATCCGTGCCCGTAAGCCAAGCTTGGCCTGGATTGGCCAGCAATTCATCGAACAACGCCGCGCGGCGGATGGCATCCAAATGCGCCGCCGCTTCATCGATCAGCAGCAAGGAAGGCCCCGCGCCCGGATCAGCCGCCAGCGCGCGGGCTTGGGCCAACACCACGCCAAGCAGCAGCGCTTTTTGTTCGCCGGTCGAGCAATGCTCCGCAGCCATGTTTTTCGCCGCGTGACGCGCCGTGAGATCGGAGCGATGCGGCCCATCCAGCGCGCGCCCTGCCCCGCCATCGCGCCCGCGCATATCGCGCAGCAATTCGGCGAAATCTTCTTCGACATCCGCGCTCGGCGCACCGGATTCAAAGCGCGCCTCCAGCGTGCCTTCAATGCCCAGCAACGCCTTGGGAAACGGCCCTTCAGGGCGCGCATCGATCGCATCTTGCAAACGATGCAGCGTCTCGACTCGCGCCGCTGCGATCGCCGCGCCATGCGCCGCCATTTCGCGCTCAAGGCCAGCGAGCCAAGCATCGTCAAACACGCGATCGCTTAAGAGCTTCTGCCGCTCGCGCATGGCGCGCTCATAAGCCGCCGCCGCATGTCCATGCTCGGACGCGCGCGATAGCGTCAACCGATCGAAGAAGCGCCGACGATCGCTCGCCGCGCCGGCCCAAAGCCGATCCATCGCCGGCGTGAGCCACGTCATGCGCGCCGCATCGGCCAATTCCGTGGACGTCGCTGCGCGCCCATCGCGCCGCGTGACGCGTTTGACGCCGCCCTCCGGCGTGCGCTCGGCGCCCGCGCCAATCACGGCTTCTTCGCCATCAAGCGTCACCCGCGCCGACACCGCCCAGAGCTGGGCGCGCACATCGCCGCCCCCGCGCGCGAGCTCCAACGGCGTGGCGCCGCGCAAACCCCAGCCCGGCGCCAGCATGGTGAGCGCCTCGATGATATTGGTTTTGCCCGCGCCATTGGGGCCAAACAGGCAGACCGGACGCGAATCCAGCTGCAGATCGAGCGCCGCATGATTGCGGAACTCGGTCAATGTGAGTCGTGAAAGTGAGAGCGCGTGGGTCATGCCGCGCTCACAATGTAAGCACTCAAACTCGAAGCGGCATCAGCACGTAGAGCGCGTCTTCATCCGCCTCGTCGCGCACCAATGTGGGCGAGCCGGAATCGGCCAATTCAAACGTGGCGTGTTCGCCCTCGATCTGACCGGCGACGTCCAGCAAGTATTTCGCGTTGAAGCCGATCTCCATCGAGTCCGCGCCATACTCCGCCGGAATGTCTTCGGTGGCGACGCCCGCGTCCGGATTGTTCACGGTGAGCGTGACTTTGTCCTTCTCCAGCGCCAAGCGCACGGAGCGCGAGCGCTCCGCCGACACCGTGGCGACGCGATCCACCGCTTCTGAGAAGGACTTATTGTCCAGCTTCAGCTTCTTCGAATTCGATTTCGGGATGACGCGCGCATATTCCGGGAACGATCCATCGATCAGCTTCGAGGTCAGCACTGCATCGCCCAGCGCGAAGCGAATTTTCTGCGGCGACACTGCAATCTCAACCAGATCCGACGCATCATCGAGCAAGCGCTTGAGCTCGTTAATGGTTTTGCGCGGCACGATCACGCCAGGCATGCCCATGGCGCCCTTCGGCGCGCCGACATCGGCGAGCGCAAGCCGGTGCCCATCGGTCGCCACCGCACGCAGCTTGGCGCCATTGGCCTCCACCGTGTGAAAGAAAATCCCGTTCAAATAATAGCGCGTCTCTTCGGTGGAGATAGCGAAGCGGGTTTTATCGATGAGCCGCGCCAGCTCGGTGGGCTCCACTTCGAACCGCGTTTCAAATCCGTCCGACGGCATGGCCGGAAAATCGCCCGCCGGCAGGATCGGCAGATGCAGGCGCGACTTGCCCGAAGAAATGAACAGTCGGGGATCATCGCCCGATGCGTCGAGCTTGATCGCCGCGGTGTCGGGCAGCTTGCGAATGAAATCGTAGAGGTAATTGGCCGGCGCCGTGGTCTGGCCCGCGCGCTCCACCTCGGCCGGCGCCGATTCCGAAATCTCGATGTCGAGATCGGTGGCGGTCAACCGCAACGTATCGCCCTGCGCCGCGATCAGCACGTTCGAGAGAATCGGAATGGTGTTACGGCGTTCGACGACGCTTTGAACGTGATTGAGCGCTTTGAGCAGCGCCGCGCGCTCGATGGTCAGCCGCATTCTGTGGTCCCTGAGCCTTCCGCCAAAAAACACCCCCCGCTTGCGCCTGAGTCGGGCGCCCGCAGGGGGTGAGAACCTAGCAGAGTCCGCTACGGTCCCAAGCCAAATCTTACGAGTCCTAGTGGTTCGTTGCGGAGCCGGACCCCAGATCGAGCGGCAAGCCGCTACGGCTCGCGGCGGATCATGCGCGCCAGCGTTTCGATGTCGCTGCGCAGCTTGACGTCGGTTTGCGCCAGCTCCTCAATGCGGTCGCGGGCGTACATGATGGTGGTGTGATCGAAGCCGCCGAACCTCTGGCCGATATCGGGCAAGGAGGCGTGGGTCATTTTGGTGGCGAGGTACATGGCCAGCTGGCGCGGGCGCGCGATCGACTGACGCCGCGTACGCTCCAGCAATTGCTGCACGCTCATGCCGTGCTGACGGGCCACCACCTTTTGCACCAGCTGCACCGTGATGCGGCGATCAGCGCCATCGGACAATTTGCCTTGCAGTGCGTTCGCGGCGGCTTCCATGGACACTTCCGACCCTCCTGAGATTTGAAATTCAACGACCAATTGGCCAACCGCGCCATCGAGCTCGCGGCCTGTGACATGCATGCGCTCGGCGATCATATCGAGCGCTGCGGGGGCGACGCTGAAACCCGGCGTCAAGCGGGCGTGATGAGCCACGCGGGCATCGAGAATGCGCCGGCGCAATTGCTTGTTGGGCTCATGAATTTCGCAGCTGGTGGCGCCTTTGAGCTTGGTGCGCAAGGTTTCGTCGATGCCGTGCAGCCCATCGACGCCGTGATCGGCCGCCAGCACCACCTGCCCGCCATGACGCACGATTTCGCTGATCGTGCTCCACACTTCTTCTTCCGTGGCGCGCTTGCCGCAAATGCGCTGGAAATCGTCGATCAGCAGCAGGTTCGGCGCCCGCACCGCATCCTTGAACGCGGATGAATCACGCTTCTTATGCAATGCGGCTTGAAAACCTTCGAGAAACTCCTGCCCCGTCATCAGCAGCACCTTGCGCTCCGGCGTGCGCAGCGATGACTCATAGGCGATCGCATTGAGCAAATGCGTCTTGCCGCAACCCGGCGCGGAGTGGACCATCCAGATCGGGAAGGCCATGCCGGCATGGGCGCCGATCATCTGCGCCACGGTGAAGGCGCGGTGATTGCTTTCATCAACGCAGAAGCTGTCGAAGGTGAAGGACTGCGGATGCGCCGCGGGCGGCCCGATCCGGGCCCCCTCGATCCGCGCCTCGATCAGATTTCGGACCTCTTCCGGGAATTCCTGCTCCAGCAGGATCTCGATCTGCCCCAGTTCGGGCAGGTGGGCGCGCAGCCGCGCCTCGATCCGGTGCTGAGCCTGCTGACGCAGCCGGTCCCGAGCCATGGAGGACGCCGCCCGGAACAGCAGGACGCCGTTCCATTCAGCCACCAGCCTTAATTGATCGATGTAGGCCCCGAAAAAATCAGACCCAAATTCCGTAAGCAGCTCGCGCCGGACCAATTCATAGGCCTGCGCAGCACTCAGCTTCCCCGACACCCGGTCGGGCTCACTTGCTTGTTCCATTCGGCCAACCCCTGCCAAACAAAAACGATATGTCTTCGCCACCCACTGTCGGCAGGCACACCTCTCCCAATCCGCGCCGAATAGGTTTTCGGCCCGGCCCTTCAAACCGAAGGCTGGAAAGGAATTTTAAGAAGCGATGAACTCGCCGACGGGGGGAAATCAACCTTGGTTTCGGCCGCGCGTCAATCGGCTTTAACTGTCAATTTCGTAAAGGGCCGAAATTCTTGACGAATTTATTTATGCATTGATTTTGTTGATAAAATTAGCATTCGCTGAGCGGCGCAGCTAATTCGTATACGCACAATTAATCTGTGGGCCTTGCAGGCGCCCCGATGCTGAAAAGTAGGGAGTCCGAGCGGGTCAAAAATTGCCCGCTGAAAAAGAGCCTAGCTCTTGGCGGCCTTGGCCACGCGATTGGTCAGGCGCGAAATCTTCCGGCTGCCTGAATTCTTGTGCAGCACGCCCTTGGAGACGGCGCGCATGGTTTCCGATTCGGCCTTGCGCAGCGCTTCCGCCGCGACCTTGGTGTCGCCCGTAGCCAAGGCTTCTTCCACCTTGCGCCACGACGACCGCACCTTGGTCCGACGCGACTTGTTCACCGCCGTGCGGCGAGTGTTGCGGCGGTTGGCCTTCTTTGCGGACGTGGTATTCGCCATGGGTATTTGCCGGACCTGAATGCTATTCCGAAACGGAAGCGCGGGGTCATAGCGGCCCCGAGCCTCCACGTCAAATGTCTACCGATGCTTGAACTGCGGCGGGCGTTTTTCAGTAAAAGCGGCCATGCCTTCTTTCTGATCCTCGGTCGCGAACAGGCCATAGAATAGCCGCCGCTCGAGCCGCAGCCCCTCCGCCAGCGAAGACTCGAAAGCTGCATTGACGGCCTCCTTATTAGCCATGGAGGCAAGCCGACCCATCGACGCGACCTTCTTCGCCGCCGCCAGCGTTTCTTCCATCAACTTGTCCGCCGGGACGATGCGGGCCACCAAGCCGCTGCGCTCCGCTTCCGCTGCGTCCATCATGCGGCCCGTCAGGTGCAGGTCCATGCTCTTGGCTTTGCCGATGGCGCGCGTCATGCGCTGCGTTCCGCCCCATGAGGGCAGCACGCCAAGCGTTATCTCGGGCTGACCAAACTTCGCCGTATCGGCGGCGATGATGAAATCGCACATCATCGCCAATTCGCAGCCGCCGCCCAAAGCATAGCCGGCGACAGCCGCAATCATCGGCTTCCGCGTGCGCGGCACGCGATCCATATTGGAAAACGGGTCGCGCAAAAAATAATCGGGAAATTGACCATCGGCCATTTCCTTGATGTCGGCCCCCGCCGCAAACGCGCGCTCCGAGCCCGTGAGCACGATGCAACCAATGGCGTCATCTGCTTCAAACGCGTCAAGCTGCGCGGAGAGCTCCGCCACCAGCGCGCGGTTGAGCGCATTCAGCGCTTTCGGGCGGTTGAGCCGAATAATCCCAACACCGCCATCGGTTTCGACAAGAATGTTCTCGTAAGTCATGGGCGCTTTATGGACCGCACAATCAGCGCTGACAACGCGGGCACCAGAACGTCGAGCGCCCGCCCTGCACCGCGCGCGCTATGGTCCCGCCGCAATCGGGCGTGGGGCAAGCTTCGCCCTCGCGGTCATAGACGCGAAAACGGTGCTGAAACCCGCCCTGCGCGCCATCGACGCCGGCATAATCCGACAGCGTCGACCCTCCCGCCTCGATCGCCTCTTCCAGCACCAGGCGGATCGAATGAAACAGCTTGTCGAGCCGCTGCGCCGAGATGCGCCCCGCAGGTTTAGCTGGCGCGATGCCGGCGCGATGCAGCGCCTCGACCACGTAAATATTCCCCAGCCCTGCAACCACGCGCTGATCCAGCAGCGCCGCTTTCACGCTGGTCTTCTTGCCAGCGAACGCCTTCTTCAAATGGCCTTCGTGAAAATCATTGGAGAGCGGTTCGGGCCCAAGCCCCTTGAACCAAGGATGCGCCTCCAGCTCGCTTTCCGCGATCAGATCCATGTAACCAAAGCGGCGCGGATCGTTGAACTCGAGCCGCGCGCCATCTTCGATGTCCACCACCACATGCGTGTGCGTGGGATCAGGCGGCTCAGCATAATAGAAATCGCCCGGCTGGCGCTTCGCGCCAATGATCGACCAGCGCCCGGTCATGCCAAGATGCGTGATCCACACATAGCCATTGTCGAGATGGGCCAGAATGTACTTCGCGCGCCGATCCAACGTGGAAACGGTGCGCCCCTTCAAGCGCGCGGCGAATTTCTCCGGAAATGGAAACCGCAAATCCGCGCGACGCGTCTTCGCCTTGGCGATCCGCTTGCCCACCAGCGCCGGCGCCAAACCACGCCGCACCGTCTCGACCTCAGGTAATTCAGGCATGCGGCGAAATGACGGAAATCTGTAGGAAAACCATTGCGCTCCGATATAGCCCCGTCGCGCCGCTGCCGCTATACCGCCCCCATGAACACCACCGCCAGCGACGATACCGCCTCGTTCGGATTTGAGGACATTCCAAAGGCCGAGAAGGCCTCACGCGTGCGCGCCGTGTTCTCAAGCGTCGCCTCCAAATACGACCTGATGAATGACGCCATGTCGGGGGGCATGCACCGGCTCTGGAAGGACGCCGCCGCCGCCAAGCTCAACCCGCAGCCGGGCGAGGTCATTCTCGATGTCGCCGGCGGCACAGGCGACATCGCCCGCCGGCTCAAAAAGCTGGGCGACGCCGCCGCCAAGCGGCGCGGGCTAGACGCCCCGGAAATCCACGTTCTCGACATCAACACCGAGATGCTGGAAGCCGGCCGCGCCAAAGGAGAAGACGGCCTCACCTGGACCGAGGGCGACGCTGAGCATCTCCCCATCTCCGACGCCTTCGCCGACGCCTACATTATCAGCTTCGGCATCCGGAACTGCACCGATATCGCCGCCGTCCTCAAGGACGCGCACCGCGTCCTCAAGCCCGGCGGGCGGTTTTTCTGTCTGGAGTTTTCGCGCCTCGCCTTAGGCGGGCTCGAGCCGGTTTATGATTTCTATTCCTTTAAAGCGATCCCAGCGCTGGGGAAACTGCTCGCAAACGACCCGGATTCTTACCGATATTTGGTGGAATCCATCCGCCGGTTTCCGGATCAGGAAGCTTTCCTGGGTATGATCCGGGCGGCGGGTTTCCAGCGCTCATCCTACCGGAACATGGCCGGAGGCGTCTGCGCGCTGCATTGGGGTTGGAAGATTTAGTGCTTTCCTGGATAGGACATAGCTGGCGATTGGCGCGCGTGGCGGGGACGCTCGTGCGCTATGACGTGCTGCTGCCCGAAGAATATTATGAGCGCTATTCGGTGCCGCTGCAGGCGCTGCATACCGCGCTGAGCCCGTTCGCCAAACGCCGCCGCGGCCGCAGCGTCGGCGCCCGTCTCGCCAAGGCGTTGGAGCGGCTTGGGCCGGCTTATGTGAAGGTCGGCCAATTCCTCGCCACCCGGCCGGACATGATTGGCGTCACCGTCGCCCAGGAGCTGGGCCGGCTGAAGGACCGCCTGCCGCCCTTCTCGCGCACGCTCGCGCTCGACACCATCAACTCCGAACTCGGCGGCACCGAAGAATTGTTCGCCGGCATTTCCGAAGCCATGGCCGCCGCCTCGATCGCGCAAGTGCACCAAGCCATCATCCCCCGCCAGGGCGTGGTGGCGATCAAAGTGCTGCGCCCGCGCATCGACAAGAAATTGGCGAGAGAGCTCGCCGCGCTGCGCTTCCTGGCCCAGTGCATCGAATTGTTCCGCCCCAGCACGCGCAGGCTTGAGCCGGTGCAATTCGTCGACACCGTCATCGCCGCCACCGAACGCGAAGTGGATTTGCGCCTCGAGGCCGGCGCCGCCGCCGAGTTTCGCGAAGTGGCGGAGAAGGACGGCTTCCTCACCGTTCCCGAAATTGATTGGACCCGTTCCTCCAAGCGCGTGCTGACGCTGGATTGGATTGACGGCACGCCGCTGACCGACACGGCCGCGCTCGACCGGGCCGGCGCCAATCGCAGCGAACTCGCCATCGCCGTCACGCGCGGCTTCCTCGCCGCCGCGCTCGATCACGGCTTCTTCCACGCCGACATGCACGAAGGCAATCTGATCTACGGCAAGGACGGCAAACTCTGGATCGTCGATTTCGGCATTATGGGCCGCATCGGCCAGAAGGAGCGCCGCTACCTCGCCGAGATTCTCTACGGCTTCCTCCGGCGCGATTATCGACGCGTCGCCGAAGTGCACCAGGAAGCCGGCTACGTGCCCGACCGCTTCACGGTGGAGGAATTCGCCCAAGCGCTGCGCGCCATTGGCGAGCCAATTTTTGGCAAGACCGCCGAAGCCATTTCCATGAGCCGCCTGCTGTTGCAGCTGTTCGACGTCACGCATCTGTTCGGCATGCACCTACGCCCCGAACTGGTGCTGCTGCAAAAGACCATGGTGCAAGTTGAAGGCGTCGCGCGGGGCCTCGATTCGCAGCACGATATGTGGGCCGCCGCGCGCCCCATCGTCGAGCGCTGGGTCAAGCGCGAACTTGGCGCCGAAGCGGTCGCCAAGCGCGGCATTGATGAGGCCGCCGCCGGTTTCGCGGCGCTGCGCCGGCTGCCGCAAACCCTCACCATGATCGAAGCCGCCGCGCGCAAGATCAGCACCGAGGCGCCGCGCGAAGAGCGCAAATGGTATCAAATGCCGGTGTTCTGGATCGGCATGCTGGCGGGCGGCGTGCTGGCCCTGGTGCTGAGCGCTGAACGCGCGCCGCGCACGCCGCGCCAACCATCGCCCACAAGCGCCATCGAAACGCCCGCTCAGCCCGATACGCCGCCGCGTCCCGCCGTCGATCCCGGCGCTGATCTCGTCGAGCCCGTCGCACCGGAGGCGACAATGCCATGACCAAGCGCGTCCTCCTCATTATTGGCGGCGGCATCGCCGCTTACAAATCGCTGGACCTGATCCGTCGCCTCAAAGAACAAGGCGTCGCCGTGCGCGTGGTGATGACGGAAGCGGCGCAACGTTTCGTCACCCCGCTCGCCGCTGGCGCTTTAGTGGGCGAGCGCGTTTTCACCGATTTGTTCGACCAGGCGCAGGAATTTGATATCGGCCATATCCGCCTGGCGCGCGAGACCGATCTGATCATCGTCGCCCCCGCGACCGCCGATCTAATGGCGAAGGCCGCCAATGGCCTCGCCAACGATCTCGCCTCCGCCGTGTTGCTGGCGACGGACAAGCCCGTGCTGCTGGCCCCGGCCATGAATCCGCGCATGTGGTCGAACGCGGCCACGCAGCGCAACGCCGCCACCCTGCAAGCCGATGGCATGCGCTTCATCGGCCCGATGGAGGGCGAAATGGCCGAGCGCGGCGAACGCGGCGTTGGCCGCATGGCCGAGCCCGAAGCCATTCGCGACGCAGCGCTCGCCCTGCTCCGCGACGGCCCCCTTAAAGGAAAACGCATCCTCATCACCGCCGGCCCAACGCAAGAAGCGATCGACCCGGTGCGCTACATCTCCAACCATTCCAGCGGCAAGCAAGGCTACGCCATCGCCCGCGCGCTGGCCGATCTCGGCGCCGATGTGCGCCTTGTCACCGGCCCCACCAATCTGCCCAATCCGCAAGGCGTGACGACGACGCGCGTGCTCAGCGCGCAAGACATGATGCGCGCCTGCGAAGACAATCTGCCCGCTGACGCCGCCATCATGGTCGCCGCCGTAGCCGATTGGCGCCCGGCCATGCGCGCGCCTGAGAAAATCAAAAAAGACAAAATCGGCGCCCCGCCGCCGCTTCAGCTTGAGGAAACGCCGGACATTCTCGCCACGCTCTCCAAGCCCGGCAAGAAACGCCCAAAGCTCGTCATCGGCTTCGCCGCCGAAACCGAAAAGGTCGAAGCGCATGCGCGCGCCAAGATCGCAAAAAAAGGCTGCGACTGGATCGTCGCCAATGATGTCTCCGGCGATGTCATGGGCGGGGCCGAAAACGAAGTCATGCTGATCAAACGCGAAGGCCCCGCCGAAACCTGGCCGCGCATGGCGAAGGAAGCGGTCGCGCAGAAACTGGCCGCTGAAATCGCCAGCGCGCTGACGGCCAAGAGCGCACGGAAGTAGCGCGAGTCGATTACGACAGCGGTGCGACACGCACTGATCACGCTCTTTTGGCCTATCCCATGTGGTAAGTGCGAAACTTTGTCCCCATCTTGGGGCTTCACCAATTGGCGCGGCTGCGCTAAGCAGCGCCTTCCCTTTTAATGACCCCCGATTACATGCCGTCGCCGGGCAAGGAAACCTAATGGCTAATCACACGATGCAGGAACGCATGGACGCCGCCGCCGAGGCGAAGAAGGCCATGCTGGAAAAGTTCAAGAATAAAGCCGCTGACCCGCAAGCCGCCGCGCGGCGCGAAGAACAGATTAGGCTGGCCCAGGAGCGCGACGCCAAGCGCGCCGCCGCCGAGGAAAAGCGCAAGGCCCGTGTCGAGGCCGAGAAGAAGGCGCGCGCCGAAGAAGCGCTGCTGAAGCAGATGCAGGCCGAAGAGGAAGCCAAGCGCGCCGCTGAAGAAGCCGAAGCCAAGCGCCTCGCCGACATCGAAGCCGCCGAGATGCTGGCGTTCGAACAGAAGGCCCGCCGCGACCTGAAATACGCCGCCCGCAAGGCGCGCTCCGGCAAGAAGTAAGCGCCGCAGCTTCCCAGCCATAGCGAATCCCCCTTTATCCGGGGCCATGAGCACGTCTGTCCGCGTCCAGATCGCGCCGCTGCCGCACTTTGAGGGCCTGGCGCTGCCGGCCTACGAAACCGCGCTCTCAGCCGGCATGGATTTGCGCGCCGCCGTCCCCGAGGGCGAGGCCATGGTGCTCGCGCCTGGCGCGCGCGCTCTGGTTCCCACCGGCCTCACCATGGCGCTGCCCGCTGGCTTTGAAGCGCAAATCCGTCCGCGCTCCGGCCTCGCCTTCAAGCACGGCGTCACCTGCCTCAACACGCCCGGCACGATCGACGCCGATTATCGCGGCGAAGTGAAAGTGCTGCTGATCAATCTTGGCCAAGAGCCCTTCACCATCAGCCGGGGCGAACGCATCGCGCAAATGCTGATCGCGCCGGTGACGCAGGCGGCGTGGGACGTGGTCGCCACGCTTTCCGAAACCCAACGCGGCGCCGGCGGCTTCGGCTCGACCGGCCGGGACTAAAACCGCTAATAGTCGTCGCGGCGCTGCGATGCTTCCAGCACCCGGCGGGCTTCGCGCATGCCGATCGCCGCCTCGCTTGAGGTTTGACGGCGGAACAACAATATGAACGTTCCCAGCGATGCAGCGATCATCGCCCACGGCGATAAAATCCACGTGGCCGCCGCCAGCGCGAAATAGTAGGTCCGCACGCCGAGATTAAAGCTGGCATAGGCCGGATTGAGCACTTGCGTGATCGCGCGCACGAAGGTCGCGTGATGCTCAACCTCACTGCGCTCGGGCGCCGCGCCAAATAGCGCCAGCAGATAATTCATCTGCCGGATCGCCCAGATGAAATCGAGCAGACCTTTGGTCAGCGTCGCCACCACCAAGGCGATCTTCACCTGCAGCAGCCAGTTTGACGCCGGCGCGGCGATGTCCAGCGCGCGCAAATTGTTGAACGTGGTCTCGCCTCCAAACAGCAAGCCGGCGGCGGCGGCGATCAGCAGCAAATTGGTCGACGCAAAAAAGGAAGCGGTACTGAGCTGGTGGCCGATCAGGTTGGAGTCGGCGATGCGGTTCTCCCGCGCCACCAGCCTGCGCATCCAGGCCTCGCGGATCGCCATCATGTCGACCTTGATCGCGCCGCGTCCCCCGCCGGCTTGGCGCAGCAGCGGATCGTAAGCGATCCAGCAGGCGATGAAGATCGCGCCGGCGGCGATGTCGACCAAGCTCATGACTGGGAAGTCTAGGCGCGAGTGCAAGTAGCTGCAATTTGAAGAAAAGGGGTCTAAGAGAGCCGCCACGCTTTGGGAGACGCCCCATGTCCGACGCCAAACCCGGCCGCGGCCGCATCTATGACGACATCACCAAGACCATTGGCGACACGCCCCTGGTCCGCTTCGGCAAGTTGGCCAAGGCGCATGGCTGCGAGGCGGAAATCCTCGGCAAGCTCGAATTCTTCAACCCGATCGCTTCGGTGAAGGACCGCATCGGCGTCGCCATGATCGAAGCGCTGGAGAAATCCGGCAAGCTCAACAAGGACAGCGTCATCGTCGAGCCGACCAGCGGCAATACCGGCATCGCCCTCGCCTTCGTGGCGGCGCAAAAGGGCTATCGCTGCATCCTGGTGATGCCCGAAACCATGTCGATGGAGCGGCGCAAAATGCTGGGCCTTTTGGGCGCCGAACTGGTGCTGACGCCCGGCCCCGAAGGCATACGCGGCGCGCTGGCGAAGGCCGAAGAGATTCGCAAGAACACGCCCCATGCGGTGACGCCGCAGCAATTCGAAAACCCCGCCAATCCCGAAATCCACCGCCACACCACGGCGGAGGAAATTTGGAATGATACAGGCGGCAAGCTCGACATCTTCATCGCCGGCATCGGCACGGGCGGCACCATTACAGGCGTCGGCCAAGTGCTGAAGCCTCGCTTGCCTGAGCTGAAGATCGTCGCGGTAGAGCCTGCCGACTCGCCCGTGCTCTCCGGCGGCAAACCCGGCCCGCACAAAATTCAGGGCATTGGCGCGGGCATCGTGCCGGCCATTCTCGACACGCACATTTACGATTCCGTGGAAACCGTCACCAATGAAGACGCGCTGGCCATGGCGCGCGAAATGGCCCGGCTCGAAGGCTGCCCAGGCGGCATTTCCTCCGGCGCTGCGATGGCGGTGGCGATCCGCGTCGGCAAGCGTCCCGAGAATAAAGGCAAGCGCATCGTCGTGATCATCCCCTCCTTCGCCGAACGCTATCTGTCGACGGCGCTGTTCGACGGGCTATGAGCTTCACCGCCGACGAGCGCGAACGCTACGCACGCCACATCTTGCTGAAGGAAATTGGCGGCGCCGGCCAACAGCGTCTTAAAGCGGCCACGGTCGCGATCATTGGCGCGGGCGGCCTTGGCGCGCCAGCCGCGCTCTACCTCGCGGCAGCAGGCGTCGGGCGCTTGCGCATCATCGATCACGATGATGTCGCGCTTTCAAATCTGCAGCGGCAGATCGTTTATCGCAGCGCCGATGTCGGCATGTCCAAAGCCGAGCGCGTGCGCGCCGCATTGGCCGAACTCAATGCGCACGTCGACGTTGAAGCCATGGCGCAGCGCATTGACGAAGCCAATGCCGCCTATCTGCTCACCGGCGCCGATATCGTGCTCGACGGCACGGACAATTTCGCCACCCGCTTCGCCGTCAACGCCGCCTGCCACGAACTAGGCATCCCGCTCATCTCCGGCGCCGTGGGCCGCTGGGATGGGCAAGTGGCGACCTTCAAATCCGGCCCCACCAAAGCGTTGCCGGATGCGCAACGCCTGCCCTGCTATCGCTGCTTCGTGCCCGATGCGCCGCCCAATGCAGAGACCTGCGCGGAAACCGGCATTGTCGGCGCGCTCACCGGCGTGATCGGCTCGCTGATGGCGCTGGAGGCGATCAAGGAAATTGCGGGCGCCGGCGAAAGCCTCGCTGGCCGCATCCTGTTCTTCGATGGCCTCGCTGCCGAAGCGCGCACAACCAAGCTCAGGCGCGACCCAGCCTGTCTGGTATGCGGATGAACAAGGACGACGCGCAAAAGCAATTGATCGACGCCGTGCGCCGCGATCGCGAAACCCGCGCGCGCCTCGCACAGAGCGGCGCGCTGTTCGACGGCTATCATCCCGACATGGAAGCGGTGCACCTCGACAATGCGCGTCTGCTCGAAGAGGTCATCGCCGCCATTGGCTGGCCCGGACGCGGCAAGGTCGGCGATGATGGCGCCGCCGCTGCTTTCGTCATCCTGCAGCACGCCATCAGTCGCCCCGATCTGCAGCGGCGTGGACTTGAACTCATTCTCGACGCCATCCCCGAAGGCCAAGCCAATCCGCTCGACGCCGCTTATCTGGCGGATCGCATCGCCATGTATGAAGGCACGCTGCAGACCTTCGGCACGCAATTCGATTATGACGAAAACGGCCTCTTATCGCCTTCGCCCGTGCGCGATCCGGATGGGCTGGACGAACGCCGCGCTAGCGTCGGCCTGCCGCCCATGGCCGAGACCGTCGCCGCCGTCCGCGCCCAAGCCGCCGCCGACAACGAACCCCCGCCAAATCCTGCTGAGATCGCGGAGCGGCGCGCCAAATTTGAAGCCTGGGCCCGGCGCGTCGGCTGGCGCGCTTGACGCGGCGCCGCCTTCCCCTCACTGAAAAGCGGGGGGACACGCAATGGGACGTCTGTTTGGCGGGCTGCTGACCTTAATTGGCTTGATCGCGCTGGTCGCGGTGGGTGGGTATTTTGCGCTCAAGCGCGACGACATCCCTTATGAGACGCTCGCCGCGCGTTATGAAAACGCCGCCTCGCGCTATGTCGATCTGCCCAATGGCGTACGCATGCATTATCGCGCCCAGGGCGCCGATGGGCCGGTGCTGCTGCTGATCCACGGCTATTCCGCTTCACTGCATACGTGGGAGCCATGGGCCGAACGGCTTGGCGACGAATATCGCGTCATCTCCATCGATCTACCCGGCCACGGCCTCACCAGCGCGCCGGCCGGCTATGCCGCTTCTATCGGCGCCTATCGCGATCTCGTGGAAGCTTTCGCGCAAGCACAGGGACTCACCCACTTCGCCATTGCCGGCAATTCCATGGGCGGACGCGTTGCCTGGGAATATGCGCTGGCGCACCCCGAACGCGTTGATGCGCTGATCCTGGTGGACGCCGCCGGCTTCGTTGACCGTCCGGACGAAAACGCCCAAGAGCCGATCGCCTTCAAATTAATCCGCAATCCCATCACCGGCCCGCTGCTGCTCAATCTCGACAACACTGCCGTTGTGCGCGAGGGCCTCGGCAAGTCCTTCGCCGACCCTGCCTTCGTCAGCGACGAGATGGTCGCGCGCTATGTCGATCTTTCCCGCGCGCCAGGGCATCGCCAAATCCTGCTGGCGATGATGACCAACCCGCAGACGCCAGCCACCGCCGAACAGCTGGCCGCCATCGACCGACCGACGCTGATCATCTGGGGCGACAAGGACAACCTCATTCCCGTGCGTCACGCGGAACTCTTCCGCGCGGCCATCGCCAATTCGCGCGTGCAGATTTTTGAGAATGTCGGCCACTTGCCACAAGAAGAAGTCGCCGACGCATCCGCCGACACGGTGCGCGAATTCCTTTATCCGGTCTATGAATCCGTGAGCCCTGAAGGCGTCGAATAAAACGTCGCACTGGCTTCACATTCGCGCGGCACAAGCTGCGCAACCCTGGGAGGCTGAGCCGTCATGCTTTTGAATCGCCGTACGCTGCTGCTCAGCGCCTCGCTCGCCGCCGCCCCGCTGCCGGCCTGGGCGCGCAACTTGGCGCGCGGCGCCTTCACGCATGGCGTCGCCTCCGGCGATCCCACCGCCGACAGTGTCATCCTCTGGACCCGCTTCGCACCCGAAGGCCGCGACAACCGCATCGCCTGGGAATTGGCCGACGATGAAAACTTCACCCAGATCAGCAAGCGCGGCCATGCCGAGGCCGAAGCGTCGAGCGATTATTGCGTGAAGGTCGATGTGCGCGGCCTCGCGGCGGGGCGCAAATATTTCTACCGCTTCCTCTCCGCCTCCGGCCCTTCCGTCACCGGCCGCACGCTCACCGCACCGAGCGAAGGCGATACCCAGCTCACCATCGCGCTTTTCTCCTGCTCCAACAAACCGTTCGGCTATTTCCACGCTTATGCCGACGCCGCCGCCGATGAGAGCATCGACCTCGCCGTACATGTGGGCGACTACATTTACGAGTATCCGCGCGGCGATTATCCAGGCGATGACGACGCCGTGCCCGGCCGCGTCATCGAGCCAGCCAATGAGATCGTCGCGCTGAACGACTACAATCAGCGCTACGCCTCCTATCACCTCGATCCCGATCTGCTCGAACTGCGGCGCTTGAAGCCGCTCTGCGTGGTGTGGGACGATCACGAAATCACCAATGACACCACGCGCACGGGCGCGCAGAATCACCAGGTCGCGACAGAAGGCACCTGGGAAGATCGCGTCGCCGCTGCGACGAAAGCCTATTTCGACTGGATGCCGATTCGCCGCCCCGAACGGCGCGGCGTGCGGCTCTATCGCCAACTCGATTGGGGCAATCTCGCGCGCATCGTGCTGCTTGATACGCGCCTCATCGGCCGCGACCGCCAGCTCGATTATCGCAACACCATCGCCCCGGTCGTCATGTCCGGCGGCGACATTCCCGCCGCCATCGCCGCCTTCCGCCAACAGCTGGACGACCCCAACCGCACTTTGCTCGGTGCGGAACAAGAAAGCTGGTTCGCGCAAACATTGGCGCAATCCAAAGCGCGCGGCCAAGCCTGGCAGATCGTGGCGCAGCAAATCGTCATGCAAGACACCGCCATACCGGCCGGCGTCAGCCCATTCGTCGATCCGAACCTGCCGGCCATGGCGCGGCAATATGTGATGATGGGCCAAATGGCGAGCAGCGTCGGCCTGCCGATCAATCTCGACGCCTGGGCTGGTTATCCCGTCGCGCGCGCGCGCTTCCTGCAAGCCTGCGCCGCGAACGCCGCCAATGCCGTCGTGCTCGGCGGCGACAGCCATAATTGCTGGGTCGGAAACTTGCGCGCACCGGATGACGCCGCGCGCGTCGCCGCGCTCGAATTCGCCGGCGGCAGCGTCACCTCGCCGGGCTTGGAGCGCGTGCTGAGCGCCGGCCAGCCCGGGCAAGCCGAAGCGGTCGTCGTCGCCGCTAATCGCGACATGACCTATTGCGATCTCGCCAAGCGCGGCTACGCCAAACTGCGCTTCACCCGGCAAGCCTGCGACGCCGAATGGCGCACGGTGAGCGACATCCGCGCCGCCGAACGCGGCCCCGTCGCCGCCACACGCTTCAACGCCGCGGCTGGCGCGAGCGGTCCGCAGGCGTGGACGATGGCTTGATTTAACCAGCAAGCCGCCGCATCCCTCTGCCATGAGCGATTGGCTGCGCGGCGCGGTGATCTACCAGATCTATCCGCGCTCATTCCGCGATGCGAACGGCGATGGCGTCGGCGACCTCAAGGGCGCTACGGAAAAACTCGATCACATCGCCAGCCTCGGCGTGGACGGCATCTGGCTCTCGCCCTTCTTCCGCTCGCCGATGAAGGATTACGGCTATGACGTCGCCGATTACACCGATGTCGATCCGCTGTTCGGAACGCTGGCCGATTTCGATGCGCTGATCGCGCGCGCGCACGCGCTCAAGCTCAAAGTGATGATCGATCTGGTGTACTCGCACTCCTCCGATCAGCATGCTTGGTTCGCGGAAAGCCGCAGCTCGCGCACCAACCCCAAAGCCGATTGGTATGTGTGGGCCGACGCCAGGCCCGATGGTTCGCCGCCAAATAATTGGCAAGCCATGTTCGGCGGCTGCGCCTGGACTTGGGACTCACGCCGGCGCCAATATTACCTGCACAATTTCCTGCCCGAGCAGCCCGATCTCAACATTCATAACCCGCACGTTCAGGACACCTTGCTCGAAGCTACGCGCTTCTGGCTCAAGCGCGGCGTCGATGGCTTCCGCCTGGATGTTGTGAACTTCTATGCGCACGATCAGGAGCTGCGCGACAATCCTTCGCTGCAACTCGAACGCCCGCCCGCGCGTCCGCACCAATTCCAGCGCCATCTCTATGATCGCACGCGCCCTGAAACGCTCGCCTTCGTCGCCCGCTTACGCGCACTCTTGGATGAGTATGGCGCCGTCAGCGTCGGCGAAATCGAGGACGAAGAGCCGCTGCGCGTGCAGCGCATCTATACGGATGGCCCGGACAAGCTGCACACCGCTTATTCCTTCTTCCTATTGCGCGCGCGCCAAGCCACGCCCGCGCTCTTCGCCGAAGCGCTGGCCGGCTGGCAGGATGCGCGCGGCTGGCCCAGCTGGAGCCTTTCCAATCACGATGTCGTCCGCTTCCCGACGCGCCTCGCTGAGAGCGATCCCCAGCGCATAAAACAATTGCTGGCGCTGCTGCTGTGCTTGCGCGGCGCCGCGTTTTTGTACCAGGGCGATGAGCTCGGCCTGCCGCACGCCGAGATTCCCTTCGAGCGCCTGCGCGATCCCGAAGCCATCGCCTTCTGGCCGCACGGCATTGGCCGCGACGGCGCGCGCTCACCGATGCCGTGGTCGCGCGAGGCCAATATGGCTGGTTTCACCGATGCGCCGGATGCCTGGCTGCCGCTCGATCCGCGCCACCGCGCGCTCGCGGCGGATGCGCAAGAGCGTGACGCTGACTCCATCCTCGTCTTCACCCGCGCCATGCTCGCTTTGCGCAAAGCCAGCGTCGCGCTGCGCGAAGGCGAAGCAGAACTGCTGCCCGCGCCATCTTCCATCCTCGCGCTGATCCGCAAAGCTGGCGGCGAACACGTGCTCTGCGCTTTCAATCTGGGCGCGACGCCCGCCAAGCTCACACTGCCCAGCGCACTCAAGGAGGTGCGCCTCGCCCTCGGCGACGCACGCACCGATGCTCAATCCGATGAAATCTATCTCGGCGCCTACGCGGCTTTGATCGCGTCGCTCTGAGCTCTATTCGGCCGGAAAGCCCAAGCCGAACTCATACACATTGGCGTTCGCCGCCTGCATGGCTGGCGAGTCGGAGCGGAAGATCGCGTCGCCCTGTGCGCCGTGCGCTTCGCCCGCCGGGCTCAACCGCGCGAACACGACGCATCCCGCGCGCGAAAACGCGCCGCCGCGCCATTCGGTGACGCTGCCGCCATAGTCCCAACCAAAGCCGGAAATATCGAACGGCCCGCCATTGGCCGTTTCCAAATCCGCCAACGCCATATCAACTTGCAGTCCATGCGGCCCGACCCACAAATTGCCCTGGCCTTCGACCAGCACATTCTGCGCGCGCGCATGCTCGGCGCCTTCGGCCCAAATCACTTCAAGCCGCCGCGCCGCATCGTTGGGATAAATGACAGTCGCCCCGTACTGCATGCCTTCCGGCCCATCGAGCGTTTGATCGACCACATTCTCCGCGCCAAATCGCTCTTGTAGCGAAGCGAGCGTCACGCCGGCAAAATCGGCGCAGGTCAGCTGATAGGCGGAGCCCGCTTGGGCGACGCCTTCTGCGGGCGCGCCGGGCTCGGTCGGCGCGGAAGACTGACCACACGCGGCGAGCGCACAGGCCGCCAACACCACAAGCAATCTCACCTTCGATCTCCGGAGCGGCGGCTTTCGCGCCCTCTATCCACCGAATTTGAACGGGCGGCAACGCGACCTACAGGCCCCGCACGCGTTTCACGTTGGCGGCGATATGATCCAGGTGCCGCTCCCAAGTGCCGCAACACCCGCCCCATACGTCGATATGCGGGTAACGGCGCGCCAGATCGCCCATCTGTTCGCCGAACTCCACCGGGTCCCCATCTTCGAGGTGGCCAATCTTGCAGAGTTCCACCTTCTCCTTCGCCGACGCGTTCGGACGGAGACTGCGCACCCGCTTAATCCAATCCCCAGGCTCCAAAGCCGGTTCGAACTCCACTGGATGCGAACAATTCACGCCGTAAAAGGCGGGCCGTGCATCGCCGGCGCGCGCATCGGTTTGCTCGATCGCCTGTTTCAAGGACGGTCCGGACTTCAGCCGATGCGTGCTGTCGAGGGTGAAGGAGACCGTCAACGGCATGTTTGCCTTCGCCGCTGCGCGCGCGACCCCAACCGCTTCCTCAATATTGTTGAACGTCATGGCGCTGATCAAATCGACGCCAGCGCGCTTCAGCGTCTCGATCTGCACCGCATGATAGTCCTCCGCCTCTTCGGCGGTAATGGTGCGATTGAGCGAGTAGGCATCCCCACGCGGGCCGACGCAGCCGACAATCTTGATGTCAGGAATTTGCCCCTCGAACGGCTCAGCCGCCTCACGCAAAAAGCCGATGCAACGGAATTGGGCGTCGGCGAGGCCTTCACGCGAATAGCCTAGTTTGCTCGCCCAGTCCGGGCTGGCGCGATAATCCAGCCCGCCAAGCAACACGCCGACCTGATGTTTCGCCGCTGTTTCCAGCACGCGCTGATACATGCCGCGCATCGCCGCCAACGCCTCGGCATTATCGAGCAGCGGGTACATGGCGAATTCAGGCAGCTCGAACCCGAACTTGTACATCAGTTCGGTTTCTTGTCCGCCTTCGGTGAGGTAAATCACGTCCTCGCGCTGTTCTGGAAACAGGGCCATAAACGGCGCTCCCTTGCCGCCTGCTTAAGCCTTACGGTTCCCGCACCGTGTTCCAGACCAGTCCCCATTGCAACCGTTTGGGCGCATCTTTATTCCCGGCGAGCTCATGGCCGCGTTTCATCACCTCCTCGCCAACAATCTCGTGGCAAACATCACCAATTTCACGGTGTGGTTCGCGCTCACCTTTTGGGTGTTTCTGGAGACCCATTCCGTATTCGCCACCGGGCTGATCGCTGGCATTTATCTGGTGCTGAGCTCAAGCCTCGGCATCTGGTTCGGCAGCCTTGTTGATCATCACAGCAAGAAGCGCGTCATGCTTGCTTCAAGCGCAGCTTCCTTCGGCCTTTACGCGCTCTCGCTCGCCGCCCTGGTCGTGCTGCCGGAGGAAAAGCTCATCGACATTGCTGCCCCGTATCTCTGGGGCTTCGTATTGTGTGTGATGTTCGGCATGATCGCCGGCAATTTGCGCAGCATCGCCCTACCCACATTGGTTACCGTGCTGGTGCCCGAAGACCGACGCGACAAAGCCAATGGCCTCGTCGGCATGGTGACGGGCGTGGGTTTTCTGGTGACGTCCGCCATTAGCGGCTTTCTTGTCGCCTGGGGCGGCATGCAGGCGACGCTGCTATTGGCGCTGATTTGCACCGCGCTCGCCATGTTGCACCTGGCGTTGGTGCGCGTGAACGAGCCACACATCGAACATGCGAGCGATGCGCCCAAGCGCGTCGACCTCGCCGGCACCATCGCCGTCATCGGCGCCATACCTGGCCTGTTCGCGCTGATCTTCTTCGCCAGCTTCAACAATCTGCTTGGCGGCGTGTTCATGGCGCTTATGGATGCTTACGGCCTTTCGCTCATGTCCGTGCAGAATTGGGGCCTGCTATGGGCGGCCATCTCCACCGCCTTCATCCTCAGCGGGCTGGTGATCTCCAGAACCGGGCTCGGCGCCAACCCGCTGCGCACCTTGCTGCTGGTCAATTTGATCGCCTGGGCCACGGGCGCAGTCTTCACCATCCAATCTTCGATCCCCCTGCTTGCGATCGGCTGCTTCATCTGGATGTTCGTCGGCCCCTATGCAGAAGCGGCCGAACAAACCACGCTGCAAAAGGTAGTGCCCTTTGAGCGCCAAGGTCGTGTCTTCGGCTTCGCCCAAACGGTCGAGCTTGCCGCCTCGCCGCTGATGGCGTTCCTGATCGCGCCGCTCGCGCAATTCGTGTTCATCCCGCTAATGACGACGGGCGCCGGCGCGGACCTGATCGGAGATTGGTACGGTCGCGGCCCCGAGCGCGGCATGGCGCTGGTCTTCACCATTTCTGGAATACTCGGCGTGTTGCTGACGATCGCCGCGTTCAACTCAAAATATTATCGCCAGCTGAGCGCAGCTTACGCGGCTGCGCCGGAGCAAACCGCGAGCTCAGATCATAGCGGTCCAAAGGAGGTCGCATGATTGGCCACCTATCCCTCGGCGTGCGCGACTTGGCGCGCGCGAGCGCCTTTTATGAAAACGCCCTCGCGCCGCTCGGCGCCGTTCGGGTCTGGGCCCGTGAGGGCGCCATAGGCTTCGGCCTGCCAGGCAGACAAGATTTCCTCGCCCTGTTTCAACGCGAAGACGCCTGCGCGGCCGGATCCGGCTTTCACCTCGCCTTCGACGCGCCACACCGCGCCGCCGTGGACGCCTTCCACAAAGCCGCCCTAAGTTCCGGCGGCCAAGACGCCGGCGCCCCCGGCCTTCGGCCTCACTACAGCGAAACTTATTATGCGGCGTTCGTGTTGGATCCGGATGGGTACAAGTTGGAAGCCGTGCATCAGTAGGAGACGGCTGGCGCACTTCGCCGCGGCCGCGCAACAGGCCCCTAGCGCGACGGCTCGCAGCGAAAATTCATCACGCGAATTTCCGCCTTCTCATACGGCGTGCAGGTATAGCCCATGCCCTGCAGCAAGGCCAAAACTTCGCTGCGCGTGTGCTCCCAAACCTCGACGATCATTCTCGGCCGCGCGCGCTCAATAGTCTCGCGCATGCCATTCAGGCAGGCCAGCTCGTGTCCTTCGACATCGACCTTAACCACTTGCGGTGACAGCCCCTTTAGATAGTCGTCGACGCGGACGCACTGAATCATCTTGGCGCCGATAACCTGTTTGCCTTTGTCATAGATCGAGTTGCCGGTGCCGAGGAAATCCTCGTCGCGGTACAGATTGATCGAAGCGGTGGTCGCTTCATCCGAAGCGGCGACATTGTGCAGCTTGACCCGCTTGCCGACCCGGTTGGCGCGCACATTGATCTTGGCGCGCTCCACTGTGCGATCGATCGGTTCAAACAGATGCACTGTCGCTTTGGGCTGAACCAGCGCGGCCAGGATCGACATCAGGCCGGTATAGGCGCCGATGTCATACACGAGATCCGCATCGCGGCACCATTTCTGCCAAGTCGCGAGAATGCGCTTTTCATAGTGATCGGCGCCAAACCAGCAATACTCCCACGCCACCACATCATCATTGGCTTGAAACAGCACAAAGTCCGTGTCGCCAGAGCGGCAGGGCACGAAGCCGTAAAACGGAAACTCGTGTTTCAGCTTTGAGAAATGCTCGCCGGTGGCGCGGCCCTCCGCGTAGTCGGCGCGAAACTGCTCGATGCGGGCGAGCGTGCGCCTGTTGACGTTTTCAAGCGCGGTAAGCGCCGCATTTTCCTGCGGTCCGCGCGCCTTTTGTTTGTCACTCATAGCGTTCACGCCTTCGTCTGGTCGCCAGCGCCCGCCTTACAGCATCGCGGGAATGACCCGATCCGGCGGCTTATGCCCATCGGCGAAGGTCTTGATGTTGACGATCACCTTCTCACCCATGTCGATCCGACCTTCGAGCGTGCCCGAGCCCATGTGCGGGATCAGCACCACATTGGTGAGCTTCTTGAGCTTGGGATTGATGGCCGGTTCGTTCTCGAACACGTCGAGGCCAGCGCCGGCGATTTCACCCTTTTCCAGCATGCGCGCCAGCGAGGCTTCATCGATGATTTCGCCGCGCGCCGTATTGACGATGTAAGCGTGCGGCTTGATCAGCGCCAGGCGTCGCGCCGACAGCAAGTGATAGGTCGCCGGCGTGTGCGGGCAGTTCACCGAGATGATGTCCATGCGCGACAGCATCTGATCGAGGCTGTCCCAGTACGTCGCCTCAAGCTCCTGCTCGATATGCGGGGCCACCTTGCGGCGATTATGATAATGGATCTGCAGCCCGAACGCTTTGGCGCGGCGCGCCACCGCCTGGCCGATGCGGCCCATGCCGATAATGCCGAGCCGTTTGCCCCAAATGCGCCGGCCCATCATCCATGTCGGCGACCAGCCGGTAAACTTGTCTTGCTCAATCACCTTCACGCCTTCGATCAGGCGGCGCGGCACCGCCAGGATCAGCGCCATGGTCATGTCGGCTGTATCTTCCGTCAGCACGCCCGGCGTGTTGGTCACGGTGATGCCGCGCTGCACGGCGGTTTGGACGTCAATATTGTCCACCCCGGCGCCGAACTGCGCGATCAGCCGGAGCTGATCGCCGGCGCGCGAGAGCACGCGGCTGTCGATCTTGTCAGTCACCGTCGGCACCAGCACATCCGCGCGCGCCACCGCGGCAGCCAGTTCCTCGGCGCTCATCGGCCGATCGTCGGCGTTCAGCTCGGCGTCGAACAGTTCCCGCATGCGGATTTCGACGGCGTCCGGGAGACGCCGTGTGACGACAACTTTGAGCTTCTTGGCGGCCATTCCGCTCTCCTAGCCCACCCAGCGCTGCGGTCCAAGGCTCGGAACCGCCCGCGTTAAACCGACCTTCATTTCGTGCGCGCATCTTCGGCGCCTGCCTTCCCGATACGAGGAAGGGGCGCAAAAAGGGTATGGGCTATGGGTGTGAGGCTTGCGGCCGCGCACATCGCGGCATTTTTCACCATCGCCGCCGGTTTTTCGGCCAGCGCCGCCCCAACCAGCGTGCTGGGACCGGATTCCAACCTCCCTGTGCCCCGTTTCGTCAGCTTGAAGACCGAGGGCGCCAATGGCCGCCACGGGCCGGGCCTGGAGCACAAAGTTGACTGGATTTACGAGCGCGTGGGCCTTCCGCTGCAAGTTACCGCCGAAAGCGGCCCCTGGCGGCGCGTCCGCGACCCGGACGGGGCCGAAGTCTGGATGCATGCGCAAAATCTTGAGCCCCGCCGCATGGCCTTTGTCACCGATGCCGCCGACGCAGCCCTGCGCCGCGACCCGAACGACCATTCGCGCATCGTCGCCTACCTGGAAAAAGGCGTGGTTGGCGCGCTGACCGCCTGCGACGGCGAATGGCGGCGCGTAGCCGTGGCCGGTCGGGTCGGCTGGGTGAAGCAAGACCAAGTCTGGGGCGCCAGCGACTGTAGCGGGCTCTAGGCCCTCCAATTCGGCCCTGACGCGAAACGGGTCGACAAAACTCCCCCAGCCCCCTCCCATTAACCATAAGCAAAGGGGGCTCCATGCTGCGTCAGGTCACGTTCATCGCTGCTGTCATCACGCTGGGCGCGTGCGCCAATATGGGCGAGTTCGCCTCGGCCCAAACCAGCAGCACGGCGACAACCGCAGCGCCTGCGCCCACCACCTACCGCCAGCCGCCCGCCCAGCAATTGCTTGAACTGGAGCGCCAGCTTTCCGCCCGCGCCCAGGAACAGGGCTTGGGCGCAGCGCTCGGCTCGGTGATCGATCCGGCTGACGGCTTCGTCGTCCGCGCCGGCCAGACCTATCAGGGGGCCGAGGCGGTGACAGCGGGCCTCGTCGCCCCTACCGGCGCTGGCCCGATCTATTGGCAGCCTGACCGGGTTTTCGTCGCTCAAGCCGGCGATATGGGCCTGACCAGCGGGCGCTATGTCCAAGTCATGACTGGGGCCGAAGCGGTCCAGGGCCGCTACACCGCCGTTTGGCGGCGCGACAGCAATGGCGATTGGAAGCTGCTCTCCGAAAGCCGCCTCGCCGACCCGCCGCGCCGGCGTTAGTCCGCAGCATTTGGGCCGCTTCGCCTTGCCGGCGCCGCCACCGCCGCGTAAGCCGGGCGCCTAATTTCTGCCGGAGCACACATGACCGACGTGCGGGAAGGTCCGTCTTCCCTCTCCTATGAGGATCTGATCGCCAGCGGCGAGGGCCGCCTGCATGGGCCGACAAATGCGCAATTGCCGCTGCCGCCCATGCTCATGTTCGACCGCATCACCTCGATCAGCACCGAAGGCGGCGCCCACGGCAAAGGTCATATCATCGCCGAGTTCGACATCACCGCCGATCGCTGGTTTTTCGACTGCCATTTTCGCGGCGACCCGGTCATGCCTGGCTGCCTGGGACTCGACGCCATGTGGCAGCTGACCGGCTTCTTCATGGCCTGGTCCGGCTCGCCCGGCAAAGGCCGTGCGCTCGGCGTCGGCGAGGTCACCTTTCGCGGCCAGATCACGCCCGAGACCAAGCTCGTCACCTATGAGATCGATGTGAAGCGCACCATTCGGCGCAAACTGCACATGATTGTCGCCGATGGCGTGACCAAGGCTGACGGCGTCACCATCTACACTGCGAAGGATCTGAAGGTCGGCCTGTTCAGCCCCGAACAGCTCGCCGCTGGCATGGGGGCATAAGGAGCACACATGCGGCGCGTCGTCGTCACCGGAATGGGCATCGTCTCTTCGATCGGCAACAACACGCAAGAAGTGCTCGCCAGCCTGCGCGAAGCCAAGTCCGGCATTCGCCGCGCCGAAGAATACGCAACACGCGGCATGCGCTGCCAAGTGCATGGCGAACCGCAAGTGCGGCCCGAAGAAGTGGTCGACAAACGCGTGATGCGGTTCATGGGCGAAGGCTCGGGCTGGAATTTCATCGCCATGGAGCAGGCGATCGCCGATGCCGGGCTTGAGAAACACGACATCTCCAATCCGCGCACCGGCCTCATCATGGGCTCGGGCGGGCCAAGCGCCGCCGCCATCGTGCTCGCCGCTGACACGGCGCGCGAAAAAGGCGCCAAGCGCGTTGGGCCGTTCGCCGTGCCGAAAGCCATGAGCTCCACCGCGTCTGCAACGCTGGCGACGCCGTTCGAGATCAAGGGCGTGAACTATTCGATCAGCTCAGCCTGTGCGACCTCCTCGCACTGCATCGGCAATGCTTACGAGCACATCCAGTACGGCAAACAGGACATTATGTTCGCTGGCGGCAGCGAAGAGCTGGACTGGACGCTCTCGGTGCTGTTCGACGCCATGGGCGCCATGAGCAGCAAGTATAACGACACGCCCGAACGCGCCTCGCGCGCCTTCGACAAAAACCGCGACGGCTTCGTCATTGCCGGCGGCGCCGGCGTGCTGGTGCTGGAAGAATATGAGCGCGCCAAAAAGCGCGGCGCGAAGATCTATTGCGAAGTCGCCGGCTATGGCGCGACCTCAGATGGCTACGACATGGTCGCCCCCTCAGGCGAAGGCGCCGCGCGCTGCATGAAAATGGCGATGCAATATCTCGATCGCCCGGTCGATTATCTGAACCCGCACGCCACCTCGACGCCGGTGGGCGATCTGAAAGAGATGGAAGCGGTCCGCGCTGTCTTTGGCGATAAACCCCCTCTCATCTCCGGCACCAAATCGCTTAGCGGCCACTCGCTCGGCGCCGCTGGCGTGCAGGAAGCGATCTATTCGATCCTGATGATGCAGAACTCTTTCGTTTGCGAAAGCGCGCACATCGAAGAGCTCGACCCCGCTTTCGAAGGCCTGCCCATCGTGCGCGAACGCCAAGAGCGCGAGGTGAATTGCGTGCTCTCCAACAGCTTCGGCTTCGGCGGGACCAACGCCAGCCTCGCGTTCACGAAACTGGCGGCTTAGCGCCTCAACTCTCAAGGGCTGTGCATGAAATGCCGCGCCATCGCGTTCAGCGCCGCGCTTCTACTTGGCTGCGCCGCGCCAGCCTCATCGCAGCGCTTAGCCAGCGATGCTGTGATCGACGCCGCCCAAACTGCCCCGCTAAACCCCTGGGCCGCGTCCGGCCGCTGGAATGAGCCTTTCGCGCCCTTCAACGTAATCGGCAGCATCTATTATGTCGGCACAGAAACCGTGAGCTCGTTTCTGATCACCACGCCTGACGGCCACTTTCTGCTCGATGGCGTCGTGCCGCAAAGCGCGCCGCAGATCGCCGCCAATGTCGCCGCGCTAGGATTCGACATTCGCGACGTCAGATTCCTGCTCAACTCGCATGCGCACTTCGATCATGCGGGCGGCCTTGCCGGGCTGCAGCGCCTGAGCGGCGCGAGAATGGTGGCGAGCGCAGCCGACCGCGCCACGCTTGAGCAAGGCGACATTGATTACGGACCAAGCGCCGGCGTTCGCTTTCCGCCCATTCGCGTCGATCAAATTGTCGGGGATGGCGACACGCTGAGCCTCGGCGGCGTCACTCTGGTCGCGCACATGACTCCAGGCCATACGCCCGGCTGCACGTCGTGGAGCATGCGCGTGACCGGCGCCGATGGCGCAGCCCACACCGCTTTCTTTCACTGCAGTTCAACCGTGGCGGGCCAATCGCTTGTCCCGGAAGCTTATCCCGGCATGATTGCGGACTACCGACAAACCTTTGAGCGCCTGCGCACTGTCCGCGCCGATGTCTTCCTCGCCAACCATGACAGCTTCTTCGATCTGCACGACAAACGCGCCCGCCAGCTCGCCGGCGACGCCAACGCCTTCGTGGACCCCGACGCGCTGCAGAACTTCAACACGGCGATGGAGCAAGCCTTCGAAGCGCAGCTCGCCGAACAAAGCCGCGCCGCGAACTAAGGCCAGCGTCTAAGGCCGCATCCCGAACGCACTCGGCCCTGTCTCCAGCGTGCGTTGCGCCAGCCCCGCCCATTCGCACAGCAAGGGCCGCGTATCGCGCGGGTCGATGATTTCTTCCGCGTAAAACGCTTCCGCGGTGCGAAATGGCGAGCGCAACGCTTCGGCCCAGGCACGTATTTCCGCCAAGCGTTTTTCCGGATCGGGATGCGCTTCGATCTCGCGCTTGTAAGCGGCCTCGACACCGCCATCCATGGGCAGCGAGCCCCATTCGCCGGAGGGCCAGCAATAGCGATAGCGCGTCTTCGATGGGTTCATCATCACCGAGCCCGCCAATCCGTACGCCGTGCGCACCACGATCGAGCAGAACGGCACTTTCACCTGAAACACCGCGGCCATCGCCTGCACGCCGAGCCGCACAGTCGCGGCGCGCTCATGTTTGGCGCCCACGGCAAAGCCCGGACAATCAACAAAGTGCACGATCGGCAGATGGAACGTTTGCGCCAGATCGAGATGGCGGATCAGTTTGCGGCACACATCCGCCGTCCACGCGCCAGCCAGAAACATCGGATCGCCGGCCAACACCGCGACCGGATAGCCATCCAGCCGTGCAAAGCCAGTAATGAGGCCGCGTCCCCATTGCCGGCCAATCTCGAAGAACGAGCCCGCATCCACGCACGCTTCGACAATGCGCTTCATTTTATACGGCACGCGCCGATCAGTCGGCACCACATGGATCAAGGTCGGATCGCGCCGATCGACCGGATCGTGGTTCTGCACGCGCGCCGGCAATTCATAGATGGAAGAGGGCAGGTAAGAGAGAAACCGCCGCGCCGCCGCGAACGCCTCCACTTCGCTCGCCACCACATCATCGACCACGCCATTCTTGCCGTTGATCTCGGCGCCGCCTAAGCCTTCCTTATCGACCTCCTCGCCAATCGCTTTCGCCACTGGCGGGCCCGCGACGAACACTTGGGAGAGCCCCTGCACCATCACGCTATAATGGCTGGTCGACACCCGCCCCGCGCCCAAGCCAGCGCACGGACCTAGCGCGAGGCCCACAACCGGCACGGTCGCCATGTTCGCCACCACCCATTCCCAGATCGGCGTTTGCGGAATGTAGGTGCGCGGATCTTTCTCCAATTGCTTGATCGAACCGCCGCCGCCCGTGCCGTCAATCAGCCGAATGAGCGGCACGCGATATTCGTTGGTGTACTGCTCGCTCTGTTGCAGCTTGCCGTAAATCGCCGCATCGCCGGCGCCGCCGCGCACGGTGAAATCATCCGCCTGGATCGCCACCGGCCGTCCTTCAATTCGCGCGCGCCCGGTCACGAAGGGCGAGGCGCGAAAATGCGCGAGCTCATTATCGGCGCCATACTCGGCCTCACCGGCAATCTTGCCGATCTCGTGAAACGAGCCCGCATCGACCAAAGCCGCCACACGCTCGCGCACATTCAGCTTGCCGGACGCGCGCTGCCGCGCCACCCGCTCGGCCCCACCCATTTGCTCGGCGAGCCTTTCGCGCGCGCGCAGCTCTTCAATGTGTTTTTCCCAGCTCATGGCGTCGCCGTCTCCGCCCCCACTACAAACGGGCCGAGGCGAGAATGCAACGTCAGGCGGCTCACTGACGCCGCCGACCTCGCTCCGTCATTCCGGGGCACGCGCAGCTGAAAGGAAAAGCTCGTCCTTCTCCCGCTGCGCGGGAGAAGGTGGCTGAGCACGAGAGTGCGAAGCCGGATGAGGGAGCACGGCGGGGTGACGGAATTGAACAGAGCAGCCCCTCATCCGCCGCTCGCTACGCTCGCGCCACCTTCTCCCCTCAAGGGGAGAAGGGAGAAGGTGTCAGCTTAGGGCGAGGCGCGAAACCCTATCCCACACCCCGCGCCCCAAAATCCCAATCCCACCAACGCCCCACAAAAAAATCTATTCAACCCCCTCCGCACCGCGCGCAGGATCACGCCCATGCGCCTTGCCGCCCACATCATTGACACTGCCCCGCTCGAAGCGATCCGCGCTTCGTTGCGGGGTTGGCTTGTCGAAGTGCTGGTGTGGCTCAGCCACGTTCTCGCCTTCACCCGCGCCCATGCGCCGGGCTGGGCCGATCCCGCCATCGCCGCCGCCGAGCGCGAGCTCGATGCAGAATTGCGCGACGCCGTGCGCGATCTGCGCCGGCTGCTTGTGGTGCATGCTTATGCGCGCATGCCGGTCTCGAACGAGGCGGCGGCCAAGCGCACGCTGCGCCCCCTCAGCGTGAAGCGGCGCGCGGAGAATAACAGCTTCCTGCGCCAAGCCACCGCCACCGCGCTCGATCACATGCATGTTGGCACGCTTGCTGAGCGCGCCGAACGCCTGCGCGACGCGCTGGAAAACCTCGAGCCGCTTATTGTCGAGACGCTCGCGCACATGACGCGCATGCATAAATCCCCGCGCCTGCCCGGCGTGGTGATCCCGCTGCGCAATGTCGTGCCGCTGCGCGCCGCGAACGATCGCGCGCCGGCGCGCGCCGATACATCTTAGCTCACGCGCAACGCCCGAGCTTAAACACCGCCGAAATCTCCGATTCCGGCGGCGCACCCGCGCGCGCAAACGCTAGCTCCACCCATTCCCGGATTTCGCGCAGCGAAAGTCCGGGACCCATAACCCCGCATAGCGGAGCATTGCGCGCCGAACGTCCCGCGCAAGATCCCCAACCAACCTGTTTATGGATCCCGGACTTTGGCCTTCGGCCAATCCGGGAATGGGTGTTAGGAGCGAGTTTTACCAAACACAGTGAACGCCGGGCCGCGGAACAGCCCGGCGTTCTTTCGCCGCGAACCTATGACGATTTAGTTCACTGCGCGATCTGTAGCGTCCTCAATCTGGTCGCCAGCATTTTGCGCGGCGTCGCCGGCAGTTTCAGCTGTTTGGTTCAATTGCCGCTCCGCTTGCGCCGTCATGCGGTCTGCATTGGCGCCTGCACTCTGGAAGGAGCCTTGATTATAGGCAAAAGCCACAATCACGACCGCAATAATCGCCACGCCGAGCACCAAGCCCCAACCGAATCCGCCGCCGCGACGGGGCCGCTCAACACTCACTTCGCGCTGGCCGACGACGTCGCCGTCCATGTCGCGCTCAATTTCCGTTTCACGAATCTTGGCCATGCCGGCCTCCTCAAATCCATGCGGGCAAAACCGCTATTGGCTTTGAGAACGCGGGCGCCTGCGGGCGGTTCCGGCTCAGGCCGGACGCCAAACCGGCTCGCTCAGCTCTTCGCGAAAGGCGAAGCGCCGCAAGTGATCGACCACGACCCGGCCAAGCCGCGCCGCCGTTTCCCGATCCGGCGCCTCGAGCTTCAGGTTCAGCTTGTCAGCCTCTGCGTGCAAAAGACAGCGCGCGTCCGGCGCGAACGGGACGAGCCCTTGTTCGGCGTTGAACGTCACCTCCATTTTATGCGCCCAGTGCTTGCACAGCTGTTGCAGATATTTGCTCGCATTCGGCGTGGCGATGTCAGCTTCAATCTGCATGGCTTAAGCGCGCTCCACGGCTTGCGCCGCCGCATCGAGTGCGGCTGCGATGGTTTGAGCCTTGGCGGGATCGAGCCCGCCGCGCTCCATGCGCAAACGCAGCGCGAATTTGAGATTCTCAAACGCACGCAGGATTTCCGCCGGCCGCGCATCAGCGAAGCGATCGCGCACCGCATCAATGCGTGCAAACAGTGCTTCCACCGACTGCTTGTTCGCCGCCAATTCGGCCTCGCCTTCCGGCGTGATCGCATAGAGCTTCTTCGACCCCTCTGTCGCGCTCATGCTGACCAAACCCAGCTCTTCCAGCATGGTGAGCAGCGGGTAGATCACGCCCGGGCTCGGCGCATAGCCGCCGCCCACGCGCGCTTCGATTTCCTTGATGATGTCGTAGCCATGGCGCGGCTGCTCGGCGATCAGCGCCAACACGACCAGGCGCAGATCGCCCTGATCGAACATGCGGCGCATGCCGCCGCCATGATGATGGCCGCGATGGCCGCGGCCCCAGCCGCGAAACTCAGCGGCCTCGTCCCAGCCCCCGCCGCGCCGCGCCCAGCGCGAACCATGTCCACATTTACTCATCTGATTCTCCGTAATGATCTAGATATATCGCTAAGATATATCTTAAGTCGCTCGGATCAAGGGGCATTTGACCGGCTTGTGCAGAAACTGGCAGGTGCGGGCGTAATTGAAGGAGTGCGCAATGGCCGATGACTGGAGCTTCCCCAAGGGCAACCTCATGGCTGGGAAGAAGGGCCTGGTGATGGGCGTCGCCAACGACAAATCCATCGCCTGGGGCATTGCCAGCCAAATGGCCGCCCAGGGCGCGGAACTCGCTTTCACCTATCAGGGCGAAGCTTTGGAAAAGCGCGTGCGTCCACTGGTGGAGTCGATCGGCTCGAACATCATGCTCGAGTGCGACGCCACCAATGACGCGCAGCTCGACGCCGCCTTCGCGCGATTAGAAAAGGATTGGGGCGGCTTGGACTTCCTGGTCCACTCCATCGCTTTCTCCGACAAGAGCGAACTCAAAGGCTCATTCGTCGAAAACACCACGCGCGAAAACTTCCTGCGCACAATGGACATTTCCGCCTTCAGTTTCGTCGCCGCCGGAAAGCGCGCGGCCAAGCTGATGAAGCCGGGCGGTTCAATGATCACGCTCACCTATCTCGGCGCCGAACGCGTGCTGCCCTCTTACAATGTGATGGGCGTCGCCAAAGCCGCACTCGAAGCCTCCATGCGCTACATGGCGCGCGATCTCGGACCACACGGTGTGCGCGTCAACGCCATCAGCGCCGGCGCCATGCGCACGCTCGCCATCGCCGGCATTCAAGGCGGACGTGGCCTCATTGCAACGGGCCGCGAATGGAGCTTGATGAAAGAAGACACCAGCATGGAAGGCATTGCCGGCTGCGCGCTCTGGCTGCTCTCCGATCTCGGCCGCTCCACCACGGGTGAAGTGATCCATGTCGACGCTGGTTTCCATGTTGTCGGCCTACCCGAAGGCTCGATGGAGTAGTCAGTTCGACAGCGCCGAAAGCCCGCGCATCAAAGCCGCTGCTTGCGGTTCTGGCATAGCAAGCATCTGGTCATAAAGCGCCGCCGCCGCATCGCAGACGCGCGGCTCGCGCCCCTCGACCTGCGCATCCGGCGCGATCAGCGCAATGTCCTCGCCGAACTGCGCGCGGGTGCGCGCAACCAGATCGTTGATCTCTGCGACGAGCTCTGCCTCGGCCAGAGCCGGTTGCTGCGCATTCGGATTGGCGCGGAACGCCGCCGTCAGCAGATTGGTCTCACGCTGAATCAAAGCCTGGCTGAGATAAGGCGAGATGTCGCCGAAACGCCGGCCCTGGAACAGCGGATAACACACGATTGGATGCGAAGCCTTCAGTTCGCGCATCTGATCGCGCGCCAAGCGGATCACTTCAACCAATTGCGCGTCGCTTAAATTTGGAATGCGCGGCCGGGCCGCTTCCATGAGTTCAGCGCGCGCCTGCTCGATCGCCGCCGCGCGGTTGCCGCCCGCAGCCGAGGCGACGCGGCCGAGATAAACGTCGAACGACGCGGGGTCGGTCTCTCTCCACGCGCTCGCCATCGGCCCGAATGTTGGGTCATTGAGCAATTGCCGCTCAATGCTTGGATTGGCCCCCGCCGAAGGCGGACCGGCGATCATCACCGCAACCCGCGCGCCAATCACCGCCAACACCACGGCGCAGCCAATTTCAACGCCGCGCCGCCAGCCTTGCGGCGCCAAGCGGGCGAGCCCTTTGCCGATCAGCGCGCCGACGCCGCCGCCAATGCCGACGCCAAGCGCCGCGATCAGAATGCTCTGCCAATCCATACCCGCCTTCCTGACCTGCGCCGGAGCGCTTGTCATCCGCAATCAGGCTTGGCGAAAGCGCAAGCGCATCTCAGCTTTTGTTCCTTCCGCTCACGCAAACGCACATTGACGCAATACTATGACGAGGAGCGAATGGCGCGGCCGCTACTCTAATTGCGCATCGCGCAATATGGCTTGCGCCTTGGCTTCATCTTCGGCCCGGCCCATGAGCCGCCAGCCATGCTCCATCATTGAGGGATCGAGCTCGGCCATGAGCACGTTGAAGTCGGGCATCAGCGTCTCGATCCCTTCTGAACGCAGCAGCGATTGGGCGATGATGCATTCTGGGCGCGAAGCGAAGCGGGCGATGATTACAAGGTCGGCCATGCGCGCATGATGAGTGGTGCAGCCGGCGAATCCAAGGCCAGGGCGCTTGCCGCCCTTGCCGCGACGGCTTATCGCCACGAGGGAGGTGCGCAGCATGCAGGGCAAAGTGGTCGTCATAACCGGCGCGACATCGGGGTTGGGCAAGGCTGGCGCCGAGGAATTGGCCCGGCGCGGGGCGCGGATCGTGTTCACGGCGCGCAGCCAAGCGCGCGCGGAAGAGACGCTGGCGGCGCTGAAACAAGCGGGACCGGGCGCGGCGCATCGTTATGTGCTGGGCGATCTTTCCACGCTGGCGGAGATGAAACGCGTTGGCGCGGAGATTGCTGCGTCCGAACCGAAGATCGACGTGCTCGCCAATAATGCCGGCGCCATCTACACCGCGCGTCAGGAAACGGTGGACGGCTTGGAGCTGACCTTCGCCACCAATCATATGAGTTATTTCATCATCACCAATGCGCTCTTGCCCGCGCTCAAGGCGACGCCGGGGGCGCGCGTCGTCTCCACCGCTTCCGGCGCGCATCACATGGCGATGTTCAGCATTGATGATCTCCAATTGCGCCAAGGCTGGACCACGTTTGGCGCCTACGGCGCCTCCAAGCTCTGCAATATCTTGTTCACGCGCGAACTGGCGAAGCGACTGCAAGGTTCTGGCGTGACGGCGAATTGTTTTCATCCCGGCTTCGTCGCTTCGGGGTTTGCCAAGAATAATGGCTTTGTCGCGCAGGCCGCGATGTTTTTGGGTGCGCCTTTTGCGCTCACGCCAGCCAAAGGCGCGGACACGCTGATCTATCTGGCGACGTCGCCGGATGTGGCGAATGTCAGCGGCAAGTATTTCGCGCGGCGGCGCCAGACGCCGATCTCAGCCATCGCCAACGATGACGCAATCGCCGCGAAGCTGTGGGCGGAGAGCGAGCGGATTGCGAACACCTAACCTCAGTCATTCCGGGCGAGCTCCCGCGAAAGCGAGAGGGAGACCCGGAACCCACGGGGACTGGGTGAAGTGTCAACGGCGCATTGAATATCGAGGATGTGACCCTGGGTCCCGGATCGCGCTCCGCGCGTCCGCAATGACGGAGGGAATGAAGTTCTAGACCTAGCGCGGGCGCTAACTAACTGCGCCTTCCGCCGTTGCGTTGCGCGGTCTCGCGGCTGCGGGCGAAATCCGGGAAGGTCTCGGCTAACGGCGCCTCATCCGGCAAAACGTAGAACACCCCGCCCCGCGCGAATGTCGGTTCGAGAATAACCTCGTAGAAGTCAGGCGCGACATTGATGCAGCCATGGGTGATGCGGTTGTCGTCCGGCGTGGCCGATGCAAGACGTTCAGCGCGTCTCTCGGCCGGTACGCCGGTTGCTGTCGGGTGAATCGAAACGGCGGACTCGTAGTCCACCCACAACACGCGCCCGGCGTCGATGGACCGACCGAAACCGCCGACAAAGCGGCCGGCGGGCGTTGTGCGATCTCGGCCCGGAATTTCGCGCAGTGCAAGGCCCGCAATGCCAGGTGCAATGTGGTCTCCGACCGCAGAGCCAAACAGCCCCGGCGCGGCGCCGCGAAGACGGCCATCGGCGCCGAACACCAAAATCTGCGCCGCCTTCTTATCGATGATGGCGAATGGATAGCCTTGGTTGTCGTTGCTTGCGACGATCCATCCGGCCAGTTCAATCACCGTATCGGCAACATCCTGGCCTTCCGGAAGCTGATCGGCGACGGAAGCAGCGGGCTGCGCGCTCACATCCTCGGCCTCGGCCACGCCGAGAGTCGAGAATGCAAGCGCGAGCACGCTGATAACGGCTCTTATCGTAAGTGACGTGCGCATAATCGTGACGTGGTTCCTCAGCACGAAAAGTTACTCAGTCAGCCATCATCACGAAACGGGCACGTCATTAGCCTCGAGGGGTGCGGGCAGGCCCGGCTTCGAGTGCTTGGACGCGGCCTTCAATGGCGTCAAGACGTTGGTTGGCGCGCGCAGCGCCTTGATTGGCGGACTCGGCGCTCGAAGCCGCACTCGCGACGCGCGCGTCGATGGAATCCAGGCGCGCATTGATGTTTTGAATGTCTTCACGGGTCGCGCAGGCGCCCAGGCTCATAGCCGCGACCAGCGCGACGCCGGCCATCTTCAGATTGATCATACTCATTCTAGTATTCCTCAACTCTACCCGACCAAAAGGTGCAAGCGCAGTTCACGCCACACCGCACGGCGGTCGTTGCCGCAACGGGACTAAATCCCGGTAGCCCGTTATGGTTCCTCATCGCTCGGGGTCAAGCGACCAGCGATAACAAATTCTCCATTTTGGAGGCTTCGCGATGGGCGCTGACACGGTTGTGATTTCGCCAATCAGGAGAACCAGCGCCAGCTGGCGGCGCACATAAGAAAGCCCGCCGCTGACGCGACGGGCTTTCTGTTTGCGTTTGAGCTTAGGGCTTAGTCGCCTGAGCTTTCGCGGCGCGGGCGGTCGCCGCGGTCACGGCGCGGACCGCGATCGCCACGGGGCGGACGGTCGCCGCGCGGGCCTTTGTCCTCAGCTTCTTCGCCGAGTTCAGCGGTAAGATCGGCGCCTGTGGCCTGATCGACCACCTTCATCGAAAGCCGCGTCTTGCCGCGATCGTCGAAGCCCAAGAGCTTCACTTTGACGATATCGCCTTCCTTCACCACATCGCCCGGCTTTTCCACGCGCTCGCGCGCCAGTTGGGAGACGTGCACCAGGCCGTCTTTGGCGCCGAAATAGTTCACGAAGGCGCCGAACTCCATCACCTTCACGACCTTGCCTTCATAGATCTGGCCGACTTCCGGTTCGGAGGTGAGGCCCTTGATCCATTTGATGGCGGCTTCGATCGACTCGGCATTGGCCGAAGCCACCTTCACCGTGCCGTCGTCTTCCACATTCACCTTGGCGCCGGTCTTTTCCACGATTTCGCGGATGACCTTGCCGCCGGTGCCGATCACGTCGCGGATCTTGTCGACCGGGATTTTGATCTGCTCGATGCGCGGTGCGTTGGCGCCGACGCTTTCACGCGGCGCGGTGAGCGCCTTGTTCATCTCACCCAGAATGTGCATGCGGCCCGCGTGCGCACGCTCGAGGGCGACCTTCATGATCTCCTCGGTGATGCCCGCGACCTTGATGTCCATTTGCAGCGAGGTGATGCCCTTCTCGGTGCCGGCGACCTTGAAGTCCATGTCGCCGAGATGATCTTCATCGCCCAGAATGTCGGTCAGCACTTCGAAGCCATAGTCCTCGAGAATGAGGCCCATGGCGACGCCGGCGACCGGCGCCGAAATCGGCACGCCCGCATCCATCAGCGCCAACGACGAACCGCACACAGTGGCCATGGAGGAAGAGCCGTTGGACTCGGTGATCTCGGAAACGAGGCGCACCGTGTACGGGAACTGCTCCTGGGTGGGCAGCACCGCCTTCATCGCACGCCAAGCCAGCTTGCCGTGGCCGATTTCGCGGCGACCGGCGCCGCCCATGCGGCCGGTTTCGCCGACGCTGTAGGGCGGGAAGTTGTAGTGCAGCATGAAGCGCTCTTTGGTGGTGCCGGAGAGCGCGTCGATGAATTGCTCATCCTCCGCCGTGCCGAGCGTGGCGACAACGATGGCCTGGGTTTCACCACGCGTGAACAGCGCCGAGCCGTGCGTGCGCGGCAAGAAGCCGACCATGGCTTCGATCGGACGCACTTTATCGACCGGGCGGCCGTCAATGCGGCCCTTTTCCTTGACGATGCGTGAGCGCACGACGTCGCTCTCCACCGCCTTGAAGGTCTCCTTGAACACGTTGGCGTCGGCGCCTTCGGGGTTTGAGTCGCTCTTCACCAACGCTGCCTTGGCGTCTTCCCGCAGCGCGCCGACAGCGGCGTAACGCTCGGCCTTGTTGGTGATCTTGTAGGCGTCCGCGAGACGCGGGCCGACAATGGCGACAATCTTTTCCTTGAGCGCGGAGTTGTCAGCCGGTTCGAATTCGAACGGGTCCTTCGCCGATTGTTCGGCCAGCTTGATGATGGCGTCGATCACTGGCTGCATGCCGCGATGGGCGAGGTTCAGCGCCTCAAGCATTTGCGCTTCGGTCAATTCCTTCACTTCGGACTCGACCATCATGATCGCATTGGCGGTGCCGGCGACGACGAGATCGAGATCGCTCGACTTCATCTGCTCAATGGTGGGGTTGAGCATTGGCTTGCCGTCAATCCAGCCCACGCGGCTGGCGGCGATCGGGCCCATGAAGGGCACGCCGGAAATGGTCAGCGCCGCAGAGGCGGCGACCATGGCGAGCAGGTCGCTTTCATTTTCATTGTCCCAGCTCAGCACCGTGACGATGACTTGAACTTCGTTCTTGAAACCTTCGACGAAGAGCGGGCGGATCGGACGGTCAATCAGGCGCGAGAGCAGCGTTTCACGCTCGGTCGGGCGGCCTTCGCGCTTGAAGAAGCCGCCAGGAATGCGGCCAGAGGCGAAGTACTTTTCCTGATAATTGACGGTCAGCGGAAAGAAATCTTGGCCAGGCTTGGCTTCCTTTGCGTACACAACCGTGGCCAGGAGGGCAGTTTCTCCCCAGGTGGCGTAAACGGCGCCATCAGCTTGGCGCGCGAGGCGGCCGGTTTCGAGCGTCAGCTTGCGCCCGGCCCAATCGAGAGAAACGGATTTAATATCGAACATACATTTTACTCCAGGCGAGCAGCGCCGGTGCGCCCTCGCCGTAGCGGTCATGCGCAACGGCGAATTCCGTTGCGCTCAGTCGTCCCTTCTCCCCCTCGGGGTCGCTTCGCGATCCCTACTCGTTAAAGGCCGGGCCGTGAAACGGCCCGGTGGGGAAGAAGGTGGCCGCGTGCGACAAGCACGCGGGCGGATGAGGGGAAGCGCGAGGTCTGAAGCATGAGCGCCAGACCCTCACCCGGCGCTCGCTAAGCGCGAGCGCCACCCTCTCCCGTTAAGCGGGAGAGGGTTTGAAGCACCGCGTTAGCGGCGCAGGTTCAGCTTTTCGATGATCGCTTGATAGCGAGCACCGTCGCGGTCTTTCAGATAGTCGAGCAACCGGCGGCGTTGGCTCACCATTTTCAAGAGGCCGCGGCGCGAATGGTTGTCCTTCTTGTGGGTCTTGAAGTGTTCGGTCAGCGTGTTGATGCGCTCGGACAGGATAGCGACTTGCACTTCCGGCGAACCGGTATCGCCTTTGCCACGCGCATGCTCACGGATGAGCGCGCTCTTGCGCTCTGCAGTAATCGACATCGGGACTCCTCTATTGCTCTTTCAAATGGAACACGCGGGTCGGCTTGAATCGACCAGCCCGCACGTCGCCCAGAGCAACCGCCTTGCCTTCGAAAAGGGCCAATGCCGCGCGGGATGCATCCTGCCCGGCAATGGTGCGGTCTTTAAATTTCGGCTTGAGGCTCTCCATCACATGCGGAAGGAGAACGATGGGCCGTCCTTGTCTGAGCTTGAAGGCGTCCTCACCGTTGATGGCCAGCGCCGGGATGTCGTCCAGCGCGGTCTCAACGGGGTTCAGCCGTTCTGACGCGGCGCCCTTATGACCTAAATCCACAAGCGCGTCGAGAGTTACGGACTTTTCTTCGGTAAACGGGCCGACAGCGGTACGTCTGAGCCTCCAGACGTGCCCTTCCGCGCCCAATTTTGCCGCCAGATCCCGGACCAGAGCGCGAATATAGAAGCCTTTGCCGGAGCGGATCCGGATGGTGGCGAGGTCCTCGCTCTCCGTGCCCACCAGTTCGGCCTCGTAAACCACGACCTGGCGGGGCTGGAGTTCGACCTCCTCGCCGGCGCGGGCGAGATCATAGGCGCGCTCGCCGTCCACCTTTACGGCGGAGAATTGCGGCGGGACTTGCTCGATCTCGCCGAGGAAGCCTTTAAGCGCTTCGCGGATGGCTTCAGGCGAGGGACGCACCGGGCTCTCGGCGATGGACTTGCCTTCGCGGTCCTGGGTATCGGTGGAGACGCCCCATTTGATGGTGAAGATGTAGGTCTTCTCCGCCTCCATTAGCCACGGCACGGTTTTGGTGGCTTCGCCCAAAGCGATTGGCAACACGCCGGAGGCGAGCGGATCAAGCGTGCCGGAATGGCCAGCCTTCTGCGCGTTGAAGACGCGGCGCACCGAGGAGACGGCCTGGGTGGAGGTCAGCTCTTCCGGCTTGTCGAGGATTACCCAGCCGGAAACCTCCTCGCCTTTCTTACGGCGGCTCACTTTTTTTCCTCGTGCTTCAGATCGCGCGCGATTTGTGGACTAGCCAGCAGCTCATCGATGTGACGGGCTTCATCGTAGGAAACGTCCGGCTGGAAATGCAGTTCGGGCGTGAAGCGCAGATCGATCGAGCGACCGAGGCGTCCGCGCAAGAAGCCGGCCGAGCGCGTAAGGCCGCGCGCCACGGCTTGATTGTCGCCGCCAAGCGCGGAGACGAACACTGTCATGTGCTTCAGGTCCGGAGAGGCGCGCACCTCGCCGACAGTGATGGAGGCGCCGACGAGATCGGGATCGCGCAATTCCTCGCGGGCGAGCACGTCAACCAGCGCATGACGCACCAGCTCGGCGGCGCGCAATTGGCGTTGCGACGGTCCAGCCGCTCCGCCCTTCGAGCGATGATTGCGCTTCATGTTACTGCGCCTGGAAGCCGAAGCTGGAACAGTAGCCAGGATCGGCGCCGGACGTGCCGGGCTGGCGATCACCCTTGAAGGACGCGATCTTGAACACCCATCGGCCGCTTGAATCGACGAATTCGCTGACCGCCATGTAGCGGGTCGGATCGGCGCCGCAGAGACCGCCATGCGAGGCGCTCTGCGCCACCGTCTCATTCTCCACGCGATAGATGAAGGCGTCGACGCGCGGATCGCCGCCCAGCACGGCGGCGAGACTTTGGCCGCCGACGCCGGAGCGATTGTCCGAAGGCGTTTGCGCGATCGGCTGCGCGCGCAACGTAACGCCATTGGCGAACGCGAAAATCACCGGCCCACCGCGCACACTTTCAATGGAGACGCGCAGATTGCCAGTCGTGTTGCGAGCGCTTTCATTGATGGCGCGCCAGGTGGAGCGGGCCACGCCCGGCTCTTCCTGCGGCACAGTGTCGACGCGTGTTTCTGGCTCAACCACGGTGGAGGCGCGCACGCTTGGGCGCTGCTCATCCTCCCGGTCGCGGTTGCAGCCGCCCAGCGCCGCCAACGCGATCAGCGCCGCGGCGATGGCTGATACGTGACGCACTTTCTTCACCCGCAACTCAGAGCGAACGCTGGACCACTTCGACATTGAAGCACTCGATCACGTCGCCCTGCTTGATTTCTTGGAACGGGCCGAAGCTCATGCCGCATTCCTGACCGGAGATCACTTCGTTCACTTCATCCTTGAAGCGCTTCAGCGTGGTCAGGACGCCCATTTCCTGGATGACGACGTTGTCGCGCAGGATACGGACTTTGGCGCCCTTGCGGACGACGCCATCGGTGACGCGGCAGCCGGCGACCTTGCCGACCTTGGAGATGTTGAACACCTCCAACACTTCGGCATTGCCCAGGAAGGTTTCGCGCGTGAGCGGCGCAAGCATGCCCGACATGACGCCTTTAATGTCGTCGATCAGGTCGTAGATGATGTTGTAGTAGCGGATCTCGACGCCTTCGCGCTCGGCCAGATCGCGCGCTTCCTTCGAGGCGCGGACGTTGAAGCCGATGATCGGCGCGCCCGAACCCTTGGCTAGCTGCACGTCCGATTCATTGATGGCCCCCACGCCCGAGAGCACCACGCGCGCGCGCACTTCTTCATGCGCCAGCTTTTCGAGCGAGCCGACAATGGCTTCCGCCGAACCTTGCACGTCGGCCTTGATCAGGATCGGCAGCTCTTTCGCCGTCGAATCCTTGAACTTCGCCATCATGGATTCGAGCGAAGTCGTCGCCGACTTCACGCCAACGCCGCGCTGCTTCTTGGTGCGGGCGCGATAATTGGCGACTTCGCGGGCGCGGTTTTCGTTCTCAACCACGTTCAGCACGTCGCCCGGCTCCGGAACGCCCTCAAGTCCCATGATCTCAACCGGCTCAGAGGGGCCAGCGCCCTGCAATTGCTGGCCGCGTTCGTTGGTGATGGCGCGCACCCGGCCCACCTGAGCGCCGACAACGACAATGTCGCCGCGCTTCAGCGTGCCGTTCTGCACCAGCACCGTCGCCACCGTGCCGCGGCCCTTATCGAGTTTGGACTCGATCACGGTCGCTTCTGCGGGCCGGTTGGGGTTGGCGCGCAGATTGAGCACTTCCGCTTGCAGCAGGATCTGTTCAACCAGGTCTTCCAGGCCCTGCTTCTTCAGCGCCGACACCTTCACGATCTGCACGTCGCCGCCGAATTGCTCGGCAATGACTTCGTGCTGGGTCAGTTCGCTGAGCACGCGGTCAGGATTGGCGTCCGGCTTGTCCATCTTGTTGATGGCGACGATCATCGGCACGCCAGACGCTTTCGCGTGCTGAATCGCTTCGATGGTTTGCGGCATGACGCCATCATCGGCGGCCACCACCAGCACGACGATATCCGTGACCTTGGCGCCGCGCGCGCGCATGGCGCTGAAGGCGGCGTGGCCGGGCGTATCCAGAAACGTGACGCGCTGGCCGCTGGCGACGCGCACCTGATAGGCGCCGATATGCTGGGTGATGCCGCCGGCTTCGCCGGACACGACATCGGTTTGACGCAGCGCATCGAGCAAAGAGGTTTTGCCGTGGTCGACGTGACCCATAATGGTCACGACCGGCGGGCGCGGCTCGAGATTTTCGTCTGTATCGACGATATCGCCCGCAAGACCTTCTTCGACGTCCGACTCCGCCACGCGCTTGACGGTATGGCCATGCTCGGTGGCGATGAGTTCGGCCGTATCGGCGTCGAGCTCGTCGCTTTGCTTCAGCATCTGGCCCTGGCGCATCATGAACTTGATGATGTCGGCCACGCGCACGGCCATCCGGTTGGACAGTTCTTGAACCGTGATGGATTCCGGGATGATGACCTCGCGCACGATGCGTTCGGCGCTGCCGCCCATCATTTTGGCGCGGCGTTCTTTTTCCTTCTGCTGCGCACGGCGATAGGCCGCGAGCGACCGCACGCGGTCATCATCGCCCGCCACTTCGCGCTCGACCATGTCGAGCGTTAGGCGGCCTTCGCGGCGCTTGGGCTCGCCCTTCTTGGTGGGCTTCACCGGGGCGACGGGCATAGGCTTGCGGGCGCCCTTCACGCGCCCGCCCAGTTCGCTCAGCACGTCGGTCTGGTCGCGCTGCGGAGTCGGGGTTGGTTGCTGCTGCGGTGGAGCGGTTGGCGCGCGCGCTTGCACTTGCGGCTGCGGCTCCGGCTCGGCGACTTCTTCCTGGGTCTCGGCGCGGCGGCGAGCATCGGTTTCGCGCTCAAGCGCTTCCTGCTCAGCCTGCAGCTTGCGCTGCGCTTCTTCGAGCGCGCGGCGGCGCTCATCTTCGGCGCGCTGGCGTTGTTCGCGCGCTTCGCGCTCGGCCATAGCCTGCTGGATCGCAGCTTCACGACGGCGCGCTTCTTCGTCGCTAATGCCGACATTGCGGCCATCGCCCGCTGGGGCGCGGCGCGGCTCGGCTGCGGGCGCGGCGGCGACCGGCTTGGGCGCCGCGGTTGGACGCTGCAGCGGCGGCGGCACGCCGGGGCCAGGAGCGGCGGGCGCCGCGGCCGCGCCTGCGCCCGCGCGGTTGATCGAGCGCTTCTCTCGCACCTCGACAGCCACTTGCTTGGTGCGGCCATGCGAAAAGCTCTGACGCACGGTGCCCGTCGCGGTGGTGCGGGTCAGCGTCAGCGGCTTGCGGCCGGAAGATTCTTTCTGTTCGTTGCCGTCGCTCATGAGGTGGTCGAGTATCCGTCTGCCAATGTTCGTTCGTACGGTTCGTTCAGTCTGCGTCGTGTTCCAAAGTCGATGGGCTCGCCGCGTCGCCGGTGTTTCCGGAGGCCGCGTCGCCCAGCCCCAGTTCGAACCTGCGTTCGAGAGTGCGCCAGGATGTGGGCCAAGAGGCTGGAACGATGGGGCGGAACCCCGCGAGACGGCCAATTTCAGCCGCCCAAACCGTGGCCAGACGCTCTTGAAGCAAGCATGCGTGTATCACACGATCACGCCCCAGCGCCATGCCCAAATCCGCCGACGAAAAGCAAGCCGCCGCCGGCGGGGGTGCGCGCCAAAGCCCTATATGGAGGCTCATCAGCTTTTCGCGACCATCTTCTGCGCCATCGACTGCTTCAATCAGCATTTTCACGGGTTTGTCGCGAATGGCGGCCTCGACCTGAGTGGCTCCAAAAGCAATGGCGCCGGCGCGGCGGGCCAGACCCAATAAATCGAGGCAGCGGCGGGCCAGAGCCGCCTCCACTTGATCCGCTAAATTCTCGGCAACCTTGACCGACGCCTTGAGAGCGTGGGCGAAGGCGTTCTTTTTGCAGGCCTTCTCCACCGCCTCACGCGAAGCCGAAACCCAGGCCCCGCGGCCCGGAAGCTTAGCCGCGATGTCCGGCGTAAGCTGTCCGTCTGGCGCCAGGGCGAAGCGGATCAGCTGCGCTTCGGTCAGCGCCCGGCGCGTGACGATGCAGGTTCGCTCGCGCGGCTTTTTGTCAGCCGACGCCTCGCCAGCCGGAGCCGACGCCTGCCGGCGCGACGCCGGGGAACCAGACTTTCTCGCTTTTATTCCGGCGCCTCTTCCGCAGCGGCCGCTTCTTCCGGCGCATCAATCCAGCCCGCAGCGATGCGGGCATTGAGAATGAGGCCGTCGGCTTGTTCCTGGGTCAGCGCATACTGCTCCAGAACGCCGGGCTCGCGGACGCGCTCGCCGCCTTTGGTTTCGAACCAGCCGCGCAGATCGTCGCCGACCAGACCGGCGAAATCATCCAGCGTCTTCACGCCCTTCTCGCCAAGCGTGACCAGCATGGGGGCGGTGAGGCCCGGCACCTGCAGCAGCGCATCTTCGACGCCGAGCTCCTTGCGCTTGGACTCAAGCTCGGCGGCTTGCTTATCGAGAAACTCGGTGGCGCGCGCCTGCAATTCCTCGGCGATCTCTTCATTCAGACCCTCGATCGCGGCGAGTTCCATCTGGTCGATGAAAGCGATTTCCTCGACCGTTTCAAAGCCTTCCGAAGCCAAGAGCTGGGCGAACATTTCATCGACTTCCAGCGCCTTGATGAAGAGCTCGGTGCGGGCGGCGAACTCCTTCTGCCGGCGCTCCGACTCTTCGGCTTCGGTGAGAATGTCGATTGACCAGCCGGTGAGCTGGCTGGCGAGACGCACATTCTGACCGCGCCGGCCAATGGCGAGCGAAAGCTGCGCCTCGGACACGACCACCTCAACCCGGCCTTCTTCCGGATCGAGCACGACCTTGGTGACTTCCGCCGGCTGCAGCGCGTTGACGATGAAGGTGGCCGGATCGGGCGACCAGGGGATGATGTCGATCTTCTCGCCCTGCAACTCGCCGACAACCGCCTGCACGCGAGCGCCGCGCATGCCGACGCACGCGCCGACGGGATCGATCGAGCTATCATGGCTCAGCACGGCGATCTTGGCGCGCGAACCCGGATCGCGGGCGGCGGCTTTGATCTCGATCACGCCTTCATAAACTTCCGGCACTTCCTGCGCGAACAGACGCGCCATGAATTCCGGCTTGGCCCGCGACAGGAAGATTTGCGGACCCTTTGTTTCACGACGAACGTCATAAATGTAGGCGCGGGTGCGATCGCCGGTGCGGAGGTTTTCACGCGGGATCGCTTCGCTGCGGCGGATAACGCCTTCGGCGCGGCCGAGATCGACGATGACATTGTAGAATTCGACGCGCTTGACCACGCCATTCACGATTTCGCCGACGCGGTCCTTGTACTCGGCGAACTGACGCTCACGCTCGGCCTCGCGGACTTCGTGATTGATGACCTGCTTGGCCGTCTGCGCGGCGACACGGCCGAACTCGATCGGCGGCAGCAGCTCTTCATAGGTCTTGCCGACAACCGCTTCCGGATCGGTCTTCTTGGCCACATCGAGCATGATGTCGGTAGAGGGGTTGAAAGGGCGCGTCTCGGGATCGAGCACGCTGTCGTCCACCACGGTCATGACCCGCTTCAACGTCATTTCGCCGGTTTTGACGTCAATCGAAGCGCGAATATCGTGCTCGGCGCCATAGCGGGAGCGGGCGGCCTTTTGCAGCGCGTGCTCCATCGCTTCAACGACAATGTCCTTCTCAATATTCTTTTCACGCGCGACCGCGTCAGCGATCTGCAGGATTTCCATCCGGTTCGCGGAAATGCCGGTGCTCATTGTTGAGTCCTCTTTTCTTCGTCCTTTTCGGCCGCCTTGGCGCGCCGCAAATCTTCTTCGATCAGCTGGTCTGTCAGCACGAGGCGCGCATCGTTCAGCGCCGAGAAGCGCAGTTTGAATTCGCCCTCTGCCGTTTTCAGCAGAATTACATCGCCTTCGACGCCAGCGATCTGGCCCTTAAAGCGCTTGCGGCCCTCGACCATGGCGGTGGTTTCGAGCTTGGCTTCATGGCCCATAAAGCGGGTGAAATCCTCAATTCGCATCAGCGGGCGATCAATGCCGGGCGAGGAGACTTCAAGGTTCTCATATTCGATCGGCTCGAGCGGTTCGCCCAAGGCGCGCGCAAGCTTGCGGCAATCTTCGCTGTTAAACTCACCGTCGCTCACGCGCTCGGCCATGATTTGCAGCGTCTTGCGGCGATTGCCCATGAGGCGCACCCGCACCAGCCTATAGCCGAGCGCCTCCGCTTCCGGCTCAGCGAGCGCGATAACGCGCTCTTCGGCGGGGTTGGTTGCTCTCACGCCCGGCCTTTGGACCCGCGCGTGATCAGCCAAAGCGGGTCGAGTTGAATGTCGCGCGCGGCCGGCTTGCCAAGCAGGCTCGGCTCACGGCGCGGCGCCGGCAGCGGGCTGTCCTTGGCGGCTTCCATGGAAGCGAACAGGGCCATGACGGCGGTCTTCTGTGCATTGCGCACGGGGGTCTCCAAGTAGCAAAAAAGCGGCGGGCCCCGGGGCCCGCCGCCGATACCCTCATCGAGGATAATCAGCGATGTTGTTGCGAATATAGCGGCTTCTTAGCCCGCCGGCAAGGCGGAAGCAGCATCCATGGAAGCCGGCGCGCGGCGTCCCAAAAACTGAAAACGCACATAGCCAGCCAAACCGCCCAGCACGATGCCGACGCTGGCGAAGATCGGTTCGGGCAGGGTCATGCCGTACTGAGCGAGGCTGTCGGCCTCCTCCATGCCGATGGCGACACAGAACCAGGCCGCGAGCGCGCCTCCAGCAATGTCGACCAAAGGACGCGGCAGATCCAGCCAGCGCGCAAGCCAAATCACCGGCGGCATGGTGAAAGCGGCGATGATCAGCGTCAGCATGCAGAACAGCATGCCAGTGAGCATGGCCATGGCGACGGCGATCATCAGGCCGAAAATGATGCCGACGAGCGGGACCGGCGCCGCCGGCTGCTCAGCCGGCATGCCGACCAGCAGCGAGATCACGAAAGCGATCGTCACGCTGGCGACAGTCGCTACGCACACGATCAGCGCGGTGACAAAAACGTTCTTGAGAAAGCCGCCCATGCGCGCACGCTAGCAGTGCGTCGCTAAAATTATGCCCTGTCGGCAGCCCTAATGAAGCTTAACCAAATCGGCGCGCAATCGCCTAAGCGTTTTTGCTCATAGCGCGTCGGCACGTGACTTTCCCAGGCTTTGCGCCAGTCGGCGGCGCGTTCGGCGGTCCAGCTGAAGCGCGGATCGCGGGTGAAGTGCTCAAGCGTCCAGGCGGCGTAATTGGCCCAATCGGTGGCGAAGCGAACCTCGGCGCCGGGCTTCAGCACGCGCGCCAGCTCGCTCAAAAAGTCGGGCTGGATTAGCCGGCGCTTATGATGGCGCAGCTTGGGCCAGGGATCGGGAAACAGAATGTAGCAAAGATCGAGCGAGGCAGCGGGCAGGCGCGCGAGCACGTCGCGCGCATCGCCCATGTGCAGGCGAATGTTCTGCACGCCGCTCTCTTCAATGTGCCGGAGGCACGAGGCGACGCCATTAAGGAAGGGCTCGACGCCGATTAAGCGCGCGTCGGGATGCGCGGCGGCTTGCGCGGCCAGATGCTCGCCGCCGCCAAAGCCGATTTCCAGGATGAGCGGCCCGCCAGTCGGCGCGGGCGGCGCTGCGGCAGGCTTGAGACTCGGCCCCGGATCAGCCTCGCCGCCGAACAAGGCGTCCACATCAAGCGCGCCTTCTTCGGGCAAGGCCAGGTGCGGCAACAAAGTGTTGACCAGGCCGGCTTGGCGCGGCTTGAGCGTGCGCGCCTTGATGCGGCCGAAGGTTCTTAAGGGGCGGATTTCGGACATGAAGCTTCTGCAGCCGGCTTGGCGCGGCCTCGTCTAGCCCTTTATATCTGATATCTGAACCAGCAGATAAGCCATCACACCCCGGGAGCCCCTCATGCGCGAACAGCTCAACTTCTACATTGACGGCAAGTGGGTCGCCCCCACGACGCCGCGCACGCATGATGTGATCAACCCGGCCACGGAAGAGCCGTGCGGGCGCATCTCGTTGGGCACGGCCGCTGATGTGAACAAAGCGGTCGCGGCGGCGCGGCGCGCGTTCGATAGCTGGTCGCAAACCACGATTCAGCAACGCGCAGCGATCCTGGACAAGATCATCGCCATTTATCAGCGCCGCCTGCCGGAAATGGCGGAAGCCATCTCACAGGAAATGGGCGCGCCGATGCCGCTGGCGCTGAGCGCCCAAGCGCCGGCCGGCCTCGGCTATCTGATCGACTCGCGCAAGCTGCTCGACGAATTCACGTTCGAGCACAATTATGGCGGCGGCAATCGCATCCTGCGCGAGCCGATTGGCGTTGTCGGCATGATTACGCCGTGGAACTGGCCGCAAAACCAAGTGTGCGCGAAAGTTGGCCCGGCCCTCGCAGCGGGCTGCACCATGGTGCTGAAACCCTCGGAACTTGCGCCGCTCGATTCCATTATCTTCGCGGAAATTCTCCATGAAGCTGGCGTGCCAGCTGGCGTGTTCAACCTTGTGAATGGCGACGGCCCGGGCGTTGGCGCGGCGCTCTCGGCGCATCCGGACGTCGACATGATGAGCTTCACCGGCTCCACGCGCGCCGGCAAAGCCGTGATGGAAGCGAGCGCCGACGGCATTAAGCGCGTGGCGCTCGAACTGGGCGGCAAGAGCCCGAACATTATTCTGGACGACGCCGATATGGCCAAAGCGGTGCGCCGCGGCATGCTGCACATGGCGCAAAACACCGGCCAAAGCTGCAACGCGCCCTCGCGCATGCTGGCGCCGAAATCACGCTATGATGAGATCGTCACCATCGCCGCCGAGACGGCGAATTCAATCGTCGTTTCCGCGCCGGACAAAGCCGAGAAAGGCAATATCGGCCCGCTCGCCAACGCCAACCAGTTCCAGAAGGTGCAAGGCCTTATTCAGAAGGGCATCGATGAAGGCGCCAAGCTTGTCGCCGGCGGCGTGGGCCGCCCGGAGGGCTTCAATCGCGGCTATTATGTGCGGCCGACCGTGTTCGCGGATGTGAAAAACGACATGACCATTGCGCGCGAAGAAATCTTCGGCCCAGTGCTCTGCATCATTCCGTACGAAAACGAAGAAGAAGCCGTGCGCATCGCCAATGACACCAATTATGGCTTGGCCGCTTATGTGCAGGGCTCGAACGAACGCGCGCGCAAGCTGGCGCGTAAGCTCCGCGCCGGCAATGTGCACCTGAATGGCGCGCAAGCTGGCGGCGGCACACCGTTCGGCGGTTACAAGCAATCTGGCCTTGGCCGCGAAGGCGGCAAGTGGGGCCTGGAGGAATATCTGGAAGTGAAGGCTGTGCTGGGCTGGGGCGAATAAGCAACGCCAGCAGCACGCAAACTGCTAAGCCCGCAGCCGCAAGCTGCGGGCTTTTTTCTTCTAACGCCGCCGCGCTTCGCGTCCGGCCCAGAACCAATCATAGCCGGTCTTGAACACAACCAGCGCGACAACACCGATCACCGGCCAGCCCAGCATCATCAGCAGGAAACCGCCAAAGATAATGGTGACGTGAAGGATGCCGATGCGAAGATAGGGCGCCTTCATCAGCGCCGTAATGCTGGGCGCCTCGCGGCGGCTGCGCACCAGAAAGAACAAGAACTCCGCGAGCTGCCAGAGCACAATCGCCAAAAGGCCCATCGCCATATTAAATTGCTCAGCCAGCAGAATTGCGGTGGCGCCGAACAAATCGGACGGGTTTACCGACGCCTGCGCGCTATCGCCGAACATGGCGACAACAAAAATGCCGTGCACGAAGCAAAACAGCCCGTAATGCAGCAGGAAGAAAGCCGCCGCGCCCAGCTTAGCCAGCCAGGGCGCGCCGGCGCCTCGCGAATCCAAGCTGAGGATGGAAAGCACTGTACGCCCGCCAATGGCGACGTTCTCTAGCCAATACAGAAAGACAACCGCGAACGCGCTCCAATGCCAGACGAGAACGCCAATCAGTGGGATGATGTTGAAAAACAGACTCGCGAGGGCCTCTACGCCGCTCAGCAAGCGCGCTGTATGAGGTGTGGGCGCGCTATTGGCTTGGTTCTCGGTCAATTGCGCCGCTCCTGGTGCGCGCCAGCTAATATCTGACCGGCGCTGCCGACCCGCAGCTTAGCCGCCTGAGCCAATCATGGTAAACGTTTCGGCAACGCCGCCTTCACCGCGCCTTAGCCAAAATCGGCGAGTGTGGCGCAGCCATGATGTCCTCGCCGGAAGATTACTCCGCTAGTTCTGACGCGCGCGCCGCGCCGGGCGCCGACGCGTGCGAAGCGGCCGGCTTTTATCTGATCGACGATTGCGAAGGGCGTTTCGTGATCGATCACGCCTTCGGCGTGATTTCGCTGGTGCAGGAGGATGTGCTGGCGCGCGAGCCTGGCGCCGAGCATCGCGCCCGCATCCGCGTGGTCGAACCCTCGGGCGAAAGCTACGAACTCAGCTTGCGGCTGCGCTTGACTGGCCGCATTCCTCAAATGGTAGGCGAGGAAGAGAACGATTTCATCGCGGGGATCGCCGGTCAGGCCGCACCGAGTCCAGCGCCGGAGCTTGAGCCAAACTGGCTGCATTATGCGGTCTCGCACGGAGCCCTGGGCAAACAGCGGCTTACCCATGAGAGCGCGCCCTTTGGCGCCATGTTCGAGGTCGAAGCCTTGCTCCCTGCCGTCGGGCTGGAGCAAAGCCGCTTGGAGTTGGAGGCGCGCCTGCCTCAGCCCAGCCGCGCCGACGCCGCCTGGGTGCTTTAAGCCGTCGCATCAGCATTGAATTGAGGCGCGCACAGGCGGACAATCGCCGTGTTCGCGCGAAGTCCGCGCGATTCCTCCGGAGGCGCGTGTGACTGAGAAATCCTGGCGCAAACGCACAATCGGCAATCGCACGCTGAAGCCCGAAACGCTGATGATGGGCTATGGCTATGATCCGATGCTCTCGGAAGGCTCGCTGAAGCCGCCGCAATTCCAAACCTCCACCTTCGTGTTCCGCTCAGCCGAGGATGGGAAAAATTTCTTCGCCACCATGCAGGGGCGCCGAAAACTCGGGCCAGATGAAGAGCCGGGCCTCATCTATTCGCGCTTCAACAATCCAAATCTCGAAGTGGTCGAAGATCGCTTGGCGCTGTGGGACAATGCGGAAGCGGCGCTCGGCTTTGCTTCCGGCATGGCGGCGATATCAACCGCGCTTTGGGCGTATTTGCGGCCGGGCGACGTGGTGCTGCAGAGCGGCCCGATCTATGGCGGCACGGAAACGCTGACGCATTCCGTGTTGCCGGAATTCGGCATTGGCAATGTCGCTTTTGAAGCGGATCACGGCCCGGAAGCGATTTTGAAAGCGGCGGAAGACGCCAAGAAGAAAGGCCGCGTTGGCGCGATCTTCATCGAGACGCCGGCCAATCCGACCAATGCTCTGGTTGATATTGCGACCTGCCGTAAGGCTTCGGAGCTTTGCGCTGTCGGCGGCAAACGCCCGCCCGTGATTGTCGATAACACTTTGCTCGGCCCGGTCTATTCCACACCGCTGGAGCATGGCGCGGACATCGTCGTGATGTCGCTGACCAAATATGTGGGCGGGCACTCCGATCTGATCGCCGGCGGGGCGAGCGGATCGAAAGCGATGCTGGCGCCGGTGCGGCGCATGCGCTCCACGCTCGGCACCATGTGCGATCCGCACACGTCCTGGCTGCTGATGCGTTCGCTGGAAACGCTGAAGCTGCGCATGGAAGCGGCGGCGCGCGGCGCCACAAAGGTCGCGGAATTCCTGCGCGATCATCCCAAGGTGGAGAATGTGTGGTTCTTGGATTTCTTACCCAAGGATCACCAGGACCGGCCGATCCACGAAAAGCAGAATAAGAGCGCGGGCTCGACCTTCTCGTTCGAAGTGAAGGGCGGCGAGCCGGGCGCCTTCCGCCTGCTCGACCGGCTGCAAATCATCAAACTGGCGGTCAGCCTTGGCGGAACCGAAACGCTCGCCTCGCACCCGGCGGCGATGACGCATTCCGGTATGCCGGCGGCGGAATTGGCGCGCTACTGGATCACGCCCGGCCTCATCCGCATCTCAATCGGCATCGAAGACCCCGACGATCTGATCGCCGATCTAGCCCAGGCGCTCGACGCGGTGTGATCGCCTATATACTGCCGCGATGATGATTCCCGCGGCCAGAATGCCTGATCCCGCCGTCGCCGAAGCGCATGGCGCCTTGAGCGACCGCACGCCGGTTGTGTTCGTCACCGGGCGCGCGGGCACGGGCAAGAGCCACTTCATCCGCACTTTAGTGGAGCAAAATCCAGACGTGCCGCAGGCCGTGCTGGCGCCGACAGGGCTGGCGGCGATGAATATTGGCGGCCAGACCGTGCATTCCTTCTTTGGTTTTCCGCCGCGCCCGCTGATTGGCGGCGCCGATAAGCCAAGCTGGTTTTTCACCCGCATTGCGCGCGGGCTGAAGCGGCTGATCGTGGATGAAATCTCCATGGTGCGCGCCGATGTGCTCGACGCCATGGACGCGCACTTGCGCGCGGCGCGCAAAAGTCCGCGCGTGTTCGGCGGCGTGCAAATGCTGCTGGTGGGCGATTTTTATCAGCTGCCGCCCGTGGTGCGCGGCGATGAAGGCCAGCTGCTGGAAGACGCGGGCTATGCCAGCCCCTATGCGTTCTCCGCGCATGTTTTGCGCGATGCGCCGCATACGGCGGTGGAGCTGCGCGAGGTCTATCGCCAGACCGATCGCGATTTCATTGAACTGCTCTCCGCCATTCGCGAAGAACGCGGCGTGAAAGATGCGGTTTCAACCTTGAATGATGCCTGCCTCGGTCGCGAGCTGAAGCGCCGTCCGGTGCTGCTCTGCGCCACCAATGCGGTGGCGGATCGGTACAATGCGCAAGGCCTCGCCGCGCTCGAGGGCAAACTGGCGGTTTATACGGGCGGCTTCGAAGGCGAAGCGCCGCGCAACGCCGCGACGGACCGCTTCCCCGCGCCGATGCAATTGCAGCTTAAGCCCGGCGCGCGGGTGATCTTCACGCAGAATGACGCCGAGGGCCAATGGGTGAATGGCTCGCTCGGCACAGTGATTTCGCTGGGCGAGACCATTGTGCGCGTCGCCATAGATGCGGGCGAAACGGTGGACGTGGAGCGCGCCGTGTGGCCGCAAGCGCGCTGGGTATGGAACGCGCAGGAAAACCGCATGGAGGCGAAGGACGAGTTCAAATACGTCCAGTTTCCGCTGGCGCCGGCTTGGGCGCTCACCATCCACAAAGCGCAAGGCATGACGCTGGATTCGGTCGAGATCGATCTCGGCCGCGGCGCGTTTGCACCGGGGCAAACTTATGTGGCGCTCTCGCGCGCGCGCAGCATGGAAGGCTTGCGGCTCTCGCGGCCCTTGAGCGAGCGCGACGTGCGCGTCGATCCCGCCATCGCCGAAGGGCTGGCGCGGCTCGGGCTCTGAGCAAAGCAAAAGGCCCGGAGTTTCCTCCGGGCCTTTCGGACCACACCAAGTCGCGGGGAGCTTAGGCGACGATTTGGGCGGCTTGGTTCAAAGTGGCCATGGCGACCGGGACGAACACAGCGCAGGCGGCGATCAGGGCGTAAAGCTTGGTCATCGGATTGCTTTCTCGAATTCGGGTTAGGCGACGATTTGAGCGGCTTGGCTCAACGTGGCGAAAGCAAATGGCGCGAAGGCCAGAGCGGCGGCGATCAGGCTGTAAAACTTGGTGCGGGTCATGGGTCTTGCTCCTCGGTTCGAAGCGTCATCGCTTCGATGAAGAGAAGGTACTGGGCGCCTTGGCTGGGGGATGTGACCGGGGGCACAGAGCTTCACACCCATCAGTCATTCCGGACGCGCCGAGCGCGATCCGGAACCAGGGGCAAACTCCAGTGCTCTGCCATCCCCTAGGTTCCGGGTTCACGCTTCGCGTGCCCCGGAATGACGGAGCTACTCGAACGCCCGCCGGGGCGAGCAGGTGTGTTCGGCCAATTGCGTTCCATCGTCTGCATCGATCTCTGAGAGCTTTACGTCATAGCCCCAGAGATCGGCGACGTGCTGCAGCACTTGTTTGGCGTCGCCCTCTTCCAGCAGCACCCCATCCAGCACGCGATGCTGCAGGATCAGTTTGCGATCGCCAGCGAGATCGACATCGACGATCTGAATATCGGCGTCGCGATAGGCGATGTCGTATTGTTTGGAAAGCGCGCGGCGAACGTTGCGATAGCCGCGCTCATCATGAATGGCGGCGACGCGCATCTCGTCTTCGTCCTCATCATCAACGACGCGGAAGAAGCCAAATTCGCGGATTAGCTTGGGCGAGAGAAACTGCGAGATGAAGCTCTCATCGCGGTAATTGGCCCAGACGTCTTTCAGCACATTGTAGGGGTCGCCCTTGCCGGCAATATCCGGCAGCCATTCGCGGTCCTCATCGGTTGGATTGGTGGCGATGCGTTCAATATCGCAGCACATGGCGAAGCCCAGCGCATAAGGATTGATGCCGGAATAGCGGCGATCGTCGAAATCAGGCTGCAGCACCACACCCGTATGTGAGTGCAGGAATTCCATGAACGAGCCGTCGGAGATCTGACCTTTTTCGTGCAGCCGGTTCATGATGCGGTGATGGGTGAAGGTGGCGCAGCCTTCATTCATCACTTTGGTTTGCCGCTGCGGATAGAAGTACTGATTGATCAGCCGCACGATGCGTATCACTTCGCGCTGCCAGCCCTGCAGCCGCGGCGCAGTTTTTTCCATGAAGTAGAGCAGGTTTTCTTCGGGCAGGCCGAGCAGCGCCTTGCGGCGCTCATCGTCAACCTCAACCGCCTTGCGCTTGCTGGCCGGCACGGTGCGCCAGAGATCGTTGAACAATTGCTCGCCATGGGCGCGCCGCTCTTCTTCGCGCTTTTGCTCGGAGCGGAGGTCCGGCATGCGCTTGCGCGGATAGCGATGAATGCCGTGGCTTTGCAGCGCATGCGCGGAATCGATCACGCGCTCGACTTCAGCGACGCCATAGCGATCCTCGCATTGCTGGATGAATTTCTTGGCGAACTCGAGGTAATCGAGGATTCCGTCCGCGTCAGTCCATTGCTTGAAGGCGTAATTGTTCTTGAAGAAGTGATTATGCCCATAACCGGCGTGCGCGATCACGAGCGTCTGCATCGTCGCGGAGTTTTCCTCCATAATGTACACGATGCAGGGATTGGAATTGATGACGATCTCGTACGCGAGGCCCTGATAGCCTTTGCGGTACATGGCTTCATTGCGCGCAAAGTGTTTGCCGAAGCTCCAGTGCCGATAAAACAGCGGCATGCCGGTTGAGGCGTAGGCGTCGAGCATTTGCTCGACCGTAATCACCTCGATCTGGTTCTCATAAATATTGAGGCCCATTTCGCCGATGCCGATCTCGCCGCACGCATCGGACACGCGCCTGATCAGGTCGAAATCCCAATCCGGGCCCGAGAAGAGCAGCTTCGATTTATCGAGCATCGGCTTTAGGCTCCCTCCGCGCTTACGCCCTCGGGGCGGCGCGAAAACAGGTCGCGAAATACGGGGTAGATGTCGCGGCGGTGGCGCACTTTGCGCATGGCGAACGGCTCGCCATCGCCGATGCGGCGATAGGCTCGCCAAAGATTGGTGCTGGGCTCGCCCGCGCCAGGATGGCTGTCGTCATCATCGTCCATGCCGACTTCGACATAGGCATAGTATTGGCACATCGGAAGGATCACATCCTTCAGCTGTGACAGCACGACGGCATTGTCGCTGGAGGTGTTATCGCCGTCCGAGGCTTGCGCGGCGTAAATGTTCCACTCGCTGACCGGAAAACGCGCCGCAACAATTTCCTGCATTTTGAACAGCGCGGTCGACACCACCGTTCCGCCAGTTTCGCGGCTGTAGAAGAAGGTCTGCTCATCCACCTCGGACGCTTCGTGCGTGTGGCGGATGAACACCACCTCCACATGCTCGTAGCGGCGCTTCAGGAACAGGTAGAGCAGCGAATAGAAGCGCTTGGCCAAATCCTTCATGTGCTCGTTCATCGAGCCGGAGACGTCCATCAGGCAGAACATCACCGCGCGCGCGATCGGCTTGGGCGTGGACTCAAGCCGGCGATAGCGCACGTCCACCGGATCAATGTACGGAATGCGCCGGCTGCGCGTGATCAAGCTTTCCAGTTCGGCGCGGAGCTTGGTCAGCTCCTCGAACTTGCCGCCTTCGCGCTCGAGCTTCTCGATCTCCTCGCGCAGCGCGTAAATTTCGGCCGCCTTCGGACGCTTCAACGCAATCCGGCGCGACATGGAGGTGCGCAACGTGCGCGGCACGGAGAGACGTGAGGGCGGGCCGGATGTGGAATAACCGGCCGAACGCCATTGCACCGCGCTGACGCCGGCAATCTGGCGCTTGGCGAGATCGGGCAGTTCCAAATCTTCAAGATAGAGATCGAGATATTCTTCGTCCGACAGGGCGAAGCGGAATTCGTCCTCGCCCTCGCCGCTATCGCTGGCTTTGGAGCCCTGCCCGCCGCCGCCATCGGGCCGCGGAATGCCATCGCCTTCAATGTATTTCTTGTTGCCGGGCAGGAGATAATCGCGCGTGCCGCCTTGGCTCGAGCGGCGCAAAGTCGGCTCGTGCACGCTGCCGGCGGGGATGGTGATTTCTCCGCCCTTGCCGGCGTCCTTGATTGAGCGATGCGAGGAGGCTTCGCGCACGGCGCGGCGCACCAGCGCGCGCGCGCGGCGCATGAAGCGCTGGCGGTTGCCGAGGCTTTTGCCGCCAGGATTAAGGCGCCGGTCGATAATGTGCATCGGGCAATAGCTCCGAGGGGGTTAGCCCGCCTGCTTCACGCGCATGTACCATTCCACCAGACGGCGCACTTGCCGCTCGGTGTAACCACGCTCGGTCATGCGCGAGACGAACTCTTCGTGCTTCTTCTCGCTCTCGCTGTCCTTCTTCGAGCCGAAGCTGATGACGGGCAACAAATCCTCGACCTGGCTGAACATGCGCCGCTCGATCACTTCGCGCAGCTTTTCGTAGGAGGTCCATGACGGATTGCGGCCGCCATAATTGGCGCGCTGGCGAAGCGTGAACTTCACCACCTCGTTGCGGAAATCCTTCGGGTTGGCGATACCAGCCGGCTTCTCGATCTTGGACAGCTCTTGATTGAGCAGCTCGCGATTGAGCAGCTGGCCAGTGTCCGGATCCTTGAAGTCGATGTCTTCGATCCAGGCGTCGGCATAGTCGACGTAACGGTCGAACAGGTTCTGACCGTAATCGTGATAGCTTTCGAGATACGCCTTCTGGATTTCGTGGCCGATGAATTCGGCGTAGCGCACGCCCAGTTCGGCTTTGATGAATTCCAGCAGCTGGTTTTCATATTCCTGCGGGAACTGCTCGCGCTTAATCTGCTGCTCCAGCACGTACATGAGGTGGACCGGATCGGCGGCGACTTCGGTGGTGTCGTGATTGAAAGTCGCGGCGAGCACCTTGAACGCAAAGCGCGTCGAGATGCCTTCCATGCCTTCGTCGACGCCCGCTGAGTCCTTGTACTCCTGCAGCGTGCGCGCCTTGGGATCGACCTCCTTGAGGCTCTCGCCATTGTAGACGCGCATCTTGGCGTAGCGGTTGGAGTTCTCGTGCTCCTTTAAGCGCGACAGCACGGCGAAGCGCGCCAGCATATCAAGCGTGCCGGGCGCGCACGGCGCCTCGGACAGCTCAGAGCCGCGGATCAGCTTCTCGTAAATCTTCCGCTCTTCATCGACGCGCAAGCAGTACGGGACTTTGATCACAAAAATCCGGTCGATGAAGGCTTCGTTGTTCTTATTGTTCTTGAACGTCTGCCATTCGGCTTCGTTCGAGTGCGCCATGATGATGCCGGTATAGGGGATGGCGCCGATATTTTCCGTGCCGACATAATTGCCCTCCTGCGTCGCGGTCAGCAGCGGGTGCAGCATCTTGATCGGCGCTTTGAACATCTCGACAAATTCGAGCATGCCCTGATTGGCGCGGTTGAGGCCGCCAGAATAAGAGTAGGCGTCCGGATCGTTCTGCGCGTGCATTTCCAGCTTGCGGATGTCCACCTTGCCGACCAGCGAGGAGACGTCCTGATTGTTGTCATCGCCCGGCTCTGTTTTGGCGACGGCGATTTGGCGCAAGCGCGAGGGCATCACTTTGCAGACGCGGAACTTGGTGATGTCGCCGCCAAATTCGTCGAGCCGCTTTACGCACCATGGGCTCATAAGGCCCGTCAGGCGGCGTTGCGGAATATTGTATTCGTCCTCCAGCCGCTTGCCCCAGGTGGCGGGGTCGAACAGGCCGAGCGGATGCTCGAACACCGGGCTCATCTCATCGCCGGCCTTCAGCACATAGATCGGGCACTCTTCCATCAGCGCCTTGAGGCGCTCGGCGAGCGAGGATTTGCCGCCGCCAACGGGGCCGAGCAGATAGAGAATCTGTTTGCGTTCTTCGAGGCCTTGGGCCGCATGCCGGAAGAAGGAGACGATTCGTTCGATCGTTTCTTCCATGCCGTAAAATTCGGAGAAAGCCGGATAGATGCGCACCGTCCGGTTCATGAAGATGCGCCCGAGCCGCGCGTCCTTGGCGGTGTCCACCATTTGCGGCTCGCCAATCGCTTTCAGCAATCGCTCGTGCGCGGTGGCGTAAGCCATGGGATCGTTGCGGCAGAGGCTTAGAAAGTCCTGCAAGGACATTTCAGCTTCGCGCCGCTGCTCGAACGAGCGGGCATAGGTGCGAAAGATATCGTCCGACATCGTGCCTCCGTCACTGCCCCCGGCAGACTCAATATGGTGCGCCTGCTCCTCAGACTTACCAAAACGCCATAAAATTCAGGCGCGGCAACGGCGCCATTGCGATAGTAGCGCAGCTTTCGCCCAAATGCGCCGCAGAGCATGACATGATTTGCCTAAATCCGGGACTGGGTAAGCGGGCAAAATACCCTGACGCGGCAACGCGTTAGGCGCGCCACAATATTACCTTTGCGAAATCAAATTGTGGCGAAGCGCATAGGAGACACGCGCCAGCTCAGCTTGTCGGAAACCGAGCGCCGCCTTAAGCCGCGAAGCTGAAAGGCAGAAATTCGCATGTCCTCGGCGCTGGACCGTCTCATCCCACTCCTCGCCCTCGAGCAGATCGAGGTGAACCTGTTTCTCGGCCGCTCGCCGCCTGAGCCGAGAGGCCGCATTTTCGGAGGCCAGGTGGTGGCGCAAGCGCTCACCGCCGCTTACCGCACGGTGCAAGAGCGCATCTGTCACTCGCTGCAGAGCTATTTCATCCGCCCCGGCGATCCCACCATTCCGGTGCTCTATCAGGTTGAGCATTCGCGCGACGGCAAAAGCTTCACCACACGCCGCGTCATCGCCATTCAGCGCGGCGAGCAGATCTTCAACATGGCCTGCTCGTTCCAAGTCCCGGAAGACGGCGTGGAGCATCAGAACGACATGCCGGACGCGCCCGGCCCCGATACGCTCAAGGATGATCGCGAGCACTGGCTCGAGGATTTCAAAGATCTGCCGGAATGGCAAAAGCGCGGCGATTGGGATCGCCCGATTGATTTGCGCCCGGTCAATCCGGTCAGTTTGCGCAAGCCAGAGCTGGCGCCGCCGCATCATATGGTGTGGATGCGCGCCGCTGGCGCGCTGCCGGCAGACGACATGCAACTGCACCAATCGCTGCTGGCCTTCGCCTCCGACTATTCATTGCTCGGCACCTCGCTGCGTCCGCATGGCAAGAATTGGATGACGCAAGTGCAGACGGCGAGCCTCGACCACATCATGTGGTTTCACCGGCCGACGGATTTCTCGCGCTGGCACCTCTATGTGATGGACAGCCCCTCAGCGTCGGGCGCGCGCGGCTTCAATCGCGGCTCGATCTACCGCGATGACGGCGTGCTGGTCGCTTCGGCGGCGCAGGAAGGACTCATTCGCCCCCGGCCGTGACGATCAGATCACCAGGAAGTCGCTCGCACTGACCGTAGGCGCGCCGCTGAGGGTTGCGATCTGCACTTTCGCGCCGCCGCCATTGCCATCCGCATCATAAAATAGCGCGCCTGTGCCGCTATTATAGAGGATGCGGTCATCGGTATCGTGCGCATTGCCGTTGGCGGAAGACCAGAAACGCGACGCGCTGAGCGCGCCCGTGGCGGTGAGCCCCGCGAACACGCCGTTTTCCAGCTGGATCTTGTCGGAGCCGACAGTGAAATCTTGAATCGTGTCGCGATTGGTCGCGCTCGCTGCCGCGTTCAGCACGAACTTGTCTGCGCCACCGCCGCCCGCCAGCTTGTCAATTCCGACGCCGCCGATCAGCCTGTCGGCGCCATTGCCGCCAGCCAGCACGTCATTACCGCCCATGCCGTTCAGAACGTCTGCGCCGCCTTTGCCTTGCAGATTATTGACGGCGTTATTGCCGACGACGCTGTCCCCCGCTTCGCCGCAAATAACGTTTTCGATGGTCACGCCATAAGCGATGGCGACATTGTCTTCCCAGGTGAAGGAGGGGAACGAAGGATCGTCGATCCAGTCGGTGATGAAGGTGCGGTAGCCCTCACCCATAATATCGACCCAGTATTCGATCTGATCCGTGATGCTGAACATATCGATGCTGGAAAAGCATGCGGCGCGCAGATCGATGATGGACGAGCGCACATGGCCGGCGAGATTCCAAGTGTCGACTCCGCCGGCGTCGTAAATGGTCTGCAGCACGGCTTGGTCAGGGTCGAACGTGTACGTGGTCGCGCCAGCATTCATGGTGGTGCTTTTGCCGTAGAGGTCTTGCACAACCAGAATGTCGAACATCATCGGCGTAATTGGATTGACGCCCTCGGCTTCCGCCGTCCAGCCGCCCATGCCATCCGACACGAAATAGGAATACCAGTAATCCTCGATGTCCGTGTAGGACATGATGGAATAGCGCGTATTGTCATATTGCGCCGGCAGGCCTTCGGTGATCGGCTCGCCATCTTCCTGGAAAGAGTGGTCGAGCCCTAGCGCGTGGCCGATTTCATGCAGCAGCGCGGCGTAATCGTAACCGCCAGGTGCGAAATCACTGCCGACATAACCTTCATCGACCCAGATATCGCCGGTGAAATTCTTTGTTCCGGAGCTCGTGCCCATGCCAGGCAGATAGGCGTAGCCCCACACGCCGGTATCGGCGATGCCGGTGAAAGCGACGCGGATGTTTCCTGGCCCGGATGTGCTTTGGCTGAACTCCGCAGCGACATAGGCGTCCCAAGTCTCCATCGCCCAAACGAACATGTTCGCCTGCGCGGTGTTGAACAGGCTGTAGCCAGGCGCTGTCGGCTCATCGCCAGGGGCGTACCCGGTCCAGGATCCGCCGCCATAGCTATAGGTCAGCACCAGCGAGGACCCGCCGGCCCAGTAGCCGTCGGTCATGAAACTGATCACGTCGTTCGTGTTGACCGATGGCGCCGGCATGAACCCTCCGCTCAAAGCTGAGAACGTCCTACGCCGATTTGGCCGCGCGCCTCAATCGCGATGCGGCGCCCGAAGCGCCGCAAACATCAATCGTGATCGTGAAAACTGGAGCGGGCGATGAGATTCGAACTCACGACCCCAACCTTGGCAACGGCGCGACATTTCACAACAAAACAAACGCTTGCGGCGGCGTGAGTTGTCAACGGAAACGGTAGGCCCCTCGCAAGGCAGATGCGCCGCCGTCAACGGGTGGCATCCGAATCTGTGGACAGCCGCGCTGTAGCGCTTGCACCAGCGATTGTTACATTCCCTCGACGCCGAAGTGCGGCTGGTGGCTGAGTATTATGGCGCACCGGTGCGCGCTGTTCGAAGCGGCCAAGGCCACGCCGCGGCCCGGTTGGCGCGCGATGCGCTCTGCTGGCGGCTCGTGACGCGCTACCGACGCACAGCAGAGCGTGTCGCCGCGCTGATGCAAACCGACCCCGAGGCCGTCTCAGCCAGCGTCGCCGCGCATCAAAAGCGCATCGATGATTTTCGGGCGCAGAATTTTCTGGTTGAGGCGGGCGACGCGGCTTAACTGCGATTCTTGCGAGCGGCCGGCTAGCTACCGCGTGCCCGGGTCCGCAACCGGGTCGCCGCTCGCATATCTTGCGGAATGCGTCTGCGGAGGCGCGATACAAATGGCGACCAAGCTTACAATTGTTCAGGCTGAGGCCGGGGAAGCACCTCACCGCGAAGTAGACGCAACCACCGGAGCCGTCACGTTCGTTGTTGAACCAAGCGTCTTCGAACAAATCGCGTTAGGAAGCCGAACCGAAACAAAGAGCCATAAAGGCGGGCAAACGATTACCAAGGGCGAGGGCGGGCCTTTTCGTTCTCGAACGACTTGGGATTTCCCCGCCCCGCGCCCCCAAGTCATCGACGCCGAAGGCCAAGTCGGCGACGACACCCGCGCTTTCTACCTTTGCGGCCAAATCACAGACCTCGCCGCCGCTGGTAATCCCTATGCCAAAGCGCTCGCTGACATGCCGGATTTTGGCGAGCCGCCCGACGCCAGAATGATCGAATTGTTCCTGCTCATCGAGGCTTTCATGTCGCGTCCTTCCCTCTCGTTGCAGGGGCGACGTAAGGGCAGCGTCAAGACTGACGCATTCACCGAACATCAGTCGCGAATTGCGGAACAAGCGATCCGCGAGGCTGACAATGCGGTGCGGGAAAATGGTGACGTGCAGTCTGCTCGACGCGATGGGACCTACGCCAAGAAGCGGTTGGAGCAGGAATTTAGAGCTAATGGAAAACGCCGTAAGGCCTGGCTCAACCCGAAATACGCTCAGAGCAGAGGTGAAAACGCGACTCTCGCCGTCGATGATGACTCGAACCCGATCACGGTGGCTGGCTGGCCTAGTTTCGCAAAGGCTCTTGGTCGCGTGAAGAAAGAGATGAAAAAATTACGCGTCAATTAACTGACGTCGCACGAAACGGACGCCGGCCCTAACCCTTCAATCGTTCAGCCTCTTTGAGGCGACTCGATTGGAAGATTTTCGGCCGTGAAGCTAAATCCCCTCACACACAACTTCGACACGCAGTCAGAGTATTTCGGGGCTATCTACGCGGCCGGAATGGGCTTCGCAAAACCCGACGCCCGACTGATGAACGCTGCAGCGACGGCGATTGCGTCTGGCAGCACCGGTGCTGACGGCGGCTTCCTGATGCCGCCGGCCTTCGAAGATGAAATCCGGGAACGAATCTTCGAAGACCCCGATAGTTCGCTAGGGCTTTGCGACGTGCGCGGCGTGAAGAAGTCGATTGAGACATTCCCGACCGATGACACGCCGTCATGGGCAACTAGTGGGGGTGTTCGAGTTGGATATGCGGATGAAATTGGACCTATTGAGCAATCGAAACTCAAAGTAGGCGCACTCTCAGTTCGGGCGCGTAAACTCGCGACGGTGATGGTCCTAACCAACGAGCTAAAGGAAGACTCGAACATCGGCGCTTATATCGAAAGGACGGTACCGCGAAAATTTAAATACAAGCTGACGCAATTGAAGATTTCAGGCCTGGGCGCAGGCGAAATGCTGGGCGTCCTTAATTCACCCGCGCTCATCACGGTGGCAGCCGAAGCCTCACAGACTGCCGCTACTTTCAACACAGCGAACGCCTGCAACATGTGGAGCCGAATGTGGTCCGGCGGCTATGCACGCGCGGTTTGGATGATCGGGCCTGATGTTCCGTCTGTATTGCCACATCTCAACTCGACGGGGCTCAACATTTTCACTCCGGGAGACGCAGAGGCTCCTGTGGGTCGAATTTTTGGACGTCCGGTAATTGTGCATGAGGCGTGCGAAGCGCTCGGCGACTTGGGCGACGTGCTATTGGCAGACTGGGGTGAATATCTGCTCGCCTTCCGCACGCCAGCGCCTCGGCAGAGTGCAAGCATTCACTGCTATTTCGATCGCGATCTCCAGGCATTCAAATTCACTTGGCGAGTGGACGGCATGCCGTGGTGGGGAGCTCCCGTCCCCTCGCGCACCGGCAATCTCACGCGCTCGCCATTTGTCGCGTTGGCCGCGAGATAGGCGATGCATCTCCCCTTCATTCCCGACGACCTGGCGCTTGCCATCGCAGCATTCGGCGAAGCCGCCGTTGGCGCACGACTTCTGCAAATCCGCCAAGGGCCTAGCGGTAGCGCCGCGGCGCCTGCTGATCCGAGTGCATGCGTATCGGCAGAGCCGCGGCGCGAACCGGAAGAGCAAACCAGCGCGACGCCGCTGCGCGACGCTCTTGCCGCTCAGCTGGAGCAGATGCGCGCCGCGATCAAGGCCAATCGCCAGACGGCGCTCAGCACGCCGCGCGCGCCTTGGCTGGATGGTGAAGCAGAAGCGGAGCAGGCCTAAATGGCGCGTTCTCTCGACACTCAGATCAAAAAGCAGCGCGCCGAAGCGATCGCGCGAGCGCTGAACCATGGCGATCGGCAGACCGTGCGCGCGCTGTGCCAGGTCGATCGCATCGAACGACTCTCGCGCTCAGAGCTGCCCGGGCAGCGCCAAGCAGCGCGCGCCGTGACCGAGCAAATGCGGGTGATATTGCGGAGGCCCTGAAAAACCAAAACCCGCCGGTGGCTGCCGGCGGGCTTCAGCCCGAAAGGAAACGTCTTTTGTTGAGCGAAGCAGAATCTATCGAAGCCGAATGCGGCGCGCAAGAAAAACCGACAACGCCACGGCGACGCTGGCCGCGCCAACGCTACGAAGCGGCAATGAGCAGCCGCGTGCACGGGCGCTGGTCCGGCAGCGTCGGCCTGCACGGAACTGCCGCAGCGCTCTATCTCGCGCAGCTCGGCGTCGCGCCTCCCTACTCGCAGGCGCTGCGGTATCATCCCTACGCCTTCAATCGGCAACTGCGCTGCAGGCTTCCCGCCATGCTCGCGGCCGTGACGTGCCTCGAGACTCCAAGCGAGGTCGAGGCGCTCGCCATCGAGTATTTTGATCCAGTGACAGGCGGCGCTCTCAGGGGCTGCGGCTCGCTGTTCGGCGTCTCTCGAAATGGCGTCGTCGTTTTCGACGAGTTCACCGATGCGGTGGTGCTGAGCCATCACATAGACGACGCAATCGGAGCGGGCGTGCTTTTGGGGCTCCCCGCCACAGCGACGCTCAACGCCGATCGCATGCATCGTCTCGTGCTGCCGCAAGCCGTGCGGCGTGTGGTGCTCGCGCTCAATCCCGGCGGCAAGCGGTTGCACGCTCAAAACCTCGCCGCCCATCTCGAAGCCGAAGGCGTCAGCGTAACGGTCGCTGAACCGCCAGATGGCGCGAAGGACTGGGCCACAGCCGCGCGGGAGCGCGTGCGCAATGGATGACATGCAATTGCCGGCGCCACCTCTGCCAGCGGCTTGCAACACCCGTGGCGTGGGTGATTTTTCGCTCAAGGTGCTCCGACGTTCAGCGCTCGACCGCATTATGGATGACACGGCCTTCCGGGCGGCGTTCAATCTCTTGCAGGTCGCTTGGCATCAGGACGATGCAGCCGCGTCCCTTCCTGACGATGACGTCGCCCTGGCCGCGTGGGCGCGCCTGGGGCACGGTAAGCTCGCGTTGCGGCGATGGCTCAAGATGCGCGACGAAGCCCTCAAGGGCTGGATCAAATGCGCTGACGGGCGGCTCTATGAGCCAAACCTCGCCGCGGAAGCCTTTGACCTCTGGACCCGCAAACTGTGCCAGCAGGCCCGCCAAGCGCTGAAGTGGAATGACGCTGCGGCCATCGCCCGCGTGCGCCAGAACCTCGAGGACGCCCACGCTGCCGTTCCTCGCCACTCGAACACCAAAGCGCTGGCCAGACGCTGGCTCGACAAGCTCGACCCCAACCTCGCTCGCCGTGTCGCCGCCGGGCGCGCTGCGCTGCGCGCTCTAGCTGGGGGACGCCAATGAGCGACACCCTGCCCCCGCCAATGACGCCGCCGAACTGCGATTGCAGCCGCTTGCCATACATGCCGTTGCTGATCGATCAGCTGTTCAAGAGCGACCTTTGGCTTGAGACCAATGGAGAGGAATTCAAGGTCGCATTGAAGCTTTGGGGCGAGAGTTGGCGCCAGATTCCAGCCGCCAGCCTCCCGGCTGATGACAAGAAACTTGCCGGCCTTGCTGGCGTCTCACCTGCTAAATGGAAACGCGTTCGTGCACGCGCACTCCACAAATGGGTCGAGTGTTCCGATGGTCGGCTGTATCACGCCGTGATCGCAGAGCTTGCGCTAACCCCATGGATTGAGCGCCTCGAAAACCAGCTGAAAGGCGCCAAAGGCAACGCCACACAAGGCAAGAAAACCGCCGTCCCGCCCGCGCTCTTACAGCGTGAAATCGACTTCGCAACGGAATGTTTGTGGCGCGTTCGGAACCCTCTTCAGTTCAACGCCGAGCGTGACGCCCTGCGTGACGCCGAGCGTGCGCTTGGCGACACGCAAGCAGAAGCAGAAGGCGAACTGGAAGAAGAAGTAGAAGAAGAAAAAGAACATGCCATGCCAGCAACGGCATCGGCATCAGCAAGAGCGCCTGTTGCCGTTGCCGATGCTGATGCTGATGCTGATGCTCGTTTGGAAAGGCTCAAATGGAATCGTCGACTTCTCTCGATTCACGTTGAGTTCGCCGACGTCCTGGCCCCTCAACAGTCTCAGCTCAACGACCCGATCGAACTGCAGGTGTTGGAGGCAAAGGGCTATGACTGGGATCGCCACATCTGGCCGGGTTTGAAGCGCTACCTCGAAGCGCATCGGCGGCGGATGGCCAATCGGACGGTTCAACCGCTCCAGAGCTTTTCTCACCCCGGAATCGCCGAGCAAGTCGAGGAATGCCGGACGAACGAAGAGCGCCTGTTGGCGCTGAGAACGAAGGGACCAGCACATGCCAACTGACACCCCAGCCGAGCAGCCGCCGAGCGAGGTCGACGATCTGCGCAACTTCCCCGCCCAGCTGCGCAAGCCCGATGCTTGATCACAAGCGCCACCACTCAATCGAATACCACCGCCGCAGAGCCGTAATGGCGCGGCTGCGAGAGCTTTGGTGGCCACAATCGCGCGAGGATCGCCGCACGGGCGGCAGATGCGCCAAGCCCCCAGCCCGCCGCGCTCTCGCCTCCCCTCTCAGCGCCCGAACAACGATGCAGGGGGGGAGGGGGGAGAGCTGCAGCCGCCAACGCAGGACCGGCGCGTGTGCCTTCGCGCAAGCCGCTGCAAGTTTCTGAGAAATTTTGTGAGGAGTTGAAATGAAGCGCGGACCATTGCCGAAGCCGGCCGACGTCGACGCATTGGACGGCAACCCCAGCAACCGAACGCGGAAACCGCCGCCGCGCTTTGGTGTGTGCATCCCGCATTTGGAGCCGCCCTCGCATCTGTCGACGGTGGCCAAGAAGTTCTGGCGAGAAAACTACGAGCCGCTGCGCATCGCCGGCACGCTCACCCCTGGCGACCTCGTGGCGTTCGAATTGCTCTGCCAAGCGTATGCTCGCTGGCGCGCCGCGGAAGACGAGCTGAAAACCAGCGGCGCTTACCGAAAGGCGGCGAACGGATTAACCGCGCCGAGCCCCTTTTTCCGGATCGCTCGCCAGTGCGGCGACGAGGTGCGCGCGGCGATGGCCGATTTCGGCATGACGCCGCCGTCGCGGATGCGCCTTTCTGAGTTTCTACCGCCAAAGCCGCCGCACAAGAGCGACGAAGACGAGGACGAGGTGCAAGCCGGCGAGTTCACCGGTCTTATCGGTAAACGAGATATTCCCGCGCAATGATCGACGATCGCGAACCGGCCGAATTGGAAGGCTGCGCGACCACGTTGTGGCGGCTTAAGCGTTTCCGCCATTTTTCCCGGAGCGGCTCGCGCACTCAATCCCAGCCGCTCGCCCCTGGGCCCGCCACGGCGCTGTGTCGCCGAAGGCGGTCGTCTGGTTTAGTCGCCCCGCGCTAGCAGCTTCTGGACTCGTCCCCTCAGAAACCAAATGCCTATGGGCAGGAAGAGCATCGCGAAACAGGTCCACCACATCGGCGAATCCTTAATGGGCAAACCGCTGCCGCCCTCAAACCGGTCGAGCGCGCTAGCCGCAAAACCGAGCGAGATCGCAGCGCAGAGCAACGTGCAGAAAAACACGGCGATGAGCGGATCAATCGGATCGTGGACCCACCGCTCCGGCGGTCCTAGCCAAGATTGGATGAGCATTGATACGACAATCAAGGCCGAGGTAACGCCGAAGATGGCGTTGCCAATCACGCGTGAGCCCAAGTGACTAGCACTGTGCGCAACCGTGTATAACGCGAATGCCCACACCACAGCGCAAATCCAAAACGCCCAGTCCAGCAGCGCGCTTACCGGAGCGGGTATCGCCGTCGGCAAAGCGGCCTCCAGCAACATCGGAATGCCAATCGCGACGGCATAGAACCCCAACACTGTGGCTGGCGGCGTCGCTAGCAGCCCTCGCGCAGTCATTCATTCCCTCCCGCGCCGAGCATAGCAGGGAGTCGCAACGTCCGTTCCGGGCCAGGCCCCGCCCATTCGAAAAATTTCACGACCGGCTCACTCGCTCGGCGGTCTCAATTTCTGCCGCTGGTCATGCTGCATGAGCTAAGGCGCGTTGTCGCCGAAGGCAGACGTCGCCTCGCGAGGCAAAGCGCCGGAGCCCGTTTAACTCCGGCGCCCGGTCTGCCTACTGCGCGGGTGGAGCAGAAGGCGCCGCCGCCTCCGCCGGAGCCAGCGCTGATGGTGGGACGACCGGCGGAGCAGCTGACGCCGCTGGGGCGGGTTCAGGATCAAGCGTCACGTTGAGCGGATTAGGGATCAGCTCTTGCGTCGCACCGGAGTTCGCGTCGATGGCGCCGCCAATAATGCCGCCCAAGAGCACATTACCCGCCATACCCGCTGCGCCTCCGCCGGAGGCCTGGTGGGTAATTGCGTGCGTTGTAGTGCGATACCCTGGCTTTGAGATCGTCACCGAAAACTCCGCCTCACGCGAAATGCGCGCAAATGTACAAGGCGTGGCCGTGCATTCCTCGCCCGAACTTAGGCGCACGTAGGCGCCAGAAGGCACTGTATTGACCGTAAAGGACTGGCGCGTACCGCGCGTGACCGTCGCGCACGCGCTCAACGCCAAGGCCGCGCAAGCGACCGCAGCAAACATCTTCTTCATTGGATTTACTCCCCCGAACAACTCCCGGGGCGATCTAATCCCAAGGTTGAAATACTTGCAACCCCTCCGCTAGTTACACCCCGAGCGTAGGACTGGTGCACCTAGCAGATGGCAATGCGCGTGAATGGCTGGCAACGCATCTGCATTTCGAAGTGCGACGATGGCCTGCTCGCTCTATTGCAGCCAGTGACTTAGCGCACTCAACGACGGCACAACTTCGCCGAAGGCAGTCAGTCCGACGCCTTGGCGTCGAGTGGCGACATGCACCGCAACAGACTGCCATTCGGATCAATGAGCGCGAACATGCGAAACCCCCAGTCTTCGTCGCGGAGCGCCGTCGGGCGATTGCTGCGCGAGCAGCGTAGGGCTTGTGGTGAGGTCCGTTAGGGCGCGGCGGCGTTGCGGAGCAGATCGCCTAGAGGCGTAGAGAGCGTGGAAGGCTGCGTAGGCGTCTGCGCAGACGGCAAGCCCTGCGATACCTCTTGGGCTGAGGCTGTCATGCCCAACAATGATACGGTGATAATTGCAAACGCAAACAAGAGCTTCATTCCGCTCACCCAACTCGTTGGTCAAAAAGAGGCTGTCACCTTCAACCTTAACTACCCGAGCAATCCCACTCATGTTCATCAAGGATCATACAATCAAAACTTCCAACATGCTGCGAAGCGTCATGGTTGCCCTGATGCAGAAAAGACAATGTCGTCACACCACCGCCGACAAAGAGATGCCATCTGTAATTATCGATTGAATCGCAAGTCGCACCGCCGTGCGAAAGCGCGCATCCATTTTGAAATGCGTTGCGAACGTCGTTCATCTGAACCGACACCATTCCATTCTGCGCGACACCTGCGCTCTCAAATCCGCGTTGGGCCAAAGTCCGCAAAAACCCGTCGTCGCCTGGAGCAGCTTGCTCAGATTCAGCACCGCTGCGCTTTCCCGGGCCAGCGCTCGAAACGGTGGGGGGACTGCAGGCACATATAAGCGCCAGCACCGCCAACATGAGAGACTTTAACTGGTCGGGCATTGCCAAGGTCCAATGAGTTGAGGGGGCTCACCATTCAAGGCTTGCTGCTGAGTAATGTGATAGGCGCGATCATCGTAAACAGCATAGGTTTCCGTCCCCACAAGTCCTTGCCGAGCGGTGGCCAAAATCACAACCGGCTTGGTCGCTCAAAGCGTGACCTTTATCACGATCAGCCCGCTACGGCGCTGTGTCGCCGACAACGGACCTAAGTTGCGCGCCGTGCACGCATCCATTTGCGAAGCGTGACTATCGCCGAACCAACTACAAAGAACGCCACGGGCATGACGGCGATGACCGCGAGAAATCCCGACCATACTTGCAGTTGGTCGGCGAGAGAGCGCCCACGAAGCGCTTCGAGAAGCGGCGCGAGTCCGCCGTAGAACACACCCAGTGCAAATATCAGAATGAGAAGGCACAGCGCGTATATTGCCGCAAACGCGTAGTGCGGACGGTTCCAGACCATGACCCAGCCGACGAGGCAAAGGCCGATATACATTACGGGTCCGCCGAACATTTCACATGCCCTCTACCTGAGTGATGCCATGTGCAATCGCGATCAGGCAATGACCGCAAAGGGCCACGACCCGCCATAGCGGATAAAATCACGACCGGCTTGGTTGCTCAAACCCTGTCCCTCGTAATGCTGCATCCGCTAAGGCAGGCCATCGCCGAAGGCAGTCAGTCCGAGGCCTTGGCGTCGAGTGGCGACATGCACCGCAACATACTGCCATTCGGATCATGAGCGCGAACATGCGAAACCCCCCAGTCTTCGTCGCGGAGCGCCGTCGGGGGATTGCTGCGCGAGCAGCGTAGGGCTTGTGGTGAGGTCCGTTAGGGCGCGGCGGCGTTGCGGAGCAGATCGCCTAGAGGCGCAGAGAGCGTGGAAGGCTGCGCAGGCGTCTGCGCAGACGGCAAGCCTTGCGATACCTCTTGGGCTGAGGCTGTCACGGCTGACAGTGAAGCGGTGATAACTGCGAACGCAAACATGTACTTCATTTCGCTCACTCCGCATTATAGGGTGTGTGTCACCCTTTCGCTTCGATAACGCGCGTCACCTTTTGTGATCACCAAAAAATTTGAACACGGCGCCAAGCAGGCTCACAATTAGACCTATCGACATTACGCCCATTAAGAAGGGTATTATTTCGTGCGCACCGTGAAAAACAAAAACTTCGACGACAAAGGCGATTGCGGCAATTGCGATGACTGCGTGTCCGGCGCCTGAAACCAGGCCCCAATACTTCGTGCCAGTTGAGTCTCGACTCGCGGCAGAGCGGGGGTTTGCCAACAACTGAAGGCCCGCCCCCGTAACTACTGCGGAGATGGCCAAGGTGGTCCCACTGTAAGCAGTCCATGGAAGAGAAGCTAAACCTCCCCCTACAAACACCCAACCCAATATTCGCTTCGCGACCGTGTACCTCAAGGACATGAATTTAAACTTGTGTTCGAGAGATCTTGTCCAGCGTCGAGGGCGGCCCCAATGGCCGCTGCGGTGAAGACATTCGCCGGGCTGCCGCCAGGCGAAATCATGTTTGCAAGTCTAGAAGATGCAACCGCGTTGGCTGCCGTCTGCTGATGACCATTAAGCATGAGCTGCGCCTGCCCGTAATTGCTATAAACTGCGCCTACAATCATCATTGAACGCCCGTGCGCCACTAAACCACGGAACTGGGGCGCTCTGGTGGCTCCACCAGCGCCTAACAAAAACGCAGCGGCGCCAGCTTGTACCATCGCTTCGCCAACGTAGACGCTCGTCTCCCAATTGTTAACTTGCTCCTCAGACGGACACTGAAGTTCATCGATTTGTCCTTCGCCGGCTTGGTCGCTCAAAGTGTGACTTTTATCACGATCAGCCCGGTACGGCGCGGTGTCGCCGACAACGGACATTCTCTACGTGCGGCGACCGCCAGCGATGTAGTCGCGATACTCGTCTTGCAATACGCCTTCATTGACGAGGTGCTGGCCACGTTCCGGCCAACGAGCCTGTATGGCGGCGACGCAGGCTTCCAACGTGGGATAAGCACTCACTTCGTCGGCATCACCCGGAGACAGTGAGGGGTCCAGGGGGCCAAATTCGTACAGGTCTAGAAAGGCGGCATTTCCCTCGTCAGCCGTATCGAACACGCACAACTGCACCTCGTCTCCGAGGCGTGTGATTGATGCATGCCGAATTCCAGGAACGCCGTTGCGCTCACATGGGCCTAGGAAGCACTCGACCGCTTTCCCGCGCCTCAGCGCGGACGACGCCTCGTCCATTGTAAGGTAGCGACGGCCCATGGCGCGAAATTGCCTTCGAGGCTGACCGTCCGCAATGGGCCAAAGACCGCCAGTGGGACAAAAAGTGTCCAACGGCCGTTTTGGTGTCCGCTCTCAATCACTCATTGCCCTGCACTCCCCGTCAACCGCGCCAGTTCGTTTTCCAGCGCCATATATTCCGCGACCAGGTCGAGGGCTTCACGCTCCAGGATACCGCCCGGCTCGAAGCGCGCCCCAATCTCGCGCATGCGGGCGCGGATTTGCTCCATAGTCATGGAGCCCGGCGGGATGGTCTTAGGCTGCACTGGCGCCGTATAGCACAGCTGGCATGGGGTCGCCTGGGGAGCGACCTGAATGATCACGTTGAAACAGGCCTACGAGCAAGGCAGCCTACGCATCGCGTTCACCTGTTCGCGGCCAGACGTTCGCCCACAGGGGCTCTGCGGCCAGACTGGGCGCGTCGACATCCAGATCGCGATCAAGACCTGGGGAGCGGATCGGCAACTTGACCAAATCCCAGCCCGTTGCAGCCGATGTGGGTCAAGGAATTTCGTGACGGCGCGTAATGAGCCTCCAGGACGGACTGGAAAACGAGGTCGCCGTTGATCGCTCAGGACACTCCAGATCGATCTACACGCGAAGCGGAAGCTCCGATCGCCGCCCCCCCTTGGCCCTACGACCGCGCTTGGTTCGGTGTGCGCTTAGTGTCGCGTCGTTCCCGTCAGCCGCGCTAATTGCCAAAGCGCTGCGAGAACAAGCCACGCAAATCCAAAGCTTAGCGCTTGTTCCGAGGTTTCGCGCCGCGCGGCGCGCGTGGTGCAGACGTCGTCATCACAGACGCGCATTCCCGCGCGATGACAAATGCATCAAACCGCAACCCTCTACCGCGCTCTGGGCGCTCACGCAGCGCTGCTTCAAATGAGGAGTTGTCGAAGCCAAGCGGGATCGCATCGCCCCAAATCTCGGCGTTGGTGTTGTCGAGATAGCGCCCGCCCGACGCACCGCAATCACACTTGCGGGAGGCGTCTAAGCGAAGAGCGAAAACGTCGGCGCAGTTCGCACATACAGCTAGTTTCACCTTTTCCTTCCTTCGTGATCGGCGGCCGCGAACTTTATTTTCAAATGGGTCGCCACTGGTGTTCGGATCGGTAGCATCCGCGATCTTCCAGCGCCGCGCCAGAGCGTCGGCGGCCGACTGCGACGAGCCGGGACGCGTGTTTGCGGGCCTGGGGTGAGCGCGGCGTGGTTCGCGAAGTCGCGAGCCGGCTGCGCTGCCGGCACTGCCAGAACCGCGGCATGGACGGCGCTATAACGCCGGCTTGGGCCGGGCGCGAATTCGGTTCGGCGACAGAGACCCAAAAGCTGCTTGATGCGATCCGGGCAGTGAGGCCAACCGGCAGCGTGAGCTAAAAGCAGAGCCGGCCTACTCTGATTTGCAACCGCCGCCGGCTTCACCACGTCAAAAATTTCCACGCCAATTAAACGACCTCGCGAGTATTGGGCGGTCTGGGCAAACCATGCCCACATGGCCCAGACGTTCCCAGAACTTCCCGCCTCAACGATCGTTCGCGAGTCACGCGCGCCGTTTCTTACCCGCGACGAGAATCTTCGGGCCAACCTTTCGGGCGCATCAGCACCCTCTTCGCCGGCCGGGCATCGATTCCGGCACGACACCATGGCCGGGATGCCCTTGCCCGACGTCGAAACGGCCGTGCGTCAATTCGAGTGCGGCTTCTGCCCGGATTGCGGCTTCACGCTGCCAGCGCGCCAACGCAGCGCGGGCGTTGTGCGCTGCTCGCATTGCGACGCGGTTTGGTCGATCGAGCACAAGCCGGAGCCGCGGCAGTGAGCGAGCACGCCGACCGTTGGCCGCGCCTCATGCGCCGCGAGACGGCGGCGGCCTATTGCGACATGAGCCCCGACCAATTCGACCGCCAATGCCCTGTGCCGGCCAAAGATCAGGGCTGGCGGGGTTTGCGTTGGGATCGGGCGGCGCTGGACCGTTGGATTGATAATTTGCCCGACAAGCCTCTCAAAGCCGTCGCCTCCGGCGGCCCTGCTCTTGACGGCGGCGTTCATATCGGCGCCGATGCACCGCCGCCCACGCCGGAGGAACGGCGTCAGGCGAGCTTGGCGCGCATCTGAGGGAGGCCCGCAATGGTCGATCACACCCCCTGGGAAAAGCGGCCGCCATACATTCAGCGCTGGCGCGACAAGCGCGACGGGACAGAGCGGCTCTATTTTCGCAAGGGCAAAGCCCCGCCGATCGCGCTCAAAATGCCCTGGGGTACGCAGGCCCTCGCCGACGAGGTGGCCGCCCTCACCGCCACCGCTAAGACGCGGCCAGCACCCGCTGCCGGCACGCTGGTTGGCGCCGTCAAAGAATATCGCGGCGACCGCGCTCTCGGGATGCCGCCTAGCGCGGATTACTTGACGCTCAGCGCCGCGACGCAGGGCAGGTACGATCGATGGCTTGACGAGTTCGAGCGCGTGTTCGCCGGCATACTGCTCAGCGACATCGACGCCGCTTACATCCTCGCTCTGCGCGACAAGTGGGCGCCGCGAGGACACGAAGCGGCGAACACCGCGCTGCAGGTGCTCAAGAACGTCTGCAAGCGCCCGATCATTCTCGGAAGCATTGCGGGCGATCCCTTCAGCCGGATCGATAAGGTGGCGCGCCCTCAAGGGCTCGGCGAACGCAACCCACGTTGGGAAGATACAGAGGTCGAAGCGTTCATTGCTTGGGCGCTGGAGCGCGGGCGGCCCGGACTCGCGCGCGCAATCGCGCTGGGAAGATGGGGCGGCTTTCGCAAGCAAACGATTTGCCGCGTCCCGCTGCGCGCGCGCATCGAGCGCGAGAACGGCGCCGGCGATCTCGAGCGCCGCATTCTTTGGATGACGGAGAAGAAGGAAGTGCTGTGCGATCGGCGCGAAGATTTGCGCCTGACCGACCTGCTCAGCACCACACCGAACCGCGCGCTGACCGTCGCCTACAATTCGCAAGGGCAACCGTGGAAGCCCCGCGCGCTAAGTCATGCCGTCGACCGCGCGATCGCCATTTTAGCCAAGGCCGGCAAGGTGCGGCCTGTGCTCACCATTCACGGGCTACGCCACGCGCGCGGCGTCGAGATCGCGCTCGCCGGCGGCAGCGACGCCGAGATCATGGCGCAGCTCGACCACGCCACGCCACGGGCCGCACAGAACTATCGCCGGCAGGCGGAGCGGCTGCGGCTTGCTGACGGCGCCCAGGACCGCGTCGACGCTGAAATCGTCAGACTTCGCGACGCTCGGGCCAGAAAGAAAGACGCTGGGTCGGCTTAGTGTTGTTCGGACCCAAGTGACATTTGGTTGGCCATTTGGGTCTATCAGCCTTAACTCGTTCTCAACCGAATTCGTTCGGAAGCTACGCCGGGGGAGAGGCATGAGCGACAAGTTGCGTTCTGTCCTGGTCGGCGTCGGTGTGCTCGCGGTTGGAGTACTCGGCGGCGTCGTTGGCAGCGCGTCGACGCGCTATTTCGGCACGAGTTCCTACACGATGTCCTACGCAGACTTTGTGTCGGTGATGCTTACCGCCGTGTCTTTATTGATCACGCTGCTAGGTCTCGTGCTCGCCGTGGCCGCTTTTATCGGATGGAGCGCCATCTCAGAGCGGGTTCGCAACCGGACTGACGAGTACTTACTTAAAGGCTTCAGTGACGGCGAAGCGCTCAGCAAATTGCTGCAGGACAAGCTCTTGGCTTATGTCACCAAAGAGATGGAGCCGGGCGATCCACTCTATGAGGCCATGGAAAAAGCGGCGGAGCGGGTCGCCTACCAAGGTGTTCTAGAGATCGAACCAGATGATCCGGATGGAGAAAAGGATGATGGAAACCCTCGTTAGAGATCGGGCCGGCGCGCTGTGGGCGAAGGTAGATCAAGCCGAGCGCGAAATCGTCGAACGCTTCATCGGCCAGCGACCCGTGAAGGTAGGCGAACTTGCCGAGGCACTCGGCATCAAGGTGACACGATCGCCCATGGCGCCGCGGATTTCAGGGTTGATCCGGCGCTCCGCTGCGACGCGAAGCGGATTCGAGATCGCGGTGAACAAGTATGAAATGCCGGAACGGCAACGATTCACCGTCGCCCACGAGATCGGCCACTACCTGCTGCATCGAAACGATATCGGCGCCGAGGGCGTCGTCGACAGCATCATGTACCGATCTAATCTCGGCTCCAGAAAGGAAACGGAGGCAAACCAGATCGCGTCGGCGATCGTTATGCCGGCGGAAATTTTGAGCGGCGATCTTGCGGAACTTGGGGGACTCGGCACTCCTGGCATCGTGGAAGAACTCGCCGAACGCTACCGAGTGTCGGAGCCGGCAATGAGAATTCGGCTAGGGATGTCATAGAACTGGATGTTGGAAGGTCGGACCTACTGCCCTGTTCTGCATGCGCGCGTTGCAGAGATGAAGGCGCTTTTCCAGCTGCCGGCCGCCTCGAAGGCCAAGTTGTTTCCAACAATCGTCGCCCGGCCCTGGCCCAACGCAAAGGGGCTCGACCGCACGTGGGAGAAAATTCTGGAGGCGACGTCCGGTTTCCAGTTCGCACTTGATCTCGATCGAACCCGCTTCAGAGCCGAAAATCCGCGCCCCGCCGGTCAAGCCTTCGATGCTTTGTTCGCCGACGACGACGGATTCGCCAATTACTACGAACAGGTGGCGGCGTTGCCAGGTGCCATTCCGGTCTTGCGCACCTATCCCACGCTTCAGCAGCTAGACCAACAACTTGATCATATCGCCGAACTGGACCGCGGATTCGTCTTGAGATTGGAGTACCAAGCGAGCGCGTCACCGCTACAAGATCTTGATCAAGTGATGGCCCGAAACATAGATTTCGTCGCCCTGATCGACGTTGGATGGCGAAGGGATTTGCTGACGCTCGAGCCGTGGGCGCAGGCCGTAGTCGAAAAGATCGCGGAGCAGCCCGAACGCGTTGAGACCGTGGTCTGCGGCAGCAGCTTCCCGGATTCCTTCACGAACGTTGGAGCGCGCAGACACATCGTCCTGGAGGAACGTCGGCTTTTCGAATCAATGGTCCGGCGATTCAACGCCGTGCGCATCACTTATGGCGACTGGGCGAGCACACGGCCGCCGACACATCCAACTCCGATGACGCTGGTGCCCCGCATCGATCTGCCGCTTCCAGCAGCGTGGCTCAGCTTCCGACAGACCGGTGACGAAGAGGAAAAGGAGGATTGGAGTGACATCGCACGCCGTATCGTGGCGGATGAAGCGTGGCCCAATGTTCAAATTTGGGGGACCTATCTGATCGATTGCACAGCGAACGAACTGCCTAACTCAATCAGAAGCCCATCGATCGCAACCGCGGCGCGCGTGAATATTCACCTCTACCGCCAAGCCAATTTCGGTGCAGAGACGTTGGTGAGCGACGGCGACGAGCCTTATCAGGACTAAGAACAGGTGCCGAACAGGACCTGTCAACGACAAGTGTCAACTGAGTGTCAACGGCTCGCCGGAAGGTGAGCTAAGTATTGGAGCGGGCGATGAGATTCGAACTCACGACCCCAACCTTGGCAACAGCCCCAAGGCCATTTTCGCTCATGTCGCCGGATGTTGTCGCACGTGGGATTTTCCCTCTAATTGCAATGCGTTATGTTCACTTCGTGAGCGCGAAGAATAGGCGCACGTAGGCGCTGATTTTCGTTCTCGTGGTGACCATGCGGTGACCAGGATCGCATTGCATGTCGACGAAAGACCCTCCGAAAAAGCTCACGAAACGCGTGATCGACGCCGCCGAACCTGGCCCCAAAGACTACTGCATTTGGGACAGTGAGTTGAAGGGATTCCGCCTGCGGGTCCGTTCAAGCGGGCGCAAGACTTTTGAGCTTCGGTACCGCGTCGGGCGCCGTCAGCGTTTGCTGCTACTTGGCGACTATGGGCCCCTCTCCCCAGACCAGGGGCGCAAGGCCGCCCTGGATGCAAAGCACGCGGTCTCGAAGGGTGGCGACCCCCAGCATGAGAAGCAAGTTCTTCGACATGCCACGACCGTCAGCGAACTCATCGAGCTTTATCTAACCGAGGGCCGCATCGATAAGCCGACGAAACGCGAAAGCTCATGGAAGACCGACGCCACCGATCTCCGGTGCCATGTGACCCCACTGCTGGGGAAATGCACCCTGCCCAGCCTCACCACCCACGACATAGCGCGCTGGCAAAACGAAGTCATAAGAGGAAAGACTGCCCGAACAACCAAGCTGGGCTATCGGCGCAAGGCGATCATTAAGGGTGGCCCGAGTGTTGTGGGCCGTAGTACGCGAACGCTGAACGCGGTTTTCAACTGGGCAGTGAAACGTGAGATCATCAAAGACAACCCCGTCGCGCGCGCGCCGCGTTTCCCGGACAAGCAGCGTGAACGCTTCCTGACAGACGAGGAGGCTGTAGCCCTCTTCCAGACGCTGGCGGATATGGTTGAGTGCGGCGAGATTCCTGAACTCTACGCAGATCTGTTCCGCGTGTTGGCGCTGACAGGCGCCCGCCTAGCGGAAATTCGCGAACTTGCCTGGGCGGAGGTCGATTTCACGCAGAAGATGATTGTGCTCAGCCCGGAGCGACACAAGTCCGGTCGCACTGGGCGTCGGAAGACCATCAACCTGAATGCCCCTGCCCTCGGCATTCTTCAGGGTCGAAGAAACGAAACGGCGTGGGTCTTCCCTAAGACCGCGCCATATGAAGGCCCAATAGAAACACCGAGGCGGTTCTGGAAAGCGCTTGTTCAACGCGCCAGCTGCCCCGATCTGCGCTTGCACGATCTACGGCACACGTTCGCGAGCTTGCTCGTCAAGGATGGCCACAGCCTCGCGTTCGTTCAAAAGGCGCTGGGCCATTCCCGCCTAGAAGTGACGCAGCGCTATGCGCATCTCAACGATGAGGCGACCCGAGCAGCGTTCGATCACATTGGCGCCGTCTACAAGAACGCCGGACGAAAGGTCGAAAGCCCAACAGAAGTGGCCATCGCGGATAATGCGTCCGCACGTCCGGCGGCGCATGCTGTCCCGGCGAGACAAATGGAGCTTTTCGACCGCTAGAAGCGCGAAGTGAGGCCTGCGGCGCGCGAAGTCTGGCTGGGCATGGCGCGCGCCTGCTAGCCGTGACAAAGCACTCTGCCCTCATACCGAACAAACACCTCGTATAGGCGGTGTTTTTGGATTTATCGGCAAAATACCTCTTATACGAAGTGTTGATTTATTCCTGATACCTCTTATACAAGGCTAATCGCCTGCGACAGGCAATCTTACCTCGTATAGTAGGTGTTCTTATGGCGGACCTCGCCGAAATCGCCGAAGCGGTCAAAACAAGGCGCAAAGCGCTGAAGCTCACCCAGCGTGCGCTAGCGGAGCGCGCTGGCGTTTCATTGGCGCGCCTGGAAGGGCTCGAAAACGGGCGCATTCCTGAGATTGGCTTCAAGCATCTGACCCGCGTCCTGAATGCGCTTGGCTACGATCTGCGCCTCACTGAGCAAAACCAACGACGTCCCACTCTGGATGACCTTCGCGCCGAGGAAGGGGCGTGATCCGCGTCTGGACCGACGGCCAGCGCGCGGGCGCTCTTGATCGCCTCGCCACGCGCGGCTCGACTTTCGCGTACGAACCAGGCGCGCCGGCCGCGCGCGCGGTGTCTGTGACCATGCCGGTGCGCGTGCAGTCGTGGGACACAGACTTCGGACTGGCGCCGATCTTTGAGATGAACCTGCCCGAAGGCGCGCTACGCGAGCGACTCACTCGACGCTTTGCCAAGGCGACAGGCACATTTGATGACTTTGATCTTCTCGGTGTCGTCGGACGAAACCAAATCGGCCGCGTGCGCTTTTCGGCAGAGGGACAAGACCTCAACGAGAACCTCCCCTTTCAATCGATCGACGAGATCCTTCGCGCGCGCCGCGGTGGCGGACTGTTTGACTATCTTCTCTCGACCTTCGCTGAGCAGTCGGGAATCTCTGGCGTGCAGCCGAAAGTTATGATCCGCGCCAGCGGAAAGGCGTCCGACCCAAAGGGTCGGCAATCGCCCAGCGTCATAAGCGCGACGCACATCGTAAAACTCTGGGATGCGAACGAATATCCCGAACTCGCCGCCAACGAAAGTTTCTGCCTCCAAGCGGCGACGAAGCTTGGCCTCCCCGTCCCTCATTTCGAGCTTTCCGACGATGGCGCCGCGCTTGTCATCGACCGCTTCGATCTTACCGAGCATGGTTATCTTGGATTTGAGGACTTCTGCGTCCTCAACGGCCTTGGCACAGCGAACAAATACAAAGGCAGCTATGAGACCCGCATATTCAAGCGCGCGAAGGAATTTCTGCCACAGCGCAACATCACCGACGATCTGAAGCAGCTCTTCAAATTGATTGTGCTTAACTGCGCCATCCGAAACGGCGACGCCCATCTGAAAAACTTTGGGCTCATTTACGACGAAGTGGAAGCCGATCTGCGGCTTGCACCCACTTACGATCTCGTCACCACCGTCGCTTACCTGCCGAAAGACGCCATGGCTTTGACCATGGACGGCTCGACCGACTGGCCGAGCCCGGATCGCCTCTTGCGCTTCGGACAAACCCGAGCCGACATCACTGCTAAGGACGCAACGTCCGTCTTCGAACAAACCGCCGATGCACTTTCAGACACTGCCAAGGACTTGCAACGCTACTTCAAGAACAGTGAGTACGAAGTTGGGGATCGAATGCGGGAGGCTTGGGAGACAGGCATTCACGAGAGCCTCGGTCTCACGCGCGGGCTAAAGCCCGCCGCCAACGCCCAGAAGAAACGCCCCCTCGCGAAGTCCGACGCCACCATCTTGGAAGCCTTGCGCGCGAACGGCGGCGCTCTATCAGGTAGCCTGAATAAGATCGCCTCCGACCTTAGCATGTCGCCCAGCACCCTGGGCGCATCTGTGCGCCGATTGGCGGAACGAGGTATGATCGAGCGCTCGACGCGGTTGCTCAAACTGAAGTCGCGCGAGGTATAAGAAGCTGTCCAGCGATGCCTCGGCCGCCTAGATCAATCGTCGGTAAACGGCTCGTCCGCATCGTTGACGATGATCGCGGCATTGAACTGAGCTTGCCGGTGCAGGTGGATGTTCACCCGCGCAGCTGTGTTGGCCTCGGGGTTTTTTATCGCGCCAGGAAGCTCTTCAGCGGTCCACTCGATTGTATTGATGCCCCAGATTTTCGGCTGCTGTAGCCACGTCCGATCTGAGACGACACGCCGCGCGATGTCTCCATATGTCTCTTCTTCGCTCTGCCGGAAGGAAATCCATGACTGTGGAAGCGCGATGTCGATGCGCGGAACGATGTTCATCGGCGTGGGCGGTTGACGGGGGCGCGTGCTAGCCCAATCACCGTATGTGATCCGCACTTCGTTGAAGCGGCGCGTCATACTCGCGAACAGATGCCGTTCTTCGAGCGATATTTCCTTGCGGGCCCGTATGTCCGCAAATGAGTCGGGGAAGCTGCTCCCGCACACTACGACTTCTACGCGATCAGCAGCGTCGGTGATCTGCTCAATCACTCGCTGCGTCCACGCCTCTCGAAGCAAGAGCTCACGATCCCACCCCGCATCGACGAACAAAACGAAGTCCAGGCCCGAATTCTTGATGGCCGCGAGCGTATCGAACGAGTAGTTTGGCCCGTTGTGCCAAAGACGAACGAACAAGCCTCGGTCGGCGCGTTCGACATTCGCAAGCTGAGCACGAATGTCGTCAGCACCTTCGACGAGCCGAAAGACAGGTATCGCGTTGGGCAGATCCACTACTTGCCGATAGTAATTGTCGTAGCCGTTGGTCGGGTCTCGCAACGCCGCGAATTCCGCGGCTGCCGGTCTCGGCGAATCAGTCCCAGCGTACGTTTCATCAATATCGAGCGCATATCTGCGTCCGCCGAGCGCCTCGGAGATTTTCTCCCAGGTCCGGAAAAGGTGCTTGCCATTCGGCCACGGCGCCGCCGCGATCATCGGAAGAAGCAGATCTTTCGATGACGCTGGTAGTTGGAAAAGAGCCTTTATTTCCGCTCTGCGCGCCAGAATTCTGGGGCAGTAAGCATAGGGCTCAAGCATTTACCCCACTCCAAGGCGTATCCGCATCGCTGGCTCCGAGACCTTAAAAACCTCAGCGAGCTCTTCGACCACGCCGGGTTCATCGAGTCCGCCAAGACCTTGAAGCCGTTCGGAAACCGCGCTTGCGGGCATTACGATGGCCGCTGCGAGACGGTTTGCTTCGACTTCCTTTCGAGAGCTTAGGCTTGAGCGATACATGATGCTGTCAATGACACCTGAGCCAATGTCGTTTCGGTGCAGAAGATAATGTGCGATCTCGTGAGCGACGGTAAACCGTTGTCGCGCTTGCGACTCGTATTTGTTCACGAGCACTTCGAAGCCCGACTCGGTTTCCGCTGGCCGGATCAAACCTGACACATTCGAAGGGAGATTCGGAGTCCGCGTCACGCGCAATCCCAGCGCGCTCGCCAATTCGCCGACTTTCACCGGCGGACCTGAGCGAATAAACGCGCGTACGATTTCCAACTCACCAGCTTCGATACGACTCCACAGGGAGTCAGCCATATCAGTCGTCACGTTTGGCATTGTCCTCCTCCGATGCCTCAGCTTGAAAACTTGAAATACCTTCGTAATTGATCTCTTCCGATACCCGCTTGAGCATCTGATAGAGCGGATCGCCCTCCTTGATACCCGTCTTCAGATATTCAATGAGCGCGCTAGCTGAGTTCTCCTTCAACAACTTGTGCAGCGTCGCTCCGTCCGAGAAGCCATCCTTCAAAAACTCATCACTCGCCTCCTTCACCCTCGACGAAAGCGAATTCCAACCGACCAACGCCAGGATGGCGATGAAGAACGCGAGCAGCGTCAGCAGCAGCGAGATCGCCGCCAGCATGATCGATACAAAGTCGGCGTAGCTGAGCGTATAGCTCGCTCCGCTGAAGCGCAGCGATGCAATCGCACCGACGAAGCCAGCGGCGACGGTGGCCACGATCATGCCGGCACCGATTGCCAGATGGGCGAACTTGATCTTCAAGGCCGCATCCATCGGTGGAACATAAAGAGAACATACATCTTCCGAACCATTTCCGCAACCCTACTTCGGTAACGTGAGGTGCACGTTACACGCGAGCCACGTGGCCGCTAAGTCCGCCCGCCCGTTTCGCGGGGTTTGCTTAATGATCGCTTGACCCCGCCCAGTCCTAGTCGGCTCTCGCAGCGGGGCCGCAGCATTCGCTCCTTAGCCGGCCGAGATGGACCTAACACTCCGACGTCGATTGGCGCTTTCTCCCTTCCGCATAGGCGTCCAAGTCTGTCGGATCGTAACCGACGATCTTGCCAGTAATCTTGACGAAGCGCGGGCCGCGGCCTTCACATCGCATTCTGTCGAGGGTTGATTTTGCCAGCCCAAGCCGGGCCGCCGCCTCGCGCACGCGCAGCAACCCGTTCGGAGGACGAACGAAGACAACCTGCTTTGGCGCTGGCGGCGCCTTCGGCTTTTGATCGTTGGCTGCAATAGTCGGCGCTTTGACCGTTGCTGACTGCAACGCACCTGCGCTGGCAAACAGGTCCGGCTGCGCGTCCGCGCCGACTTGCTTGCGTTTGTCTCGCCCACGCCGTTTCATCGGTATGGCCTCAACACAAGATCCCGCGAAACCAACACGCGAACCGGCGCCCCTGCTCTGATGCGCAGGGTCGGGCGAACGGTGAGTTCACGATCGACAATGCGCGAGCCGGTCTGCGCGGCCTGCTGTGCGGCGGCGTCGCCGAGGCTCGGCATGAGACCACTCGATTCATTGTCCTCCGCTTCATTGGCCCCGACGCTGATGATGGACGACAACGCAATCGCCGCCGCCAATCGGTCAAGATGATTGTCGGTTCGATCTGTCAAACCCGAAGCGCCGGACGGGTCGCTCGCATCCATGTTTTCAAGGTTGATGCTCCAGCCATTGGGCAAGATGAGCCTCGTCCAGGACAGCAGGACACGATTATCGCCATAGCGCGCGCCATCGCGATATGTGCCGATCAATCGCGAACCCTGCGGAATGAGGAGGTGGTCGCCAGTAACGCTGTCGAAGACCGGCGCCGTCACCTGGGCGATGACGCGACCGGGCAAATCTGAATTGAGTTCAGTGACGAGCGCTGCCGGAATGACGTGTCCAGCTTGCAGCTCGTAGCGCGAGCGCGGCGGTGAAAGCCGCGCGTCGAGCCGGTCGGCATCCTGATCGGCGCGCGTCCCCTCGTCTCGCCCCGCAAACAGGATCGACGAGATTCGTGCCGTCTCTTGTGGGTCAGGTGCTGGCGGCGCGGTGCTCGCGTTCGGCGTCTCGCTTGGATTGGCCCACATTGGATCGGTTGGCGGCGCCAACACATCCTCAGCTCCTGCGGCGGTCAGATTGACTTGCTCCTCGGCGCCAACAAGGCTGCGTGCATCATAGTCAGCGGACGCTTGTTGGATGCTCTCCGGCGGCCCGCCGGCCGCGGCGACGGCGTCCTGGGCGGCGTCGCCGCGCCGGTCGGGCGGCTCCGAAAGGCCGCTGACCAAAGCAAAGGCAATCACGATTCCTGCCAGAATGAGACCGGCAAAGATGACCTTGCGCGACAGCCGTTTCGGCGATGGCGGTCTCGCTCGCAGTAAAAGATCGACCGGCGGCGTTGGCGGTGCAGACGTGGGCGTATTCATCGCCGCGCTCCTTCTCGGTCGATACGAACGATGATCGGCGCACGTGTGCCGAACCGGAGTTCGGCGCGGTCGAAGATGCGGTCGATCACATAGCGCTGGCCTTGGACGCGATAGTTCGTAATTTCCGCGCCTTCGCCAGTGACAACGAAGAGCGGCGGCATGTCGGCGGCCGCCACGCCGGGTGGAAATTCGATCCAGGTACGGCGTCCGTCGTCGAAGACATGGGCAGGCGTCCAGGCCGGCGTGCGGCCACGCACGGTGCGGACTCGATAAGAGAAGTTGAGCCGATCAATGCTGGGGATGCCGCCGGCGTTTGCGGCGGCGCTCTGCGGATAGGACCACGCCACCTGTGCGGCGTAGGCTGTCCCCGCTTGCGACACCGCTTCGATGAGATAGGTGCGCCGGTCGGTGATGAGCACAATATTGGTGCGCAGACCTGTAGTCTGCGGCTTCACCAACACAATCGTGCGCGCGTCTCCTTCTGTCTCGGCGCTCGCTTCGGTTACCATCCAGCGCGATGTGTCGCCGGCAGCGATATCATTCAGCGTCTCGCCCGGTTCGAGCAGAATGGTCGAAACGTAATTGGGGTTGGTGTAGAGTTCAAAGAGTGCGCCCGGCTGATAGGTGAACATATGCCGCGCCTGGTTGAACGCATCCGACGTCGGCCGTTGCCTTGCAGCCGTGTTGGCTGCCGCCAGCACTTGCAGCGGAGGCTGCTCGCGTCCGCGCCGCTGACGCGGCGGCTGAACCGGCGCGGGAGCGGGAACTTCGACGTCGAGCACGCCGCGCAAATCTGCTGAGCCGCTTTCAACGCCATCGCCTTCGGCAACCGGAACAATCTCCGTCGTGGCGCACGCCGCAAGCGCAGTTGACGCCAGGAGCAAAGCAAGGACGGGTTTCATCGTTCACGGCTCCAGCTGAAATCGGAAATGAGCAGCCCGAGCGGGTTGGCGGCGACTTCATCGGCGTTGCGCGGCGGGCGTGTCGTTGCGGTGAACACGCCAGAGTAAACGTCGCCGTCGCTTGTGCCGGTCGCGTTGGTCGCGCGCTCCACCCAGGTCACTTCCCATGTATTGCCGGAGCGGGCCATGATCGAGCGGATATGCACGGTGCGGCCGACCCTGCCGAGAGACAGGAACGGATCGTCTTGGCGCGCGATCTCTGAAAGTTGCGCGGCGGCTTGGGGCGTGAGGAAACGATATGCCTCCAACCAATTCTCGCGCAGCACCACGCCATCGGTCGGCAGTGATCGCACGAGACGGACGAAGCGGCCGAGGTGATGAGCGATCTGCGCATTGGTTGGCGACCAGCGGCCGTCCGCGGCACGAACCTGCATCACTTGGCCTTGCGGGTCGACTTCCACCACATGGACAAAGGTGCGCTGATCGAGCGCAACAAAGGTGAGCGCCGCGGCGAGTGCAGCCGCAAGCCCAAGGCCCGCGAACGCCGTCATACGCCACGAGCGTGCTGACAGCACGGCCGAGCCCATGCGCGCGTCCCATTCCTGTTGCGCACGGCGGTACGGGGTATCGGGCGGTGGAGATGCGTAATTCTTGGTTGGCGCGCGGAATGCGAAATTCATGACTTGCCCCCATTTGGTGTCGAGTTGTTCTGAGAAGGACGCGGCTGCATCGCCGCGTAATTGATGGCGCGTTGGCCGCCGCCTGACGCACCGCCGCCAGAACCGCCACTTGAAGCGCCCCGCGATTTCGGCGGTTTGCCAAGCGCAAGGCCCACGGCGCCTTTGCCGAGGCTCCAGGCGTTTTTGACGCCCTGGGCCGCGATGAAGCCGGCGCCCACTGTCGAGAAGCCCGCGCCAACCGCGGTGCGGATCGCGTCCGAGCCCGAGAGATGCGGCTGGCCCTGCACCACTTCGCTGGCCAGCGACGGCCCAAACCAAGCGAGCGCCAACACCGTCAGGCCAAACAGCAGCACGTTGAGCGCGCCGCCATCATCGAGCACGAGCGTCGCGGGCAGCGTGTTGACGAAAGTGATCGACACCGAGGCGATCAGCGCCAGCACGAAGAGTCGCACCGCCGAGCCCGCGACCCAACCGAGCGGACGCTCGGCCACCCATGCCGTGCCATTGAACACACCCCAGGGGAGCGCAACGAACGCCGCCAGCGAGCCAAGCTTGAAGGCGATCAGCGCGACGAAGATCTGCAGCGCCAGTACAAAGAAGCCCAGCATCACGAACACGGCCGCCAGAAAGATCGTCACCAGCGAAATGAAATCGAACAGCAGGTTCATGCCTTCGGCTAAGGCGACCGTGCGGCCGAAGAGTTCTATGCCGATGCCGCCGATGCGCCCTGGATTGTGCAAGTCAGCCATGGTGAGCGTGCCGCCGCCGGCTTGCAGGCCCAGCATGGCGCCCGAGCGGTGGATCACCGTCGAGAGCATGTCCCAATTGTTCACAAGCCAAGCGAACAAGCCGATGAACAGTACTTTGCGAAACATCGGCGCGACAGGATTGTCGTGGCCCAGCGCCCATTGCGTTCCCGTCAGCACGATCGAGATAACGATCAGCGCGTTCAGAACGAAGTTCACGTCGCCTTGAATCAGACCGAAGCCGCTGTCGGCGACGGCCAGAAACCGGCTCAGGAACGAATTGACGCTGGAGGTGTCCATGGCCCCTGCGCCTCAGTTCTCAAAGGCGGACTGCGCCGGTTGCGGCGCGGTCGTTTGGGTTGGGAAGGCGCGGCGCTGGACTTCGCGAGCGCGCTCTTCGCGCGCGATCTGTTCCATGCGCTCCGTTTGTAACGCGCGGCCCTGGGCCACGAGCAACGCCTGAATCTCGGCGAGCTGCGAGGCTTGGATGCCCAACAATTGGTTGCCGGCCTGAATCGCGCCCGTCTGTCCTTCCGCGCTGGAAGAGGACGAAAGTGCCCGGTCAACGCGGCCTTGCGTGCGCTCGATGGATTGAATGGCGCGGGCTTCCGCTTCCATTGCCCGCTCGACGCTGGCGCGGCTCTCACGCAACCACTGATCCGATTGACCGAGAACATCGCCCAGATCGAAGTTCTCCCAGGTCTCGGGATAGAGCGCTCGCAGGTCTTCACTGATACGATTGGCCTCGAACGCCAATCCTTGGGCAGCCGTGAACAATTGCCGCGCTTCTCCAATCGATTGCGACAGCTCCGGCGACAGCTGCAGCGGATTCTGTCGCAGCATTGCCGTTGCTTGATCGATCTGGCGGATCTGATTGCGAATCTGTTCGAGCGCGCGGGTCGCGCTCAGCAGGTTCTGGGCGTAGTTGGTTGGGTCGTAGACGATGCGCTGCGCGCTCGCAGGCGTCGCTGCCAATATCGCCGCGACCGCTGCCGTCGCCATGAATTTCGAAAAAGTGCTATGCATCTCGCGTCCCCTATTCCGCCGCCACGAGGGCAGGCGTGGCTTTCTTGGTCTGAGTTTGAGCATTGAAACGACGCACGGCCGCGGCGGCATCGCGCAGGCCGCGTGCTTCGAGCCAGGCAGCGGCAAAGCCAGCGCCATTCGCTTCAGTCTGCACGCGATCGATCAGCGTCTGGTCTTCCGGGCGCGAAGCGCCGACGAAGGCGAGTGTTGCCGGACCGAGGCCCAACTCTAACAACCGGCAGCCATCGCGCGTGACGAGGTAGTAGTCGCGCTTCGGTGTTGCATTGGCGATGAGCGCGATCTGACGGCCGTTGAGCCCCAGGCGCTCGTAGAAACCGCGCGAACGCGGCTCACGCGCGCGATCATTCGGCAAGAAGATGCGCGTCAGGCAGGCTTCGATGATCGTGGAGGCGATCGGGCTTGCTTCCACATCAGCGAGTTCTTGGGACGCGAAGACGACAGCGACGTTCTTCTTGCGGAGGGTCTTCAGCCAATCTTGAATCTGCGCGGCGAAGAAGGCATCCTTCAAGAAGAGCCAGGCTTCATCGAGCACCAACAATGTGGGACTCCCGTCGAAGCGGCGTTCGAGCACATGAAAGAGCGCCGAGAGAACCGCGCCCGCGGCTTGCGGCCGGCGCATGAGATCGTCCATCTCGAACGCCTGGACGGCGCCATAGCCAAGCGAGGTCTGGTCGTGATCGAGCAAGCGGCCGTGTGGGCCGGCGTGTGTGAACGGCTGGAGCGCGGCGCGGACGGACGCGTCCTGCACCAGCGCTGTGTATAAAGTGAGGGTGCGATCCTCTTGCGGGCGGGAGGCGAGAACTTCGAGCGCCCGCCAGAGCTCGGCGCGAAGCTCGGGAGTCACGGTCAGATTAGCGCTGGCGATCAGCCCAACGATCCAATCAAGCGCCCAGGCGCGCTCGCTCTCGACATCGACCCGTTCGAGTGGTTGGAGACCAAGCCCGCCCTCTTCGCCGAGGTCGAAGAAATCACCACCCATCCCGAGGATGGCCGCGCGCGCGGAGCGGCCTTTGTCAAACAGATAGACCTGCGAACTGGGATAGCGCCGCCATTGCGCGGCGAGCGTAGCGAGCAGCACGGACTTGCCGGCCCCAGTCGGCCCCACGATCATCGTGTGGCCGACATCGCCGGCATGAAGGTCAAGCCGGAATGGAGTGGCGCCATCCGTCGCCGTCAGCATCAGCGGCGGACCGTTCAAGTGCGCGTTACGTTCCGGCCCCGCCCACACCGCACTCGTCGGCAGAAGATGCGCGAGGCTGGGCGTGAGGAGGATCGGGCGGCGTACATCGGCGTAGGCGGAACCCGGAAGCGAACCGAGCCATGCTTCGACCGCGTTGACGCTCTCGACCTGGGTGACGAAGCCCAAGCCATCGGCCACCTGCTGAATCTGACGCACAGCTTCATCTGCGGCGTTCTCGTCTTCTTGCGCCACGGTGATGGTGAGCGTCGCGTACCCCGCGCCAATCGCGTCGGCCCCCAATTCTTGCAAGCCCAAGTCTGCGTCGGCGGCCAGATTGGTCGCGGCATTGTCATGGAGGACGGGCTCATCCTTGAAGAGCGCGGCCCGGAGCATCGCGCCGAGGCCCACGCGCTGCGAGAACCAGCGCTTCCTGATCTTCTCCAGCTCCTTACGTGCATCTTCCCTATCGAGCGGCAGATATCGGCTCACCCACCGATAGGAGATTGCGAGCCTGTTCAGCGCATCGAGCAGACCGGGCTCAGTCTCTGTCACGAAGCTGCGAACAGAGATCACGCGCAGATGTTTTGCGCCAAGTTTTGGCGCGAGACCGCCAACCAGCGGCGCGTCAAGCAAGAGCGCGTCGAGATGGAAAGGCGTTGACGGAACCGCGACGCGATGCGGGCGGTCCGAGATGCAATCGTGCAGATAGGTCAGCGTCTCTTCGTCTGAGAGCCACGCCGCCATCGGCATCATGGTCTCGAACAGCGCCATGAGCTGATCGGTGCGCTCGATGAAGTTTTCGAGATGCAGGTGATAATCGACGCCGCCTTCGGCGCGTCCGCCACCCTCGAAAATCATGCTCTCCAGCTTGCCTTGCCGCTCCGCGGGCGGCAGCCAGCTGAGCGTCAGGAAGTAACGGCTCTCAAAGCGTGCGCCGGCGGTCTCGAACACTTGACGGCGCTCTTCGTCGATGAGCCACGACACCGCATCGGGCCATAAGGCATCCGGATAGCCAGGCGCTGGGGCGCGACGCGCTTCGACGTGCAGGCACCAGTTATTCCCAAGGCGGCGCAACGCATTGTTGAGTCGTGCCGCGACGCCCATCAATTCAGAAGGCGTGGCGGAGTCGAGATCAGGCCCGCGGAAGTGCAGCGTGCGCTGGAATGCGCCGTCCTTGTTCAAGACGATGCCTGGCGCGATCAGCGCCGCCCACGGCAGATAGTCCGTGAGTTTCGCACCGGCCTGCTTGTAGGAGCGAAGATCAAGCATGGAGATTACACCGCGAAATAGTGAGGCTTGGCGAGATGGCGCCGCCATGTGTCGAGGAACCAGGGATCGCGCGACGCCGCCCACGCAGCCGCCCCCTGCAGAACGATCCAGAGCGGAATGCCGAGGAAGGGCTGCTGCAGGCCAAGCGCGATCGCCGCGCACGTCGTCGCGTTGAGGATTGCGAACCCGCGTGGCACGCCGCCCATCAGGATGGGCCGTGTGAGCGACGTGCGCAGCGGCGCGCTATAACCTTCGGGCAGCTCGTCCATGTTCAGAGCACCGCGCCGCCGGCGAAACCGAACAAGGTGAGCCCCCAGGTCGCCGCGGCGAACACGCAGGCGAGGCCAAGGCCAGCCCATGCGAGCTTACGCACGCCCGAACCGCCATCAGAGAACGCGATGGTGAACCCCGCCATCACAATGGCGATGACGCCGACCGCGCGTGCAACGGGTCCGGTGATCGAATCGAGCACCTGTTGCAGCGGACCTTCCCACGGCATGCCGGAACCCGACGCGTAGGCGGGCGCGGCCATCGCCAGTGCGGCGAGCGTGACGCCTGTAAGCATGATCAATCGTGTGTTCTTCATTCCTACTCTCCTCTTTGCTTGGGGCTGATGATGGATTGGATCGCGCGCGTGCCCCGTCCCTCGTGTGAGGATTGACGCGCGATGAAGACGACGAGATCGACGGCGGACGCGATGAGCCGCTTGGGCGGTGCGCTCACCGCCTCCATGCAGAGATCCTCAAGACGCGCGAGCGCGTCTTCGGCGGAATTGGCGTGCAGGGTGAGCAGCCCGCCCGGATGGCCAGTGTTCCAGGCCTTCAACACTTCGAGTGCTGCGCCATCGCGCACTTCGCCGACGACGATCCGGTCAGGACGCAAGCGCAACGTCATCTGCACCAGCTCGCGCATGGTGACGGCTGGATCAGTGCGTTTGGTCAGCAGCTGCACAGCGTTAGTGCTGGCGATCTGCAGCTCAGCGGTGTCTTCGAGAATGACGACACGCGCATCCGCGAACATCGGCTCCGCCAGGAGCGCATTGAGCAAGGTGGTTTTGCCGGAGCCTGTGCCGCCGGCGACGACAATGTTTTTCTTGGCGGAAACCGCTTCACGCAGCGTCGCCGCCTGATCGTGCGTAGCGATGCCGTCGCGCACATAATCGTCGAGCGTGAAGATGATTGAGGGGCGTTTGCGGATGGCCAGAACTGGCGCCTCCACCAGCGGCGGCAACAGCGCTTGCACGCGCGCGGCTGAATCGGGAAGTATCGTTGCGAGTGCGGGCCGATCTTCGCCAACCGTCTCGCCTGCTTCGTGGGCCAGGAGGCGAATGGCGGTTTCACGGTCGTTGGCAATGAGGCGGTGCTCCGTGAGCACGAGCCCGGCGCCGACGCGATCGACCCAAACGCGCCCGTCGGCGTTGATTAGCACTTCCACCACGTCGGGCGCGGCCAGCGCTTCGGCGATGTTCGCGCCCAACGCACGCGCCAAGGCCGAGCGCCGCCGCGATGAACCAATGACATGAGCGGCGGTCATGGGGCCACCTCCGCCATGTCGTCATGCCCGTTGCCGCCGAGCTCCAAGTCGCCATTGGCCATGGAACGGCCGGGCTGCAGGCCCTGCGCGACCAGATCGAGGAAACGCTCGAACCGCGCCTCGGCGCTGGCGGCGACGCTCTCCACCAGCGTCTCGTCGATCGGCGGGTTATGTTCGAGCCAAACGCGCACAAAGACGAACAGCGTCTCCTTCATCAGCGCAGAATCGCGATGGAGCTTATCGATGCGCGCCTCCAACCTGGCGAGGCGGCGCTTCTGCGTTTCCGCGGACGCTTCGGCGGCGCCAGCTGCATCGGCGGCAAAGCGCGCGCGCAGCGTTTCCGCAATGAGACTGGATTCAGAGCGATTCTGCGCCCGCGCCGCGCGCGAAACCTCGCGCGCAAGATCAGGTTCAAGATAGGTACGGATGCCGGTGAGGTTCATGGGGGTTACACTCCCGTCCAGCGCGGTTTGCGCACCGCGCTCTCATTCGCAGGCGGCGGAGGGTTGGGCGGCGGCGCTTGGCGTGAACCATCAGCATTGCGGAAGCCGGCGAGCGCGAGATCTGAGAGTTTCGGCGCGCCCGGCGTGAAGAGATCGCCTTGACCGTTCGGCTCGCGATGGCGGCGCTTTTCGCTGACGGGCTTTGCCAGCGCTTCAAGAAAACCCAGCGGGCGCACATCGACCCAATCATGCGTGGTCGTGAGCGTCACACGTTCATGGCTTGCGGGCCTTAAGCGATCGCGGAAGATGCGCTCTTCATCGAAACGCAGCTTGTTGGCGCGGATCGGTTTCACACCTGAAACGAAGATCAATTGCTCATCACGCGGCAGTGAGCGCACATCAGCGGGCAGAAGCAACGGACGCCGTTCTTCGCGGGATGTCGTTGAGCCTTCGCCCCAACCGAATAAGGGCTTGGGCTTCTTCTGGGTCTCGCTCTCGCGAACTTCCCAGACTTCGCCGGCCATGTCGGCGATGCGCTTGGCGGAGTCGCCATCCGTCGCGGCGAACGCCGTCACCACATGACAATTATCGAGGATGACATTGTCACGCCCGTACGCGCGGGTAATGTGATTGGGGCTTTGGCAGACGAGGTACGCCTTGACGCCGTACCCGGCCATGGCGCCCATCATGGTCTCGAAGAATTCCAGGCGCCCCAGCATTGGAAACTCGTCGAGCACCATGACCAAGCGGTGCCGTTTCGGGCGATTACCCACCTCGGTCTGGCTCTCCATCAGCGTGCGACCAGTCAGATCAACGATTGCGCGCATCAGCGGCATGAGACGCTGCACGTCGGACGCTGGCGGCTGCAGATAGAGCGTCATGGGCTTGTCGCCGCACATCAGATCGCTGAGCCGGAAGTCCGATGTCGCGGTATTGGCGGCGACGAGCGGATCGGCCCACAGCTCGAACATGCTTTCGGCCGTCGCCTGCACGCCCGAGCGCATCCGCTCCTCGGCCGAGAGAATGCTCTCGGCCGCATGCAGCACTTCGGGATGCACTTCGGCCCGTCCTGTTGCGGGATTCTTCCGATGCAGCGTACGCCGCATCTCTTCGGCGGTTTGCGTAAGATTGCGGAGCTTCTCGCGCACGACGGCTAGCGTCTTGCGCTCCAGCGGCTCGAAATAGAGCGTGTGCAGCATCACCGCCGCCGCCCAACCGGCGCCGCGACGGCGCCAGAAATCGGCGCTACGTTGATCCTCATTGGCGCCGAACAGCACATCGATAATGTTCTGCACCGCGCGGACTTCGTTCTCGCCACGCGGAACTTCGAACATCGGATTGAAGCGGGTGCTATCGGCGCGCGTTGGCGCAAAGCGCGCTACGGATCCGAGTGTTTCGCGGAACCCCGCCGTGCCAAGGAAGCCATGGCGCGGATCGCCGTCGGCGAGTTCACCTTTGACGTCGAGTACAAGCATGGAATGCTGTGTTGCGAGCAATGTCGGCACGACGTGGCCTCGGCCCTTGCCCGATCGAGAAGCTCCGATGAGCAGCTGGTGTTCGGGCCCATCGAAGGCCACGATCTCGCCGTCGAATTTGCCCAGCACCGATCCGCTGGGCGCGAATAGATCGGCCGCCTTGATTTCATCGAACGACGCCCAGGCGTCTTGGCCGGGTGGTTTTACTTGGAAATGCCGACGCGTGCTGATCGCGACGATCAGTACACTGGCGACCAATCCGCAGAGCACGATGAGGTGGGCGACCGCAAATGGTCGAGGATATTGCTCACCCCAGCGCGCTGACCATTCGAGAACCGCCCAGAATGGATAGATCGGTAGACCGGCCAACCTGACAAGCGGCGTTCCCAGCGCAGGCTGAGCGTTGAAGACAAGCGCGAGGTACTGAGTGGCCGAAAGCAATGCCGCGACGACAGGAACAGTAGCTGCCGCCGCAGAAAGCGTCCTACGTCTCGTCTCTGTCGCCGTCCCTGTCATAGGTATCGCGCCCTGGATACGCCGTGCATCGAAGGGCGTGACGCAATGTGCGGGCCGTGTTCGCCGTGGGACGTTTGTCCCTTCTGATAAGTCACACGAGACGTGCGTCCCAAGCGGCGCTCGAATGCGGGACGGAGTTCCGGGCCTCTTGTTTCAAATCGAGCGCGTCAGTCTGGTCGGCGCACAGGCGGATCACGGTAAGGAACGATTTCGTGGATGACCGGCGCAACATCGAACTTCAAGACCGGCGAACTCTGGGCGCGAACAAGCTCCTCAAACTGAAGAAGCCCCTCTCGGGTGGCGATGCGAGCCCAATAGGCGTTGAGGCCAACACGAAGCAGACCCACGATGCCTGCAATGTCCTTGACTAGTAACTCAAACCTGACCGCCTCCGCGGCCGCATTCGGACTGAAGACCACGGACACGACAATATCGTGCTCCGCACTCAAATAGCTGGGCGTGATCACCGCGCGATATCCGAGGATCACGCCTGTCCCTTCCAAAAGAGACTTGCGCCTCCACGCAGCATTTCGCGATAATCCCGTCACCCTCGCCAAGTCTCGCGCTGAGAGCCGCCCGTCTCGCTGCAGCGCCTCCAGTATGGCGAGGTTCCACTTCACGCCAAAAACCTCACCGCGGTCATCTCGCGTGCGCGCACAATTGCGGGCTGTCGCTTCATGCCCGCCACACGCATCCTCTTCGCAACGAACGAAGTCGCGTGGCGCCCCGCCCATGCCGCAAAACACCGAGCGCATGTACACTGCATCCGCGTCGAGTAACGAGACTGCGATCTTGGGTGTGGGAAGCCAATACGGACGCCTCTCAATCCTCTCGAAGGAACCTTCGAATCTGGGCATCCATCCGATCCGGCGGTGATTGATAGCCAACCAGATCGACAACGCGACCTCGCCGATCAACCAGGAAGACCAAAGCTGTGTGATCGAGCGTATAGCCGCCGCCAAGCGTATCAGTTCGCTCGTATGCAACCTGAAAAGCTCGCGCCAGACGGGCAATTTCAGCTGCGTCTCCTGAATACCCCTCGAATTGCGGACCAAAACTCGCGAGATAGTCGCAGAGAATATCGGGCTCGTCACGCGCCGGATCGAGCGTTATGAATTGAACCTTCAACGCTTGCGCATCGGTTCCAACGCGCTCCATTGCGCCACTCAGATCCGCCATCGTCGTTGGACAAACTTCAGGGCAGTGAGTGAAACCGAAGAAGATGGCACGCGGCGCGCCCTGCAGATCGCCCCATCGAACCGTTTGCCTCGCTGAACTGATCAACACAACGTCGTCCGCGCCAAGTCCCAACTGGGCAAATGCCTCGTTTGATGCGCTAGCCGCCGTTTGCAGCCTAGCTCCTACCAACAAGGCGATCGTCGCCAGCACAAGCAACGGCGCCAACACATAGAGCCAAGCCTTCCCCGCCATCGCACCACGCTGGCGCTCGCCTTGATCCATATCAGTGGTGTTCATGGGACACATTGTTCTCGGAAGCCGTACGGTTACGTACAGGCATGTCCACTTCGACCACGCCTGCGCGCTCAAACGTCAACGTCACCTGGACGGTCTCACCGGCCACGAACGGCGCGGACAAGTCGATAAACATGAGATGAAAGCCACTTGGCGTGAGTGAAACCACACCATCGGCCGGCACAGTGAAGTTCGCGACCGGACGCATGCGCATAATGTCACCATCCATGCTCATTTCGTGCAGCTCGACACTTGGCGCGCGCGGGCTGGACACGCGCACCAGCGTATCCGCCGGACCATTGTTGGCGATGGTCATGTAGCCGGCGCCAACCGTTGCGCCGCCGGGTGTCGCGGCTGCCCAGGCATCCGACACAGCAATACCGGGTGTAGTCGATACTTGCTCCACGGCCGGTTGTATGTCGCGCGTCGGTTGGCTTGGCGGGCTACAGGCGGAAAGCGCCAACGCGCCGATGGCGCAAAGGATCGTGATCTTGAATTTCATGGATCCTTCTCCTCAAGCTGGCTGCGCGACTGCACGCGCTACGTCGCGAATTTGCCCTGGAAACGCGACGACCATTGCGCCGATCATCGCTTTGACATGCAAGGGCGCTGTATGCATCGAGCCGGCATTGAAGGGCGGATGCGGATCGTATTCGCACATGAGCTGGATCCCTTCAGCGTAGGTGCGGTCGCGCATCTCGGCGAGCATCTGCAGGCCGAAATCGAGCCCGGCGGTTACGCCGGCGCCGGTAATGCGGTTGCGATCCTTCACGACGCGCGCATCGACAGGCGTCGCGCCAAATTCAGCGAGAGAATCGCGCGCGGCCCAGTGCGATGTGGCCTGGTAGCCGCGCAAAAGACCTGCTGCGCCGAGGATCAGCGAACCCGTGCAGACGGAGGTTACATACGTCGCGCGCGAACCTCGATCGGCCATGAATTCACGCGTCGCGTCATCGCGCATGGCCGCCAAGGTCCCGTCCGTGCCGCCGGGCGCGAACAGAACGGCCAGATCACGAGGGACCTCATCAAACGTCGCCGTCGGCACAACAGTGACGCCGGTGTCGCTGGTGACGGGATCACGGGTCTTCGCAACGAGATGGACGGTCGCGCCCATCAGACTCGCGAACATGTATTGCGGACCAATAAGGTCCAGAACCGTCATGCGCGGGTAGATCAGCATGGCGATCTGATTGTCCTGCGTCCAAGTCGCCGGCATGTCGCTCATGTCGTGAACAACTGGCCCGTCCGGAGTTTCGCTCGCGTCGGCGGACGATTGCGCTTGGCCCCGCGAGCATGCCGACGCGGCGAGCGGCGCCAACATAGCCGCAAGAAGCGCGGCACGGCGATCGAGATTGGTCATGGAGACTCTCCTTTAGAAATTAGATCTGAGGGTTAAGAAGGCTGAGCGCGGCTGCGTGGGAATTACAAACGCGCCACCGAGATATGGATAGGGCTCGAAGCCATCGTCATCGAAGAGGTTGACGATCGAGAGCGACAGCGACGCCGGACCAAAGACATAGGCGGCCTGAGCGTCGACTAGCGCCAATCCGTCAACGCTCGCCGTGTTCGGCAGCGTCAGCTCGCGCTCCGACGCGTATGTAACGCCGCCGCCGATCTCGAACCGACGAAGCACGTTCTGGAATCGATACCGCGCGGCCAAGCGCCCCGCGTGTTCTGGAACGCGCGCCAGCCGGTCGCCAACCGGCAGTGCGTTGTCCCTCGTCACCTCGGCATCGGTATAGGCGTAGTTGAAAAGCACCGATAGCGCGGCGCTTGGCTCGTACAAGAGATCGACTTCAAAGCCGCGCGCACGCTGCTCGCCCGATTGGATCGAGAAGCCCGGATTGCCAGGATCAGGCGTGCGTACGTTCTGCCGGGTCAATTGGTAGAGGGCGACCGTTCCGGTCAGGCCCTCGATGGGCGACGCGAACTTCAATCCAGCTTCGTAAGATTGCGCCTCTTCCGGCTCCGGATCGGTGACGCCAAGCGCCGCGACCAGACCTTGAAACCCTTCCGAATACCCCGCGAAGGCGGAGAGCCCGTCGAATATCTCGTAGGTCACCCCCAATCTTGGAGTGACACGATCATATGTCCTATCCGTATCAACGAACGGAAAGCTGCCGCTCTCGTAATAGCTATCGACTTCAAGCGAGCTCCACCGCAACCCGATTGTGACGTCGAGACGTTCGCCAATGCCGGCTTGATCCTGAATATAGAACGCGGTTGTACGCAGGGCGTCACGTTGAATGTCGGTTGCCGCCGGCTCGACATAGGCCAGATTTGTCGAGCGATCGGCATAGTCAATGAAGCCCAGCGCGCCGAAACCAAGTCGCGCTTCATAATCGGTCTGATCGCGTTCGGCGCCGAACAGAATCTGATGCACAGCGCCACCAAATTCGAAACGCCCAATCAGGTTTGCGCCCAAATACACCTGTTCGACATCAGCCGGCAGCAGGCCGCGGAAAAAACCGTAGGTGGTTCCGCCGAGAGCGCCAAATGGGAACGTGGAATATTCCCGCGTCCGGCTCTCGGTGTGGCGGGCAACGAGCGCAACCTGCCAGCTTTCGTTGAGGTCGTGGTCAAGCTGTGCGGTGAGCAGCCGGTTTTCCGAGGCCGTGAGCGGCGCGTCTTCAGCGCCGGCGAAAGCGAAGCGATCGACAACCAAGGACGGAGCGGTAAGTTCCACCGGCAGTCCCGAATATTCCAGTTGCTCAATGCGGCTGAGCTGGCCGCGCACTGTGAGCCTCGTATCAGGAGATACGGCCAGCACGAGTGAGGGATAAATCGCGTAGCGCTCGCCCTCGACGACATTGATGTAACTATCGGCCTGCTCGTACGAGCCTGACAAACGAAAGCCAGCTTCGCCGCCCAGAGGCGCATTCAAGTCCAGGTCAGCGCCCCTCGTATTGAATGAACCAGCACGAACACCCGCACTCAAACGCGGATCGGATCCCGGCGTCCGGGAGACGAAATTGATGACGCCACCAAGCGGCGCGCCCCGGCCCCCGCCATAGAGTGTGCTCGCCGGCCCTTTCGCCACTTCAATGCGTTCTACCCCCGCCAAGGAGCCAGGGTCCGAGATGCCGCTCGGAAGAGCGTAAGACAAAACGCCGTCGGTGAAGTACTGCGCGGCGAAGCCGCGGATCAGCGGCGATTGTATCACAACTTCCGTTGAATCGTACGAAGTCACGCCGGATACGTTTGCGAGCGCATCGCCTGGGGTCTGCAGATCCTGCTCATCGATCAGCGTTCGCGTGATCGTTTGGATCGACTGTGGGATTTCCTCGATCGGCGTCGGCGTGCGAGTCGCGGTTGTGGCGTTTGGCGCAGCAAGACTCGGCCGCTGGCCGGTCACGACGATGGTTTCGTTGGCCCAGGACTCGCGTTGATCCGCGTCCTGCGCGGACGCGATCGCCGGCGCCATGCAAAGTGCGGCGGCGGTGATGATGAGTTGCTTCTTCATAATGTCCCCCTCAGGCCGCGCGTATCGCGAAGCCGGCCTTTCGTTGATGGAGTGCGTGTTCGAGCGCGTCGGCGAGTTCGACGCGCTCCTTTGAGTTCAGTGCTTGTGCGATGCCCACGCGCCTGCGGCGCACGCGCACAAAGACAGCCTCGCAACCGCAATCAGTGCTGATGCGCCGCTCGATCGAAGCCCAAGCCGGGTCGATCTGCTCGATCGCTGCGGGTTTGCCTTGGTCCCATGGTTCGACCACGAGCGCGTGGTCGGTCAGCAGCACGCGCTCCCATTGTTCGGAGAGCCGCTTGGCGCACCAATAAAGCGCGACAACTGCAAGTGCTGCCTCCGCGCCCGGAAAGAGCGTCGCTGGCCAGGCTTCGTAAACGAGCATGATGACCGCGAAGATCAGCGCCGGCGCCATGAGGCCTGCGCTAACCAAAGCAAGGCCCCGCCTGCTCATGGCGGCGTTTGGCCTAATGCGCGCATCAAACCAGATGCGATCGCTCATGGCCGCCCCCTGACGAGACGGCGAAAAGCGGGTGCGCGTTGCTCAAGATCGCGGAGCGCAGCGACTACCCTCGCCGCCGCCCAGACGACCCCCGTGCGCGCAAATGCAAAGAGCGGCGGCGCCTCAAAAGGCGCGGCGATCAACGCAATGCCGGCCGCCAACCCAACGAGTGCGCCATTCCAACCGCCCGCGATCAAACCGATCAAGGCGCACATAATGGGATTGGCGATCCGCCAGCCGATCTCGGGGTCGGGCGCATAGCCCTGTTCAAGCGCAGCGACGCGCCCGTTCGATGGTGTCATGTGAATTCTCACGCGCTTCAGATGCGACAGCGCTACACGCGCACGCCGAACGCGCGCGACTCCAAGAGTCGCGCTTTTAAATCATCGTCAGGCTGTGAGTGGAGGTCCTGTCGCCCATGGCGGCGGTGCGGCAAGACCGCGACCAGGGACGCCGACGGGTCGAATGACAGGCGCTTCATCGGCGTAGACTTGCGAAAGCGACACCTCGACCTTCGCATCAGGCGTTGCAAAATGCGCCGAAACCGCAAACACGCACGGCGCGTTCGTTTGATTCGACTGGCCGTCGTCCTCAACCGGAGCGCCGTCCTCGACGAGCTGGCCCGAACTTAAGTCAAGGAATGCTTCGTGGCCCGAGCAGAGCACAATCGGGAGAATGCGCCCGTCTTCGACTGGCCCCACCATATAGCCGGCGGGGACAAGCGCACGCACAGCGATGGCGATAAATGCCAACGCCGCAAGCACCTGGGAGAACCCGGTGCGACCGTGCCGCAGCCCCCTCAACATGAAGCTCACCATGCGCCGACATAAGCTTGAGCGCTAGAGTATGGTTTGTCGCGGCGCGTGGCTTTGCCTTCGATGCGCGGCAGACCCTTCATAGATTCACGTCACTAAGAAATGCACGAAGCGCTTCGCTGGTCGCCTGCGGCTCTTCAAGGGTCGCAGTATGCCCGGCGCGCGGGATGAATTCGAGACGCGCGCCCTCGATTCCGTCCGCAAGTATGCGCGCGCGACCAGGCCCGTTAGCTTTGTCATGCTCCCCGGTGCACACCAGCGTTGGACAACGCACGTACGGGAGCATGTAGCGAATATCTCTTCGTCGCAAAATCGGCGCCGCCACACGGCGCATCCGCGCTCCATCGTTGGCGCAAATACGGCGAGTCCATTCGTCACGAAGCGACTCTCTTACCGGGTCGGATAGAAAATCCGCGCCAAATAGAATCGGCATCACGGTCGCGGCCGTTGCCGACACACCTTGCTCTTCCATCACCTCAAAGAGCCGTTCGTAGCGTGCGAGCTTGTCGTATGGCTCATGATCCGCGGCCGCCCCAATCAGAGACAGCGAGGCTATTCGATCGGGTTGCTCTGCGGCGACGCGAACGCCAACAACCCCGCCGATCGACAACCCCACCCAATGCACGCGACTGACGCCCAACCGATCCATGAGCTTCACCGCGTCATGCGCTAGGTTATCGACGTCATAGCCACCCAGTGGAGTGTCACTTTGCCCTTGCCCGCGCCAATCCATGCCGATGCAGCGATAGCGCGCCTTGAGCACTTCATATTGCGGCGCGAACATATCGGAAGAGAAGAGTATCCCATGCGTGAACCACACCACCTCATCTCCCGCGCCATGCTCCTGGAAGAAGTGGCTCACGCCATTAGCGAGCGCAAATGACATTGCCGCCCTCCCTCTCGAATGACGAGCGCCTATTGCCTCCCAGCGGCGATGGCCTCAGCGTTGGCGCGAAATTGGCTGCGCCCGCGCAACATCTGCGTGATCGCCGGATCGGTGTTCTCCGGACGCCCGCCGACAACGGGCGGCTGGGGAGCGTATTCCGCCTGCAGCATCAAAGCCTGCGCATAAGGTCTGCCGCGCAACGCCTCGACAACGGCTACCCCCATGTCCAACCCGGCGGATACGCCAGCGCCAGTGATCGTATCGCCATCACGAACCACGCGCTCATCGATCGGGATCGCGCCGAACGCCGCCAGGCTTTCTCGGGCAAGCCAATGCGAGGTCGCACGCTTGCCTTGGAGCAAACCCGCTGCGGCCAACACGAATGAGCCAGTGCAAACGCTTGTCTTCACCCGCGCCGCACGCCCCCGAGTTCGTAGAAATTCGAGAGTGGGTTGATGCTGCATCGCCGCCAGCGTCCCCGCTGAACCTCCTGGAACAAACACGACATCGAGAGCGTCGGAAACGTCCGACAACCGAATCGTTGGCTGTACCGCGAGCATCAGATCGCTAACTACCGGCTCCAATGTTTCCTGCGTGCTAACGAGATGAACGCGCGCTCCAGCGAGGCAACCGAAAAAGAAATGCGGTCCAACGAGGTCGAGCGCTGTGAATCCTGGATAGAGCAGCATCGCAATCTGCTCAGATCCAACCAGATTTGGGATCACAGCATCCTGCACCGTCTGTGGCGCCGTGTTGCGCGCCGCAGATTGCTGCGCACCGGCTACGCCCGTCGCCAAGTTTGCGAGGGCGAGCCCCGCTGGCGCCGCTGTAAGCCACCGCAACAATGACCGTCGATCTGACATATGCACTCCACTTCGTGACGCTAGTTCATTCAGCTGTCGCTCTCGGCGCTCGCCATGCTGCGCAGGCGCGCCTTGTCCACCTTGCCGATTGGCAGCATCGGCAAGTCGCGGACGATTTCGATGCGCTTAGGCACTTTGTAGTTTGCCAACCGCGTCCGACAAAAATCCGCGATCTTACCCACGTCAACACTCGCATCGCAGGCGACAAAGGCCACGCCGACTTCGCCAAAGAGCGCGTCCGGCGTCTCTACAAGAGCCACGCTCCTGACACCCGGAAACGCCTCTATGACGAGCTCCACCTCGCGCGGATACACATTGTAGCCACCCGATTTGAACATCTCTTTGCTCCGGCCCACGAGACGCCAAGCGCCGCATGCTTCGCGTGTCGCCAAGTCGCCGGTCTTGAACCAACCATCGGCACTTGAGTTCGCCCGGCCGCGATAGCCAGCGAACATCCAGGCATCGTTGATCTCTACCTCGCCGATCTCGCCCGACCGCTCGCAAGGTTCGCCATTTGCGGCCACAATGCGCAGCCCACGCTGTGGGTCGGGCCAACCGACATGGCCGTCATACGGGCAGTCGCCGTCCCACAAAGGCGAAAGTGTGATCGGGCCGATGCTTTCCGTCATGGAGTAATCGACGCCAAGTTTGGGCGCGACACTCGCCAAGCGACACACCAGGGCGTCTGAAGGCCGCCCGCCACTCCAAATCGCCGCCTGGAGACTGGACCAATCGAGCTCCGCCGCTTCAGGCGCGTTCAAACACATCTCGAACATCGTCGGCGCTTGATACCAATAGGTGACCTTGTGCGTCGCGATAGCCGACAACGTGCCTTCCGCAGAAAACCGCTCCAGAAATACTTGGGCACCTCCGGCGACGAGCGCCATGCATGTCAGATCGCCCAACCCACCAACGTGATTGATGGGCACGTTGTGGATCAGCCGCAGCGGCTCAACCTTCCACACACGTGAACGCACCAGCGCGGCGCGGATGAGCCCCGAGTGCGTAAGTTGCGCGGCCTTTGGCGCACCAGTCGTGCCAGATGTATATACGAGCGCAGCAACTGGATTGACGCGCGGCGCGATGGACTCCACTGCGCCTGAACGATCAGCCTCAATCAATGCGCTGGAAATGACGCTTCCTTGTTGAGGCGACAGCCACGATAGACGCGCTCCAATCGTGCGCAGCATGCCTTCGATGACTCTGAAGTCACCACGGTAGTCGCGGCCTGCGATCTCGGGACGAGCAAGCACGAGCTTTGGTTTGGCGTCTGCGATAAGATTTTGCAGTTCATGCGCGGTATATTTCGGATTGAGACCGAGCCACGTCGCGCCTCGTGCCGTCGTCGCCAGAAACGACACCAGATAGTCGGCCGATGGCGGCGCAAGCACCGCAACACAATCGCCTTCGCCGACGCCATCCGCCGCCAAGCGGCGGGCAGCGCGTTCCACATGTTGCCCTAACTCGGCGAAGGTCAGTTTATGCCCTTGCTCGATGCAAGCCAGATCTCGCGGCCGGAGTCGCCCCCAAAGCGCCACGTAGTCCTCGATACGAGGCAGCGGCGCTGGCAAATCAGCGAGCAATACAGTGAGCGGATTAGTTAGCGGCATCGAACCATTCTTGCCACGGAAGCCCGTGAGAGCCGGAGCGCAGATCACTCCGGCTCTCACCCATCAAAACGCGCGCCGCAACGTCACGCCCAAGGAACGCGGTGGCTGGTAGATATACACGTTGTGTTGGTTGAGCCCCAAACCAGCTCCCCATAGCGTCGTGCTGACGGGGTCGTCGTGGTCGAGTAGATTTTGGCCCCACACCGCCAACCGCCAATCTCCGCTCGCCGTCTCATAGGCGATCTGCCCGTTAAGGGTGCTGTATCCGCCCAACTCAAGCGCAGTGCCGCCAGGTTGGAAATCATCTGGAACGGTCATGACGGTCGTATCCAGATGGAACAGCAATTCGCCCGACTGAAGCGCGTGGGTGTAGTCAAGGGCTGCCGAAATTGTCCACTCAGGATGGTTGCCAAATCCGGTGCCCGAGAGATCAAGTGACGGGCTGGGGTGGAAGTCGTCGTACTCCGACTCCAGGTAGCCCAACGATCCGGAAAACGCCAAATTGTCCGTAAGCGCGTATGAACCGTCGAGCTCAAAGCCCTGCAAGTGCGCCGCCGCCGCGTTCTGCAATTGACGAACAAACAATAATGGCGGGACCGAAATGCTGACCTGGATGTCGCTATAGTCCATGTAGAACAATGCCGCATTCGCGGCGATCCGGCCGTCGCTGCTGCGATACTTCGCGCCAAACTCGTAGTTGGTGACGTATTCCGGCTCAGTGATGTTGCCAGCTGGGTTGAGCAAATCTGCGGCCGTCAGAAAATCGTCCTTGAGAGACGAACTGCGATACCCGGTAGAGACGCTGAAATAGGTCTTCCACTCATCGGACAATGCATAGCGAGCGCCCAAGGACCAGGTGATCGGTTCCTCTTCGGTGTTGCCCACAAGATTTGCGGACACAAAGCCAAACGCGCCGAACACCTCACCAAAGGTGGTGTGACTCACTTCTTTTTCGTCGTGCGTGTAGCGCACACCGCCAAAGATGGAAAAGCGGTCCGTCAGGTAATAGTTGGCGTTCACAAACGCCGCCCAAGACGTGCTTGTGAACGCCCGCTCTTGGCCATCGAGCACATCGGGGAGGATGGGCGGGAAGCCTACATTCGCCAACCACGCCGCGCCAAACAGCGGATAGGTATCGCGATTGAGGGTTTCAGAGCGTAGGTAGTAGAGCCCCATCAGATAGTCGAATCTATCGCTGTCCGGTGAGGTCAGTCTGATCTCTTGCGAAACGTCCTCGACATCGTAGAGGATCGATTGGGTGGAAATGGCGTCAGGCGTCAAATCGCGATCGACCAGCGAGCGGTCACTGCTCTGAGACCAGCCGCTGATCGAGGTCAGCGTATGCCCGGACGGGAGTTCGTAGTTCATCGCAAGAGTCAGCGAATCGGCGTCTTGTACGAACGATTCCTGAACATTGATATTCACGCGATACGGGATTTGGTCGGCATAAGTCCCACCCGCATTCTCACCAGTAGTGGGACTATCGTCCCGGTCGGAGTGCGAATAGACGAGGCGGGCGTCGAAACGCTCACTTGGCGTGAAATAGAGCTGAACGCGCCCCGAAAACTGATCAAGCGAATCGGCTTTATCGCCAGTGAACTCGTTGTCGATGTGACCGCCATAATTTAGCTGGCGCGCTGAGACTCGCAACGCCAGCACGTCTGAGAGCGGAATGTCCATGCCGCCGCTCAGCGCCAAGCGCTCGTAGCTACCGTACTCCAGCTCCGCAAAGCCCGAGAACTCATCACTGGGCGCACGCGTCGTCACGTTGATTGCGCCGCCAATCGTGTCGCGGCCAAACAGCGTGCCTTGCGGTCCGCGCAGAATCTCAATGCTTGCTAGATCGGAGACCGGAAGGTTGGTGAGGCTGTCGGCACTGCTATAGGCGCCATCGATATAGACTCCCACTGAACGCCCGCTCGACCGCGTCACACCGGGGCCTAAGCCGCGCAGCGTAATGTACTGGGTCTGAGATTCGTCGGCCGGCGGCAGGTACATGTTGGGAACACGGGCGCCGAGGTCGGACAAATTGTCTGGGCGCAATTGCTCGAACTGCTCCTCCCCAAACACCGTCACCGCAATTGGAACGTCCTGCAGTCGCTCTTCGCGCTTGGTTGCCGTGACGATGATTTCTTCGCTGTCAGCCACGTCCTGCGCCAACGCGACTCCACCACCGGCATAGCCAGCCCACGTCGCCGCCGCTGCTAACGCCAAACGGCTGAGACCGATTTTCCCCCGAAGCGCCATATTCACCCTCCCTGTTCCACTAGTACGCGCTATGTTTTTTCTGACTGTTGACTAGCTTTTTTGAAACTGTCAAGCGATCGTGCGTTGGAGAAGCCGCCCAAGCACGCTGCGCGGCAGCACTGCCACACCGCCTTGGAGGCGAACCTTGCCGTCTGAACACACACCGGCCCCGTGGGGCCTTGCCCTGCTTCTGCTCGCCGCGAATTCAATGTCCTTCGTGGACCGCATGTTGCTCACGCTCATGGTGGGGCCTATTCGCGCAGAGCTCGGCATTTCCGATACGGCGATCAGCCTTCTCCACGGGCTGGCGTTTGCTTCTTTCTACGCCATTGCTGGCTTGCCGCTTGGCCGGCTTGCTGACACTTGGCATCGCCCGCGGCTGATGGCGCTTGGCGTCACGCTCTGGAGCGCGATGACCTCCTCCTGCGGCTTCGCGTCGAACTTCGCCATGATGTTTGCGGCGCGCACAGGGGTAGCCGTAGGCGAGGCGTCGCTTTCTCCGGCGGCAATCTCGCTCCTCAGCGAGCGCTTCCCAAAGACAATGGCGGCGCGAGCGATCGCCGTCTTTCAATCGGGCATCTTCGTCGGCACTGCTCTCGCTATGCTCGGCGGCGGCTTGCTGTTCGCCTGGTTCGAGGACAATTCCTCGTTGCCTCCGCTTGTCTCGCTTTCACCCTGGCGGTGGGTGTTCATCGCCGTGGGGGCGCCCGGACTCATCGTCGCGATTGCACTCTTGTTCGTGGGCGAGCCGCGCTCGACCGCGACGGCTACGCCGTCCCCGATCTCGTTCGGCGCGACCATGTCTCACATTTTTTCCCACGCCCGATTGTATGGGGGGCATTTTCTCGCTTTCACGGCGATCACAATCCTCGCGTATGGATCAATCTCTTGGATGGCGACTGTACTGGTGCGCGCGCATGACCTTGCTACGCCAGATGCTGGCTTTCTCCTTGGCAGCGCGCTCCTCATCGCTGGCCCGCTTGGCGTGCTTTGTTCAGGAGCCCTTCTCGACATACTCGCAAAGCGCGAGGTCGCCGCAGGACCGATGTTTGCAGCGCTCGTAAGCGTGGTGCTCCTGGCGGTCGCCGTGCCAATTTACGCGCTCGCTCCAGACATCGACTCCGCGCGCCTGGCGGCATTGGGGTTGGCGTTCGCCCAAAGCTTTCCATACGGCGTCGCTAGCGCGTCGCTCGCAATGGTCGCACCACCCGCGCTGCGCGGCCAGATCATCGCCCTCTATTTGATGATCTCCAACCTCGTCGGCCTAACCTTTGGCCCACTCTTGGTCGCGCTCATGACCGACAGCTACTTCCACGATGATGACGCGATCGGTCAGTCGCTGGCGCTCTTACCCCTACTCACGACGCCAGTAGCGATCGCCGGGGTGCTATTGTGCTGGGGCCCCTATCGTCGGGTCAACGCCAGCAAGCCCATGTCGACTTAACGCCAACACACGCCCCTTGCGACGTCATCACCCGACACATCCAATGCAGCGCCAGCATTCTTCGCCATACCGAGCCACGCCCGAAACCTTCCGATCTCGGTGGTCGACATGAGAAGCGGGATCACAGGAAGATCACGCGCTTGCACGCATCGAGATCCCTTGATCGTGGCGATGCCATTTGCGCAAACGCTCACTTGTGGTCCCGCATCGAACAGATCAATCATGTTCTCGTAGAGAAAACCCTCCTCCAGCAGCATATTCATTGCGAGCTGGCTTGTGCGATGGGCGCGGCCGATAGTCCTTTGCGCATCCAGCGGCAACAAAGCACTGTAGATGGCCAGCTTGGGCCAGATGTCCGCGAAATACGCGGCACCCTCGACGGCGCTCAGTCTGTCAGCGGTCGGAAAATCGACATCAAAGAACTTACGCCCGACCGCATCCCAGAAGGGCGACCGCCCGTCTTCTTCCTGCCATCCGCGCATCTCCGCTATCACACGTGCGCCGAAGCGATCCGGCGCCGCCGCGATCAACAGATACCGGGCGCGCGCCAACAATTTGCCGACGCCACGTCCACGCAAACTTGGATGCACAGCCAAGCTGCCGACTTCGGTCGCGCCAGTGTAGCTGTTGTCGATGCTCAGCACTTGCATCCGCGCGGCGTCATCGCTCAAACGCGAGCGCTGTATCAAAGATCCTACATGATAGGAAAAGAAGCCTAACTTCGTCCCCACGTTCGGGTAGACTCCGGACACACCGAGGAGTTTTCGAGGGTTTTCGAGCTTACACAATCCCAACAGATATTGCGGATCGTCGCACGCTTCACCACGGAACGACGCTGCTGAGTTCTCCGCTTTGCGCGCAAGCACGGCCTTGTCCGCCGGCAGCGTCGTCATGCCGGGCCCCAACGACTGCGCCAACTCTTTGAGTGCGCCCACGTCGTCAGGCGTGATCGGTCGGATGACGAATTCTGACAGATCGAGCGAGGACATCCCTCAAACGAACGTGAGCAGCCGCGCGGGCGTCCGCACAAGGATCGTCTCGATCTCCATTTCGCTGAAGCCACGCCGGCGCATCAACGGCACCACGTTGCGAAAAATGTGCCCATAGCCGTGTCCGCCATAGCAACAGAGGCGGCTGCGAAAGCAGATGTCTTGCGAGATTGCGATCTGCTGAAGGTGTCCCCTGCCGATCAGCTTGCGCAACGTGCGAAGCCGCGTCGCATCGTTGGGCATGTCAACCTGCTCATTCAGTTTGTAGTACGAGGTTTCCGTTCCAAACAAATCGAGTTCGATCACGACGCCCGTGTCGGCGAGTCGAAACAGCCTTTCGTCGTCGAATATGGTCCGATCGACGTGACTCATGATCACGCGGCTGAGGTCGGCGCCTTCCCGCCGCAAGAAATCGGCCGCTTCCTGAGGCTGATCGGGGTTGCGTCCGGGATGAACAGAAATCGCGGCGCCGGTTTCGCGTTGCGCGGAGGCGGCAGCGGCCATGACGCGCTTCTCAAGCTCGGTCCAGGGCGCCTGACAGCCAATCTCGCCGATAATGCCGGCGCGCGCCGCGCTGCCCCACGCGCCCACCTGGATTTGGTCGACGATTTCCTGGGTGAAGCTCTCGACGGAGCGCTGGGCGCACGAGGGATCGAGATATTCTTCGACGTAGTAGCCACAGCCCATGACAATGGCGACGCCGGATTGAGTCGACACGCGCTGCAAGCCGATCGGATCGGGATGGAGACCGCCACAGGACAATTCGACCACAGTGCGTCCGCCGCACGTGTAGAGGTCCGTCAGCTCACTAATCGCGACTTCCGGCTCCGCCAGAACACAATTTCCAGGCGCGGTTACTTCGCCGTAGTCAATCGCAAAGCGATTGCGCAGCGTGATCGATGCCCCGACCTGCTCCATCTTCTTCCAGGAAGGCGGACGAATATCCACGAGCACATGCTCATGTAGCAGGGTGGCGCCGAGCGACTCGGGAGCAACCACGCCGTTTACCGTTTGCGCCCGCCCGCGCAATTCGTCCCGGCTGAGCCTCTTTGTCATGCCGTAATCCTGCCTATTAGTGACGGTGCTTCAAGAAGTTCATCCGCACGGCCGACGCCCTCGCGTTATATTGAAGCACGCTGCTTGCGGCCTCGATGACCTCGGCGCGCGCGCCCTGGAAGGCGCCCGCATGGAGCGGAGGATTGGGCGCGTAGGGCAATTGCGCCTGTATTACTGCGCCCGCCTGTTCGCCAAGCAAGCGGCCCACGGCGACCAGCGTGACGTCAATGCCTGCCGACACACCCGCCGCCGTGATAATGCGATTATGCTCGACATAACGCTCATGCACATACGTCGAGCCCAGACTTTGCAGCGCCGCGCGCGAGGCCCAGTGAGTCGTCGCCGTCTCGCCTCTGAGCGCGCCGCTTTGCGCCAGGATCAGCGCGCCGGTGCAAACCGACATGATCCGCCCCGCGCCATTGACACGCTCACGCAACCACCCCTGCAGGGCCTCATTGCGCACAGCTTGAAGCGTGCCGTACGCGCCGCCCGGAATGATAAGCAGATCATAGTCTGGCGCATCGGCAATGGTGCGGTTGGCCTGCAAGTGCAGCGCCCCCGTGTCCGTTCTGATCGGCCCTGCTTCAACGCCTACAAGGTCGATGCTTACGCTGGGCGCACGCGAGAGCACTTCGTACGGGCCCATCGCATCCAGCGCCGTCATGCCCTCGTAGAGCAATATCCCAGCGCGCAGCGCTGGAAGGTCGGCCGGCAATGCATTGATTTGCGGTGCAGGGAACGGCGGCGCGGGATCATACTCGATCGCCAGCTGAAGACCTTCCGCATAGGTTCGGCCCGCCAGGCGGGCGGCGATCGCCAGCGCCGCGTCAAGCGCGCCGGAACCGCCTTCGCACGCCACAATGCGCTGGCCGTCGGCGCTCAGCCCCGCCGCTTGAAGCAGCTCGCGGCCCTTGCCGACAGCAAGCACAGCGCGCGCGTGCGGCGCGGCCTCACGCAGCCATGATATCTCCGCTTGCGACGCCGCGTGCGTCTGCGATCCAGCGACGATAATCACATCGGGCCGCGCGCCTCCTCCATCCAGCGTCTCCGTCGCTTCGAACCGCAGCGGACCGGCGGCGGCAGCTTTCCACCCCAGCGCCTCGCCCGCGTACAGAGGGTGGGCGTCGGGCAACCGCCCCAGGATTTCCATCGGCCCGACAAGATCGAGTATCCGCGCGCCATTGCAGGCCAGCGCGACAACGGGTTTGGTCCCACGCTGCCACATGTAGACCCAGCCCGCCCCGCCCGCGGCCGCCGCGCCGGCGGCGCCTGCCGCAATCGCGAGACCGCGCCTTGTAATCTTGAGCCCCACGACATTCTCCTTAGACTTCAGCTCATTCGAATCGAATCGGCGTCGCTTCAGCAGCAAGACACGACATATCCAGCGGCCGCGTCGGGTCGCGCAGGAACGCACGCGCGACACCGCGCGCGCAGGCGCTGTGACCGCTCACTTGGTGCGTGGAAAACGGCGCCACGAGCAGCTGACCATGCGCATAACCGCGCACGGCTGCCTCCGAGAGTTCTGCCGGACATCCGGCATCTATGCCCGCCGCCAGAAACAGCGCGGGAATTTCGGACTGTACCGGTTGCTGCTCGACCGCCGCCGGCGTCGCATGACCAAAGCCTTCGCACGCCGCGAAGTAGTTGGACATCGTCAGGGCGACCGCTTCGGCGACCGGATCGCCGGCGGCGTTCGCCCGCACCGCCTCCGCCCGCTCGAACGGCAGCTCTTCGTTGCACATCACCGCCATGTGCAGCGCATCCGAATAACCGGCATCCGACGACGTCGCATAGGGCTGGAGCGCCGAGAGGTCGCCGCCGGCAAGCGCAGCGACTGCGCGAGGAAGCGCGCGCACCATCGCCGGATCATAAACCGAGTCCATCAGGAACAGGGCCAGTGCGCGCGCGTTCACCACGCCTTCGTCATCGGCCAACCACCGGCGCGCCAACGCGTCGAGCTCACGCTCGAGATCTCCGTATTGGACGCAATGCGCATCATTCGAACATGCACGCAGCAACTCGCGCACTTCGCGCGACACCCAGCCAGGACCCGGCTCTGTCCACTTTGCTTCTGGAGGCCAGGGCGAGTCATAGACGATGGCGCGCAAACCCTCCGGCTCATGCGTCAGGACGGCGGCGGCGACGCGGGTTCCGTATGAGAGCCCGTAGAGATCGAATGTCTCGATCCGAAGGGCGGTTCGAATAGCCTGCACGTCGCGTGCGACATTGCGGGACTGATACTGAGAGAAGTCTACACCGTTGGCCGCCAGGCGACGGCCGCACTCAACGAGTTGCACGACGACCTCGTCAGAGGCCGGCCCTGCATCGTTCAACGCGACATCACCGCAATCCAGCAACGGCCGTGATCTGCCGGTTCCGCGCTGGTCGAAGAAGACCCAGTCCTGGTCTTGGGCGATGAGTTCGCCGCCAAGCGGCGACCGCAAGCCATCCGCCAAGTCGTCAAGAACGCCGCCGCCGGGCCCACCATGCAGATAGATCACCGGCGGAAGCGCCTGCACCGGCGCAGCCGCACGCACCACGACAAGTTCGAGTTCAACCGTTCGCCGCCGCGCCCCGTCCCAGTCTTCAGGCACAACGAGAGTTGCGCATTGAATTGTGCGTCCCGTTGCTTGCAGGGCTGCGTCGCATTCGTGCCAGGAGAGCTGGCGCGCTTCGCCCACACACGCCGTGAGCGCGGCGATCATCCACAGGCTCATCCACCGCGCGATGCTCATGGCCCGCCCCATCAATGCAGAACGATCGTGTCGCCTACTTGATGAGCGCGGATATCGTCTTCGGAGAACACGATGTCCGCGAACCGCTGCTCGGAGAACAGAACCGTCATGTCGGCAAAGTGCGGCGACATCGGATTGGTCGATTGCGAATACGTCACCAGGAAGCGTCCGCGGACGCCATCGGGGCGCAAGGAGACGACATGGATGTAGCTGTCCCCGCTGCGGATCTCCGTGATGCCCTGGCCGGGGGTGAAGCCGCTCGGGCGCACCATGTGGTAGGTGAACATCGAGCCCGACACGGGCAAACGCCGCCCATTGCGCGTGACGCTCTGCACCTCGCCGAGAGGCGCGTCCAACGCGATACCGCCCGAGGTCAGCGCGTGGGCCGCACGAGCAAGCGCCTGGCGCGTCTCATCGGTCGTGACAAAGCCGCGTGGCGTGCCGACCGGGTCGGCGGGATCGAATGGAACGCGCCAGTAGCGCGGAACCAGCGCGAAACCGGTCATCGGCACTGCTTCAAGCTTGCGCAGGAATTCTGCGAATAGCGCTGAGCCGCGCGACTGCAATGTATCGCGGCGATCCCAAGCGGCCAGCGCAGCACACGCCTGCGTCAGATTGAACGCCGCTCCCTCGACGGTGACGCTGGGATTCTGGCGGCAGTCCGCAATTAGGTCGTCCAGTACGAGTTCCGCGGTCAGATTTCGCGCTGAGAAGAACAAGCGCTCCCACTTCGCGGGCGTTGCACCCGGCGCGCCGGTGAGCGGACTGCCGTCGATGATGTCGCGCGAATAGAGCGCAGCGATGCGCGTTCTCTCGCCACGCGTGGTGCGCTCCGGACCGATCACCTGTTGGAAGCCTTCCAGACGCCCATCGCCGCCGAGCGTGGCGAACCAATGGCTATCATTGGAATTGAAGGTGACGTCAGACCGCTCCATGGCGGGACGCGCCACGGCAGGAATGATGCCCCGTTGCCGCGCGCGCCGGTCCGTTGTCCAAGCGCAGGCAGGATCTGAACCGTTCAGCGTCGTCACATCCGCCAAATCCATATAGCGGCGCGCCGGACCGGAGATGACACACTGGCTGAGCTGCGCGTCGGTAATATTCGCTGCAACCGAGGTGTTGGAGTAGAAGACGTTGCCGTCGCGGTCGGCAGCGGTGACGTTCGACCAGGGCGAACCCGCGTGCAGGTTGAGCGCCTCGTGGATTTCATGAACGTTGCGCGCGCGGGCGATCGACAGGAACTGATCGGCGAACCGAAAGTTGGCGCGCTCGGGGTCTGCGAACGCGTAGGCGTGCGTGCGATCCCAGGGCAGCCCCTCCCCTTCAATCACCGGCCCGTAGCGCGTCTCCCAGAAAGTCCGCGTCACCGGCCCGTCCTGTGTCGGGACCTCCACGCGCACCGCCCGCATGCGTTCGCTACGCTCACCGAACATGTAGCGGGTGGAGTCGTTCGGATCGAGCGTGAACTCATACACGGTGGAGCGCTTGTCCGTCGTGTGCGTGATTGACCACCCCACCGCGTCGCTGAACCCCATCAACGGGAAAGGCAATCCGTAGGCGGTCGCTCCAAACACGTTGAGCCTGCCGCGCACGTGCAGGTGGAAGGCGTGCAGCCGTTCTGTTCCATGCCACGCATAGTGGGGATTGGAGAAGCTCATGCCCCCGCCGCCGCCCTCGATCCCGTCACGGCCGAACGCGGCGGCGTTGGACGCGCCCCGCACCGTCTCAAGCGCCGCAAGGCGCGTCAGAGTGTCGTCAGGCGCCGCCTGCGCTCGCTCTGCTCCCGGCGGCGAAGCCGCGATGATCTCGCGGAGCACGCCTGCGGTCGTCTCCAGCAGCGGCACATGCGCAATTCTCCGCCAGATGTCCGCCTCCGTGAGCGGCCGGAACCAGCGTTGCTGGCGGCAGCTTTCGCCAGGCGCCCCTTCGGCGGCGACGTGCTCGTTGAAGCCAACGACAAAGCCGGCAACAAGATCGCGCATGTCGCGCGACGCCTCATTGCGAACCCGTTGCACGAGTCGCTGCGGAAACAGGTACCGATAAACGGCGTCGCTATCGACATTCGACACCGGACCGCCGGCAAAGGCGTCAAAATAGGTTTCCCGAGCGGGAAGCGCCGCGCTGCGTTCACCGGCCAGCGTGACCGCGCGTTCAACCACCGCGCAAAGATTGTCCCGCGCCAGCGCTAGGCCGTAGCCGCGGCCGGCGCCTTCGAAGCTCTCGGCCTCGATGTGGGCAACGCCGTATTCCGAGTAGCGCACTTCCGCCGCAACGGGGCGCTCGCCCGCGACCGCTGAACCGCTCATCGCAATCAGCACGGCCGCAGCCACGCTCCAACGCATGCTCGCCATCATTCGCACCCCTTTACTAGTGTCGACTATGTTTTTTCCGATCCTTGACTAGCTTTTGCGGCGCTGTCAACATGAACAACTAGCTCCACCCGGCATTCGCTGCGTCGAAAGAGCACTTTTGGAACCGGTTATGACAAAAGCCGCGCGGGCCGACGCCGCCGATCCCCTCAGCTTTCGCGATTGGGTGGCCAACAAGCAAAAAAACGCCGGCGCGCGGCGGAAGGGCGAGCGCACGCGCGATCGCATTCGGCTCTGCACCGCTGAGCTTCTCAATGAGGTCGGCTATCGCGAACTCAAACTGACGGACATCTGCAAGCGGGCGAAGATATCCCCCCCCGTGCTCTATCTCTATTTCGAGAGCAAGGAGGCGTTAGTAAACGAGATCCTCAAGGAATTCCTGCAGGAATTCATGAACCGGGCGACGTCGACGTCGGCTCGATCACCTTTCCAGGCCATGTACGACGCCAATCTGCAGTGGATCAAATCGGCGCGCGCGAACGCCGGCCTCATGCGCTGCCTGCTCCAATTCTCCGAAGAGCAACGGGAATTCGCTCATCTTTTCGCAAGTGAAAGCAATTTGTGGCACCGCCGCATCGCCCAGTCCGTGCTGCACCGCTTTCCGGCGGCGGCGCCCGAGGAACATACCATCCACTTCATTGTCCACGCCCTTGGCGGCATGATGGATGAGATCACGCGACGCCTGTTTGCTGAAAAAGAGCCAACGCTCGCAGCGCTGAGCGCGCGCGTAGCATCAACCGACGAAGAGCTTTCGGCGCTGCTCACCACCGTCTGGCACAGGGCGCTCTATGCCTGCGACCCGCCGACGTCGGAGGCAAGGGCGGTTACGCCGCTGCTGGTCAAGGCCAGCCGGAAAGCCGATGGCGCAAAGCCCCAGCCGAGAAGAAAACCGGCGTCATGACACGCGTGCAAATTCCGGCGAACACCAAATACGGCGACTTGCTCGCGTATTCGCGGCTTGTCGCCCTGGGTGATGAGGCCTGGATCGCTGGGTGTGCGCCGACCGACGATTCGGGTGAACTGGTGGGGCGCGCATGCCCCCACAAGCAGACGCGCCAGTGCATCGCTAACATTGAGCGCGCGCTCACCGACGCCGGATTTGTGCTCGCGGATGTGGTGAGAACCCGCCTTTTTATCCGCAGCTTCGAGCACGCTGAGCAGATCATGCGCGCCCATCGCGAAGCCTTCGACAGCATCAGGCCGGCAAGCACGGTCATCGCCGTCGCTGATCTCGTGCTGCCGGAGATGCTGATCTACATGGACGCAGACGCACGCCGCGCGCGCTGACTCCAGCAAAGCACGCTCGGCGGCGCCCGCCAAGCCTACGCCCTTGACATTTCCTCCAAAAGCTAGCCCATATTCTGATAAATACTAGTCCGCACTAGTAATACGAGGACGCGTCGATGAACGAAGCTGCTGGAGATCCCTTTGCGCGCTACAAATTGGGCGAGGTCATTGGCGCATCCGAATGGACAAGAATAACCCAACCGATGATCGACCAATTCGGCGCGCTGACCCTCGACCCCGATCCCATGCACATCAATCCAGCCTGGGCGCGCGCGAACGGTCCGTTTGGCGGCACGATCGCGTTCGGCTTCCTCACTGTTTCGATGCTCACCCACTTCTTGCACAACGCCATGGGCGAGGATTCCAGTCGCCCGCGTCCCCATGCAGGCTTCTACCTGAATTATGGTTTCAACCGACTCCGTCTTGTCACCCCTGTCCCCGCGGACAGCCGACTGCGCGGGCACTTCACACTGCTGGAGCGCCGCCAAGACGCCAAGGGCCGCTACGTTTCTTCTATCGCGGTGGAATTGCAGGTCGAAGGCGCCGATCGACCTGCGCTCGTCGCCGAATGGCTCGCCATGTGGGTTCCAGCAGATACCAAACTGAACTAAAGCGAACGCCGCTGCATGCTTTCCTCGCTAGACGACCGGTACACTGCCCGCTCCGGCCGCGTTCTCCTAACCGGCATGCAGGCGCTGACGCGGATCGCCATCGATCAGCGGCGATACGACGACCGACGCGGTCTCGACACCGCAGGGTTCGTGTCGGGTTATCGCGGATCGCCACTTGGCGGCTTTGACTCAACGCTCTGGGCCGCCGAGGCGCACCTCAAAGCGCAGAACGTCATCTTTCAGCCCGCCGTAAACGAGGAATTGGCCGCGACCGCGTGCCTCGGCACGCAGCAACTAAATTTTGTTCGCGGCGCAAAACACGAAGGCGTGCTCGCGATCTGGTATGGCAAAGGCCCCGGCGTCGACCGCGCTGGTGATGCGCTCAAGCACGGCAATTTGGCCGGATCATCCCCGCTCGGCGGCGTACTTATCATCGCAGGCGATGACCACGGCGCAAAATCCTCCACCACCGCCCACCAATCAGAGCCCGCGCTTGCCGCCGCGTTGATTCCCGTGCTCGCTCCCGCCTCGGTGCAGGAATGCCTGGATTACGGCCTTTACGGCATCGCCATGTCGCGGTTCGCCGGGCTCTGGGTGGGATTAAAGGGCGCTACCGAGGTGCTCGAAGTGACGGCGAGCGTCGATGTGTCGCCAGAGCGCATCTGCGCCATCAATCCTCGCGCGCGCTTTTCCGAAGACCTCCACATTCGACCAGCATTTTCGCCGCTGGCGGATGAACGGCGTCACATCGAGTTTCGCCTTCCGTCTGCGCAAGCATTCGCACGCGCGAACGAACTCGACAGAATTGAGATCATGTCGCCGAAGAAGCGCCTTGCGCTGGTGACAGCAGGCAAAGCCTATCAGGACACGCGCCATGCTCTGGCCTTGCTCTCGCTCAGCGACGATGCCTGTGTCGAGCTGGGCGTTTCGCTCTACAAGCCCGCCCTGACTTGGCCCCTTGAGACCGGAACCGCCCTCGCCTTTGCTGCGGGTCATCAAGAGGTTCTTGTTATCGAGGAGAAACGCCGCCTCATTGAGGAGCAACTTGCGCACGCCATGTATCGCTTGCCGCGCGACGCCCGCCCGAGCTTGAGCGGCAAGTTCAACGACAAGGGCGAGCCACTGTTGCCTTCACACGGCGAGCTACGCCCCTTGATGATTGCAGAGGCGATTGTCTCGCGCCTGGGTGCGCTCGGCCTCGTCGATGAATCGCTCACCGCGAGACTGGAGACGCTGCGCGCGCGTACTGCACCTCAAGTTGCAGCATCCTCCCTGCAGCGCACGCCGGCATTTTGTTCAGGCTGCCCCCACAATACGAGCACGAAAATTCCCGATGGGAGCGTCGCGCTCGCCGGCATCGGCTGCCACACGATGGCAATCTTCATGCCCGACCGCCCGACCCTTCCGCCAGCCCAGATGGGCGGAGAAGGCGCCAATTGGCTAGGTCTCGCCCCGTTCACAACCACGCCGCACGTCTTTCAAAATCTCGGCGATGGAACCTATTTCCACTCGGGGATTCTGGCAGTGCGCGCTGCTATTGCGGCGCAGTCGAACATTACCTTCAAACTTCTGTACAACTCAGCGGTGGCCATGACCGGGGGTCAGCCCATTGACGGCCCCCTCACGGTGCAGCGCGCTGCGCGCCAATTGCTCGCGGAAGGCGCCAACCGCGTGGTGGTCGTTTCCGACGACCCAGAAAAGACCTACACGCCCCCGCTGCCGCAAGGCGTGACGAAGCATCACCGCGACGGCCTCCTCGACATCGAGGGCGCGCTCGCGGCCACGCGCGGGGTCACGGTGCTCATCTTTGATCAGACGTGTGCAGCCGAAGCGCGCCGCCAGAGAAAGCGAGGCAAGCTTGCCGAACCTGCAACGCGTTACTTCATCAACGAGCTGGTGTGCGAAGGATGCGGCGATTGCTCGGTGCAGAGCAATTGCGTCTCTATCACGCCGCTTGAAACCAGCCAGGGACGCAAGCGGCGCATCGATCAAAGCAGCTGCAACAAAGACTTTTCATGCACCAAGGGATTTTGTCCTTCTTTCATTACGGTGCATGGCGGGAAGTTGGCGAGAGCTTCCACGGGTGATCGCGCCAACCCGCTTCAAGCGGCCATCGGCGCTCTCCCCGCGCCCGAGAACCCGGCGAGCCCCTGCAGCATCCTGGTGGCCGGCATTGGCGGCGCCGGCGTGGTCACGGTCGGCGCCTTGATTGCGATGGCTGCGCACCTCGAGAACAAATCAGCCACCGCTTTCGATCTGACCGGCCTCAGCCAGAAGAATGGCGCGGTCTATAGTCACGTCCGCATTGGCGCGCCTGGAGACTTCCTTGGCACGCCTCGATTGGGCCCTGGCGAGTGCAACGTGCTGCTAGGCTGCGACCTCGTTTCGGCCGGCGCCGCAGAGACCATGTCCACGCTGTCAAAGCGCAGCAGCGCCTTCGTGAACACCCATCTGGTCGCGACGGCCGCCTTTCAGCACGATCGCGATCTACGCATACCCGACGCAGAAATACTGGCGAACATCGAGCGCGCCTGCGGCGGCGCTCGCACCTTCGACAGCCACGCCATCGCGGTCGCACTACTCGGCGATGCGGTTTTCGCCAATCTGGTCTTGCTGGGATACGCCGTTCAGGCGGGCGCGCTTCCTCTTAGCGTTGCCTCGCTGAACCGGGCTATCGAACTTAATGGCGCTGCAATCGAAAGGAACAAATACGCCTTGGCGCTCGGTCGCCTGGCGTTTGTCGATCCTGGCCTTTGCGGCCAACTGCCGGTGCGCGCGGGGATTTCAGACGCCGCGGCGACGCCGGCGGAGGATTTGGAACAGATCGTCTCGCGCGCTGTCCAACACCTGACTGAATATCAAGACGAGCGCCACGCCGCCTCCTACGCCGAGACGATCGCCGCGGTAGAGGCGTTGGAGCGGCAACACGCTCCGGGCCTGCGCGGCTTTGCCGAGAGCGTGGCGAAAAATCTCTGCACCGTCATGTCTTACAAGGACGAATACGAAGTCGCGCGGCTTCACCTCCATCCCCATTTTCGCGCTCGCCTTGAGGCCGAGTTCGAGAGCATGGAGGGATATTCCTACAACCTCGCCCCGCCCTTGCTGGATCGTCCCGGCCATCCACCCCAGAAGCGACAATTCGGCGCCTGGATCACGCCTCTCTTCTACGCGTTGCGCGCGATGCGGCGTCTGCGCGGCGGCCCGCTCGACCTGTTCGGGCATGCCCCAGAGCGCAAAGCCGAACGTCGGCTTTTGGCCGACTATCGCGCGATGGTTCTCTCATTGGCGCGCAATCTCACGCCGCAGAACCACTCTGACTTCGTTTCACTCGCAGACGCGGTCTCAAGCGTGCGCGGGTTTGGCCACGTCAAGAGCGCGGCGATCGATGCATATCGTAAAAAGATGTCCGAACATCCGGCTGTGCAATCTACGCATGGAAAAGAGAACCTGGCCGAGGCGCCTTAAGTATGATTGAACTTGAAGAGCGCGCGCCTTGCGTTGCGGAAGATTGGTGCAGCGAGGCTGCGGCCGTACTTCTGAAAGAACGCATTCATGAATATTGGCGCGCACGTGGATATGTCGTCGAACTGCAACTGGTTAGAATACCATTCAACTCAGCAACTCGCGGCGCGCGCATTGATGTTCGCAGCAACATGCTAAACGGCTGGCCTCCAGCGACCATGGACACATAGCGATTGGCTCACCGCCTGAAGATAGGGTTGTCACCATTGCGCGGACCGGCATCAGAAGCCTCACTAGGCAAAGTCGTCGTGAGCGGTCAGTTCAAGCGCGACAACGCCGCGCGCAACGTCGAGTAGTGCCCGAGTCCAGAACAGACGTTGAGAGACGCAAGATCGCCCAGTTGCGCCTTGTACGCCTCCCCTATCCCTGGCGGCGTCCAGTTATCTTCACTGCCGCTCCAGATCTCGGTGTCGCACCGACTTTCGCCAACCCATGGCAGTAAATCACGCGGCGATTCACGTTGGTATTTGTTGGTCGACCGGGAATCTATGCAATGCGACGCGATCGCCCAGCGCAATGATTGCAGCGAGGCAGAGCTCACGAATGCACTCGCTGGGTCGGGACGCTCGCGCCTTGGTCGCCCAATCGGCACAGCGCCGCCCCGAGCGGTCAGTCGCTGTCACTCTTGCGCCGAATCCGCACGTTCGAATCCACCCTGTGTTCGTTTTGTGCGCACTTGAGTCCTGTTACTCCATTTATTATATGTTATTATAATTTCAGAACGGCCCTAGACCCCGACCGGGTCGGGATTCTTTTGCGTGGGGTAATCATGAGATATTTCGCGGAAAGTTACGCCCAGGCGCGCGGCTTTTTTCTTACCGCGGCGACGGAAGCCGGGGCGGCGATCGAAACCCTCACGCATCCCTCAGCGCTCAGCCCTTCAGGCGGGCCGCTTTGCATGGATGTGGCGCGGGTCGGCCGCGCCGACGCCAGCAATGTGCTTTTCATGATGTGTGGAACCCACGGCGTCGAGGGCTATCCCGGATCGGCGGCGTTCACGGCGTTTCTCGCGCACGGCCTGCCGCAACAGCTGCCGCCGCATGTCGCCATCGTCATTCTGCACGGGCTCAATCCGTACGGCTGGTCACGCGATTCCCAACGCAACGAAGACGGGATCGACATCAACCGGAACTTCCTGGACTTCACCAAGCCGCTGCCGGCGGAGGATCAGCTCCACAAGCGATTCTCCGCCATTCTCGACATCGACGAGATGTCGTTCGGCGCGTTGGATCGGGCGGCGCAAGCAATCTTCGCGACTCGCGAACAGGTCGGCGCCAAGCGCTTCATGGACGCCCTCGCCGGGGGCCAGTACAATTCGCCGCGGGGCATCAAGTTCGGCGGCCAGGCGCCCGCATGGTCCAATTTGTGCCTTCGGCGCACGATCCGCGAGTATCTTGCGCGCGCTGAGCGCATCGCGTCGCTCGATTGGCACACGGGCCTCGGCGGCTACGGCGAATTATTCACCTTGTGCTTCAGCTCCGAACAAGGCCAGGCGTACCAAAAGACCAGCGAGTGGTGGGGCGCGGAGCTGGTGCGCCGCGGCGCGCAGAGCTGGTCGCCCGCGGGAGAGTCCGCCCCTTCCCCCGACATCACCGGATCGGCCTGGAATTGCATCGTTGAAGAAGCCCCGCAGGCGCAGATCGCCGGTGGGGTCATCGAGTTTGGCACGGTGTCGCTGGAGAATGTGCTTCAGGGCGTGGTGCTCGATCATTGGCTCACGTTCAACGCCCCGGCGGACCCAGCCAACGCCTATTGGCGGGCCCAGATGCGCGCCTTTTTCGCCCCGCGCGAGCCAAGTTGGGAACGTTCCGTGGCGCGGCATTCCGAGCGCGTGTGCGCCGCCTCGCTGGCGGGCCTGACGGCGTGGACCGCATGACAATTTCCGCACGCGCGCCAACCCTTCGTGGCGGAGTCTAACGATGAACCAGCAGGTGCTCATTGAGCTGCAGCGCGCCGAGGACAAGGGGTTCGCCCTGCTCGCGGCTGTCGAGGAACACGGCCTCATCCGGCCGGGCGTCACCGAAGAGGCGTTGAGCCTGGAAATCCACGCGCTCGCGGAAAAGATGTTTGGCGGTCAACGCTACTGGCACAAGCGCGTCGTTCGCGCCGGCGACAATACGCTCTGTCCGTACCGGGAAATGCCGCCCAATCGCACCATCGCGGCTGACGATATTCTCTTTGTCGACTTGGGCCCGGTGTTCGGAGATTGGGAAGCCGATGTCGGGCGCACCTATGTCGTCGGCGACGATCCCCGCAAGCAAGCGCTCAACCGCGACGTGGAGGCGGCGTGGCTGGAGGGCCAAGCCTATTTCCATCAGCGCCGTGGCGCGCTGACGGGCGCTGAACTGTTTCAGTTCACCACCGAAATGGCCCGGCGCATGGGCTGGGAATGCGGCGGGCCGCACTGCGGGCATCTCATCGGCGCCTTTCCGCATCTGCGCGTCCAAGGCACGCAGGTGGAGAATTACATCCATCCCGACAACCACCTCGCCATGCGCGAGACCGACGCCGAAGGACGGCGGCGTTACTGGATCTATGAGATTCACTTTGTCGACCGCGCAAACCGCATCGGCGCTTTTACCGAGCGGTGGATCGGCGATTACGCGGACTAAGCGCCCGCCGCCGCGCCGCGCGCATCGACGGGGAGCGCCGGCGCGGGCGTCATCAGCGCGAAAGCGAGCGAGGCCGCCCCGGCGAGGGCCGCGAACGCAAACAGCGGGCTCGCCACGGAGCCGCTCGCGGCCGCCAGCACGGCGAAGCTGATCGGACCGCAGGTCATGCCGAGGGCGAAGCAGGCGCCGATCAAACCATAGATGCGCCCCATCGACGTCACGCCGAAATAACGCGAAATCATGTAAGGCAGAATATCGGCTTCGCCGCCGATGCTGAAGCCGAGCACGAACGCGGCCGTCAGCATGAGATGCGCGCGGTCCAGCACGGCAAGGCCGGCGATGGCGCACGCGGTGATGAGAAACATGGCCGCGCCAATGGCGCGCGCGGGAGCGCGATCGAGCGCGTAACCAACGCACACGCGTCCAACCAGGGTTCCAACGCCGACCAAGGCCTGCGCCATGGCGATCTGCGGACCCGTCAATCCCGCGACCTCCGTCATCACCTGAACCGAATTGGTCAGAACCCCGAACACCGCCATCCCAACCGCCGTGAACGCGAGCGCAAGCAGCCAGAAATTGCGCGAGCGCAGCGCTTGCGCGCTTGTGTGCGCCCCCACCGTCATAGCCGCCTGAACACTCTCGCCATCCGGCTTCAAGCCAAACGCGCCGGGATCATCGTGCACCAGCAATGCAACGATCGGCAGGCACGCAAGCAGCTGAACCGCGCCGACGGCGATCCAGCCCGAGGCCCAATCGCCAGCGGCGATAACGCGCTCAACGCCGATCGGAATGAGCACGGCGCCGAAGATGGTTCCCCCAACCGCCAAGCCAATCGCCAGGCCGCGCCGCCGGACGAACCACATCGACACCGCGCGCGCATAGGTCAGCGCATTGGTCAACGTGGACACCGCGCCCATCACGATCATGACGAGGTAGAATTGCGGCAACGACGCAACGGCGCCCGCCACCAGCAGCAGCGCGCCAAAGCCCGCGATCCCGACAAGCGCCATGCGGCGCGGCCCGAACCGGTCCACCAGCCAGCCGCAAAGCGGATAGGCGAGCATCTGCCCGAGCATGAACAAAGTGGCGCCCAGCGCGAGCTCGCTGCGCGACCATCCGAACGCTCGATTCAATCCCGCCGCCAGGATCGAATATCCAGCGGCCAGGAACGTGCTGCCGCCAAAGCCGATGACCAGCGCCGCGCCCAGCACCACCAGCCATCCGCGGAAAATCGACCGGCTCATTCTGTCCCTTCGCCCCTCTCAAGGGCCATGCGGCGACATCATAGCGAACTCGGGCGGCCTCGCGACCGCCCGCTCTCCGCTTAGTTACCGGCTTCGCCGAACCGGACATTGAGCGCCAATCCGTACGTCATGGGATCATTGAAGGTGGCGCGCGGAATGCCCAGGAAGGAGCGCGAGTTGAGCACCTGCACGGTCTCGTCGGTCAGGTTCTTGCCCCAAAGATAGAGCGACCAGCGCTCGGCCTCGAAGCCCACACGCGCGTTCAACAGACCCAGCGCCTCATTGTGGTTGATCGCCAGATTGTCCGGGTTGGAGAAGTAATCGTCCCGATACACGTAGTCCATCTGCGTGACCAGTTCGCCGCCCGCGATCGGCGCCCGATACTCGCCGCTGATGCTGTAGCTGTTCTCCGGCGAGAACGCGAGTTGGTTGCCGTCGAAGTCGATGCCGATTCCGCCGCCATCCTTGAAGCTGTCGAAGGTCGCTTCGGTGTGCGCGTAATTGCCCCAGAGCCGCAGCCGGTCGGTGACGAACCAATTGGCCTCCACCTCCACGCCTTGTGTCGTGACCTCTCCGGCATTGGTGACCGAAAGGCGCGTGCCGCCCAAGGGCAGCTGCACGAAGCTGAAGACCTGGAAGTCGGTGTGCTGCTGATTGAAGAGATTTACATTGAAGCGCACGCGACCGTCATAGAACTCGCTGCGGAGGCCCAATTCGTATGCATCGACCTGCTCGTCTTCGAACGGCAATTGCGCGGCGACATTGTTTACGTAGTCGGCGTTCCAGCCGCCGCTCTTGAAGCCGCGCGAATAGCTCACATAGGCCATGATGTCTTCGGACGCGAACCAGTTGAGACTGATGCGCGGCGAGAAGTCGGTGGCCGAGCGGCTGTCGACGAGCGAGCCGTCGGTGAACAGCAGCCCGCCGGCGCCCGGCGTGCCGCTCGCCGACGTGTTGTCGACAAGCGTGTAGTCGATGTCCTTGTCTTCGCTGGTGTAGCGAAGGCCCGCGGTGACCTGTAGGCTGTCGGTCAGGCTGTAATTCCCGTGCGCGAACGCCGCCCAGGACGAACTGGTGATGGTTTCCTCATGGCGCACATCGCGAAACACGTTCGGCAGCGCGGCGTTGAGCGCGCTGAGCCGCGCCACCGCGGAGGAGCCGCCCTCGATGTCCTGGCTCAGGTAATAGAGGCCCACCACATAGTCGAAGCGCTCGTTCTCAGGAGAGGCTAAGCGGAACTCCTGGGAGAAATTCTCCGCGTCTTCGAAAATGCGGTCATCGTAGACGAGGCTTGAGGGCGAATAGTCCTCATCCAAATTCCACACGCGGCGGCTTGAGGAGCGAAAGCCGGTGATGGAGGTGAGCGTGAAGCCGTTGTCGAAGGCATGGGTGACATTGAGGCCAACGCCTTGGCCACGAATGTAGGTGCGCGGCGTCAGGTCGAGCGCGACTTCGTAGGGACCATAGGCATAAGGCGCGCTCAGGCGCTCCGAGCCCGTGTTGTTGAAATCGTTCTCGTCGAAGTCCACGCTGAAGCGCGCCTGGGTCGCCGGACCAAGATCCATGTCCACCTGCGCTCTGAAGGCGCGATCATGCAAGTCGTCGTAGTCCTGGTTGCGCAACACGTCCTCGACGAACCCGTCGCGATCGGTGGTCGACACCACCAGGCGGGTGCGAACGGACTCGGAAATCGGCGCGTCGACCGAGGCGACGACATGCGCCAGCCCATAATTTCCAGTCTCTAGCGTCAGTCTCGCGCCGAATTGATCCGCCGCTTCCCGCGTCGTGATGCTGACGGCGCCGGCGACCGTATTTCGCCCGAACAAGGTCCCTTGCGGCCCACGCAACACCTCGACGCCGGCCACGTCGAGCGTGCCCTGGTTCAGCGCCTGGCGGCCGATCCACACCCCGTCCACATACACGCCGACGCGGTTGTCATAGCCCGCATTGCGTGAGTTATCGACGATGCCGCGGAAGCCAATGCTGTAGCGGCTCGGGTCGTAGCCGGCGATGATGAAGTTCGGCACGAAGAACTGCAGCTCTTTGAGGTCCGAAGCGTTCAGCCGCTGGATGTCCTCTGCGCTGAGCGCGGAAATAGCGATAGGCACTTCTTGCAAGTTTTGCGACCGCAATTGCGCCGTGACGACAATCTCCTCGTCCCCCGCTTGCTGGGCCAGCGCAGGCGACGCCAACCCGAACACAAGCGCCGCCGTCGTCAGTAGCGAAAATCTCATTTGTCCCTCCCCGCCTGGCCCGGTGCGCGCCGCGCCAAATAATAATGATATTAAGATATAATTATTACACGTCGTCAAGCGGCAGTAGGCGCTTCATGTGCTCGCTTAGCTGAGAATCAGGGAACGCAACGCGAACAGTCGCGAGAATTTGGCTGATGCACCCAACAGAGATAGATTGAATTATAATTTTCACCGAGGCGACGAGCCCCTGGAGACGTCAAGGCGATGTCAGCAAGCCGAACGCAAAAAGACGCCGCCGAGCGAAGCGCCCACAAACGGCAAAAACCAGGCCGCCCCACCAAACACGCGGAACGCGACAGCCGCGCGGATTTGCTCCAAGCCGCCGTCCGAGTTTTCGCGGAAACAGGCTTCGCTAACGCCAGCTTGAAGGACATCACCGACCGCGCGCGCGTATCGGTCGGCCTCGTGCGCCACTATTATGGTTCGAAGGACGCACTGATTGACGCTGCGAACGCCTTCGCGGTCGAAGAATTGCGTACTGTGTTCAGCGCCATCCTAGAGAACCTCGACACCACTGACGGCCATGAGCTGCTGCAACGTATTCATGAGCGCCAACTCAAGGTCTTGGTGCCGCAGGCGCACCTGCTCTTCTACCTCAAGCACCTCATCATCGAGCACCCAGCCTCCGCCCAGAAGGCGATCAGCGAGTACTTCTATATGCTGCAGGATCACTTCAACCGTCTTGAAGCGGTGGGGGCCCTGCGTCCCGACGCCAACAAGGTCTGGCTGACCTTCTTTCTCATGTTCGCCCAGTTGGGACCGGTCTTTCTCTCGGATCAGATCGAAGCCGTCATTGGGAGATCGCCCTTCGATCCAGACGTCGCCCGCGAGCGCGGTCGCGCTGCTGGCCATCTGTTCGCTGGCGTGCTGCGCTAGCCTTGGTGCGAGCGCCGAGGCAGATTTGTGGCGCTCGCACCATTGTTCTTCACGGATTTGGCATCGATCGCGACCGCAACTGATCACACAATGAGGCGGCCATCGTCCTTCGCCAACAGCGCCCCACTTGCACCGACAATTGGGTGATTGGGCGTTTCTTGGATGAGACCTTTCCGGCGCGACCATCGCGACGGTCGAGCGCACATAGCACGACCGCCGCCTTCATGAGGTCAAGGCGCGAGGCCTTGACCTCGGCGTCGGTCGTGCCGGCGAACTCCCGCCCGGCGCGATGATCGCGTACGGGCGATGGAGTAAATCGCCATGACAGACATCATCATGATTCCGCTCACCAAGCTGGTGGAGAGCGAAGACAATGTGCGCCGCGCCAATCGCAAAAGCGGCGTCAGCGAGCTTGCATCCTCAATTCGAAGCCACGGCCTTCTCCAGTCGATCGTCGTCCGCGAAACGCCGCAAGGCAAATTCGCCGTCATTGCCGGCGGGCGACGATTGCGCGCCTTGCGCATGCTTGCCAAGGCCGGCGACATCGAGAAGAACGCGCCGATCCCCTGCCGCGTGATATCTGGCGACAATGCCGCCGAGCTTTCGCTCGCGGAAAATATCGTGCGTCAGGACATGGCCGTCCATGAAGAACTTGAGGCGTTTCAACGCCTGGTGGATTCCGGTGAAGGCCCAGAGGCGATCGCGGCGCGCTTTGGCGTTTCGCCCCAGCACGTTGCTCGGCGGTTGAAGCTCGCGCGCGTTTCCCCACGTCTCATCGAAGCACTGAAGAAAGAAGACGCAACACTCGACCAACTGGCGGCGCTCGCCATTGTCGATGACCACGCCGCCCAAGAGAAAGCCTTCTTCGATGCGCCCGATTGGGCGCGTACGCCCGAGCGCCTCAAAACGCAACTTTGCCAGGCGCACGTTCCTGAGAGCGACAAGCTTGCGCGCTTTGTCGGACTCGGCGCCTATCAAGGCGCAGGCGGCGCCATCGCCTCCGATCTCTTCGCCGAAGCCGATGACGATAGCGTCCGTCATCTCGTCGACCGCGACCTGCTCGTTCAGCTGGCGGAAGGGAAGCTTCAGCCCATCGCCGCCCGAGTTTGCGGCGAAGGCTGGGCCTGGGTCGAGATCGCAGTTGACGGCGTGGCCTGGGCACAGTTTCCCGATCGCGTTCGTGAGCAGCACCGCGTGCTCACCGCCGCGGAAGAAGAGGAACGCGAACAGCTCTATGCGCGCCTGGACGAAGCGACGGACGAAGCCGAGATCGAAGCGATCGAAGCCAAGATCGATGCGCTTGCGGTCCCGGAATGGCGGGCAGATGAAGTCGCGCTCGCCGGCGCGGTCATAACCCTGAGCCATTCCGGCGAGCCCAAAGTCGAACGCGGCCTGGTCAAAGCGCAAGACGCCAAAGCCTTGAAAGCGATCCGGCGTCAGCGCGACAAGACCGACGCCTGCGATGATGCCGAGGGCGGGTCGCCTCCAACGCTAAAGCCCAAGCCTTCCCTGCCCGGCAAGCTCATCGACGAGTTGATGGCGCACAAGACTTTGGCGCTGCGCGCGGAACTCGCTTCTCAGCCAGACCTCGCTTTGCGTTGTGTCGTCTTCGCCCTCGCAGCAAACGCAACGTCCGATCTCGGGCCTCTGTCGCTCATCCGTGTTCGCATCGACGCAGCGGATGTGGGCAAGCTCACGATCCGCGCCGAGAGCACGGCGCAGGCGCACTACAACGGATTGCTGGATACATGGCGCGACCGGCTTCCCTCCGACACAGGCGCGTTGTGGAGCTACATCGCAACCGCGCACGTAAGCACGCTGCTTGAGCTGCTCGCGGTCCTTGCCGCGCCTGCGATCGAGCTACGCGCCGGGCGCGGTGAGCACATCGCCGATCTTCTCTGCGAGGCGGCCGGGCTTGATATGCGCAAATGGTGGCAGGCGAGCGCCGACAGCTTCTTCGAACACGTGCGCAAGGACGTGACCGTCAATGCGATCATGGAGGTCAACCCAACGCTCGATCGCGCCAAGCTCGACAAGGCGGCGAAGAAAGACGTGCTCGCCCGCGTCAAGAAGACCTTCAAAGGCAAAGGCTGGCTACCGGCGCCGTTGCACGTCCCGTCTGTCCCGGTCCAAGCGAACGCGGAAGTTATCGCCGCAGAATGATCGTAGCGTCCGATGTGAAGGTCCGAGTCCTTCATGTTGGACGACAGCCTCAATCTTGGCGTTGAGGAAGCGAGCACTGCTCTCTCCCCATATGCAGCACGCGCGGTCCAGCACCCGCAGAACCTTCCCGCTAAAAATCCGCTCCTTCGCATGAGGGCGTCCGCCCGCAAGGGCAAGCCTGCCGGCCGCTGACGCGGCCCTTGCGTGCGGCCTCATACCCTCATGCGCACCGCTCCTCACGCGGGAAGGCCCCGCGCCGCCAGCCGGAGCACGCCGGCATCATGAGGAGTAAGACAATGTATCGCTTCACCGCCCAAGGCCGCATCGGCCGCATCGACCAACTCAACAAAGGCGGACTTCGCATCTCGGTCGCGTCCGATCGCCTGGTCGATGGTCCCGATGGCCAATGGACCAAGACCGAGTGGTTCTCCGTCATCTCGTTCGATGCCGCGCTCAACACCCGGATGCAGGTCGAGCTTGAAGTCGGCCAATCGGTCAAGTTCGAAGGCCGCATCGAGCCGCGCAAGCGCCCGGTCGGCGATATCAAAATCTACGACAACAATTTCGTCGTGCTGCGCTTTGAACGCCTCTCGAAACCGAAAGCGCCGGCCAAGACCAAGAGCGAGCCTGCCGAAGCCGCCGCCTGACCCCTGCGCCGCTCCGAGGCCTGTCTCGGGGCGGCGCTTCTTCTTCAACATCAACAAGCGCAAGCGCACCGACCGTGCGCGCGCGGAGTCACGCCCAATGACACCCCAAGCAACAGACCCTGCCCCACGCCGCAGCGTTCAAGACGCGGCGGCACACGTCACCGCTGAAATCATGCTCTGCCTCGAACGTGGCGTGCTTCCATGGCGCGCGCCGTGGGACACCACCTTGGCCCACGCCATGACACCGGGCTTGCCGCTTCGCGCCAATGGCAAACCGTACAAGGGCGCCAACGTCTTCTTGCTCTGGACCGCCCAACTCGCACGCGGCTACGCCAAGCGCACCTGGCTCACCTATCGCAACGCCGAGGTGCTCGGCGCGCATGTGCGCAAAGGTGAAAAGGCCACGCCCGTCATCTACTACGGTCCAGCGAAGCCCCGCACCGATGCACAAAAGCCAGCCGAGGACGACGCGAAATCCTATCGGTTCTTGAAGCTCTTTCATGTTTTCAACGCCGAGCAGTGCGAAAATCTGCCCACGGATTTCGGCATCGAGCTGGCGCCTCCGCGCGTCGATCCACCCGAGATCGTTCGTTGGCTTGAGCGCGCCGGCGCGAAGGTTTCCTTCGGCGGCGCCAGCGCGCATTACGCGCCCTCCACCGACACCATCCATCTCCCCCCGATCGCCGCATTTCGCTCGAAAGAACATGCAGCCGCAACAGCCGCGCATGAGGGTATTCATTGGGTCGGCGCCGAAAGCCGGCTCGATACGCTCAAAGGCTATTTCACCGACAGGGTGCTTCGCGCGAAGGAAGAACTCCGGGCAGAATGCGGCGCCGCCATCGTTGGCGCCATGACCGGGCTTGCGCCAGATCATCTCGAAGATCACGCAGCCTATGTTTCAAGCTGGCTCTCGATATTGAAGTCGGAGCCGCGGGCTTTCCTCTCCGCCGCCGCGAAGGCGCAAGCGCCAGTCGACTGGCTGGTGGAACGCGCTGGCCATCCGGGTGGCGCCAACGTCGCTCTAGCTGCCGACGCGGCTTAACCAGACCCCGCCATGCCATGACCCCTCACGGGTCATGGCATGGCGACTGCATCCAACAACGCATGAAGATTCTTGGGCTGGGGATCCCACTGCTTATTAGCGCCTCCGCTGCGATCGTCGCCGCGCAAGGCCAGCCGCTCCTCATCTACAATCCATCCAACAGCGTGCCAGCGGGGTTCTACGTTCACGTCGACCGCGGACTGGAGCGCGGCGACTTCGTCACCGTGATGGCCGCCGATGTCGCGCCCGCTTATGCAGCTTTGCGCGACTACACCGATCCGAGCGACAGATTCCTCAAACGCATCGCCGCCGTGGGCGGCCAACGCGTTTGCGCCGAGGGAGGCACAGTATCGATCGATGGCGCGGTCACCGTTGTGCGCGCCCAATACGACAGCGTTGGACGGTCGCTGCCAAGTTGGGAGGGCTGCCGCATGCTCGCGGCAGGCGAGGTGTTCCTGCTTGGTGACACAGCAGACTCGTTTGACGGCCGCTATTGGGGGCCGACTTCGACGGAATTAATTGCAGAGGTTTGGAGACCCTTGTCGGACTGAGCATCGAACAAGCGTTATTACCTCGCCAAGCGTGCGTTCTGCTACCATGCCCAAATGGACGCACCCCAACCCGCATTGCACCGCATCGACACTGACAGGATCGATGACGCGATCCTCGCCCTGCTTTGGCTCGGGGTTCACGACAAGAGCGGCGCGACTTGGAAGAGCTTTGAGTGCCGATCGGCACCAACGCGAGCGCTGTTCATTGAGAGACCCGCAATGACTTGCCACCGGTTATGGCGCGGCGTTCGAGTCGTCTCTGCTGGCTCCCCTCACAAACGTATCGAGGCGCCAGATTCAATCCTGCATGTTACGAAGAAGGCATGACGGGTCGTGTAAAGGTTGTAGGGCAAGTTAAAGACGTGACCTGCGGTCACGCAAAACGCTTGCAGCGCAAGGGTTTTCCACGACCTGCGCAACAAGCCACAGGTCATGTACGACCTGCCAGCCAAGCAGCGCGCATTTCGTCAAGTGCGAGCGTAACACGATGAGCGCCACGAGCTTCGATTCCCTGTTGCGCGGTTCGCTTCTCGCCTTGCCGGCGACACGCGAAGACAGCATCAGCGCCGATCGCTCGATCCGCATGACCCGCGCAGATCGCGACCGACTCGAAGGAAAGATCAAGGGCGGGGGATCAATTGCGAGTGCCGGCGGCGGTGGCAAGCGACCTTGGCTCTCGCACAAGATGGACAAGCGCACGCCCATGCGCGGCGCGGCCTTCGGCGATGGCGCCCGCAGCGGACAGACGACGATGTCCTTCGACAACCGTCAGCGCGCGATCGTGAAGGTCCATTACTTCAGCCACGGCGCTGGCGGCGGCGCGGCGCTGAAGGCGCACGCGGCTTATGTTGCCCGTGACGCCGCGACCCGTGATGACCTGTCCGCAGCACAGCTCCGAGCGGAGGATACGCCCGAGACGACGCGTGAAGCGAAGGCGCGCGCTCATGCCGCCTATCTCTCACGCGAAGGAAAAGCTCAACGCAGCGTGTTCTATGCCGCTGAGCGCGAAGGCGTGGACGGCGCCGCGCGCGCCGAGGCGTGGGCCAAGTCCGACAAGCGCCACTTCCGCGTCATCCTGAGCGCTGAGAACGGCGACCGCCTTCGCGATCTTCCCGCCTACACGCGCGAGGTGATGGCCCGCGCCGAGGCGGCACTGGGGACCAAGCTGCAATGGATCGCCGCAGACCATCACGACACCGCCCATCCCCACACCCACCTCATCATCCGCGGCCGGCGCGCGAACGGGCAGGACCTCGTCATCCCCAAGGACTTCATCAAGTACGGCTTCAGCGGCATAGCCCGCGATGTCGCCACCGAATGGATTGGCCGACGCTCCCCTGCCGACGAACGCCGCGCGCTCGATCGTGAGGTGATCCGCCATGCGCCAACGCGGCTTGACCGGATGATCGCCAATCAGCTCCCCGAGGATCGAACCGTCCGCATCGCCGCGCTGGAGGCGCCGAACGGCGACCCGTCCACGACCCGCGCGCTCAAAAACCGGGCGCGTGAGTTACAGCGCATGGGCCTGGCGAATGAAGTGAAACACAACGTGCTCGCCTTCCAATCGGGATGGCAGGACCGGCTGCGGGCGATGGAGCTGCACCTCGACATCCGCAAGAACCTGATGCTGGAACGCACGCAGGGACGCGCCGAAACGCGATCTGTCGACAAGCTGCGCGGTCTGCTCGGGCGCTAAGGCGCGCGCTCAAAATCGCCACACGATGCCGAACAGCGCCGGACGTTGCCGGTTGTCGCGCCAAAATCCTGTGAGTAACCCAAGTTCGAAATCTGGTGACCGCGTGGTGACCACCTGTGGAAGACGGGATTTCCCGCCTTCAGAACCACCCTTAAGTCTTTGATTTTATTGGAGCGGGCGATGAGATTCGAACTCACGACCCCAACCTTGGCAAGGTTGTGCTCTACCCCTGAGCTACGCCCGCATCCGTGGGGTGGCGGCCCGAGGGCCGCCTGAGAAGGGCGCTCATATCGCAGAGCCAAGCCCGCCCCGCAAGGGGGCTAGGCCGCGAACCCGCTTATGGGTGCACTCACTCCCCCGGCTTGGCCTTGCGCGGCGATTTGAGGCGGCGGCGGTTAATGTGGCTGTCAGGCGCGACATGGCCGGTGGGCGTGCGACCGCGGAAGTAATCGCGCTGCCAGCCATGTTTCACGGCGTCGCTTTCCTTGTCGGAAAGTTTGGCGAGGAAATTGGAACGGCTCTCGCCCCAGGCCGAATATTGCTGGTTCAGCTCGGGGTCATCGTGGATCGATTTGATGATGGGCTCGAATTCGTCGATCTGCTCATGCGGGATTGGCGTGATGAAGCAGAACGGCTCGCCCTTCTTGAACGAAATCATGCCCGGGCGCGTGAAACGCCAATTCATCGTGAAGGGAAAGGGCAGCCAATAGGTCTCGACTACGCCGACGAGCGGCTGGATGCCGTCCTTGATGTGATTGGGCGGACCCGCGACTTGCAGGTCCCAGCCCGGCTCAGTGCGAAACAGATAGCCAGTGTGAAAGGTGAGCACGCCGCCGGAAAAGTGCGAGACAGCCCAGCGGTCCAGCAGCTGGCGCGTCGTCTCGCCGTCCGGATCGAGCCGGATGTCCTCGCAGCGCGGCCCGCCATTCCAGGAGGCGGTGAAGGACACCGGCGAAAGCAGCGCCCAACCCGTGGTGTTGGCGACAACCAGCGGCAGACAGCGATAGGGATGGCGGTCGGAGAACTTGTCCATCCAATCGCGGTCTGGCGAGCCCGGCACGAGCTCGGCGGGCTGCGGATCGACTTGGTAGCAGGTGAGCTTCATAGGGTTCTCCTAGACGCTGGACCCGGCTTGCGCCAAGGGGAGCGCCTGATGCGCGCAAGCCCCGCCACGGAAGCCGATTTGTTCGAGCGCCTCGATGCGCTGGGGATCGCGCACGCCACCACGCGCCATCGGCCCGTGTTTACGGTGGGAGAGAGCGCCGAAATCAAGGCAAGCATGCCCGGCGGGCACACCAAGAACCTGTTCCTCAAGGACAAGAAAGGCGCGCTCTACCTGCTCTGCGCCATCGCCGAAACCAAGATCGACTTGAACGCGCTCGCTAAGCTCTTGGGCGCCTCTGGCCGGTTCAGCTTTGGCTCCGCCGACCTGCTGATGGAGCGGCTTGGCGTGCCGCCCGGTTCGGTGACGCTGTTCGCGCTGATCAACGATCCCGACCGGGCGGTGACGCTGTTGCTGGACGACGCGCTCTACGCCCACGACCCCGTGAACTTCCACCCGCTGCGCAATGACGCCACCACGGCGATCAGCGCCGCTGACATGACGCGGTTCGCAGCAAGCCTCGGTCGCAGGCCGATCCGGATTGCGTTCGACACCGCAGGTTCGCCCAGGCTCACTGATTCAAGCCTAATTGATCCAAGCCAAGTCTAGCCCATTTAAGGCTGACGACACGCCTCCAGCAGTTTAGGTTCCAGGAAATGACATTCCTCGACGGCAGCGCGCCACCCACCAGTGACCTCGTAAAAGATGGGTCCGATCAAGCCTTTATGGCTGACGTGATTGAGACATCGCGCGCCATTCCGGTGATTGTCGACTTCTGGGCGCCTTGGTGCGGGCCGTGCAAGCAACTGGGGCCGCCGCTGGAAAAAGCGGTGCGCGCCGCCGGCGGCAAAGTGCGCCTGGTGAAGATCAATATTGACGAAAACCCCGGCGTCGCCGGCCAGCTGGGCGTGCGCTCGATCCCGGCCGTATTCGCGTTCGATCAGGGCCGCCCGGTCGATGGCTTCATGGGCGCGCTGCCGGAAAGCCAGATCAAATTATTCGTCGATCGCCTCGCCGGCGCCAGTGACGAAGCCGACATCGAAGCGCTGCTGGAGGCGGCGCAAGAAAGCGTAGCGCTGGGTGATATTGGCGGAGCGGCGCAATCCTATGCGGCGGCGCTGCAAATGGATCCCACCCACCCGAAAGCGATCGCCGGCATGGCGCGCGCTTATCTGAGCGCGGGCGATCCCGAACAGGCGCAGCAAATTCTCGCCATGGCGCCGCCAGAGAAAGCCAACGATCCAGACATTGCCGGCGTGCGCGCCGCGCTCGAGCTGGCGAGCGCCGCCACCGCGCCGGCGGGTGAGGTCGAACGACTGGCGCAAACTGTGTCAGCCAACCCAACCGACCTGCAGGCGCGGTTCGACCTGGCCGGCGCATTGGCCGGACGTGGCGATATGGGCGGCGCGGTGGATCACCTGCTCGCCATCATCGAACGGGACCGCGCCTGGAATGAGGAAGCCGCGCGCAAGCAGCTGGTGAAAATCTTCGAAGCGGCGGGCCATACTTCGGACATCACCAAAAACGGGCGCCGGCGCTTGTCGGCTTTGCTGTTCTCATGAGCGCGTTCGGTTATCGCAAGCCCGGCGACTTGCCGCAGACCATCCCGCTGTTTCCGCTGACGGGGGCGATCCTGCTGCCGCGCGGCATGCTGGCGCTCAATGTGTTCGAGCCGCGCTATCTCAATATGGTCGACGATGCGCTGGCCGGCGGACGGCTGATCGGCATGGTCCAGCCAGCCACGGGCGAGGAAGACAATGCCATTCCTGAACTGGCGGATGTCGGCACGGTGGGCCGCATCACGGCGTTTCAGGAAACGACGGACGGGCGCTATCTCATCACCCTCACTGGCATTTGCCGCTTCAACCTGCACCAGGAGCTGGAAGCCGGAACGCCCTATCGCCAGGCCTTGGTGAGCTATGACAGCTTCGCCGACGATCTCACCGCCGCCACAGGCGAACGGGTCGATCGCACTGAGCTCATCTCCACGCTGAAGCGCTACTCGGCCGCGCACGGCTACCAGGTGGATTGGGACTCGGTGGAGCAGACCAACACCGAGACCATCGTGAACGTAGCGGCTCAGCTCTGCCCGCTTGATCCCGCCGCCAAGCAGGCTTTGCTTGAGGCGCAGACCCTGGAAGATCGGGCCAAGGCGCTGACGGCGCTGCTGATCTGGGACGTCGCCGGCAATGACGGTCAGCGGCCGATTCAATGAGCGTTGGGCCATGAGCGCGGGCGTCGATCCGAAGTTGCTCGAAGTGCTGGTGTGCCCGCAATCGCGCAAAACGCTGCGCTACGATAAGGAGCGCCAGGAGCTGGTCAGCGACAGCGCCCGCCTCGCCTATCCCGTGCGCGACGGCGTGCCGATCCTGATCATCGATGAAGCGCGCGATTTGGGGCCGGACGAATGAGCGCGGCTCCCACGCAGATCCGGCCTTGGCCGACTGAACTCACCTTCGACCGCGCCGCCAAGGCGCTGCGCATCGCCTTCGACGACGGCGCCGCCTTTGAAATTCCGTTCGAGCTGCTGCGCATCGAAAGCCCGAGCGCCGAGAATAAGGGCCATGGCCCAATTCCGCCGCCGCCCGTTAAAGGCAAAGCCAATGTGAGCGTGGTGAAGGCGGAACCCGTGGGCCGCTACGCGGTGCGCATCATCTTCGACGACGGCCATGATAGCGGACTCTACTCTTGGGACTTGCTCTACAAGCTTGGCGCCGAGAAAGACGCGCTCATGGCCGCCTATCGCGAAACCCTGATCCAGCGGACGCTGCGGGACGAAGCTTAGGCTAAGCTTCCACCAAGACCTTGAAGCCGCCGAAGATCATGCGCTTGCCGTCGAACGGCATGTCCTCTGGCGGTGAGGTCATGCGTGGATCGGCCATCACCTTGGCGTTGACCTCGTCCCGCTTCTCGCGCGACTCGTAGGTGATATAGGAGAAGAATACGACCTCATCGTCGGTCGCCTGCACTGCACGCGGAAATGAGGTCAGCTCCCCGTAAGGCACGTCATCGCCCTGCGCCTCGACATAGCTGAGCGCGCCATGCTCCATCCATACGGCGCGGCCGAGCTCGGCCATCGCCTTATAGGCCTCGACCTTGTGCTTCGGCACCGCGAGTACGAATCCGTCCACATAGGTCATCGCTTCCTCCTTATTGTACTAAGGACGAGCATGACCCGGTGGGTCCGACAAAGCCTGACGAAATTTCCGTAAGGCGGATTAGTCGACTGCGCTGATGCGCGCCCCGGCTGGGCCGCGCGCAGCTGCCACACGCGCTTTTCGTGCGCCGCCGCCGAGACGTTCCTCGAGCTCGCCCAGCTCTTCCCATAGCGCTTTCGGCAAGCGATCGCCGAAGGCTTGGTAGTGCGGCGGAATCAGAGCCGCCTCTTCGCGCCAGACATTCTCATCGACGCTCAGCAGCGTTTCAATGGCTTCTGGAGCGATGTCCAAGCCGGAGAGATCGATGCCGTCGAGCGTGGGCAGCAAGCCGATAGCGGTTTCGCGCGCCGGCGCTTTGCCGTCGAGGCGTTCGCAAATCCATTTCAGCACGCGGCTATTTTCGCCATAGCCCGGCCACATGAACTTGCCATTCTTGTCTTTGCGGAACCAGTTGACGAAGAAAATCTTCGGCAGCTTGGCCGGATCGGCGCTTTCGCCAACGCGCAGCCAATGCGCGAAATAATCGCCCATATTGTAGCCGCAGAAGGGCAGCATCGCGAACGGATCGCGGCGCAATTCGCCAATCTTGTTTTCAGCCGCGGCGGTGCCTTCGGAGGCGACGTTCGAGGCCATGAACACGCCATGGCGCCAATCGAATGCTTCGGTGACGAGCGGCACCGCCGAAGCGCGGCGACCGCCAAACAGAATGGCGTCAATCGGCACGCCCTTGGGATCTTCCCATTCCGGCGCGATCACCGGGCACTGCCCCGCCGGCACGGCGAAGCGCGCATTCGGGTGCGCGGCCGGGAATTTGGAATCCGGCAGCCAGCCATTGCCCTGCCAATCAGTCAGGTTTGGCGGCGGCGAGTCGGTCAGGCCTTCCCACCACACGTCACCATCAGCCGTCAGCGCGACATTGGTGAACACGGTGTTGGCGTGCAGCGACTCCACCGCGCTCCTATTGGTTTTGATCCCGGTGCCCGGCGCGACGCCGAAGAAGCCGGCTTCCGGGTTGATGGCGTAGAGACGGCCATCTTCGCCGAAGCGCATCCAGGCGATATCGTCGCCAATGGTTTCCGCTTTCCAGCCGGGGATCGTCGGCTGCAGCATAGCCAGATTGGTTTTGCCGCACGCGCTCGGGAAAGCAGCGGCGACATACTTCACCGCGCCTTCCGGATTGGTGAGCTTCAAGATCAGCATGTGCTCGGCGAGCCATCCTTCATCGCGCGCCATCACGCCAGCTATGCGCAGCGCAAAGCACTTCTTGCCAAGCAGCGCATTGCCGCCATAGCCCGAGCCGTACGACCAGATTTCCCGGGTCTCCGGGAAATGCACGATGTACTTCTCGTCGTTGCAGGGCCAGGCGACGTCTTTCTCGCCCGGCTCGAGCGGGGCGCCAACGCTGTGCACGGCGGGAACGAAGAAGCCGTCATCGCCAATTTGCTTCAGGGCGCCCAGACCCATGCGGGTCATGATGCGCATGGAGAGCACGACGTAGGCGCTGTCAGTAATCTCAACGCCGAGCTGGGAAATGTGCGAGCCGAGCGGGCCCATGCAGAATGGCACGACGTACATGGTGCGGCCGCGCATGCAGCCATCGAACAGACCATTCAGCGTCGCGCGCATTTCCGCGGGCGCTTTCCAATTGTTGGTCGGGCCGGCGTCGGACTGCTTTTCCGAGCAGATGTAGGTTTGCTTTTCAACACGGGCGACGTCCTTGGGATCGGACGCGGCGTAGAATGAATTAGGGCGCTTCTTCGGGTCGAGACGCTTCAGCGTGCCGGCGGCTTCGAGTTCGCGCGTCAGCCGCTCCCACTCAATCTCCGAGCCATCGCACCAATGGACGCGATCGGGCTTGGTGAGCGCCGCAATATTCTCGACCCAGTTAATCAGTTTTTCGTGGCGCGTCGGGGCCGGTTTGAGCCCAGGAATGTTAACGGTCACGGTTTTCTCCACAGCGGCGTCGGGGCTCGCGACCTGCATGTTCTGCGCCGCAAATTCCCCGCCTCACCCCAGACAAGCGTCGCTCCAGCTTATGTCAAACGCTCTCTGCCGCCGATACGAAAAAATCAGAGGCGGCATGCGTTTAAGGGCATATCTCAGAGCATCAGCCCAGCCACGAGCGGCACATGGTCGCTAGGGCGTTCCCACGACCGGCAGGCTACGTGGATCTTGAACGCCTCCGCCCGTGAGGCCGGGGCGAGGTCGGCGCTGGCCCAGATATGGTCCAGCCGGCGGCCCCGATTATTCTTGGTCCAGTCTGGGCTTCGATAGCTCCACCAGGTGAACAACTTTTCGGGTTCCGGCCGATGTTGGCGGGCAAGGTCAATGAAATCACCTGCTTCCCGCACTGCATCAAGGCGGCTGGTTTCGGCCGGCGTATGGCTAACCACGTTCAGGAGCTGCTTGTGGCTCCACACGTCGAACTCGCCCGGAGCGACGTTCAGGTCGCCCACCAGTACGAGCGGGGTGCGCTTTCGCTTGGCGTAGGCGTCGCGCATCAGGTCGAGGAAGCCGAGCTTGTGGGCGAACTTTGGGTTGGCGATGGGGTCGGGTATGTCGACCCCGGCGGGTACATAAAGGCTGTGGATTTCGACGCCGTCCACCAAAGCTGCGGCGATGCGCGCCTCCCCTTTGCTGCACAGCGGCGGCGCCTCCACCGGTTCTAGCTTCCGTTTCGAGACAATGGCGACGCCGTGCCAGCCCTTCTGGCCGACGACATGCAAGTGCTTGTACCCAGCCTGACGGAGGGCTTTGGCCGGGAACTCGCCATCCCGGCACTTGATCTCCTGCAGGCACAACACATCCGGCTTGGCCTCCTCCAGGAAGCGGACCACCAAACCGATGCGCAGGCGCACGGAATTGATGTTCCACGTCGCGATGCGAAGCATGACTTCTTCCTGGGCGCCGCGCGGGTAAAAGAAAAGACGCCCGATCGCTCTCAAGCGACCGGGCGTCCTCATTGCGTCTTTGGGGACGCAAAGCCGGCAGGGGAAATCCGGCGTCTGCGGGCCGCCGCGCTGGATTTGTCAGCGGGGGGGACGACACCATCCAGGGGGATGAGCGGCGACCAACGAGTTGCATATACGCCACAGGGGCCAAAAAATCAAGGTCTTGTTAGCGAAAGAACTTGCTTCCCGCGCAGTTCAAGAAAAGCGCCGGCCGTTTCAAGGTCGCCCTGGGCGACGCGATTCCAGCATGTCCTCCATCCGGAACAGGCTTTGATTGAAGCTGGCCGGTTGAGTCACGTTGGTGAGCACAATGCGGGTGCGGGCGCCGGTTGCGTCGACAATGTCCCAAGCGCGCAGGTCGGTGTTTGCGCCCTTGAAGTACATGGTGATCTCGCCGTCGGTGAGGCCGGTCTTGTCGCGGGCGCGCACCATGATCCAATCGGCGTTGCGCGCGACGCCGAGAATGCGGGAATCGCGCGCTAAATCCACTTGGCTGCGCAAAATCAGATTGAGCGGCGTCGATTCCAGATTGGTGCGTTCGGTGTTGCGCAGTGCGGTGTCGCGCAAGTGCACGACATTACCGTCCGACACGATGAGGATCGTGGCGGGCGGATCGTAAGCGAAACGCAGCTTGCCCGGGCGCTGCATATAGAGCGTACCGGACGCCACCGAGCCATCGGGCGCGGTCTGGGTGAAGCGCGCCTGCAGCCGCTGCACGCCATTAAGGGTGGCGTTGGCGCGCGCAAGCGCGGCTTCGCGCTCAGCGCCGGACAGCTGGATGTTGCCGCTGGCCTCCGTTTGGGTGCGGGCGCGCAAACCGTCCTGCGCGAAAGCGGCGGGCGAAAGCGCGGCAAGGGCCAGCGCGGCGAGAGCGATGCGTCTGTTCATGGCGGTTTTCATGTGCCGCAAACGCATGGCGGAAAAAAGGGTTCGCCGCGCCCAGAAAAAGCCTTTTCGATTCAGAAGCGGTTCATCGCGTTCACAAAAATGAGAAGGGGCGCGGCTTCCCAGCCACGCCCCCTCCCAAGGCTCGCCTTCGCGGGGTCGATCAGAAGGCGTAACGGCCGACGAGCTGGAATACCGGCCCGGCGGTTTCGGATTCGAACTCCAGTTCGTCGTAGTCGCCGATCTGGTGGCTGGCTTGGTCGCCCGCATTGTCGAACTTGTCGAAGCGCTCGTCCTTGCTCTCGTCCAGCAAGTTCGACCCGGTAAGACGCATCACGAAGCTCTCGGTGAAGCGGTGCTCGACGAAGAATTCCAGGTCGGCGCCGTAATTGGTCGTCACCTCCTCGCCGACGACGCGGCTGAAGGCTTCGCCCTGATCGCGGTAGGTCAAACCGAACGAGCTGTTCAGAGACGGCAAGTCCTGAATGAAGCCAACATTGAGGATCGATTCCGCTTGGCTGTTGAACCGGCGCGAGCCGAACTCGTCGTCCACTTCGCTGTCGAGCAAGCTATAGTTGAGGAACACGCCCGTATTCTCGAGGCCAACAGCCGTAAGCGAGGTCGAGAGGTCGAACTCTACGCCCCACACCGTGCCATCGCCGGTATTGCGCGCGGAATAGACGAACGAGTCTGGATCATAGTCCGCATCCGCACCCGGCACGCCATCCGCGACGTCATCGCAGGTGAAGCCAGTATCATCCTCAAAGTCGCCGCAATAGGCGTCGGACGGCGCGCCAGTGCTGAACAGCTCAATCAGATTGCTGATATCGCGGTAGAACACGTTGACGCCGACAATGCCGGTGCGGCCGAGGCGGCGCTCATAGCCCACATCAAGGCCCCAAGCCGTCTCCGGCTTCAGGTTGGGGTCGCCGACGAAATCGTTATCGCCGAGTTCGCCTTCAAGCAGAGCGGGCGAGAGGAAGCTGAAGCTCGGATTGCGCACGGTGCGCGCGGCCGAGATCAGCAGGCGATCATTGTCGGTGAGATTGATCGCCACGCTGGCGGACGGCAGCAGCTCTTCGTTGGAGCTTTCCGTGCGCACGCCGGCGGCGCGGTCTTCGACTTCGAGAGTGGTGGTTTCGTAGCGGAGGCCCGCTTCCCAATCCACGATGCCGGCATTGCCCGACAGCATCACGTACGGATCGAGACGATCGCGCGTGATGGTGTTGTCGCCGGTGTCAACCTCAAGATCGGCGCGGTCAACCAGCGAACCATCAAACGGCAGCGTCGACGGGAAATCGACAGCCAGATCGGATTCAATTTCAGTGTCCGCCAGCAGTTGAACGAACTCGCGCTCTTTGTTTTCGTAGTGGACGCCAAACTCAAGCGTGAGATTTTCCGTCAGAGTGCGCTCGTGCTCAAGCTTCAGTTTGAGCTCAGTATCTTCGATGCTGGTCTGTGCGATCTCGCTCTCATAGACGTCCACTTCCGGGAAAGGCAGCTCAGTGCCGTCGCCTTCGTCGTAGGTCGCTTCGTCTTCGAACTCGAACGTGTCATCGGTGAAGCTGGCGTAACCCAGCTTCACGCGGGTTTCGCCACCCAGCATTTGCAGCCCGAAGCGGCCATTGAGAGACCAGCTGTCCTGCTCGATGTCCACATCATTGGCGTTGAGGGTTTGGATCGAATCTGGTTCGACCACGCCTTCATCGTACTCGATCGAATCTTCAGTTTGCGTCCGGTCGGTGCGGACATAGAAGCCATCGAGAGCGAATTCCGATTGTGCGCCCTCGACCTCGTAGCTGAAATTGCCCGAATAGTCGGTGCCGTCGCGGATGTCCGTCTGGACTTCCGTGTTCTGCAATTCAAAGGCGTCGTCAGTGTCGTTCGGCTCGTAGCGCGCGCTGAACTTGTCTTTCGGATTGTGACGATCCTGCATGTTAGCGCCGACGAGCAAGCGCCCGCCGAGAAACTCACCGCCCCACACGGCGCCGAGCGTCTCACCCCAATTCTCATCATTGGTCCAGTACTGCGCGCCGCCGCGGACGTAGCCGCCGTCGAGCGAGTAGCCATCGCGCATGACGATATTGATGGCGCCAGCCACCGCATCGCCCGAACGATTGGCCGAATTGCTGCGCACGATTTCGACGCGCTCAATCAGTTCGGCCGGGATGCGGTCGACGAAGAAAGCGCCATCGGCGCCGTTGCCGAAGGCGCCCGAGCTGTCTCCGGCGCCTGGCACTTGCTCGCCATTGATCATGATTTGCGTGTAGGCCGGATCAAGGCCGCGCAGGCGCACGCCATCGCTCTCGAGCACATCTGACAGAAATGCGACACTTGGCACCCGCTTCAGCGCATCGCCGACCGTGAGCGGCTCGAAGCGCTGGAAATAGTCCAGGCCGTATTCCAGCACAGGAGCCGCGCCTTCCGTGCGGTTGCGATAGGTGATCTCGCCGGGAACCACGATCTCTTCCGAGGTGGTTGGCTGCGCCCGCGTTTGAATCGCTTCCTGCGCCTGCGCCGGCGCACTGAAGGCGAGCGCTGCGCTCGCCGCGCCGAACATCCATCGCTTTACTTTGAACGATTGTGTCATCACTAAAACCCCCGCTGAATTGATTTGGCCGGGGCCGTTTAATGGACGGGCGATGACGCACACGTGTCAGAAAAATGAAATACGTTGTCATATTTGAGAGGGGCTGGATTTTGCGCTTAGTTTTTTCGACCTTGATGCTGAGCTTGTGCACGGCGTGTGCGACTGCACCGAGCGCGACGACCGTTGCTGCATCACGGGAAACCGCCGCCGTGTCGGCGACAGGCGACGCTGCGGACGACCCCGCGATCTGGGTCGCGCCCAATCCGGAGCAAAGTCTGGTGATCGCCACACAGAAGCAGGGCGGGCTCTACGTGTTCGATCTGAGCGGCGCCATCACGCAGGAAGTTCCCGGCGGGCGGCCGAACAATGTCGATCTGCGTGCCGGCTTTGCTTTTCCTGAAGGCGAAGGCGTGCTCGTCGGCGCGGGCGATCGCACTGACAACGCGCTCGCATTCTGGCGCTTCGATCCGGCTACGCGGCAATTGGAGGCGACGGCGCGCGCGCGAATCGCGACCGGCTTCACTGAGGTCTATGGCTTCTGCCTAGGGCGCATGGGCGATGATTTCGTCGCCGTGGCGACTGATAAGGGCGGCGAAGTTGGCGTATGGCGTCTCGTCGCTGGCGCCGATGGCACGCTGAGCGGCGAACGCATCGTGACCTACGCGCTAGGCTCCATCGCCGAAGGCTGCGTCGTCGATGACGAAGCGGGCGATTATTACGTGGCGCAGGAATTGGTCGGCGTGTGGCGCGCTTCGCTCAGCGATGCGACCGGCGCCAATCGCCGCTTGATAGACTCCATCGCCGAGAGCGGTCATCTGAAGGCCGATGTCGAAGGCGTGACCATCTACCCGACAGAAAATGGCGGCGGCTATGTGATCGTCTCGGTGCAAGGCTGGTCGCAATACGCGGTCTATGATCGCGGCGGCGACAATGCCTATCGCGGCTCGTTTGCGATCGGCGCCTCGGCGGACGGCCAGGCTGACGCGGTCAGTGGCACGGACGGCATTGACGTCACCGCCGCAGCGCTTGGGCCCAATTATCCGCGCGGCCTGTTCGTGGCGCAGGATGATGAGAACATGACGCCCACAGAGCTCCAAAACTTCAAGTATGTCTCCTGGGCTGACGTTGAAGCGGCGCTTGGCCTGACGCCTTGACAAGGGCCTGATCGAACTCGCCTCATCCCTGGCAAGAGCGCGCCATCAAGATGCGCGCCAGGGAGAGGCGAATGTTCGATTTCAGCGGCAAGAGCGTGCTGGTGACAGGCGGCGGCGTGGGCATCGGCCGCGCCACAGCGGAAGCGTTTGCAAATAGCGGCGCGCAAGTGGCGGTGATCGAGATCGATCCCGAGCGCGCCGCCTCCGTGCGCGATGCGCTGGGCGCGCGCGGGCTGGTGATCGAGGGCGACGTCACGCAGAGCGCCGATGTGGCGCGCGCGGCGAAGGAGATTGAGGCGCGCTTTGGCGGGCTCGACGTGCTGGTCAATAATGTTGGCGACTTTCTGCGCATCGTGAAGCCGTTCGAAGCGCTGACCGACGAAGAGATCGCGCAGATTTATGCGATCAATCTCGGCCATGTGTTTCTGGTGACGAAAGCCTTCATTCCCCTGCTCAAGCAGAATGGACCGGGCGGCGCGATCGTTTCGGTTTCGTCGATCGAGGGCTTTCGCGGCATTCCCAATTGCGCTGTCTATGGCGCATGCAAGGCGGCGATCACCGGCTTCACGCAATCGCTCGCGCTTGAGCTTGGGCCGTTCGGCATACGCGTGAATCTGATCGCGCCGGAGACCACAGAGACGCCGCAAGTGCCCGTCTCCCACATCATGCCGCCCGAGAACGCCAAGCACATCAAAAATTGGCTGCCGCTCGGCCGCTTCGGCACGCCGGAGGATATGGCGGACGGCATTTTGTTTTTGGCCAGCCCGCATGCGGCCTGGATCACCGGCACGGCGCTGCACATTAATGGCGGCGCGCTCGCGGCGGCGGGCTGGTATCGCGACCCGAAGGGGATTTGGACCAACCTGCCGGTGATCGAGAAGAATGGGTTGGGGTTTTAGCCCAAAATTGCGGGCGCTCACCTCCCTTCAGTCATTCCGGACGCGCGGAGCGCGATCCGGAACCCAGGGGCAACGACCTCACACGAGGAAGCGCATTTTCAAACATCGAGCCCGGTCCCCCTGGGTTCCGGGTTCATGCTTCGCATGCCCCGGAATGACGGAGGTAGGCGCGGCTTCGCATTCGCCGCCAACTTTCGTTGAAGCCGCGCAAAAGCGGAGGGACGGGGCGCGTGGGAAGCGCCTGGGGTAGTTCTGAGTGACCCGCCTACGCTGAAGCTTCGGCGGGCCTGCGCGTCGCACGCGCCCCGTATCGATCTGCGGACGCCGGGACGCGCGGCGAGCGTTATTTCACGCTGGTCATGCGTTCCCCGACGGCGTGCGTCGCCCGCTTCCGAAGCAGGCGCGGACCCCGGCGGTACGTGGCGCACCAATCCCGCCGGCTCTAGGCTCGCTTACATCGCGCTGCGTTCATCAGCACTGACTTGCGCGACGCCTTCACGCTCGATCGACCCCCGCGCTGTCAAAGGTTCGGAGCTCCTCGACCCCTCCCGGCGTGGGAGTTGGGATTATGCGCTGGGGTTGGAGGGTGTGGGATAGATTTATTTTGGGCGCAGGCTCTATTTCGTCCCGAGCATAGACTTTACGACTTCCGTCGCCTCAACGAGCCCTTTGGCTGTTAGGTGGTAACCGGACTCTTTCGACCCTCCGACCTCAGCTGACAGTGCGGCCATGCCGGTGGCAAAGTTAGGCTGATCGTATGCCCCGTAGTGAGTGGCTGCCTCCTTGATCTGTTCATACGTGACGCGTGGCGAACCCGTGCCGAGATACGTCGCTACAGCCTTAAGCAAAACGACACTGCGTAGTTTAGCTCGAATTGATTTTCCTGGAACCGATTTCGCGACGAGGTCAATTTCGTCAATCCCAAGACTAAACACTGATTGAAGCGCCTTGGCGTCGATTCCACTTCGACGCATCCATTTGAGTGCGACGGGACTAATGCCTTCCTCATCGGCATTTGCGGGATTCAAAGACTCGTTCGGTTGCGGCGGCGCGGGCTCCGCGCGCTGGGCACCTGAGGGTCGCTCGCTTATGGGGGGTGCGCTCTGCTGGCTGCCAGCGCGCAGTGGAATCTTCAGCACCTCAAGCACATAGCGGATCACACGCAGTTGCGCGTCCTGCTCAAGCCCTTCCAACGCGTCATGCACGACTTGAATCGCGTCAAACTCGCTAATGCCTTTTTTCTTGTCAGGGTCTTCGGACACCAGTCTCACTCCTAGCTAGACGGCCAAAGCGCGTCCCACTCAGTCTTCAAAAAATCCACTGCAAAGTGCGCCGCCGTGAACGCCGCGTACGCCTGCCATGAATCACCTTTATTCGCCGCGAAGTCGCACACTGCCTTGAAGGAAACGAACCGGGGCTTCGGCTCTGGGGACTCGTGACACGCCCGGTAAACAGCGTATGTCTCCATCTCCACACCAACGAGCTTTCGCCAATGTGAAGTGATCTCAAGTATCCGGCTGTGATCGTCGATAACTTGGTCGGCGGCACCAAGCGGGCCAATATGCGCTCGGTTGGCCTTTACCGGGAGTTCGCCACCCCACTGGTCACGTATCCGCTGAAATACGGACGGATCACCGGAGTATTTTTGCAGAACACTGCGAAGGCGAGGGTTAAGGCCTATTGGATACGGATCAGGAAGAAAGTCGCGAATGCCTTGGACGTCGACAACCTTACCAGAATTGTAGTCGACGCTTGGGTCGGCAACTAAGACGTCACCGAATTGTTTGTCACCCGAATGAGTTCCAGCCGCAATTCCCACCATGACCACCAGTCTGGGTCGAAATTGCATTATCAGCTGAGTCGTCGCGATTGCCGCCGCGGTTAAGCCCATGGATGTCGATGCCGTTGCGACAACCCTCAGAACCTTGCCAGACCGAGTGCTCAGAGCGCTTTCGCGGTAAACGTGAGTGTAGCGTGCTTCGCCAATCTCCTTCCATGCCGCGTCAGTGCCACAGGCGCTGCGTAACGCTTCAAGTTCGGGCCGCTCAAGCGCGCATACAAAGCCAACATCACAGCCGAACCCAATTTCGTCGGTAGAAGCAGGAAGATCTAATCCCGTTATCTCTCGCAGTCGCGCTATGCCACTTGGCTTGATCTTCCACCTTAGCGGCTGTCCCGGAATTGGCTCAACGTGGGCCTTGCATCGTCGCAAACTGGTCGACAGATTCGTTGGGAGCCTTGCTCGATGAAGGTCGAGGAGTGTCTTAATCGCGCCTACCGGTGCCGGTGACTTGTCGCTTTTCAACGCATAAAGCGCCCCGAGAATGATGAACTCGTCGGAGCGTTCTTTGGGTTTTGTGGTGCTCAGGATGGTCGAAAAGTCGACACTCACGCCCGAATCCTAGTTTGCAGCTGCGCGGCAGCTAGGATGTGGTGAGTCCCACCGAAGATACAAGATCAAAAAGAGAACAAGCGCAATCCAAGCGTGTGCTGGAGGGGCGCGGCGTAGTGGAATCGAACCCCTACTCATCCGCAGCTCAGGCGGCGAGACCTGCCAAGGAAACGCCAGCGCTTATGAAATGGGTAGAGGCGATCAGTACCGCAAGACTATGCCTCCCCCTAATCCTCTTCCAGCGCATCGATCAGGATATCGCGCTTACCAGCCGCGTTCGCGGGCGTGATGATGCCCTTCTTTTCCATCAGCTCGATCAGCGTAGCGGCGCGGTTGTAGCCGATGCTTAGCCGGCGCTGCAGGTAGCTGGTGCTGGCTTTGCGGTCGCGCTGGACGATTTCGACGGCTTTATCGAACAGGTCGTCGCCGCCGCCGCCTTCGCCGTCGAACAGTTCGGGATTGTCGTCGTCGTTGGCCGCGCCCGGCTCTTCGGTGACGTCCTGACGATAGACCGGCGCGCCTTGCGCTTTCAGCATATCGACCACGGCTTCGACTTCGGCGTCGGTCACGAACGGGCCGTGCAGACGGCGAATGCGCCCGCCGCCGGCCATGAACAATAAGTCGCCTTGGCCGAGCAATTGTTCGGCGCCCTGCTCGCCGAGAATGGTGCGCGAGTCGATCTTGCTGGTGACTTGGTACGAGATGCGGGTCGGGAAGTTGGCCTTGATCGTGCCGGTGATGACATCGACCGAGGGGCGCTGCGTCGCCATGATGACGTGAATGCCGGCGGCGCGCGCCATTTGCGCGAGACGCTGCACCGCGGCTTCGATTTCCTTGCCGGCGGTGATCATCAGATCCGCCATTTCGTCGATGACAACGACGATGAACGGCATCGGCTCTAAGGGAAGCTCGCGGGTTTCGTAAATCGGCTCGCCGCTCGTGGGATCGAAGCCGGCATGCACGGTGCGCTCGAGCCGCTCGCCGCGCTCCAAAGCTTCGCGCACACGCTCATTATAGCCGTTTATGTTGCGCACGCCGAGCTTGGACATGCGGCGATAGCGATCCTCCATCTCGCGCACGGTCCATTTAAGCGCGACGACGGCTTTCTTCGGATCAGTGACGACCGGGTGCAGCAAGTGCGGAATGCCTTCGTAAACCGAAAGCTCCAGCATTTTTGGGTCGATCATGATGAAGCGGCACTCATCGGGCGTGTGCCGATAGAGCAGCGACAAGATCATGGCGTTGATGCCGACCGACTTGCCCGAGCCGGTGGTGCCGGCGATGAGCAAGTGCGGCATCTTGGTGAGGTCGGCGGCGAAGGGATCGCCTTCAATGGTTTCGCCGAGCGCGAGCGGCAGATCGCCCTGAATGCCGGCGAAGCTGTTCGAGGTGAGCAGCGAGCGCAGGTAGACAGTTTCGCGCTTGGCGTTGGGCAATTCGATGCCCATGGCGTTGCGGCCGGGAATGACGGCGACGCGGCACGCAGTGGCGGACATGGAGCGGGCGATGTCGTCGGCAAGGCCGACGACGCGGCTCGATTTCACGCCGGCGGCGGGTTCGAACTCAAATAGAGTGACGACAGGGCCAGGGCGCGCGCTCACCACCTCACCCTGCACGCCATAATCGGCGAGCACGGTTTCGAGCTGGCGGCTCATGGCGTGCAGCGTCTGCGCATCAGCCTGATTGGTGCGCTGCTTCGGCGTGGCGAGAAGGCCAGCATCCGGCAGTTCGAACGGCTTGCCGAAGGAGAATGATTTTTGCGGCGCCTTTTCTTTTTTCTCTGCCCGCGGCGCGCGCGGCTTGGGCGGCGGCGCTTGCTCGCGCGCGAACGGACGGCGTTCGGTTTCGCGGATCGGTTCGCGGGGAATTTCGCGCTCCGGCGCGCGGGCGGCGGGACGCGGACGCTCCTCCTCATTGTCGCGGCGATGCTCGATCGGCGGCGCGTAGCGTTCGTCTTCGTCGCGGCGGGCTTTTTCAGCGACGTAAGTGATGGCGCGCTGGGCCGCGCCCCCTGCTCCGGTGGCGGCGCGGCGGGCGACGTCAGCGGCGGTGCGCACGTCTTGCGGACGCAAGTGGAACGACCAGCCGGTGGCGAGCACGCCGCCAACCGCGCACAGCAAGCCGGCGATCACATTGGCGAAGGGCAGGCCCGGCAGGGCGAGAAGAAAGGTGACAAGACCCGAGAGGCCGTCGCCGAACAGGCCGCCAAAGCCAACCGCGAGCGGCCAGCCTTCCGGGGTCGGAATGGTCGAGGCCGCGGCGGCCAAAAGCAGAATGCCGCCAAAGGCGCCGAACACACGGCGATTGTCGATGCGGGTCAGCAGGCGCCGGCGCAACACGCGCATCGCGCCGCCCGCGATCAAGGCGATCATGGCGAGCGGGCCGGCGGCGCCCAGGCTCTGCACAATGATGTCGGCGAACATCGCGCCCGGGCCGCCGAACAGATTATGGGTCACGCCATCGCTGGCGACGTTGAGGCTCGGATCTTCCGGCGTGTAGGTGAGCACAGCGCCAAGACCGTAAACGCCTATCAGCGCCGCGCCGACCGAAATGGCCGCGCGCTTTAACGCTAACCGGCTCGCCGCCGACGGGGCGACGGAAGGAACCCGGCCCTCAGAAGAATAAGCGTCGTCAGTCATAAAAAGAGGGCCCGCGCCGTCGCTTCGGATCAGGCGGACTTTTGGCTGCACGGGTAAACGGGTGGTGAAGATTGGGCCCGTAACAGGGTTAAGACGCGTTAGGGCGCAACTCTGTTGCAGCGCGTCTTAACGATTACCGCAAAGAAAAAGGCGCGAGTCCAGAGGACCCGCGCCTTTCGCGCTTTCAGGGAGGAAAAGCGCTTATGGGTGGTAGGCCGTCTCACCGTGCGAGGTGATGTCGAGGCCCTCCTGCTCCGCTTCCTTGGAGACGCGCAGCAGGCCAAGCACGCGCAGCACGATCCAGATCACCAAGCTGCCGACGCCAGACCAGACCAGCGTGACGAGCACGCCCTTAGCTTGGGCCGTCATTTGCGTGACCAGATCATAGGCCGCGACCGGGCAGACCGAGAGCACAGCGCCAGCTTCCGAGCAGCCGACATAGTCGACCACGCCCGCCCCGCCCCAGGCCGGGTTGACCACGAGGCCGGTGCCGAGGGCGCCGACAATGCCGCCCACGCCGTGAATGCCGAACACATCCAGGCTGTCATCATAGCCGAGCATCGACTTGAGCGCCGAGCAGGCGAACACGCAGATCGGGCTGACAACCGCACCGAGGATCAGCGCGCCCATCGGACCCGCAAAACCAGCAGCCGGCGTGATCGCGACGAGACCGGCGACGATGCCCGAGCAAAGGCCCAGCAGGCTGGCTTTGCCTTTGGTAAGCCACTCAACCAGCACCCAGGAGAAGCCCGCAGCTGCTGGCGCCAGGAAGGTGTTGGCCATGGCCAGCACCGAATAGTAGTTCGATTCCAGGTTGGAGCCGGCGTTGAAGCCGAACCAGCCGAACCACAGCAAGCCAGTGCCGATCAGCACCATCATGAGTGAGTGCGGAGGCATCGGATCTTTCTTGTAGCCGGTGCGCTTGCCGAGAACGAGGGCGCCCATGAGAGCGGCAATGCCCGAATTGATGTGGACGACGGTGCCGCCGGCGAAGTCGAGCGCGCCGAAGCCCCAGATCAAACCAGAGGCGATGGGCGCTTCCGGATTGGACGCAACCAAGTCCGGTCCCGGCCACCACCAAACCATGTGCGCCATGGGATAGTAGACCAGCAGCGGCCACAGAATGGCGAACAGCACGACGCCGATGAACTTCACGCGTTCGGCCAAGCCGCCGAGCACCAGCGAAGCCGTGATGCACGCGAACGTCATCTGGAACACCACGAACACCAGTTCCGGCAAATAGATGCCGGTCGAGAATGTGGCGACGAGATTGTCCGAGAGATCGGTGCCCGCATCACTCAGGAAGAGCCGGCTAGTGCCGCCAATGAAGGTGTCGAGGGCGCCCGGGCCTGTGGTGAAGGAGAGGCTGTAGCCGACCAGCGCGTACATGATCATGCCGATCACGGTCACGGTGCCGACCTGCATGAGCACGGAAAGCGCGTTCTTGGTGCGCACCAAGCCGCTATAGAACAAGGCCAAGCCTGGAATGATCATCAGGAAGACGACCATTGTGGAGACCATCATCCAGGTGACATCGCCTTTATCGACGGTGGCTTCAGGGACAGCGATGCCTTCCGGCGCCGCTTCTTCGACCGCGACCGCCTCTTCAACAGCGGCCGCTTCGGCTGGCGCCGCCTCGGCCGGCGCTGCGACGGTCGTGTCCTGCGCCCAAGCTGTTGCGGTTGGATCGACTGCGCCGATCGCAAGTGCAAATGCGAAAGCCGCCCCCGCCGTGCGAACCCCGGTCCACAGCAAGTCAGGCGACTGCAGTAATTTTCTTATGAAACTCATTCCCCGCTCCCAGGCGACTAGACGGGCGAATTGGCTCGGCCAAGGCCCCCAAGAGCAAGCCGCGACAGGCTCACAATGGTGCAGCGCGGCAATGCCGCACAAAAAAGCGGCGCCTGCCTCCCGCTTGCGCGCCGGCGCCGCATCGCGTCTGCGGCATGGGCGCGCTAAATCAAGGACGTGACGGCTAATTTCGATTCCGATGTCCTGATCGGCGGCGGCGGCCTCGTCGGCCAGACCTTGGCGCTGGCGCTGGCGCAGGCAGGCGTCTCCGTCACGGTGGTGGACGCTTCGCGACCCGCGGAGACATTGGCCCCCAATTTTGACGGCCGCGCTTTCGCGATTGCTTTCGCTTCATATCGGATGTGGCGCGCGCTCGGCGTCGCCGATGCGCTCGATCCGTTCGTTCAGCCGATCAATGAAATCATGGTCACGGACGGACGCCTGGGCGAACGTCGCGGCCCCTCCCTGCTGCACCTGCATTTCGATCGCGCCGAGCAAAACGACAATGACGAACCGCTCGGGCTGATGGTCGAGAACCGCTACTTGCGGCTGGCGCTTGATCAAAAGGTGCGCGCGCACGCTGACATCAAAATGATTCAACCGCTCTCCATCGAGGCGTTAGCGCGCGACAATGTCGGGGTGACGGCGACTTTGTCGGACGGACGCAAAGTGCGGGCGCCGCTTTTGATCGGCGCCGATGGACGGCGCTCTTTCGTGCGTCCCTGGGCCGGGATTCGCACCATTGGCTGGGACTATCCCGTCACGGCGATCGTCGCGACCATTCAACATGATAAGCCGCACGGCGGCGTCGCTCACGAATATTTTTTGCCGAAAGGCCCGTTCGCGATTCTGCCGCTCAAGGGTGAGCGCGCGAACATTGTGTGGGCCGAGCCACGCGCGGCGGCGGATGCATTGTTGAAAATGCCGGAGGCGGATTTTCTCGCCGAGCTCAAGCGGCGCTTTGGTGATTTTCTTGGCGAGCTGAAACTCGAAGGCCCCCGCTTTGGCTATCCGCTCTCACTGCAACTGGCCGAGCGCATGATTGGCCCGCGCCTGGCGCTGGCGGGCGATGCGGCCCACGGCATTCATCCGCTGGCCGGACAAGGCTTGAACCTTGGCTTGAAAGATGTGGCGGCGTTGGCCGAATGCATCTCGGACGGCATGAGCCTCGGTCTCGATCCGGGCGATGTGACCATTCTTGAGCGCTATCAGCGCTGGCGGCGCTTCGACAATGTGACCATGGCGTTGGGCATGGAATTCTTCGACAAATTCTTCTCCAACGATATCGCGCCGTTGCGCATGGTGCGGCGCATCGGGCTTGCCGGCGTCAACGCCATCGGGCCGGCGCGGCGCTTCTTCATGAAGTATGCGGGCGGCGCCGCCGGCGATCTGCCCAAACTGCTGCGGGGCGAACTCCTGGCGGCCTAGCAAAAGACTCGCCGGGCGCCACTCATTACGTTACCGTCATGTATGGGTGACGGGGAATGAACGGCGTAGCGCCACTGTCAGACATTATCGTGCTGAGCGCGAACACGACCGCCCGTCCGGTTTTGCTCGAAGCGCCGGAACCGCCACCCGAGGGCTGGGACGTCACCAGCACCGTCGCGCTTGTATCGGACTATCGACTCGGAGGCGTGACACGCTCAGCGCATGCGGCGGCGCTGCAGACAAGCATCGACGCGCACCACTCATCCGGCTGGAGCGTTGGCGGATTTGCCGCGAACGTCGACAAACGCAAAGGCGGCGATTTCGAGCTGGAAGTACACGCGGCGAAATCGTTCGCGATTGACGACACCGAATTCAGCGTCGGCGCGCTCTGGGCCGTCATCCCACAAACGCAGGGCGAAGATTTTGGCATCGCGCAATTCAGCGCGTCGCGCGCGATCGGGCCAGTCGATGTCACGCTTGCCGTGAATTATGCGTGGCCTCAATCCAATCTCGACGATGAGGACAACACCTCCATTCGTTTACGCGCGCGCACGCCGATTGGGCGCCTGGCAGGCGTGCCAATCACGCTCGGCGCCAGCGTCGGCTATTCCGAAGGCGAGCTCACATTGGAAGACAAAAAGAACGATTGGTCCGTCAGCGCCGCCGCCGCATTCGGCGCCGCCGATATCGCGCTTGCTTATGTCGATACCGATCTGGATTCTGAGCGCGGCGATCCGGCTTTGATTTTCTCGATCGCGGTTTCGTTCTGAGGATTTGTTTAGCAGTTCGGCGCAAGGATTGGGTATGCGCAAGCTTCTTCTCATCGCCGCCGCCGCATCCTTTTGGGTGCTGGCCAATACCGGCCAGGCCGAAGCGCGCATTTTTGAGCCTCAGGCTGATTGGCTGCACGCGGGACGCTTGTGCGCTTCGACGCGCGGCGACTTCTCGCGCCGGGGCGAGGCCCTGCCGCCGCGCACGTGTCGCACGCCGGAGCGCGCGCGAGAACGAAGAGCGCAAATTAACTTAGCACTACGCGAAGACAGCATTTGCACGCGCAAACGCGTGGCCGAATCTGCTGGCGCCTTGGTCTGAACTCAGAAGCGGCCTAGCGGCCCAGGCGGCGGCTTAGAGCGAGAGCCGATACCCGCCGGTTTCGGTGATGAGCAGTTTTGGACTCTGCGCATCCGGCTCGATTTTTTGGCGCAAGCGATAGACGTGCGTCTCCAATGTGTGCGTGGTGACGTTGGAATTGTAGCCCCACACTTCGCGCAGCAATTCTTCGCGCCCGACCGGCTTCTCGCCCGAGCGATAGAGGTAACGCAGGATCGACGTCTCTTTATCAGTCAGGCGAATTTTCTTCTGGCTGGCGTCAGTCAACAAACGCATGGACGGGCGAAAGTCGTAAGGCCCAAGCCGGAACACGGCGTCTTCGCTCGCCTCATGGCTGCGCATGTGCGCACGGATGCGCGCGAGCAGCACCGAGAATTTGAACGGCTTCAGCACATAATCATTGGCGCCGGCGTCGAGGCCTTGGACCTGATGCTCTTCTTCCTGCGCGGCGCCCGTCAGCAGAATGATCGGCGCCTTCACGCCCTCAGCGCGCAGCCGGCGGCAAGCTTCGAACCCATCCATGTCGGGCAGGCTCACATCGAGCACGATGACAGCGGCGCGGCCGTCCGCGGCCTTGGCCAAGCCTTCCTCGGCCGTGCCGGCGCCCTCGCCCCGGAATCCGTCTTCCAAATCGAACTGTTCGACCAGGGCCTCACGCAGATCCTTGTCGTCGTCGATTATGAGAATGGTGGCGTCGCGTGTGGTCATGGCCCCGTCTGATGCGCACAGCTTATCTGTCTGGCGAAAGCGTGACCATTCCCTTTCACCCTCATGGCGTGCGCCTTCATGCCCGGGCGCCAAACAAAGCGCCCCCGACGCGCACCATGGTCGCCCCGAAGCGGATCGCTGTCTCGAAATCGCCGCTCATGCCCATGCTGAGCTCAGCCAGGCCGTTGCGGGCGGCGATCTTGGCTAGAAGCGCAAAGTGCATAGCCGGCTCCTCCTCCGCCGGGGGGATGCACATCAGGCCCATGACGGGCAGACCGTAGACTTCACGCGCCGCCTTGATGAAGGCGTCGGCCTCGGCGGGCGCGACGCCGGCCTTTTGCGGCTCCTCGCCCGTATTCACTTGGATCAGCAGTTCGGGACAGCGGCCCTGCTTCTGCACCTCCTGCGCCAGGGCGCGGGCGAGCTTGTCACGATCGAGCACGTCGATGGCGTCGAACAGCGCCACTGCTTCCCCTGCTTTGTTGCTTTGCAGGGGGCCGATCAGCCGCAGCTGCAGATCGCTAAAGCGCCGCCGCCGCTCACTCCAACGCGCCTGCGCTTCCTGCACGCGGTTCTCGCCATAGACGCGCTGCCCTGCTGCGAGCATGGCCTCGACACGGTCCTCGGCTTGCTGCTTCGAGACAGCCACAAGCTTAATCGCCGCCGGATCGCGGCCGCTGGCTTTGGCGGCCTCGGCAATCCGGGCCAAGATGGCGGCGCGCGCGGCGGATGCGTGGGAGGCGGTCGGCTCGTCCATGTCGGTTCAGGTGTTAGCGAGCGAGGCGCGGCGGCTCAATCGCGCGGCGGGAGCGCCCGCCCTGCCGGCGTTGTTTTTTTTGACGGACCCCGCGCGCACCCCCGATCCGATCGCGAGCGCCGCAAAGCTGCCGCGCGGCGCAGCGGTGATCTACCGCCACTTCGGCGCGCCGGAACGGTTTGAGGTAGCCGCGGCGCTCTCGCGAATCTGCATCAAACGCGGGCTTTTCCTGCTGATTTCCGCCGACCCCGCCCTAGCGCGAAAAGTTGGCGCGGCCGGCGTGCACTGGCCTGAAGCGCGCGCGCGGCGGCGGCTGGGATTTGAGCTGGAAACGATGTCCGCCCACTCCCCTGCCGCACTGAGTCGGGCTTTCGCGCTGGGCATGGACGCGGCTCTGTTGAGCCCCGTTTTTGCGACGCGAAGCGCTTCTGCAAGCGGGCGCAGCTTAGGGGCCGCGCGCGCTGGGCGCTGGGCGCGGGCTGCGCGCTTGCCGGTGATCGCGCTGGGCGGCGTGAACATGCAGACGGCGCGCGCGCTGCGCGCCCGCGGCTTTGCTGGTTTGGCTGCTATTGAAGCGCTCGCTTAGAACCGGAACGCTGATTCCACGCGGACGCCAGCGCTGGGCTGGGTGCGCTGATCGGAATGGAGCGACGCAGAAGCGGCTGTCGAGTCCTCAACCCGGACCTCAGCGCCAAGGCGGGCGCTCGGCGTGAACTGATAGTAGGCGCCGACCGAGGTTTGCTGGCCGCGCATCGCATCCGAGCCGTGCTCGATTAAAGATGGCTCGGTGATGCCGACCGTAACGCCCCAGCGCTGGTTCAGGCTCCAGGCCTGCGGCAATTGACGATCATTCTCGCGTTCGCCGGTAATGGTTTCGGTCAGGCCATTGGAGGTGGTGAACCGTTGGTACCAGGGTACCGCCGCGCGATTGACTGTGACCTCGGAAGCGAGGCTGGGTGATTCCTGCGCATGCGCGAGGCCCGCCGTCGCTAGGACGGCGCCCGCCAACACCCATGCCGAAGACTTAAACACCCTAAACCCCTCGAAACTCACCGAGCTTCAAACCAGCAATATAGCCGAGTCCAAATCCGCCCGCAGTGAATTTTGGGACACAGCTGGCTGAATTTTTCGTCAAAACCTTGGCAGGGCGGGTGATTTTTTCGTTCCGGGGCTGGTGAATCACCCCCTGGCGCGGCCCCAGCGCCACAAAGCAGCCCGCATCACACGCCACCCCTGGCCGGGCCCAGGGCCCATGTTATATGACCGGCGCGCCGACGGCTTGGGGTCGATTTGGGCGGCAGGTGGCGGAGGAATAAACGATGACGCAGGCTGGGCGGACCCTTTTGGCCGCATTGAGCGTGGTGGCTACGCTGGCGGTCGCGTCCTGCGGCTCCGACCCGAACCGTTATGAGGGCCAATCCCGGATCAGCGAAGGCCGCGATCCCGGGCCGGGCTTATTTATGGGCCTGTTCGAACGCAATCGAAACGACAACGCCAATAGCGAGGCCCCAGCCGGCATTGGCGTGAACTCGTTTTTGTGGCGCGCCTCGCTCGACACGCTGAACTTCATGCCGCTGCAATCGGCCGACCCGTTTGGCGGCGTCATCATCACCGACTGGTACGCTGACCCGTCCGTGCCGAATGAGCGCTTCAAGGCGACGGTTTACATTCTCGACGTGAACCTGCGCGCCGATGCGCTCAATGTTTCGATCTTCCGTCAGGTTCAAGCAAACGGCGCTTGGGCGGATGCGCCAGTGAGCGAAGACACAGAATCGCAAATCGAAAACGCGATCCTGCAGCGCGCGCGCCAACTGCGCCTTGGTCAAGCGCCGAGCTAAGCGCGCCGCTTGCGCGGCGGCGCGATTGGGGTTTTGTTCGCAGCTTTCGCTAACGCGCCTGCAGAGGGGCGCTATTTTAGATGTCTCGCTACAATCATCGTGAAGTCGAACCCAAATGGCGCGCCGCATGGGATGCGGGCGGCATTCATCGCGCGCTTAGCCCCGACCAAGCCAAGGGCAAGCCCAAGGCTTACGTGTTGGAGATGTTCCCCTACCCTTCGGGGCGCATCCATGTCGGGCACTCGCGCAATTACACAATGGGCGATGTGATCGCGCGCTTCCGGCGCGCGAACGGCTACAATGTGCTGCACCCCATGGGCTGGGATGCGTTCGGGCTTCCCGCTGAAAACGCAGCGATGGAGCGCGGCATCCACCCCAAGGGCTGGACTTACGACAATATCGCCGCGATGCGCGAACAGCTGAAGCTGCTGGGCCTCGCCATCGATTGGTCGCGTGAGATCGCTACCTGCGATGCGAGTTATTACAAGCATCAGCAGGCCATGTTCCTGGCGTTCTGGAAAAAGGGCCTCGTCTATCGCCGCAAACAGAAAGTGAATTGGGATCCGGTCGACATGACCGTGCTCGCCAATGAACAAGTGGTGGACGGCAAAGGCTGGCGCTCCGGCGCGCCGGTGGAAACGCGCGAGCTTGAGCAATGGATGTTCAAGGTCACGGCCTATGGCGACGATCTGCTCGAGGAATTGCAGCGGCTGGATAAGTGGCCGGACAAAGTGCGGCTGATGCAGTCGAACTGGATCGGCAAGAGCCAGGGCGCGAAGATTTGGTGGGACATCGCTTCGGCGCCCGACTTTCTCCCCTCTTCGCCCACTGGCCAACCAAACCACGCGCGCGATCCGATCGAAGTGTACACCACGCGGCCGGATACGCTGTTCGGCGCCAGTTTCCTCGCGCTCGCGCCGGATCACCCGCTGACCAAAGCGATTGCCGCGCATCGTCCGGACGTCGCCGCGTTCGTCGCCGAGTGCGCTGCGCTTGGGACGAGTGAAGCGGACATCGAGAAGGCCGAAAAAAAAGGCATCGATCTCGGCATTCGCGTGAAACACCCGTTCGATCCGAACTGGGAATTGCCGGTTTGGGCGGCGAACTTCGTGCTCTCGACTTATGGCACGGGCGCCATTTTCGGCTCGCCCGCCGGCGATCAGCGCGACTTGGATTTCGCCAACAAATATGGCCTGCCGTTCAAGCCAGTGGTGCTGCCGCCGGGCGCCGATCCGGCGACGTATGCAGTCACAGACACCGCCTACACAGATGATGGCACGATCTATAATTCGCGCTTCCTCGACGGGCTTTCGACCAAGGACGCGATCACGCGCGCGATCGAAGAGCTCGTGAAACTCGGCGCGGGCGAAGCGACGACGCAATATCGCCTGCGCGATTGGGGTGTTTCACGTCAACGCTATTGGGGCTGCCCGATCCCGGCGATCCATTGCGAAACGTGCGGCGTTGTGCCCGTGCCGGCGAAGGATCTGCCGGTGGCGCTGCCGGAGGATGTGAAGTTCGATAAGCCAGGCAATCCGTTGGAACATCACCCGACCTGGAAGCACACCACCTGCCCGAACTGCAACGGCAAGGCGACGCGCGAGACTGACACGCTCGATACGTTCGTGGATTCGTCCTGGTATTTCGCGCGTTTCACCGACGCCCAAAATCCGGACGCACCATTTGATAAGAAGCTGGCCAGCTATTGGCTGCCGGTGGATCAATATGTCGGCGGCATCGAGCACGCCGTGCTGCACTTGCTCTATTCGCGCTTCTTCACCCGCGCCATGCGCGATTGCGGCTTCCTGGATTTACCCAGCGGCGAGCCGTTCGCCTCGCTCTTCACCCAGGGCATGGTGGTTCATGAGACGTACAAGTCCGCCACCGGCCAATGGCTTTTGCCTGAAGACACTGAGATTAAAGATGGCGCGCGTGTTGAGCTGAGGACCGGCAGGCCGGTTGAAGTCGGCGCCATTGAAAAAATGTCGAAGTCGAAAAAGAACGTGGTCGATCTCGACGCGTTCATCACCGATTTCGGCGCCGATGTCGCGCGGTGGTTCGTGCTCTCGGACTCACCGCCGGAGCGCGATGTGGAGTGGACCGCTGGCGGCGTGGAAGGCGCGTGGCGGTTCGTGCAGCGTGTGTGGGCGCTGGTGGAGGCGCACGGCGCGCCGGCGCCGAAGCCGGGCGAGGCCCCTCCTCCGGGCATGGAGGGCGAAGCGCACGCATTGCGCCAGCTCGCGCACCGCTCTGTGAAACACATCACCGACGCGATTGAAGGCTTCCGCTTCAACAGCGCGGTGGCGCGCTGTTATGAGCTGGTCAACGCCATCGCCAAGCTGAAGGGCGATGCGCCCACTGCCGTGTTCGCGCGCGGCGAAGCGCTGCGGCTGCTGACACAGCTCATCGCCCCGTTCATGCCGCACCTGGCCGAAGAGTGCTGGGAGAAGCTGGGCTTTGCGCCCTTCGTCGCTACCGCCGGCTGGCCGGAGGCCGACCCCGCGCTCGCCGCCCTTTCCTCCGTTACACTGCCGATCCAGGTGAACGGCAAGCGGCGCGGCGAGATCGAGGTGGCCAAAGGCGCCGCCGAAGGCGAAGTGAAGGCGCTCGCGCTCGCCCATCCGGGGGTCGCGCCTTTCCTGGCTGCGGGCGAGGTACGCAAGGTGATTGTGGTTCCGGACCGGATCGTGAATATCGTCGTCGGCTGAGGGAGCGGGGAAAGCCATGCGCAAGCTGATCGCGACACTGAGTGTGCTGCTGCTCTCGGCCTGCGGCTTCCAGCCCATGTATTCCTCGTCCTTGACGGGCGGCGGGCCGGCCATCGGCAATGTTCAGATTGGCGAGATTGACGGCAAGGCCGGCCACGTGCTGCGCACCGAGCTCACCCGGCTACTGAGTCCCGAGGAAAGCGCGGGTCCCTCTTCCCGGCTCGACATTACACTCCGCGAAGACACCGCCCGGCTCGGCATTCGTCTTGACGAATCCGCGACGCGCGCGGAATTGCGGCTGACAGCTAATTATGTGTGGACCTCTCCAGACGGCCAACAAGTCATGCGCGGCTCGCTGAGCCAGGTCGCAGTGTATCAAATTCCCGATCAAGCCTTCGGCGAAATCGCGGCGCAGGACGATGCGCGCGAACGCGCGGCTGAGACCTTGGCGGTGCGCTTCCGTCAGGAATTGGCGATGCGCATGGCGCAAGCGCGCTATGAAGCAGCGCACCCGCAAACCGTGGTGCAGCCGGTGGCCACAGAAACAATGCCTGCGCCAACGGCGACAGAGGCGCCAGCCGAGACAGCGCCGCCTGCGCCAACGCCGTGAAGATTTCAGGCGCCGGCGTTCGGCGCTTTCTGGAAGCGCCCGATAAGAAGCTGCGCGCGGTTCTGCTTTACGGGCCGAACCAAAGCTTCGTGCATGAGGCGGCGCAAAAACTGGCGCGCTGGAGCCTCGGCGCCGATGCGGACGATCCATACGCCCTCACCAAACTTGGCGAAGACGAAATCAAACGTGACGCGGCGCGCCTGGCCGACGCCCTGGCCGCACAATCGCTGCTGGGCGGCGCCAACTTGGTGTGGGCGCGCGTGGACGGCAAAGCCGCAGACAGCGCCCTAACTGATGCGCTGGCGGCGATCGAGCGCGGCGAGTCCAGCAATTTCCTGATTGTCGAAGGCGGCGATCTTTCCAGCAGCGGCGAGCTGGTGAAGGCGTTCAACAATGCTGAGCGCGCCGCAGCGGTCGCCTTCTACGAAGAAACCGAGGCCGAGCGCGCGCAATATGTAAAGGCATTCGCCGCCGAGCTTGGGGTGGCGCTGGAGGCGGATGCGCAGGCCGATCTGCTCACCGCCCTCCCCTCCGATCGCGGCTTGGCGCGCAAGGAAATCGAGAAGCTGGCGCTCTATGCGCACGGGCTCGAGCGCAAATTGAACAGCGACGATCTCAGCCAATTGCTGACCGATGAGAGCGAAAGCGCACTCGATGCGGCGAGCTCAGCGGCGGCCGCGGGCAAACCAGCGCAGGCGATCGAAGCGCTCGCGCGCATCGACAACCTTTCGGGCGTTTCGGCGTTGCGGGCCTTGGAGCGACGCTTGCTGCAGCTCAATGATGCGCGCGCGCTGATCGATGGCGGGACGAGCCCCAGCGATGCGGTGGGCAAGCTGCGCCCGCCTGTCTTTTGGAAAGAGCGCGACGCTGTGGCTGCGCAGGCGCGCGCCTGGTCCGGCAAGAAGCTGAATGCGGCGTTCGATATATTGTGGAGCGCTGAGCTGCGCGCCAAAACCGCCGGCGCGCCGCAAGACCTGATCGCCGCCGATGCGTTTCGTGCTGTCGCGAAATTGGTGGGCAATTAGCATTTGGAGCGCGGGCCTTCAGGCCCGCATGCGCGTCTGAAGACGCGCGGTCCGTTAAGCCGCTTCCGCCTCAGCGCCGGCGCGGCGGATGCCCAGCATTAAAATCCGATCGAGCAATTCGCCATATTCGACGCCATCATGCAGCGCGGCCTGCGCGAACTCTTCATTGCTGGCGATTTCCGGATTGGGGTTCGCCTCGATGAAATATGGCGTGCCGTCTTCGGCCAGGCGGAAGTCAATCCGTGCATAACCGTCAAGCTCGAGGGTTTGGCAAACCCGCCGCACGATCGAGCGAATCCGCGTCACAAGCGATTGCGGAAGATCGTCGGCGGGCCCCTGCAGCACGCCCCGCTTATCTTGATAAACCGGATCGTGCTTGGCGCGCTCTGTTGCAATGGGAAGCTGGCCTGGCGCGAGTTTACTGAACTCGACCTCCCACACCGGAAATACGGTGTAGCGGTCGGCATTGCCGATCACGCCGACGTAAATTTCGCGGCCATGAATGTACTGCTCTGCAATCGCGGCCGTGCCGATGCGCTCATGAATAAAGCGCACGCGCTCTTCGAGCTTCTCATCAGAATCGACGACAGAGGCCTGCGAAATGCCAAGCGAGGCGTCTTCTGTGAGGCTTTTAACGATTAGCGGAAAGTCCAGCTTCGGCGGACGCTTCACTTTGCGCCCGATGGGAAACACCGCAAAATCGGGCACAGGCACGCGATGATATTTCAGCAGCTTCTTGGAAAGGTCCTTGCCCTGCGCCAACACCATGCCGCGTGAGTTGCAGCCGGTATAAGGAATGCGCATCAGTTCGAGGAAGGCCGCAACGTTCTGACAGAATAACGTCTCGCCGTGAAACTCGTCCAACAGGTTGAAGACGATGTCCGGCTTCCAGTTGACGATGGCGTCGCGGATCGGCTGCAGTTCGAACTGCACGCCGATGGCGCGTACCTCGTGCCCGGACTCCTGCAACGTCGTGATGACGTCATACTCAGTCTTCCAGACATTAATCTCCTTTTCGCTGTAGCCCTCGAGAGTCGCAGGCGGCAGCAATTGGGGATGGCACAGAACCAAGACCCGAAGTGGTTTCATATCGCGAAGGATTGGCGCCTAGGAGAAGAATAGAGCGTGTGTACGGCCTTCGTCGTCAGAAGCGACGTCAAGTCAAGCCGCATTTTGCGCTCCGACGCCACGGCGCGTAAATTTAGCGCACGGCAGCGGTCCAAAATGTCCTCAAGCGCTGCGTCAAGAGCCAGGGGGTACTCCCCTGTCCAACGCGCAACCGCGTTTCTGATCTGTACTTTGTTGCGGCGCACAAATCCTGTCGCCAACGGTTTGCGGCGGTCAGCCGGATCGTCGGAAAAGATTTTCCGCAACTCGCGATCGAACACGCTTGGCGCATCGACAGCATAGCGCTCCCGCTTCTGCTTATAGTGCTCGGCCAGCGTGATGTTGAGGCGGCTGAGCGGATCAACCTCGATGCGGCGGGTCAGCACGGGCTTGGCGCCGGCGATCTCAGCCATCAGCTCATCAACATATTCGAGCTTCTTCAGCGCGCCCCAATCGGCGTAGCGCGCGCGCCAGCGCGAACGCGGCGTGAGCCACACGGCGAAGGTTTCGGCGAAATCTTCATCCGGGTGCGACTGCGCATACCAGCGGCGAAGATGTTGCACGTAATTTTTGCTGTTCGGGTTCGGGCGATAATAGTCTGGATAGGGCCGCGTCGCGCGACCGAACAATTCCTGCCACCGCTTGCGCCGATGCAGCGCGAACGCGCGCTGCATGACGTGCCCTGCTTCATGGCGCAGAATTTTCATGCACTCGCGCCGGGTGCCGCCTTCAACATCGAACACCATTTTCATCTCGAGCTTCGCGAGACGGGGATGCGCGAGATAAAAGGGAATGGCGATGCCGGGCGAGTCATGCGGGCTGAACCATTCATCGGACAGCCAGGCATGCGGGCGGATGCGGAGATCGCGCGCCTCAAGCTCGGCGTACAGATCGTCCATGCACTCTTCCAGCCACGTGTCGGCGACGGTGAGCTTCAGGTCCTTCAGCTTCACCTGCAGCAAAGCCTTGTCCGCATGGGTTTCCCAGGCGGGCCGTGGCTTGCGGTAGGATTGGACTGAGCCAGGCATCAAAAAATGCTCACACGAGAAACGGGCGCTGACAATCCACAGGCCGCAGTTCTAACAGCGGCGCGCCTTTGCGGCGCACAAGCGGCAATCGCGACCGCCATTTCATGAGCAAAAGACGCCGCCGGCAGGATCAGAATCCGCCCCTCAGGCGACGGCAGATGTCGTCCAGCTGCTCCAGGGTGCGGTAGGAGATTTTGAGCTCCCCTGCCCCGTTTTTGTCATTGATGGTGACGGCCAGTCCCAAAGCTTCCGAGAGCGAGCCCTCCAGGGCGCGGGTGTCGGCGCTCTTGGTCTCGACGCTGCCGACCCGCGGGCCATGGCGCTCATCCTTGGCTTGCTGGGCGAGACGCTCGATCTCGCGGACATTCAGCCCCTCACTAATGGCGCGGGCGGCGAGCGCACGCGGATCGGGCGCGGTGAGAATGGCGCGGGCGTGGCCGGCCGTGAGGCGGCCGTCGCGCACCATTTCCTGCAGCTCTTCCGGCAGGGTCAACAGACGCAGCATGTTGGCGATGTGCGGGCGCGACTTGCCGACCTGCTCGGCAATGTCCTGCTGGGTGCGGCCGAAGCGTTCGATCAGCGCGGAATAGCCTTGCGCTTCTTCGATTGGGTTGAGGTCGGTCCGCTGCACGTTCTCGATGATGGCGATCTCGAGCACTTCGACTTCGTCGAGGTCGCGCACCACGGCCGGGATGTGATGCAGGCCGGCGCGCTGGGCTGCGCGCCAGCGGCGCTCGCCGGCGACGATCTCATACTTCCCGTCAGCGATCGGGCGCACCAGGATCGGCTGCAGCACGCCATGCGCCTTGATCGACTCGGAAAGCTCGTTGAGTTCGTTCTCGCTGAAGTGGCGGCGCGGCTGGCTGGGATTGCGCTGCACCAAATCGATCGGCAGGCCGCGCGGGTTGGAGTCGGTGCTCGGTTCGGCTTGCGCCACGGGCGCCGGCGCAGGCGTCGGCTGCACGGCTTGCGGCGGCGGGTTGGCGGTGGGCAATTCGAACACATTGCGCGGCGGCTCCACCGGCGCGGGCTCGGGGGCCGGTTGCGCGCGCGCTTGCTCGGCGGCGGGGATCCAGGCCGGCGCATTGGCCGGCGTTTGCTTCGGCGCGGCGAACTCGTTGGTTTTCACCGGCTCGCCCAATAGCGCCGACAATCCGCGCCCCAATCCGCGTGGTCTTGCGAAATCACTCATCCGACCCGGCTCCTGCCCCTCAAACCGCCGCCCAGAAACGTCTTGGCGATTCGTCACGTACTTAAGTTTTCGCTAGGTATGTCTTACCCACCGGTAAAATTTTCCCGCGAAACGTCACGCCGCTTTCAATGCGCGCTCACGTTCGAGCAATTCTTTGGCAAGCTGTATGTACGCTTTCGAACCCGGCGCGTTCTGGTCATACACAATGGCCGGCAAGCCATGTGAGGGCGCCTCGCTTACCCGGACGTTTCTGGGGATCACGGTTTCATAGACTTTATCCGGGAAGTGGGTGCGCACTTCATTGGCGACCTGGTCGCTCAGCGTGGTCCGCTTGTCGTACATGGTCAGCACGACGCCTTGGATTTCCAGCGTCGGATTGAGGTTCACCTTCACGGCGTTGATGGTGGCCAAAAGCTGCGCCAAACCTTCAAGCGCGAAGAATTCGGTTTGCAGCGGCACCAGAACGGCGTCGGCCGCGGTTAGCGCGTTCACCGTGAGAATGTTTAAGGAAGGCGGGCAATCGATCAGCATGTAATCGATGCCGACCTCATTGGCGGCGCGGAATACATCGAGCGCATCGCGCAAGAAGAACTGCGAGCGCGTCGAGCCCATCAACTCCCCTTCCACACCGGACAGCCGCACATCGCCCGGCGCGATGAACAGGTTCGGCACGCGCGTCGGCATCATCGCTTTCGACAAAGGTTCGGCGCCGACCAGCACTTCATAGGCGGTGATCTGGCGGTCATCGGGGTGGATGTCGACGCCGGTGGAGGCGTTGCCTTGGGGGTCGGTGTCGAAGATCAGAACCTTTGAGCCGGTCGCCGCGAGCGCGGTGCCGAGATTGATCGCGGTGGTCGTCTTGCCCACCCCGCCCTTCTGGTTGGCGATCGCTAAAACTCGCATGTCCCACTCCTTCAACGGAGCGAGAGCAATCAGGCGGCCTTTCGGATGCGAACTATGCGGCCGCGCGGATCGCTCAGGCTCTCCAGCACGTCTGCCCGGTACGCCCCACCACTTAGAGCGTTTGTCGCGGCGGCCAGCTCGGCGTCGAAATCCGCGCCTTTGTGAAACAAGCCTTGCGCGCCGCGATCGAGAATCGGCTTCGCATGTTCAAGGATTCGCAGCAAGGGCGCGAGGGCGCGGGCCGTGACGACATCGTAGGGTCCCTCGCCGAACCCGAAATCTTCGATCCGCAGATTGAACACACGCACCGGAAGACCGATGGTTTTGGCCGCCTCCTCGAGGAAACGCGCTTTCTTTCCAGTGGCTTCCACGAGATGAACCTGGCCTTCGGCATGGTCGGCCATGAGGCAGCCGAGGATGATGCCGGGGAAGCCAGCGCCCGAACCGAGGTCGACCCAGCGCCGGGCGTTCGGTGCAATCCGCACCAGCTGTGCGCAATCGAGCACATGCCTGCGCCAGTAGCGCTCGGGTTCCAGCTCCTTGGGACCCATCAGATTCATGCGCTCGGACCAGTCCAGCACCAGGCGGCGGTGCATTTCCAGCCGCTCGGCGGCTTCACGCGAAACGCCAAGCTCGCGGATCAGGTCTGCCGGGCCGTAGCTCATGGGCTCACGGATGCGGCCCTGCCCCGCCATAGGTTTTGGCGAGGTAGCGCGCGATGGCTTTGGGCTCATCCAGGAAGGCGCGGCCCTCATGGAGCTTGGCGTCGCCCGGCGCGTTGGCGATATCGCCGATCACTAGCACTGGCATGGATTGGTTCTCCTCACCGATCAGCGCGATGATGTCTCGGCGCGGGCGCGGAAATGGAAGGCGCTTCACATCAATGCTGCGCGCCCATTGCGGGTTGGCGAGCATCATCCCCTCCATCATCGCGCATGAGGTGCAGAACCATGTGCCTTCGATCGCCGCATCCTCGAACGGCGCTTTGATGATGAAGAGCGTGTCGCGCATTTAGGCTCGTTTCCTCGCATCGCGTTTGACGTGCGCCAGGAGCGCCGTGAGCGCGCCCGGCGTAACACCTTCAATCCGCCCTGCTTGACCAAGTGTGACTGGGCGAGCCGCGGCGAGCTTGCTGCGCACCTCCGCCGAGAGACCGCCAATGGCCGCATAGTCGAGATCAGGATCGAGCCGCAAATCTTCGTCGCGCTTGAAGGCTTCGACATCGAGCGCCTGGCGTTCGAGATAGCCTGAGTACATCGCGTCGATTTCGATCTGCTCGCGAGCATCGCGCGAGAGTGCGCTGAGTTCGGGCCAGAGCGCCGCGAGCTGATCGAAGCTGATGGACGGGTAAGCCAGGAGCTGCAGCGCATCGCGGCGCACGCCATCCTGGTTCACCTGCAAGCCGGCCTTGCTGGCCTGAGCGGGCGTCAGCGTCAGTGATTTGGCCAGCGCCCTCGCCTCACCGATTTCCCGCATTTTCTGCGTGAATCTGCGGGCGCGCTCAGCGCCGACGCAGCCGAGTTCAATGCCAGCTTGCGTCAGCCTTTGATCGGCATTGTCGGCGCGCAGCGAGAGTCGATACTCGGCGCGCGAGGTGAACATGCGATACGGCTCGGTCACCCCCCGCGTGACCAGATCGTCGATCATCACGCCGATATAGGCCTCAGCGCGGTTGAGGATGAACGGCGCCGAGCCGCCTGCTGCTCGCGCTGCATTAAGCCCAGCGATCAGACCTTGCGCCGCGGCTTCCTCATAGCCGGTCGTACCGTTGATCTGACCGGCGAGATACAGGCCACGCAGACGTTTGGTTTCGAGCGTCGGCAGCAGTTCGCGCGGATCGACATAGTCATACTCGATCGCATAGGCGTAGCGCTTGATGCGCACATGCTCGAGCCCGGCGATGGTGCGCAGGAAGCGCTCTTGCACCTCTTCCGGCAGCGATGTGCTGATGCCGTTCGGATAGATTGTGTCGTCGTCCAAGCCTTCTGGCTCTAAGAAAATCTGGTGCGCGCTCTTGTCGGCGAAGCGCACCACTTTGTCCTCGATCGACGGGCAATAGCGCGGCCCTCTCCCACTGATCGCGCCGGAATACACCGCGCTCTTCGACAGCGATTCCTCGATGATGCGATGCGTTTCGGCGTTGGTGTAGGTGACGCCGCACGGGACCTGTTTGTTGGTGATGGCGTCTGTGAGAAACGAGAATGGCGTCGGCTCATCGTCGCCGTGCTGCAATTCCAGCGAGGCCCAATCGATGCTGGTGGAGTCCAGCCGCGCCGGCGTGCCGGTCTTGAGCCGGCCCATCTGGAAGCCGGACGCATAGAGCCGGTCGGACAGACCGATGGCCGGCGCCTCGCCATGACGCCCGGCCGGCGTGCGGCGGTCGCCAATATGGATGACGCCTTTGAGGAAGGTGCCGGTCGTCAGCACCACCCGGTCCGCCCGGTAGGACCGGCCGTCCTGCGTGAGAACGCCCGCCACCTTTGCTCCCCCGCCTGCGGGGGAGCTGTCGGCGACGCCGACTGAGGGGGCAGCACCCCCTTCGTCGTGCGCTTCGCGCCCGCCACTTCCCCCGCGCGCGGGGGAAGAAAGGATCAAGTCCTCCACCGCGCCCTCGATCACTGCGAGGTTTGGGGTTTCGGCCAGCGCGGCCTGCATGGCTTGGCGATAGAGCTTGCGGTCGGACTGCGCCCGGGGGCCCCGGACCGCTGGGCCCTTGGAGCGGTTGAGCAGCCGGAACTGGATGCCGGCGGCGTCGGCGACGCGGCCCATAACGCCATCGAGCGCGTCGATCTCCCGGACCAGATGGCCCTTGCCCAAGCCGCCAATGGCCGGGTTGCAGCTCATCTCGCCAATGGTCTCAAGCTTGTGGGTCAGCAGCAGCGTTTTGGCCCCCAGGCGCGCGGACGCAGCAGCAGCCTCACAGCCGGCATGGCCGCCGCCGATGACGATGACGTCGAATTGGGTGTCCGAACTGGGCATTGGGGCGGTTCTCATAGCCTATATGGGGTGCTGGCGCGAGCCGATCGTTTCACATGGAACGGGCTAATGGTTGGAAACCTGTTTCGCGTGGAACGAGGCGAAAAACGCTGAAATTACTTGCCGATGCAAAAGCTGGAGAAGATCTCGTCCAGCAAGTCCTCAACATCGATTTTGCCGGTGAGCCGGCCAATGGCCGTCGCCGCGCGGCGCACATCCTCCGCCGCCAGCTCCGGCGCTTGGGATAGGGCTGGGAGCGCCCCGGCGAGCGCCTGACGCGCCTCTTCCACCAAGCGCCGATGCCGGGCCCGGGTAAGCGCGGGGGCCTCCTGCCCGCCCAGGGCTGCAGCCACGCGCGCGGTCAGGGCGGCTTCCAGTTCAGCCACCCCCGCGCCGGTTTTGGCGGAGACCGGAAGCACCAGCAGATCGGTCCTATCAGTATGACCGGCGGTAGGACTGGCAGGACCGAGGTCAGCTTTGGAGAGCGCCAGCACGTCCCCGGCGCGCAGCGTTTCGATCAGGCCGGTGGGACCGTCCGCTTCCGCCGGAATGAGCCCAATGCGGAGGTCGGCCTGCTCGGCCCGCTCCAGCGCCCGGCGCACCCCCTCGGCTTCGATGGCGTCCGCTGCCTCGCGCAGCCCGGCGGTATCCGCCACCCAGACTGGAAAGCCCGCCAGCACCAGGCGGACCTCGACCACGTCCCGGGTCGTACCAGGTATGTCCGAGACGATCGCCGCCTCCCGCCGCGCCAGCGCGTTCAACAGGCTCGACTTGCCGGCATTGGGCGGGCCGATAATGGCGATGCGGTAGCCGTCGCGGACCCGCTCACCGCGATTGGCGTCGTCCAGGTGGCGGCCCAGCTCCGCCGCCAGCGCCCCCAGAATCGGACCGGCCCGCTGCGCCAGAGCGCCCGGTAGGTCCTCGTCCGGAAAATCGATCTCGGCTTCGATCAGCGCCGCCGCCTAAATCAACTGGGCGCGCCAGCCCTCATAGAGCGCCGAGAGCGCCCCGCCCATCTGCCGCACCGCCTGCTTGCGCTGGCCTTCAGTCTCGGCGTCGATGAGATCGGCGAGGCCCTCGGCTTCCGCCAAATCGAGCTTGCCATTCTCGAACGCGCGGCGCGTGAACTCGCCCGCTTCAGCGATGCGCACGCCATCAACCGCCAAGCACGCATCGATGATCGCGGCGATCACAGCGGGCCCGCCATGCACGTGTAGTTCGGCGACATCTTCGCCAGTGAAGCTCGCGGGATTTTCGAAGAACAGCGCAACGCCTGCATCGATGATGCTGTTGTCGCGCTGATCGAAGAAGCGCGCATGCATGGCTTCGCGCGGCTTCGGAAAACGCATTGGAATAAGGCTTTTCAGCACATCGCGCGATTGCGGCCCAGACACGCGTATGATCGCGACGCCTGCACGACCTGCGCCTGTGGCGAGCGCTGCGATCGTGTCTCGTTTCATGTGAAATTCGCTAAAAGCAATTAGGTGTTTTCATGTGGAACGCGATGCGCGTTCACGGCTTTGGCCGCGTCGCAGCCGCCGCTCCGGTCGCGCTCGTCATCAGCTTCAAGAACGCATCTTGCGCTTGCGTGCCAACGCTCATCCAAGACTGCATCATCGTGTCCGGCGACATCATCGCCATGTTCGCTTCCATGCGCTTCTGCATTTCGGCGACAAGCGCCTCATTGATCGGCGTGACGTCCGGCAGGCCGATGAACCGGCGCGCTTCCTCGGGGCTGCACTCGACGTTGACGGTGAACTTCATGGCCTCAAATCCTGGTGGCGCATTGCGCGCGCCGAATGTCTATAACGCGCCCGAAGGCGTGCAGACAGCCAGGAGCTTGAACCATGGGTGATTGGGTCGACATCAAGGGACCGGACGGGGCGTTCAAGGCGTACGTCGCGAGACCCGCTGGCGGGGTGCGCGGCGCAGTGGTGGTCGTGCAGGAGATTTTCGGGGTCAACGCGGTGATGCGCGGCAAGGCCGATTGGCTGGCGCGCGAGGGCTTTCTGGCGATCGCGCCGGATCTGTTCTGGCGCATCAAGCCGGGCATTGAGTTGACCGACCAGAGCGAAGGCGAATGGAAGCAGGCCATCGATCTGATGAACCAGCTCGACAAGAATGCGAGCGTCACGGACGTCGCCGCTGCGCTGGCCTACGCACGGTCTCGGGGCGCGGCCAAGGCGGGCGTCATGGGCTATTGCATGGGCGGCTATATCGCCTTCCTGGCGGCCTGCAGGACCGATAGCGACGCCTCGGTCGCTTATCATGGCGGCGGCATCCATACGGCGCTGGGCGAAGCTGGCGGCATCAAGAAGCCCGTCATGCTGCACAACCCGATGAAAGACGGCTTCATCCCGGTCGAGGCGCTCAACACCATTCGCGAGACGCTGAAGACCAACCCACTCGTCACCGTGCATGAATATGCCGAACAGGATCACGCCTTCACCCGCGAAGGCGGCGCCCATTACGACGCTGGCGCCACCAAGCTTGCTGACGATCGCACCATCGCTTTCTTTCGGGCCAACCTCGGATGAGAGCGGCGATCCTAGCGCTGACGCTGGCGCTTACGGCGTGCGAACAGCAGGCCTCGACCCAGAGCGCGCTGAGCGGCGCGCCGGAGCAGATCGCGCTGGCGCCGACCAATCTGCCGGCCTTCTTCGATTGCCTGCGCGAGAATAGCCAGACGGTGATCTCAGCCCATCGCGGCGGCCCGGCGCGCGGCTATCCAGAAAACTCCATCGAAGCGATGGCGCACACGATCGCGGAAACGCCGGCGATCCTGGAGGTCGATGTCGGCGTCATTGGCGACGACACACTGGTGCTGATGCATGACGAGACCGCCAACCGCACCACCAATGGGCGCGGCGACATTGACCGCATGAGCTTGGAAGAATTCCAGGCGCTGCAGCTGCGCGATGAGAGCGGCGCGCTGCTGGACATGCATCCGCCGACCTTGCGCCAGGCGCTGGATTGGGCGGCGGGCAAGGCGGTGCTGGCGCTCGATGTCAAACGCAGCGTCTCGTACGAAGACGTGGTTGAGGTAGTGCAAGCCGCGGGCGCGATGGATCGCGTTATCTTCATCACCTACAGCGCTAATGCCGCTGCGCGGATGGCGCGGGTGGCGCCGCAAGCCATGCTGTTCGTGACCATTGAGAGCGCGGACGATCTCTCTGAGTTGGCGCGCCGCGATGTCGATCTTTCACGCGTCGTCGCATGGACCGGCGTGGATGAGCCGAACGCCTCGCTCAACATCGCGCTGGCGCAGGCGGGCGTGGAGACGAGCTTTGGCACGCTAGGCGGAACCAATTCTTGGGATGCGCGCTTCGAACGCGCGGGGCAGGATCAGTACGCCGTGTTCGCCGATACTGGGCTGCAAGTGATCTCGACCGATCGGCCCGCCGCAGCGCTCGCTGACCTCGACGCCAATGATGGCGTCGAGAATGGCTATGGCGCGCTGCGGTGCGTGCACGCGTACTAGAAAGACCAGCGATGAAAGCGATCCGTATCGCGCAGAATGGCGGACCTGAAGTGATGCAGCTGGCGGAGGTGGAAACACCAAGCCCAGGTCCGCATGAGGTGCGCATTCGCACCGAAGCGATCGGCGTCAATTTCATCGACACGTACCATCGCAGCGGACTTTATCCGGTGAAGCTGCCGAGCGGCCTTGGCGGCGAGGCGGCGGGCGTTGTCGATGCGATTGGCGCGAACGTCACGCGTTTCAAAATCGGGGATCGGGTCGGCACAGGCACGGCGCCGCTTGGCGCTTACGCCGAAGCGCTGATCGCGCCGGAAGACAAAGTGGTGCGCTTGCCGGATGCGATTGCGTTCGATGTCGCCGCCGCTTCCATGCTGAAGGGCATGACTGCGCGTTATCTTCTGAGAAAGACGTTTCCCGTGCAACGCGGGCAGTTTGTGGTCATCCACGCAGCGGCTGGCGGCGTTGGTCAGATCGCTGTGCAATGGGCGAAGCATCTCGGCGCGATCGTCATTGGCGTTGTGGGCTCCGACATGAAAGCAGAGATCGCGCACGAGCTCGGCGCGCATCATGTGATCGTCATGTCGCGCGAAAATATCGCTGAGCGCGTGCACGCGCTGACGGACGGCGAGGGCGCGCATGTTGTCTATGATGGCGTTGGCAAAGATACCTGGGACGCTTCGCTCGACAGCTTGCGCCCGCTCGGCATGATGGTGTCGTTTGGCAATGCGTCTGGCGCGCCGCCGCCATTCAATCCGCTCACGCTGTCGCAGAAAGGCTCGCTGTTTCTCACAAGGCCGACGCTGTTTCACTATACGCGCACGGCGGCGCTGCTGGATGAAACGGCGGAGGATTTGTTTGAAACGCTGGCGAGCGGGGCAGTGAAGATCGGCGCGCCAACGCGCTACAAGCTTGCAGACGCCGCGCAGGCGCATCGCGATCTTGAAGCGCGCAAGACCACAGGCAGCCTGGTGCTGATCCCGTAGCTACTTCACTGCGTTCGCGCGTTGGAAGGCGGGGCGCTCGGAGAGTCTGGCGAAATAGCTTTGCAGCGTGGCGGGCACGATGTCGTCAATGCCAGCGAACTTGGCGACGCTGACCACGTAAGCGACCGAGATGTCTGCGGCGGTGAATCGATTGGCGGCGACGTACGGCCGGTCACCGAGCCGCTCGGCGGTGAAGGCGAGGCGCTTTTCGAGCGCGCCTCTGAGGTAGCCCACGGTCCAATTTTGCTTCTGATCGTCGGGCGCCATGTAGCGGGTGGCGACGAGGGGATTGCCATAGGCGGCCATGCCCGCTTCGCCGAACATCAGATACTGCAGAAAGTCGCCATAGCCGGCTTCATGCGGCTTCACCTCGAGCTCTGTCGGGCCGTGCTTGCCCATGATGTAGAGCATGATGGCGACCGACTCGATCATAGTGACATCGCCGTCGCTCATCGCGGGGATGGTGCGCAGCGGGTTGGCGGCTTTGAATTCGGCGCTGGGTTTCATCACCGAAGCCCCGGCCGTTTCGTACGGCACGCCCATTTCTTCGCAGAGCCAAAGCACGCGCAGCTAACGCGCGCCCGGCATGTGATAGATTTTTAGCATCGGCGTCTCCCTGGTGAGAGAGAGTAGCGTCGATGCAAACATCCGTCATCCCGGACGCGCGCAGCGTGATCCGGGACCCAGGGGCAACATCCTGTGCTCTATGACCCCTGGGTCCCGGGTTCATGCTCCGCATGCCCCGGGATGACGCAGGGTGGAATGCCCGCCTTACGTATTCATCGACTGGAAGAAGTCTTCGTTGTTCTTCGAGCTCTTGAGCTTGTCCAAGAGGAACTCGATTGCGTCCTGCGTGCCCATTGGGCTGAGGATGCGGCGGAGCACATACATCTTCTGCAGATGCTCTTTCGGGGTGATGAGCTCGTCCTTCCGGGTGCCGGACTTGAGCACGTCAATGGCCGGGAAGATGCGGCGGTCCGCGACCTTGCGGTCGAGCTGGAGTTCGCTGTTACCGGTGCCCTTGAACTCTTCGAAGATGACTTCGTCCATGCGCGAGCCGGTGTCGATGAGCGCCGTCGCGATGATGGTGAGCGAGCCGCCTTCTTCGAGATTACGCGCCGCGCCGAAGAAGCGCTTGGGGCGCTGTAACGCATTGGCGTCGACGCCGCCGGTCAGCACCTTGCCGGAGGAGGGCACGACCGTGTTGTAGGCGCGGCCGAGGCGAGTGATGGAGTCGAGCAGAATGACGACGTCCTTGCCGTGCTCGGCGAGGCGCTTGGCCTTCTCGATCACCATTTCCGCGACCGCGACGTGGCGGGTTGCGGGCTCGTCAAAGGTGGAGGAGACCACCTCGCCCTTCACGCTGCGCTGCATGTCGGTGACCTCTTCGGGGCGCTCGTCGATCAGCAGAACGATGAGGAAAACCTCAGGATGGTTGGCTTCGATCGCCTTGGCGATGTTCTGCATGATGACGGTTTTACCCGTCCGCGGCTGGGCGACGATGAGCGAGCGCTGACCTTTGCCGATCGGCGCCACGATGTCGATGATGCGCCCGGTTTTGTCTTTGATGGTCGGATCGTCGAGCTCCATCTTCAGCCGCTCGGTCGGGTAGAGCGGGGTCAGATTGTCGAAGTGCACTTTGTGGCGCACCCGATCTGGATCTTCGAAATTGACCGAGTTGACTTTGGTGAGGGCGAAATAGCGCTCGCCATCCTTGGGCGCGCGGATCTGGCCGTCGACTGTGTCGCCATTGCGCAGGCCGAACTTACGGATCTGCTGCGGCGAGACGTAAATATCATCGGGGCCCGGCAGATAGTTCGATTGCGGCGAGCGCAGGAAGCCGAACCCGTCGGACAGGATTTCGATCACGCCGCCGCCGCCAATCTCGACGCCGCGTTCGGCCGTCGCCTTGAGGATGGCGAACAGCATGTCCTGCGTCCGCAATTGGTTGGCGCCCTCGATCTCGAGGGATTCCGCGAGCGCGAGGATTTCTGTCGGCGGCTTGCGCTTCAGCTCCTGGAGCGTGAGCTGGGTGAGGCCTTCTAGGGCTTGTTCTTCAGTCATGAGTCTTCATTTGGAGGGCCCGGGCTTGAGGCGCACTGAGGGCGCGAAGCCAGGGCGTTTGAATTGGAAATCGGCGGATGGGGAAGGTGTTTGGGGCGCCGCCGCCGCCAGCTGCGCGCCGAGGGCGCGCGGGAGGAGGGACACCACAGAGCGAGCGGGCCGTCAAGCCAGCTCTGCCGCCAAGTGGCTTTAAGGGGCCGGTGCTTAAGGTTCTGTTGTCGCCAGCAACACAACGGCGATGGCGATGAGGAACGGCGCTTCGCTCATCAGCCGCCAGAACTTTTCTGTACGGGGGCGCTGGCCAGCGGCGAACTTGCGTCCGGATGCAGATAGGAAGCCTTGATAGCCGGTCAAGCCCAGCACCAGAACCAACTTGGCCCAAAACCAGTGCGGCACCCCAGCCAAAACATCGCCTAAAGGCCGACTCCAATCGCCAACAATGTAGGTGGAGAACAGAAAAATCCCGAGCGCCCAGGCCAGGATCATGGAGGGTGTGAGGATTATCGCCCGCAGGCTTCGGGCAGCCTTCAACATGGCGCGTTCGAGTTCGCCGCCAATTTCGGCGCTGCAAATGTAGGCGTAGAAGCGCGGCAGCATAAGCAGGCCGGCGACCCAGGCGATCACGGCGATGATGTGCAGGCCCCGCGCCAGGTCGTAGCCGATCAGGTGATCCATCTAAGCTTCCCTCACCCGTGCGGACAGGCGCCGCACGCGGCCGGACAAACCCGGCCCCCAGATTCCGACTGTACTGTACCCGGGGCCGCGAGCGCACGCTCGGTCAAATCCGCCAACGCGGCGATGAAGCGCGGGTGTACGCCAAGCGCCTTGGCCCGAAGATAGTAGGGCAGGCCAAGCGCTTCGGCGCGTTGCGCGTAGTCTATGTCCAGCTCAACCAGCGTTTCGATGTGCTCGGACACAAAGGCGATAGGGGAGACGATCACGCCCCGCTTATCATGCCCGGCGCGTTCGATCTCTTCTTCGGTGGAGGGGCCGATCCATTTCAGCGGACCGACGCGGGATTGATAGCAGATGCTGGTCTCCCAGTCCGCAGGGAGCCGCGTGCGAATGGCTTCGGCGCTTTTCTCAATCTGCCACTGATAGGGATCGCCAGCATCGATGACCCGCTGTGGCAAGCCATGCGCGGAGAAGAGCACGCGTGGTTTTGCTGGCGACCCACCCGCGCGCCAGGCCTCTATGATGGCGTCCGCATGGGCTTCAGCGAAGGCGCCGGCCGAGGGGTGACAGCAAATCGTAGCTGCCGGCAGATCAGAAACGCCGCGCCAGGCTTTGAGGGATGAGCCGGTCGTGGTGGTTGAGAATTGCGGATAGAGCGGCAGCAAGATCACATCGGTCGCGCCCCAATCTTTGGCGGCGCGCGCAGCATCTTTGGTGAACGGCCGCCAATAGCGCATGGCCGGAAAGCACTTGAAGGTGACGTTAGTGGTGCGCTGCGCCAGCTCGTGTTCTAGCGCCCGCGCCTGCTTTTCGGTTTCTTCCAAGAGCGGCGATTTTCCGCCCATTTTGGCGTAATTTTCCTGCGCCGATTTTTCCCGCGTGCGTGAGATGAGCTGGGCGAGCAAAAACCGGAAGGGCTGCGGCACGCTGATAATGGCGCCATCATTGAACAGATTGAACAAGAACGGCCGCACGGCTTCTAGGCTATCCGGTCCGCCTAGATTGAACATGATCACCGCGACGCGGCGCGAGGTCATGACACGCAGAGTCGTGCGGGTATTGCGCTCAGGGGAGGGCGCTTCATCTTCAAGCGGAATGGCGCTCACGATGCGCCCTTCACCAGGCGCACAAGCTCAGCGACGTTTTCCGGAGTCGCTTGCGGCGTGATGCCATGGCCAAGGTTGAATATATGCGGGCCGTCCTTGAAGGCCTCGAGGACATCGCGCACGCCTTGTTCAAGGGCTTGACCGCCGGCCACGAGCAATTGCGGATCGAGATTGCCTTGCAGAGGCATGCCGGGCGGGGCCTGTTCGCGCGCGAACGCTGCGGGCGTTTGGTAGTCCACGCCCAAGCCATCAATGCCAGTCTCACGTGCGTATCGGCCAATCTGAGCGCCGCCCCCGCGCGGGAAGCCAATGATGGGCGCGACAACTCCAAGCGCACGCAAGCGTTTCACGAGTTTCGCCGTGGGCTGGACGATGAGGCGATCGAAGAGCGGTTCGGTGAGATCCTGCGACCAGCTTTCGAAGACTTGCAGACAGTCGGCCCCGGCTTTCACTTGCGCCGCCAAATGCTGGGCCGAAGTCTCAACCAGGAGATCAAGCAGCCGGTCGACCTCCTCCTGACGGAGATAGGCGGCAAGCCGGGCATCGTCCTTATCGCCGCCGCGACCCTGAAGCATGTAGGTGGCGACCGTCCACGGCCCGCCGCAAAAACCGATCAGGGCGATCTCAGGCGCAATGGCGGCGCGGATGCGTTCCACGGTTTCATAGACAGGGGAGAGGCGCTGGATCGCCTTCTCGGGTTCGCCGAAGCTCCAACTGATTTCATCGATCAGCGGAGTTAGACGAGGACCTTCGCCTTCGACGAACCAGACTTTGTGCCCAAGCGCATCGGGCACGACGAGTATGTCGGAGAACAGAATGGCGGCGTCTAGCGAAAAACGGCGCAGCGGCTGGAGCACCGCTTCCGTCGCCAGCGCGGGCGAGTAGCAGAAATCGAGGAAGGTCTTGGCCCGGGTCCGTAGCTCTCGGTACTCCGGCAAATAGCGGCCGGCTTGACGCATGATCCAGATCGGCGGCGGATCGAGCCGCTCGCCTTGGAGCACGCGAAGCAGGGAGGGGGTTATTCGACCGGCCATTTCGCCCCTTCTAAACTTGAATCTTGAGATTGGTTAAGGAGGACTCGTTGTTGTAGGGGGCTTACAAACGGGACAACTTGTTTGCCCACAGCTTGTCCCCAACTTTGCTCAAGCCGGAGTGAGCATGAAATTCGTTCAGTGCGAAGGGTTTGGATCATATCGGCGGATGCGGCGATTCGATGCGTGCGGGAATCCGGCGCTGTGGGCAAGCACTGAGGGAATCGCGGAGCAGGGGAAACTGAAGCGGTCAAAGCCACCCCAAGCCGGCGAATTGAGGCTTACAACTCTACCCATATTCACAGGCTTTCCACAGGCGGCGCGGTCATGAGCACGGTCCAGAATGACCGCCTGGGCACCTATTTCAACGTCCACCTGGTCTCGGACTCGACTGGTGAAACCCTGGCAGGGGTGATGCGGGCCACGTGCGCCCAGTTCGATCGCATCCTGCCCGTGGAACACTCCTACTTTCTGGTCCGCTCGGCCCGGCAGCTGGAACGGGTGCTGCGCGAGATTGAGTCGGCGCCCGGCGTGGTGATGTTCACGCTCTCGAACAATGATCATCGCGGCATGCTGGAGAAACGCTGCGCCGAGCTCGGTCTGCCTTGTGTCGCCGTGCTCGATCCGGTCCTTGACGTTATGTCACGCTATTTGGGGCAGGAGCTGAACCATCGCGTGGGCGCGTCACGCTCGCTCAATGCGGAATACTTCAAGCGCATCGATGCGCTCGATTTCGCCATGTATCATGATGACGGCCAGCAGGTAGTGGAGCTGAAAAACTCCGATGTGATTCTGGTGGGTGTCAGCCGCACCTCCAAAACCCCGACCTGCGTTTATCTCGCCCATCGCGGGGTGAAGGCGTCGAATGTGCCCATCGTGCCGAACGTGCCGCTGCCGCCGGAATTGTTCGCCCCTGACCGCCCGCTCGTTGTTGGGCTCACCATCACCGCGGACAGGCTGATCCAGATCCGGCGCAATCGCCTAGCGGCGATGAAGGAGGTGCGAGGAGGGGATTATGTTGAAGAGGACTCGGTGCGACGCGAAGTGATGGAAGCGCAGAAATTGTTCGAGCGGCAAGGTTGGCCGACGATCGACGTTTCACGCCGTTCGGTTGAGGAGACGGCTGCCGCTGTGCTCAACTTACTCGCCGAGCACCGCGCGCCGTGACCTTTATCCTTGCTTCCACCAGCGCAACGCGCCAACGGGTTCTGCGTGATGCTGGCCTCTTTTTCTCGGTAGAAGCGCCGGGCGTTGATGAGCACGCCGCCAAGCTGGAAATGCGCGCCGATGCGATGGCGCCGCGCGAACAGGCGGCTGCCTTAGCTGCGCTGAAGGCGCTGGCTGTATCAGAAAAACAGCCAAAAGCGCTGGTGATTGGCGCAGACCAGATGCTCGCCATCGATCATGACGTGCTGGATAAGCCGCGTGATATGGCGGAGGCGCGCGCTCATTTGCAGCGTCTGCGTGGCCGGCACCATGAATTGGTGACCTCGATCGTGGCCGCGCGCGGCGGCGCTGTAATTTGGCGGCACACCGAGGCGCCGCGTCTCAAAATGCGCGCCTTCTCCGACACGTTTCTCAACCTTTACCTGCAAGAGGTGGGGACGGCGGCGCTGCAGTCGGTCGGCGCTTATCAATTAGAGGGGCTGGGCGCGCAATTGTTCGAGCGGGTGGAGGGCGATTTCTTCGCCGTTCTCGGCTTGCCCTTACTGCCGCTGATGGCGTTTCTGCGCGAGCAGGGGATGGCGCCGCAATGAGCGCGTCACAATGATTGTACTGGGTCTAACCGGCTCGATCGGGATGGGAAAATCCACGGTCGCGCAAATGTTCGCTGATGAGGGTGTGCCCTTTTACAGTTCGGATGCGGCGGTGCATGCGCTCTATGCGCCGGGCGGCGCCGCGGTCGCGCCGGTTTCGGCGGCGTTCCCCGGCGTGCTTAAGGATGGCGGCATTGATCGCGCGGCGCTTAGCGCCCACGTCATCAACGATCCGGCAGCGATGAAAAAACTCGAACAGATCGTGCACCCCATTGTCGCTCAGGCGAATCGTGAGTTTCGCGAGAAGCATTTAGCGGCGGGCACGCCGGTCGTGCTGTACGATATTCCGCTCCTGTTTGAAGGCGGCAGTGACGGCGCATTCGATAAGGTGGTGGTGGTTTCTGCGCCAGCAGAGGTGCAGCGCGCGCGGGTGCTGGCGCGGCCGGGCATGACCGAGGAAAAATTCGAAGCGCTGTTGGCCCGGCAAATGCCGGACGCCGAAAAGCGCGCCCGGGCGGATTTCGTGATCGATACGGGTGTTTCGTTGGATGAAACGCGCGCGCAAGTCCGCGCTGTGCTGGACGCGGTGCGCGAACAGGTTTAGCCGCGTTGCATGCGTGAAATCGTCTTTGATACAGAAACAACGGGCATTGTCCCGGTGCACGAAGACCCGACAGTGTGCGACCGCATTGTCGAAATCGGCTGCGTCGAAATTTTCAATCTCGAGCGCACCGGCCGGGAGTTTCACGTCTACCTCGATCCCGAGCGCCATGTTTCCGAAGAAGTGGTGCGCGTCCACGGACTGACTCGCGAATTTCTGCAGGCGAACGGCAGGAGGTTCGCCGACATTGTCGAGGAGTTCATCGCGTTCGTGGGCGACGCCCCCTTGGTGGCCCATAATGCAAGTTTTGACGCCAGCTTTCTCAATGCCGAGCTCGCGCGCTTGAAGCGCACGCCGGCGCCGCCGGAAAAGTTTGTCGATACGCTGCAAATCGCCCGAAAGCGCTTTCCTGGCGCGTCGTGCTCCCTCGATGCTTTGGCCAAGCGCTTCCAGCTCGATCGCAATGGTTTCGACCTGGCGGCGCGAAAGGGCGCCGGGGGTCACGGCGCCCTGGTTGACGCGCGCATTCTCGCTGAGGTGTATCTGGAGTTGCGCGGCGGGCGGGAGCAGGGGCTCAATTTCGGCGGCGAGAGCGCGGCGGCGTCGGCGAGCGCGGCGGTGCAGACCTTCTCTTTCGTCCCGCGCGCGCAAAGGTCGCAGCCATTACCCTCCCGGCGCACAGCGGAGGAGGAGGCTGCGCATGCGGCTTTTGTCGGGACGCTGGGCCCCGACGCGCTCTGGCTTAAGCAGACCGGCTAAAAATTGCTCGGGAGGTCGGCTGGCGAGCTCTCGCTTCGCGCTTCGCGCTCGCGCAGCTCCGACCAGTAGAGCGGGGTGAAATCGATCGGGTTGATTAAAAGGGGCGGGTAGCCGCCTTCGCGCGTTATTTCCGCCAGGATTTGCCGGCTGAACGGAAACAGCAGGCGCGGACACTCGATCCAAAGCAGCGGCTCGATCTCAGCCGGGCTGATATTCATGAATTGAAACAAGCCTGAATAGGTGAGGTCGGCCGCGAACATGGCCTCGGTTTCGCGCTTGGCCTGCACGTTGATGTGCAGGTCCACCTCGAACACATCGCCGCTATCGGCGATGCGGCGGGATTTCACCTCCACCGCCATGTCGATGGTCGGCTGGGCGTCATAGGCACGCGCCGATCCCGCCGCCATCGGGTTCTGAAATGACAACTCCTTCACATACTGCGCCAGCACGCGAAGATGGGGAGATTCCGCGGAAGCGGTGGCGCCGTCAGGCAGGGGTGTGTTCATGCGAGCCCTCGCCGTGAAAGGGAAGCGCGCGGGCTATCATGGGGCGGAACCTGCCGCAACCGATCCGGCTGGCGCAGAATTGGCATACGCACTATCTTTACGGCACGACATTTGGGAGCCGACTTTGGATCAAGGGTTCGTAGAAATCGCGGTGTTGGCGTTCGTCGCCGCATTCGTTCTGTTTCGGCTGTACGCAACTCTCGGTCGGCGCACTGGCGCGGAGCGCCCCGAGCCTCGGCCGCAGCCGGCGCAAGGTCCGCTGCCCCAGGAGGAACGCGGCCCAGCGCCGCCCCCAGCCGCCATCGCCACCCCAGCTGGCGACGGCATCATGGCGATCGTTCGCGCTGACCCTCAGTTCGACGCCGACCATTTCCTCATTGGCGCACGGGGCGCTTACGAATTGATCGTCAACGCTTACGCAAAGGGCGACCGTGAGGCGCTGCGCCCGCTGCTGACGCCGCGGGTGTTCGAGTCGTATGCCGCCGCTATCACAACCCGCGAGCAGAAGGGCGAGGCTGGGCCGGAGCTGGTGCGGTTGCGCAGTGCTGAGATCGCTGATGCGTCGCTGGAGGGTCAGTCGGCGCGGGTGGTGGTGAAGTTTGAGGCCGAGTTGGCCGAAGGCGCCCATGGCGTGCGTGATGCGCGCGAGAAGTGGACCTTTGAACGCGACGTCCGCTCTTCCGATCCCAATTGGCGCCTGGCGCGCGTCACGGCGGCGTGACCAGAAAACCTCGCGAACTTTCAAGCGAAGAAAAGCGCCTCTGGCGCCGCGTTGCGGAAGGCGTCAAGCCACGCCGGCCGCGCGCTACAACTGAACGCGAAGAGTTCGAGCCCGAACCGGTGACGAAATCGCCGGCAAGAGCTGTGGCGTCGCCTGCGCCTGCCGCGATGCCGAAGCGTCCAACCGCGCCGCCGCCAGCTGATCGAGGCCGCGAGCGTCGGGTTGCGCGCGGCCAAGTGGAAATAGCAGCGAGGTTGGACCTGCATGGGTTCACGCAGGACGGCGCGCGCAGCGCGCTTGAACGCTTCCTTCACGCCGCACATGGCAACGGCGCCCGCACCGTGCTGGTCATTACTGGCTATGGCCGCGGCGGGGAGGGGGTGCTGAAGCAGAGTCTGCCTGGATGGCTCGCCAAGCCGCCCTTACGCGCCATCGTGTCCGGATACGCCAAGGCGCATCGCTCGCATGGCGGCCAGGGCGCAGCGTACGTATTCCTGAAACGTAAACCAGGCGCGGATTAGCGGACTTGCATTGCGTTCTTATTGTTCAGTGTTGCCGAAACACGAACGCGCGCTTCAAGGCCCCCTAACCAAATTACGCAACACTACTCGCGTTCGCGCGCACTCCGCGCGCGGGAGAAGACGCGCTATGTCGCCGGCCGCACCAGTGCAGACGCCGATGCGGCCGCCCCTGGGGCTGGCCGGGCGCGCGGTGCTGTTCGTGATTGGCCTAGTGACGCTGACCGCGACGTTGGCGACGGCGACAGTCTGGTATGGCGCGAACCAGGAAAGTCGCCGGCACCAGGAAATGGTGGCGCGCGATCTGACTCGCCGCTTCACCGACAATGTGTCGGCGATGATCGTTGACGGTGAGGCGGCGCGCTTGCCTTCCATGGTGGAACGAATGGCCGCGCGCGATGACGTTATGCGCATCAGCCTGCGTGACCGTGACGGTCAGATCATCGCCGAGAGCGGTCGCAATCCCGAAGATGTGCGCATCTCCACTCTGCTGGCGAACCGCGTCAACGCCAGCGGGGACGTCGAACGCATGCACGCGCAAGGCGCACTTGCGGTTGGCGCGCCGATTTTTCTCAACGGGCAACGCATTGGCGCAGCCGTAGTGATGTGGAGCCCGGATGAGTTTCGCTTCAACACGCTGTTGGCGCTCACGCCGTTCTTTCTGTTTCTGGGCTGCCTGATGCTGGCCGCTGTGCCGATCGCGGCGCATTTCGTTCGCAAAGCCATCGCCCCACTTGATGAGCTGACGCAGTTTGCCCGCAAAGTGGCTGAGCAGGGCGAGCCGGCGCCCCTGGTGATGAAAACCGGCGATGAGTTTGAAACGCTGGCGGGCGCCTTTAATGGCATGATGGAACGGCTCGATGCGTCGATGCGCCGGATCCAGGAAATCGCGTTCGTCGATCCAGTGACGCAATTGCCGAACCAGGATCGCTTTCTGCGGGAAGTCGATTTCAGCATCTCCAACGCGCGCACGTCAGAAGAGGGCGGCGCGGTGCTGGTGTTTGAATTCCAGCGCCTGCAAGCAATGATGCCGGCGCTTGAGCCCGATGCTGCGCGCGAGTTGATGCGCTTGGTGGGCGAGCGCTTCGCCAACGCGGCGCGGACCGTGGATAAACTCATGCGCGCGCGGGCGGGGCTGAATAGCGCGGCGGCGATCGTGGCGCGGATCGGCGCCTCGGAGTTTGCGATTTACTCGCCGTCCGCGCTGACGCCGACCAATGCCGGCCGCTTCGCCCAGCAAATGGCGTCGGCGCTCAATCAGCCGTTTGATTGGCGCGATCACAAGCTTTCCTTGGGCGTTTTGTGCGGCGTGGCGATCTCTGGCCGCGACGGGGACGACGCCTACTCGACCTTGCGCCATGCGCGCATCGCGCTTAACGCGGCCCAGAGCGCGCCGGCGAAAGTGAAGCTGTTTACGCAATCGCTGGATCGCGAAGCAATGGCGCGCTTCAATCTGGAGCGAGAGATGCGTGGGGCGCTCGAGCGCAATGAATTCCGCGCCCACTTCCAGCCCAAGATCAATCTCGACACCGGCCGTGTTGAGGCGGCTGAAGCGCTCGCGCGGTGGGTGCGGCCGGACCACACTATTGTCAGCCCCAACCGGTTCATTCCGTTGGCGGAGGAGAGTGGTCTGATCGGCCCGCTCTCCGACGCGATTTTGCGTGAAGCGTGCTGGAAAGCGGCGGCTTGGGCGCGTGCGGGCATGCCTGTGAAGATGGCGGTGAATGTATCGGCGCTGCAATTCCGCGATGAGCGTTTCCCCGACCGCGTGCTGCAAATCCTCAATCATGCCGGTCTGCCGGCGACGGCGCTCGAACTCGAGATCACCGAGTCGGTGGCGATGGAGGATCCAGAGCGGGCCCGCCGCCTGATCAACAAGTTGCGCGAGGCGGGCGTGCGCTTCGCGATTGACGATTTTGGCTGCGGCCATTCCAGCTTGGCGGCCCTGTCCAAACTGCCATTCGACGTGGTGAAGATCGATCAGCAATTCATCCGGGCGCTTGATAATGGCGACGCACAATCAGCCGCGATCATCGAGATGATCCTGGCCCTCGCCGGTGCGCTCGACCTGGAAGTCGTGGCCGAAGGCGTCGAGCGCCGGGAACATGTGGAGTTCGTCGCTGCGCGCGGATGCCGTTGGGTGCAGGGTTTCCATTATGGCGCGGCCATGCCGGCTGCGGAGTTCGCTGAAACCCTGCGCCGGCAGGAAGAGGACACCAGGACGCGCGGCGCGGCTTGATCGCAAGCTCCGGCTGCGCCACATGTGCGGGATGAGTGAAGCTTCCCAGTGGCACGGCACCACAATCCTTTGCGTCCGTAAGAGCGGAAGGGTGGTGATCGCCGGCGACGGCCAAGTCTCGGCTGGGCCGACGATCCTAAAGAACAATGCCCGCAAGGTGCGCACGATCGCCAATGGCGCTGTGATCGCCGGGTTTGCCGGCGCGACCGCCGATGCGTTCGCATTGTTCGAACGTCTGGAGCAGAAGCTTGAACGGTTTCCAACTCAACTTGCCCGCGCCTGCGTGGAGCTTGCGAAGGACTGGCGAACGGACCGGGCCCTGCGGCGGCTCGAAGCCATGCTGATTGTGGCGGATAAGGATGAGACGTTCTTGATCACGGGCGCCGGCGATGTGCTTGACCCGGAACATAAGGTGATTGCAGTGGGCTCGGGCGGCAATTTCGCGCTGGCGGCCGCGCGCGCCCTCTATGATGTGCTGGACGATCCCGAGGCCATCGCCCGCAAATCCATGGCCATCGCCGCTGACATTTGCGTCTACACCAATGGCAATCTCACCGTGGAATCGCTGCAGGGCTGAGGCTGCGGCCTCAAGCGTCACTTGCGCGCTTGGCGCGGCGCCTTAAGTGAAAGCGCGATGACTGATTTTTCTCCGCGCGAGATCGTTTCCGAGCTTGATCGTTACATTGTCGGCCAAGGCGACGCCAAGCGCGCCGTCGCTATAGCGCTGCGCAATCGCTGGCGGCGCAAGCAAGTGCCTGAACCCTTGCGCGAAGAGGTCACGCCGAAAAACATTCTCATGATCGGTCCGACTGGGGTGGGCAAAACCGAGATCGCACGCCGGCTGGCGAAGCTCGCGGGCGCGCCTTTCCTCAAAGTGGAAGCCACCAAGTTTACTGAGGTGGGGTATGTCGGCCGTGATGTTGAGCAGATCATTCGCGACCTGGTGGAAGTGGCGCTGAACATGGCGCGCGAGCGCCGTCGCCGCGAAGTGCGCGCACGCGCGGAAGCGGCGGCCGAAGAGCGTGTGCTTGACGCCTTAGTGGGGCAGGGCGCCTCGCCCGCGACGCGCGAAAGCTTCCGCAAGAAGCTGCGCAATGACGAGCTCAATGACAGCCAGGTTGAGATCGACATTGCCGATACTGCTGGCCCTGGGCCGCTCGGCAATCTCGACATTCCCGGTCAGCCCAATATTGGCGTGGTGAATATTGGAGAAATTTTCGGCAAGGCGTTTGGCGGTCAGCGCACCAAGCGCGTGCGCATGAGCGTCAGCGACGCCTACGATCCGCTCGTGCGTGAAGAGAGCGACAAACTCTTGGATCAGGAGGCGCTGGTGAAAGAAGCGCTGGAGCTAACGGCGGAAGATGGGATCGTCTTTGTTGATGAGATCGACAAGATCGCCTCGCGCTCGGAGCGCATGGGCGGCGGCGATGTCAGCCGCGAAGGCGTGCAGCGCGACTTGCTGCCGTTGATTGAGGGCACGATCGTCGCCACCAAGCACGGCCCGGTGAAGACGGATCATATTCTCTTCGTTGCGTCAGGCGCGTTTCACGTCGCCAAGCCGTCGGACCTGCTGCCGGAATTGCAGGGCCGGTTGCCGATCCGCGTGGAGTTGAAGGCCCTGACGCGCGAGGATTTCCGCCGCATCCTCACCGAACCGGAAGCGAGCCTCGTCACCCAATATAAAGCGCTTTTGCTGACCGAAGGCGTGACGTTGGATTTTACCGATGATGCGGTCGAGGCAATCGCGGAAATCGCGGCGGATGTGAATGCTTCGGTTGAGAATATTGGCGCGCGCCGCCTGCACACAGTGATGGAGCGCCTGCTCGATGAAATCAGTTTCACAGCGCCGGATCGCGGCGGCGAAACCGTGCGCGTCGACGCAGCTTACGTGCGCGCCCGCGTCGCCGATCTGGCCAAGAACACCGATCTCTCGCGCTTTATACTCTAAACCGCCACGCCCGCTCTCAGCGCCAGCGCGCGGAGATTGGTCTCCGGGCGCGGGCCCATGTGTGAGATGACTTCCTCGGCGGCCAGCGAAGCCAGCGCGCCGCATTCGGGCAGGGGTTTGCCGCGCGCATGGCCGAACAAAAAGCCGGCGGCGTACTGATCGCCGGCGCCTGTGGTGTCGACCACTTTGGCGACTGGCGCCGCGTTCACGTTGAACGTGTCTGAACCGGCGGCGATCACCGAGCCATGCTCCGAACGCGTGACCGCAACGATCGGGCAAGCCGAGCGCGCGGCCTCAAGCGCGGCGCCGAGGTCGTTGGTTTCATAGAGATTGAGAATCTCGGCCTCATTGGCGAACAGGATGTCGACATGGCCCTTCACCAAATGGCGAAAGCTGTCGCGGTGACGCTCGACGCAGAAAAGGTCGGAAAGCGTAAGCGCCACTTTCCGTTTCGCCGCGCGCGCGGTCTCGGCGGCGTGCACGAAGGCGGCCTTGGCTTCGTCGCGGTCGAACAGATAGCCTTCCAGAAACAGGATTTGCCCCGCGCTGATCAGCTCTTCATCAATGTCATTGGCCACCAGCAGGGTAGAGGCGCCTAGAAACGTATTCATCGAACGCTGGCCGTCCGGCGAGACAGCGATCAGGCAGCGCGCCGTGGTGGGCGGCGCCTTGAGCGGAGGCGTGTTGTAGGTGACGCCGGCGGCGCGGAACTCGGTGGCGAAGCGTTCGCCCAGCTCGTCGTCCGCGACCTTGCCGATGAAGCCGGTCTTGCCGCCAAAGCTGGCGACGCCCGTAACCGTATTGGCTGCAGAGCCGCCAGCGGCGATCACGGCGTTTTCGAAGCGCCTGGTCAAATGGTCGGCGCGCGCCTCATCAATCAGCGTCATGCTGGCGCGGGCGATGCCTTCTTCCGCCAAGAATGAATCCGGCACGCTTTTCAGAATGTCGACAATCGCATTGCCGACAGCGACGACGTCATAGTGCGAAGATGTCATGTGGCCCCAAGGGAGATTTTGACGAGATTTTGAGCGGTTAAAGCGCGTTGGGGCAGGGGTGGCAAGCATTGCGCGACGGCGGTCCCGGCGGCATGGTCCGGGCATGCGATTCACGGCTGTTTTGTGCATTCTTATGGTTCTTGCGGGATGCGCCGCGACGCCCGTCGCGCACGCGCCAGCGGCGACGAGTGGGCCGGTGCAGCCTGGGCGTGCGGCCGCATTGCTGCGCCAGGCCGGCGCCGGCGAGGCGCCGACCCCGCAAGACATTTCGCGCGCTCTCGGAGACGCCGACATTGTGCGTCAGGACGGCGTCGGTGTTGCGATGACCTATCGGCTGCAAACCTGCGCGCTGCTGCTGCTGTTCGCCGCGGATCAGCGCAACGCCATGCGCTTGCGCGAGGCGCATGTGAGCCCGCGGCGCGTGGGCGAGGCGACGCCGAGCTTGGATCAATGCGGCGCTGAAGCCGACGCCAGGCGCTCATGAAGCGCGTCGCTTATTTGACTGGCCCGACCTATCTCGGCGTGCGCATGGCTCCGGGTCAGACCCCGCCGCTCGAACGCGCAGATTGCGAAATGATCTCCGCCGCTGGCGCGGACATCGGGATCAAGTTCGAGGTGCGGTTCTGGGATGACCCATCCATCGCCGATGCTGGCTTTGATGCGACGATTATTCGGAGCTGCTGGGATTATCACCACAGGCTTGAGGAGTTTCTCGGTGCACTCGATGCGCTCGAGCGCGGGGGTCTGCCGGTTCACAATGCGCCAAGCACCGTGCGCTGGAATGCACGCAAGACTTATTTGAAAGAATTGGGCGGCGCCGCGATCGAAACCATTTGGGCCGAGAAGGCCGATGTCAGCACCATTGCCAAAGCCTTTGATGCGCTGGATGCGGCGGAAATCGTGGTGAAGCCGCAGGTCGGCGCGGGCTCGCGCGAAACCGTTCGCCTTAGGCGCAACGCTTGGAGCGAAGCTGATCTGATCGCTGCGCCACGCGCAGCGGCCATGATCCAGCCCTTTCTGAGCAGCATCGAGACAGAAGGCGAGCGCTCGCTGTTCTGGTTCGGCGGTGAATTTTCGCACGCGATCCGCAAGATACCGAATGCCGGCGATTGGCTCGCCAACATACCGGGGCGCACGGATTTCCGCGCTGAGGCGCCGCCGAAAGCGGCGCTGGAAGTTGCGGAATCGGCGCGTGAGCGGGCCCCTGAGGACCTGCTCTATGTGCGCATCGATCTGGTGTTGGGCGAAGACGGACGTTGGCGCGTGATCGAAGTTGAGGCGATCGAACCTTATCTCTTCTTGGACCTGGCGCCCGCCGGCGCTTTAGCTTTCGCGCGCGCTGTCTCCAGGGTCTTGGCGGGATAGCGACAAAGATCGCGTATCACGCACTCACCGCACTGCGGGCTTCGCGCCACGCAAGTATACCGCCCATGCAGGATCAGCCAATGATGCGCGCCGCGCAAATATTCAGGCGGCGTGATTTTCATCAAAGCGGCTTCGATCTCATCCGGCGTTTTGCCGTAAGCGAGACCGGTGCGATTGGCGACACGGAAGACATGCGTGTCTACGGCGATGGTCGGCTGATCGAACGCTTCCATCAGCACGACATTCGCAGTCTTGCGGCCCACGCCGGGCAGGGCTTCCAGTGATGCGCGATCGTTAGGAACCTTGCCGTGGTGGTGATCGAGTAGCGCTTGCGAGAGCGCGATCACGTTCTTGGCTTTGTTGCGCCAGAGGCCGATGGTCTTGATGTGGTCGGCAAGGCCGGCATCTCCCAGCTTGAGCATTTTTTGTGGGCTGTCGGCGATCTCGAACAGGGCTTTGGTGGCGCGGTTGACGCCCTTATCCGTCGCTTGCGCGGAGAGCACGACGGCGACGAGCAGGGTGTAGGCGTTGGTGTAGTCGAGCTCGGTGCGCGGGTCGGGCTGCTTATCCGCGAGGCGCCCAAAAAGCTCGGCCGCTTCGGCGCGGGTCAATCGTCTCGGCACGTGCGGGTGGTCCCTTGGCGGCGGCGTTGCGCGCGCTATTGTGACAGCATGGCGCCGCGATGGGAACGCACTGATAATCCGCCCGAGCTTGAAGCGCCGGTCTTTCTCGACACCGTGCTCCGCCCGCATCGCAGCCTGAGCGCCGCCGCCTTCAAGCTGATGCTGGGGGCGGTGATCGCGATCAACCTTGTCGTCGCCATCGTGTTCGTGGCGCAGGGCGCTTATCCGGTAGCGGGCTTCCTCGGCCTCGATGTTTTAGCGTTGTGGCTCGCTTTCCATCTGAACTATCGCGCCGCGCGGGCGCAGGAGCGCGTGCAAGTGGCGCGCGCCCAAGTGCAGCTGACGCGAAGCGATCCAAAGGGCGCCTCCAAGCATTGGGTGCTTAATCCGATCTGGGCGCAAATCCGGCAGGACGCGGCGGGCGTCGCCATACGCAGCGGCGGCGGCGAGATGCGTGTGGGCGCGTTCCTCCCCCCTGATGAGCGAGGTCGGTTCGCAGCAGCGTTGCGCGAGGCTTTGTTTCGCGCCAAGCGCGGCTATTGAAAGCCAAGCACGTCTTTCATCGCGTAAAGACCGGGCCTTTGCGCGGCCGCCCAGCGCGCTGCGGCGAGGGCGCCATCGGCGAACACGGCGCGGTCCAGCGCCTGATGTGAGAGCTTTAGCACCTCGCGTTCGCTGGCGAAGATCACATCATGCTCGCCGACAATGCCGCCGGCGCGAATGCTGGAAAAGCCAATGCCGCCTTCGGGGCGTTCGTCGCTGACGCCATCGCGCGGGGGCAGGCGCAAGTGTTCGAGGCTGGCGCTGCGGCCTTGCGCTGCGGCTTCGCCCAGCATCAGCGCGGTGCCTGAGGGGGCGTCGCGCTTGCGCCAGTGATGGGCCTCGATGATTTCAATGTCCCAGCCGGGCCCTAGCTTTTGCGCCGCTTGGCGCACCAGACCCGCGAGCGCGTGAACGCCGAGGCTGAAATTGCCGGAGCGCACCAGCGCTATGCGTTGAGCGGCGGCGGCGACTTTCGCTTCTTGGTCGGGCGTGAAGCCAGTGGTGCCGACAATGGCGGCGCGCACCTTGGTTGAAGCGAGCGCGTCCAGCGCTTCGAGTGTGGCGGCGGGGCTGGTGAAATCGATCCAGACATCGGCGTTGGCGGCGGCGTCGCGCACGTCCACCACCGCGTTCACGCCGAGCGCGTCGCAGCCAGCGAGTACGCCAATGTCGGCGCCAAGTTGCGCGCCGCCGGGGCGCTCCGTACCGCCGACAATTGTAAAGCCGCCGGACGTCTGCGCGGCGCGGACCAGGGCGCGGCCCATCCGGCCCGCTGCGCCGGCTATGGCGATGGAAAGCGTCATGAATGCATCTCGGGCTGCGGCGCGGCTTGTGGCTCGGAGATCGTCTTGGGGCGCGCCGCTGGCGCAGGCAAGCGCCCGTAAAAATAGGCGGCGGCGGCCGCGCTGAGTGCAACGGCGCTCCAGATCAGGAGCCAGAGCCTTCCGGCGCCCACATTCAACAGCACAAGCGCCAGCGCCCCGAGCAGGGCGAGGAGCGCGATGCGAAGGCCGAGATTCGGTCGCCAGCGATGGACCGACGCCAGAACCGGCAGAGCTAAGGCCAAGAGGAATGGCTGCTGTGCGAGCGGGGCGAGCATGGCGGCGAGGCAGGCGGCGCTGATGGAGGCGCCAAAAATGAAGGCGGCGCTGACAGCGCGCGCGCTCTGATAGCGCATGATAGCGAGGGCGTTGCCGATCAACACGATCGCGGCCCCAACGCTCCAGAGATAATGCTGCTCCCAGCCTTCCGAGCGCACATAGCTCCCGGCCAGGATGGCGATGGGTGCAGCGCCGGCCAGCCAAGCGCCGGGGCGTCGGTCATTCGATTGCGACATGGCGACAAAGCCAGCCAGCGCCAGCAGCGCCGCGGCTCCGCCGCTCACGCCCAACGCGCCGATTCGGTCGATCCCCGCCAGCGGCCAAAGTGTGATGACCGCAGTGTTTGTCATCAAGGCCAAGCCGAGCGCGAGCCACAGGCCGGGCCGAACAGCGCCAGCGCCGGCGACGATGATGGTGAAGATCAGCAGCGCCGCGCCCGCATGCGAAACGCCGGCGGGGTGGCGGATCAGCAGTGCGGCGAAGGCGAACGCGGCGAGCGCCGCGAAGGCGTGTCCCAGCAGCATGGGTTCGCGCCAGGGCGCGGACCAGAAACGTGGGAAGGGCAGGGCGACGGCGGAGGGCCCTGCATAAGTCAGCGCAATGCCCGCGAGCGCCGCGAGGAAGATGCCGCCGACGCCAATATTGAAGTCAGCGCCGCCAATCACGGCGATGTTGGCGCCCCAGAACAAGGCAGGCGCGAGCGCGAGCCAAGCCAGCACACGGGCTTGGCGCCGGCGTGCGGTCCAGAGTGTGAGCGCGCCAAACAGGGCGAGGAATGCGTACTGCCCCCAGGCGCCGGGCGCCTGGATCGGGGACATGGCCGGTGCCGCCGCCGCGAGCGCCAGTCCGGCATAAGCGAGGCTGAGGCCATGCCAGTAAGAGAGTGCCAGCGCGCCCAACGCCATCATGGCGAGCGCGAAAACCGCCGCGCGCGGGTGCACGGCGGCGAAGACGTAACGCCCGTAAAAAATCGCCGCCAGCATCACAGCGAGGCCGAGCAGTACTGTCCACAAATCGGGATTGAGCCTTGGCGTCTCCTCGCCGCGCTCGGCGCGGTGGCGCCGACGCCATTCGGCGGCCGCGATGACGGCGGCGCCGACAAGCAGCGTCAGCACGACGCCGCCTTGGCCGGAGAGCATTTGAATGTGCGCCGCCGCCAATGCGGCGGCGGAAGCGAGCAGGGCGCCTAGGGCGACAACGGGGAAGCCCGGCGGCTCGATGCGGTCGGACGCATCAATCTCCGCGGCGATCTCAGCAATACGCGGCGCCTCGATCAGCTTTGGCGCTTCTTCCGCCATCGATGCGATCGCCTCAGCGTGCGAGGCGGTCACGGTGACATTGAGCGGTTTGCCGGCGACGAGCGCGGCTTCCAGATTTTCGATCCGCGCCAGCGCTTCGATCAACGCGCGGCGCAACTCGATCGTGCGGCGAAACGCCGACACCAGCATCACCATCGCCCCTCCGAACAGGAAGAATATGATGGCGGCTGTCCCGAGCAGTGTGAGTTCCACCGCTGCTGGCCCCACTTGATAAAACGCGTCTGTCCTTAGCCGAAAGGATCGGCTGCTGACAGCGGGGCGTCAATGCAAAGCGATGAAAGGGGCGCGCTTTAGCGCGCCGGCGGTTCGCCCGCGCCTTCGAAGAAGCGCTTCATATTATCGAAGAAGCCTTGGCTTTGCGGGTGCGCTTCCTCACTGCAATCCTTGGCGAACTCTTCGAGCAGCTTGCGTTGCTTCGGGGTCAGATTGACCGGCGTTTCCACCAGCACCTCAACATGCAGATCGCCGCGTTCGCGCCCGCGCAGCTGGGTCATGCCTTTGCCCTTGAGGCGGAACCGGCGACCCGTCTGCGTGCCAGCAGGCATCGAGACCTTGGTGCGGTCGCCATCAATGGTCGGCACTTCCAGTTCGCCGCCGAGCGCGGCTTTGCACATGGGCGCGGGCACGCGGCAATAAAGATCAGGCCCGTCGCGCTCGAACAGAGAGTGCGGCTTCACCGATAGGAAGAGGTAGAGATCGCCGGGTGGGCCGCCGCGCAAGCCGGCGTCGCCTTCGCCGGACAAGCGGATGCGCGTGCCGTCTTCGACGCCGACCGGAATCTTCACGGCCAGCGTGCGCTCTTTCTGCACCTGGCCGCGCCCGCCGCAGCTCTTGCAGGGCGTCTTGATCGATTGACCGCGGCCGTGACAGGCGGGGCAGGTGCGGACGACGCGGAACATGCCTTGGCTGGCGCGCACCTGACCGGCGCCGCCGCAGGTCGTGCATGCCTCCAATGGCGCTTTGCCTTCCGAGCCTGTGCCGCCGCAGGGTTCGCAGGCGTGCGCGCGCGGCACGACGATTTGGCGCTCCATTCCTTTGAAGGCTTGCTCGAGCGTGATCTCGACATCGTAGCGCAAATCGGCGCCGCGCTCGGGACCATTGCGGGGGCCGCGACGAGCGCCGGCGAACATGTCTTCGAAGCCGCCGCCGAAAATTTCGTTGAAGAGATCGGAAAAGTCGGCGCCGGCGAAGCCGCCTGGGCCACCCGGCCCGCCGCCTTGGAAGGCGGCTTTGCCGAAACGATCATATTGCGCGCGCTTCTCGGGGTCTGAGAGCACGGCGTAGGCTTCGCCAATCTCCTTGAACTTCTCCTCGGAGACTTTGCAGCCCGGATTTTGGTCCGGGTGCAGCTTCATGGCGAGCTTGCGGAAGGCCGACTTGATCGCGGCTTGGTCCGCATCGCGCGGCACGCCGAGGATTTCGTAATAGTCGCGGTTCGTGGCGCTCATGACACAACCGAGATGAGAGAGGGGCGGCCTCCCCGCAAGGAGGAGAACCGCCCGATATCAGTTGAAGAAATGCGCAGCATCGCCCGGCCTCAAGGTCGCGTGGTGACTTAAGCGCTCTTCTTGTTCTTGCCGTCGACTTCCTCGAATTCGGCGTCGACGACGCCTTCCTGGCCGCCGTCGCCAGCATCGCTTTGCCCGCCAGGGCCGGCCGCGCCGTAGAGCGCCTCACCGATCTTCATCGAGGCCTGCACCAGAGCTTGGGTCTTGGCGGCGATGTCGGACACGTTATCCGTCGGCAGCGCGTCCTTGAGCGCCGCAATGGCGGCTTCAATGGCTTGCTTGTCGGGCGCGCCAAGCTTGTCGCCATTCTCCGCCAGCTGCTTTTCGGTGGCGTGCACCAGGGCTTCGCCCTGGTTTTTGGCTTCCGCCAGTTCGCGACGCGACTTGTCCTCGTTGGCGTGCTCTTCGGCTTCCTTGACCATGCGCTTGATGTCGTCGTCGGAAAGACCTCCGGACGGCTGAATGCGCATGCTCTGTTCTTTATTGGTCGCCTTATCCTTGGCGCTGACCGAGACGATGCCGTTCGCGTCAATGTCGAAGGTCACTTCGATTTGCGGCAGGCCGCGCGGGGCAGGGGGAATGCCGACCAGATCGAACTGGCCGAGCGGCCGGTTGTCCGCCGCCATTTCGCGTTCGCCCTGGAACACGCGGATGGTCACCGCCTGCTGATTGTCTTCAGCGGTCGAGAAGATTTGGCTCTTCTTGGTCGGGATCGTGGTGTTGCGTTCGATCAGGCGCGTGAACACGCCGCCGAGCGTTTCAATGCCGAGCGAAAGCGGGGTGACGTCCAGCAGCACGACGTTCTTCACATCGCCCTGCAACACGCCGGCTTGGATCGCCGCGCCAACGGCGACCACTTCGTCCGGATTGACGCCCTTATGCGGCTCGCGGCCGAAGAACTCTTTCACCACTTGCTGAATCTTCGGCATGCGCGTCATGCCGCCGACCAGCACCACTTCCTTGATGTCGCTGGCGGAGAGGCCGGCGTCCTTCAGCGCGGCTTTGCAGGGGCCGAGCGTCTTCTGCACCAGGTCCTCGACCAAGCTTTCAAACTTGGCGCGCGTCAGCTTCATGTTGAGGTGGACGGGGCCCGACGCATTGGCGCTAATGAACGGCACCGAAATGTCGAAATCCGAACGCGACGACAGCTCTTTCTTCGCCTGCTCCGACACTTCCTTCAGACGCTGCAGCGCCAGCTTGTCCTGACGCAGATCGATGCCGTTCTGCTTTTTGAACTCGTCGGCAATGTAGTTGAGGATGCGCATGTCGAAGTCTTCACCGCCGAGGAAGGTGTCCCCATTGGTGGAGCGGACTTCGAACACGCCGTCGCCGATTTCGAGGATCGAAACGTCGAATGTGCCGCCGCCGAGGTCGTAAACGGCGATGGTTTTATTTTGCGAGGTTTTATCGAGGCCATAGGCGAGGGCGGCCGCTGTCGGCTCGTTGATGATGCGCAGCACTTCCAGGCCAGCAATCTTGCCGGCGTCCTTGGTGGCTTGCCGCTGTGCGTCGTTGAAATAGGCCGGGACCGTGATGACCGCTTGGGTCACCGGCTCGCCCAAATAATCCTCCGCCGTCTGCTTCATCTTCTGCAGCACGAAAGCGGAGATTTCCGACGGCGCGTAATTCTTGTCGCGGCCCTTGATCCAGGCGTCGCCGTTCGGACCTTTAACGATCTTGTACGGGACGAGCTCGGAATCCTTCTTGGCGATCGGATCGTCGGCGGAGCGGCCAATGAGGCGCTTCACAGCCGTGAAGGTGTATTCCGGGTTGGTGATGCCTTGGCGCACGGCCTGCACGCCGATCAGGCGCTCGCCTTGCTCGGTGAACGCGACGACTGATGGCGTCGTGTTCGAGCCTTCGGAGTTGACGATAACCTTGGGGCTGCCGCCTTCCATGACCGCCACGCACGAATTGGTGGTGCCGAGGTCGATCCCGATGACTCTGCTCATATGTCCATCCTCATTTCACGCGGCGGCGCGGCTCTTCTTAACGGACCCTGATAAGGCGTCCAGAAAGCGCGCGTCCCGCTCTTTATCGTTTCTGCCTGAATGACGACCCGGACCCCCGCTGGCCCAAGTCATCGTTTCGGGGTTCATGTGGTGTATTCCCCACGCCGTGCAAGCCTTGAAAGCGCGACTATCCGCATTTGCTGCATGGGAATAGTCCCGGCTTGGGGGAGGATGGCATTGACCAAGAACAAAAAAGAAACCGAATTCGGGTCTCGATGGTCCAGTGATGCCCGCCGCCGCTGATCTTGATGGCTTTCGCCTGTTCCCCGGCCTGCTGGACCGGCCGGCGCAGGAGACGTTGCGGGACGAGGTGTTCGCCCGGCTGCGCCAGGCCCCGCTCTACATTCCGCGCATGCCCAAATCTGGCCAGCCGATGCGGGTGCGCATGACCAATTTCGGCGCGCTCGGCTGGGTGACGGACAAAGAGCAGGGCTATCGCTATCAGGCCACCCACCCCGAGACCGGCGCGCCCTGGCCGGACATGCCAGCGCTCGTGCGCGAAATCTGGGAGCGCTATTGCGATTATCCCGCCCCGCCAGAGGCATGCTTGGTCAATCTCTATGAGAGCGAAGCGCGCATGGGGCTGCACATCGACTCAGATGAGGAAGCCTGGGACGCGCCAGTGCTCTCCATTTCGCTGGGCGACACTGCGCTCTTCCGCATTGGCGGGCCGCTGCGCTCGGACCCAACCCGCAGCGTGCGGCTGGCGTCGGGGGATGTCTGCATTCTCGGCGGCGCCGCGCGCCGCGCCTATCACGGCGTCGATCGCATCCTGCCCGGCACGTCGCGGCTCTTGCCCAAAGGCGGGCGCATCAATCTGACGGCGCGGCGGGTGACGCTGCCGTAGCGCGCGGCGCGTTTTGGGCGCCTTGGTGCATCACCACGAAATCCGGGCGCCAGCCGGGCGGCGGGCCGCCGGGGGAGGGCGGCAAGCGGCCGACGGCTATTTCGTTGGCCTTCCATTGCATCGACATGTGAATGCGCTGCCAGCCCGAGGGGTGATCGTAGAAGAACCATTCCTCGAACGGGCTCGGCGCCATTTTACGATACTCGGAAAGCAGCACCGCTGACTCCGCGAAGCCGTCCGGTTCGCGCGAAGCGTTGACGCCGAAATAGTCGGCCTGTGATTCATGATAGCGGGTGATGTTGTTATTGATCGGCGTCGCCAGCGCAAACACGAAACTGAGAATGGCGAAGGCGAGCGGCATGCCTGCCGGGTCTTCAATGCCGCGCACGCCCCAGCGCTCATTCTTGGTGAGCGCTTTGAACAACACATTCATGAGCGCGAACGAGCCGGCCAGCAGGACGCCGATCATCAGCAAGATCGAAACGGAGTGATTGAGCACATAATGGCCGATTTCGTGGCCCATGACGGCTTTCACGCCGCCTGGGCTCTCGCGCTGGATCAGCGTGTCTGACAGCGAAATCCGCGTCGTGCCAAACAGACCCGAGACATTGGCGCTGATTGAATTGGTCTGACGCGAGCGGTCGTAAACGTAAACATTGTCCGCCGGCACGCCATTGGCCTGCGCCATGGCGATGATTTCCCTTTTGAGCGGGCCATCCTCCATCGGCGTGTAGGCATTGAAGATCGGGGCGATGAACACTGGATAGACCATCAGCATCACGGCCATGAAGGCGATGGTGACGCATGACGCCCACAGCCACCAGGTCCGTTTGGCGGCGCGCACGACCAGATAGATCACGGCGATCAGCACCGCGCCGACAACAATGCCGATTGCGTTGCCGATGGCGTACTCGCCGAACCATTCCACGAAGCTTTGGTTTGAAAGGCCGTACTGATGCTCACGCAGAAAGCCGATCCACCACGACAGCGGAAAGGTCAGCACGGTGGAGATCAGTTGATAGAAGAGGGCCATGCCGAGCACGACGAGGAAGTAAACCTTCACCGTCTTCTCCAGCCAGCTGCGCACGCCTTTGGCCCAACCCAGCACCATCATGGCCATTGAAATGACGATACCGATGCCCGCGACCAGAAACTGGATCCAGTAGCCGCCCTCGAAATAGGCGTTGGACCGCGCCAGCGCCTCGGGGCCGATTGTGTCGATCCAAGCGCGGGTGGCGAGATCGGGGTCGAAGGGCAACGCCTGTGCGCTCGCGAGTGAGGGCGCCCCCACGGCAAGCGCGAAGAGCCCGGCCAAAACCATCAGTCGCATCGCTCTCCCCTTTTCCGCCGCGCGGCATATGTTTGCCGGCAAGCCAATTTTATCCCGCAGACGCAGAGGGGCGCCAGCCGTCTCAATATCTTTGCGACGCGTCGCGGAATTTGGAGGACCGAATGCGCCTGGACACGCCCGAGGGAAATCTGCCGCCGAGCCGCCGCGCTTTTGCGGCGTCGCTGTTTTTCGCCGGCTACGCGCCAGCGGCGCTGAGCGCGTGCGCCAGCCCGGTGACCACATCCTCAGATGAGCTAATCACGGAAGACATCACCTTCACTGGCGCGGATGGCTATGCTTTGCCGGCTTATGTCGCGCGCCCCGCGGGGCAGGGGCGCCATGGCGCGGTGATCGTGGTCAATGAGATTTTCGGTGTGCATGAATACATCAAAGATGTCTGCCGCCGTTTCGCCCGTGAGGGCTATGTCGCCATTGCGCCGGACTATTTCGATCGCGCCGGCGATCCCGCGCCATTGACTGATTTTGCGCAGATCACGCCGATCGTGGCGGCGACAAAGTTTGCGCAAGTCATGGGCGATACGTCAGGCGCGGTGAGCTGGTTGCGCGGGCAGACGTTCGTCAACGCCGATGCGGTTGGCGTTACAGGCTTTTGCTGGGGCGGCGCTGTGACGTGGATGGCGGCGGCGCAAACCGCGCACATCAAGGCGGCCGTCGCCTGGTATGGACGGCTCACCTCCGTGCCGGCCGATCACTGGCTCTATGAAGAAGGGCGGCCCTGGCCGGTTGATGTCGGCGCGCAATTGCGCGCGCCGGTTCTCGGCCTATATGCGGAGAATGACAGCGGCATTCCCGTCGCCACTGTCGACGAGATGCGCGCCGCATTGGCCGCCAACGGAAATCCGACGGGCTCGGAAATCGTGGTCTATCCAGGCGTCGCGCACGGCTTTCACGCCGACTATCGCGAGTCCTACAATGCGGAAGCGGCGGCGGATGGATGGGCGCGGGCGCTGGCGTGGTTCCGTACGCACGGCGTAAGTTGAGGGCGTTCACATGAAATATCGCAAGCTGGGCCGCACCGGCCTTGTCGTCTCAGAAATTTGCCTCGGCACCATGACCTTTGGCGGCGATGGCTTTTGGAAGGTCATCGGCGCGGTGCAGCAGAATGATGTGAATAAGCTGGTGCGCGGCGCGTTCGAGAAGGGCGTCACCTTTCTTGACACCGCCGACGTCTATTCGGACGGCTTGTCCGAGCGGGTCACGGGCGTTGCGATCAAGGATTTGCCGCGCGACGAATTGGTGATCGCCACCAAAGTGTTCGGACGTGTTGGCGGCTACGCCACGGGCGAGCGCACGCCCGAAGCAGAGCGCCGCTACAATAATCCCAACACCTGGGGCCTGTCGCGCAAGCACATTTTCAACGCCATCGATGCGAGCCTCGAGCGGCTCGGCCTCGATCATGTCGATCTCTATCAAGTGCACGGCTTCGATACCGTGACTCCGCTGGAAGAGACCCTGGAAGCGCTCGATCAGGTCGTGAAGTCCGGCAAGGCGCGCTATATCGGGCTTTGCAATTACGCAGCCTGGCAGATCGCCAAAGCGCTTGGCGTTTCGGAACGCAACGCGCTGTCGCGCTACGAGTCGCTGCAAATGTACTATTCCATCGCCGGTCGCGACATTGAGCGCGAAGTCGTGCCCTTGGCGCAGGATCAGCAGTTGGCGATTTTGCCTTGGAGCCCGCTCGCGGGCGGCTTTCTCTCTGGCAAATATACACGCGACAGCGCGCCGAAAGACGCTCGCCGCGTCGCGTTCGACTTTCCCCCGGTCGATAAAGAAAAAGCTTACGACATTATCGACGTGATGAAGCAGATCGGCGATGCGCGGGGCGTTTCAGTGGCGCAGATCGCGCTGGCTTGGCTGCTGCACAAGAAGCATGTCACCAGCGTCATCATCGGCGCCAAGAACGAAACGCAGCTGAATGACAATCTGGCTGCGACCAGCGTTGAGCTGTCGCGCGACGATCTGTTGAAGTTGGACGGCGTATCGGCGCTGAGGTCGGAATATCCGGGCTGGATGCTAGAGCGTCAAGGCGCTGATCGCGGCGCCAATCTGTCCTGAGCTAAGCAGAGGCGGCCCCTCGCTCCGCTTGCGCGGAGGAGGGGCCGCTCGTGCTTATTGTTGCGGCCGCGTCGATTGCGGCGCGATGCTTACACGATAGCCGCCGGTCGAGTTGCCGACGCCGCTGGCCCGGATGAAGAAGGGCTGCGAGCCCTCTGGCGTGAAGATCAGGCGCGCATTCGCGCCGGGGCCGCTATCATCATCGTTGGCGATGGTTTGGCCATCCATGTCCAGCACGGTGAGATAAGGATCGCGCAGCGCGCCATCGCCTTCCCCGTTGACGCTGATCTCGTAAGTGACCCCGCTCTCAAGCTGAACGCCGTACGCGTCGGCGTCGCCAGCAAGCTCAATGCGGCTCACCCGGTCGTCGCCTTGGGCGGCGTCGAGATATTCGTCCGTGCTGGAATTGCCCGGCACTTCCGTATCGCTGACGCGCACGCCGTACATGCCGGTGCTATCGCCAAAGCCGGAGACAGCGACATAGTACATGCCGCCAGCGACGGAGGTGTAGCTCAAATAGGCGTTCAAACCTGGACCGCCATCATCGTCGGTCGCGATCTCTTCGCCGGCGCTGTCGATCAAGCGCACCATTGGATCGAATGAACCGTCCGCGCCTTCGACATTGATGCGGTAGGGGCGGCCCTCAATCATGTCGAGCGCAAACCAATCCACATCGCCAGCCGCGCCAATCGTGCTTTGGAACGGCTCGGCATTGGCGCTGACGGATTCTGCGCTCTCAGGATTGTCGCCGATTTCGCCGGGCGTCAGCATGATGACGTAACGGCCTTGAGCGGTTTCCACATCGAAGCCGCGGACCTCCAGATAATAGGCGCCTGCGCTTGGCGCCGCGAACTCAAGACGCGAATTAAGACCTTCGCCGCCATCATCGTCTTGCGCGAGCTCAGCGCCGTCAGGCCCGTGCATGACGAGATAGGGATCGGCGAGCGCATCATCTCCCTCGGCCGAGGTGAGACTCAACCGGACCGCCTGTCCTTCGGTGAAATTGATCCTGTACCAATCGCGATCGCCGGCGGGCTCAAGCATGCCTTCGCGATAATCGCCATCAATGCTCAAGATCGCGTCGGAAGTTGCGTCGGCGGGAATGTCGCCCGCGCGTGCGCCGAGCGTGTAGTCGCCCGTGGCGGCGGTGTCGAAGCCGCGCACCTCGACAAAGTAGTCGCCGTTCTCGGGTGCGCTGAATTCGAGGTAGGAGTTCAGACCCTCGCCGCCATCATCATCGACGGCAAGCTCTTCGCCCGCGCTATTGTGGACCACCACCATCGGATCGAAATTGCGCTCGCCCTCGGCGCTCGCCGCGGTGAAGCGATAGGATTGGCCGGCTGCGAGGCGCACGCGATACCAGTCCGTGTCCTGCGGATAATCGAGGCCGCTATTAAGCGTTTGGCCGACGGACAGGCGCGCGCGCGTGTCACGGCTATTGCCGGCGGAATCCGGGGGCAGGGCCGCAGCGTCAGCGCGCAACTTGTAAGTGCCGGTTGAGCCGCCGAAAGCGCGGGCAATGACGAACACGTCGCCATTCTGCGTCGGCACGTACTCCAAATACGAATTCAGCGAGCCTTCGCTGTCATCATTGCTGGCGAGCTCGGCGCCGTCGCGGTCGGCGATGGCGAGCATGGGATCGCCCAGCGCGCCGTCGCCGTCGCCGGCGAGGGCGATGCGATAAATTTGTCCGGTGCGGACGCTGAGCCGGAACCAGTCGACGTCTTGGTCGTCATCAATGCTGCCGGTTGCGTCCTGGCCAAGCGTCAAGCGCGCGCGTGTGGAAGCGTCATTGCCAATATCGTCCGGCGCGACCGCCGACTGCGCGACGCGCAAAGTGTAGGCGCCTTCCGCATCATCAGCGAAGCCGCGCACTTCTACGAACACATCGCCAGCGGCGCTTGGGCGATAGCTGAGGGCTGAGTTCAAGCTGTCATTGGCGTCATCATTGCTGGCGAGCACGGCGCCTTGGGCGTCGTGCAGCAGCAGCATGGTGTCGAAACCCGAGGTCTGTCCTTCGGGCACAGCGGCGTCGAGCGCGATGTCGTAACGCTGGCCGGGCGCAACGCTCAGGCGATACCAATCGGCGTCGCCGGCGGGGCTGAGTTCGCCCATCACGGCCGCGTCGGCAGTCAGCCGGGCCGTGGTCGAGGCGTCAGCAGGGGGATCAGCGGTCTGGGCCGATGCCGCCGACGGCCCCAGCGCAGCCAACAAAGCGGCGCTTGCTGCGCCGAACAGGAATTTCCCCCGCATATAAGTCTCCCTCAGGAATCGCAGACGCTACCAAGCACGGCAGCCTCGCTGCGTCGCTATGGTTACCGATCATTCATGTTCGGCGCAAAGCGAGATTGAGGCGGAAGCGCGACTTCGCGCCCGCCTGTCGCGATTTCCAATGGGAGCGGGGCTAGACTTTGATATCGACGCCTGCGCCGGCTTCCGGCGCGGTGGCGGCTTTGCCGGCCGACACCATCACCATGGCGGCGCGCACCGTGCGATCGCCCAGCACATAGCCCGGTTGCAGCACCTCGATCACGGTGTTGGCGGGATGCTCGGAGGGCGCTTGCGCCACGGCCTGGTGCAGGTTCGGATCGAATGCTTCGCCCTTGGCGCCGATGCGCTTCAGGCCATGACGCGCAAACGTATCGATCAACGCGCGCTCCGTGAGCTCCACGCCATCGAGGAGCGTGCGCGTGGCTTCATCCAAAGCGGCGCGCGCCTCTGGCGAGATCGATTGCAGCGCCCGGCCCAGCGTATCGGCCACGGGGAGGAGGTCGCGGGCGAAGCGGTCGATGGCGTAGGTGCGGGCTTCTTGCGTCTGCTTTTCCGCACGGCGGCGGGTATTTTCCACTTCCGCCAGCGCGCGCAGCATGTCGTCTCGCGCTTTGGCCAGTTCGGCTTCGAGCGGATTGTTGTCGGTGGCGGGCGCCGCTTCGGGCGCGGCGTTCTCCTGAGCGTTGGCTTCGTTACTCATCACTTCCTCTTTGCCTCAACGCTCCGAGGTGCGGCCGTCGAGCACGCGGCCAATGACGCGCGCAGTGTAATCGACAACCGGGATCACCCGGGCGTAATTGAGCCTGGTCGGGCCGATGACGCCCAGCGCGCCGACGACCCTACGTTCCGCGTTCATATAGGGAGCAACGATTAAGCTCGACCCCGAGAGCGAAAAAAGCGGATTTTCGGAACCGATAAAAATCCGGACGCTCTCTCCAGCCTTAGCCAAATCAAGCACTTGGATGACTTCCTTGGTCTTTTCCAGATCGTCGAACAAGCGCCGCGCCAGTTCCAGATCGGCCAGCGCCTCTGGGTCGGCCAGGAGATTGGCGCGGCCCCGCACGATCAGCGATCGGCCGGCCGTGGGATCTTCCCCGGACCATTCCACCAGACCGGCTTGGATCAACTTGGCGGCGGCTTGATCCAGCGCGGCGCGGTCGCGGTCGACGGCTTCATTGGCCTCAGCCCGGGCTTGGCTGAGCGTTTTGCCTTTGAAGCGGGCGTTCAAGAAATTGGTCGCCTCAACCATCGCGCCGGGGCTGAGATCAGGCGGGGTCTCGAGCACACGGTTCTCGATCTGATTGTCCTCGAACACCAGAACCAGCAGCGCCTGACGCGGGCCGATGGCGACGATCTCCGCATGGCGCACCGGCGCGTCGCGTTCCGGCGTCACCACCAGGCCAGCGCCCCCCGCGAGGCCGGACAACAATTCCGACGCCGCGCCCAGCACATCCTGCGGGTTGGTGCCGGCGCGGGCGATCTGCTTGTCGATCTCGCGCTTCTGCTCTTCCGGGGCTTCGCCGAGCTGGAGCAGGCTGTCGACGAAGAAGCGCAAGCCCTGCTGCGTCGGGCGCCTGCCGGCCATGGCGTGGGGCGCGTCCAAAAGACCCAGTGCGGCGAGGTCGGCCATGGTGTTGCGGATCGAGGCCGGCGAAAGATGCACCGCGCTTTGGCGCGAGAGCGTGCGCGAGCCAACCGGCTCGCCGGTGGCGAGATAGGTTTCGACGATGTCGCGGAAGATCGCCCGCGAGCGCTCGTCGAGCGCATTGAGATCGGCGGAGGAGGGGCCAGCCATGCCGCTTAGGTAGCGGGCGTGCGCGGCGGCGCAAGTCGGGGCTTAAGGCGGGGAGCGCTCATGCTTTCTTGGCTTTCGCTGGTTTCGGTGCGGCGGGCATGGCGCGGCGCATATACTCGTCGAACTTCGGCACCGTGAAGCCAATCAAGCCGCGCTCTGGCGAATAAGCCATGCCCTTCTTGATCAGAATTTCGCGGATCGGGGCCGATTGCGTCGCCGACAAGCCGAGCAGATCGGCGACGGCTGTAGAATTGGCCGGCTCGGGACCAAGCTCGGCCATGGCGCGGGCATAGGCCTTTTCGCGGTCGGTGAGGCGCGCAAGGCGCACTTTGAACAGGTTCTCATCCAGCGCCGCCATGGCGCGCGCGCTGGCTTCTTTGGCGTGCGCCAGCGTGACGGGGGAGGCGGGCGCGACGTCCCAACAATGCTCGCCCCAGACCTGTAGGAAAAATGGATAGCCGCCCGTCTGCTCGACCACATAGTCCAGCGCGTCATGGTTGAATTTGACGCCTTCGCGCAAAGCCGGCGCCGCCACGGCTTGACGCGCGCTGGCTTTGTCGAGCGCGCCAATGGGCGGATAATCGAACAGGCGCTCGGCGTAGGACTTTGCATCGCCGGCCAGTTTCGCCAGTTGCGGCAGGCCGCCGCCGAACAGCAGCACCGGCAATTGCCGCTGCGAGATTTTGTGCAGCGCCATGATCAGTGCGCCGAGATCGGCCTTTTGAATGTACTGAATCTCGTCGATCAGCAGTACGATGGCGGTGTCGCGCTTCTTCGCGGCCTCGCCTATGGCGAGAAACAAATCGGTGAGATCGACAGTAAGATCGCCGGTTGCGGCCGGCCCCGCGAGGCTGAAATCGACATCGCCAATCGTCGCTTTGAACATGGCGCCGAAAGAGCGCAGCGCGCCGAACGCCTTTTGCATGTCCGCGCCGGCTTTCTTGATGCGGTCGAGCCGCAGCAGGATGCGGTGCAGTTGCGGCGCGAGCTGCTGTGCGAGGGACTTCGTCGCGTCCGTTTCCAGCATGGCGGTTTGGCAGCCGAGCGCTTCGGCGGTTTGTTCGAACTCGTTGAGCAGCACGGTTTTGCCGACGCCGCGCAGGCCCAGCATAATGAAGCTTTTTGCCGGCCGCCCAGCGCGTACGCGCCCAATCGCCACGCGCGCCTGTGCGATCAGCGCGTCGCGCCCCGCCAATTCGGGGGGAGGGCTGCCCGCGCCCGGATTGTAAGGATTGTGAGCTGACTTCATCGGGCTCTATAGGAAACTTATGCTAAGTTACGGCGCTTGGCAGTAAATCGCCGTAACAATTTTATGGGGCTCTAGCGAATCCCCCATAAGGAACTTATTAGCAGTTACGCTCAGAGTCGGTAAATTGTGGTAAGAAAGCTATACAAGGCCTATACGAGATTTAGCTCGACTTACGGTGTTGAGCCGTAAATTTCCTATACGATCAACATCCCCTACAAGTCCCGCAAACCACCCCAAGCAAGCCGCCGCTTGCGAAGAAAAGCATTCAAAATCAGGAGTTTTCATGCGCCCCTCCGGCCGGCAGAGCGAACAAATGCGCGAGATTTCCCTGGAAACCGGGGTCTCGCGCTATGCCGAAGGATCCTGCCTCGCCAAGTTCGGCCAGACCCATGTGCTGTGCGCCGCCAGCGTGGAGAGCGGCGTGCCGGGCTGGCTGAAGGGCCAGGGCCGCGGCTGGGTCACAGGCGAATATGGCATGCTGCCTCGCGCCACTCATACGCGGGGCCGGCGCGAAGCGGCTTCGGGCAAGCAGTCGGGCCGCACGCAGGAAATTCAGCGTCTGATCGGTCGTTCGCTGCGCTCGGTTGTGGACCTGAAAGCGCTAGGCGAGCGCACCATCACGCTCGATTGCGATGTGATCCAGGCCGATGGCGGCACCCGCACGGCTGCAATCACCGGCGCCTGGGTCGCGCTGGCGAAAGCGTGCGCCTACCTCGTTGCCGAAAAAGAGCTGAAGGCGAACCCGATCACCGGCCAAGTGGCGGCGGTGTCGTGCGGCGTGTTCGAAGGCAAGCCGGTGCTTGATCTCGATTATGCGGAAGATTCCAACGCCGAGGTCGATTCCAACTTCGTTCTCTCCGGTGACGGAAGATTGATCGAAATCCAGGCGACGGGCGAACACCGCCCTTTTAGTGACGAAGAGTTCGCCGAAATGATCAGGCTGGCCAAGCTTGGTTGCGGCCAATTGTTCGAAGCCCAGCGCCGCGCGGTGGGATGAGGAGAGGAAATATGATCCGTACGTTCGCCATCGCTGCGCTGCTCGCGACAGCCGCCTGCTCGCCGCCGGCGCAGACCGATGAAACGCCCGTTCCGATCGAAGGCGTGCCGCGCGCGGCCGAGGCGCCCGCTGACGTGCTGGCTATGATCACCGCGGCGGACGCGAGTTTCATCGCCAGTGAAGCGATTGAGGACAATACGATCGGCGCCACGATCTATCGCGTGAAGGGGACCGGCGCGCAGGGCGAAATTACCTATAATGTGATGCGCCAGAATGAGGGCTGGAGCGTCGTTGAAACCCGCCGCGTCTTGAATTGGGGCGATGCGCCGCAAGCGGTGCGCGATGTGGTGGCGACCTCGCCGCAAGCCATCGTGCCTGATCGGGTTGAGGAAGTGGTGCAGCCTAGCTCCGACGCGGTGATGTACGATCTCTTCGCTGGCGAGACGCTTGCGCTCACCGTCAACTTCGCCGGCGGTGAAGCCGCCATTGTGCCCGCGCCGCAGTGAGCGCGCCGGAAGACATATTGAAGCTCACCCGCGCTGGGCCGATCCAAGAGATCGCCCGCGTGGGCTATGCGCCGTTCCAGGGCGACGATCCGATCGAGATCGTGTTTGCGAGCGGCGCACTGTTTCATGTCGATATCGGCTTTGAAGGCGCGACGGATGTGTGCGTAGGCGAGGGCTCGCTGCTTGAAGCGGCCTACGGACACTTGCGCCGCGAAGAACCAGATACGTGGAAGAACATCGCCCGTGATTGGTCGCGCGAAGCGCTTGATCTGCCCTGGGCGATTGGCGAAACGCTCACTTCGCCGCGGCGCCTGATCATGACCAACCCTTACCGCGTCGATGTGGGCTATGCGTTTCGATGCGGCGCGCGCGAATTGGTGTTGATGGGCGAGGCCGATTTCATCTGGGCGACTGGGCTGGACGACCCCGAACTCGAAGGCTTCGGCTTGGAAATCGGCGCGGCGCTCTAGGCGTCAGCGCGCTCAAGCTCGGCGTCATGCTCGTGCGGCTCGTAACTCAAAATTTCGGCTGGCTGGCAATCCAGCACCCGGCACAGTGCGTTCAAGGTGGAGAAGCGGATCGCTTTGGCCTTGCCGGTTTTGAGGATGGAAAGATTGGCCAGCGTCACGCCGACTTGCTCGCTCAGCTCTGTCAGAGACATGCGCCGTTCAGCGAGGATGCGGTCGAGAGTTATGCGGATCGCCATCGCGGCCTTGCTTGGTTCTTATTGATAAACGATATAGAGCGTCGGCTTTCCCGTCAATTTGGTGTGCCATGACTCTCTCCCGCAAACTCACCGGCAAGCTGGTCGTCGCCAGCCACAATGCGGGCAAGGTGCGTGAGATCAGTGCGCTGATCTCGCCGCTCGGCTTGCAGGCGGTGTCCGCCGCCGAACTCAATCTGCCGGAGCCGGAAGAGACGGGCGCGACCTTCGTTGAGAATGCGGTGCTGAAGGCGCGCGCTTCGGCGGAAGCTTCGGGTCTGCCGTCCTTGTCGGACGATTCCGGTTTGGCGGTGGCGGCGCTCGATGGCGCGCCCGGCATTTACTCGGCGCGCTGGGCTGGGCCGAACAAGGATTTCAACGCCGCCATGCAGCGCGTGTGGAATGAGTTAGGGGCGGCCGGGGCGCGCGATCTGCGCGCCAAGTTCGTGTGCGTGCTCGCGCTCGCATTTCCTGGCGGCGAGGTGGAGGCGTTTGAGGGCGAAGCGCACGGGCAAATTGTCTGGCCGCCGCGCGGCGAGAAGGGCTTTGGCTACGATCCCATGTTTGTCCCCAACGGGCAGACGCGCACGTTCGGCGAGATGACGCACGAAGAGAAGCTGCCGCTGACTCATCGCGCGCGCGCGTTCGAGAAATTCCTGGCCGCGATCCGATGAGTGATCCGGGCTTCGGCGTTTACCTTCACTGGCCGTATTGCAGCGCCATCTGCCCGTATTGCGATTTCAACGTGTACCGCCCACGCGGCGCTGAGGCTGAGCCATTGCTGGCCGCGATCGAGAGAGATGTGGCGGAGCACGCTGTGCGCTTCGGCCGCCGCCCGGCGCAAAGCATTTTCTTCGGCGGCGGCACGCCGTCCTTATTGAGCGGCGCAGAGATTGCGCGGCTGATTGCGGGCGTTGAGCGCGCGTTTGGGTTGTTGGCGTCGTGCGAGATTACGCTAGAGGCCAATCCCGAGGACGCGGCGCGCTTCGCTGAGCACGTCAGCGCCGGCGTGAACCGTTTATCGATTGGCGTGCAGGCGCTGAACGATGCGGACTTGAAAGCGCTAGGCCGCCATCACGGTGCGCGCGCCGCGCGCGATGCGATTGAAGCTGCCGCGCGCACCGGCGCGCGCGTTTCGGCGGATCTGATTTATGCGCGCGAAGGGCAGAGCGTGGAGGCTTGGCGGGCCGAGCTGCGCGAGGCGTTGGCGCTGCCAGTTGAGCATCTTTCACTCTACCAACTGACCATTGAGCCGGAGACTGCGTTTGCCCGCAAGGTCGAACGAGGCGCGCTCGCGCCTCCGGACGCAGATGAAGCAGCTTCGCTCTATGAAGTGACGGAAGATCTGTGCGCGGCGCACGGATTTCCCGGCTACGAAATTTCCAACTATGCGCGCACGCCTGCGGCGCAGTCGCAGCACAATCTCATTTATTGGCGCAGCGGCGAATGGGTTGGCGCTGGTCCCGGCGCGCATGGCCGGCTCGCGCGCGAGGGCGTTCGTATCGCTACTGAAGCGCAGCGCCGGCCGTCCGATTATATTGATGCGGTGCGCGAGCATGGCGTCGGCTGGATGAACGAAACGCCGCTCACGCCTGAGCAAAGCGGCGATGAAATCCTGCTTATGGGTCTGCGCGTCGCCGAGGGCGTTGAGGTCGCGCGCATCGAAGCCATGCGCGGCTCGCCGCTCGATCACGAAGCGCTCGCCTGGCTGGTGGAGCAGGGGCTTGTGACGCACGCCAATGGCCGCGTCGCGCTCACGCGCAGCGGGCGTCCGCTTGCGAACAAGATCGCAGCTGAGTTGGCGGCTTAGCCCGAGACGCGGCCAAAACGGCGCGGCGCAGCGTCCACCGCGACATCGCCATTGGGGCGCACTTCCATGATGGCGAGGCCGCGCTCGATCGAGCCATCGGCGCGGAAACGGAACAGGCCGTCCGAACCGGCGAAGCCTTCGGGGTTTTCGATCGCCGCACGACGGAAACCTTCCGCGCCAACGTCGCGCGAGAGCAACGCCGCGAGCGCCACCGCGTCATAGGCCAAACTCGAAAGTCGCGTTGGCGCCGCTTCGAACATGGCTTGATAGCGCTGCTCGAAATCGGTGCGCGCGGATTGATCCGGCGAGACATACCAGCCGCCCGCGAGCGTGGGTTCGCGCGAGGCGTCCGCCGCCCAGGCGCTGGTGCCAATAAATTTTGTACGGCGCGGATCGACCCCGCCAGCCACAAGCGAAGCGCCAATCGCCCGAAGCGGCGTGCCGCTTTCGGCGATCAGCACAGCTTGCGCCGGCGCCGTGCGCATGCTGGCGGCGAGCGTCGTCGCGGCCGCGCCGGCGTCGACGTCGCTGCGATTATAGAGCTGCACCGCCGTCACTGTAACGCCGCGCGCTTGCGCTTCGGCGCGCAAGGCTTGCTCGACGCGGCGGCCATATTCGTTGGATGGGGCCAGCAGCGCGATGGAGCGGATGTTGCGGCTGGCGGCGTAAGAGACGATGCGCGAAACTTCATCCTCAAGCTGGAAGCTGAGCAGATAGACGCCTGAACCGGCCACGGTGCGGTCCGACGAAAAGCCGATCACTGGAATCTGTTGGCTGCGCACGGCGCGGCCGGCGCCGAGCACGCCTTCGCGCAGCACCGGGCCGATAATGATGTCCGCCCCGTCATTGGCGAGCGCGGCAGCGGCGGCGGCGGCGGCGGCTTCGTCCGAGCCGGCGTCGCGCGGGATCAGCAGCGTGTTCTCATCGCCAATGTCGAACAGGGCGAGCTCGGCAGCGTTGTAGAGCGCGGCGGCGTCTTGCGGGCGCAGCGAGAAGGGCAGCAGCAGGCCGACGCGCACAATGTTGCGTCCGGCCATGAAGGGTGGGGTCACGCCTTGTTGCTGAGTCACCGGGCCTGGCGTTGGCGCGGGCGGGGGCGCGACCGGCCCGCCCGGACGTGGCGGCAGCGTTTGCGGCGCAGGTGAAGTGGCGCAGGCGGCCATGAACGCGGCCACGCCGAGCGCGGCCATCGTTTTGGCGCTTGGCGCGAGGCGGCGCTGCGCCGATGATTGTTGCGAAGTCATGAGCGATCCTTCGGAACCCGAAATTGATGCGCGCGACCGTAAGGGCGCCCGCGCAGGCAGTCCACCGCCCGAACCGGGCCTTTATGTGGTGGCGACGCCAATCGGCAATCTGCGTGACATCACTTTGAGGGCGCTCGATATTTTGGCTGGGGCCAGCCGCGTTTACGCGGAGGACACGCGCGTCACCCGCAAGCTGCTGGACGCATATGGGCTGAAGCCGCGTCTCGCTTCCTATCATGAGCACAATGCGGAGGCGGCGCGCGCTGAGATCCTTGCCGCCTTAGCGGCGGGGGAGAGCGTGGCGTTGGTCTCCGATGCGGGCACGCCGCTTGTTTCCGATCCTGGCTTCAAGCTGGCGCGCGCGGTGATTGAGGCGGGCCATCGCGTGTTTCCAATTCCAGGCGCTTCGGCGCCGATCGCGGCTTTGGTCGCCTCCGGTTTGCCGAGCGACCGGTTCCTGTTTGCGGGCTTCGCTCCGGCGAAGGAAGCGGCGCGGCGGTCAGCGTTCGAGGATTTGGTCGAACTGGAAGCCAGTCTTCTCTTCTTCGAAACCGGCCCGCGCCTCGCTGAAAGCCTCGCCGAGATGGCTGCGGTGTTTGGCCCGCGCCCAGCGGCGGTGATGCGCGAGCTCACCAAGCTGCACGAAGAAGCGCGCCGCGACACGCTTGACGCGCTGGCGGCGCACTATGCGTTGGCGGGCGCGCCGAAAGGGGAGATTGTCGTGGTCGTCGGCCCGCCGCTGGCGGCGGCGGAGGTAGATGATGCGGCGCTCGATGAGTTTTTGCGCGTAGCGCTCACGCGCGGCAGCGTGAAGGAGGCGGCGGCGCAAGCGCATGAGGCGCTCAGTGTGCCGCGCAAGCGCGCCTACGCGCGCGCATTGGCGCTAAAGGATGGGGCGTGACGCGCAAGCGTCAGAATGCCGAGTGGCGCGGGCGCGTCGCTGAATGGATCGCCGCGCTGTTTTTAATGCTCAAGGGTTATCGCATTCTCGGTCACCGCCTGCGCACGCCATTCGGCGAGGTGGATCTCGCCGCCTGGAAGGACCGCACCTTGGTCATCATCGAAGTGAAAGCGCGGCGCAGCATTGATGCGGGCGGATATGCGGTGACGCCCGCCGCGCAGCAGCGTATTGCGCGCGCCGCCAGTGTTCTGGCTGGGCGCTGGCGGCTCACGGCCGCGCCCATTCGCTTTGATCTGATCGTGGTGGGGGCGGGCGTGTTGCCTTCGCACCAGCGCGGCGCGTGGTTTATTGATTCTTAAATCGGATCGTTAACAGGCCCGAAACGATTCTGCGCCAAATTCGGGTTCATGCGTGCTCTCATCACCTTTGCGGCGCTTGCGGCCTGCGGGCTGTCGAGCGGTTGCGTCACTGCCGCCGTCGGCGCCGCCGCCGGCGTCGGTCTGTTCGCGATGCAGGATCGGACCATAGGCGAAGGCATTGATGACGCCGTCGCTTCGCAAGAGGTCAAGACTCGCCTGATGGCGGCTGACGCCTCCGCTTTCCGCGAGGTGGATGTCGAGGTCGCGGGCGGCAGCGTGCTTTTGTCTGGCCCGGCGCCAACGGAGGGCCATCGCCAGATGGCGGAAACGGTCGCGCGCAGCATCCCGACGATCCAAAATGTTTACAACGAGGTGGTGGTCGGCCCGCCATCCTCGTTCATGCGCAGTGCGTCGGATGAGCTGATCACTGCGCAGATTCGCACCCGCTTCACCGCAAGCCCCAACGTGCATGGCATGAACGTCAATATCGAGACGTATCAGGGCAATGTGTACTTGATGGGCACGGCGCGGACGCAGCAGGAGCTGGAACGCGCCGCTGAAATCGCCAGCCGCACCTCTGGCGTCCAGCGCGTGGTCTCGTTCATGCGCGTACGCTCGCCCGTGCCGCCGAATTACGCGCAGTACCAGCCCCCGGCCCCCGAATATCGCGGCGACGACCTCCAGGGCGCGCCGATGATGTCGTCAGCGGGCTCGGCCTACTAATCCACAACCGCCATCGCCGACCTGTGAATAAGCTCCCGTATGGCGCGGCGCTTTCGATTCTTGTTGCGCGTTTGTTCTTCTTATGTACCATTAACCCTTCTCTGCTGTGGATAGGGAGGGGTCGTGTCCACCTGTGCTGCCGCTACGACGACGATCGCATTCGCCGGCATCGAGGCGCGGCGGGTTGACGTGCAGGTGCAGATTGCGGGCGGCGTGAACGGCATCGTCATTGTCGGCCTGGGTGATAAGGCCGTCTCCGAAAGCCGGGAGCGCATTCGCGCCGCCTTCGCCAGCATGGGCCTCGCCATTCCGGGCGGGCGGATCGTGGTCAATCTCGCGCCTGCCGATCTGCCGAAAGAGGGGACGCATTACGATTTGCCGATTGCGCTGGCCATGATGGCCGCGCTCGGCGCGCTGCCAAAGGATGCGTTGGATGGCGTGGTCGCTTTTGGCGAAGTGGGGCTCGACGGCTCATTGGCCGGCGCACCTGGCGCGCTGCCTGCCGCCATGGCCGCACACGGTATGGACTGCGCTTTCATCTGCCCGGAAGTCTGCGGCGCCGAGGCGGCTTGGGCGGGCGGCGAAGTGATCGCCGCGCCTTCGCTGCTTTCATTGGTCAATCATTTTCGCGGCGGCGCAGCGCTGAAGCCGCCGGCGCGCGGCGATCTCATCAGTGCTGAGGCTGTTCCGGATCTGCGCGATGTGCGTGGTCAGGAGCAAGCCAAACGCGCGCTCGAAATCGCCGCGGCAGGCGGCCACAACATTCTCATGTGATAGCCAAATAAAATATAAACGAAATCAGAGGGATGAGTTGCAGCGGTTCTTGGGATTGGCTGGCTCTTCGAATAGGTGAACGCCGGTGTGCAATCGATACGCAGCGGACATCCGCAAAGCCGGTCTTCAGAAAGAATTCTACGGCTTCGAGGAATGGAGCGAGACGCGGATCACGCCTTTGCTCGGCAACGCATTGCTCGAAGTGTTTCCGAAGAGCTTCGGCCCCGTGATTGTGCGGGCCGAGGGCGGTGCTCTCGAATGGCGACGAATGCGGTGGGGCTTGCCCGGTCCCGCCGCCACGGGCGGGGCGCCCGTCACCAACATCCGCAATGTTGCAAGCTCGCACTGGCGCCCGGTGCTGGGGGTCGAACACCGCTGCCTCGTGCCGTTCACGGCGTTCTCCGAATACGAAGACGCCTCGCCAAAAGGCGCCAAGGTCATACGCTGGTTCGCACCGCGAGATCGCTTAATGCTCTTCTTTGCCGGAGTCTGGCGGGTTTGGTCGGGCGACTATGGCTCGAAGAAGGAGCCGAACGTCGGAGAGCATCACTTGTTCAGCTTTCTGACCACAGAGGCGAATGATCTGGTGCGACCCGTCCACGCGAAGGCGATGCCAGTGGTTTTGGCGACGGCAGAACAGCGGGAGGAGTGGTTAGCGGCGCCAGCGGCGTCAATCGCGGCCATACAGTCGAGGGTCTTGCCCGTGGATGCTCTTGAGATTTTGCCAGACGACGAGGCCGCAGCATTCGTGGGCGGGTATTTGAAATGATCCCCGAGGCATTCCGCATTGTGGCTTGGAATTGTGCTGGCAAGTTCGCACACAACGCCGACAAACTCGCGGCACTCGATGCGGACATTTGCATCGTGCCGGAAGTGCTCGAACCGCAGTCGACCATGCTCGGCGACCGTTATGCGGGCCATTGGGATGGAGAGAAGGGAAAGCGTGGCCTTCTCATCGCCGCAAAGAAGGACTGGCGCCTCGATCTGGTGAAGACCGTGCAGCGACGGCACATGGTTTTGCTTGCCGCCCATCGTGGCGGCGTTTCGGTGTCAGTGATCGGCGTGTGGGCCATGCGCGGCCCACAGGGCTACGTTGGCGAAGTGATTGAAGGGCTCGATACGCTGCTGCCACTGGTCGAAGGGGTGCCAAATGTATTCGTGGCGGGTGACTTCAATGCGTCGCCCGCGTTTGACGCGACCGTCCCGATACAATTTGCCGAGATATCCCGGCGCCTACAGAAGTGCGGCCTTACCAGCCTGTGGCATGAACGGTCTGGCGAGACGTTTGGCCAGGAAACATCGCCGACCTACCACCACCAATGGAAGCTCAATCAGCCGTTCCATATCGACTTCGCCTTTGTGTCGAAGGGGTTGGCGGAACGGTGCCGTGGCTTTGAGATCGGGAAGTTCGACAACTGGAATTCTGCAAGCGATCACATGCCGCTCATAGCGGATTTTGAGTAGCTTTTCTTGTTTCGTTCGAGTTACGCGACCGCCAATTTACAACTATAGGTGAATGATCATCGCGGGGGTGGTCATGGCGAATATGCCGTTCATGGGTAAGCGTCCGCCAAAGCGGGTCGCAAAGCTTCTGAAGCCAAGTGAAGTCTTTACGCCGCGATCTCACACAGTCACCGAAATGTATGTAGCACGACCTAGTTTGGAGCGTGCACTGACCGGCATCTTCGACTCCAACGAAGTTCGGTATCTTTACGGCTACAGTGGTTCTGGGAAGACGTGGCTCTACAAGAGCGTCTTCAAGTCTGAGAACGTCTACTCATATCCGATTGGCTTCCAGGATTTGACCGAAGGTCGAACCCTCGATGACCTGATACAGCATCACCTCGGATCGCTTGGAGTGCGGGCGGAAAGCTCGACTACTGATGTCGTTAGCGGCGAGGCCAAGCTTGGAGGCATCGGTGCAACGGGCCAGCGAAGCACCAGGTTCAAACCATTTGAACGCCAGCCGCTTGAAATGTTGCTTGAAACGATACGCAGGTTTGCGTCTGAGCGACGAGCCGTTTTGGTGTTCGAGAACATTGAGCGCGGCATCCGTCGCCCGGATGTCGTCGCGGATTTGGCAAAGATCATCATGAGTGTGGACAGTGACTCATTCGCTGCCCACGATGTGAGGATACTGCTCGTCGGAACGGTCAAGGATTTGGTCTATCAACTGTCTGAGCTTCGGGACAGTGCACCGATCCTGACGCGGCTCGAAACGCTTCCAGAAGTGTCGCGAATGGCTGAGTCAGAGGCAAAGGAGTTGGTGGAAGGCGGTCTATTTGATCGCCTCGCTCTTAATGCTGACGATAAGGCCAAGGTGGTGAAGCGAGCATTGGAAAGAACTGATCGCCTGCCGCTTCATATTCATGGCTACTGTCTTGAGATCGCGAACGAAGCCGTTGACCGCGAGCGAAAGATCGATGCTGTCGCGGAGAACAATGGCTTTCATCGGTGGGTTGATCGGCGTGTCGCCCAACATGCAGGGCCGGTATTCGCCCACATGAATTCGAAGGACACCGCCCAGAAGGTTCGCACTCGTGTGTTGTATGTCGCTGCCAACACTCGGTTGCCGGAATTTAGATCACTCGATGTGAAGAACATGTTGGATGGTGAGTGGCCAGACATGGACATCGCCAACGGGAGCATTTCAACTGCTTTGAATGAACTTGCGGGAGAAGCCGCAAGGACGCGGGGCAAGGTCGATCCGGTGCTTGAGAGGGTAAGTAGGGCAGGTGTGAATCACTATCGCTTTACCGATCCAGTCTATCGCATTGCGGCGAAGATCGGACTGAAGAAGAACGCTGCGGGTGAGATAGAGCGTGAAGAAATCTTGGGCGGTATGTAAGCGTTCGATAAGTTCCTGAGTTTAGGTAATAGGATTCGTAGGGCCGGTTTCGTCCCTGAAAAATTCGGCTTCGATGTAGCATCACAAACCTACAGCCGACCAAACTGCTTGATCGACTATCCGCTCACATCCAGTCAGGCTCTTGCGGATACGTAAGCCAGTGGAGCACTGTGCTGCTCACTCTGGATTTTCCGATGAGACTTTATGATCAGTGCATCACGGTGCGTGGACGCCTCATCGCACCACTTTTGTGCATATGCATATGCGTCATCGGAATTCTTGACGATTTCAATCCAGCACGGCGGCACGTGCAGAAAGAATTTTTGGGCAGATTGGCACCAAGCGTGCCGGATCATGCCTTCAGCAAGCGGAAGATTTTTTGTTCGCGGGGAGCACGCATCAAGGAGTGCGTGAAAATGTAGTGGTGTGGGCGAACCGCATCCCTTCTGTCTTGTCTCTGGCGCGGCGACGAAGGCATATCTAATGCGACCATTTTTGTGCCAACTTCTATCATACAAATCGCAGAGCAAGATATTGGCGAAGTGATCTACGCATTTCGCGGCGAACGAAATGTCGTCGCAAGTGCCGTATCGTTGTGTCTTTGCGAACCCGTCCGGGCAGATAATTGGTTCGCCACCGCAGTGCAGCGTCAGACACAGTGTGCGGTCGGTGAACTCAAATATGTTCGGGAAGGGGTCGGAGTGATTGGTTCTCAGGGGTAACTCTTCTTGTCGTGTTCACCTATTTAGGCGCACGCGATCAGTTTGCACCGTGATTGTGGGGGGATGAAATTCAAAGGGCTCGCGGCTCGGGGCCGGGGAGAGCCGTGCGGGCGACTGATCGCACCGCCATGACGAGGACCGCATTTTAATCGATGCGGGGGCCGTGTGCCAAGTCGAATCTTTGGGGGCCTCGCCGCCTTTTGCAGTGCGAGTTTGTAGGAAAACAGATCGGGGCGTTTATTGATCGTCTTCGGAAAAGCGGGTTTCCTGTATGACACGGAATTCGTTGTCATCCAGACAAATAACCAAAGGGAAATCGCTGAATGCAGGCTTAACCTAGTATTCCAGCCCGACAGCTTGAACCAACAACACTAGCCGGAGCGACACAACATGAAGGACGATGATTCCGATTGGATCAGATTTTACTACTCTAATGCAGTGGAGGACATCGAGCGAACCAAAGCCCGACAATGGCTTGTCACTTACTATTCCGCGGGCTTGATTGGCGCTCACTTTGTTCTGACTGGCCTCTTTCAAGAAGCGGAGATCATAAATAGTCTCACGCTGACGCTGATTGCATTGTCGGGCATTCTCGTTTTCGTGTTCGTGCTGCGGTTTCAATCAGACCTAAGGAAAGCCCTTCAGAAATTTCGAGCACGGACGGCTGCTATTCAAATCGAGCATTTTCCAGACCTGTTGAAGCAAATCCATTATGGGGAATTCCCATCTGAACCCGTTGCACCCCGCGGCGAAGCTATCGCTCGTGAGCCGGACAAGGCCAAGAGAGATATGCCGCTTCACACCGTTATGCTCTTGGTGCCTTGGGGCGGAACGTTCTTCTTGCTCCTTTACTTGGTGATCGGTTTTTGGGCCACAGTTTGGAAGCCAGTGTTATCGCAAACTGGTCTCCTTCTCGAATAGCCAAGTGTTGTGACACGATACCGAATGACGGATGCTTCGCCGGTGGAGCGGAAGGGCGGTATCCATTGTTGTCCCACCGACATTTGAGTCAGGCAAAACCCCAGGAGTGCCGTCAACTACGGGTGATCTTTGCTGATGCGAGCACCACGTCGGACGGAGTGGACCGGCAGTTTGGGGCTACCGAATGTCATCGAGAAAAACTTTCAACCTGCAACGCCGATTGACATTAGTCACTCGCCGAAAAGCGTTCCCGATCCGATGTGATTTCGCTTCGCTTCTGCTTGGTCTGAACGCTCTGGCCAAACCTCTAAGTGTTTGCTTTCTGTTAATCGCCGAACTGGCACCGTGCCACTTCGATGCCGAATCCAAAAACCCAGAAAAAGACCCTCGCCGAAGCCCTCGCCGGACCCATTCGTGCGAACGGACGCAAGCGGCGTTTCTACGACACGGAGGTGAGGGGGCTCGCACTTCGTGTGACGCCTACCGGCGAGAAGGCGTTCACACTCTTTGACCGCGTGCTCGGCAAACCTCCGAGTATGACCCTCGCCGACGCACGCCAGATCGCCCGTGGCGCCGGCGCCAACGATGTGCAGCCGTTTCGCTTTCTCGAAGCCTGCGCCGGCCTCGGCTCGGCTTTTGCCGGTGTGCTGATTGATGAAGAGGTGTTGCGACGCTTCACGATCACCGAGCTTGAGAGATCAATGGGCTTTCCTGACGGCTGGACGGCGTTTGGATGGAACGGCAAGCCGGCGACGTATGCGATGCGTGCGGCCCTGCTAGGCAACGCCTTTTGTCCGCCCATTCTGCATTGGATCGGGGAGGGTATTGCGGCCAATTCGGTTGCTATTGCGGCATAGTGTGGAACACTAGCGTCCCGCGCCAACTGAGCGTTTGTGGTCCGGATAGCCAAACATGCAGCCCATCGCGACAAAGAGTCCGCCAGCCGCCAACCCCCTGATAGCGTTACACGCACGTTGAAGCAGTTCGTTATTCCAACTCGCAACTTCAGCTGCGGCGGTGGGGTCGCTTACATCCAGATACGCTAATGAGAACGGAGATAAGTCCGCCAACTGCGCCAGCGCCAGCACGAACGCGGCACTCGCCAGAACTAGAAATAAGCGCCGTAGAAGTTGCCCCATGGTCCGATCTCCATTTAGCTGGCACCGCAGACAGTAGAACAATTACCCCTTGGTGGCTGGGAGCATATTCGCTTTAGATGTCCGCATGCGGCGATCTTTGCCTGCATGCAAGGCCCGATGCCGTGCATGATATAGGAAGCCGAACACATGGGAGAGCGTGGTGCGTTGGCTGCTACTGGTTCTATTCCTGGGTTGCTTGGCGTTTTCGGTCAGTAAGCGGCCAGAGGGCGTCTCCCTACCTGCTGCCGCGACTATCGAGCCGTGGGCGACCGAAGCAGCGATGCAGCAACAGCTAGATTACAATCGGAGCCTTGGGGACGAGGCTGGAGTCCGTCGCTCGGCGGATGCTGCAAATGGTGCATCGCTTCGGGCTGGGCTGAATCTTGTAGGCTGGATTTCTTTTGGGGGGTTCGTGCTGATGACACTTCGTCGAAAGAAGACGAGTCTGACCTAGGTCGTGCACCGCAAGCGACACCCTCTAGCTTGGCGACATGAAAGTGCGGTTCGTCTAGGAACGCTCGCATCGCCCAAAAGCGATGCCGCCTCGGCCATTGTTCTCGATGAATGTGCCGTCCGAGAATATCTGAACGTCATATTGGCCTCGAAAATAGTAGAACTTCTGGACCCCTACAGATGCATCTCTTTCGATTCTATCCGACGTGTAGCTGTCGCACGTCACGCGAACCGCGATAGACGAGAATGAGCATCGTTGGATGATGGTGGTCGGACCTTCGATCACGCGAACTGCGAACTGCCATCGTGCGAGTTCTTCGCTCGAATAGATTCTACCATCGCTGTCTGTCTTTCGAGTGACGGGGCAGTCATACGTGGCGAGTTGTTGTGCTGCTGCAACTCCGACGTTGAAGAGCGTAACCGCAAAGAGGGCTTGGCAAATCTTCAGGCGGATCATGGCCCATTCTTTCGTTTTGACTCTTGCTCGCAGTTTCCCAGTGATGTTAGCCACGATCTTCACCCCAGAAATCGCCTTTCGTTGTGCCACGACAGTTTCAGTGGATCGGGGCGCCACTCCCGGCGTTCAGGCGTGGCGAGGCCTTGCCCGTGCAAAGCGTAGTAGTGGCGCCCGTTCTCAAATTCCTCCTTGATGCGGCGGCTCACCTCGAACTTGAGATCAGGCGTCACCGTCACATAGCCGGCATCGAAAAGGCTATGGATGTCGCGGCGAAACAGGATGCCATTGGAGGCATCGTGTGAACCGCCTTCGCCGTAGGGCAAGATGTGAGCCGCTTCCAAAGCAGGCAGGGTCTTTTCGCCCGTAATCGCACAACGGCGCCGATAACTGTCAGTGACGACGACGCGAAAGGCGCCTTGTCCAAGTCTTGGTTTGACGAGATGGGGCGTGCCGAAGCGTGGGGCGTCTGCCGTCTCTTCAATCTGACGTAACGCACGGCTCTGCACTGCATCCCACAGAGCTTTGCCATCTGCGTTGTCGCTGTCGAACGTTTTGAACGAAACGATGTTGGGCGCCCACGTTGTTGGGGCGGGTATCCAGTCGCTCTCTTCGAGGAAGAATGGCTGCGTGAGGATGCGGCAGCCAACGGCGAAATCCTTCGGATAATCCTCCGCTTTGCCCCGCCGATACTTCTCGATGCGTCCACGCATTTGGATGAGCGACGAGGCGCCGTTGGCGTGCCCGAAGGCTTGCCACGCGAGTGATACCGGCAGCACGTTGGCATAGGCGAAGACGCCACCCCCGACGATGAAGTTGCGAGGGGAGTGGAGCTTGAAGAGAAACAGTTCGCCGGGCTGAAGAGCTTTGAAGTCGGTCGGTGACGGACTCCAGAAATTGGCCTCCGCGAGATTGGGGATGGCTCGAAGTGTATCGAACCAATCACCGTCCGTGACCGCGACTACAAGTTTGACGCCCAAACTATGTCCCGCCTTTGCCCAGCACCTTGCCACGCCGTGTATTGGAAGCAACTGTAACGCGATGAAGGCCCCGCCGCTGCAATGCGGTCTTTGGCATGGGACTATGATGTCTGATTGGATTTTTGTTCTCACTGCGGTCTCGGCAGTCGCTGCCGCTTTGGCGGCAATAGCGAGCCTGCTTCAAGTCCGTAGCGGTTCACACGCCAACGAGATCGATGCCTACTTGAGACTGATGCAAGACTACGGGTCCTCGGAGACGAGGAACGCTATTTCGGATTTGGCTGCATTTTGGCGAGACCGAAGCGATTCCTATGAGACCGCTGGTCAAGCATTCTTGGCGGAGCGGGATCGAGACCCGGATGGCGCCATCAAAATCCGGGGACAATGCCGTCTGCTCACCGCCTTCTTCGGAAACTCCGCTCGGCTCTACGAGGCAGGCTTCATTTCGAGGCGCCTATTCCGCCTTTTGATCTCGCGACCCGGGCTAAACATTTACTACGATGTATGCGAACCCATCAACCTTGCCCGCAATCCTTCCGGCGACAGCAAGAAATACGGAGCGATCTTACGCAGTGTCGTTCGGCAATATGGCGACGGGAGCTACTGATCCTCATCTCCACCGCATGCGTAGCTAATGACCAAACGCCGATTTCCAATCTTCAATGACCGCTTGCCGCTTTTGATCTCGCGTGCTGCCCCGCAGCCGCATGCGAACTCCGAAGTAGCCAAGGTGCGACGAGGCACAGAGCTTCAGTCCATTGGCAACAACATGGCGCCTCTGTTGGAGGTTGGCACGCCAGTCCTCACTCATGCCATAGAAACTCATCAATGCAGCGTATGCATCGGCGCCCATCGCAATGATCCGCTCTAACCGAGTCAGGCTCGAAAGCATGTATTCAAGCACGGGCCGGCTCTGTTGGAATGCTTCGGAAGCGTTCGTCAGCGGCCCGCTAAAGCGATCATCGTCACGAAGAAGCCAGTATGCATTTGCGTAGTAAACGCCGCAGGTCGAAGCGGTTGAACCGTCCAGCGAAGCATCGATGCCGACGGCGCCTAGGACCTGTTGGAGCATGAGGTTTGTCGGCAGCGTCGGATCATGTCGATAGGGATCGGGATGCCCATCTGCGACTAATCGGCGAAACACTCGTGCGGGGGCGGAGTCTTTTCCCAGAATCAGCGTGTGGGCGTTGGTATCGCCAAGAAATGCATCGACGCCAGAGAGGCGAAGCGGCTGAGGCACGATACTGTGAATGTTGGCCCAGCCGGCAGCTTCAAGTTCGGCTGCCCAGTGAGGGACGGGTAGGGACAAGAGGTGACTCCATTCCCGACTAGAGGCTTTGCCTGCCCCCGGCAAGATACCGAGACAACGTTGCGGGCGACACACCCAACGTCTTAGAAACGCTCTGCACTGTGATCTCCGGGGCAGCGAGCAATGCCAATTGCATGCGAGCCGTATTACGGGCGTTAGCCGACCTCAGTCGACAACACTGCCGCGAATTCTAGTTTCCATTTGAGTGCATCGCTAGACGGCCATTGATTTGGATCAGCGGGAAGGCGTAGCCGCTGCCCAGAAAGGGCATTGTAGTCTGGTTGCACTATCGACGATGCGATGGAAACCTCGAACGTGGTGGGAGCCACTTGTAGTAGACCCAGGTCGAACAGGGTGTGCAGGTCGGTGCGAAGCAAGAGCCCATTTTGCACCTTGTTTGTGTCTGGCCCACGATACCCTTATGGAGCCGACCACGCACAATGGTGGACCGACTGCCAAGCCGCATTGGTGGACAAATACAAGCTCAACTTTTGTGTTGCCGACCGTGCGGATGCGATGGGCGGCTTGTTTAAGAAGATTGCACGACACATCGCCAACAGTGGTTTGTGTGTGTTCGACCTGACCGGCTCGAATGCCAATGTGTGCATTGAACTTGGCTTCGCGGTGGCCCTCGGAAGGCCGGTGATGCTGGCGAAGGCGTCAAGTGACAACACGCCGCTTCCTGCCGACGTTCATGGGCAGAACTACATAAACTTTTCTTCGGGAGATGATCTTGCCGCCAAGCTGGATGGCTTCTTCGCCAGTCATTATATCGCAAAGCGAGTGCGGTGGACCGAGCAGATGATCGCAAGTCGTCTGGCTCTCGAACTCAGTTGGCTTAAACCGGCGGAAGTCAAGGAGGCGGATCACAAAACCCTTGCTGACGACATCGGCTGCGAAGAGCGGGGTGTCCGCGATGTTTTGAAAGCGTATCCCGAGAAGTTCGAACGCAGCCCTGAGTCCGGTTTGTGGCGTCTGAGAATGTAGTCGTCACAGTAAGTTGCTCTGTTGGCTCGCCTTGGGCTATCAACATTGCCGGGCATCGGGTCGCTTTGGAAAGAAGCGACATGGGCGTCAAGATCACGCTCGCACAGGCTCAATGCCAAGAGCCTTACGCTTACCTCGTCATTTATTGTGCGGGCACACCAGCGACCGGCGCCGGCTGCCATTACTCCGGCGAGATGTCCTTGCAGCACGCCATCAACATCTGGGGTGCGGATCGGCGCCTTGATGACCTTCCGCTTCGTTGCTCACGCTGCGGCTCACGGAAGGTAGATGTGCGGACTGACTATCCACGTGGGCCGGGCGGGAAGGCGGTGTTTGAGTAGATGCCAACTGCCACTACCACATCACAGACGTTCAGCATGGCTCAACGATCTCGGTGAGGGTGTCAAAATCTTCACCCGTCCAACGCAGTGCCATTCCACGATAGGTCTGCGGGATTGGTCGAAAATCTTCGTCTAGGGTGTTGGTCCACGCAATAATCAGGAGAGAGCTATCAACTCGATACTCGGCTTGGAGGTATGCGTAGCGTTCGCCCCCTGCTGGGAAATCGTAGACACGCCCATTGGATAGGTCGGCAACAACGCCGTCTGTGCATCCGGTGCCACAACCCCATCTGATGATGGTAAAATGGCCAGAAAAATTGGGTCCTCCGGTAATCCCTCGACGGATTCGCGTCTGGTATCCGGCTGCTGATCTCTCTTCACCCCGAAAATCAGGGGAGATGACGGCTCCTTCAAGCTGCCCCAGCGATGGATATTCCGAAAACACGTGCTGCTGCGATAGGCGATTCAAAATGGACTCGCTTGGTGCAGTATCGAGGTAGTCACACCCGTCGTCAGGCATACCGGTAACCGCGACCTGTTGTGCCTCCTCTTTTTGGGGCGGCTCATCAACAACGTCAGTTTTCGGTATCGGGCCGGGTTGCCACTGGACGAACATCAGGGTCACCGCCGCTACTAAGGCGATGATGACTAGACCGCTAACTGCCCCCGTCCAAAATCGGTTCAGCGGAGCGAGCCTTCTCATCTGATCGTCCTGCATGCATGGCCGTTGGTGGGCCTTAGAGTGCCTGCCGTCCGCCCGGCAGATACCGATACAGCGTCGCCGGTGACACGCCCAGCGTCTCCGCAACGGCTTCCACGGTGATGTCAGGGGCCGCCAGCAGGGCTTTGGCCTTGGCCACATCGCCATCGCTCATAGCACGCGGTCTGCCGCCCTTGCGGCCAAGACGACGGGCGTTGGCCAATCCGGCCATGGTCCGCTCCCTGATGATGCCACGCTCAAACTCGGCCAACGCCCCGAAAACGTGGAAGATCAACTTCCCGCCGGGCGTGGTCGTGTCGATGCTCTCTGTGAGGCTGCGGAGGCCGATCCCGCGTTCAGCGAGCCCTTCGCCCGTCTCAAGTAGCTGACGCAGGCTCCTGGCCAATCTGTCGAGCTTCCAGACGCACAGCACGTCGCCTTCCCGGAGATAGTCGAGTGCCTTCGCAAGCTCAGGGCGGTCCCGTTGGGCGCCTGACGCTGTTTCTCGAAAGATGCGTTTGCAGCCGGCGGCCTTGAGGGCCTCGACTTGAAGAGCCGGATTTTGATCAGCGGTCGAAACCCTCGCGTATCCCACAAGTGCCATCACCGCCTCCATCTCTCAAAAACGCCTTCTGAGGTGGGGACATCGCTCGTTAGTTTCAAGGGACTGTTTTGAGATATCATTTACCGTCAAGAAGTCGAGTTGGGCCAAGGAGCAATTGAGAGAACAGAAAAGGACCGATTCCGGGATGTGACCAATTCATGTATTCACGTCGGAGAGTGTCCGCTGCGAGTAGCAAATGGGTGTGGCAGTCTTCGACCCGGCTGTTGTTGGGTTGCTCGAATTCATAAGACGAGAGCATCCGCATATTAGGTCGGGTGCTCAACTTACCAACGACCAAAGGCTCAGTCTTGCGAGGCGTTACGCAAGACAGTTCGAGCGAGGCGGACTCGTTCCAGACGCAAGCAAACTTGCAAGGGCACTCACAGAGCACGCGACTCTTTTTTCCTGGTCGATGCGTCGTCGTGGCGGATTTCGAGGCGACCTTCTTCAAAGATACGCCTCCACGCCCTTTCGTGCTGTGTTCCTTTTTTCATCTCAAGACGAGCATTTCAGATCAGTGATCGAGCGTTATTGGAATGATTGGAGTGAGGAGTCCGCAGATACGTTGGATTTTTACGACTATACGATCCGTAGCGAGTCGCCCTCCGATTACTCCTATTCGCAGCGAAAGATCGAAAGCCTTCGCCCAGTTCCAAGTGCAGACCTCAGGCGAATTCAGGCGGCGGGATTGCCATGTATGCTGTTGTGGTCGGATGCCGATAGCTTGGTGATACCCTTTCGCGATGTTGCACAAGACCGGCATAAGTCGGTCGAGCGTTTCCGAGATGTTTTGAGCCTGATTTCGAGTGGTCGAATCGATGAACTGAAGATGCGGTTCGATCCAATGGTTCGGGCGCTGGTAACGTCTGTTGCCGATATTTTCATCTCATATAGCCACGCAGATCGCGAGACCACGGAGCGGCTCGACACTGCTCTGAGACGAGAAGGCTTTAGCGTATGGTTCGACGCGAGTTTACGTGCGGGAGACAGGTTTGATCTTCAGATCGAGCACTTTCAACGTCACGCCTGCGCCACCGTGGTCTTGTGGACCTATGCAGCAATCGAGAGTAAGTGGGTTCGTGCTGAGGCACTTGCTGCGCACACAACACAACGACTCGCTCAGGCCACAGTGCAAGTGACCGAAAGCAATCTGCCAATCCCATTTAATGCAGTTCACGCTGAGAATCTGACTCACTGGCCGATGATCCCGGACGGCTTCACCCGGCTTGTTGCGGCCTTGCGTCGATTTTGCCCTGCATCTCAGTGTTGACGGGAGATCGAACTACCCGTCGATCACCCCATGCTTAATCATGTCCGCACGAACTTCGCGGACAAGGCGGGCGACATCAAAACCGACGACTGACGCGATCTGGATCAATTCGATTATATCCACGCGACGTTCGCGTTGCTCGATCTTCGCAATAAGCGATTGGGGCAGACCAAGCCGATCCGCCAATTCTTGCTGAGATAGTCCGGACACCTGGCGCCGCTCGACCAGCATCTCGATAAACCGCCCATACTCTGCACTGTGCAGAGAAGCGACTTTCTTGCGGCGGCTGGGAGGGCGACGAGCCATTGTTCCCAGCGGGCTAATTCCAATATAGGCTTATTCCATAAGTGACTTAACTGGTGGGGGCACGCTTGAGAGCACTTATACTGTCCGTCCTGGTGGCGGCTACTCTTTGGCCGGTCCAGTCGTCGGCTCAGAACGTTTGCACTCGCCAGAACGGTGAACTCTATTGCAGGAATGCGGACGGCACGTGGTTGCCCAGCGGTGACAGCGATCAATCCACGCAGCCCAAGAAGCCGGACGCCACAAATGACGCCGCACCAGCGGAATCTCCCACCGATGCCGAAAGAGAGGCAGTATCGGCTCAGATCGGTTGCACGCAGACCAGCGAAGACCGTTTTGATTGTGAGACACAACTCGGACACTTTCAGGCGTGTGATCGCGAGCACATCCCAAGAGGTTCGCCGCAGTTGATGACGGTGCGGTGTGATCGTGTCAGTGACGGCGTAAGTGTGTTGGTCGATATCCGCACCGGCGAAATCACAACGGACGTTCGATTCGAGCCGAGCGTATCGGGCGGTGGTTCCGTCGCAGATGGCAACGCGATTGACCAATCACCCAGTGAGAGTGTGCAATCCGCCCCAGCGGCGTCGGAAGTAACAAGCTTGAGCAACGCGGGTCTGGCTGCGGTAGTCTTGATCGCATTGCTGATCTGCGTTGCGGCGGTTGGATTAATCTACCTCTTCTTCCTTCCAACAGTCATCTGTTTCAGGCGGAGAAGCGGAAATCGGTGGAGCATGTTCGTCTTGAATGTGTTTCTTGGTTGGACCGTGGTTGCATGGGCGATCCTGCTCGCGTGGTCGCTCTCTGGCGCCAAGTCGCGTGGAAGCGAAGGCGCCGCATGAGCCCGAACTGCATCGCACCGTGACCGCGAAGGTTATTGTGCGAAGCCGTCAGTGAGGAAACGCTGGCCAAGCTAAGCCCCAACGACGCGAGCTTGAAGAGTGGCTGGGACAGGCGAACTAACCCGTCGAGAAAAATGAAAGAGCCTGCAATGACGCCAAACGAAATCAACAAGCTTTCACGCGATGAGCTTCTCGACACGATGCGGCGAGAAGGACTCGAAGTGGTCCATTCGATGTTTTCTACGATCCACCATCGCAGCCCGCAGAGACCGGACGGGTTCGATGAAGATGACCTCGACGAGATCGGCGAAGACCTCGCAGATGCCGATCTCGCCACATGGCGCCGCCAGTTGATCGAGCACTTTGCCGCCAAGAACGGAGCATGAATTGAAGCTCGAAGAGGCTCGCGTCGAAGTTCTTGAGCGAAACCGCGTCCGTGCGACGGCGAAGTTGCCGCTGCTCGATGTCGAGACGGAAGCTCCGCTCGTAGTCAAGAGGCAAGGGGATGGTGAACGTTCGGAGGCTGCCAGAGCGTTTCGCAGCACCCCCCTTTACTTGCGGGTTAGGTCAAAAGTCATCGCAGCCATTCGTCGTCAGGAAGGGCCTATGTGGCGTCCGGGCTTTTTTAGTGGTTATGCGATTCAGGCCAAGGCAGACGCACGGGTGAGGCGGCTTGAGAGCCGGTTTCGCCGCGAAGCCGCGAGGCGAGCGGCAAGCTAGGCGCCAGGACCACCGATGCTGCGAGTCGGCATCTCGCGGACGCTTTCGATGTTCGCCTCTTCGATCAAATCGTGAACCCCGAGCCATCGATTATCCCCCGACATACATTCCGGGGCGTTTGCGAACGGCTTCGATTCCGGAGACCACATCGATCATCGGGACAGTAAAGCAGGTAGGCGATTCACCCCAAAAACTGTTGTCGGTTCACCCAACATGCTTGCGGAGACCATTACAGTTCCCCAGCTACCGAGCGCATTCATGTTAAGGAACGCATTATGGCGACACCTCACGGCATTCTAAAGGAAACGACCAAGGAAGTGCTCCTCGCCCAGGTGGACGAACTGCTGCGGACTATGCCGGGCCGCGATGAGATGCGTTGGGAAGAGGGCTCATTAGTCTGGCTCGGCCAACTGAAAGCCGTCATCGCCGAATGGAGTCTGTCTGCCACCGTGGAACTGAACTCTTACCTGAGGGATGTGCGTGGTGTGATCGCGTCGGAGGCGGAGGCCGCCTACAACGGCATCCTAATTCTGTTGCACCAAGCACACCGCGACCTCACTATGAAACTCAACACCGCGGCCGGCGTCGTCGTGCCGCACAAGGCTACCTACAACTACTTCGAGGCGGTGCGGAAGATCGTCCAGATGGCGAAACTCGACGTGCTTTTTGTGGACCCTTACATGGAAGCGGACTTCGTAGCGGCATACGTTCCTCACGTAGCACAGGGCGTGAAGATTCGACTCCTCGGCCGCTACAAGCTCCCGGTGCTGCGTTCTGCCGTCGATGCGTTCGTAAAGGAACACAGTGCCGACATCGCCGTGCGTTCGTCTGACGACCTGCATGGGCGCTATGTCTTTATTGACGGTCAAGCCGGTTATCAGAGCAGCGAGTCCTTCAAGGACGGCGCCAGGAATGCACCGAGCACGATCACAGAACTGGTCGAAACACTGGCCGCAACGAAGCAGATTTACGAGGGCATCTGGATCGCCGCGAAAGTCCAACGTTAGCCATCAGCAATCGCCGGGCCGATTCTTCGTCCGCTGTCCGCGGCGATTTTTCTCCGTTCGTCCGCTCATGTTTGAGTGGCAGCAATCAGCCGCAAAGCGTTCATTAACGCCCTGGGAGTCCAACTGGCACCATGCCATTTCCCGGACGAAGGCCGGTAACGCGAAAAGACCCTGACCGGACCCCGAAGCACTCATCTCAGGACGCACCGCCTGTGTTGCCGACGCGGCAGTGTCCATTGCTCTTCCTGCGAACGCACCTCGCTTGAGAGCGTTGGGAATGCGACGATGCCATACTCCCGTTCAAGCTCGGCCAGCGACATTTGTAGGATGGTCGCCGTATTGCGATTGGCGGCGATGAACACTCGGGCACGGTTTCCGGCAGGGTCGTAGACGGCTTTGAAGACATGGGTCGGAATGCCGACACGACCGTTCAACATCCGTATGTTTTCGTCCGCATAGATCGGGCCGGTCACGACATAGAGGCCGTCCGGCACGTCTTCCGCCATGTTGTGAATCTGATTTTCCAGCCCCGACCAGCGAGGCGAATTCAGTCTGGGTGCCTGGGGCACCGCGTTTGAGAACACAAATGTCTGACGCTGCGTGTCGAAGTCTGGCATGTCATCGACGGGTGTCATATGGCCGATTTGCCAGCCGCTACGTGTGTAGTCCGAAGCCGACGCACCGTTGTCCGATCCCAATCCGTCCTGCTGATGGAAGCCCACGTCCGGACGACTTATGCAGTCGCCAAGTAGCGCATTCTCCCGTGTGAGTGACTGCACCGACCAAATCGCTCCGCGTGTCGCCGTGGAGTGAACCACCGCAAAATGCGTGTAGCAAAACTCTTGGACGTCCCCGAAATCGTGGGTGCTGAATATGATTGGCGGCTGCCCGTCTTCGTAGAACTCATCGCATTCGCTAGAAGCCAACCCCCACCGTCGAGCGGAAATGGTTGGTGGGGCTGATAGCGGCGGTGTCGCTAGAACGCTTGGGGCGGGTGACGGCGTTATCGCCGTAGATGCTGGCGGAAGCGGGGAGATCGTAGTGGTCGGTGTTGCGCACGACGCCAAAGCCGCTGCACACACGATTGCCAGCACTCGGCGCATGAGGCTCATCGATCTGTCTCATCAACTGAGGCGCCGTGCGGGGTAGGGGAAGATGAAGCCACTCGCTGACATGCGTGAAGGCCGAACGCGATCAGCAAGGTAACGGCGATGGTCCAGGCGTAATCCCACCAGCACCAATCGCGTCCGCCGTAGTCCGGTGACTTGTCGTAGCCGCCCATGCTGCTACTGTAACGCGAGTAGCGGTTGCGGCAACGCGACGAACTCAAATAATCAATTTTCGCCGGGCGCCCAGTAGACGAACTCGGCGACTGGATCAGGGAAAGTGATTTCCCCCGAAGAATTGGCTGACCCCCGCCGGTATTGCTTAACGTCGAAGGCTTGGTGGTCGTTTGGGCGGGTGGGACAGCGGAAACGGTAAAACTCCGGCTGACTAGGGTTGGGCTGAACGATCTTCCCTCCGTGCCACTCCCGAAATTCGATGCTAAATGCAGGGGCGTCGATCATCGCGTCAATTGGGTCGAAGAGTCCATATTCTTCAGCTTCATCGGTTGAGCCATCCAGCCTGTCACGCCAACGCTCGGAGAAGAAACAGGCCAAACCGTTGGTGCTGATGTCGATACGCTTCACGACCGAGCGAATTAGTTGCGACGCAAGAGCACGCTTGCTTTCGCGATCTGCCTCGTCGCTCTCGGCATACATTTCCTCGAAGTTCGTGGGTTGGGTTGCTTGAGATCGAAGGGCACGCTTGTCGTCCCGTTCCGTGATCAACTTATCCAAGGCAGCCGTTGCTTCTATAAGGTCGTCTTCCAATTCTATTCGGCGGTTCTTGGTAAATTCGGACGGTCCATTCTTCATATCCCGAAAAGACTCATCCATCCCCTGGGCTTGTGCCTTGAGTCCATCAAGCCTTTCTCGGGCAAGAGCGATCTTTCCCTCTATAGTTGGCAGCATCCGTTCATTGGCCGCGAGCGCATCCCCAATACCCAGATGCAAGTCTGCATGATGAAAGAAGGCCCGCTCGAAGTGGTCATATCGCCAGACCTTTTTGTTGCAGTTCATGCCTCTGTGAGCCGCTTCGCAAGCGAGGTAGCGACCTCCCTTCGGTGGTGGTCCTTTGTTCAAGAGCCGCATGGTCGCACCGCAGTGGGCACAGAACAAAAGACCTTTGAACAGGTTGGCAAAGTTTTCGCCCGTTCTCCCGCCGCCCCCGTTTTTGGGTTGTCGTGATCGCACCGCTGCGTTTGCGGCGGCAAATACTTCTGCGGAGATGATCGCGGGATAGTAGCCCGGGAGAGGATCGCCTAGCGGCTTGCGTTTGCCGTTTACAAAGTGATGAGGCTGATATTCGCCAAGCACTGATCTGCTTCCGAGTATCTTTTTGATGTAAGACGGCTGCCATCCGTCCGAGCGTCCGAATGTAGGAACGGCGTCGGCGTTGAGGCGACGGGCTATCGTGTATGCCCCAAGGCCGCTTCCGCTTTCGCGAAAGATACGCTGAACGATCTCCACTCGCCGATCCAGGCGTTTGAAGGATACAGTCTTCTTGTCTTTGCCCCGCACTGGCTCAAGCCACTTGGGGGCAACAGAGGTCACAGGCTTTTCTTCAGCCTTAGCCCGGCGGGCCTTCCAAGAAGCTTGGAGCAGGTTTTGTTTCGTTTTCGATTCTTCGTGTGCTCTCTGGAAGCTCAGGACCGACAACAATAACTGCGTCTGGTCGTCGTTGAGGTTGGTGTATTTCTGTCCGTCAATCAGCGTGACGACTGTGATCTCCCGCTTGCAGATTGATTGAAGCAGTGCGGCGGCTTCGAGAGGCTTATCTCTCGAAAGCCGATCCAGGTTCTCAACCAAGAGATACGAACCCTTAGGGATTTCGCCGTTCTCAACCCGCTTCAAAAAAGCTCCGAGCACTCCGTCCGAAAGGTGCTCGTTCTTGAAGGCACTCTTGCCGATGTCCTTCAGTTCGTCGCCTTCAACTAGTTCGAGCCGCTCTTTGGCCGCGTAGTCTCGCGACTTCTCCAACTGGCGTCGAAGGCTGTCTCCACGGAGTTGTTGTTGTGTGCTCATCCGCAAGTAGGAGTAGGCACGGGGTCGGGCGGGGGTCATCCCACTGTTTTTACACAATAATGATTTAGCCACAATATCCTACTGGTCGGCCCGCCTGGCGCTGGAAAATCCATGCTGGCGCAGCGTTTGCCTGGGCTATTGCCGCCGCTGACGTCCGAAGAGTTGCTTGAAGTTTCGATGCTGCACTCGGTTGCGGGCTTGCTGGAGCGTGGCCGGCTTACGCGCACGCGTCCGTTTCGCGCGCCTCACCATTCTGCATCCATGGCGGCGCTTGTCGGCGGCGGTTTGCGCGCCAAGCCTGGCGAACTCAGCTTGGCCCATCATGGCGTGCTGTTTCTCGACGAGCTGCCGGAGTTTTCGCAACAAGCGCTCGATGCGCTGCGCCAGCCGCTGGAGAATGGCAATGTGCTGATCGCGCGCGCCAATCATCACGTGACTTATCCTGCGCGCATCATGTTGGCGGCGGCGATGAATCCATGCCGCTGCGGCGGCGGTCCAAGTGGTTGCCGGCGTGGTCCGCGCTGCGCCATCGATTACCAGGCGCGCCTCTCAGGCCCGCTGCTGGACCGCATCGATATTCAGCTGGACGTTCCACCAGTCACCGCCGCGGATTTGGCGCTGCCGCCGCCGATCGAGGGCACCGCAGAAGCGGCGGCGCGGGTGCAACATGCGCGCAGCGCACAGCAGGACCGAAAAGAAGGGCTTAACGCCAGCCTCAAGCTGGAAGCGCTGGAGCGCCTCGCCGCCCCCGATAGCGCCGGCGCCGCCTTGCTGTCGAAGGCGGCGGAGACATTGGCGCTGTCGGCGCGCGCTTATCACCGCACTCTGAAAGTTGCGCGCAGCATCGCTGATCTGGATGGCGCGGACGCCGTGCGCCGAATTCACGTAGCCGAAGCGCTGAGTCTGCGGCGCCATTGGGCCGGGGCCGGCGAAAGCGCCATGGCGCGGGTGTCTTAACAGGTTTCTAACCGCGTCCGCGCTTCATCCAGGTCATGGCCGCAACCGCCGCAGCCGCGCAGGCGTTCGACGCGTTCGATGCGCTTCCTGATCCGGCCGTCATCCTGGCGGCGGACGGGTCGCTGCTGCGCGCCAATGGGCCGTTCCGTCAAACCTTCCGGCAATGGATCGGGCCGCAGCGTCCGCCTTGGGGGCGCGTGCAGCCGCCGCCTTTCAAAGATGGGCTGCGTCGGTTCGATGCGCCCGCGCCGGACGGACGTCAGTTCGAGTGGGTCGAGCGGGCTTTGCCGGCAGGCGATCGCCTCGCAATCGCGCGCGACATCACGCGGCATATGGAAGCTGCCGAGGAATCCTCGCGCGCCAAGACCACTTTGTTCGCGACGCTCACGCACGAATTGCGCACGCCGCTCAACGGCATTTTGGGCATGGCTGGATTGCTGGCGCAGGCCAAGCTCGAACCGGCGATGCAAACCTATGTCGGCGCGATCCGGCAATCGGGCGAGTTGTTGCTCGATCTGATCACCGACATTCTCGACTATTCTCGCCTTGAAGCGGGAAGGGTGGCGCTGGAATCAGCGCCGTTCGATCCCGAAGCGATGATGCAGGACGTAGCCGAACTGCTATCGCCCAAAGCGTATGACAAGAATCTTGAAATCGCCGTCGCGATGCGGCCGGGCGCGCCAACGCGTCTGATCGGCGATGACGGGCGCGTGCGGCAAATCCTGTTCAACCTAGCTGGCAATGCCGTGAAATTTACCGAGACCGGCGGCGTCATCATCGACCTTGCGCCGCGCGGCGAGGGTCAAGTGCGCTTCAGCGTGCGCGATACGGGCGTGGGCGTCGCGCCGGAAAAGCAGGCGCTCATCTTCGAAGAATTTACGCAAGCCAATGCGGGCGTGGCGTGCCGTTATGGCGGAACCGGACTTGGTTTGGCGATCGTCCGCAGATTGGCGCGCGCCATGGGCGGCGATGTCGGCCTCGCCAGCAAGCCGGGACATGGCACGACGTTCTGGGTTGATCTTCCTCTATCGGCGGCGACCGACGCCCCGCCGGCGCCGTCATTGAAGGGGGTGCGCGTCGCGATTTCCGCGCAATCGACCGTTTTGGCGCAAGCACTGCGGGCCAACATGATCTCTGTCGAGGCCGAGCTTGTCGACGGCGTGGAGAGCGCGGACGTTCTCTTGTTCGATTGGCGCGACGATGTGGATCCAGACGAGATCGCCGCGCTGCGCCAGCGCGCGGGCGTCCTGATTGCTCTGATCGCCCAGGAAAAGCGCGACGCCATCGCCGCGTGTCGCAGCGCCGGCGTGGCGCATTATACACTGAAGCCGATTCGGCGGCGGTCTCTGGTGGATCGCATTCAGGTTGCGCTTGGCGCCGCCCGGACCAGTAGTGAAGCGCCGCGCAGCAGTAACGAGCCGCCGGCCAGCCTGCAGGGACTGCGTATTCTGCTCGCTGAGGATAATCCCATCAATGCTTTGCTGGCGCGCACGCTGCTGACGCGCGCGGGCTGTGTTGTCGATGTGGTGCAAGATGGAGAGGAGGCGGTCGCCGCCGCGTCTGCCGCGCCTTACGATCTCATCTTCCTCGACATCCGCATGCCGCGCCTTGACGGTATCGAAGCGGCGAAGCGCATTCGCGCGGGCGCGGGCGTCGCTGCAAGCGCGCCGATGATTGCGCTGACCGCGGACGCCGGCACGCAGGAGCGGGTGCAAGCTCTGGCCGCCGGCATGGATGATTTCATCACCAAACCCATTGATCAGGCGCGCCTCTGGGCTGTTGCGGCCCGCTTTACCGAGGGTGCGAAAACCGCCACTTTCTCGAGCGATTGAGGCGGTGAGATAGCAGCGAGGCGCGTAATGACGGAAGCCGTGTCCACACCTGCCGCCCAAAAGCGCGCCGTATCGATTGCGACCGCGCTCGGCTTTGCGTGCGGCCTGCCATACTCGCTCTTGGTGGGATCGGTTGGTGTTTGGCTGACCAATGCTGGCGCGGGCTTCAGCACGATTGGCGCGCTGTCTTGGATCGGGCTGTTTTACGCCTTCAAGTTCATCTGGTCGCCGGCCTTTGACTGGCTCGTGCCGCCCTTCGCCAACACGATTGGCCGGCGCCGCGCCTGGATGGTGCTGTGTCAGCTGGTGATTGCAGTCTGCCTATTCGGCATGACGCTGTTCAATCCACTCGTCAGTCTTACCACTTTCGCCTTGTTTGCGGTCGTCGCCGCATTCGCTTCGGCGAGCCAAGACATCGTTGTCGATGCTTGGCGCATCGAAACTGCGCAGGATGGCGAACAGCTCGACCGTATCACCGTGCAATATCAGCTTGGGTATCGCCTCGCCGCGATCATGGGCGGCGCGGTTGCTTTGCTGCTGGCGGACATTTGGGCGACGGACATCAATCCCGCCGCCGGTTGGCCGACCATTTGGACCATTATGGCCGTGTTGATGGCGTGCGCGGTCTTTGCCTCGCTTGCGGCGCCGGAGCCGCTGCTTGCGCCGAAGCCGGAAAGCGCGGCGCTGCAGGATGTTGAGGCGCGCAAGCTGCGCCGCGCGGCGGTTTGGCCCGTGGCGTTGGGCTGGCTTGTCTCCGGCGTCGCGCTGATCGGCTTCATGTTTTACACGCTGGCCGATCCGAGTTTGAACGCGGCCGCGTTCCGCGACGCCGCCACGCCCTGGATCTTATTGGTGACGATCGGCTTGCCCTTGGCGATTTCCTTCTGGCTCGCCGGCAAGCCCGGCGCACTTGAAGGGGGAGGCGGCTCAAAGGCGCTTGCCGATGTCTTGTTTGAGCGGGTTTTGGCGCCGCTTGCTGACATTGTGCGGCGCTATTGGGTCTGGGCCATTCCCATCCTGGCGCTGGCGATGACCTATCGCATTGCCGACTCCATCTGGGGTTCATTCGCGAACCCGTTCTATCTCACCATTCTTGGGCACTCGAACTCCGATGTGGCGGTGGCCTCGAAAATGGTTGGCGTGTTCGCCACGCTCGGCGGCATTGCCCTCGGGGGGCTTGCGCTCGCCTGGATCGGGCGGATGCCTTCGCTCATTCTTGGCGGCTTAATTGCTGCTGGAACGAACCTGCTCTACGCCGATCTCGCGCATGGCGGCGGCGGCACACAGGCGTTTCTCGACGCTACCGGTCTTGGCCTGCTCTTCAGCATGCTGCTCAATGGCTTTGTTGGCGCTGTGCAGGCGACGGGCGCGACCATCTTTGACGGCGTCACTTTGGGGGACGGCCTGACCCGGTTGACCTCAGTAATTCTGATGGAGAACTTGGCGGGCGGCTTCGCCAGCGCGGTGCACATCGCCTGGCTCTCATCGATCGTGAACAAGAACTACGCAGCGGTTCAATACGCCTTGCTGTCTTCTCTGGCGATGCTGATCGGCGTGATCTTTCGCCCGCGCATCGGTTCGTTCGTCGACGCCGTGAAGGATGCGGGGCTGCCGGCGCAGGCTGACCGATTTGCCGAAGTGTTCGTGTTCGCCGCCTGGATTGGCTTGGTCGCGGTTGCGCTCGCCGCCCTGGAATGGTGGCGCCAAAGCCGCGCCGCCGCCGCTGCGCCGCCGGAGACTGCGTCTAGCTCAGCTTAGACAATTCTTCAGCCTGAAACGCCGCCAGCGTGGCGAAGTTGACGATGTCCGAAACAGTTCCACCCAAAGGCGCAATCTGAATCGCCTTGGAGAGGCCGGTCAGCACCGGCCCGATCACCGTGGCGCCCCCGGCGGTGGCGAGCAGGCTGGTGGAGATCGCCGCCGAGTGGATCGCCGGCATGACCAGCACGTTGGCCGGCTCCGACAAGCGCGAGAAGGGATAGAGCTCGCGCATATGCGGGTTGAGCGCGACGTCGACATTCATCTCGCCTTCGTACTCGAAGTCGATTTCCTCATTGCGATCGAGAATGGAAACGGCTTCGCGGATCTTGTCTGAGCGCTCCATTTTCGGATTGCCGAACGTGGAGGCCGACACCAGCGCAACGCGCGGGGTGACGCCAAACTGCTTGGCTGTCATGGCGGCCTGAAGCACGATTTGCGCCAGCTCCTTGGCGCCGGGAAACTCCGCGACCGCCGTGTCGGCGATGAACAATGTGCGCGTGCGGGAGAGGATGAGCGAAACGCCCATGGGCGACTCGCCGCGCTCGGGATCGATCACGCGGCGCACATCTTCCAGGGCGGTGGCGTAGTTGCGCGTCACGCCCGTGACCATGCCTTCGGCGTCGCCCAGGGCCACCATGCACGCGGCGAAGATGTTGCGATCTTGATTCACGAGGCGCTGCACATCGCGATACAAGTAGCCGAAGCGCTGCAGCCGCCCGTACAGGAAGTCCGCATAGCGCGCATTATTGTCTGATGTGCGCGCATTGATCACGGTGAGCTTGGCCGTTTCGGGGATGCCGGCTTGCGCCAGATTGCGCGCCACTTCCTCATCTCGACCCACAAGGATGGCGCGTCCGAGTTCTAATTCTTGGAACGCGTAGGCGGCGCGAATGACGCTCGCGTCTTCGCCTTCGGCGAACACGATGGTCTTCGGCGCCTGGCGTACGGCGTTTTGAATCCGCTGCACCATCGCCGCAGTTGGATCGAGGCGTTGGGCGAGGCCCTCTTTATAAGCCTCCATGTCGGCGATCGGCCTGCGGGCGACGCCCGTATCCATCGCCGCCTTCGCGACATAAGGGGGAATGTGCGAGATGAGGCGCGGATCGAATGGGGTGGGGATGATGTAATCCGGCCCGAATTTCAGCCGGCGCCCGTGATAGGCCGCCGCAACCTCGTCGGGCACGTCTTCTTTCGCCAAAGCTGCAAGCGCGTGCGCCGCGGCGACCTTCATCTCTTCATTGATGGTGCGGGCGCGCACATCGAGCGCGCCGCGGAAGATATAGGGAAAGCCCAGCACATTATTGACCTGGTTCGGATAGTCCGAGCGGCCAGTGGCGACGATGGCGTCCTTGCGCACTTCGTGCACTTCTTCCGGTGTGATTTCCGGATCGGGATTGGCCATGGCGAAGATGATCGGCTTCTTCGCCATCACTTCGACCATCTCTTTGGTCACTGCGCCTTTCACCGAAAGGCCCATGAAGACGTCGGCGCCCTTCATGGCTTCAGCGAGGGTGCGCGCCTTGGTTTCGACAGCAAATGCCGTCTTGAACTGATCCATGCCCTCGGTGCGGCCGCGATAAACAACGCCCTTAGAGTCGCAGACCAACACGTTCTCATGCTTGACGCCGAGTTGCTTGATCAGGCCGGCGCAGGCAAGGCCCGCGGCGCCCGCGCCATTCACGACCACTTTCACATCGGACAAATTGCGGTTGGTGAGGTCGCACGCATTGAGCAGGCCGGCTGCGGCGATGATGGCGGTGCCGTGCTGGTCGTCATGGAACACCGGCACGTCGAGTTCATCGCGCAGCCGGCTTTCAATGATGAAGCACTCGGGGCCCTTAATGTCCTCAAGATTGATGCCGCCAAAGGTGGGGCCAATATTGCGGACGGTGGTGATGAATTCTTCGACGTCCTGCGTCGTCACTTCGATGTCGATCGAGTCCACATCGGCGAAGCGTTTGAACAGGACGCACTTGCCTTCCATCACCGGCTTGGAAGCCATCGCACCCAGATTGCCAAGACCGAGGATAGCGGTCCCGTTTGAGATCACGGCAACTAGATTGCCTTTGGAGGTGTAATCGTAGGCAAGGTCGGGATCTTCGGCGATGGCGCGCACGGGTACGGCGACGCCGGGTGAGTAGGCCAGGGAGAGATCGCGCTGCGTCGCCATTGGCTTGGTCGGCGTGATGGAGATTTTTCCAGGCGGGTGATCGCTGTGGAAGGCGAGGGCTTCCTCGTCCGTAAAGCTGCGGCGCGTCGTGTCGGGCATGGTCTCGGCGGTCTGTTTTGGGAGGGCGACAACCTAACGGCAGGCGCCCGCGCGTCAATGGAAGTTCCCGGCCAAAACGGGTAAGGGCTGTTGGTGGCCGATTCCTCGACGACCCCCGCCGCGCAGGCCGCGCGCATATCGCCCTTCATGGCGCAATATCTCGCCGCCAAGGCTGAGCATCCCGACGCGCTGCTGTTTTTCCGCATGGGCGACTTTTACGAGATGTTCTTCGAGGACGCTGAGCGCGCCGCTGCTGCGCTCGGCATCACGCTCACCAAGCGCGGACGCCACGGCGAAGAGCCGATTCCTATGGCGGGCGTGCCTTGGCATCAGGCGGAAGGCTATCTCGCCAAACTGATCCGCTCTGGCTTCAAGGTCGCGGTGTGCGATCAGATGGAAGATCCGGCTGAAGCCAAGAAGCGTGGCTCGAAGGCGATCGTGCATCGCGCGGTCGTACGCGTTGTTACACCGGGCACGCTGACCGAAGATGGGCTGCTGGACGCGCGCGCGGCTAATCGTCTCGCTGCCTGCGTGATGGGCGAAGCGGGCGCGGCTTTGGCCTGGGCCGACGTGTCCACTGGTGAATTTGAAGCGCGCGCTATTCCGCTGGCTCATATCGCCGAAGAGATCGCAGCACTTTCGCCGGCGGAGATCCTGGCGACGGAGAGTGATGCCGGCCATGCCGTGCTGCGCGAAGCGGCGGCCTTGTGCGGGGCCGCGCTTACACCGCGCCCGCGCATCAAGGCCGACGCGAAAGCGGCTGAGCGGCGTCTGAAGGCGGCGTTCGAGGTGGCGGCGCTGGACGCGTTCGGCGATTTCACCACCGCCGAACTCTCGGCCATTGGGCTAGTGCTAGACTATGTTGAACTGACCCAGGCGGGCGCGGCGCCGCGCTTGGCGCCGCCGCGCCGCAATGCCGAGCGCGCCTTTATGGCCATCGATGCGGCCACACGGGCCGCGTTGGAGATTGAGCGCTCCACACGCGGCGTGCGCGCGGGCTCACTCTTGGCGTGCGTGGATCGCACGGTGAGTGCCGCCGGCGCGCGTTTGCTGGCGGAGCGCTTGGCGCGTCCGCTGATGGACGTTGCCGCCATTCGCGGCCGGCTCGACGCCGTGCAATTCTTCCTCGATGCGCCGGACCGACGTGCGGGCGTGCGCGATGAATTGAAGGCGGCGGGCGACCTCGCGCGCGCTTTGACGCGTCTTACGCTCGGACGCGGCGGGCCCCGCGATCTGGCCGCGTTGCGGGATGGGTTGAATGCCGGCGATCGCGCATCGGCGCGTTGTGTCGGCCTAACGGGAGACGCGCCGGGCGAAATCGCGTCGGCGTGCGCCGCGCTTTCCTTGGCGCAGCACGAAGCTTGCGCCGCCTTGGCGCAAACGCTTGAGCGCGCGCTCGGTCCCGATTTGCCTTTGCTGACGCGCGATGGCGGCTTCATCGCCCAAGGTTTTGACGCCGCGCTTGATGAGGCGCGGGCGCTGCGCGACGATAGCCGCAAAGTCATCGCGGCGTTGCAGGCGAAATACGCGGAGGAGGCCGGCATTCCCGGCCTCAAACTCAAGCACAATAATGTGCTAGGCTATCATATCGACGCCACCACCAAGCAAGCCGAAGCGCTGATGGCGCCGCCGCTCAATGCGCGTTTCATCCACCGCCAAACCAATGCCGGCTCGATCCGCTTCACCACCACGGAACTGGCCGAGCTCGACGCGAAGATTTCACGCGCCGGCGAAGCGGCGCTGGCGCGGGAGCAGGCATTGTTCCGTGAGTTCGCGACTCAAGCGGCGAGCTTGGAGCGCGACATTCGCGCCGCCGCTGATGCGCTTGCAGCGCTTGATGTGGCCGCTGGGCTCGCGCATTGGGCCGATGAAGTCGGCGCGGTGCGGCCGGAGATTGATGAGAGCTCGGCGCTGATCGCAGAGGCCGCGCGCCATCCGGTTGTTGAAGCCGGCGTGCGCGCGGCGGGGCAGGGCTTTACCCCGAACGATGCGCGGCTCGATGCGGAAGGCCGCGCCGGCGCGCGGCTAATGGTGGTTACAGGCCCGAACATGGCGGGCAAGAGCACGTATCTGCGCCAGATCGCCCTGCTGGCTGTGATGGCGCAATCGGGCTCGTATGTGCCCGCCAAGCGCTTGCGGCTTGGGCTGGTTGATCGCGTGTTCGCGCGTGTGGGCGCCTCGGACGATCTTGCGCGCGGCCGCTCCACCTTCATGACCGAAATGGTGGAGACCGCCGCCATCCTGCATCAGGCCGGCCCCGGCGCGCTGGTGGTGCTCGATGAAATTGGCCGCGGCACGGCGACGTTCGATGGCCTCGCCATCGCATGGGCGGTCGCCGAGCATTTGCACGAGGTCAATCGCTGCCGCGCGGTGTTCGCCACGCACTATCACGAACTGACGCGCCTCGCTGACAAACTGGAAGCGGGCCAGAACGCGCATTTGCGCGCCAAGGAATGGAAGGGCGATCTGATCTTCCTGCACGAAGTCGCGCCCGGTGCAGCGGATCGGTCTTATGGCATTCAAGTCGCCAAGCTCGCTGGCGTGCCGAAAGTGGCGCTGGAACGCGCGCGTTCAGTGCTCGCCAAGCTCGAACAATCGGGCGGCTCAACGCGCGTGGAGATTGTCGAGGACCTGCCGCTGTTCGCCCAGGTGGTTGAAGAGCATGCGCTGTCCGCGCTGGAGCAAGCGCTCGATGCGCTCGATCCAGACGCGATGACCCCGAAGCAAGCGCTTGACGCGCTCTATCGGCTTAAGGGTTTGAAGGCGGAGGATTGACTTCGCGGTCAACCAGCGAAGGCCGGCTATTGACCGACTCCGTGGCCTCGCGAATGGCTTGGCCCTGGACCAGGGTGTCGCGGACCGGCTCGGTCAGCCCCACATAGGCCTGGAACATCATGTAGCCGCCGAGGAGGGCGCCCACGACCAAACCGCCCACGCCCCAGACCGAGGCGGCGAACCAATAGGCCGACGAACGCTCGCTCTTGATGCGCTGCCAAAACAGTTTTTGATCCATGATCGCTTCCAGGCGGTTGCGATCAGGATGGTCGGTGACTTGCTGCTGCCGCGACGGCGCTTCTTCAACCGGAGTGACCTGAATGGTCCTGGCGCCTCTGCTGCGCATAAATCTGTCTCCCCCAGGGGGTTCAAGGAGTGAACTTTACGTCCCCGCTCTCATCTTTGGCTGTGACCGCGAAATGAGGCAAGTTTGGGGAATGTGCTTTACGAAGATGTTATGTGATCCGCGAGGCTCTTGTCACGCACCTGCGGCGCCATTGTCTGAAATATGAACCAAAGAACGAAACCATTGCTCATACAGGAGGCGATTGACGGCATCGCCCTGCGGCAAGCGCTCACCGCTGTCGCAAAAACGGGCGGCGCCAATGTCCGCGGCGAAGCGCTGGCTTTGCTGACAGAGGCTTGGTCGAAGGGCAATGCGGTCATCGCGCAGCGTCTGACGCTTGGAGATAATGGCCGCACGGTTGCGCGCCTGCTGGCGAAGCTCGCCGACGAAGTGGTGGGCGCGCTCTACGATTTCACTACTGTGCACATCTTTCGCTCGCGAAACCCAACTCAGGGCGAGCGTTTCGCGGTGATGGCGGTTGGCGGCTACGGCCGCGGCGAGCTTGCGCCTTATTCCGATCTCGATCTGTTGTTCCTGCGCGCTTACAAGCAGACGCCCTGGGCTGAGAGCGTGACCGAATACATGCTCTACATGCTCTGGGACATGGGCCTGAAGGTCGGCAATTCATCGCGCACGGTCGATGAATGCCTCAAGCTCGCCAAGGGCGACCACACCATTCAAACCTCGCTGCTTGAGATGCGCCATCTTTGCGGCGACGCCACGCTCTCTGGCGATCTCACCAAGAAATTCCGCAAAGAAATCATGGGCCGCAACCCGACCGCCTTCGTCGCGGCGAAGCTGGCTGAGCGCGATGCGCGGCACCAGAAGGCCGGCGCCTCGCGCTATATGGTCGAGCCCAACATTAAAGAAGGGAAGGGCGGGCTGCGCGACCTGCACAGCCTGTTCTGGATCGCCCGCGCCCGCTACGGCTTCGACGATCCGCGCGAATATGTCTCATCTGGCGTCTTCAGCCAGGAAGAAGCGGCGGAGTTTCAGCGTGCACACGATTTCCTGTGGACCGTCCGTTGGCACCTGCACCTGATTGCTGGCCGCGCCGAGGAGCGTCTGACTTTTGACGTGCAGCCCGAGCTGGCGCGCCGCATGGGCTATTTTGACAGAGGCAATCTAAGCGGGGTCGAGCGCTTCATGAAGCGCTACTTCCTTGTCGCCAAAAGAGTGGGCGCGCTCACGCGGGTTTTGTGCGCGACCCTGGAGGCGGACCAGGCTAAGCGCGCGCCGCAGAACTTGCAGCGTCTGCTGCCGAGCGCGAAGGACAAATCATTTGCCGCCTTGCCGCCGGGTTTCGTGATGGACGCTGGCCGCTTGAATGCGGCGCACCCGCAAGTTTTCGACGATCCCATAAATCTCCTTCGCGTTTTCCAATTGGCGGACGAGCGCAGTGTCGATGTGCACCCAGCCGCGATCGGCGAGGTGAGCAAGCGGGTCAGCCGGATCAACGCCGCATTTCGGCGAGAGCCCGCTGCGCGCGAGATATTTTTAAACATTGTCGCTTCGCCGCGTCAGCCGGCGGCGGCCCTGGCGCTGATGAATGAAGCGGGCGTGCTTGGGCGCTTCCTGCCGGAGTTCGGGCGCATCGTCGCGCAGATGCAGTTCAATATGTACCACCACTTCACGGTGGACGAGCACACGCTGCGCGGCATCGCCGCGATCTCTGAGATCGAGAAGGGCCGCTACGGCGATCACAATCCGCTCGCCACTTCGCTGATGCCGAAAATCATCAATCGGCGCGCGCTCTATCTCGCCATGCTACTGCATGACACCGGCAAGGGCGATGGCGACCAGCAGATCGAAGGCGCCAAGTCGGCGCGGACGGCGTGCGAGCGGCTAGGTTTGCCGGAAGAGGAGGTGGAGCTGATCTCCTGGCTCGTCGGCCATCACCTCGAAATGAGCGATTGCGCGCAAAAGCGCGACATTTCCGATCCGCGCACCGTGGCGCAATTTGTTGAACTGGTGGGTTCGCTCGAAAAGCTGCGTCTGCTGCTGGTGCTGACCGTTGCTGACATTCGCGCTGTCGGCGGCGGGCTTTGGAATGACTGGAAGGGCCAGTTGCTGCGCGATTTGTACGCCTTTGCCGAGGCGGCGTTTCGCGGCGGCCAATCGGACGAAGACAGCGTGCGCATTCAGCTGGCGCAGCGCGCGGCGGAGACGCGCAAATTCGTGCTCGACCATGTCTGGCGCTCGAAGGATGTCGAGTGGGTGTCCGCGCTCGATGACGCTTACTGGCTCGGCTATGATCGCGAGGCGCTGATCTGGCAGATTTCGGAGGTGACGGTCGCACGGCGGCGCGGCGCCATCCCGCACGTCGCGGCGCGACATGTCATTCAGCGCGGCGTCACCGAAGTGCTGATATATGCCGGCGATCGGCCGGGCTTGTTTGCGAGCCTCGCCACGGCGATCGCGGCAAGCGGCGCCGATATTGCCGACGCCCGCATCCACACCACGCGCGATGGCGCTGCGTTCGATGTATTCTCGGTGCAAACCACCGATCACCGGCCGTTCGGGCTAAAGGATCGCCGCCAATTGGATGCGATGGTCGCCCGTTTGCATCGAGCCGCGCTCGAAGACCCGGTGGAAACATCCGCGCCAGCCCTGCCCAAGCGCTTGAGCGCATTTCGGATCGAGCCTTGGGTGCGCACCGACAATTCCTTGACGCCGAACGCCACCATTATCGAGGCGTCCGGCCGCGACCGGCCGGGCCTTCTGGCCGCGCTCGCCCGCGTGTTCGCCGAGGCTAAGATCAACATCCTCTCCGCGCACCTGGGCGCCTATGGCGAGCGCGTCAATGACGTCTTTTACGTGCAAGATCGGGACGGGCCGCAAATTGTGGATCCGCAGCGCATCGCCATGATCGAGGCCAAGCTGGAGGAAGTCCTGCTGGCCGTGGAGCCGCCCGAGGGCGCGGCCAGCACGCCGCGCGCCGTCGCGCGCGCATCGACCGCGCGCTGAGGCGCCCGATCTGTTTCCACTTGGCCCTAAAGCGGGCTAGGAAGCGCCGCGCTTCACGGGGAATCAAGTGAGTCTTGCTCGCAACACCGCCGTCATTGGCGGCCTGACTTTGATCTCCCGGCTGCTCGGCTTCACCAGAGATTTGGTGCTGGCCGCAGCGCTCGGCGCCGGCCCGATCGCCGATGCTTTCTTCGCCGCCTTGCGCTTCCCCAACCTGTTTCGGCGCCTGTTCGCGGAAGGCGCCTTCAGCCAGGCCTTCGTGCCGGTTTACGCCAAAACCTTGGCCAGCGAAGGGGAGGAAGCGGCTGATCGCCTCGCCTCCGAGGCGCTCTCTGTATTGCTGGTTGTCACCGGCGTGCTGACGGCGGTCGCCATCCTCTGCATGTCGTGGATCAACCGCGTGCTGTTCGTGGGGTACGTCAATGACCCCGAGATTTTCGCGCTGGCCACGACGCTGACCCAGATCACCATGCCGTACCTGGTGTGCATGACGGCGGCGACTTTATTTTCTGGCGTCTTGAATGCGCGCGGCAAGTTCTTCGTCGCCGCCGCCGCGCCGATCCTGTTGAACCTTTGCCTGCTGATCGCGGTGATCCCATTTCGCAACGACGCCCAGGCCGCCGCTTACGCCTCTGCCATCGCTGTTTCGGTTTCAGGTTTGCTGCAGGCGATTTGGGTGTGGCTTGGCGCACGGCGCGCGGGCGCGCATTCGGCGCTGACGCCGCCGCGCATTACGCCGGGGGTGAAGCGTTTGGTGGCGCTGGCTGTGCCGGGCGCGATCGCCGGCGGGGCGCTGCAGATCAATGTGATGGTGAGCCAGGCGCTCGCTTCGTTCGAACAGGGCGCCATCACCTTCTTGAATGTCGCTGACCGGCTCTATCAATTGCCGCTGGGTCTCATTGGCATCGCCGTCGGCGTCGCCATGCTGCCGCGCTTGGCGCGTTTGGTGCAGGCTGGCGATAGTGCAGGGGCGAGCGGCGCGCTGGATGAAGCTGTCGCTTTGTCGATGGCGTTCACGCTGCCGGCCGCTGCAGCGCTGCTGGCCATTCCGGGCTACCTCATTGAAGGCTTGTTCTCGCGCGGCGCCTTCACTGCGGAGAACGCCGCTCAAGTCGGCCTCGCGCTGGTGCAATATGGCTGGGGCGTGCCGGCTTTCGTGTTGGCCAAGATTTACGCGCCGGCTTTCTTCGCCCGCGAAGATACGCGCGCGCCGATGCGCTTTGCGTTGATCTCGATGGCGGTGAACATTGTTGTGGGCGCAGCGCTCTTCTTCGGCTTCCGCGCCATGGGCGCGCCGGGCTTTCCGGGGCTCGCCATGGGCACCAGCGCCGCCGCTTGGCTCAATGTCGGCTTGATGATCCGGTCGTTGGTGCGGCGGGGCGCCTATGCGCCGACGGCGAGCGCTTACGGCCGGCTCGCCCGCATCGCGCTCGCCTCAGCCATTCTTGGCGCGGTGTTGTGGTTCGGCGGGGCCAATCGCGCCGCGTTGGAAGCCATGGTTGGCGGCTCGAAGGAAATCGCGGTCGCGCTGCTCATTCTTGGCGGCGGCACGTTCTATTTCATCCTCGCCTTCGCGCTGCGTGCGGTGACGGTGAGCGAGGTTCGCGCCGCATTCCGGCGTGAGCGCGCGCCGGAAGGGGGCGTAAGCTTGCCGCCGAGCCTCGACGGCTGATATGGCGCGGCCAGGAGTTTCCTCATGTCCGATCATCCGTCGCCCGCCTATGCCGGGCCGTCCCGCGTCTTTTCCGGCATGCAGCCGACCAACGGCCTGCATCTCGGCAATTATCTCGGCGCGCTGAAGAATTGGGTCGCGCTGCAGGACCGGTATGAAAGCATTTATTGCATCGTCGATCTGCACGCGATCACGACTGAACCCGATCCAAAGGGATTGGTCGGCCGGTGTCGCGAGGTAGCGGCGGCCTATCTCGCCGCTGGCGTCGATCCAACGAAGGCGATCGTGTTCGTGCAGTCAGCCGTGCGTGAACATTCGGAGCTGGCCTGGATCTTCAATTGCGTCGCGCGCATGGGCTGGGTCGAGCGCATGACGCAGTTCAAGGACAAAGCTGGCAAGCACGCCGAGCGGGTTTCGGTTGGTCTGTTCGCCTATCCGGTGCTGCAGGCTGCCGACATCCTGCTTTATAAGGGCACGCATGTTCCGGTCGGCGAGGACCAGAAGCAGCACCTCGAACTCTCGCGCGACATCGCGCAAAAGTTCAACAATGATTATGGCGCGCCAGGATTTTTCCCGCTGCCCGAACCGCTGATTCAGGGGCCCGGCGCGCGCATCATGTCGTTGCGCGAAGGCACGAAGAAGATGTCGAAGTCCGATCCGTCCGACATGACGCGGATCAATCTGACCGATGACGCCGACGCGATCACCAACAAGATCAAGAAGGCCACCACCGATCCGCTGCCGCTGCCTGAAAGCGTCGAAGGCCTGAAGGATCGGCCTGAGGTGGAAAACCTCGTCGGCATCTTCGCGGCGATGTCGGACGCCACGCCAGCCGCCGTGCTCGCCGAGTATGGCGGCAAGGGCTTTGGCGTGTTCAAGCCGGCGCTTGCAGAACTGCTGGTGTCGAAGCTCGCGCCAATGGCGGGCGAAATGCGCCGTTATCTCGGCGACCCAGCTGCGCTTGATGCGGTTCTGCGCGAAGGGGCCGCGCGCGCGCGCGCCATCGCGGCCGAGACCATGAAGGAAGTGCGCGACGTAGTCGGGTTCTGGCGCGCTTGAAGGGAAGGGCGCGTTGCGCCAAGCATGGCGTCCATGGCTGAGCCTTTTGCCTGTTTGGTGATCGCCGATGAAAGCCCGGAATTTCCGGCGGCGCTCACCTATGCCGGGATTGTCGCCAAGAGCGCCGGCTGGCGTCTGGTCATGCTGCGCGTGGTGGAGCCGTCATATCCCGCGCCGTGGGCCACCATCACCGATGAAATCCGCCGCCAAGCGCACGACGCCGCTGAGAGCCTCACCCAGCGTTTCGCAGCTGAGATTTGGGCGGAGTGCGGACTGACGCCCGAGCCCGTACTGCGCGAAGGGGAGTTGAAGCCGCAAGTGCGCAAGCTGATTGAAGAAGATCCTTCGATTAAGCTGGTGGTGATCGCGTCCGCGCCGGGGCCCGGCGGGCCGGGACCGCTCGTGGCCCAGTTGGGACGCCAGGGTCTGGGCGGGAGCCGCCCAGTCCCGGTGCTGGTTGTTCCCGGCGCACTCTCCAGGGACGAGATTCGCGCGCTGGCATTGCCCCTGGGCGCAGCGGCGGCCGGCTTGACCGGCCCCATTGAAAAGCCCACCTGAGGCTCATGTTCATTCAAACGGAATCCACGCCGAACCCGCGCACGCTGAAATTCCTTCCCGGGCGGGACGTGCTTGGCGCCGGCGCACGCGACTTCACCGACGCAGACTCCGCTTTGGCCTCGCCATTGGCGCGGGCGCTGTTCGGCATCGAGGGCGTTGAGCGGGTTTATCTTGGCGGTGATTTTCTCACCGTGACTAAGGCGGACGCGATCGAGTGGCCGCACCTGAAGCCGCACGTGCTGGCGGCGATCATGGATCACTACACGTCGGGACGTCCGGTGCTGTTGGGCGACGGCGCGCCCGTCGCGGACGCGGACGAAGCCGACATCGCTTATGAAGGCGAAGCCGCCGAGATCGTGAATGAGCTCAAGGAAATCATCGAGGCCCGCGTGCGTCCGGCTGTCGCCCGCGATGGCGGGGACATCACCTTCCACTCCTGGGATCACGATGCGGGCGTGGTGAAACTCAATATGCGCGGCTCCTGCGCGGGTTGCCCATCCTCCACGCTGACGCTCAAGCAGGGTATCGAGAATCTGCTCAAGCATTACGTGCCCGAGGTGAAGGCCGTGGAGCAGGTGGTGTGATCCGCCTGATTGGCGCGTGATCGTTCTCGCCATCGACACTGCGCTTAACGCTTGTTCTGTCGCCATTACTGATGGAGCTGGCGCGCGGGCGGCGGCGTCGGAACGCATGGCGCGCGGGCAGGCTGAACGGCTGGCGCCAATGGTGCGCGAAGCGGTGGCGCAGGCGGGCCTCACCTTTGCAACGCTCGACCGCATCGCCGTCACCAATGGTCCTGGATCGTTCACCGGCGTGCGGGTCGGGCTCTCCTTTGCGCGCGCGCTGGCTTTGGCTCTGAACAAGCCGTGCCTCGGCGTTTCAACGCTCGAAGCTTTGGCGCTGCAGGATGGAGAAGCCGGCCTGCGCGGAGGGCTGATCGAAACGCCCGGCGCGTCATACATGGCGCTTTATGAGGACGGGAGGGACCTGATTTCTCCCCGGGGCATAGAGCGAGGCGAGCACGAGGCGCTGTTTGCCGCGGCGGCTCGCGGGCGCGCGATGACCTTGAATGCATCCGACGCCACGCCCGACGCTGCGGCGCTGGCGCGGCGTGCCGCCGAATTGAATCCAGACTGCTACAAACCCGCGCCGCTCTATTTGCGTGCGCCGCACGTGACGCCGCCAAAGCCATGATTGAAGGCGTTGACCCCAGCGGCGCCAGTTTGCTCGCCACGATCCATGCCGCGGCCTTCGATGCGGCCTGGACCGAAGCGGAAATCGGCAAGCTGATGAACAACCCCACCGTCTTTGTGCTCATTGCGCGCAATCCGGCGCCGCAAGGATTTGTGATGGCCTGGGCCGCGGGCGGCGATTCCGAAATTCTCACTCTGGCCGTGGTCCCGGACGCGCGGCGCAGGGGCATCGGCGCATCGCTCGTCACGGCGGCGGGTGTTGCAGCACTCGTCCGCGGCGCCTCAACCATGCACCTTGAAGTCGCCGAAACAAATCAGGCCGCGCGCGCCCTCTATGCGAAGCTCGGCTACGTCGAAGCTGGACGCCGCGGCGCCTATTATGCGAGCGCGCAAGGCGCCGTGGATGCTCTCGTTTTGCGCCGAGACCTGCCTCGGCCGCTGGTTTGAGCGTGACGTTTCCGCGCCGGCGCGCTAAATGAGGCCCATGGATCGGATTGAAAAACTCTGCGCCGAAAAAGGCATGCGGATGACGGAGCAGCGAAAAGTTATCGCGCGCGTCATCTCGGCCAGCCATGATCACCCCGATGTCGAGGAATTGCATCGGCGCGCCGTCGCCGTGGATCCGGGGATTTCCATCGCCACGGTCTATCGGACCGTGCGCTTGTTTGAAGAGTCGGGCATCCTTGAGCGGCTGGATTTTCGAGACGGTCGCTCCCGCTATGAGGAAGCGCCGGAAGTCCACCATGATCACCTGATCGACACCAAAACCGGGAAGGTGATCGAGTTTGTCGATCCCGAGATCGAACGGCTGCAGCAGGAGATCGCGCGCCGGCTCGGCTACAAGCTGGTCGACCACCGGCTGGAACTCTACGGTGTGCCGCTGGACGAAAAAGCGAAGGCCGCCGCGAAGCGTTAATGTCGACGCTGGACGCGCTTGCGCCGCCCGCTTAGATCGAGCCGAGGCGGGCCAGGGCCCTAGGAAGTTTTATGGCAGAGCCAAAAGCGCAGCCGCCAAAGACGGTCTTCATTGAGACCTATGGCTGCCAAATGAATGTGTACGACTCCGAACGCATGCGCGATGTGCTTGCGCCGCTTGGCTATGCACCAGCGGACAAGCCGGATGACGCCGATCTCGTGGTGTTGAACACTTGCCACATTCGGGAAAAGGCGACGGAGAAAGTCTATTCCGAGATCGGACGCCTGCGCGTCCACAAGGAGCGCAGGCGCAGCGAGGGCAAGAACACCACCATCGCCATTGCCGGGTGCGTCGCCCAGGCGGAGGGAGAAGAGATCATTGCACGCGCTCCCGCAGTCGACTTAGTGGTGGGACCGCAGGCCTATCACAAGCTGCCGGAGTTGATCGCCCGCGCCGCGCGCAAGAGCGGCGAGCGGCTCGCCGCCGATTTTGCACCGCAGGAAAAATTTGACGCGCTGCCCGCACGCGCGCCAGATGGCGTCAGCGCATTCCTCTCGATCCAAGAGGGTTGCGATAAATTCTGCACGTTCTGCGTCGTGCCCTACACGCGCGGCGCAGAATATTCACGCCCCGTGGCCGATGTGCTCGCCGAGGCGCGCGCTCTAGTCGATCAAGGCGTGCGTGAAATCACTTTGTTGGGGCAGAACGTCAACGCTTATCATGGCGAAGGCGCGAAAGGCGCGGCTTCGTTCGCCGATTTGCTGATCGAGCTGGCGCGCATCAATGGCGTGGTGCGGCTGCGCTACACCACATCGCACCCCGTCGAGATGACGGACGAGCTGATTGCGCTGCATGGGTCGGAGCCGAAGCTGATGCCGTACTTGCACCTGCCGGTGCAGTCGGGCTCAGACCGCATCTTGAAAGCCATGAACCGCAAACACGATGGCGTGCTTTATCGCGACATTATTGCGCGGCTGCGCGCAGCGCGGCCTGACATTGCGCTGTCGACGGACTTTATCGTCGGCTTTCCTGGCGAGAGCGAGAAAGATTTTGAGGCCACGCTGCAGCTGGTGCGCGATGTTGGCTTTGCGTCAGCTTACTCCTTCAAGTATTCGCCGCGGCCCGGCACCCCGGCTTCGGGCATGCTCGCGCAGATCGATGAAGCGGTGAAGGCCGAGCGCTTGGCTCGACTGCAAGCGCTGCTCATCGAACAACAGCGCGCCTTCAACACCGCGCAGATCGGGCGCACTTTGCCGATTCTGGTTGCGGGGAAGGGACGGAGGGCAGGACAGATGCACGGTCGTTCACCCTATCTGCAGGGCGTGCATTTCGCTGCAGACAATATTGCGGTGGGCGAGGTCGTTGAGGTCGCCATTGAGGCCGCTTCGCAAAATTCGTTGACGGGCGTAGCTGCGCGCCAAGCGGTGATGGCGTGAGTGAGATAGAGCGCGTCATCAAGCTGGCAGATCCAGCTACGGCGCAGGCCATTTTCGGGCCGCTGCATCGCCACGTCGCGTACATCCAGGAAACTTTTCGCGATCCGAACGCGCCGCGCGGCGCGCCATCCTATCGGCTGACGCTGGATGCGCAGGGCGATCAGCTGATCGTGCGCGCGCGTGCGGCCGCGGACGTGGAACGCGTCGCGCGCATCATCGATGCGCTGACGGATTTGCAGAAGCGCAAGAGTCGCATCCGCGAGGGTGATGTGCTGGCGGCGATTTCGTTTTCCGAAGGCGGCGCCGAGTCCGGCGCGCCATTGACCTTGCCGCAGCTTGGCGGGCTCACGCTACGTACGCCGCGACAAGTGCATTATGTCGAAGCGCTGCGCGATGAGGGCATTGATCTGATCTTCGGCGTCGGCCCTGCGGGTACGGGCAAGACTTTCCTCGCTGTTGCGGCCGCTGTCGAGGCGATGCGGCAAGAGCGTGTGGATCGCATCATTGTCACGCGGCCTGCGGTCGAGGCCGGCGAGCGGCTGGGTTATTTGCCCGGCGACCTCACGGAAAAAGTTGATCCTTACCTGCAGCCGATCTGGGACGCATTCCGCTCGCAGATGAGCGAGAACGACCTGAAGGCGCGGCGTGAGCGGCGTCAGATCGAAGTCGCGCCGCTTGCTTTCATGCGCGGGCGTACGCTGTCCAATGCCTTCGTCATTGTCGATGAGGCGCAGAACGCCACCATTCTGCAGATGAAGATGGTGCTGACGCGCTTAGGCGAAGGCTCGCGCATGGTCGTCACGGGCGATCCTTCTCAGATCGATCTGCCGCGCTTGGATCAATCTGGGCTCGCGCACGCCGTGTCGATCCTTGAGGACATTAGCGGCGTCGAGGTGATCCGCTTCGCATCTCAGGATGTCGTGCGTCATCGGCTCGTCGCCAGAATCGTAGATGCTTACCATCGGGACGAGGGCGGCCGTGGCTGACAGCCAGCACCAGCTAGAAGTGGATTTCGTCGGTGGCTCGCCGCTCTGGCGTGGTCATGAGGATGTGCTGGCCGAGGCGTTGGCCGCGGCGGCGCACTATGAAGGCAAGGGCGGGATCGTTTCCGTGCTCCTCGGCGACGACATGGCGATCGCCGCGCTCAACAAGCAGTTTCGCGGCAAGGATGGCCCCACCAACGTCCTGTCTTTTCCCGCGCCGGAGCTCGATCCGAACTTCTTTGGTGACATCGCTTTGGCGGCGGAAACCATTGTTCAGGAAGCGAATTTCCAGGGGAAAAGGTTCGAACATCACGCCGCCCACTTGGTGGTGCACGGATTTCTCCATCTTCTGGGTTATGATCACGAGCAGCCAGAGCAGGCCGAGGCGATGGAGGCGCGGGAACGCGCCATCCTAACCTCGATCGGGATCGAGGATCCCTATGCCTGAAGGCGAAAAAGGAGCGTGACGCAAACTCTATGAGTGACGGCCCAGAGTCTGAAGAGCCTCCATTAAGGAGGCGCTCGAGCTGGTTCCGCCGGCTGGCGCGGCGGCTGATCCAAAGCGGTGACGGCGATGGCGCGGTTGGCGCTGTCGAAGAGGCGTTGCGCGCGCACGAGGCGGGCGGCGAAGAATTTCAAGTCGCGCACAAGGATATGATCCTGCGCGCCGCGCGCTTCGACCGCTTGCGCGTGAATGACGTGATGCGCCCGCGCGCCGAGATTGTAGCGATCGAGGCCTCGGCGACGCTTGCGGAGGCAGCGCGCCTGATTGCCGAGTCGCAACACTCGCGCATCCCGATCTATGGCGAGACGCTCGACGATCCGCAGGGCTTCGTTCATGTGCGCGATGTGATGTCCTTGATCGCCCCGAATGAAGCGGGGGAGGGCAAGGCCAAATTCAGCGATCGGCTGCTAACGCGCATTAAGCGCGAGATTCTGTTCGTCCCGCCCTCCATGACGCTCTCCACTTTGTTCCTGAAAATGCAATCGAGTCGCATTCATTTGGCGCTCGTCGTTGATGAATATGGCGGCACCGACGGCTTGGTGTCGATGGAAGACTTGGTGGAACAAATCGTCGGCGACATCGATGACGAGCACGATGTGGATTCCTCTCTCATCAATGAGCGGACCGGCGGCGCGTTCGACGCTGACGGGCGCGCCGATATCGATGAATTGCAGGAGCGGCTTGGCGCCAGCTTGGCGCTGCCGGATCATGAAGACGAGTTCGACACGGTCGCTGGACTCGCTGTCGCGCTTGCCGGCCGTTTGCCGCAGCGCGGCGAAATATTGCACCACCCAGCTGGTTTCGATGTAGAGATAACCGACGCCGACCCGCGGCGCGTGAAACGTGTGCGAATAAAGCGCACGGCAGAAGCACAGCGGCCGCCGGCGGAAGTGGTCGATTCATCGCGCGTTGAGGCTGCCCGCGCGCGCAAGGCGTAAAGATGTCAACATTGGCGGAGCCTGTGCGGTCTATGGGCGCATCGGCGCAATCGCGCGTTCAGGCTTGGTTTGCGGCGCAGCCGGCTTGGCGCCGCTTTGCCGTCGCTTTGCTGGCCGGCGCTGTTGCAACGCTCGGCCATGCGCCGTTCCAGGTCGCGCTCCTCTTCATGGCGGCGCTGACGGTTTTGGTTTGGCTGCTCGATGTTTCAGCGACGCGGGCGCAGCCGATCCGCTCAGCGTTCGCAACCGGGTTCTGGTTCGCGCTCGGTCACATGACGACCGGGCTTTATTGGCTCTCATCGGCGTTCAATGTCGACAGTTCGGCGTGGGGCCCAATATGGGGCGTGCCGGCGACGCTCGCGCTCGCGGCTGGCATGGCGCTGTTCTGGGCGGTTGGTTGTGCGCTGGCGATTGCGTTTTGGGCGAAGACTTGGCGGCGCATTCCAACCTTGGCGCTCGCGCTCTTCATCACTGAATGGACGCGCGGGCACGTGTTTGGCGGCTTTCCATGGCTGCTGCCCGGCTATGTGTGGACCGCTGGCGCCCCGATTTCCCAGCTGGCTTCGCTTGTCGGCATTTATGGGCTGACTTTGATCACGCTGCTCGCCGCGGCCGCGCCTGCCGCGGTGGCGGATGGTCAGTTCTCGGCGGCTAAGCGATTTGCGCCGCTCGTGCTCACCGCGCTCTTTCTCGGCATGGCCTGGGGATGGGGCGCAGGACGTTTGAACTCGGCGCCGATCGATCCACCTGGCGCGCAGCCGCAAGTGCGCGTCGCTGATGCGGGGCTGAGCCAGGCCGATAAATGGCGCTACTCGCCCGATCAGGAATGGCGCGTCCTGGCGCGCTATCTGCAAGTCAGCGGGGCCGCTGATGAAGAGGCCGCGCCAATTCTGATTTGGCCCGAAGGCGCCATTCCAACGCTGAACTTCTTCATGCTCGACAATCCGCAATTCCTGGCCGCGCTCGGCCGCGGGCTTGGGGATCGCGCACTGGTGACGGGCCTCTCGAGATGCGAACCACCGCAGGCATGTGATGAGTGGATGTATCAGCGCCGCGGCGATCCGAACGCGCTGAGGTTGTACAATTCGGCCACTGTGATCGATGGCGTAGGCGGGCAAGTCCGCCTCAGCGGCCAAGTGTACGATAAGCACCGCCTGGTCCCGTTCGGAGAGTTCATCCCGCTCTGGTCGATGGTGAGCCAACTCAACATCGCGCCGCTGCAGCGGATCGGCGCGGGGTTCACGGCAGGCGAAATGCCGACGCGGCTTATTGTCCCGGAGGCGCAGCCGGCCGTGGTGCTGATTTGCTATGAGGCGATCTTTCCCGGGATGGTTCCCCGGGGCGCGGAACGGCCGGGTTGGATCATCAACGTGACCAACGACGCCTGGTTCGGCGATGGCTCTGGCCCTTGGCAACACTATCAAATGGCGCGTTATCGCTCGATCGAAGAGGGGCTTCCCTTGGCGCGCGCCGCCTCGGGGGGTGTGTCGGCGATTGTCGACGCGTTCGGTCGCGAAATCAGCAGCGCCCGCGGCGGCGAGGGGGCGGCTCAGGCCCAGCTACCCCCCGCCTTGGGGGAAACGCTCTTTGCAAGAGCGGGAATTTTGCTATTGCCAATCATGGTTATGGGTGTGTGTGGGATAGCTTTTCTGGGGCGGAAGCGGTCGGAAGGATAGAAAAATAATGAACGACGAAAGGTCGGCGAACGCCGTCGACAGACGTTTAGGGCAAAAGGTCAGAACACGACGTCTCGAAATCGGTATGAGTCAGGAACGCCTCGCAGAATTACTTGGCGTTACTTTCCAGCAGGTCCAGAAATACGAGAAAGGCGTGAACCGGATGGCCGCGAGCCGCCTGTTCGCCATCGCTGCGGCTCTAGAAATGCCCATCTCACGTTTTTTCGAGGGCATTAGCGTAGGCCGGGCCTCCGGAGTCGCGGAAAAGCAGGAAGAGTTCATCCACGACGCCTTGGCGACGCCGGAGGGGGCTCAACTGATGGCCATGTTCGCGTCCATTAAGAGCGCCAAGGTCCGCCGCAGGGTGCTCGACCTGGTGCGCGCGATCACGGAAGAGGGCGATTCGGGTCGCCGCTGATCTTCGGTTGCGCGGTCGCTCAACCAACATCTAAAAAAGCGCGCCGCGATGCGGGGGAAACGGAGAATCCGAGTGGCTAGAAGCTCTTACGTGTTCACTAGCGAAAGTGTGTCTGAAGGCCACCCGGATAAGGTGGCGGACCGCATTTCAGACACTGTGGTCGACGCCTTTCTGGAGGCGGACCCAGAGTCGCGGGTTGCGTGCGAGACCATGGTGACCACCAATCGCATTATTCTCGCCGGCGAAGTCCGCGCGAAGAATGGCGGCGACAAAGCCAAGAACAAGGCTTTCACCAAAGACATTATCGCGTCGCTGCAGCCGAAAGTGCGCGCCGCGGTGAAGGACATCGGGTACGCGCAAAAGGGCTTTCACTGGGAGAAGGCCAAGTATGCTTGCTATCTGCACGGCCAATCCGCGCACATCGCTCAAGGCGTGGACGCCAAAGGCAACAAGGATGAAGGCGCCGGCGATCAGGGCATCATGTTCGGCTATGCCTGCAGTGAAACGCCGGAATTGATGCCGGCCACGCTGCAATACTCACACAACATCCTAAAGCGCCTTGCTGAGGCGCGTCACTCCGGCGAACGCCCAGAGCTTGAACCCGACGCTAAGAGCCAAGTCACGCTGCGCTATGAGAATGGCAAGCCGGTCGAGGTCGTCGCCATCGTCGTCAGTCACCAGCACAAGAAGAAGCTGGGCGACAAAAACTATTCGCAAGCCCGCTTCGCGGAGATCGTGAAGCCGCTCGCGGCTTCGGTGTTTCCCGAAGGCCTGATCACCAAGAAAACCAAGTGGCACATCAACCCGACTGGCAAATTCGAGATTGGCGGCCCGGATGGAGATACCGGTCTCACCGGCCGCAAGATCATCGTCGACACCTATGGCGGGGCGGCGCCGCATGGCGGGGGCGCATTCTCCGGCAAGGATCCGACCAAAGTTGACCGCTCCGCAGCCTATGCATGCCGATATCTGGCTCAGAACGTTGTCGCCGCAGGTCTGGCCGAGCGCTGCACCATTCAGATCAGCTACGCGATCGGCGTGGCGCGACCGACAAGCTTCTACGTGGATCTGCATGGCGCCGACACGATCGATCCCGCCATCCTCGAAGCGAAATTGCCCGAGCTGATGGATGGCTGCACGCCGCGCGCCATCCGCACGCACCTGAAGCTCAATCGTCCGATCTACGCCCGCACCGCCGCGTATGGGCATTTCGGCCGTCAGCCTGATAATGAGGGCGGCTTCACCTGGGAGCGGCCAGACTTGGTGGATGAGCTCCGTCGGCTGGCGTAAGATGGCTCGATGTCGTCATCGATTGGCCTGACGTCCGAAATCATTCGCTATCTGTCGGACGTAAATCCACCCGAACACCCGGTGCTCGCAAAGTGCCGGGAAGAAACCCAGGCAATGCCGATGGCGCAGATGCAGATTAGCGCCGAGCAGGGCGCGTTCATGCAGCTGCTGGTGCGGCTGATAAACGCCAAGCGCGCCTTTGAGGTGGGTGTTTTCACGGGCTACTCGTCCTTGGCGGTCGCGTTGGCTATGCAGGAACGACATGGCCGGGATGCACATTTGCTGGCCTGCGATGTCAATGAAGACTGGACTGCCAGTGCGCGCCGTTATTGGGCCGAGGCGGGAGTGGACGGCATAATCGACCTCACCATCGCGCCAGCCCTGGACACGCTCGACAAAAGGCTCCAGGCGCGGGAGGAGGGAAGCTATGATTTTGGCTTCATCGACGCCGATAAGACCTCATACGATCAATACTATGAGCGTGGGCTGCGGCTGATCCGGAGAGGCGGCCTGATGCTGTTCGACAATGTGCTCTGGTCGGGCCGGGTCGCTGAGCCGGCGGATAAGAGCGCTGATACGGTCGCCTTGCGGGCGCTGGCGCATAAGGCCAAAAGCGATGATCGCATCCATGCGGCAATGACAGCTATTGGCGACGGCCTATTGCTTGTGGTGAAGAGATAGGGCCCTTGGGCATGGGGCAGTCTACCTTGAGGTCATGCGCCACTAATTTCAGCGAGCGCCCAGCAACTAGGCTGCTCGCATGCAGTTGGGTGCTTCCACTAGTCCATATCTCGTAAACCCGGGCGACGCGTCGCTTGATGTGCGGGGGGTCTCCTTGCTGTACGACATTGACTTGACGCCATCGGTTCTACCGGCTCAGGCGCCGCTGGCGATGCCGACGCAGCCCATTTCGGCGCCGGCTGACTCGCTGCGTCACCCCAACCTGCTTGCCCGTCGCATTGGCTTGTTCGTAGTCGCTCTGGCGCTCACAGGCGCGGCTTGGCACGCACCCTATGAGCTCTTCGCTGCGGACGGCCTCAATGCGGTGGAGATCACCGGTCTTATCCTGTTCGGGCCGCTCTTCGTCGGGATCGCGCTTTGGTTCACCAGCGCACTGACCGGCTTCGCGCTGCTGACGCTGCGTCCCGAGAGCTTCCTCCGCCTTGAGCCAGGCGTTGTGCCTTTGCACATTAAACGGACAGCGCTGCTGGTGCCGATCCGGAACGAGAACGTAGCGGAAGTCTATGCCCGCCTGAAATTGATGGACTCCGACCTAGCCCGCGCGGGCGTATCCGAGGCGTTCGATTTCTTCGTCCTCAGCGACAGCAATAACGACCTGATCGTTTATCAGGAGGCGGAGGAGGCGGCGCGCGCTCGCGCAAGCGGCGTGTCGTCTTTCTACTATCGCCACCGCACCTCCAACACCGGCCGCAAGGCCGGCAACATCGCCAACTGGGTGCGCAGCTTTGGCGCCGACTACGAGTACATGGTCGTGCTGGACGCGGACAGCGTCATGAGCGCTGACCTGTTGGTCGAGCTGAATAGGGCCATGGAAGCGCGCCCCGATCTCGGCGTTCTGCAAACCGCCCCGCGTGGAATCGGCGGCGAGACCCTGTTCGCCCGCCACCTCCAATTCGGCATCCGCCTGTACGGCCGGGTCGCCGCTGCAGGTCTGGCCTGGTGGTCGGGCAATGACGGCCTCTATTGGGGCCACAACGCCATCGTGCGCACGCGCGCCTTCGCCGCCAGCGCCGGTCTGCCGCGTCTGCCAGGCGCGCCGCCGTTCGGGGGCGATATTTTGAGCCATGACGTCGTCGAGGGCTGGTTCATGCGCCGCGCCGGATGGGGCGTCGCCATGGCGCCGGCGCTCGATGGGTCATACGAAGAATGTCCGCCCTCGCTGGCGGACGAAGCGGCGCGCGATCGCCGCTGGTGTCAGGGCAATCTGCAGCACCTGGCGCTGTTGCGCGCCGAAGGGCTGCATTGGCTCAGCAAGGTGCAGATCATCCTGGCGGCGATGGTCTACGCAGCCGGCCCGCTCTGGCTGGCTTTCATAGCCGTGGGCGTTTCGCTGCGCGTCGCCCAAGGCGCGCCGGAGCCGGGCGAAGCTTGGTTCAGCGGAAGCGTAGAGCAGATCTTCGAGCTGCACTGGAGCATCGTGCTCACCGTTGTGATGCTATTCGGGCCCAAAGTGATGGGCGCGCTCATGATCTTGGCCGATGAGCAGGAGCGCCGGGCCTTTGGCGGCGGCGGCCGGTTGCTGGCCGGTCTGGGCGCGGAGATGGTGATGTCCGCTATTCTTGCTCCGCAACGCATGCTGTTCACCTGCCGCGCCGTGTTCGAGACGCTCGCTGGTATCGATAGCGGCTGGAACGCGCAGCGCCGCGGCGCGACCAAGATCACCTGGAGCGAGGCCTGGCGCGTCTATGGCTGGCACACCATGGTCGGTCTTGTCGCGCTCGCGATTGCTGCGCCTTATTCGGACCTCGTGATTTGGATGGCGCCGATTCTGTTTGGCTTGGTGGCGAGCGCGCCTTTGGCGATGTTCACGTCCAGTGTGGCCGCTGGCAGCGCCGCGCGTCGGCTGGGTCTGTTCCTCACGCCGGAAGAACACGCCGCGCCCGAATGGCTTGAGCAAAACGCAGCCCCCGAGCCGGAATGGCGCAAGGGCCGCGTCGCCAGCTACGGCTCGCTCTAAAACCCTCTAGCGGTTCACATTGCGCTGCGGCGCCCGCGGGGCTAACACACCCGCCTTCATTTGATTTCGGAGCAGTTCGCCCATGGCCCGCGCAAAGATCGCCCTTATCGGTTCAGGCATGATCGGGGGCACTTTGGCCCACATCGCCGCGCGCGAAGAGCTGGGCGACGTGATCCTGTTCGATATCGCGGAGGGCGTGCCCCAAGGCAAAGGGCTCGACATCGCCGAAGCCTCGCCCGTGTTCGGCAAGGACAGCCGGCTCAAGGGCGCGAACGCGTATGCGGATATTGCTGGCGCCGATGTCTGCATCATCACCGCTGGCGTGCCGCGCAAGCCCGGTATGAGCCGCGATGATCTGCTCGGCATCAATTTGAAGGTGATGAAGGCCGCGGGGGAGGGCATCGCCCAGCACGCGCCGAACGCTTTCGTGATCGTCGTCACCAATCCGCTGGATGCGATGGTGTGGGCGTTCCGCCAATTCTCGAAGCTCCCGGCCAACAAAGTGGCCGGCATGGCTGGCGTGCTGGATTCGGCGCGCTTCCGCTACTTCCTGGCGGAAGAATTCAACGTCTCGGTCGAAGACATCACCGCCTTCGTGCTCGGCGGCCATGGCGACACCATGGTGCCGCTGGCGCGTTACTCCACCGTCGCCGGCATTCCGCTGCCGGACCTGGTGAAGATGGGTTGGACCACGCAGGAGAAGCTGGACAAGATTATTCAGCGCACCCGCGACGGCGGCGCCGAAATCGTCAACCTGTTGAAGACGGGCTCGGCCTTTTACGCGCCGGCCGAAAGCGCGATGCTGATGGCGAAGTCCTACCTGCGCGACAAGAAGCGCCTGCTGCCGTGCGCGGCCCAGCTGAATGGCGAGTACGGCCTACGCGACATTTATGTCGGCGTGCCGTGCATTATCGGCAAGAATGGCGTGGAGAAGGTGGTCGAGATCGCGCTCACCAGCGAAGAGCGCGCCATGTTCGACCACAGCGTCGCCGCCGTGAAGGGCCTCGTGGATGCGTGCAAAGGCATCGATCCCAGCGTGGGCTAGGGTCTAAACGGCTGAAAATAGTATGTTTTTTGAGATCACAATTTGTGATCTCAAAGCCTTGAACGCCGCCCTCTATACGAGTCTGCAATGTAAGCTAAAGTTTGAGATCACAGGTTGTGATCTCAAACCATGAGCGTTGTCGTCTCCAGCGAAGTTGAGTCACGCCAGCCCGCAATCCTGTCATTGCATGGCGGGCCCGTGATCTTGGACGCAGACTTGGCCGCTATGCTCGGGGTTGAAACGCGAGCTCTCAACCAAGCCGTGAAGCGCAATATCGAACGTTTTCCGGAAGGGTGGGCGTTTCAAGTCAGCGAGGCTGAACGCAAAGATTTAGGGCTTCCACCAGCTGGAAGGGGCGGGCGTCGCGCCTTGCCGTGGGTTTTTTCCGAGCATGGCGTGGTGATGGCGACAAGTTTGCTGAAATCGCCAGCTGCAATTCAAGCAATGCAGCTCGTGGTGGAGGTGTTCATTGCCGCTCGCCATGACTCGGATAAAGTGAAGCGTCTTCTCCCAGCGCCTTCTTCGAAGGCGCCGGCTCTTCCCGTTCCAGTGGTCGCAGACGGCATGGTCGCCAAGCTCAAGGCTGCCACGGCTCGCGTTCTCGACACAATTATCGACAACGAGAACCAAGTCACCGTTCGCCAAGAGGCGATGCAGGTAATGTCGGAAGCTATCCACGGCCTCAAGGAGCGTTTGAGAAAGGCAGGTGCTGAAAACGAAGAAATCGCCGCGCGCGCAACAAAACTCTTGGCCGAGGCGGAAACCGAGAAGGCAACAGCAGCAAAAACACGGGCGGAAGCAGATCAGATCGAGTTTGCGACTCTCGTACGAAAACTTCGCTTGGTAATGGGCGCCGAATTGTTGATGGAAAGCGGAGATGTGCGCGCTTTTCTCGGCGTGCTTGACGAACTCTCCAAATGACCCTCGGCCCAACCCTCACCACCGCGCGCCTCATCCTGCGCCCGCCGATCCAGGCGGATTTCGACGGCTTTGCCGCGATGGCGCAGGAAGAGGAGACCATGCGCTTCATAGGCGGCACGGCCCCGCGCGATGCGGCGTGGCGGACGATGGCGACGCTCACTGGCGCTTGGGCTTTGCTGGGTTTTTCCATGTTCTCCGTCCTCCGCCGCGATACGGGCGAATGGATCGGCCGGCTGGGGCCTTGGCGGCCGGGCGGCAAGGAAGGCTCGTGGCCTGGCGATGAAGTCGGCTGGGGTTTGAAAGCCGCAGCGATGGGGCAGGGCTTCGCCGCAGAGGGCGCCACCGCCGCGATCGATTGGGCCTTCGATCATTTGGGTTGGGACAGCGTCATCCACTGCATCGATAAGGCCAACGCGCCGTCTATCGCTCTGGCCAAGCGTCTCGGCTCACGCCTGCAGCGGGAAGACGTCCCATTGGCCGCGCCATTCGAGCAGTTCAAGGTCGACATTTACGGCCAGACTTGCGCCGAATGGCGCGCGCGCCGCTAAGCGCCTCCGTCGAAAACCGCTTGCCGCTTGCGGCCTCGGCGTGCCGATAGACGTGCAGGAGACCACTAATGCGCGCTTTGGCTTTCGCCGCTTTTCTCGCTTTCACCGCCACGACCGCCGCCGCGCAAACCGCGCCGGCGCCGACACCGCTGCCGGCAAATGTCGCGCGCAATCTCTCCGCTCTGCAGGCCAACGCGCTTGCGAGCGACATGGCGATGGAAACGGTGACGGACCTCGTCACCATGGTTGGCCCCCGCCCCGCCGGCTCGGAGGCGGAAGCACGGGCGCGTAATTGGGGCGCGGACTTCCTGCGCCGCGCCGGGTTCGCCAATGTGCGGATCGAGCCGTTCACCATCGCCGCCTGGGACGCCACCCGCGAAGAGGGCGCCATTACCGCGCCGATCCAGCAGCGCATGGTGCTCGCCGCCTTGGGCGGCTCGGCGTCGACGCCAGCGGGCGGTCTCGAAGCCGAGATCGTGCGTTTCACTGATATGGCCGCGCTGGAAGCCGCGCCCGAGAGCGCCGTGCGCGGACGCATTGTTTTCATCGACGAGCCCATGACGCGTACGCAAGATGGCTCCGGCTATGGCGCCGCGGTGGTGAAACGCGGCCGCTGCGCGCCAGTGGCGCAATCCAAGGGCGCTGTCGGCTGCCTGATCCGCTCTGTCGGCACCGATGACGACCGCTTCGCGCATCAAGGCGGCTTATCGCGCCAGCCGGAGGGCGTGTCGCTGCCGGCGGCTTCGATCGCTCCAGCGGACGCGGATGTGCTCGCACGACTTGCGGCGCGCGGACCAGTGCGCGTGCGCCTCAATATCCAGGCGACCTTCTCCGACAACGCGCCCTCCGGAAACGTGATCGGCGAGATACGCGGCCGCGAGCGCCCCGAAGAGGTGGTGCTGATGGTGGCGCATCTGGACTCCTGGGATCTCGGCCAGGGCGCGATCGATAACGGCGCCGGCGTCGCCATCATCACCTCCGCAGCGCGCCTGATTGCAGCGCTGCCAGGTCAGCCGCGCCGCACCATCCGTGTGGTGCTGGTGGGATCGGAGGAGATTGGCGGCCTGGGCGGAGTCGAATATGCGCGCGCCCATGGCGGCGATCGCTACGCTGCAGCCGCCGAATCCGATTTCGGCGCTGGGCGGGTTTGGAATTATCGCTGGCGCTTTGGCCCCGATGCGCAGGGCCATGCGCAAGCGTTGGGCCAGGCGCTCGCGCCGCTCGGCGTCGTCGCAGATGACTCGGCCGAAGCGGGCGGCGGCACAGATCTGCGCGGGATCAACGCGGCCGGCGTGGCGCTGGTCGATCTCAGTCAGGACGGTTCGCTCTATTTCGACGCGCATCACACCGCCAATGACACGCTGGATCGGATCGATCCCGAAGCGCTCCGGCAGAATGTGGCGGCTTACGCCACCTTCGCTTATCTCGCCGCCGACACCGATTGGGTGTTCGCGGCGCCCGCCAACGAAGCGCCGCGCTAGACCTGCGGGAAGCAAGCGCTAAGCTCGCGCGCGGGGAGGGCGAGCCGTGCTCAACAAAATCATACCCACCGTGATGGTGATCTCCGGTCTGCTGACGCTGACCATGCTGCAAGCGCTGTTCGCGCCAGATGCGGCGATGCAGTCCTTGTTCAATGAAAGCCCGGATGGGGCGCTGCGCGATATTCTGGTGCGCAATTGGGGCGTGCTGATCGGGCTGATGGGCGCGCTGCTGATTTATGGCGCTTTTCATAAGCCATCGCGGTCTCTGGCGCTGGTGCTGTCGAGCGTCAGCAAGCTTTCCTTCGTCGCTTTAGTGCTGTCACAGGGCGACCGCTATCTCGCCGGCATGACCGTGCCCGTCGCGGTCGACTCGGTGATGATCATTCTGTTTTTGATTTTTCTATTTGTTGGCGCGCGCACGCGCGCCGCATAGCACCACCAGCGTTTTCGCATTCCAGAATTGAGTTAGAACTGCGCGCATGCCGGGTCTTCTGCGCAATGTCGCTCCGCTGATCGCTGCGCTCGCTATCTTACAGCTTGCGGGTGGACTGCTCGGCGTGCGCTTGCCGCTTGCGGTGTCGACCGATGGTTTGTCCAACACCTCGCTCGGCCTGATCGCCGCGTCTTACTCCGCCGGCTTCATGATGGGCGCCACGATCTGCACCGCATTGCTTGCGCGGGTGGGGCACATCCGCGTCTATGCGGCGTGCGCGGCGATCTTCGCCGCCACGACTCTCGCGCTGCATTTCACGCATTCGGTCTGGGCCTGGGGGCTGGCGCGCATGATCGCCGGCCTCGTGGTTGCGCTGATGTTCGCCACTATTGAAAGCTGGCTCGCTTCGGCCATCAGCAAAAGCGTGCGCGGCGAGGTGCTAAGCGTCTATATGGTGGTGACGAAGGCCGCGCTGGCGATCGGTCCCTACCTCGCTTTCAGCTATGAGCCGCGTGCGCCAGAGCCGTGGATGATCGCCGCCGCCATCGCCGCGCTCTCCATGGTGCCCGTATGCTTCACGTCAGCTGAGGAGCCCGCAGCGCCGAAGGCGCAGCCCTTGGCGCTGGTCGAACAATTCGCCACTGCGCCAGCGGCGGTGATCGCCTCGTTCGGGGCAGGGCTGGTCAATGCGGGTGTGCTGACGCTCGCGCCGCTTTACGCCTCTCAGCACTACGGACCTGGCGCGGCGACAGAGTTTTACTCCGCCGCTTGGATCGGTTCGCTGTTGCTGCAATGGCCGGCGGGCAAGCTGTCTGACCGTGTGGATCGGCGCATGGTTATCGCCATGCTCACGGGCGGGGCGGCGGCGGCGGCGTTCGCGCTCGCCGTCTTAAGCGGCGCGGCGCCGAAAGGGGTGGCGATCTTCATTTTCTTTTTGTGGGGCGCGTGCGGCTTGTCGTTTTACGGACTCGCGGTAGCGCACATGGCTGATCGCGCCGAACCGCACAAGCTGGCGCAGTCGGCGGCTGGCTTGCTGTTTGTGTGGGCGGCGGGTTCGATCCTTGGCCCAATCATCCAAGGGCCGATCGTGGACCTGCTTGGCATTGAAGGCGTGTTCTGGTTCGCGGGCGTGGCGGCGCTTTTGGTGACCATCGCCATGTTCTGGCGCCGTACCACGCGGGCAAGCGCGCCCGCCGCCACAAAAGCCGAGGTCGCCCCCCAGCTTGCCGGCAGCGTCGCCGCCGGCGAAATTGCGTACGGCGAAGACGATGAGACGCGATTGCGTCCATGATGGAGAGGCGCTAGCCAATGGGGTGCGGGAAGCGCGATCTCCCGCTGAGGCGTGTTGCCCAAGCATCGCATGATGCTGCACGGGTTTTGCAATGAACGCGCCAACTCTCTCCGCTCTGTTTCGTGAAAGTCTGAAAATTGGCTGCCTTGGCTTTGGCGGGCCGGTTGGGCAGATCGCGCTGATGCACAAAAGCTTCGTCGAACAGCGGCGCTGGATCGATGAGGATCGCTTCCAGCATATGCTGGCCTTCTGCATGCTGCTGCCAGGACCGGAAGCGCAGCAGCTGGCGACTTATGTGGGCTGGCGCTTGCGCGGCTGGGCTGGCGCATTGATTGCGGGTTGGCTGTTTGTGCTGCCGGGCGCGCTGATCGTGCTGGCGCTGTCGGCGCTTTACGTTGCGTATGGAGACCTGCCTTTAGTCGCGGCGGCGTTCGATGGCGTGAAGTGCGCGGTGGTGGCTTTGGTCGCTGAAGCGCTTTGGAAGGTTGGCAAGCGCGCGCTGAAGACGCGCCTCGCCTTGCTGATCGCGGTCGCCGCCTTTGTCGCGCTTGTGCTCGGCGCGCCGTTTCCGCTGGTGATCGTGGCTGCTGGTCTGTTCGGCGCGATGCGGGGCGGGGCCGTTCCCACATCGGCGCCCGTCGAGGTTGCTCCGCAAAGCAAGAGCGGCGCAGTCAGCCAAGCCCTGCTCTGGCTCGCGCTTTGGCTGGCGCCGCTGGCGTTCATCGGCGCGACGCTTGGTCCCTCGCACGTTCTCTTCCAAATCGCGTTGCTTTTTTCGGTGCTCGCCTGTGTCACCTTTGGCGGCGCGTATGCGGTGCTCGCTTATCTGGCGGCGGAGTCGGTTGCGCGCGGTTGGCTGACGCCGGACCAAATGATCGATGGCCTGGGTCTTGCCGAAACCACGCCAGGCCCGCTCATTCTGGTGAATGAATTTGTCGGCTTCGTCGCTGGCTGGGGGCAGGGCGGGGCGGCTTTGGCTCTGGCGGGCGCGGCGCTGGCGGTCTGGTGCACATTCGCCCCGAGCTTTGTGTGGATTTTCGCTGGTGCGCCTTTGGCTGAGCGGCTTGAGCGCAACCGGGCCGCAGCAGGCGCTCTGGCCGCGATCACCGCCGCCGTCTTCGGCGTGATCGCCAAGCTGGCGCTCTATTTCGCTGCGCACGCGCTGTTTGCGCGCCAGCTTGCTTGGGGCGGGGTCGAAATCCCCGATCTGTCGTCGGCGCGGCTCTGGGCGGTGGCGCTCGCAATTGCGGCGGGCGCCGGCCTAATCGCCTTTCGGATCAATTTGCTGGTCATCATCGCCGCATGTGCTTTCGTCGGACTGGCGGCGCAGGCTCTGGGGCTGTTATAGCCCCGGGGAAATCCGAGGACCCGCCCGATATGAACATCCACGAATACCAAGCCAAAGCCGTGCTCAAATCCTTCAACGCGCCGGTGCCGCGCGGCTTTCCGGCCTTCACGCCGGAAGAAGCGGTGGACGCCGCCGCCAAATTGGGCGGCTCGGTTTGGGCGGTGAAAAGCCAGATCCATGCGGGTGGGCGCGGCAAGGGCAAGTTCAAGGAAGCAGATGCGGGTGAGAAGGGCGGCGTGCGCATCGCCTTCAAGCCGGAAGATGTCGGCCTCTACGCCAAGCAGATGCTGAACCACACGCTGGTGACGCTGCAGACCGGCGAAGCCGGGCGGGTGGTGCGGCGCATCTACATTGAAGAAGGTGTGAAGATCGCCAAGGAATTCTATCTCTCGGTTCTGGTCGATCGCGAAACTGGGCGCGTGGCGTTCGTCGCCTCCGAAGCGGGCGGCATGAACATTGAAGAAGTGGCGCACGACACGCCAGAAAAAATCACCACCGTGGCCATCGATCCCGCCACCGGACCAACTGCAGCCGACGCGGCGAAAGTGGCGGCGGCCTTCGGCGTAAGCGGCGATCTGGCCGCGCAAACTAACGATTTGGTGGGCAAACTCTACACCGCCTTCGTGAAGAGCGACATGAGCATGCTCGAAGTGAACCCGCTCATCGTCACCGAAGAGGGCAAGCTGCTCTGCGGCGACGCGAAGGTCAGCTTCGACACCAATGCCGCGTTTCGTCATCCCGAATGGGCGGAGCTGCGCGATATGGGCGAAGAAGATGAGAAGGAGATCGAGGCTTCCAAGTACGACCTCGCCTACATCTCGCTCGATGGCGACATAGGCTGCATGGTCAATGGCGCGGGCCTCGCTATGGCCACCATGGACATCATCAAGCTGTTCGGCGCCGAGCCGGCCAATTTCCTCGATGTCGGCGGCGGCGCGAACAAAGAGAAGGTCACGGCGGCGTTCAAGATCATCACTGCCGACCCGAACGTGAAGGGCATCCTGGTCAACATTTTCGGCGGCATCATGAAGTGCGATGTGATCGCCGAAGGCGTGATTGCGGCGGTAAAGGAAGTCGGCCTGCAAGTCCCGCTCGTGGTTCGCCTCGAAGGCACGAACGTCGAGCTCGGCAAGAAAATCCTGCGCGAAAGCGGCCTCAACGTGATCCCGGCGGACGATCTGGAAGACGCCGCGCGGAAGATTGTGAAGGCGGTTAAGGGCTAGACCGCAGCCCCGCAGCTTTCGTTCGTTTGTTTCAAGTTTTGTGAGATTTCCGCAATGTCCATTCTCGTCAACGCCGCCACGCGCGTGATCTGCCAGGGTTTCACCGGCAAGAACGGCACGTTCCACTCCGAAGCCGCCATAGCTTACGGCACCAAGATGACGGGCGGCGTGAGCCCCGGCAAAGCCGGCACGACCCATCTCGGCCTGCCCGTGTTCGCCAGCGTGGCTGAAGCCAAGGAAAAGGCCGGCGCCGATGCGACCGTGATTTATGTCCCGCCGCCAGGCGCGGCCGCTGCGATCGAAGAAGCTATCGATGCGGAAATTCCGCTTATCATCTGCATTACCGAAGGCATTCCGGTGCTCGACATGGTGCGGGTGAAGGCCAAGCTGGAAAAGTCCAAGTCGCGCCTTATCGGCCCCAACTGCCCGGGCGTGCTGACGCCGGGCGAGTGCAAGATCGGCATCATGCCGGGCCAGATTTTCTCGAAAGGGAAGGTGGGCGTGCTCTCGCGCTCCGGCACGCTGACCTATGAGGCGGTGTTCCAGACCACCAATGAAGGCCTGGGCCAAACCACGGCTGTCGGCATCGGCGGCGATCCCGTCAAAGGCACCGAATTCATCGACATGCTGGAGCTGTTCCTGGGCGACCCGGAAACGCAAGCTATCATCATGATCGGCGAAATCGGCGGCTCAGCCGAGGAAGACGCCGCGCAATTCCTTGCCGATGAAAAGAAAAAGGGTCGCTGGAAGCCGACCGTTGGCTTCATCGCGGGCCGCACCGCGCCTCCGGGCCGGCGCATGGGCCATGCCGGCGCGATCATTTCGGGCGGCAAAGGCGATGCGGGCTCGAAAGTGGCGGCGATGGAAGCGGCCGGCATCAAGGTCGCGCCGCACCCCGCCGCGCTCGGCCGGACCATGGCGGAGCTGCTGAAAGGTTAAGCAGCCGCTGCGGCGTCATACCGTGGTTATGAAAGAGGTTCAGCGAGCGCCAGCAAAAGGCAGCTCTGCATGTTCAACCTCTTCAAACCCAAGCCGACGCATCTTAAGACGAACCCAGCTCATGGGGAGGCTGCGCCGGCGGTCCAACAACCCCATATCACCAGCGAGGTTCTTCCAATCATGGCGGATGACGCCCGCAACATTCCGAATGCAGCTCTGCTTGAGACGAGCTTCCTCTATGGCGCCAATGCGCAATTCATAGAGGAAATGCAGGCGCGCTACGTGGCCGATCCCAATTCGGTCGAGCCATCCTGGCGGCTGTTCTTTCAAAGTGTGCGCGAAGCGCCGCTGACCGCGAAGGCGGCGGTAGAGGGGCCGTCCTGGTATCGCCCCGGCCTCGCGCGGCCGCAGACTGACGAATACACCGCGCTGCTTGATGGCAATTGGGCTGCGCTCGCCGATAAGCTCGAAGCTAGCGCGCGTACGCGTGCCCCGCATGTTTCGCAAGCCGATGTGCAGAGCGCGGCACGCGATTCCGTGCGCGCGCTGATGATGATCCGCGCTTATCGTATGCGCGGCCATCTCGCGGCCAATCTCGATCCGCTCGGCCTGGAGAGCCGCAGCCAAGTCGGCGCCGAGTTGGAGCCGGCCAGCTATGGCTTCACCGACGCCGATCTCGATCGCCCTATTTTCATTGACGGCGTGCTCGGTCTGCAGTTCGCGACCATCAACGAAATGCTCGCGATCCTGAAGCGCACGTATTGCGGCACCTTCGGCGTCGAGTTCATGCACATTACGGATCCGGCCGAGAAAAGCTGGATCCAGCAGCGCATTGAGGGTCCGGACAAAGAGATCGCCTTCACCAATGAAGGCAAACGCGCGATCCTGAAGAAGCTGATCGAAGGCGAGAGCTTCGAAAAGTTCGTGCACAAGCGCCACCCGGGCACCAAGCGCTTCGGCCTCGATGGCGGCGAAGCCATGATCCCTGCATTGGAGCAGATCATCAAGCGCGGCGGCGCCGAGGGCGTTGAAGAAATTATTCTCGGTATGGCGCACCGTGGGCGCCTTAACGTGCTCGCCGCGGTGATGGGCAAGCCGTACAGCGCCATTTTCCACGAATTCCAAGGCGGATCTTCAACGCCGGATGATGTGCTGGGTTCGGGCGATGTGAAATATCACCTCGGCGCCTCTAGCGATCGCGAGTTTGACGGCAATGTCGTCCACCTCTCGCTGACGGCCAATCCGAGTCACCTCGAAATCGTCAATCCGGTGGTGCTCGGCAAGGCGCGCGCCAAGCAGGCGACGAAACAAACCTGGGCGCCTGACGAAGACCTGTTCAAGCTGCGCGCGCGCGTGCTGCCATTGCTGATACACGGTGACGCCGCATTTGCAGGGCAGGGCGTGGTGGCTGAGTGCTTCGCGCTCTCTGGTCTGCGCGGCTACAAGACCGGCGGCACAATTCACTTCATCATCAACAACCAGATCGGTTTCACCACCGCGCCGCACTTCTCGCGCTCCTCGCCTTATCCGAGTGACGTGGCGCTGATGGTGCAGGCGCCGATTTTCCATGTGAACGGCGACGATCCTGAAGCGGTGACGTTCGCGGCCAAGGTCGCGACAGAGTATCGCCAGTTGTTCGGCAAGGACGTCGTCATCGACATGTTTTGCTATCGCCGCTTTGGGCACAATGAGGGCGACGATCCGACGATGACGCAGCCCTTGATGTATCAACGCATCAAGGATCATGCTTCGGTTACGTCCCTCTATGCCAAGCGGCTGATCGGCGAGGGTGTCGTCAGCGCCGCTGAGCTGGAGACTTGGACTCGCGAGTTCGAGGAATTTCTCGACCACGAATTTGACGCCGGCAAAAATTATCGCGCCAACAAAGCTGATTGGCTCGACGGCGCCTGGAGCGGGCTGGGTCTGCCGCAGGATGAAGAGCGCCGCGGCAAAACCGATGTCACGGAAGCGAAGCTGCGCGAACTCGGGCAGCGCATCACCGAAATTCCCGCCGGCTTCAACATGCACAAAACCGTGCAGCGCGTTGTTGAAGCGCGCCGCAAGGCGCTCGACGAAGGCAAGGGCATTGATTGGGCGCTGGCGGAGCACTTGGCTTTTGCGGCGCTGCTCGACGAAGGTTATGCGGTGCGCCTGTCCGGCCAGGATAGCTGCCGCGGCACGTTCAGCCAGCGCCACTCGCATTTCATCGATCAGGTGACGGAAGAGCGTTACACGCCGCTCAACAACATCCGCCCTGGGCAGGCGCATTACGAGGTGATCGATTCTCTGCTCTCGGAAGAGGCGGTGCTTGGTTTCGAGTATGGATACTCCGTCGCCGAACCCAAAACCCTCGCTCTGTGGGAAGCGCAGTTCGGCGATTTTGTGAACGGCGCGCAGGTGGTGATCGACCAGTTCATCTCAAGCGGCGAACGCAAGTGGCTGCGCATGAGCGGTCTGGTTATGCTGCTGCCGCATGGGTACGAAGGGCAGGGGCCTGAGCATAGTTCGGCGCGGATTGAGCGCTTCCTGCAACTGTGCGCGGAAGAAAACCTGCAAGTGGTGAACTGCACGACGCCGGCGAACTATTTCCATGCGCTCCGCCGGCAGATTCATCGCAATTTCCGCAAGCCGCTGGTGGTGTTCACGCCGAAATCGCTGTTGCGTCACAAGAAATGCGTTTCGACGGTCGCCGATTTCACCAATGGCGCCAGCTTCCATCGCTTGTTGTGGGACGACGCCCAGCTGAAGAATGGCCTGACCTCGATCGAGCTGAAACCGGACGATAAGATCAAGCGCGTCGTGCTGTGCTCCGGCAAAGTCTATTTCGACTTGCTGGATGAGCGCGAAAAGCGCGGCCGCGATGACATCTACATTCTGCGCCTAGAGCAATTCTATCCGTGGCCGATGAAGTCGCTGCTGAACGAATTAAGCCGCTTCACCGGTGCGGAATTCGTTTGGTGCCAGGAAGAGCCGAAGAATATGGGCGGCTGGCTGTTCGTCGATCCGTGGCTTGAGCTTACGCTCGACAAGCTCGGCGCGAAGAAGGCCCGCGCGCGCTATGCGGGGCGCCCAGCCACGGCGTCCACCGCGGCCGGCCTGATGAGCAAACATTTGAAGGAACTGGAGACGCTTCTTGAGGAAGCGCTGGGATAGACCGATGACCGATATTGTAGTGCCGACGCTGGGTGAAAGCGTTTCCGAAGCGACCGTTGCGAAATGGCTGAAGAAAGCCGGCGATAGCGTCAAGAAGGACGAAACGCTGGTCGAATTGGAAACCGACAAAGTGTCGGTGGAAGTGTCCGCGCCAGAGGCGGGCGTGCTGTCCGATATCGTCGCCGGCGAAGGTGCAACGGTGACCATCGGCGCGCTGCTCGGCCGTCTTGGCGCCGCCGGCGCCGCCGCTGCGCCAGCGCAAGCCGCGACTCCGCTAGCAGCGCCAACGCCACAACCCGCCGCACAGCCGCGCAGCAATGGCGGCGCTCAGCCAGCGCCCCCCTCAGTGCAACGCATCGCCAGTGAAGGCGGCCTCGATCTTTCCGGCGTTAGCGGTACGGGCCGCGATGGGCGCATCACCAAGGCAGATGCGCTGGCGGCGTTAGAAACGCCGCGCCCGGCAGCGCATGCGCCACCGGCAACGCCGATCACGCCGCGCGCCATCGGCCCGCGTGAAGAGCGCGTGAAGATGACGCGGCTGCGTCAGACCATCGCCCGCCGTCTCAAGGAAGCGCAAAGTACGGCCGCGATGCTCACGACGTTCAATGAAGCCGATATGTCGGCGATCATGGCGGCGCGCGCCAAGTACAAGGAAGATTTCGAACGCAAGCATGGCATCAAGCTCGGCTTCATGAGCTTCTTCGTGAAGGCGTGCGTGCAGGCGTTGAAGGAGATTCCCAACGTCAACGCCGAGATCGAAGGCGACGACATCATTTACAAGAATTTCTACGATATCGGCATCGCCGTGGGCACCGATAGGGGCTTGGTCGTGCCGGTCGTGCGCGAAGCGGACCGCAAGTCCATGGCTGAGATTGAAGCTGAGATTGGCGAGCTCGCCATCAAGGCGCGCGACGGCCATTTGAAGCTTGAAGATTTGCAGGGCGCGACCTTCACCATCACCAATGGCGGCGTGTACGGCTCACTCATGTCGACGCCGATCCTCAATGCGCCGCAATCGGGCATTCTGGGCATGCACAAAATCCAGGAGCGCCCAATCGCCATTAAAGGGCAGGTGGTGATCCGCCCGATGATGTATCTGGCGCTCAGCTACGATCACCGCATCGTCGACGGCAAAGAGGCAGTGACCTTCCTCGTCCGCGTGAAAGAAGGCCTGGAAGATCCAGAGCGCATGCTGCTGGACCTCTAGGCGGATGCGACTGGCGGCGTGGCGGCGCGCTACTTCTTTTCCTTGTGCAGCACCGTGAGCATGAGCCCAGCGAGAGCGATCAGCACGAAGGCGATTGACAGCGGGGAGTTGTTCGTCGCGATAAAGATGGGCGTAGCCAGCAGACCCACCGTCACGCCCCAAGCGCCAGCGAGCAAGCGCAGTCCGCCGGACATTTTGCGCAGCGTGCGGATCGCTCCGGAAGCCAGGATCAGCGCCGTGCCCACATAGAGCCAGCCGGGTACGCCCGTGGCGAACTGGAAATAGGCGTTCACGGCGAACATCGCCGCCATGGCCAGCGCCAGCCAGGCGCTCACATTGCCCATCCACATGTCGCGCTCCCGCTAAAGCCTTCAAGCCGGCTTTAGCTTGCGCCATGGCGTTTCGCCAGCGCGGAGGTCTTCGGCGAACTGGTGGTTCACATCGCGATGGCCGGCCTCGTCGGCGCGGACGGCGATCACAACGTCGCGCAGCCGCGCATTGGCGGGAAGCTTCCAGTAATCGATGGCGATTTGCGGCGCAGGGAGATTTTCCTGCCGGCCCTCATCGATCTCGCGCAGAAAGGCAGTGTAGCTGACCACGGCTTCTTCCTCGAAATAGCCGACCATGCGGTGCGCGGTCTTGGGCGAGAACAGATACAGGAAGAAGTAGGCGTTCCAGAAGATCGCCTGCGTGATCATCAGCAATAAGCGCTCAAACCAGCTCGGCTGAAACAGCGCGATGAAGGTCATCAAATGCATGCGCTCGTTTTCGGCTTCGTCGAGCAGGGTTTTGATCCAGCCTCCGTCGTCGCGCATGAGTCTGAGGCTCTTCAGGTGGTTCATCATCCCGCCCACCATCCCCGGCACGCCGGCGACGGTTTCGAGCACCACGGCGCGATGGCCGTAGCGCTTGGCGAAAAACGTATCGGCCAAGAGGCGCAGGAACTTGGTCAAACTGAGCGCGATCCAGTCCGATACCCCACCTGGGTCGTGGTGCAAGATTTCGCGTGGTGGGTGAGCGGTCATTGGCTGTCCCTCCTGCGGTAAAGATGGCGGCGAATGCGTCGCATTAAACCGGGACCGGGCGCCGCAGAGACGAAAGGGCGCGACAGGTCCGGGGCCGAAAGTGTAGTCTTGACCCCTCGATCGGGGGGACTGGGGGAGGGGAACCCTTATGCTGTTCATCGTGCGCTGGCCGGTCGTCCTGGTCCTCTTTGCGTTGACGTTATTCTGCTTTTTGGGCGCCGCCGCCGCCGCGGGCGCGCTCACCGGTTTCTCCACGGGCGTGGCCCAGGTGGAGGAAGCGCAGGCCGCCGCTGTGGAAGCGGGCGCGGCTCAGGCCAGCTGGATAGAGGTCGGCTTGCTGGCCGGCGCTGGGCTGTTCTTTATGATTTCCGCCATCCGGCTGATCCGGCGCACCCAGGGCTTTTGGACCTGGCTGCTTGGCTTTGCCTTGTTTGGCGGGCGCTGGGCGTTGGCGCAGCGCGGCGAACTGGCCGCGACGGTTCAGGGGCTCAACGTGAGCGCCTTCCTCCAGCCGCAGGCAGTGATTGCTGATCCCGCCTCGCCGGAGGCCCAAGTGGCTTTGCTTGGGATCATCCTGGTTGTCGGCTTGCTGATCTTCATTCTAGACGCCGCGGACCGCGCGCACTGGGACAAGCAAGGCGCGTGACAGTCACGGCAGTTTTAGTCTGGGTGTTGCGCCTGTTTGGCGCGCTTTACCTCGTGGGCGGCGTCTGGATGGCGCGGCAAATGTGGTTCTGGGTGCGCATGGGCGACACGATCGACGCCTTCTACGCAGCCGCCGAGAGCATCCAGGCGGAAACCGAAGGGCGCGCCCCGGGGCCGGTGGAGAAGGACGATATTGGCCGTTCATGGTGGCTCCTGATCGGCGCAGTTCTGACGGCATTGTGCGGCTTAGCCATGCTGCTTGGGCATCGCCTGGCGCCGTTGCTGCTGTCGCTGCTGATCGCGCAGCAGCTGCTCTATTTCATTCGTCAGCGCCGCCGCGAGCTGCGCGCGGTCACCGCAGACGCCAAGGCCGAAGAGCGCCCGAGCGAGACAACCGTGAACGGCTTCCATGGCGCTCTGGTCATGGCCGTGCTGGCTGGTTGGCTGGGCTGGCAGGGCGCGCTCTGGGGATAAATCTGGGGAAAAAAACGGTGAGCTGATTTGCTCCGACGCCGTTTGCGCCTTCGCGCGCGGCGCGCCACATAGGGCGCTCATGATTCCCGGCGGAGCGAAGCAAGATGGCTCAGTATGATCTCGTCATCATTGGCGGCGGACCTGGCGGCTATAATTGCGCCATACGCGCCGGCCAGCTCGGTCTGAAGACGGCGATCATTGAAAAGCGCGGCAAGCTTGGCGGCACGTGCCTCAATGTCGGCTGCATTCCCTCCAAGGCGCTGCTGCACGCCTCCGATTTTTATGAAGCCGCGCGCAAAACCTTCCCGTCTATGGGCGTCAACTTCACCAATCTCAGCGTCGATCTCGCCCGCATGCAGGCGCAGAAAGAAGAGGCGGTGGAAGGGCTCACCAAGGGCGTTGAGTTCTTGATGAAGAAGAACAAGGTCGATTACCTCAAAGGCGAGGGCAAGATCATTGGCCCAGGCCGCGTGCAGGTCGCCGGCCAGATCCATGAGACGAAGAACATCGTCATCGCCACCGGCTCGGCCCCCGCCAATATTCGCGGCGTTGAGATTGATGAGAAGAGCATTGTCTCCTCCACCGGCGCGCTGGCGCTGGAGAAAATTCCCGAAAAGCTGGTCGTGATTGGCGCCGGCTATATCGGCCTTGAACTCGGCTCGGTCTGGCGCCGGCTCGGGACCGAGGTGACCGTGGTGGAATTCCTAGACCGCATCACCCCGACCATGGACGGCGAAATCGCCACCGCCTTCCATCGCATCCTCAAGAAGCAGGGCATGCTGTTTGAGCTCGGCCAGAAAGTCACCGGCGTGGAAAAGCGCGGCGGCAAGCTGCGCGTGTCGATCGAGCCGTCAGCCGGCGGTGCCGCGCGCGTGCTGGAAGCGGACGTCGCGCTCGTCGCCATTGGCCGCACGCCCTACACGGAGGGCGTTGGCCTTGAGAGCATTGGCGTGAAAACCGATCAGCGCGGCTTCATCCTCACCGAGCATTTCCAAACCAATGTCCCAGGCGTCTACGCCATCGGCGATTGCACGCTCGGCCCGATGCTGGCGCACAAAGCGGAAGAGGAGGGCGCAGCCGTCGCCCAGATCGTCGCCGGCAAGTGGGGCCATGTGAATTACGACATCATTCCAGGCGTCGTTTACACCAACCCGGAAGTCGCCGGCGTCGGCAAGACCGAGGAAGAGCTGAAAGCGGCGGGCGTCGCCTATAAGGTCGGCAAGTTCCCGTTCATGGCCAATTCGCGCGCGCGCACCAATCATGAGACCGAAGGCATGGTGAAGATCATCGAGGACGCCAACACCAAGCGCGTGATCGGCGCACACATGATCGGCGTCGGCGTCGGTGAATTGATCGGCGAGGTGTGCGTGGCGATGGAGTTCGGCTCCAGCGCCGAAGACATTGCCCGCACCTGCCACGCGCACCCAACCTTGGCCGAAGCCGTCCGCGAAGCCGCTAAAGGCGTGGATGGCTGGACCATGCAGGCGTAGCAACAGACTCGACTCTAAGGTGAACCAAGTGCAACCTGCAAGGAGAACTTGCTGAGTCGGCTATGAAAGTTAGCGATTATCAGAAGGGTGCCGCCGAGACGGACAGAGTGGCTGACAACGCCAGTCCTGCCTGGGCACCAATAGCATTTGGTCTGAACGGCCAAGTTGGTGCACTCAATGACCTGTTGAGGCGTCGTGTTCGCGATTCTCATTCTTTCACCGCGTTTAAAGACGAGGCTAAACGCGAACTTGGAAGTGTCTTCTGGTACGCAACCACGCTCGCAACGCGTTTGAATCTCGACCTTGAAGAGATTCTTGTCGCCAACCTAAAACAAGCGAGCGAAAGATGGGGTAAGGGTCCAGAAGGACCCCCTGAACAGAACCGTGGCACGGGCTCGAAGTTTTTCGACGCGTCAGAGCCGCACGACAAGCAGCTTCCTCGCAAGCTTACAGTCGAGTTTCGATGCGAAGAAAAAGTGCAGGCCGCTGATCTGTTGCCTCGTGTGAAAATATTGGTCGATGGCGTTCAGCGCGGAGACACAATCGACGACAATGCTCACAAGCCGGACGGATACCGGTTTCACGATACTCAGCACCTAGCATTTGCTGCGCACCTAGGCTGGTCGCCAGTTATCCGCGCTCTGCTGGGGTGCAAGCGAAAGGATCATCTAGATGGTGGCGAGGTAGATCGCGTTGAGGACGGCGCGCGTGCGCGCGACACAGAAGAAGCAATCGTAAGAATTATTCACGCGTGGGCGTCGCGCTTCAATTATTTTATTGGCGTGCAAGGCGTCGATACAGAGCTGCTCAACATTATCAAGTCGATCACGCGCGGGCTTGAGGTTGAATGCCGGCATCCACTGCAATGGGAGCAGGCTATAATCTCAGCCTATAGGCTTCGAAAAGAAGTGATGGAAGGCCGGGGCGGCTTTGTAACCGCCGACCTGGACGCTCAGACGCTCACCTACCATCGACCGTAATCAAGCTCACCTGGGTGCCGGGAGTGCACGCAACTCCTCAGCGCTCAGGTACTCGCAGTCGCTCTCTGTCCAGTGTGGGTATTCCCAGCTCAGCCTGCGGATATTCATCCCCTCGTGGGAAAGGCGTTCGATCGCCCTATTGCATTCTGAGTCGATTTCATCGAGATCAATCACAAAAACCGCGTCGGCACAACGCAGCATCTCAACGAATTCACTTGTGGAAATGGTATCTGTTAGTCCGCGGTGGTTCTGACCAGCCCCTACCTTCCACAGCGTTGGGCTAAATACGACATGCCCGCGTGCAGCCAGAACTCTGGTCCACTCGAGAAGCGCTCTAATCCGACGAGTAGGCCCAACTACGGCTACTCTCGTAAAAGGAACAGTGTCGCTGTCCTCAGCGTCTACAAATCCCTCGCTAGGAGAAAACCGCGTCTTACTTGCCAATGACACAGGCCCGCCTCCAGGAAGCTTCACAAGCCGTTAACATGCTTCGATTCCCATAGCTAGGGTTGTACCGACACGGTTCAGGAAAAGTTGACGGGGCAGTCTTTTGATGTAGGGGATGCCTGAGTGAACCGAACTGGCAAATAAATTCAACAACAGATTGGCATCCTCAGCTGCCGAAAACGCTGTCCGCGCGGCTGTGGGCCGCCTGTGAGTATTGACGAATCCTAACTTTCCACAGCGGCGAGGATCGTCTCATCCTGCACGCCGGTCTTCTCGGGTGGGAGGTTCGCGTGCTCGTTCTTCATACGGAGCGCATGGCGCTGCTCGCGCTTGATCCGCGTCTCGCCGCGCTGCAGGCCGGCAGCCGCACATCATTCTTCAACGCCATCGCCGCCATGCCCGAAGCGATGTGGCCGCCGGCGCCATTCGAGCAGTCCTCGCTTGATTGGGCGGCGAAGCATCTGGCCCACGATCCCGAAGGGGAGGGTTGGTATGGCTGGGCCATGCTTGCCAATGGCGGCGAACGCCAGCCGCCACGCTGCGTTGGCATCGCGGCGCTGATCGGCCGGCCCGATGAAGATGGCGATGTCGAATTGGCGTTCGGCGTGGCGCCCGAATTTATTGGCCGCGGTTTCAACGCCGAAGCGGTGCGCGCTTTGGCGCGTTGGGCCATTGCAAACGGCGCGCGGCGCGTCCTGGTGCATTGTGACGCGGAAGATGTTGGCGTTGCGCATGTGCTGGAGAAGAGCGGCTTTGCCGACACCAACGAGCCGCCATATCCAGGCGTGGCGCGCTGGGCGTTAGCCTCTGCTTAAAAAACAAAAAGCCCGCATTAATGCGGGCCTTTGTGCGTCAGATGTTTTCGCGTCAATCTGCGGGCTTCGTAGCGAGAACGAGGGCAGCGAATGACCGGAGAACGCATCTGATCCTTTGAGGTTTGAGTTGCCTAAAAGGCGATGGGGGTTGCGCGTCCGCAACCCCCATGCCGTGTACTTTACATGGCCTTCGCGACAGGAGCCTTGCGGGCCTTCTTCGCCTTGCGAGCGACCTTCTTGGCCTTCGCCGGCTTCTTCGCAGCAGCCTTCTTCGCGGTCTTGCGAACGGCCTTGCGGACCGTCTTCTTCGCAGCCTTTTTCGCGGTCTTCTTGGCCGGAGCCTTCTTCATCTTCTTAGCCATTTTAAACTTCCTCATTAACAGTGTTGGACTTGGGTTTGGGTTGGGAGTTGTTTGACTCTCCGCGGATTTTTCTGAAGCAATTTGGTTTTCAAGTAGTTTCCGCGTGTCAAGCGCGAAATTTTTTGGATGCAGCGATTTTTTATGCGCGAAAAATCTCTGCGGAGCTTGGAAACAAAGGCGCGCAGCGTCGTGCGCGCGCTCGTTTTTGCTCATGCGCGCGGATGCGCGCTGCGATAAATCTGCAGAATTTTTTTCGCATCGACGCTCGCATAGGTCTGAGTCGTCGAGAGAGACTCGTGTCCGAGCAGGTCCTGAATCGCGCGCAAGTCGCCGCCATTTCCTAACAAGTGGGTCGCGAAAGCGTGCCGCAGCGCGTGCGGAGTCGCCGATGAAGGCAGGCCTAAGCGACCCCGCAAGCGCTGCATCAGGTCCTGCGCGATGCGTGGTGAGAGCGGCCCGCCGCGCACGGCGCGGAAGAGCGGCGCGTCTTTCGTTAGTGGATGCGGGCAGAGGCCCGCATAGCGTTCGATGGCGTCGCGCGCAGCTGGAAGCATGGGAACCAAGCGTTGCTTGCCGCCTTTGCCGGTGACGCGGAGCATCTCGGGCAGCGGGCGATCGGCGCCGGTCAGCGCCAAGGCTTCGGAGATGCGCAGACCCGCCGCATAAAGGAGTGTGATCAGCGCCGCATCGCGCGCGCCGATCCATGCTTCGTCGCTTTGCGTCTGCGCTTCCTCGATCAGAGCGCGCGCGGCGCTCTCCGAAACAGGGCGTGGCAAGGAACGCTTAAGCTTCGGTCCACGCACGAGACCAAGCCGTGTGTTTGAAATGCCGCAGCGCCGATCGAGATAGCGATAGAAAGAGCGGATCGCGGCGAGCGCGCGCGAGATCGAGCGATCGGAAAGCTCGTCCGGGCCTTGCCGGCGATGGGCGAGATAAGCGCGCAGGTCGCGCGGCTCCAAGGATTTGAGCTCAGCGCCGCCGACTTCGCCGCCCAGGTGCGCCTGCAAAAAGTCGAGAAATGCGCCGAGATCGCGCTCATAGGCGTCCAGCGAGTTGGCGGCGAAACGGCGCTCATCGCGCAAGTGCGCGATCCAATTGGCGGCGAGGGCGGCGGCGTTCATGCGCTCGCGAGTTTATGCGCAAGAGGTAAACGCCCACCCTCCGTCATTCCGGGGCACGCGCAGCGTGAACCCGGAACCCAGGGCAAACACGCAGGATGTCGCCCCTGGGTCCCGGATCGCGCTTCGCGCGTCCGGGATGACGGAGGTGGGTGAGCCTAGAGCTTCCCGCGAATCTCCAGACTCCCTAAGTTCATCTCGTGACCAACACCGCCCGCCGCCGCGCGCTGGAAGCGCTGAAGCAGCGCCGCGCCCATGCGCCGGCGGGGCCGCTCTTCACGCCGCCCGACGAGCTGGCGCAGGAAAGCGATCTCGACCGCGTCGCCGTGCTGTTTCCGCTGCCGCTGCCTGAGCCGTTTGATTATCGCGCCCCGCGCCGGCTTGGGCTTGAGCCCGGCATGCATGTGATCGCGCCTATCGGGACCCGTTTGGTGCGCGGTGTGGTGTGGAGTGTGAGGCGCGGCGATCCAGGCGCGGGCAACTTGAAGGCCATTGAAGAGGTGCTGCCGGGCCCGCTCGTGCCAGCCATGTCGCGCGAGTTTCTGGATTGGTCCGCGCGATACCTCGTGCGCCCGCCCGGCGATTTGCTGCGGATGGTGGTGCGCTCCCCCGAGGCGTTGTTCGATCCGCCGACTTATTCCGTACTCACGCCAACCGGCGACACGCCGCTGAAAATGACCGAGGCGCGCATGCGTGCGCTTGAGGAAGCGGCGAAGGAAAATGTCACGGCGGCTGAGTTGGCGCGCCGCGCGCAAGTCTCTTCAGCGGTTGTTAAGAGCCTGATCGATGCCGGCGCCTTGAAGCGCATCGAGGTGAGCGAGGATCCGCCGTTTCCCGAGCCGGACCTCACACGCGAAGGCAAAGACCTGTCGGCAATTCAGGCTGAGGCGGCGCAAACGGTTTGTGACGCCGTGCGCGCGGGCGGCTTTCATGTAGCGCTGCTGGATGGCGTCACCGGTTCGGGCAAGACGGAAGTTTATCTCGAAGCCGCCGCTGCGGCGTTGAAGCAATCGCCGGACGCGCAAGTGCTGGTGCTGCTCCCGGAAATCGCGCTGACGCAAGCGGCGATGAGCCGGATCGCGACGCGCTTCGGCGCGCAGCCGTTGGAGTGGCACTCCGCCATCAGCAGCAAAGCGCGCCGCCGCGCCTGGCGCGAGATTGCGTCGGGACGGGCGCGGCTCATCGTCGGCGCGCGCTCGGCGCTGTTCCTGCCATTCCCTAGTCTACGTCTCATCATCATCGATGAAGAGCATGATCCTTCCTACAAGCAGGAGGATGGCGTCATCTATCAGGCGCGCGATCTGGCGGTGGCGCGCGCGAAGATGGGCGCTTGCGCTGTGATCCTGGCCAGCGCCACGCCATCGCTAGAGACATTGGTGAACGCGCAGGCGGGGCGTTACGCCCATGTGAGGCTGCCCGCGCGCCACGGCGCGGCGGAATTGCCGGACGTGGATCTGATCGACCTGAAGCTCGAGCCCTTGGAGAAGGGGCGCTGGCTCTCATCGCGCCTGGTGCGCGGGGCAGCCGAGGCCCTGAGCCGCGGCGAGCAGAGTCTCTTCTACCTTAACCGCCGTGGCTATGCGCCGCTCACGCTCTGCCGTGCTTGCGGCCATCGGATGAAATCGCCGGAGAGTGATAGCTGGCTGGTGGAGCACAAATATTCCGGGCGGTTGGTGTGTCACCTGACGGGCTTCTCCATGCCGAAGCCGAAGGTTTGCCCGAACTGTCTCGCGCCGGATGCATTTGTTTCCATCGGGCCCGGCGTCGAACGGATCGAGGAAGAAATCCGCGAGCTCTTTCCCGATGCGCGCGTCGAGATCTTTTCTTCCGACACCACGCCCCACGGCGAAGCCGTGCGCGATCTCGTCACCCGCATGGAGCGGAACGAGATCGACATTCTGATCGGCACCCAAATCGTCGCAAAGGGTCACAACTTCCCCAATCTTACCTTTGTCGGCGTGGTTGACGCGGATGCGGGATTAAAGGGCGCCGATCCGCGCGCGGGTGAGCGCACCTTCCAGCTCATCTCGCAAGTGGCGGGCCGCGCCGGCCGTCATGAGAAGAAGGGGCGGGCGCTGATTCAAACTTACGCCCCGGAAGAGCCGCTGATGCAGGCGCTCGCGGCGCAGGATCGCGATTCCTTCATGGCAGTGATCGCCAGTGAGCGTGAAATGGCGGGCATGCCGCCTTATGGCCGGTTGGCGGCCGTGATCGTCTCTGCGCCGAATGAGGCGCTGGCGAACGAAGCGGCGAACGCGCTCGGCGAAAAAGCCCCGCATACGGATGGGCTTGATCTATGGGGTCCCGCGCCGGCGCCGCTCGCCGTGATACGCGGTTTGCATCGCCGCCGCTTCCTAGCGCGCGCCAATCGCAACGTGGACATTTCCGCTTTCCTCGCCGCATGGGTGTCGCGCGTGAAGCTGCACTCCGCAGTGCGGGTGCAGATCGACGTCGACCCGTATTCGTTTCTATGAGCGGCTGAACCTCAGTCGCGCGCACACCATGTCTGGCGAGTAGGGCAGGGCTACTTGCGTGCCGTCGCGCAGGGTTTCGAACTCGATCTCCTGCTTGAGCCCAACCATTTGCACGCCGCCATCGGCGGTTTCGTGCACGCCGATCGCCGCCGGGCCGTCAGGGCCGCAAATGAATGGCGCGCCGCTATTTTCTTCTCGCCGTGCGCCATAGAGCTTTGGCGCTTCCTCGCCAAACAGACCCATGATCTGCGCCAGCGGTCCGCCTGGCGCCTGCGCCATCAGGTGGTTGGGCGCATGATTGTTCTCGTTGAAACTCATGCTTCGCCCGTCCGCGGCGCGGAGTGTGACCAAGATGAGCGGGTCCTGACCGTCCGCGCCGGCGCGGGTGCGCGTCACCAGTTCGATCGTCTGACCCGCCATGAGCGCCGTGGCTGCGTCGGCGGCGGCCAGTCGGGTTGTGACGCCCGCGGTTTCGCGCGATGCCGTGCAGCTAGCGGCCAGTAGAAGGAAGGCGAGGGCGGCGAAACGCTTCATGATCGACCTGCTAATGTGGTTGCGGCGGTGCGGCAGGCCGTTTTTTGGCGGCATTGCGCGACAACATGTTGAGCCCCTCAACCAGCGCCGAGAACGCCATCGCCGCGTAGATGTAGCCCTTGGGCACGTGTACGCCGAAGCCCTCTGCGATCAGCACCATGCCGATCATTAGGAGGAAGCCCAGCGCCAGCATCACAACGGTGGGATTCTTATTGATGAAGTTTGCGACAGGATCGGCGGCGAGCAGCATCACGGTCACAGCCACGACGACCGCGCACACCATGATCGGCACATGGTCAGTCATGCCGACGGCGGTGAGGATGGAGTCGATCGAGAACACCAGGTCGAGCAGGATGATCTGGAAAATCGCCGCGCCGAAGTTCATCGCCATCGGCGCTTTCTTGTCGAGCAGATCGTGCGAAGGCGCGGGGTCGACATTGTGGTGGATTTCCTTGGTCGCTTTCCAAACCAGGAAGATGCCGCCCGCGATCAAGATGATGTCGCGCCAGGAAAAGGCGGTCTCGAAGCTCGGCGCGCCATGGGAGTCGGTTGCGCCAACAAGGCCAAGATCGAACACGGGCGCTGTGAGACCGACGATGATCGCGATGGTGGAGAGCAGGCCGAGGCGCATAATTAGCGCCAAGCCAATGCCGATGCGGCGCGCGCGCTGGCGCTGCGCTTCCGGCAATTTGTTGGTGAGGATGGAGATGAAGATCAGGTTGTCGATGCCGAGCACGACCTCCATGACGATCAGCGTGATCAGCGCCGCCCATGCTGCTGGGTCCGTGATCAGGTGGCCGATGCTCCAATCCATGCGCTTACAATGCTCCGTCCGATCAGCGTGGTGTAGGGGATTGCAGCCGATCCGGGAAGGGCGCAGGAAATTTCTGGAGGTGCAACGATGGGTGTGGAGGTTGAGCCGATTGGCTTTGTTCAGTCGCCGCGCAAAGATCTGACGGACGATTTCTGGGGCGCGGTGGAGGCTGAGATTGTGCTGACCAGCGCATTTACCGATGAAGCTTTGTTTGGGCTTGCGGATTTCTCCCACGTCGAGGTCTTGTTCCTGATGGACCGCGTTGATCCGGCCAAGGTGGAAACCCGCGCGCGGCATCCGCGCGAACGCAGCGATTGGCCGCTGGTCGGCATCTTCGCGCAGCGCGGCAAGGCGCGGCCCAACCGGATTGGGTTGACGCGCGCTACCCTTGTTGGCGTGGAAGGGCGAAGCGTTCGTGTCCGTGGGCTCGACGCAATTGATGGCAGCCCGGTATTGGACATCAAGCCTTGGATGGAGGAGTTTGCCCCCATCGGCCCGCGCCGCCAGCCGGATTGGGCCAGTGAATTGATGCGCGATTATTTCAAGGACTGACCCCGGTGTCTGAGGCGAACCCGGTCTATTTGAAGTTCCGTGAGCGGGCGTTGCGCTGGCAGGACCCGCAGGCGCCGCTGGGCTCGCCGAGCGGCGTCATCGTCGAAACCGGTTATCCGGAAGGCGTCGTCTCGCTCGTGGTGATGAGCGATGGAACCGTCAGCTTGTTCTTCAGCGGCGGCGGCGCGGTGCTGCATGCGGGTTTATTCGATGGACCGGCCCAAGCCGCGCGCGACTTGGCCATGGCCGCCATGCATTTCGCGCCGCAAATGCAGCCGGCCTTGGATTTGGCCATGCCGAAAAAGGGCATGGTCAACATATTCGTTCTCGTTGATGGGATCGTGCGTTCGGCGCACGGCAAAATGAGCGACTTCGGCGATAATCGCCTGCCGCTATCGCCGCTCTTCCAGGTGGCGATGAATGTGATAGCCGCCATACGCGCATTGCCGCCGGAGGCGACACGGCCGAAAAGCGCTTAGCGCTTAGCGCGCTCTTCACCAATTTCGAGCAGCGCTTTCCACATCTCGTCAGCAAACTGCACCGATGAGCGGATTGCCTTCACTTCCGTGATCGCTAGGCGTTGATCGACGAGCGCCGTGGGAAGATCCACGTCGCTTGCGCCTTGGGCGGCGTTGAGAACGCGCGCGCTCGCCCGATCAAATCGGTCGAACGCGCGCGTCAACGCCAGCGCGGGGGAGGTTATCGCCGACATCGGACTGATCCTGCGCCCGACGGTTTAATCCTTTGTTCAGAAACGCGGTGAACGTCAGGAAACCAAACCCGATTTTAGTCCATGGCGTGGATGTCGCGATCCTTGGTCTCAGGCCAGAACACCAAAGTCACCGCCGCCGCGAGCGCGGTTATGACGACCGGAAACCACAAGCCCGCATTGATCGTGCCGGTCGCCGTGTTGATGGCGAATACGATTGCCGGCAGCAATCCGCCAAACCAGCCCGTGCCAATGTGATAGGGCAGGGAAAGCGCGGTGTAGCGGATGCGCGTGGGGAAGAGCTCCACCAAAGCTGCGGCCTGTGGCCCGTAGAGCGCGGTGGCGGCGATGGTGAAAAGCGCCATCATGAGAAATACGCCGAACTTCTCGGTGAAGACGCGCACGATCTCGGCCCAGCTCCATTCCTGCATCGCTCCAGGCGCCGCCGCTGGGTAGCCGGCATTGGTCAGCACTTCGCGCAATTGCGCGTCGAAGGCGCTGCGCGTGGCGCGAACGTCGGACAGTGATTGGCCTTCTGCGCTGACGCTCTCAATCTCGAAGTCTTCACCGATGCGAATACGCGCCACTTGTCCGGGCGGGCCGTCCTGCGAGGTGTAGGAGACACCGGCATTGGCCAGCGCGCTCTTGGCGATGTCGCAAGAGGTCGAGAACTGATGCGCGCCGCCAGTGAGATCGAGTTGGAAGGTGCAATCTGCTGGGTCGGCAACGACGACCACCGGTGTTGTGTGCGTGGCTTGGTAGAGCGGGGGATTGCCTGAGCGGGTAATGTAGTCGAAGCCCGGGAAATAGAGCGCCAGCATCAGCAGCATGCCGAATAGCAGCACCGGCTTGCGGCCAATCTTGTCGGACAACCACGCAAAGAAGACGTAGAGCGGCGCCGAGAAGATGACGATGGCGATGAGCAACACGTTCACCGAACGCGCGTCGATCTTCAGAATGCGCTCGAGGTAAAACTGCGTGTAGAAAAAGCCAGTGTACCAAACCACGCCTTGCGCCATCATCACGCCGAACAGCGCCAGCAGCACGAGCTTCAAGTTGCGCCACTTGAGAAAACTCTCGACGTAGGACTTGTTGGAGACTCGCCCTTCATCCTTCAGTTTCTGAAAGGCGGGGCTTTCTTCAAGCTGCAGCCGAATCCAAACCGAAATCGCCAGCAGCGCCACCGACAGCAAGAACGGAATGCGCCACGCCCATTCGCGCAGCGCTTCTTCGCCAACCATGGCGCGCACGATCAGCACGACGCCCAGCGCGCCCATCAAACCGAAGGCGGCGGAAGCCTGGATCCAGCCTGTCGCGCGTCCGCGCCGACCTGGCTCCGCGTGTTCCGCTACGTAAATCGCGGCGCCGCCATATTCTCCGCCAAGCGCGAAGCCCTGCAGCACGCGACACGCCACCAGCAGTACCGGCGCCCAGATGCCGATCGACTCAGCGGTCGGCAATAAGCCGATGGCGAAGGTGGCGAGACCCATAATCATGATGGTGATCAGGAAGGTGGTCTTGCGGCCAATGCTGTCGCCGAACTTGCCGAACACCAGCGCCCCAAGCGGACGGACCACGAAGCCAACCGCGAAGGTCAGCAATGTGAACACGAACGCCTGGGCGTCGGGCAGGCCGGCGAAGAAGAGCGGCGAGAGCACCGAAGCCAGCGCGCCATAGACAAAGAAGTCGTACCACTCGAACACCGTACCGGCTGACGAGGCGGCCACGACCAGGCGCATCCGGGCAGGAGATACGTCCGGGCTGGTCTGTGCCGGTGCTGTGGATTCCGTCATGCGCCGCTTCCCCCGACTTTATGGCGATTTTGTCGCTGAGGGGACGGGGCTGGCGCTGGTTGTCAAGTCCGAACCCGCCGTGTTACTCCGCGCGCGCGTCAGGGGGCTCGCGCAAGGCAGCGCAGCAGCCTGCTGATGTTTGGGTTTTCCCCAGACGGCGTATTCACAAGCTGCGACGGTCCCGCCGGGATCGCCGTCGGCGAAATCAGCGAGACGGACGTGGCCGAGACTTCTCACGGCGTAGCTTCCCAGGCGGCGACGCGCTATGCGCAAGCAGTCTTCGATTTGGGTAAAGATTCCAAGAGCTTGGACGCGCTGGAGCAGGACTTCGCGAAGTTCACGTCGGCCTGGAAGGAAAGCGCTGAGCTGCGTGAGGCGGCGCGTTCGCCCCTGATCGAGCCGGAAGTGAAGGCCAAGGCCCTCAGCGCTGTCGCCGCCAAACTGGGCATGAGCGATCTGGGCGGGAAACTGGTGGGGGTCGCTGCGCTGAACCGCCGCGCCGCCGAACTGCCCGCCATTGTGGCGGCGTTCCGCACCTTGCTTGCTCGCGAACGCGGCGCGCGCCAGGTTGAAATCCTCTCGGCCAAGCCGCTCGGCGCGGCCGAAAAGTCCGCCATCATCGACCAGCTGGGCAAGCAGCTCGGTGAAAAGGTCGACGCCGAGACCCGAGTTGATGAGAGCCTCATTGGCGGCTTTGTCGTCAATGTGGGGTCGCGCCAATTCGATGCATCTGTGAAATCCAAGCTGGACGCGCTGCGCCTGGCTCTGAAATCCGCCTGAACACAAAAAGACTGAACGAGGTCATACGAACATGGACGTTCGCGCCGCTGAAATCTCAGCCATTCTGAAAGAGCAGATCAAAGGCTTCGGCTCAGAAGCCAAAGTGGCCGAGATCGGCCGCGTGCTGTCGGTCGGTGATGGTATCGCTCGCGTTTACGGCCTGGAGAATGTGCAGGCCGGTGAAATGGTCGAGTTTCCGGGCGGCGTGAAGGGCATGGCCCTCAACCTCGAACGCGACAATGTCGGCGTCGTCATTTTCGGCGAAGACCGCGGTCTTAAGGAAGGCGACACCGTTAAGCGCCTCGGCGAAATCGTCGACGTGCCGGTCGGCAAAGGTCTGCTTGGCCGCGTCGTCAACGCGCTAGGCGAACCGATCGACGGCAAAGGTCCGATCAAAGCCGAGAAGCGCGCCACGGTGGACGTGAAAGCGCCGGGCATTATTCCACGTCAATCGGTGAACGAGCCGATGCAGACCGGGATCAAGGCGATCGACGCGCTCATCCCGATCGGGCGCGGCCAGCGTGAGCTGATCATCGGCGACCGTCAAACCGGCAAAACCGCCGTGGCGCTCGACACCATCCTCTACCAGCGCGAAGCGCACGATCGGAACGCGCCCGAGAGCGAAAAGCTCTATTGCGTGTATGTGGTCATCGGACAGAAGCGCTCGACCGTGGCCCAACTGGTGAAGACGCTCGAAGACAAGGGTGCGCTGGGCTATTCGATTATCGTCGCCGCCACCGCCTCGGACCCGGCGCCGCTGCAATATCTCGCGCCGATGGCCGGCTGCGCGATGGGCGAGTACTTCCGTGATAACGGCATGCACGCGCTCATCATTTATGATGACTTGTCGAAGCAGGCCGTCGCTTATCGCCAAATGTCGCTGCTGCTGCGCCGCCCGCCAGGCCGCGAAGCTTATCCGGGCGACGTCTTCTATCTGCACTCCCGCTTGCTCGAGCGCGCGGCGAAGCTGAACGCGGATAACAAGTCTGGCTCGCTGACGGCGCTGCCGATCATCGAAACCCAAGCCAATGACGTGTCGGCCTACATTCCGACCAACGTGATCTCGATCACGGACGGCCAGATCTTCCTCGAAACCGATCTCTTCTTCGCGGGCATTCGGCCGGCGCTGAACGTCGGTATCTCGGTCAGCCGCGTCGGCGGCAACGCTCAGATCAAGGCGATGAAGCAAGTCGCCGGCCCGCTGAAGGGTGAGCTCGCGCAATACCGCGAAATGGCGGCGTTCGCGAAATTCGGCTCCGACCTCGACGCGGCCACGCAGCGTCTGCTCAATCGCGGCGCGCGCCTCACCGAATTGCTGAAGCAACCGCAATTCTCGCCGGTCCCGGTCGAAGAACAGATCGTGCTGATCTATGCCGGCACGCGCGGCTATCTCGACAAAGTGGAAACCGCCCATGTTGGCCGTTATGAGCGCGAGCTGATCACGTTCCTGCGTTCCAAGAAGTCCGATCTGCTGAAGGCTATCGTCGAGAAGAAAGACATCGGCAAGGACGGCATCGAGGACAAGATCAAAGCAGCGCTCGAAGAATTCTCGAAGTCGTTCGCGGCGTGATGAGGGGCGGATGCCGAGCTTAAAGGAATTCCGTAATCGCATCGCCAGCGTGAAATCCACGCAGAAGATCACCAAGGCGATGCAGATGGTGGCGGCGGCGAAGCTGAAGCGCGCGCAAAGCGCGGCTGAAGCGGCGCGGCCCTACGCCATGCGCATGGCGCGCGTGATCGCCAATCTCGCGGCGGCGGTGTCGGGCGATGACGCGCCGCTGCTGCTGCGCGGCACCGGCAAGGATCAGACTCATCTTCTGGTCGTCGCCACCTCCGAGCGCGGCCTCTGTGGCGGCTTCAACACGCAGATCGTGCGCATGGCGCGCGAGCGCATTAACGAGCTGCAAGCGCAGGGCAAGACGGTAAAGATCGTCGCCGTTGGCAAGAAGGGCCGCGATCAGTTGCGCCGCCAGTTCGGCCCTCTGATCGTGAAGTTCATCGATCTGTCGGAATACAAGACGCTCGACGCCCGCGCCGCTGGCGTGGTCGGTGACGCGATCGGCGAAATGTACGCCGCCGGTGAGTTCGATGTCGCGACTTTGTTCTTCTCGCGCTTCCGCTCCGTGATCAGCCAAGTGCCGACTGCAACGCAACTAATCCCCGCGAAGGCGCCGGAAGGCGTCACGTCGCCCGATCTCAAAGGCGCCGTGTACGAATACGAGCCGAACGAAAGTGAAATTCTCGAGGCGCTGCTGCCGCGTTATCTGAACGGGCAAATCCTGCAGGCGCTGCTCGAAAACCAAGCCGGCTTCTATGGCGCGCAGATGAGCGCAATGGATAACGCCACCCGTAATGCCGGCGATCTCATTCGCAAGCTGACCATCCGCTATAACCGCCAACGCCAAGCAAACATCACCAAAGAGCTTATTGAAATTATTTCCGGTGCGGAGGCGCTCTGATGGCCGATCCTCTTTTCACAGTGACGGGCATTTCGCAGGGCGGCCGCGCCGGCGGCAAAGTCTCGCTCGCCGAGGGCGGCGTGTACTTTCACAATGAGCACCCGAAAGGTCTTGGCGGCTCGGGAGAGGGTGTGAACCCTGAGCAGTTGTTCGCGATGGGTTGGGCGACGTGCTTTAACGGCGCTGTTCTGCTCGTCGCTTCCCAGAAGAAAATTGATGCGGCGAAAGCGATCGTGAAATGCACGGTTGGCCTCACGCGCGCCGATGGCCTCAACCTATCCGCCAAGATCACGCTGAGCGTGCCTGGCCTCGACAAGGCTCAGGTGCAAGAGCTCATCGAGGCCGCGCACCAAGTTTGTCCGTATTCCAAAGCCACCCGCAACAACATTCCGGTCGAACTGACCGTCGAGTAATTCGAGAGACGAGAGAGTAAGATGACCATTTCCGCGAAAGGCCGTGTGGCCCAGGTGATCGGCGCCGTCGTCGATGTCGAGTTCGACGGCCACCTGCCTGATATTTACAACGCGCTGGAAACCACCAATCGCGGCAACCGCCTCGTGCTCGAAGTGGCGACGCATCTCGGCGAAAGCACCGTGCGCACCATCGCCATGGACGCGACCGACGGCCTTGTGCGCGGCCAAGAAGTATCTGACACGGGCGCTCCGATTTCCGTGCCGGTCGGCGAAGAAACGCTGGGCCGCATCCTGAACGTCATCGGCGAGCCGATCGACGAAGCAGGTCCGGTGAAAACGACCACTCGCCGCGCCATCCACCAACCCGCGCCGGCTTTCGTCGATCAAAAACCGTCGCCGGAAATTCTCGTCACCGGCATTAAGGTCGTCGATCTGCTCTGCCCGTACGCCAAGGGCGGCAAGATTGGTCTGTTCGGCGGCGCGGGCGTCGGCAAGACGGTGCTGATCCAAGAGCTGATCAACAACATCGCCAAAGCTTATGGCGGATATTCCGTGTTCGCCGGCGTCGGCGAGCGTACGCGCGAAGGCAACGACCTCTATCACGAAATGATCGAGTCGAACGTCAACGTGAAGGGCGGCGGCCAAGGCTCGCGTTGCGCGCTCGTATTCGGCCAGATGAACGAACCGCCGGGCGCGCGCGCCCGCGTTGCGCTCTCCGGCCTCACCATCGCCGAGCACTTCCGCGATCAGGGCAAGGACATTCTGTTCTTCGTCGATAATGTGTTCCGCTTCACGCAAGCGGGCTCGGAAGTGTCGGCGCTGCTCGGCCGTATTCCTTCGGCGGTCGGCTATCAGCCGACTCTGGCGACCGAAATGGGCGCCATGCAGGAGCGCATCACCTCGACCACCAAAGGCTCGATCACCTCGGTGCAGGCCATTTACGTTCCGGCCGACGACTTGACCGACCCCGCGCCGGCCACCTCGTTCGCGCACTTGGACGCCACCACCGTGCTTTCGCGCGATATCGCCGCCAAGGGCATCTATCCGGCGGTCGATCCGCTCGACTCAACCTCGCGCATTCTGGATCCGAACGTCGTCGGCCAAGAGCACTATGATGTGGCTCGCCGGGTGCAAGAGACGCTGCAAAGCTATAAGGCGCTGCAGGACATCATCGCCATTCTCGGCATGGATGAATTGAGCGAAGACGACAAACTCGTCGTCGCCCGTGCGCGGAAGATCGAACGCTTCCTCTCGCAGCCCTTCCACGTCGCCGAGGCCTTCACCGGTTCGCCTGGCAAGCTGGTCGATCTCAAGGACACGATCCGCGGCTTTAAGGGCCTGGTGGAAGGCGAGTACGACCACCTGCCAGAGCCGGCCTTTTACATGGTGGGCTCGATCGAAGAAGCCGTCGCCAAGGCGCAAAAACTCGCAGCGGAAGCGGCGTGACGAAACGGCAAACCCCGCCGGACATCATCACGCAATTGGTCACGGAATTCGCGATTCCGGTGATCGAAGGCTTGGTGCGTCCGGAGGGGCCAAAGCCGGGATTGAGGTTGGAGCGAAGCGATAGGGCCCGTTTCGGATTTCCCGAAGAAGGCATTATGTACGCTTACAATAATGGCGAAGAGGCTGTGTTTCTCGATCTCTCCGGCAACCGGTCGCAAGTCTGGTGCTATCACCAAAGCGCGCACGGCGGCGAAGGTCAGATCGAAAAAGCGATTCTCGCCAAGTATCCGCAATTCAAACGCGCGCTGGATGAAGTACGCGCCGATGCGCCGGATGTTCGCCGTCGTGTCTTGCTGGGGGATTTGAAAGCCGGCCGTTCAGCGCAGGTCGAAATCAACTATCCGCCTACGTCCGCCAACAAGACCCAGCCGGCGCTCCTGGTCGTTCGGGTATTTGCGTTGCTGGACCCGCAGAAAGCGCAAGCTGCCGCGCCTTTGCCACAGACGAAGAAGGGCTTGAATTAAGTCATGGCTGGAAAGCTGAATTTCGCGCTCGTCTCGCCGGAACGCGAGCTGTTCCACGGCGATGTGGACCAAGTCGTGGTGCCGGGCGCCGAAGGCGATTTCGGCGTGCTCGCCGACCATGCGCCGGTGATGAGTGTGATCAAGCCGGGCGCGCTGCGCATCCTTAACGATGGGTCGGAGCGCCGCGTCTTCGTCAATGGCGGCTTCGCGGATGTGACGCCCGAAGGTCTCACGGTTCTCGCTGAAGAAGCAGTGGACATCGCCGATATTGACGCCGCCAAGATCGACCAAGACTTGAAAAACACCCAGGAAGACCTTCGCGACGCGACCACGGACGCAAAGCGTGAGAGCGCCCGCCGCGCGGTTGCCCGCCTGGAAGCCATGAAGGCCGTATTAGCCCGCTAAGGCTTGCCACACAGGGTTTCGGCGCGACACTAGGGCAATGGCCGCACTTGCTCTGCAGATCGCGACGATCGGCGCCGTCCTTGGCCTGCCCGCCATGTTGTGGGCTGGCTGGGTTTTGGTGCGACGCTGGAGCGGGCTCGCGCCGCGAACGCGCCGCTGGGCGCTCATCGCCTTCGGCACATTCGAACTAGCTTATTGGCTGAACGTCTATGCTTGGCTGATCGAGCCGCGCATGCTGGTGGTGCAGCGCGTCGAAATAGTCAGCGAGCAATGGCGCGGCGCGCCCGTGACGCTGGCCTTGTTGAGCGACACGCATGTGCCAAGCCCGCACATGGATTCAGCGCGCGCGGGCCGCATCGTCGCGCGCATCAATCAACTTCAGCCCGACCTCGTTTTGCTGCTCGGAGACTATGTTGGCGGCCGCGGCGCCGAGGCTGAGCGCACGCCGGAAACCCGCAATGAAGTGATGGCGGGTATTGCGACTTTCGCCGGCCTGAATGCGCCGCTGGGCGCTGTCGCTGTGCTTGGCAATCGCGACAACCTTTACAGTCGCGCCAGCATTATGGGTGCGCTTGAGCAGGCGGGTGTCGCTGCCTTGTGGGACCGTCACGTCGTGATCAGTCGGCCGGGCGGCGACATCGTGGTGGTGGGCTTGGCTGACGACGTCACCGCAGCGCCCGACTATGCCCGCGCCATTGATGGCGCCCCCGAAAACGCCGACATGCTCGTGCTCTCTCACACGCCGGACGAGTTTCTTGAGGTGCCGGCTGGGGCAGCGCTCTTGCTGGCTGGCCATACGCATTGCGGTCAGGTGACGATTCCGCTGATTGGCCGGCCTGACATCCCGCTCGCGCATAAAGAATATGCTTGTCATCGCATCGATGAGCCCGGCCGCATCATCTATGTCACTGGCGGCGTCGGAACGAGCTTATGGCCAGTGCGTTTTCTCAATCCGCCCGAGATCGTTCTGATTCAATTGCGTGGAGCGAACGCCGCGCCAGAGCAAGGCGGCGTCGCCAGCGGCTAGGCGTTGGCGCGCTCGCCAAAGCCGAACAGCGACAGCGTCCGCCGCCGCTTTTTGCCAGCAGCAACGCCAATGCCGCGCGACTCCATCCAGCTCAGCACGAACGTTGCGACCTCGTCGCTCTCGGGTTCGCCCATGAGCCAATGACTCATGCTTGGGAATTCTTGAAACTGGGCTTGGCCGGAAGGGAACCGCGTAATTACGCGGCGCACCGTGCTCGAGGGATTCACGCGATCCACGCCCCCGCCAATTCCCAGCACTGGCGCGCTGATGCGATAAACCGGCGCCTGGCTCGACATCGATGTGTCGCTCCACCATTGCACGGCTTCGCGGATGGCGCGTCCGCTCTCGGGAACGAAGCGCGCGAACACGCGGCGCGCGCTGTCTTGTGAGAGGCGGTCAAGCGTGGTCGAGCGTGCTACGCGATAATCTGGTGGGATAGCGCGGCGCCAATAATCGCCCAGCAAAGTCAGGCCAAAATTGTTGCCGTGCTCATCCAGCGTCGTTGGCGGCACGCCCCACGGCGCCGATGGCGCAAGCAACACCAAACCTTCAGTTTGAATTTGCGAAGCGGCCAGCTGCGCAACCAGTCCGCCCAGCGAATGGCCGACCAGCACAGGCGGCGCGCGCAAATTGCGCGCATACTCGATGATCGATTCCTTGAAGTCCTTCAGACCAGATTGCGCCAAGGCATCAAGATCGGCGCCGCGTTCATGATGCGGCAGGTGTGGCGCATGCGTTTCAAAGCCTGCGGCTTCAAAACGCTCGCGAAAGCCATCGAACGCCCAGCCGCCGCAGAAGGCGCCGTGGACAAACACGATGGGCGGCTTTGGGGCAGTCGCGCCGGTCACGCGCGCGGCGCCCTAGCGGCGCCGTCAAGGCCGATACTCATTTAGAAGCCCCCACCGTGTATTTCGCAAAGCGCCTTACGACGTCTTCATATGTCTTTCGCTTGAAGGGTATCACGAGCTCCGGCGTGGATTCTAGCGCGCCCCAGCGCCAGTCGGTGAATTCGGGGCTATGTGTGTCGAGTTTAATGTCGGAGTCGCGGCCCTTAAAACGAAGTGCGAACCATTTCTGCCGCTGCCCAATAAAGCGGCCCCTGTTCTTCATCCTTGTGCGCAGGTCAGCAGGAAATTCGTAATAAAGCCAGTCTGCCGTTTCTTCGAGCACATCGACAAGATCCGGGCCGACGCCCACTTCTTCCTCAAGTTCCCGCAGCGCTGCTTCGAGCGGCGATTCGCCATGATCGACGCCACCCTGCGGCATTTGCCACTGGTACGGCCCTTCCACACCCGCGCGTTTGCCGAGCCAAACCAGACCCTCGCGGTGAAACAGCGCGAGGCCGACATTGGGGCGAAATTTCTTGGGGTCCAGCGCCTCGCTCATCGGCGCGCGGCGCGGGCGTCCATCACCGCCGATACCGGGGCGAGTTGATAGCCGCGCGTTCCGACGTCGCGAGCCCAGCGTGCAACTTGTTCCATGGTCACAGGATACGCAAACCCCGCGCCGATGGCGCTTTGATTCTGCAGCGCGAGCGCTTCGAGATTCAACAATTGCTCGTCAATCGCGTCGGCCTCGCGCCTCGCGTCAATGATGCGGTCTGCGGTGGAATTGGCCAGACCCGCGCGCTGCGCCTCCACGGTGAGAGCAGTTCGCTGTCCGATGCCGCTGGCCAGGAAAACCAGCCCGCGGCGGCGCAGCTGTTGCACAACCGGCGCGGAGGCTTGGGCCGAGGTCGCAAAGCGCGCGCCTTGGTAATTGGTGACGCCGAAATAGCCAGCGCCACGCGAGAGCAGGTTTTCAAGCCGGGCGATATTTTGCTGCGGCGTCGCTGTCGCGAGCAGGGTTTGCGGGCCAGTGTCATCCGCATCCGTGTCGAACGGCTCCATCGGCAGTTCGAGCATGACTTCATGGCCTCGGGCGCGCGCGCGATCGATCCAGGTCTGCAGATCCTGCGCGTACGGCACGAAGGAGAGCGTCACTTCCGCGGGCAGTTCATCGATCGCCTGGGTCGTGGCGCGGGCGTTGAACCCTAGGCCGCCAATAATCACGGCGATGGCCGGCCGGCCCTCTTGCAGGGTCGCTGGGCGCGAATAGGCGTCGGCGGGCGTGCGTCCCTGTGCGCTGACGATCGGCAATGGACCATTCGGACCCTGCTCGGTCATGCCCGCAAATGGCGCACGCGGCAGTGGCCGCGCCGGTGAGACGGTCGCACCCGGAACGCTCTCAACCACCGCCACGCGAAGTTGGCCGTCCGTGCCGATTTCATAGCCGGCGGCAGGCTGGCCCTCCGGTCCTGGATAGGGCGGCAATTCATTGAGCCCGAATTGCTGCAGCTCGGAACCTTCTTGCGCGGCTTCATGAAAGGGCACGCGCTGGGCGTCGGCGAATGCGGCGCTGGGATTAAGTTCGACGACCCGGCGCGGACCAGCAGCCGAGGGATCGCCGAAAACCTGGATGGCGCCGAAAGCCGCGAGTGCGAGCACACACGCCGCTCCAAGCGCGGCCAGCTTGTGGTTGACCTGCGGCAGACGGCGTTTTGCTGGCGGCCGGGGCGGCATCGCTCACCTTCGCAATGGCGCGTGCAGGCGTTTCGAAACGAGCAGCGCGCGGACGAATCAGAGCCGAAAACATCGCTGAATTCGCCCGCGCCGTCACCACAAGATGCTGTATGTTAACCTGTGTAAATAACGAGTTAACACAAGCTTTAGCGGCTGCGCCTAACGGCTGGCGCTTTGCGCGATGTTGACGCTGCCGCGCGCGCGCAACCGCTCTGCGACAAGGCCTTGGCGCAGAAATTCGAGAGCGCGGCTCATCTGGTAGTCTTCTTCGGCGTCCCAGTTTTCTGGCGGCTGGTCATCCGGGACGTGCAGGCCGCGGCGTTCCGTGCCCGAATCATTGTCCAGCGCGTTTGGCAAATCGGCCTCGGTCAGGCGCAGGCGCTGCAGGCGCTCGGGATCGACCCGGCGCGCGGCGACTTCCATGTCGGGTGTAATGCCTGAGCCTTGGATGGAGCGGCCGGAGGGCGTGTAGTAACGCGCCGTGGTTAGCCGCAGCGCCCCGTCGCGCCCGCCTTGCAGCGGGATCACGGTTTGGACCGAGCCCTTGCCGAAGCTGTCTTCGCCCACAATCAGCGCGCGGTTGCGGTCCTGCAGCGCGCCGGCGACAATTTCTGAAGCTGAGGCCGAGGCGCCATTGATCAGGACGACGATTGGCACGCCGGCCAATTCATCACCGCGCCGCGCATTATAGCGTTGCACGTCGTCGGGCTGGCGCCCGCGCGTGGACACCACCTCACCGCCATCCAGGAAATCATCGGAAACTTCGATCGCCTGATCCAATAAGCCGCCGGGATTGTTGCGCAGATCGAGCACGACGCCGCGCAGGCGCCCGCCGGTTTCTCGCTTCACGCCGCGAATGGCGTCCGCGAGCAATTGGCCGGTGCGCTCGTTAAAGGTCGAAATGCGAATGACGCCGACATCGCCATTATCAACGCGATAGGTGACGGACCGCACATTGATGATTTCGCGCGTAAGCTCGACATCAAATGGATCGGTCCCGTCGCGCGCCACGGTCACAGTGATTGGCGTGCCGACCTGGCCGCGCATGCGATTGACCGCTTCATTGAGGGTCAGCCCGACAATGCTCTCGCCATCGAGCGCGGTCAGATAATCGCCGGCTTGAATGCCAGCGCGCGCCGCTGGCGTATCGTCAATCGGAGAGACCACGCGCACGACGCCGTCTTCCATCGAAACTTCGAGGCCGAGCCCGCCATACTCGCCGCGGGTTTGCACCTGCATGTCGCGATACTCGGTGGCGTTCATGTAGGAGGAGTGCGGATCGAGCGAAGAGAGCATGCCTTGAATGGCGGCTTCCATCGCTTCGCGCTCATCGATCTCGGTGACGTAATCGCGCTCAACGCGCGCCAGCACGTCGGCAAAAAGCTCCAATTGCTGGTAGACGTCGCCCCGATCGCGATCCTCCGGCGCTGACCAAGCCAGGGCGCCAAGGCAAGCCGCCAGACCAACTGCCGGCGCCGCGATCCAAGTAAGACGCATCTTCCGCACTCCCCGCGCCCTTCGGCGCCTTCGCTCTGTTGGCCGGTTTATCCGGCTCCCGTGGCCGCCGCCGCCGTCAAGCCGCGCGCGCGTAGCCAGCGCGCAGGATCGACAGGTTGGCCCTCACGTCGGACTTCGACATACAATTCCGGCGCCGGCGTGTCCGACGCCGCCATTTCTCCGAGGGGCTGCCCAGCCCGCACCGTTTCGCCTGTCCTGGCGCTCAGCGCGTCAAGCCCGGTGAACACCAGAGCGTAACCACCCTCTACGTTCAGGATCAAGACATGGCCGTAGCTGCGGAACAGCCCCGCATAGGCGACTTCGCCTGTGGCGGGAGCCACCACCTGGGCGCCTGCGCGCGTGCGGACCGTTATGCCCTGCGCGGCCGGCCCGCCAGCCACGCTGGAGCCGAAATTGCGGACAATCTGGCCAGACGCTGGGGCCAGCCAGGCGGTCGGAAGGACGGCGCCCCCATTGCTGCTGCCGGGGGCCGTTGGCGTGGGGCTCCGGCGTGTCGCGGCCACGCGCTGTGCGAGTTCCCGTAGGGAGCGGGCTTCTGCCACAAGTTGGGTGACGCGGCGATCGGCGGCGGAGGCTTCGGCGGTCAATCGCGTCTGCGCGGTCCGGCGTTGTTGCAGCAGCTGGCTGACCTCGGCGCGTTCGGCGTCGATGGCGCTCTGCGCCTCAGCGAGTAAGGTTTGCTGTTGCGCGATCGACTGATCCAGCATGCGGCCTTTATCAAGCGCAGCGCTGGTGGCGCGCAGGCGTTGCTGCAATGTCGGTGCAGCGGCGCGTGCGACAATGCCAGCGCGCACAGCGCTAATTTCGGGACGGCGTGCAGAGAGCGCTGCCGTGATCAATGCGGCCTCTAGCGCACCGCGCTCGTTTTCATAACGGGCGCTGCCAGCGGCGAGGCGCGAGCGGAGAAAAGCGAGGTGTTGCTCGGCTTGCGCCGCGGCCGTTTCCGCCGCCGCGCGGCGCGCGGCAGCTTCGACCAAGCGCGCATCGAGCGCGCTGGCTTCGCGGCGGGCCGCCTCGGCGTCGCGGCGCAACTGCGCAGCGCGCGTTGCTGCGGCGTTACGGTCGCGTTCCACTTGAGTGAGTGTTCGCGTCTGCGCCGAGGCAGAGCTTAACAAAATCGCAAGCGCCCCTCCCGCGCATGCGATGAGGGCGCCAGCGCGTGCTGCGCTGCGAGCCATATCCACCTACCCACCCGGAAACTTCAGTCCCGGTGATAGGGATTACCGCTCAAAATGGTCACAGCTCGGTAAATTTGCTCGCAAATCATCACGCGAACGAGTCGATGCGGCCAGGTTTGTCTGCCAAAAGCCAGCTTTTCGTCGGCAGTATCCCTAACGCTTTGTGAAACGCCGTCTGCGCCGCCGATCCAGAACACGGCGTGCGCTTGGCCGTCATCGCGCCACTTCGCCAACTTTTCAGCCAGCTGACGCGAGCTCCATTCTGCCCCGCGCTCGTCGAGCAGGATTTTGCGCGCGTCGTCGGGCGTGGCCTTGTAGAGCGCGCTTGCTTCGGCGCGCGGATCGCCAGCAGGGCGCGCCTCGACTTCCACCAAATCGACGCCCTTAAAGCCCAGCCCGCGTCCGCTTGCGGCGGCGCGCTTGATATAGTCAGCCGCCAGCTCTGCTTCTGGACAGTCGCGAATCTTGCCGACGGCGGCGATCAGGATGCGCATGGTTCAGGCTTGCGCCGAGCGGGTGGGCAACACAAGCCGAGCGCGCGCGCCAAAAAATGGCTCAGGAGACGGCGTTGGGCCCGGCGCCGCCGGCCCAAATCTTTTCGATATTGTAGAAGGTGCGGACTTCGGGGCGGAATAGGTGAATGACGACGTCGCCGGCATCCACGAGCACCCAGTCGCACGTCGGCATGCCCTCAATGCGGACATCTTTCACGCCGGCTTCTTTCAGCTTGCGCGTAAGATGATCGGCCAGCGCGCCGACATGGCGGGCCGAACGGCCGGAGGCCACCACCAGCATGTCCGCGAAGGAGGATTTGCCGCGAATGTCGATGGCGAGGATGTCCTCGGCCTTATCGTCCTCAAGCGACGAAAGCACCGCGCGCGAAATAGCTTCGGCGTCGATGTCGGACTTGATACGCGCCTCACGGGCGCCGGCAGGCAAAGCGCCCGGCGTGCGCTTTAATTCGGGTGACAGACCTTGGTTTCCTTCTGCGGCCTCAGAACAATGCCAAGGTAGCATTCCGTTCAGGGTTTCGCCACTGCCGGGCGCTGGGCGGCGCGGAGGGCGGTCGACGAAAGCGGGTTGAACCGCGCGTTCAGAAAAACCCAGTTTTTTGGTGCGCTTAGCCGTTCGCGTGCGCCCGCACCTGGGCGTGAAACAATTGCGACAGGAACCTTGGCGGCCACTTCGCGCCAATTCTTCCACTTATGGAAATTGGTCAGGTTGTCGGCGCCCATGACGAGAATGAAGCCAACGCCGGGGCAGCGGCGCTTGAGATAACGGAGGGTCTGATAGGTGTAGCGAAATCCAAGCTGCGCCTCGAAGGCGGTCACCACCATTTTCGAACCATGCGCTGCTGCGCGCGCGGATGCGAAGCGCTCTTTGAGCGAACCTGATCTTGGCTTGAGTGGATTTTGCGGCGTCACTAGCCACCAGACGCGATCAAGCTGCAAACGCTTCAGCGCGGTTTCAGCCACATGGGTATGGCCTTCATGCGCGGGATCAAAACTGCCGCCAAAGAGGCCGATGCGCATGCCGGGCAGAGCTGGCGGCAAAATGCGAGTCACGGGCGCGTCTGACCCGCGCCGCGCACGACATACTTGAATGTCGTCAGCTGTTCGGCGCCAACGGGGCCGCGTGCGTGCATCCGCCCAGTGGCGATGCCGATCTCGCCGCCAAAGCCAAACTCTCCGCCATCGGCGAACTGGGTCGAAGCATTGTGCAGCACGATCGCGCTATCGACCTCACGCAGGAAGCGATCAGCGACAGCCTGATCTTCGGTGACGATGCACTCAGTATGGCTTGAGCCATATTTAGCGATGTGCGCCATGGCTGCGTCCACACCATCGACCACACGAACGGAAAGGATCGGCGCAAGATATTCAGTGCGCCAATCCTCTTCGCTCGCCGGCGCCATCTCCACCAGTGCGCGCGCAGCATCATCGCCGCGCAGTTCGCAGCCCTTCTCCGCCAAGGCCGCGGCGATCTTGGGCAACAGCGTTGGCGCGATCTTGCGATCAATCAGCAGCGTTTCGGTTGAACCGCACACGGAGACGCGGCGCATTTTCGCATTGACCACGAGCGCGATCGCCTTTTCAGGGTCTGCGGCTTCATGAACATAAGTGTGGCAAATGCCTTCAAGGTGGGCGAACACGGGCACGCGCGCTTCCTCCTGCACACGCGCCACCAAAGACTTGCCGCCGCGCGGCACGATCACGTCCAGCCCGCCATCAAGCCCCGCCAACATCATGCCGACTGCGGCGCGATCCGTGGTCGGGACGATTTGAATTGCGTCTTCCGGCAAACCGGCACGCTTCAAACCTCTGCGCAAAGCCGCGCCAATCGCGGCGACGGATTTGGCCGAATCCGAACCACCGCGCAGGATCACCGTATTGCCGGCGCGCAGGCACAGCGCGCCCGCATCGGCGGCGACGTTTGGACGGCTCTCGAAAATCACGCCGATCACGCCCAGCGGGGTGCGCACGCGCTGAATGCGCAGCCCGTTCGGCCGGGTCCAATCCGCGAGCACGGCGCCAATCGGATCGGGCAAAGCGGCAGTCTCATCTATTGCGCGCGCCACCGCTTCGAGCCGGGTGGCGTCGAGCGCCAAGCGATCAATGAAGCTCTCCGCCAGCCCTTCGGCGCGGCCACGCGCAACATCTTCAGCGTTCGCCGCAAGAATCTCCGGCGCAGCGTTCCGCAGTTCGGCCGCCATCGCTTTCAGCGATTCGGTGCGAGCGTCCGGGCTTGCATCGCGCACTGCGGCTGCCGCTGCGCGTGCGCGTTTGCCGAGTTGGCGCATCTGTGCGTCGAGGGGGAGTGAGGCGGAATCCATCGCTACTTCTTCCAACGTGGGCGCCGCTCAGGAGCGGGTCAACACCAGATCGTCGGCATGGACCAAAGCCGGTCCCGCCGCATAGCCCAGCGCCTCGGCGATCGCCGATGATTTGAGCCCCTTAATCTTGTTGGCGTCGGCGGCGTCATAGCGGGTGAGGCCGCGCGCGATCTCTACGCCGTCGGCGGCGAGAATCCGCACCGCATCGCCCTTTTCGAACCCCCCGCGCACGTCAGTGACGCCGGCCGGCAACAGGCTTTTGCCGGCCTGTAGCGCCGCCGCCGCGCCCGCATCGACCACCAGCGCGCCTTGCGGCGCCAAGCTGCCGGCAATCCAGGACTTATACGCCGCTTGCGGCGAGCCGTTCGGCAGAAACCAAGTGGCGCGCGCGCCCTCGTGTAGGCGCCGCAGCGGATGCGATTCGGCGCCTTTGGTGATGGCGACGGCGCAGCCGGCGCGGGTGGCGATCTTCGCGGCTTCAATCTTGGTGCGCATGCCGCCGGAGCCAACACCCGCCGCCGCATTGACCCCGCCCGCCATCGCCTCGATCGCCGGCGTAATGTCGCGAACTTCAGGAATGAACTGCGCGGAAGGGTCCGTGCGCGGATCGCGCTCATAAAGCCCGTCAATGTCAGACAGCAGGATCAGTGCGTCCGCCGATATCATTTGTGCGACGCGCGCGGCCAGGCGGTCATTGTCGCCGTAGCGAATCTCGGCGGTGGCGACAGTGTCATTCTCATTGATGATGGGCACTGCGCCCAAGGAGAGCAGCGTTTCCAGCGTCGCGCGGCCATTGAGCCAGCGGCGGCGGCGCTCTGTATCGTCCGGCGTGAGCAGGGCCTGCGCCACCGGCGTGTTGTAAGTGGCGAATACCGTCTCATAGGCATGCATGAGCCGGGTTTGCCCAGCCGCCGCCGCAGCCTGTTTCTCTTCCAGCTTGATGCTGGCCTTCAGCCCAAGCGCGAAGCGACCAAGCGCGATAGCCCCCGAAGAGACGATCGCCACCTGCTGGCCGGCCTGCTTGGCGGCGACAATATCTTCCGCCAATGCATGCAGCCACTCCATGCGTGGGCGCGCGCGCTCATAATCGATCAGCAACGCCGAACCGATCTTGATGACGATGCGCTTGGCGCTATCGAGTGCGCTCATGGCGCCCAGTCCTCGGCGGGCGCGCCTTCATCTTGCGCCTGCTCTTCCGTGCGCGCGCGCAACATCGCGCCGATTTCGTTCACCAGGTCACGTACACCCGCGCCGGAAACACCGGAGACCAGGCGCACCTCTTTGCCGATGGCCCGCGCCAGCGCCGCGCGCTTTCTGTTGGCTTCGGCTGGCGTGAGCGCATCGACCTTGTTGAGCGCTACGATTTCCGGCTTTTCGACTAGGCCGCCGCCATAAGCTTCGAGTTCGTGACGCACGGTGCGGTATGCTTCGGTTGCGCTGTCTTGCGTCGCATCAATCAGATGCACCAGCGCCACGCAGCGCTCCACGTGGCCGAGAAAGCGTGTGCCCAAGCCCGCGCCTTCCGCCGCGCCCTCGATCAAGCCAGGTATGTCCGCCATCACGAAGCGCTGGCCTTCACCAAGACTCACCACGCCAAGGTGCGGGTGCAAAGTCGTGAACGGATAGTCGGCAACTTTGGGCGTCGCCGCGCTGACCGCGCGCAAGAAGGTGGACTTGCCGGCATTTGGCAAACCGATCAGCCCCGCGTCGGCGATCAATTTGAGCCGCAGCCATACGGTGCGCTCTTCGCCTTCAAGGCCGGGATTGGCGTGACGCGGCGCCTGGTTCACCGAGGATTTGAAATGCGTGTTGCCGAATCCGCCATTGCCGCCCCGCGCCAATAATACGCGCTGACCGGCCTTGGTGAGGTCGGCCAGCACTTGCTCATTGTTCTCATCCAGCAGCTGCGTGCCGACCGGCACTTTCAGCACCAAGGTCTTGCCATCGGCCCCGTGTCGGTTCTCGCCTATGCCATGCATGCCGGTGCCGGCTTTGAAATGCTGCTGGTAGCGATAGTCGATCAGCGTGTTGAGGCCTTCGGCGGCCTCAAGCCAAATATCGCCGCCGCGGCCGCCATCGCCGCCATCGGGGCCGCCAAACGGGATGAATTTCTCGCGCCGAAACGAAACCGCGCCCGCACCGCCATTGCCGGCGCGGACGTAAATCTTGCATTGGTCGAGAAACTTCATCGTGGTTAAGGTCGGTGTTCGATTGTTCGGAGCGTGTATATGGCGAGCGGGCCGGCTAAGGAATGGGATGCGCTAGAGGATTTCGAGCGCCGCACCCTTACCTTGGCCGAAAAGACGAAGACGGTTCTTGTCGCCGGCGAGGGCGCACCCGTCATCGTCATGTCGGAGATACCAGGGATCACCCCCGAAGTCGCGCGTTTCGCGCGCTGGGTGCGCGATGCTGGCTTCCGCATTTGGATGCCGAGCCTGTTCGGGGAGCCGGGGCGGCCGGTCAGCCGCGGCTACGCCCTGCAGTCGGTGGCGCGCGTCTGCATTAGCCGCGAATTTTACTTACTGGGTTCAGAGCGAACCAGCCCGGTGGTCGAATGGCTGCGGGCGCTGGCGGCGCATGCATCGCAGGAGAGCGGCGGCAAGGGCGTTGGCGCCATCGGCATGTGCCTGACGGGAAATTTCGCGCTCGCCATGATGCTGGAGCCGGCGATGAAGGCGCCGGTCTTGTCGCAGCCCTCGCTGCCAAGCTCTAACCCAGCAGGCATGCACATTTCACAGCGGGACGTAGCTGCCGTGCGCGAGCGCCTCGAGCGCGAGGATCTTTCCGTCTTGGCTTATCGCTTTGCGGGCGATCCTCTATGCACCGCGGCGCGTTTCGCAGCGTTTGAAGCTGCGCTTGGGGATCGCTTCGAGGGCCGGGTTTTGCCGGACAGCGCTTCGAACCCGAAAGGCCCGGTGCAAAATCACAGCGTTGTCACTTTGAACTTGATCGATGAAGCCGGCCAGCCAACGCGCCAGGCGGTCGACGACATCATCGCTTTTTTCAAGTGGCGGCTCGCCTAGTCCGCCTCGCGCCGCCAGCGCAGCGAGACGCGCTGGTCGCCATTGCCGAGGAAGCTGGTGATCAGCACGAGTTGCGGCCGCAACGTCCACTCCACGCTGGTTGAGGCTTGGCCAAGCCCCGTGCGCGCAACCTCGACATAAACCTCGCGCGTCAAATACACGCCGCCCGAGACCAGAAAACCGCCATCCTCATCCTGGCGCACATTGAAGCGATCGAGTCCCGCCGCGGCGCGCGCGGCATCCACTAAGTCGAATGAGGCAGCGCCGGAAAGCGCGGCCAGCGCGCTCGCAATCTGCGCCGCTTCCAATGGTGATAGATCCTGTACCGATTGACCGAAGAGAACTTGGGGCAGGATTTCATCCTCCGGCAATGCCGGCGTGCTGCTGAGCGCAACCTCCGGCGCGGACGCCGAGCCGGTGATCAGGATGTTGGCGGTGAGATCGGCCGTTGAGCGGGTCGCCAGAATATCGACATTGGCGCTGAGCGGATTGCCGTTGAACAAAATTCGGCCGCGCTCCAGATCGAAGGGCTGACCGGAAAGCGCCAGCTGACCACGCACGATATTGGCTTCGCCAAACACAGTCGGTTTGGCCGCCGTGCCGGCCAAGCGCAAATCAAGCGACCACTCCGCTTCGATGCCGCGTCCGCGCGTGAAGACGCGTCCTGGCGCCGTGACCGTGACATTGAGGCTGGTGGAGGCTGCGCGCGGCGAGGCGCCATTGGCTTGTTCGTCCTGGAGCCACAAATCTTCATCGCCGGGGCGATTGATTTCGACGACATCAATCGTGGGAATGCCTGCTTCTGGGTTTTGCGCGATGTTCACTTCGGCTTGAGCCAATGCGAGCCGACCGGTGATTTCGCTATCAAGCCCCTCCCAGCTGAGCGCGAGTTCGCCGCTGCCGCGCGCCCGCGCATCGCCGCGATCGGCCAGCCAGATATTGTCGAGCGTGACTTGAATGCGGCCATGTTGCGGATCGGCGCTTCCGCCGCTGGCTGAAAGCCGGCCCCCGCGCGCGCCAGCGGCGGTGAAGCGCTCGATATGCACACCGCGCTCGCCAATTGAGACCAGCGCATCGAGATCGTTGAGCACAATGCCGGTCAGCTTGTCTTCAAAGCGGCCATCGACAATCTCGATGTTGCCGTCGCCTGCGAGATAGCCGGCGCCAAATTGCAATTCGCCTTCGCCTTGAATTTGCCCGGAGAGCGCTTGGTCTTGCAGCCGCGTCACCGCCCATAGCGCGTCTGCGGGTCCGCGCACGGACCAAGTGGCGGAGCCGCGACGCTCGCGCGCAAGCGCGACGCGAATGGGGGCGGCGCTGGTCGTCACCGGCGCATTTGCCTCAAAGCGCGCAACGAGGCCCTCGGTTGAAGTTGCATTGATCGTCGCGGTGACATGCGATGGCTCAAGCTGGCCGACCACGTGCAGATCGAGCAGGCCGCGCTGACGTCCGGCAAAGCGTGCATCTTCGAAGCGCAGGTTGGCGGCGCCGCGCAAACCGCCGCCGGTATTGGCAATATTCGCCTCGCCGTCGATGCGGCCGGTGGCCTCCTCGCCATAGATCGTCGCCAGCGGGCCGAGCGATGCGTTCGTGACGCGCGCTTGTCCCGCAAGCGTGCGGCCTTGATCGGTCCAGGTGGCGGTCAGCGCGCCATCGGCGAGCGTTACATCGATCCCGATCTCCACGCCGCCATTGCGCCATTGCGCGGTGATGGGGGTGCGCGTGGCCAGCGGTGCGCCAGCAAGCGCGCCTTGTCCTTGCACTTGCGCTTGCGTTACGCCGCGTGCGGTTGCGATGAGCGCCGTGCCGGCGAAAGTGAGCGGCGCCTGGCGCAATGCGCCACGCATGTCGTAGTGCGCTTGAATGGCGTCGGTCGGCCCGTCGGCGCTGACGCGCGCGGTCCGCACCACAAGATCGCCCATGCGGGCATTGGTCAGTTCAGCGTCAAGCGCCAAAGCCTGCGGCGACAATGAGAGCGCGCCATCGACGGTTCCGCGAACGCCATCCGCCAGGCCGTCAAGTTTGCCGTTCAGCGCCAACTCCGCGCTCATCCCGCGCGACGCGATGGAAGCAGAGCCGCGTGCTTCTAGCTGTCCTGCATTGGCGACCAAGTTGGTGAGACCCAGCGCGCCATCAAAAACCGAGACATCGCTGCTGGCCGTCAGCACCTGGCCGGACACATTGCCGGTCACCTCAGCTTGGCCGCGATAGCCGCGCCCGGACGGCGCCAGGGTAAAGTCGACTTGCGGCTGCTCGACCACCACGCCCGACGCTGCGAAGCTCGACATTTGCGCGCGCGCCGTCAACGTGGGCGCGGCCAGCCGGCCGGTGAGGCGCCCGGTTGCATCCACGGCGCCGCCAATTTCCGCGCCGCCAAGATCAAGCGGGCCGCGCGCGCTGGCTTCCAGTGCAAGATTGGCGTCACCGCGCGTGATCTGTCCGGTCGCCGCCGCGCGCAATTGGCGTCCGTCAACGCGGATGTGATTGACGTGGATGACGCCAGCTTCATAGCGAAACAGGCCGTCCAAACGCGGCGATGGGCCGACCAATTGCGGGATAATGTCCGGTGAGCCGCCAATGCGATCGCCATTGCCATCGATGGCCGCGATCCAGGCGTGACCCGCCGATTGCGCCAGTGGTTCGGCGTGCGCGCGCCAGCGACCCGCGCCGCCGCCTGTCAGTCCATCCGCCAGCGCGCCGAGCTGCTTCACGCGCCATTCGCCGGAAAACTCGCCGTCTCCGTCATTGGCCCAGCCCTGCGCATCGAGCGCGATAGCGTCGCCTTCGAGCGTCGTGCGCGCGAGCGTATAGCGGCCATTGCTGCGATCGACATTCATCGTGGTGCGCAGGCGCGCATTGCGGAACAGGTCGGGCGAGTCGGCGGCGGCGCGCAGATCGGCTGTGAGTTCAAACTCGGCGCGACTGAGGCTCGCTTGGACCGGACCGCTAAAATGCGCGACGCGGCCAAGCACTTCCATGTTTCGCGCGTCGATGGTTGCGCGTGTGGCGCTAACGCCATTGGCTTGGCGCAGTTCGCCTTCAAGCCGCGCGGCGCCCAGCTCGAACGGAGATTCGCGGGCAATATCGGAGAGGCGTTCGGTAGTCGCCACGATGCGCGCCGGCCCATCCAACTCGAAGGCTGCATTGAGGCGGCCGCTTAATTGCGTGGCGAAGAAGGGCGTGCGCGCTTCAGCCTGAAATGAGCCCGGCGCAGCTTCAGTGGGCCGTTCACCAGAGGCATTCAGCGTCGTGCTGGCGCCGATGCGCCGCGCAATATTGGCGAGGCCGGGCAACAGGTCCAGCCGCGCCTGCCCTTGGCTGGTCCAATGCGTCTGCGTCCAGCGCGTCTCGCCGGTGAGCAGCTGCTCTTCGCCAATATAGCCTTCATAGCGTGCGCCGCCATTCTCAAGGTCGCCATCGCCCACAGCCTGGATACGCACGCTCTGTTCGGGAACGCCAAGCAGGTTTGACAGCACGCCGCCCGCCGGCCCCGCCACGTTCACCAACATCGCATATTCGGAAGCGCGATAGAGCACGGTGACGTTGTCTGCTTCGGAATCAGTGCGGCGGAGCGAGAGGTCAATCGAGCGCAGAGTCTCCTCGCGCAAATCCATAGACAGGTTCGCAGTGAACCGCGCCTCCTCGCCCACCACGGCTTCGGCGAGATCGAGGTCGTCAATATTGAGCGCGGCGATGTGCACGTCGATGATGCCGCCACTGGCGGGGCGTGCGGGCGAGAGCTTGGGCTGGCGCAGAATGCGCGCCGCTTCGGCATTGGCGGCGTCGATCCAGACGCCGCCGCCCAGCAATGATTGGGGCCGCCAATTGAGAGTCACATTGTCGGCTTCGAACCAAACGCCGTCTGCGTCGGCGATGCGAATGTGTTCGGCGCGCAGCGAACCGAGCCACTCGCCCTCAACGCCATCAATGCTGATGCGCCCAAGCCGCCAAACGCGCTGATCGTCGGCCAATTGATCGATCACCCATGGCGCGGCTGGGCCGAGGCCTGCCACCACGCCGCCGAGCACTAGCGCCGCTCCCGCCGCATAAGCCAGCGCGCGTCTGGAGATGGGGCGCGCCGCCATCAGAAGGCCTGGCCGATAGAGATATAGAGCGCGTAATCAGGATCGCTGTCGCGCGGGTCGAGCGGGGCGGCGAGATCGACGCGCAGGGGTGCGAAGCCAAGATTGTAGCGCGCGCCAATGCCTGCGCCCCAACGCAGATCAGTTGCTTCGCCCCAATCATCGAATGCGGCGCCGCCATCAAGGAATGCGACTGCGCCGAAGCGATCGCCGAAGCGCCAGCGTGCTTCTACGGACGTTTCCACTAAGCCCTGACCGCCCGGCGTCAGATCAAGCGCGTCGCGTTCTTCGGGGTAGATTGAGTTGTACTCATAGCCGCGCACGGAGCCGCCGCCGCCGGCATAGAAGCGACGGTCTGGCGGCGCGTCATCAGGATCGCCTTCCAGCGCTTCCAGCCAGCCAACCCGCGCGCGCGCCGCGAGGGTGAGGCGATCCTCGCGCAGCACGCTTTCATAAATGCGTCCCTCCGCCGTGGTGCGGGCGAAGACGAGACTCGCATCCCCGGTGGACACGGACGGCTCCAGCCGCAGCGCCACATAAGAGCCGTCATGCGGATCAAACCGGCTGTCGCGCGTATCTTTGCGCACTTCGCCAAATGTGGTGAGCACGATGGCGTCGCGAACGCCGCCTGCTTCATCATACCAGTCGGCTGAAAGCTGCGCGCCATAACTGACGCCCAAGCTGAGCCGCGTGTCAGCATCGACCGAGGCGCCGATGGCGACGCCTTGGCGAATATAAGCGTCAGTGTCCTCACGCGAGACAGAGGCGTTCAAGCGCTGCGTGTGGCCAATGCCAGCCGCGTGCGGTCGCGCCCATTCGGCGGCCAGGCTTTGGCGCAACTCGCCGAGCGAACTTGAAAGCGTCAGCGAGTCTGCGCGCCGCGTAAAATTGCGCCGGGTCCATTCCGCGTCGACGCCAATGCCTTCCGTGGTCGAATAACCGAGACCCACTTCGTACGCATTCCGTTTGGCGGGCTCGATATCCAGGATCACATCGCGCGAACCATCGGCCTTGGGTTCGGCAAGGCGCGTCGTTGCGCGTGAAACCACGCCCGTCGCGATGAGGTTGCGGCGAAGCTCGGCAAGACGTTGCGGCGTATAGGAATCGCCCGGCGTCCAGCCGCGAATGTCCTCGACAAAGCCTGGGCGCAGCACGTCATTGGGCTCGGCGCGAAGGTCGCCGAGACGCGTGAGCGCGCCGGCAGTGAAGGTGAAATGCGCCGTCACCTGTCCGGTGGCGTGATCCACGACTACGCGCCTTTCGCCCGCGCTCGCGTCGGCATAACCGGCATTCTGCAACGCTGTGAGCGCGCCGCCTTCGGCCAACAGCACGTCGGCCGAGCGCGCTGCCGCGCCGGCCTCAATCGGTGAAAGCGCATAGCGCGCCGCCGCTGCGGCGTTGTCCGAGGGAGGCTCGCCAACAAACACAATTTCGGGCGCGGCGAAGCGAAATCTCGAACCCAGGCTGATGACGAGGTGCGCCCGCACCGGATCTTCCTGCGTCTCGGCGCGCACCTCCGCGGCGTAGTAGCCCTCCGACCTCAGCCATGCGCGCGCGCGCGCGGCGGCTTCCTCCGCAATGCGCTCGGCCTCGAACAAGCTGGCGGGTTGTTCGCGGTCTGGGAGCAGGTCGAGTATAGCCTCGCGCGTTTCGCGGTCTGGGCCTTCAATGGTCACAGGCGTGTCCGCGTGCGCCGCGCCAGGCGCGGCGACGGCGCCCAAAGCTGCCATGAGGGCGGCTGGGAGAATAAGAGTGCGCATGCGACGCGAAAGCCTACGCGCCCACGCTCGCGCCGCGCCGGTTAACGCATCATCAACCATCTGCGCGCGCCGGGGGCGCGCGCGCATTACGTTTCGGTGATGTCCGGGTTTATCCCCAGGGACCGGCTTGGCGCGTGCCCCAGGGGCCGGAATTGGAGCCGGAATTGGTGGTGTTTTGCACACGGCCCATTTGTTGCGCGAGCGCAGCGAGTTGGGCGATCCGGTTCTTCGTGCTGGGGTGCGTGGAGAACAGATTGTCAGCGCCCTGGCCGTGCAGCGGGTTGATAATAAACAAGTGCGCCATGGCCGGGTTCCGCTCGGCGTCCTCATTCGGCCGCTGACGGGCGAAGCCCTCAATCTTCTGCAGGGCGCGCGCCAGCGCTTCCGGTTCGCCGCCAATCTCGGCGCCGATGCGGTCAGCCTCATATTCGCGCGCCCGGCTGATCGCCATTTGCACCAGCGATGCCGCCAGCGGCGCCACGATCATGATCAAAAGGCCCGCGATCGGGTTGCGATTGCCGCCGAAGAAGAAGGCGAAGTTCGCCAGCATCGCCACCGCGCCTGCGATGGTGGCGGTCACGGTCATGGTGAGTGTATCGCGATTTTTCACGTGCGCGAGTTCGTGCGCCATCACGCCGCGAATCTCCTCGCGGGACAGCATGGAGAGCAAGCCAGTGGTGGCCGCGACGGCCGCATTTTCCGGGTTCCGCCCAGTGGCGAACGCATTCGGTTGCGGGTTGTCGATGATGTAAACCTTTGGCGCCGGCAGGCCGGCCCGCTGCGCCAGGCTCAGCGTGTCCTCGACATAGGCGCGCACGCGCGGGTCGCGGTGCGCCGTATCCGCCGGCACGGCGCGAAAATGGCTCAACACCATTTTGTCGGCGTTCCAATAGGCGAAGAAATTCATCGCCGCCGCAACGCCGAGCGCAATCAGCATACCGCCTGCGCCGCCGATCAAATAGCCGATGCCACCGAACAGCGCGGTAAGAGCAGCCAGCAGAACGAACGTCTTAAGGTGGTTCATGGTTCTCCTCGGACGCCCCATCATATTGAGTGCCTGCGGGCCGGCTTCAATAAGTCCGCATGCGGTGCGTCATTCATGCTTAACTGAAGGTTACGCCCGCGCAGGGTGAAGACGCTTGCGCGGGCGAGGCATATTTCGAGAATTACGGGTTGAGTTTCGGAGAAAGTTTCATGCGCGTTTTCGCTTTCCTCGCGGCGCTGGCTTTGATCGCCGCGCCAGTCGCGGGCGCGACGAGCGCCTATGCCGACGGGATCGAGCGGCCCCCCGCGCCGCTCCCCCGCCCGCGTCCGCAGCAGCGCGTGCAGGCGCCCCCGCCGGCGCCAATTCCTGCGCCGGTCCTTCCGGCCGGCCCTGAAACAGTCACGCTCCCCGCCAGCTTCTTCATGGGCGGCGGCGGCGTGGGGACCGAAATCGGCGCCGGCTATGTCGGCGGCGGGACCACGGTGATTGTGCGCGGGGGGTCCGCTTCGGCCTTCGCGTTCGCCAGCGCCAGCGCGCGGGCCAGCGGCGGCGGTCATGGCGGCAGCCATGGCGGCTGCGGCGGCTGCGGCGGCCACTGACGCTCGGCCGGCGCGGGTTTAGGCGCCGCGCCGCTAACCAAACCACAATCCCAATCGGCGCATGACGGATCGCCGCGCCCGGGTCGAAGAGATTTGCCGACATGGGTGAAAAGGTCTATCAGCGCCGCCCGGCGGCGGGCCGCCGAGGGGGGATGGACACACATGGCGCAGGCCCCAATAGAGGCGCCCTCTAATGATGCGAAACCGTCCCTAGCCGCCAACGGCGATCGCGCCATTCACCAGGCGGGCTTCTGGACGCTTCTGGTTGGCTCGGTCGGCGTCGTCTATGGCGATATCGGCACCAGCCCGCTCTACGCGTTCAAGGAATCATTCCTTCACGTCATGGGCGACGGCACTCTTGCGCAGCGCGAGGAAGTCATCGGCATCGTGTCGCTCATTTTCTGGGCGCTGATGATCGTGGTGACTTTGAAATACGTCGTCCTCATCATGCAAATGGACAACAAAGGCGAAGGCGGAACGCTGTCGCTGATGGCGCTCGCGCAGCGAGCGCTGGGCCGACGGACGCCGCTTCTGTTCGCCGTGGGCGTGGTTGGCGCAGCCATGTTCTATGGCGATGCGTTGATTACGCCGGCGATCTCGGTTTTGTCCGCGGTTGAGGGGTTGAAGGCAGTGCCGTCCATGGAAGGGAGCATCGACCCTTTCATTATGCCGATAAGCATCTGCATTCTTGTCGCGCTGTTCGCTGTGCAGTCGCGCGGCACTCGCATCGTCGGTCAATTCTTTGGACCGATCATGATTGTCTGGTTCCTCGTGCTTGGGATCATGGGCGGTTTCTATCTCGCGCGTGAGCCAGAAATTCTTGTCGCGCTTTCGCCCGTTCATGCGCTCCGCTTTATGACGGAGCATCACTTGCTCACGTTCGTCGTGCTTGGGTCAGTGTTTTTGTCCGTGACAGGAGCTGAAGCGCTCTATGCGGATATGGGCCACTTTGGGCGCGGCCCGATTCGCTTGGCTTGGATCGGCTTCGTGCTGCCCGCGCTCGCGCTCAACTATCTTGGCCAGGGCGCTTATGTTCTTAGCCATCTCGAGGGCATCAATGCCGCCTACGTGGCCGCCCGTGATGCGGCCCAGGCGACTGGGTCTGACGCCATCGCCTTCGAGGTCAGTCCCTTTTTCGAGATGATGCCAGACGTTTTCCGTCTGCCTATGGTTGTACTGGCGATGGCGGCCACCGTAATCGCCAGCCAAGCCGTGATTTCGGGCGCCTATTCGCTCACCCAGCAGGCGATCCAGTTGGGATTGCTGCCGCGCATGGAAATTCGCCGCACCTCGGAGACGCAGGCGGGCCAAATCTACATGCCGCAGGTCAATTGGATGCTCTTGGCTGGCGTCATTGTGTTGATGCTGGCATTTGGAACTTCCAGCCGCATGGCGGCGGCCTACGGTATCTCTGTAACCGGCACGATGATTACGTCGACCATTCTGGCGTTCATCGTAATTTGGAAGCTGTGGGCGAAGCCGATTTGGATGGCGACGCTGATTGTATTGCCTTTGATCGCCATTGAAGCGGTGTTTCTCAGCTCAAACATGCTCAAAGTGTTGCAGGGCGGGTTCGTGCCGCTGGCCCTCGCTGCGGGTCTTATGATCGTCATTTGGACCTGGGTGCGCGGCACGCGTCTTTTGGCCGAGACCGTGCGCCGGGACGAGCCGCTGGCTAAGCTGTTCGAAACGCTCTCTCACCATCCGCCGCACCGCGTGCGTGGCGCGGCGATCTTCCTCACCGGGGACCCGGAAGTCGCGCCCGCGGCTCTCATGCATAATCTCAAGCACAATCAGGTGCTGCACGAGCAGATCATCATCCTCACCGTGAAGACGCTGAACTCGCCGCGCGCGCCGGAGAGCGAGCGCGTCAAGATCGAGGATTTCCTGCCGGACGTGAAACGGGTCACGCTGACATTCGGCTTTATGGAAACGCCGAACGTGGTGAAAGCGCTGACCGAGGCGCGCAAGCACGGGCTCAAGTTCGACATTATGAAGACCAGCTTCTTCCTGTCGAAACGCACCATCGTGCCGAGCGAGAAGAGCGGCATGCCGCTCTGGCAGGACCATCTATTCATCTTCCTGGCCCGCAACGCGACCAACGCCACGGACTTCTTCCACATTCCCTCCGGCCGCGCCGTCGAGCTGGGCAATCAGGTGATGGTCTAGCGCGCACCCGCGCGCCAAATCGGCAAGGTTTATATGGCGCGCTGATGAAGAGCCGGCTATTGCCTCGCTGACGTTCTAGGAGCTGCGCGCGTGGCCGCCGACCAAGTCAAAAAAGTGGTGCTGGCCTATTCGGGCGGGCTCGACACCTCGATCATCCTGAAATGGCTCCAGGATGAGTATAAGTGCGAGGTGGTGACCTTCACCGCTGACCTCGGCCAGGGCGAAGAATTGGCGCCGGCGCGCGAGAAGGCGCTCGCGGCCGGCGTGAAGCCGGAGAACATCTTCATTGACGATCTGCGCGAAGAGTTCGTGCGCGACTTCGTGTTTCCGATGTTTCGCGCCAACACGCTTTATGAGGGCCAATATCTGCTTGGCACCTCGATCGCGCGCCCGCTGATCGCCAAGCGCCAGATCGAAATCGCCAACATGGTTGGCGCTGACGCTGTCTGTCATGGCGCCACCGGCAAGGGCAATGATCAGGTCCGGTTCGAGGTTTCCTACTACGCGCTGAAGCCGGACGTGCGCGTGATTGCGCCTTGGCGGGAATGGAAATTCCAGGGTCGCCCTGAACTGCTTGATTATGCGCGTCAGCACGGCATCGCCATCGCCAAGGGCAAGGAGCAGGCCGCGCCATTTTCGATCGACGCAAATCTGCTGCACACGTCGAGCGAAGGCTTGGTGCTGGAAGATCCGGACGTGGAAGTGCCGGACATTGTCGCCAAGCGCGAAGATCGCCGCACCATCACGCCGGAAGAGGCGCCGGATCAGGCGGAGGTTGTCTCCATCGGCTTCGAGCGCGGTGACGCGGTGAGCGTGAACGGCAAGACGCTGAAAGCGCACGAAGTGCTGACCGAACTGAACCGCCTCGGCGGCAAGCACGCGATTGGCGGGCTTGATCTGGTTGAGAACCGCTATGTCGGCATGAAGTCGCGCGGCTACTACGAAACGCCCGGCGGCACGATCCTGTGGCACGCCCATCGCGCTATTGAGTCGATCACGCTTGATCGCGGCGCCATGCACCTCAAAGACGAGCTGATGCCGAAATATGCCGGGCTCATCTATAACGGCTTCTGGTGGACGCCTGAGCGGAAGATGCTGCAAGCCGCCATCGATGCGAGCCAGGAAAGCGTCACCGGCGAAGTGAAGCTGAAGCTGTACAAAGGCGGCGTGCGCGTCGCCGGCCGCTCAAGTCCGTATTCGCTCTATTCCAAGCAGCTGGTCGGCTTCGACGAAGCCGGCGGCTACAATCAGGCCGACGCCGAAGGCTTCATCAAACTCAACGCTCTGCGCCTGCGCATCCTTGCGGAGCGCGATAAGAAGCGCGGGAAGAACGAGTAGCGCTCTTCCCTCTCCCTCAAGGGGAGAGGGGACGATGGTAAAACTCGTCCCGCACCTGCGCATTGTAGAACGCGCCTTTGCTCGGGGCGGCCAGGAAAGCGTCATAGGTCTCGCGCGGCACGTCCTCATAGACGTAGACGCTGCCGCTCATGAGCTCGACCACGAGCTCCTGCTTGGTCGCATCATAGACAAAGCGGCGGATGACTGACGAGGCCACGTCTCAAGATAGAAATGAAAACGCCCGCCTGTAAGGGCGGATGGCTTGCTCAGCCCGGCAGCACCAGGCCGATCAGCACGGCGCTATAATGGCTCGCCGCGCCAATGATCACGCAGGCGTGCCAGAGCGCGCGGCGGAAGGGCAAGGTGTGGTTCAGATAAAGCAGCACGCCAGCCGAATAGATCGCGCCAGCCACGGCAAGCAGCACGATCGCCACCAGCGGCAGTGTCGTCACGATCGGGCCGAGCACCACAACTGCGAGCCAGCCGAACGCCAGATACACCAGGCACCAAGCGCGATCCGACATTTGCGACCACAGCACTTTGCCCGCCGCGCCCGCGAGCGCCGCGATCCAGATCGCCACCGTCACGCCAAGCGCAAATTCCGGCGGCAGTAACTTTATGGTGAATGGCGTGTAAGAGCCGGCAATCATGAGGAAGATCGCCGCTTCATCAATGCGCCGCAAAATCCGCCGCGCCTGCGAAGGCTTGGTCAGATTATAGACCGCCGATGCCGCCAGCATCGCCATCAGGCAGAGCGCATAGAGCGCGCTCGCCGTCGCCAGCGGCACGCCTTTATAGGCAAGAGCCACAGCCACAAGCAGCCCCCCGCCTATCAGCGCCGCGACAATGCCAATGGCGTGCACGATTCCATCGGCCGCGTGTTCGACGCGGTTCGGATAGTGCTCAGCGAGCTCTTCCTTATCTGGCGCGAACAATTCAGCGAACGACATGCTGTTTCTCTGGGCTGTTCCCTAACCTGTGGAGGGACGCGCGAGATTTGAAGTTAGTTCCTTCAGATTAATGTCGGATAAGGCGCGGCGTGATTTTTCTGCCGCACACACACGAATGTGTTCGCGCGCCGCGTAACCATGTTTGCGCCGCACTTCGCGCTTGGCGCGATTTTCGCAAGCCGGCGGGCCATGAGCGCAAACTCGCACACAAGCACATCGCTGCGCGCTGAGGCGCGGCTGCTGGCGACCGCGGGCATCATCCTGCTGGTGATAGGCTTCCCGCTAACCATGACGCTGGCCATGTTCGCCATGCAGCCGGATGGCGTCTCGCCCATCCTGCCGATCGTCATCGGCGCGCCGCCGCTGACGCTCGGCTATCTCGCCTGCCACCTGGCCTCGCGTCGGATGGAGCGCGCTAAGGCTCTCGATTCCAACGATCGGGATTGGCAGCCGGCGCAGTCGGCTGCTAGCTAAACATCTGTATTGACTAATTAATCTGCGAATCGGCAGGCTTCTATCGGGAAGATTGGAGTGACGATGTCCGAAGATGATGGTCAGTCAGATTTCGCCCTGCAGCTGAACGGTTGGCGGCTGGCGACGGCGGAAGTGCTTTATTACATCCCCGATCATCCGACCTTATTGCAAAGCTTCGTCTGGCAGACGCTGGATCTCGCGCCGAAATACCCGCGCATTCACCGTTTCCTGGATTTCTGGCGACGTGAAATCGACGCCGTTATCCATTCCGTGCAATTGACCAGCGGTGAGACACTCGCGCCGGCGCGGATCAGAACGGCTAGTGTTATGTTGCATCACTAGCTTGGGATTGGCGCGACCCGCCCGTCCTGGCGCATAATGTCAGAGCAGGGACAGGCGAGGAGATTTCCAATGCGGACCCTTTTGGTCGCGGCCGCGGCGAGTTTGGCTTTGGCGGCGTGCGCCACCCAGACCCCTTACCAGCCGGCCGCTGGCTCAAGCAGCAGCGCTTATGGCTTTCAGGAACAACGGATCGAGAGCAACCGGCTGCGGATCACCTTCCGCGGCAACACCCTGACCAATCGCGACACGGTGGAGACGTACTTGCTCTACCGCGCCGCCGAGGCCACGGTTCAATCCGGGTTCGACTATTTCATCGTCGCCAATCGCGACACCGAGGAGCACACCCGCCTGCAAGGCACGGGCGCGCGCTATCCGCGTTTCGGCTTCGATTATCGGTACTTCTCGCCGCGCCGCGGCTGGAGCCCCTGGTACGATCCGTTCTGGGCTGACCCCGTGGATTACCGCGAAGTGACCCGCTACGAGGCCGTGGCCGAGATCGCCATGTTCAATGGCCCCAAGCCAGCGAACGACGCCAATGCGTTCGATGCGCGCGAAGTGATGCGCAATCTCGAAGGCAGCATCGTCCGCCCGCCCGCCACGCCGTAACGCTCAAGGCCCTTCCACGGCGAGGCCCTCCTCGCGCAGCTTGGCGATGACGCTGTCATCGCCAAGCAGATGCGCTGCGCCCACAGCGTAGAATGTGCGCCCCGAGCCTTGTAGGCGGTTTTGGATCGCCTCGCTCCAGGCCTGGTTCCGACGGGTGATCAAGGCCTCATAAGGCGCCTCGCCTGCGGCCCGCATTTGCGTCTCCAGCAAATGCGTGAGGCGGCGCACATCGCCCGCGGCCCAAGCGCGCTGGGTGGTTTCCATAATGTCTTCGCTTTGCTCGATTTCATCGAGCGTAGAACGCAGCAGGTTGAGCTGATCGGCGTCCGGCAGATCGGCCAGGGTGCGGATTTGCTGCTCGGGCGTCTCCAAGTAAGAAAGCTGCATGCCGCGCGCTTGCGCTTCCGGTACGAGCACGGCCTCCACGCCAGCGCTGCGTTGCTGCCCGCGCGAGAGCGCGTAGAGATAAGAAAGACGCAAGCTCGCGAGCCAAGGCCGCATCCGCTCGATCTCAGTCGAGTTGGCGTTGAGCGTCGCGATGACACGTGCGAGTTGGACGCGCCGTGCCGGCTCAAGCTGCTCGGATAGGCGGGCGCCCTCAGGCGCCAATCCATATTGGGCGGCCAAAGCCGCGGTGGCTGCATCGTCGCTGACGTCCGCCTCTGTCACCAGTTCGTCGCTCGCCGCAAACGCCGCCTCGATCTGAGGCGAACGCCAAGCTAGGTCGCCAGGCAGCACATGCACGGTTCCGAACAGCCAGATTTCGCTGTCCGCATCGGCGATGCGCCAAAGCGGGGGATGGCCCAGGGGCTTTGGCTCGCACGCGGCTAGCGCGAGCGTCGCCACAAGCAGCAGGGCGGTCCAGAAACGCATGCTACAGACATGCCCGCCGTTTGCGCCGCCGGGCAAGCTCGGTTAGAGCTTCGCCGCCGCGAGCCCCCGGGCGCGCGATCCGCACCCGTAGCTCAGCTGGATAGAGCGCTGCCCTCCGAAGGCAGAGGTCACAGGTTCGAATCCTGTCGGGTGCGCCAGTCCTGTACAAAAGTGCGTACTGCGGACGGGGGTGGCGGCGTCTGAGTGGCAAGCTGTTGCGACAGCACGGCTTTCGGCCCGCTGATGCGGATTTCGTCTGGACCGACTTCGACCGTCGCAAGCATGGTCCTCATGTAGGCGCGCCGAAACGCCGGGTTGGTCTGATCGCGCAGCCGCGAGCGCAACGCCTGGGCGAATCGGGCGGTTCGTTCTGGCGCGATCTCACCCAGCGCCTGGTCGATCTCGCGCCGTTTGTGCGCCACCAGGCGGTCGAGCGCATCCAATTCCTCCTGCCGGGCGGCGAAGCGCTCGCGCACTGATTTGGCGCTGGCAAGGCCGCCTTGCTCGATCACGTCGACCAAGTTGCGTACCTGAACAGACAACTCCCGCCGTCGCGACAGGAGCTGACGCAGCTCGCCCTGCTTAGGTCGAGGTGAGTCTCGGCGAGCTCCGCCGTCGCAAGTCAATGTGCATCGCGCGCGACCTGCCTGGCCTCATATGCGCGTCTCGATGGGATGAAAGCGCGGGCCAGCGGCTTTCGCCGAAATCATGGCTATGCCGCATTGCTGCTTCAGCGCGCCGGACGGGTTTCGTCCCTGCACGGAGTCCTTAGGCGGGTTTGCCGGAGGCTCTTCGACCCAGCGGTGCGCATGAGTTTGTAAGCCGCCGGGGTCGCCAGCTACTGAGACTGCGATTCTTTCTTCAGTATGTAGCTGCACGAGGGAAGGAACGAGGTAGGCCACGCCTAAAGCGCGCGCAGACGCGAATGCGATCTCCCGGCTTCAACTCGGAACGCGAACTTTGGCAAAGGCAGCGTCCCGCTTTCGCGCACCAGATGAAGCCGATCGAATTGTGGCTCATCGCGCCTGGTCGCAGCAGGGCGCCGTGATACATCGCGAAGCGAATGAATGGTTTTGCTGGCGCGGATCTGATCCGCGACACTCAAATTGTAGCGGCTACCTCTGACAAGTAGAAACTACCTCGAAGGCGGCAAGCTTCCCTCAGGGCCTGCCGCCTTCGCTGTTTTGCCTTGTGGGTAGTGCGCCCTAGCGGAACGCGTCGCGGTTGCGGGCCGCAAGCTCGTAATAGCGCGGCGAGGCGGTGATGGCGGCGGCGAGCAAGCGATCGGCCACGACCCGATCGCCGCGGCGACCGGCGACCACGGCCACATTATTTAGCGCCACCGGCATCTCGGCGTCGCTCACACCGGCCAGCGCGGCGTCGTACTGTCCGGTCATGGCGAGGGCGATGCGCCGGTTGCTTTCGGCCGTTTCGAACCGCGGAGAGAGACGCAACGCGATGTCGAATTCCGCCACCGCGGCGCGGGCTTCACCGCGGCGCATCAGGGATAGGCCTCGATTATTGTGCAGGTTGGCCTCATTGGGAGCGGCGGCGAGTGCGGAATCATACGCCGCGTCTGCGCTAGTCCAATCGCCGCGTGAATCGGCGATCACGCCCAGCGTGTTCCAGCTGCGCCACAAGCTATTGTCCAGTTCGACCGCACGGCGCAGGCTGGGTTCGGCGGCGGTGAAATCCCCGCCAAGTGCGCGCGCAAGACCAAGGCCTTGGTGGGCTGCGGCGTTAGTTTCCTCGCGCGCAATGATGCTCTCAAAGTGCGCTGCAGCGGCGGTGAAGTCCGTTTCCTTGAGCGCGCCTTCGCCCAAACCAAGCCGAGCCGTGTTATTGTTCGGATCAATCGCCAGGACGAGATTGAACTTCGCGCAAGCGCCGGCGACATCGCCGCCGCTGAGCGAGGTTTGGGCGCGCCCGAGCAAATCCTCAATGACAGCTGGGTTGCGCGTGTTTCTGCCGGTGGGGCGTTCGTTTTGATTGAGCGCGCAGGCCGCGTAGCTGGGCGCAACCGAAAAAGCGGTGAAAGCGACGGCGCCGGCGATCAGGAGCGTGCGCATGAGCTTAAGTCCCTACCTGGAAGAGAATGCGGATGAAGCGAATGATGATGGGCGTGAAGATGATCGCCATCAGACATGGAAAGATGCAGGTGACGAGCGGAATGGAGATCTTGACCGGCAATTCTGCGGCTTTGTGCTCGGCCTCGATCAAGCGCGACTTACGCATTTCATCGGCAAACACCCGTAGGGTTTGGCCTACGCCTGCGCCCAGCTGATCCGATTGAATGAGCAGAGTGATCAGCGTTTTCAGGCGATCATCCGGGGCGCGTTCGCCAAGATTGCGGAGCGCTTCGGAGCGGCTGGCGCCGGCCTGCATTTCAAGCAGCGTAATCTGCAATTGTTCACACAGGACCGGGTGAGCACCCTTCAGCTCCTGCGACACGCGCTGCATACCCTGGGTCAGAGATGAGCCTGCCTCCATGCACACGACCAGCAAATCAATGGCGTCGGGAAGGGCGAGGCGCAGGTCGTGGATGCGGTCTGCGCCGCGCGCGCGCACGAGCAGAACCGGGGTATAAAGCCCGACGGCTGCACCCAACATCACCAGCAAAGCGCCGAGCAGGGCGTTGTCGACCCGCAAACCGATAACCAGAATCCCAAACAGGAACCCCAAGGCCATCGCCAGCAGGATGCGCACGGCGGCGAATATCTCAACCGCATTTGGAGCGTAGATGCCGGCGCGGACGAGCGACAAGCGCATGGCGCCCAGGTCCTCGGCTGACTTCCACCCAGCACGTTCTTGAACTTGCGCGCCAAAGCGCGTCAGCCAGTCGAGTCCGGCATTGGAAACGTTGGCGTCGGCTGAACGTCGCCCGCCAGCCGCGGCGAACAAGCGGCGGCGCACGGTTTCATCCGCCAAATAAATCATCGCCAGCGCAACAGCGAACAGCGCAAGGGCAAGGCCAATGAGCACAGGAAGCAAAGGTCCGCTGATCAACGTGGTCATTGAGTTCAAACCTTGAAATTGACCATGCGCCAGATCCACGCGACGCCAAGAATGAGCAATACGGGCGGCAACGACATCATCGGCGCAAACAGGGGATCGCCAGCGACGGCGCCATAAAATTCGGGGCGGATCAGCGACAAGATCGTAAACAATCCCAGCGGCAATGCCGCCAGAACTATGCAAGACATGCGCCCCTCGGCCGTCAGCGCCATGACTTTCTTGCGCAGTGTCGCCTTGCCGCGAATGACATCAGCGAGTTTCAGAAAAACTTCCGCCAGATTGCCGCCGGATTCGCGCGTCACCTGGATCGCGGCCACGAATAGTTGCAGCTCGGCCAACGGAAACCGCTTGGCCATGTTGGAGAGCGCCTCGTCGCGGTCCAGGCCAAACGCCATTTCATCGATGGTGATGCCGAACTCGGACCCAATTGGATCCGGGGCCTGCTGCGCCACAATGCCCAGCGCAACGGGAATGGGGTGGCCCGCTTGCAGGCTGCGCGCCACCAGATCGACTGCGGATGGGAATTGTTCCAGAAACGCCGCGCGCCGCGCATTGGCCATGAACGCCACGACCGCAAACGGTAAGCCCGCGCCCAGTGCGATGCCGGCTAGGATTGAAAGCAGAATGGGCGCATGGGCCAAAGTGAATAGGAGCATGAGCAGCGTCGAGGCGCCCAGCGCAAAGCCTATCAGCGCCGCCGGTGTGACGCCCGCACGAGAAACCCAGAGCAGCTGCCCGAGGCCAGGCCAGTTCTCGACGATCATATGCGAAAGCGGACCGCCTGCACGTTGCTTCATGACGGCCAACGCCGCCTTTGGATCCTTCTTGGCGGTTATGAGGGCTAAGCGCCGATTGATTTCGCGCGACTGCGGCGAAACCGAACGAAAGAACAGATAAGCGCCCTCGAAAACGAGCACGATCGCCACGAAGATCGCAGCGTAGATCACGTAGGCGAAGGCGCCGGTCATCTATGCCAGCTCCATTTCAGCGGGGACGGGGATGCCGAGCGCTTGGAAGGAGCGCAAGAAATCGGGGCGAACGCCGGTCAGCAGGAAACGGCCCAGCACTTTGCCATTGGCGTCGACGCCGGTTTGTTCAAAGCGGAAAATCTCTTGCATGGTGATGACGTCGCCTTCCATCCCGGTGATTTCTTGGATGCTGACGACGCGGCGTGATCCGTCGGGGAAGCGCTTGATCTGGATCACCACATTGATCGCGCTCGCGATCTGCGCACGCATGGATTTGGTTGGCAGGTCAATGCCAGCCATCCCAATCATCTGTTCGATCCGCGCCAGCGCATCGCGCGGCGTATTGGCGTGCACCGTCGTGATGGAGCCGTCATGGCCGGTATTCATGGCCTGGAGCATGTCGAAGGCCTCGCCCGCACGGACTTCGCCCACGATGATGCGGTCAGGGCGCATGCGCAGCGCATTCTTCACCAAATGGCGCTGCGTGATTTCCCCGCGCCCTTCAATATTGGGCGGACGTGTTTCAAGTCGCGCCACGTGGCGTTGCTGCAGCTGAAGTTCGGCGGCGTCCTCGATGGTGACGATACGCTCGTGATCGCCGATGGCGCGCGACAAGGCATTCATCAATGTGGTTTTGCCGGTGCCGGTGCCGCCCGAAACGATAATGTTAAGGCGCGCCGCCACCATGCCGGCCATCAACACCGCCGCTGGCGGGGCGATGGAGCCAATCTCCACTAGGCGCTCCAAGTTGAACGGAATCTTGGCGAACTTCCGGATCGAGAGCAGGGGGCCGTCAAGCGCCACTGGCTGCACCACGGCGTTAACCCGTGATCCATCAGGCAAACGCGCGTCGACCATAGGCTGCGATTCATCGACCCGCCGTCCAACCCGATCGACGATGCGCTCGATCACACGGAGCAAATGGTAGTTGTCCGCGAACCGCACATTGGTCAACTCGATACGTCCGGCGCGTTCGACATAAACTTCGCGGTAGGTATTGGCGAGAATGTCAGAGACCGTCGGATCCCGCAGCAACGGTTCGAGCGGCCCAAAGCCGCGCAGCTCATCGATAAGGTCATCGGTGAGGCGAACCTTCTCGCTGGAATTGAGAGGCAGACCTTCCTCAGCCAGGAGGTCGGAAACCGCCTTGTCGATTTCGGGACGCAATTGCTCAGCGGACATGCGCTCGAGCGTGGCGAGATTCATCTTCTGGATGAGCGCGCGGTGAATGCGGGACTTGAGATTGAGGTATTCACGCAGCTCTGGATCCTCTTCCAGCGGTTCGTGCAGGGCGAGGGTGTCGTTGATCGGAGCCGGGATGTCCGCTTCGACTGGAGCAGGCCGTTTTTTGTCGGTGAAAGAGAGGCGCATTACAAAGACCTTGCTTGATCACGCGGTGCGCTGGGGTAGCGCTTATTCTCAAGGATGCGCGCGAGTTCGGTGGTGAACGGGCGCAGATCCTTGGCGAAACGAGAGTTAGGCGCCGTCTCCCAAATGAGACGGCCGCGGTCAGCTGCGACGCGAACGGCCGGATCTTCAGCGATGGCCGCCATAACGGGCGGACCGAGTGTGCGTCGGGCTTGATCTATAATGTCATTGCCGTCGAGAACGCTGCTTAGGCGGTTGAATACGAGCGACCACCTGCCAGCCTCGACATTCATTTCAGCGGCGGCGTCCAGCACGCGCCGCGCCCCGGCCACGCCGCGCACCGCGGCGCTGCTTACGAGGATGATGTGGTCAGCACGGCGCAGCAGAGCGCCGGTCCAATCGGTCCAAGCAGCCGGAAGTTCCAGCACCACAAGATCATGCATGGAGGCGGCCACATTGACGATCGAGAGCGCGACTTCGGCATCAATGGCGTCAAGCGGCACTACGTGTTGCGGTGCGGCCAAGAGGTTAATTCCAGTGCGGTGACGTTCGAGAACGCCGCCGAGGAAGTGTGCGTCAAGCCGCTTGGGCGTGCGCAAGATGTCGGTGATGTCCGCCCGCGGCGCGATGTCGAGCGCCAGCGCGGCGTCACCGAATTGAAGATCGAAATCAAGCAGGGCGACGTCGAGTGGATCTAAAGCGTCTCCGCGCTTTCCGCGAGGATTGACGAAATGTCCCGCAACATTTGCCGCGAGTGTCGTCGAGCCCACACCGCCTACGGCCCGCACGAACGCGACGACCGTGGCTCTCGCATCGGCAGTGCTCTCGGGGCCGAGGTTCTCACCAACAGCGTCGACAAGAGCTGTTTGCGAAGCTGGCGCTGCAATGACATCGACCGCGCCGGCGCGGAAATAGGCCCGCACATCTTCCGGAGAGCTCGCCGCTGTGGCGATGACGATTAACCCGGCGCGTGGAGTTGCGCTACGCACGGTGCCCATAGCCCGCAACACGTTGTCCCGTGAGCTTGCTTCGAGAACTACCAGGTTGGTTTCGGCCAGATCGCTGCCGGGCGCGCCCTCTGGCCAAACCGAAAAGCGGGCGCGATGAGTCGCGGCGGCGCCTTTGAGCCACGCCAACGTCTCTGGCGATTGTACTCTTACGGCGATCTTCGGTTCGCTCATCAGTTAGGCTCCGGCGCCATTGAGATCTTCTCCCACAATGGTCGCATCAAAGGCGGGCATGGTTATCGGGCTGAAGCCCAACAGGTCGTCCAAAGCGACAAAATCATAAGTCATCCCGGTGAGCCGGACGGTGATGAGAGGAACGGGCGATCCCCGGCCAACAAAGCCGAGTCCCGCGCCGCGCAACTGGACTTGCACGTTTTGTGCCTCGATGTTGGGCGCAAACTGCTGCATGCGCGCCACCAGCGCATTAAGCACGGCGGCCTGACAGCCCCCGCTCGGGGCGCTTGCGCTGCACGTGGTGATGGCCCCGGTGGATCCGCCAATTGTTGAGCAATACGTGCCGGCTGAAGAAGCGTTGGTGTTTGCGGGCGCGCAATCACCGAGGCCCGTTACAACTGGGCCCCGCGTCGCCAGGAACCGGGCGCCAATCGCCGTCGCTTTTTCAGCAGCGTTATACTGATAGAACGCCAGGCCGAATTCGATTAACCCAAAAGTCAGCACCATCATAAGGGTGAAGACGAGGGTGTACTCCACCAGCGTCGCGCCCGATTGGTCCCTAAGAAACCTTGTGCAGCTGCGCATGGTTACGCCCCGATCCAGATTTGACGGTGCGTAACTTGAAGATTGATCGGAGCCACGCCGATCACATCCAACAGGCCAAGATCGACGTAAGGGGCGTTGGCCTGGACTTGGATAATGGGAATTTCGGCGCGACCGCGATAAGTTTCGCTGGCGTTGTTGAAGCAAGTCGAAACCGTAACCGACACCGTGGCCGGGTTGGTCCAGGTTGAGAGCAGGTTCGTGCCGCCAGAGGTTCGCCCGGTTAAGGCAAGGTTCTGAGCGTTCGTGATGGCGGTGCCCGGCAGCGTGCAGCCAGTCATTTGCACGCGAGCTACATAACGCGCCGCGTCCCGCACGCCTTTTTGCATCACATGGTACTGGCGCATGCCATTGGCGAACTCGGCCATGCCGCACATGAGGAGTATGAGCAAAGGCGCGATCAGCGAGAACTCGACCAGCGAGGCGCCGCGGCGATCACGCACGAAGCGGAGGAGGCGGGCGCGCTTCATCGGTAGAGTTGCACGACCTGACGCAGCACAGCGTCATCCGCGCCCGGCTCAACAACATCGATGATCTCGCCAACCACCTGCACGCTCGGCGGCGATGTCACTGGCTCTGTCAGAAACACCCGCGCGAACGCGATAACGGGTTCTGTGGTGCGACCATTGATTGACGGGCTGCAATCGAGGACTGCAATCCGTATGACGCGTCGACCGGCCTGTGGCGGGTTGCCATTGCCGCTGCACATCGGCGTGCCGCGCTCGCTGCCTGCGCCCTGGACATTGACGAGGTTGTTGGTGAGCTCAAAACTGTACATGTCATAGCGGCTGAACGTGCTGGTGTCGGCCGTGCACGCCGCTGGACGGGTCACGCCAGACGCTGCGAAGTTCGCGTTCCAATAACTCAAGCAGTCCCAACGGCCATTGCCAAAATGCTCGCCATTATTGGCGATCAGGTTGAAGTCGCGGGGCAGTCTGCCGCTGACATTCGTTGTGGAGTTGTTGCAGCTGGCATTGGTGTAGCGAATGCCTTTGCGGACGTTCACATCCGGCGGGTAGAGCGCATTATTGCTCGAACCGCCAAACATGGGGTTTTCGTACATGTCGAAGCGTGTGTTGAGCGCTTGCCGAGCGCCGTTGTTCTGGCCGGGCTCAGTCGTGACCATCGGGCCGTAGCAGACATTGGCGCCGTTAACTGAAGCCAGCGCGCCGGCGAGCGCGTTCGCGCCATTGCCGCCGGAAGAAAGAAATCCAAAATTGCCCGGCCCCCAAGAATTCGCCTGATAGTCCAGCCGGACCTGACGGCCCCGCCACACGGTTGCGTCAAACACATCGTCCGTAGGACTACACATCATCATTGGCGTTGCGCCGCACACGGAATCTCGCGCGCCAGCCACTGCTGTGGTGGTGATGTTAATGTTGGGCAGGACCCCGACAGCGCGCAGAAAGGTATTGGCGTGCTGCAACGGCGCAGTCGTCACCTCAACGAAGCGGGCTCGCAGCGGATCGGTTGTTTCAAAGCTGGCGTCGATGGGGTCGTCATCGTTCGCAGGCAAGTCGGTCAAAAAGCGCGTTGACGCGATTGCGACGGCGCCGGCGCCGGCAGCAGCCATACGCTGATTGTTGGATACGAGCGTCGCGAGCGCGTTATTCGCCCGCGTGATTGATGTGGCCGTGCCGTCCAGTTGGGAGGCGGCTGCGAGCGCCGCTGCGTCCGCCGCTGCTTGCGCCTCTGATTGAACAATCATGGCGCGTGTGGCGTCGATCGCCAGGCCGACAATGCCGAACGTTACGGATGCGCCAAGCGCAACATACACCGCCACCGCTCCGCCAGTGTGGCGGATCGGGCGAAGCCAGTTTTGGAAGCCCCCGAACCGCATCTTCTGACCGTTAGTTGGTGGTGTCGATGTTGAGATTGACGGTTGGCGCAGCCGCTTGCGGATTGTTGGCGTAAGTGTCGACCGCGCGCGCGCCAACAGCGCCGGAGCCTTCCGGGGCCTCATCGGTCGGCGACGACGGATTGACCTGCGCTGCAATCATGGCGGCGTGCGCGTCACCAAAAGTGGGGGCGTTCGCCGTGTCCACTGGGTGCAGGCAACCACCGAGCGAAGCAGCCGCTAAGGCGGCGAGGATCAAGTGCGTTCTCATTGGATCACATACCCCACGTTCTGGTCGAAGCGGCCGGGTTCATTGGTGGCGGACTGGACGCGCGCACCGCTCGGCTGCGGCGTCGCTTCCGTTTGCCCCAGCAAGAAAAGCTGCAGCTGGTCAGGCGCGACGAATGCATCGGTCGGCGTAGTCAGACGATCGAGCGTGGTCGGGTGAGCCCGGTGCGCCGTAACAATCATCACCACCTCGCTCTCAGAGCGTTGGAATGAAGTCGAACGGAACAGACCGCCCAGAACTGGCATGCGGGAGACGCCAGGCAGGCCGTTCATGTTGTCGGTAAAGTCGCGGCGGATCAGGCCGGCGATGGCGAAGCTTTGACCATCGCGCAATTCCACCGTGGTTTGCGCCCGGCGCGTGGTCAGCGCCGGAATTTCCGTGCCGAACAAGCGCACACTATTATTGCGGTCGAGTGCGCTCACTTCCGGGGCGACTTGAAGGTTGATGGTGTCGCCGATGACAGTTGGCGTGAAATCCACGGAGACGCCGAATTGCTTGAACTCGATGGTGATGCGCTCGCCCGTACCCCCGCTATCCGTGACCGCAACCGGGATCGGAAATTCCCCGCCGGCGAAGAAGTTGGCGGTTTGGCCCGAGAGCGCGACGATCGTGGGCTGCGCCAGCGTCGTCACGACGCCGCGTTGCTCCAGCGCGTCAAACACCCCCGTCAAGGTCCAGTCGCCGGTCACGCCAACGCCTTGCAGCGTGGCAAAGGCGCCAGGGCTGATAACCCCCGACAATAGCGATGTTGGATCCAGTGTGCTCGCAAAGTTGTTCTGCCAGATTGCGCCGACCGAAGAGAGACCAAGCGCGGTTATGGCGCTGCGCTGGACTTCGGAAATGCGCACTTCGAGTAATATTTGTTCTGCAGCGCGAATGGTTGTGCTGTTGACGACGCGCTCCGGCGCGAAGCGCTCCGCGATAGCGGCCGCGCGCTCGGCCGCGGCTGAGGAACTCACGGCACCGGAGAGAACCAAGCCATCGCCGGCCAAACGTACTTCGACATCTTCCCGCGGCATGATTTCGAACAGCGTCCGCTTCAGGCCCAGCGCATCGACGCCGACTTGCACCGTGTAGGACGCCATCGGCGTTGCGCGCTGACCGCGCTCCATCACGGTGAGGGAGGAGGTGCCGGCGTCTTTGCCCAGCAGATAGATCGAATGATCAGTCAGCGGGATCACATCGGCGACGCTCGGATTGCCAAGAAACACGCGGCCGACCGGGCGGTCGAAGCGAAGGATTTGCGATCCGCCGACGGGCAAACCGATCCCGCCGCTTTCCGCTGATTGGGCGGAGGCTGGCGTGGCGATAGCGAGGCCCATGAAAGCGAGGGCGGAAAATATGAAGGCGACGCGCATGGGTCTGATTCGCTCCGGACTATTCGCTGGCGACGGACGTATGGTTGGCGGTGAAGCCGCGGACGACTTCGACGGTGACGCCGCTGGGGCGCGGCGTTGATGTGCGCGGGCGTGGCGCGGGCGCCGCCGTGCGCGCGACGATCGGCTGGGCGCGTGCGCTGGCGGCTTCAGCCCGCAAGTCTTCGATGCGGATCGTGTCTTGCGGCGTGGTGGTGGCGCCTTCGCCGATCTCGTCTGCGCGGCGCAGCGCCAGGGACATGGTGCCGATCTCACTGCCGAGCGCGACCTTCTGGCCGTCTTCCGGCGTCACTTCGATGGTGACGGCGCGGGCGACCTGGGGATCGTTTTCAGATTCGTTGGCCGATTGGTCGACCGCGAGCACACGCACATTGGCGATCAGCAAATCCGTGCGCATGGCGTCATTGCGATAGCCTTGGCTTTCATCGCGGGTAAGCAACACATCGACATAGTCACCGGGCAGCACGAAGCCGCCGACGCCGACAACATCGTTGACGCGGATGGCTACGGCGCGGTGTCCGGGCGCGATGGTGGCTGAAAGCGTGGCGCGGCCGCCTTGGCCGCTCACGCGTGTGGCGAGGATGGGCTCATTCGCTTCGATGGTTCGCAGTGCGACGCGCGGCTGTGCGCCGGCAACGTCTGCAATGCTGGTGAATGCGCCTTCGGGAATGGCGTTGGCCGGCCAGGCCTGCAGCCGCAGCATGTCGGGCGTTAAGGATTGGCCGAGATTAATGCTGCGCGCCGCCACGACCACGGTGGCGTTGTTGGCGCCGGCGCGCGCCTTCTGCAAATTAATCAAGCCCCAAACGGCGGCGAGGCCGATCAAGACGGCGACGGCGAGAACAATGAGGCCTAGTCTGCGCATGTTAACCTAAATTCTGCGTCGTTTTGAGGCGATAAAGGCGGCCGCTGGGGGGCGACCGCCTTCAATGGTGCAACTAGTGCGCCGTATTAGGCGCCGACAGCTGTTTGCAGGTCAGTCCATTGCGTGGCGACCCAGGTGCCGACGATCACGATGGTGGCGACGACAGCCACGGTGATGAGGCCGATCAGCAGCGAGTATTCGACGAGGGCGGCGCCCTCTTGGTTCTTCTTGAATTGCCACAGAGCCGTTTGGGCCTTCGCGATGAGCTTGTTCATTTGAAAAGTCCTCTGACAGTCAGGAGTTGATGCGGCTGGACGCCGAACGGACACGCATCCGTTACTGCCAAAGGTATCAAAGCGCGGCGGGCGATATTTCCGGGGCCCGCGCTCTCTTTTCCTCTATCTGTGCGCCGCACCCATACTTTTGCTGAGCGGAATCGTATGCGCTGCAAGCGGTTTGGCCTTCTCCTTGCATTTGCTGGCGCCGACACGTTGCGGCGATCGCGTTGCGGGGTTGCGGAGGTTTCGCCGCCGCTTTGAGTTGGTTCAATGTCGCCCATGGCGCGAGGCGCGTTTGGTAACGAACCTTAATAGGGAAGGTTAACGGTATGCCGTTCGGTAACGGGACTGCGCCCGCGCAGCATGATTGGCGCTGTCCAACTTGCCGCCTCGCTTTGCGCGCCTCTGCTGGTTTGCTCCCTTTGCCGAACAATCCATTGATCGTTGCTGCAGTGCAGGCGATTTGCTGCGGGGGCCCGCATGCCCGCCTCAATGATGGCGGCTGGCGCACCACGCGCGAGGGCTTTCCGTATTACGAATTTTGGAGCGGTTCAGGCGGGCGCATTGGCGTTCGCATCGCCAGCGACGATCCAGACGCCAGTTGGCGCCTGGTCGAGAGCCTATCGACGCTGACGCTCGACGTCGCCATCGCGCTGTTGAGCGGCCTGAGCGCGGCCCCGTTTCGTACATTGACGCGTGCCCCACGCCGCGGGAGCGTTCGTCTTGGGCCAGCTGCGGTGCTGGCCGCCAAGCAATATCGCCGCTACGGGGCGGAACGGATCGAGTTCGCGGAGGCGATAGCGGGCGAGACCAACAAGCTCATGCAAATGCGTTTCGACATCCACAACTATCCTGGCTTCAATCCGAAATCGCGTTCCTGGAGCAGGGCTGGCATAAGCCGAACTGATGTGGCGTTGATTGAACGCGGTGACGAAGCGCAGCCTGCAGATCCGCTTGAATGCAGCGGCGGTCAGATGCTCCGCTTCGGCGCTTGGGCCGATCATTGGCTTAATGCCGGAGGGCCGATGTGGGTCAGCATGCTCCCTCAAGCCGTCCTCGCGCTTGACCATCGCGACAATCGCGGGGCTGATGTTCTCGCAAAAAAAACAGCTCTATTAATCGCATTGAACTGGGGCGCTCTGCGGCGCGGGAAAACCATCGTGACAGATGTGCGCACATTCCTACGCCGGATCGGTGAACTCCGGCGTCCAAGCGCAGAGACGTTGCAGCACTCCGGACGTATTGCGGATCGTTTTGACGAAGCGCTGTTCCGGTTGGCGGACCGTGGATTAATAGAGGTAAGCCTACTAGGCGAAGCCGCCGCCTTGTTGCGCTCGCAAGGGAGACGGTGGTTCGATACCTGGCTCGAAGCTGGTGTCATCATCCAACGCCCAAGCTTTATCGACACTAGTGAAGCGCCTGATCGCGCCGCAGCCCCGCACGGCCGGTAATCATAAATCCGAGCTTTCAACGCTTATTGGAGATTCAAGTTGAGGTTGCGTCGCCAAGCCCGCAGCCTGAAACTCTTGCAGGTCCCATTCTGAGGGGAAGCAGACCTTGCTTCGCGACGACCCCGCTGCGCGAAAATTCGAGAGCCTTTTCGGTCCCGAACGCGGCGACGACAGACCTTTAGAGCGCAGCCGCGTTCGCAAAGCGTTGACGGCGTTGAACTCGCCGCAGTGGAACATGCCGCCCACGTTTCATATCGCTGGCGGCGCGGGGAAGGGATCGACGATTGCTTTCATGCGCGCGATCGCTGAAGCGGCAGGCTTAACCGTTCACGTTTTCAGCGCACCGCATCTATTGCACTTGCGCGAACGCTTTCGTGTAGCTGGCGCACTCGCCGAGACGCAGCAATTGATCGATTTAGCGGAACGGCTGTCTTACCTTCGTGTCGATCTCACCAATTTCGAAGCCCAAGTCGTTTGCGCCTTTTCTTTGTTTGCAAATAGTCCGGCAGACATCGCCTTCATCGAGGCCGGCGATGGAGGAAGGGAAGACGCCACCAATGTAATTCCGTCTCCGGTGGCGACAATCCTCACAACAATCGACTTGCACGAGCCGGATTTGCCCCATGACCGCGTCGTTGAACTCGCCCGAGATCGAAGTGGGATCATGAAGGGCGGCGTCCCCATGGTGGCGGCGCGCCAGCATGAAGACGTGAAGCTCGTGCTCGAGCAAATGGCGCAACGGCTCGGTGCGCCGATCCTCGGCGGCGGCGCGGATTGGAACGCGCACGCCGCCGTGGGTTCTATGTCGTTTCACTATCTCACGCGCGCCCTCGATTTGCCGCCGCCTGCCTTGGTGGGCGCGCATCAGATCGACAATGCCGGGCTGGCTGCGGCGACCCTGCTGACCTGGGGCGATCGTCGTATCACCCCACTCGCATTGGCGACAGGGATGACCAGCGCTCAATGTCGCGGCCGACTGGAGCCGATCACGTCGGGTGGGTTGCACAAACTAGGCGCAGGCGCTGAGCTTTGGGTCGATTGCGGTCAATCTGCGCAAGCCGCAAGTGCGCTGGCCCTGGCTTTACGCGACATGGCGCGCCGACGTCCCGCCCGCACAGTGGCGGTACTGGGCATCGAGGCCAGAAGCGGGTGGCGCGGCTTTGTCGAGCGTGTGGCGCCGGAGGTCGATGCTGTTGTCGCTGCCGCGCTCGGCCCAGGCGGCGTAGACCCCAGCGCCATCGAGGAAATCGTCAATGAGGGGGGCGTCGCATCGGCGAAGACTGGCACCCTCCGCGGCGCCATAAGTTGCGCCGTCGAGTTGGGCGCCGGACGCATCCTAATCTGCGGCTCGTGCGCGCTTGCTGGCCAAGCGCTTCAGGACACGCGTCCCATCAACTGATGGCTGAGGTAAGTGCGCTGACAGCTAGAGCAGCGATCAAATCGTCCTGATGTCCGCCAGGTTCGTGTTTTATACTGATAGAGGACACATTCTAGAAAAGCATGGCAAACCGGGTCACCGGAATTGGCACGCAGAACCTTCGCATCGACGTGAGCACTGGCTTTGCCGAAACGCAGGACTCGCACGCGGATTTGGTCATCGGCCTACGCCGCGCGCGGGAGCGGCGATGTCCAGCGAGAAGCTTGCAAATGTCAGATTTCGGCGAAATTCTTGCCGATGGCGTTGTTGAGCCGAAAGTCTGCCTTCAGGCAGCAACCTGTCGTCCACCCCCCCAGGCCGCGGGGTTGCTCCGGTCCCCGGCGGAAATGACCTAGCGGAAGACTAAGATTTCCCAGTACGCACTTGCATCCTCCCCGGTGCGCCAGCGCCTGAGGTGTTCCTGAAATAGATCGACATGAAATGCCAATGCTGTTGCGCTAATGTCGGCCTCGCATGGAGCCGGTGATCTATTGCAGGCGGCGGGGTCTCATCCCGGGCGGCGAGCGCGAGTGGCGGGTTGAAACCGACGCACTGGTGACGCGTGGCGCCTCCGGCCGCGAACGCCGGCTGGCTTGGCGCGATGTCGCCAGCGTGCGGCTCTACGCCGATCCGGCGCGCGGACGGCCCTGGCGCTACGTGTTCGAGATTCAGCCAAAGCAAGGGCCGCGCATCACCATCGATAACGCGCATTTTGTCGAGCGCAGCGTCTATGAGAATCGCTCCGCCGCTTACACGCTTTTTGTGCGCGCCGCCTTGGCGCAGATCGCGCAAGAGAATCCACGCGTACGCGCATTGTTGGCGGAAACGCAGAAGCGCTACTTCTTCTTGTTGCTCGCAGGATTGCTGAGTTTCTGCACGCTCGCTCTCGCATTGATCGCGCCGACGCCGTTGGACAATTTGGCCTTTGGCGGTCTGATCAAGCTGATGCTTATTCTGGTGATGCTGCCGGCCTTCGCCTTCGGCATTATCCGCGCGCTGCCGCGCGGCATTCCGCTTGATGAAGTCCCCGAGCGGGCTTTTCCGCCGAATGCGTAGCTGGCTCAGCCGTTGGCCGCGATCCTCTCAAGCTCTTCTCTGTCCATGATGGTGGCCATGCCGCCGGTTATTTCTAGAGTTTTGCTGGAGCGAAGTTGCGCCATGGTTCGGTTGACATGCGCTGTTGTCAGGCCAAGCGCGTCGGCAATATCTTCTTGCCGCAGCGGCAGATCGAAAGTGTCGCTTGTCGCAAGACTTCTCGAACGCATCAATGCTTCGAGATCGAGCACAAGCCGTGCGATGCGGGCTACGGCGCGGCGCTGGCCGACATCCACCAAGCGCCGTTCGGCAAACGCAAACTGACGCCGAAGGACGCGATGACGAAGCGCTCGCCGCGAACACGCAAAAGGGTAATGTGAATCAAAGTGTTCGAGACGATTTGCGACGCCCTGAGACGGTCTGCGAAATTGCTCGAAAAAGAGGGAATGGTGCCGCCTAGGTGACTCGAACACCTGACCTACGCATTACGAATGCGCCGCTCTACCGGCTGAGCTAAGGCGGCCCAATTGGGGGACTTCCAGAAAGAGGCGGTTCAATAGCGGCAGGGCGGCGTGGGGGCAAGCGGCCCTGTCCCCGCCACTAACGAACATCGACCGTTTCGGCTTCGGCGGCCATGGACTCCCGTGAGGGGGGCGTCAGGGCGGCGGTCGGCATGGTCAACACCGTGCCGGAAGCGTCCGCCCCGCCGCGTTCCATGCGCGGATGGATCAGCTGACCGCCATCGCCGAACACGTAAACCAGGCGCGCCCAGTCGCTATCATCATACATGAAGGCCGCGCCTTCCGGGTCGAGGTCAGACCAATCCAGTTCGCGCGGCGCAGCGGCGGCTTGAGCCAGCCAAGTGCGCACCGCGCTCTCATCGCCGCGCCCGCGCGCCACTTGCGCGAACAGAATGGCGATGCGCGAGGAGGGGTTTTCGCGATAGGCGTCTTCGAGCGCGGCTTGCGCCGCACCCCAATCGGCGCGCTCCATGGCGAGTTCAGCCAGCACGATCTTGCTTTCGCGATGATCGCGGCGCCGATCGACGAACGCTGTCATGCGTTCAGCGCGCGCTTCGCGGCTCTCGCCGGCGGCGAGGTCGCGATAGGCGTGCGCCAGCGCTGGGTGCGGCCCATTCTCCCAGGCTTCTTCAAGAATGGACGCAGCGCGTTCGTGCTTGCCTTCGAGCGCAAGGAGCCGCGCGGCGAGCGCGCCAGCCGGTGCAAATTGCGGCGCAAGACGAAACGCCTTCTGCGCCAGATCGGCGGCCTTATCGATCTTGCGCTCGCGTTCCAGTTTGGCGGCTTGCGCGCACATCAGCACAGCGCGGCGGCGCTTCTCGACTTTGTCTTCCAGCAGCTTGCGCTTGTCGCCGATTTCGAGCGCGTCCAGCGCGCCGTCCCAGTCCGCCGCCTGCACGGCGAGGTCGAACGCATATTGAAACGGCCAGGTCGCATTCTTGGACGCACGCAGCGCCGCATCCGCATGAGCGCGCGCGGCGGTGCGGTCTCCGCGTTTCAGCGCGGCCGCCATCAAGCCTTTGCGGCCGAGGATTTCCGTGTCCTCATTCTGCAGCATGCCGGAATAGGCGCGTTCTGCGGCGGCGTAATCGCCGGCGACTTCTGCCGAGCGGGCTTGCAGCAACAGCGCCAGGCGCGGCTCGTCGATCAGGTCTTCGGCTTTGTCCGCTTGGCGGCGCGCTTCATCGAATTCGCCCGCTTCAGCGGCGATAAGGCCCAGCGCCAAAGCTTCCTGCCCGCGACGGAATTTGGCGCGCTGACCGGCTTTGCCGATGCGGCCGGGCGCATCCATCAGGAACATGATCATGCGCAAGAGCGGCAGCGCGATGGCCAGCACGAACACCAGCACAAGCGTGGCGAACAGACCGCTCGTATCGATCTGCACCCCGTACCAATTGATCTCCACTGTACCTGGATCGCTGGTCACGACTTGCCAGGAGAGCAGCATCGCCGCGACGAAAACGATCAGCAGGAAAGCAATGCGCAACATGTCTTACGCCCCCCGCGACAGTTCGGTGCGGATGGCGGCTAGCCGGCGGTCTATTTCCAGCCGGCGCTGCGCATCGTTGAGCCAAGGTTGCGCCACGCGCTTTGCAGCGCCGGAAAGGCGGTTCACCTCTTGAATGGCGCCGGCCAGGTCGTCGGCGGCGAGGCGCTGACTGGCGCGCTCAACCACGCCGGCGGGCGTATCGCCTTCTCCGGATTGGCGCACGATAATCCATTGCGCCAGCGCCGCTTGAATACGGCCCCAGAAGCCGGCGCCGGCCTGCGATTCGCGTGCGGCCCGGATGATGTCATTGTCGATGCGCTCGAAGCGGTCGCGCAATTCAGCGCGCGTCGGCGCACCCGTGCGCGCTAGCGGCGCCAGCGCAACGACGTTGGGATCTTCCGGCAGCAATGCTTGCAGCGACGCATAGCTTTGTTCGAACGGGCCGGACGTGCTCGACGCTTCGGTCGTCGCCGTCAGCGCGAAGGCGGCGCGCGATGCGATTGAAGCTTGGCGCGCTTCGGCGGCGATGGCCGGCAATTGTTCTTGCATCGCCCGCACTTCGGCGACCAAAGCGGTGACTTGCTCCGTGGACGGCATTTGGCTCAGCCGCGTTTCCACATCGCGCAGTCCCGCCTGCATAGCGAAGACGCGCGCAGCGGTGCCGGCTTCGCCGACTTCTCCGCTCGCCGCGGCCGCCAAGGGCGCATTCATAATGGCTTCGATGCGGTCCAGCCGCGTGTCGAGCTGGCCCGCATCGGCGGACGCCGCCGCTTGAGGCGCTGTGGTAGCCCCAAAGGTTTCATCCAGCGCCGCATTCACCTGCGGCAGGCGCGGCGCAACCGCCCCGCCGGCGGCGCCGACGCCAGCGGCGACGATCGCCAAAGCAATGGCGCTCGTTCCGCTTATCCCCCGGCTGCCGCGGTATTCCCGCTCCGCCGGTTCGAACTCAACGTCGATCGGCTCGTCGCGTCCGCGATCCGCCCGCTCGGTCGTGCTCATGAGACTCCCCGTTTCCCCAATCTTTTCCGATATTTCGCAGCGGAAACGAGTCGGGGCGCGAGGCAAACTTAGGGCGCTGTGCAGGGCGGCTCAAGCGCTTGCGCCAGCTAAGGCGAACTCAAACCTAAAGCAGCCTCGATCAGCGCTTGTTCGCGCGGCGCCTTGGCTACCGCCAGCGCAGCCCAGGGCGCAGCACTCGCCGCTTGGGCGACGGCCGCGCTAAAGCAGGCGGCGCGTAAACCTGCAGCCTTTTCAGCGCCCAAGCGCACGAACACCTCGGCCGCCCGCGCGCTGTGGAAAAGCACCACATCCAGCGGGGCCTCGAAAGCTTTCGGGAGCCGCGTCGCGGCGACGGCCTCATAGGCGATGCGGCGCTCGACCTGGAAGCCGGCGGCGCGGAGGCTCTGCGCCAGATCGCCGGCAATATGGCGCCCGGAAATGTGGATCAGCGCGCCGGCATGGGGATCGAGGCTCGCCTGCACCAGCTTCGCCAGCGCGACCACATCGCCATCGGCGGAACGCACATCCGCAAATCCCGCTGCGCGCGCCGCCGCTGCCGTGCTCTCGCCCACCGCGAAGACAGCGACATTGCGCGCTCCCGTTTGCCCGGCAAATCCGTGCACGCCATTGCTGCTAGTGAACAGAAGCGCCTGCGCGTCAGCAATATTTGTGTCGAACTGGCGCGGCTCGATTGAAAGTAATGGCGCCAGCACCGGCTCAGCGCCGCTTTGCTTCACACGCGCTGCGGTTTTCTCAGCTTCCGGTTGCGCGCGCGTGATGGCGATGCGCAGCATCAATGATCGGTGACGAGCGCATCGCCCGCTTCATCGCGTATGGCGCCGCCGAGCTTGAGCCCCAGCGCGCGCGCCGCCGCAATCGGATCGCGCCCTAGCGCCATGGTTTCATGCTGGCGCCAGCGCGCCGTGCCGTCCGGCGTCAGGGCTTCGCCGATAAACTCCAACGCATCGCCGCGCCGCCGCGCCAGCGCGCCAATGGCAGTGCGGCATGAGCCGTCCAGCGCATCGAGAAAGGCGCGCTCGGCTTCGATTTCCACTCGCGCATCCCCATCCTCAAATTTCGCCAGCGCGTCGCGCACGCGGGCATCGTCGCTGCGCGCGGTGATGGCCAGCGCGCCTTGGCACGCGGCGGGCGGCGCTTCCATGGGGTCGACGAGACTGGTCGCGCGCGATTGCAGGCCGAGCCGCTTCAAACCCGCGAGCGCCAGGAATGTCGCTTCCGCGACGCCGTCTTCCAGTTTTTTGAGCCGTGTATCGACATTGCCGCGCAGCGTGACCACGCCAAGATCGGGGCGTGCATAAAGCGTCTGCGCCTGGCGGCGCAGGCTCGCCGTGCCGACATTCGCGCCCGCCCGCAAATCCGCCAGCGACGCCGCATGCGGGCTCACAAACGCATCGCGCGGATCTTCGCGCTCGGGCACGCAGGCGAGGGCGATGCGCTCATCAAGCCGCGTCGGCAAATCCTTCAGCGAATGAGTCGCCAGATCGATGCGCCCGTCGAGCAGCGCTTCATCCAGCTCTTTGGTGAACAGCCCTTTGCCGCCAGCCTCGATCAGAAGGCGATCCTGAATCCGATCCCCGCTGGTGACGATCGGCACGATTTCGAGCTCGCTTTTATCGACGCCCAAGAGCGCGGCCCAGCGCGCGCGGGTGTGTTCGGTCTGCGCCAGCGAAAGCTTGGAGCCACGCGCGCCAATACGAAACAGAGGCATGGTCAGTGCGCTTCGCTAAAGAAGGTCAGCAATTCCGCCGTGAGATCTTCCGGGACCTCCTCGGCGATCCAATGCGCGCAGCGCGGCATGGAGCGGCCGCGCACATTTTTCGCGATGCGCTTGGCCAACTTCACCGCGCCCGCACCAAAGCTGAGTTCGCCGCCGAGCGCCAATACCGGCATTTCAAGCGGCGTCTTGGCGTTCTCCTGATTGTGCTCAAGGTCAGTCCAGATCGCGCCATAGTGCGCCATGCTCGCCCGCAGCGCGCCGGGCGCGGAGAACGCAGCGACATATTCGTCAATGTCCTCGTGCGTGAACGCGCCGGGATTGTAGCAATTGCGATAGAAGTGGGTGAGGTAAGTCCGCTCGCGCCCTGACACCAGCGCCACCGCAATATCTGGCTCGGCATGAAAGGAAAGATGAAACAGCCGTGCGAAATATTCGAGCGCCTCGGCCCGCTCTAGCGTGATCCCAACATCCAGCAGCACCAGCCCGCGCACATCTTCGCGATGCGCGCTGGCATAAGCGTAAGCCGTTGGCCCGCCCATATCGTGGCCGACCAGAAAAACCCTTTCGAAGCCGAGTCCGCGCACCAGCTGATAAATGTCTTCGGCGACGGTGCGCTTATCATAGCCGCCGATCGGCTTGGACGATTCGCCAAAGCCACGCAGATCCGGCGCGATCACCGTATAGCGCTGCGCCAGCGCCGGGATGATTTTGCGCCACATATACCAAGTCTGCGGAAACCCATGCAGCAGCACGACCGGATCGCCTTCGCCGGCGCGGACATAATGGATGCGCTGCCCATTGGCGCGCGCGACGTGATGTTCGACCTCAAGTTTCATGGGACAAAGGCTAGCACTGGCGGTCCGAGGTGGCGAGAACGCTGGAACGCGTCGGCCGGAACGCCTAACTGGGCGCAATGAAGCCGCTCACCGTCCTCGGTATCGAAACCAGCTGCGATGAGACCGCCGCCGCCGTGCTGCGGCTCGATGCGGACGGTCGGCCGCAGGTTTTGTCCGACATTGTGCTCGGCCAGGCCGCGCAGCACGCCCCCTACAAGGGCGTGGTGCCGGAAATCGCTGCGCGCGCCCATGTGGAGGGGCTCGACGCGACCATCGCTGCCGCGATGGCGCAGGCGGGCGTCGATTTTTCAGACCTCGACGGGGTCGCCGCAACGGCGGGCCCGGGGCTGATCGGCGGCGTGATGGTAGGGCTGGTGGCCGGCAAGGCCATCGCCCTGGCGCACGACAAGCCGCTGATCGCGGTCAACCACCTCGAAGGCCACGCCCTTTCCCCGCGCCTAGCTGAGCCGGTTGCTTTTCCGTACTTGCTTCTCCTGGTCTCGGGCGGGCACTGCCAGTTCATCTCGGTGCAGGCCCTGGGCGTCTATCGCCGGCTCGGCTCCACCATTGACGACGCTTTGGGCGAGGCGTTCGACAAGCTCGCCAAGCTGCTCGACCTCGGTTTTCCCGGTGGGCCTTTGGTTGAGAAATGCGCGGAAGCCGGCGATCCCAAGCGCTTCGCGCTGCCGCGTCCGCTGGTCGGCCGCGAAGGCTGCGATTTCTCGCTGGCTGGACTGAAAACCGCCTGCGTCCGGGAAGTGGAACGGCTCGGCGCGCTCACCAGCCAGGACAAGGCGGACCTCTGCGCCAGCTTCCAGGCTGCGGTGCTGGATGTTATCGCTGACCGCACCCGCCGCGCCATGAGCGCGTTCGATCCGGTTTGGGGGGCGAAGGGGAGATTGGTGGCGGCCGGAGGGGTGGCGGCGAACAAGCCGATCCGGACGCTTCTGGAGGGTTTGGCGCTGGAGCGGGGTTACGATTTCGTCGCGCCGCCGCTAAAATGGTGCACCGATAATGGGGCCATGATCGCGCTGGCCGGCGCTGAAAGATTGGCCGCGGGATTCAGCGATTCACCCGATGTCGCAGCCCGACCCCGCTGGCCGCTGGACGAAGTAGCCGCCCGCTTGCGCCCGAGCCATGTGCCCGGGCGCAAGGGAGCTAAGGCTTAGGCGACGACGCGAGCAGCCGCCATCAGAAGCGGCGCCATCGCAGTTGCTACCAACGCGATGGCGACGATCACGGCGAGACCGCGCGACGTTGTCGACAGGTCTTGGTGAGCCATCTGAAACTCTCCCCACAAATTCGATGCTGCACATGCGAACATCGATGAACATGAGATGGCGCTGTTCCAGCCTGTTTTGAAGCCCAGCATTTTCGGGCTCAGCTATGCAAAAATGGGGCTAAAGGTTAATTTAGGTTGCAAATTTGCAATAAAAAGCGGGTGCGAAGCTTATCCAGCTTCGCACCCGCAAAAGTCGCGCTCTGGGAGAAGCCGCGATTAGGCGATGACGAGGGCAGCCACGTGGAAAAGCGGGGCCACGGCCGCGCCGATCAGGAAAGCTGCGCCGATTAGAAACAGCGATTGCAGCAGGGATGAGGGACGAACTTGGGACTTGGACATGGCGGACGCTCCAGCGTGTGAACTCTGTGCAGCCTATATAGAGGAGCCCCAAACGATAATCAATGAATATTTGCAGTTTTGTTCAGTAATGACGAAAAGTTTATCCGCCATGCCTCCGAGGGCGTCTAAGCGCGTACGTTCAGACCATTGAGGAGGAGTCTAAGGACGCCTTCAAACTCCCGCTCCAGCTTCTGCAGCGTGAGCTGGGAAAACATCTGCGGCACGCTGAATTTGATGGTGGCGGCTTGCACCATTTCAGCCGCGAATTCAGCGTCCCCGGCCGCAAACTCGCCGGTCGCAATGCCTTCTTCGATAATGGCCGAGATCAGAACCCGCTCCTGGGCCAGGAGCTCGTTCATAAATAGAGGGCGCTCCGTACTGAGCACGTTGGCGACTTCGAGGATCTTGGCGCTGGCCTGAAACATCTCGAAGCTCTCGCGGAGTCGGGAAAGCAGCAATTCACGCAGCTTTTTGCCGGGCGGCAGCGTCTTGTTTCGGGTAATCGCGGCGAGAGAGGCGAGCCGTTCGGCATTGTATTTGCGCGCCATCGCCTCTGCGATGTCGATTTTGGCCTCGAAGAAGCGGTAAATGTTGCCCGGAGACATGGAGCAATCGGCGGCGATTTCCGCCATCGTGGTTTTGCCGTACCCGTAATGCTTGATCCGGTTCATCGCCGCTTCGAGAATGCGGTCGCGGGTTGCGGTTTTTTCATCCATCCCCTGTGATCTAGAGGGTTTTGGCTGAACGTTCAATGAAGGATTCAGTCGAGTGACGCAGCCCCTGACGTCTGTGGCGGTAATCGGAGCTGGCGCGTGGGGCACGGCCCTGGCGCAAGTGGCCGCCGCCGCGGGCCGCGAGGTCGTAATCTGGGCCCGCGAGGCCGATGTGGTCGAGGCGATCAATGTCCGCCGCGAGAATGAGCTGTTTCTCCCCGGCATCCCGCTCCACGCCAAAGTCACGGCCACGTCCGATCTCGGACAGGCGGGCAAAGCCGAGCTGATCCTGGCCGCGCCGCCGGCGCAGCACATGCGCCCGGTGCTCAAAGCGCTGGCGCGGCGCCTTCCCCCTGCGCCCGCCATTACGCTCTGCGCCAAGGGCGTGGAGCGCGGCACGCTCGCATTAATGACGGACGTGCTGGCGCAGGAGCTTCCGGGCGCAACGGCCGCGGTCCTCTCAGGGCCCGGCTTCGCCAAGGATGTCGCGCGCGGCCTTCCCACCGCCATCACCATCGCCAGCGCCGACACAGCCTACGCCAAGCGCGTGGTGGCGACGATCGGCCTGCCGACCTTCCGGCCCTATGTGGCTGACGATTTGATTGGCGCGGAAATTGGCGGGGCGGTGAAGAACGTCATCGCCATTGCTTGCGGCGTGGCTGAGGGGCGCAAACTGGGCGACGGCGCTCGCGCTGCGCTGATCACACGCGGCTTCGCCGAGCTCACCCGGCTCGGCCTCGCCATGGGCGCCAAAGCTGAAACGCTCAGCGGTCTGTGCGGTCTGGGCGATTTGGTGCTGACTTGCGCCAGCCTCAATTCGCGCAACACCTCGCTTGGGGCCGCACTCGGGGAAGGGCGGGCGCTAAAGGACATTCTGGCCGAGCGCCGCTCTGTCGCCGAGGGCGCGGAAAGCGCGCCTGCGGTCGTCGCGCTGGCGAAGAAGCACGGTGTCGAAATGCCGATTTGCGAGGCGGTGGACGCCATCGTCGCGGGGCGCATTGGCGTCGACGAAGCCATTGCAGCCCTGCTCTCGCGCCCATTCAGAGCCGAAGGCGGGTGAACCCGGCGCAGCCAGAGTCAGGCGCGCGTCTCGCCAGCGTCGACGATGTGCCGGACGGCGGCGCCGGCGCCTTCTATTTCGAGCAGGGTGAATATCGCTTCTCGCTACTGCTATCGCGGCGCGGCCAGCGCATTTTCGCTTACGAAAATCGCTGCCCGCACGCTGGCTATCCGCTTGAGCGCCCGGATGGACGCGTGGTCGTGCACGAGCAGCTTTACATGGTCTGCACCGCGCACGGCGCGAGCTTCGTGCTCGACACCGGCGCATGCGCCGGCGGTCCCTGCAACAAGAAGGGACTGACGCCCATCGCTGTCGAAGTGCGCGAGGGCGCGGTGTTTATGCTTCCTCAGGATCCATGTTCGGATCGCGGCGGCGGCGCATCATGAGATAGCCGGCGGCGGCGAGCACGATCACCCCGCCCGCAATCCAGGGAAATGCGCCAGCAAGGCCGCCCACGCTGGTTTGCGTGTCGACGCCTTGATTGACAATAGATTGCGGCTGCGCCGGCGGCACGCCCGTCACCAAAGTCGGCACGGTGTAAACCGAAACGGAGTCAGACGCCGGCTGGAAATCCGCGTAGCGGCGACCCTCTGGAAAGCTGATCATGCCCAGCATGGTCGGCAGCGCGGCAACGATTTGCGGCTGCTGATCGGCGCTGCCGAGCGTGGTGAGGCCTACCACGCCATTGCGGCCAAGCACGCGCGCCTCGTGGCGGAAATCGCCGCCCGCTTGTGCGCCGGGCGCGCCCGTGCGTTCGGCCCAGGTCAAATTCGCTGCGGTCGCCTCAAACACGGGGTCGAGCGCGAAGCCCTCGAAGCGCCGGTTCTGATCGGAGCGCGCAGATTGCACGGAAGAGAGAAACGCGCTGTCGCTCAAGCCCGACGCCGTTTCAGCCGGCACATAGCCGATCGCATCATAGCTCAACACGGTCGCGACGGCGCCGGGTTGATTGATGTCAGTGTCCGCGGAGGCGATCAAACCCACCAGCGTGCCGTTTGGCGCGGCGGCGTTGTTGCGCTGCAGGTAACCGAGCGCGGCTTCGGCCGGATAGAAGCGGTACGCATCTGGGACGTTGAGGCTGAGTTCGCCGCCCATCAGGCTGAGGCGCCCGGATTGGCCGGTGATCGCCGCAGGCTCAGCGGCAGGCGCGGGTGTCGGCGCAGCCTGGGGAGCGGGTTGTGGCGCGGCCCGCACTGGCGGCGCGGCGACATTGGGGCCTGCGTCTCCGCCGCCATCAGCGAAAGCGGGCGCAGCGGTCAGCAAAGTCAGCGCCGCCAAAATGGCCCCGATGCGTGCGAATGGGTTGCGCATATCGATCTCCCCTAAGAGCCCCGTTCTCGGGTCCCCCGCTCTGATTCGGACATAGCGACTAGCGCAGCGCTTGTCGCTCTTTCAAATTTGACAGGTTGCGCGCAGTTCCGCTGCTGCTGCTTTCATTGCGCCGTCGATCGCATCGCGCCAGTCGGCCAAAGTTCGCGCAGTTTCCGCAGCTTGCGGATAAAGCAGCGCGCGCGAAGAGGAGATGACGCCGCCTTCGCGCCAGCCGCCGCGTGGAACAAACCCCGCGGCCGCGTCGGCGGCGGAGGCGCCTTGTGCGCCATAGCCGGGCACCAGAAAGAGGGAACTCGGCAGCACCGCACGCAGCACGCGTGCTTCGTCCGGATAAGTTGCGCCAGCCACAATCATCAGGCCAGACCAGCCGCTTGCGCCGGTCAGCCGCTGCACGTCCGGCGCAATCATCTCCGCCGTGCGCCGCCAGAGCGGGGCGCCGCCGCAATCCAGATCCTGCAAATCGCGCGCGCCCGGATTGGAGGTGCGCACCAGCACAGCCACGCCTTTGGCGGTCTTTTCAGCAACTGAGATGAAAGGCTGCAACGAGTCGCGGCCCATATAAGGGTTCACGGTCACGCAATCGGCGTCGAAACCGGGGCGCGGGCCGAGGCTGGCGCGCGCATAGCCTTCCGCGGTGGTGCCGATATCGCCGCGTTTGGCGTCGAGCAGCACCAGCATGCCTGCTGCTTGTGCGGCGCCGACGAGATCGCGCGCAATGCGCACGCCTTCCGGTCCGAACGGTTCAAACAGGCCAAGCTGCGGCTTCAGCACGGCAGCGTGTTTGGCGGCGATTTCGATAATCGCTTCGCCGAAGCGGGCGATGGCCGCAACGTCCTCGCGCGCATCACCAAACAGTTTTGGAATGCGCTCCGGAAAAGGATCAAGGCCAACGCAGAGCGGCGTGCCGAAGCGGCGCACGCCTTCGATCAGGCGGTCGGCGAAGGGCGCATTCATTGCGCCTCCAATGGCCGATCGCCGGGCGCGATGCAAACCACCTGCGCCACTGCCAGTTCGCGGCGCAAATCATCCGACTGCTCACCGTAATTCTCCGGCGTCAGGCGCGGCGCCGGCATGCCTTGAGCTTCAACTTGTTCGACCCGCAGCAGGCGCAGGATGGAAGACGGCGCGGCCGTATAGATGCGTCCGCGCCGCGCCGATTCCGCCACGGTTACGCCAATCACTTGGCCATTGGCCGCAATCGCCGGCCCGCCGCTAATGCCGGCGAGCGAGCCGCGCAGACCTGACGTGCGGCCCAATTCAGCCCAAGCCAAAACCGGCTCTTCGAGATCGTAGCGACCGCGCGCGATCAGCGTTTCGCGGCCAATGAGACGTGAATAAGCTTCGCCGGGACGGCCTTGCGGGAAACCCACATGATAAGCGCGCTGGCCGACTTGGAATTGCCGTTCGGTCGTATCGAGCGCGAGCGGGGTAGGGGCGCGGTCGGTTTTCAGCAGCGCCAAGTCCGCGAACAACGCCACTTTCACATCCGTCACGCGCGCCGCCGCGCCGCGCGAGACGATCAAGCCAACCTGATCGCATGCATCGACGACATGGCGCGCCGTCACCCACCAGCCTTCTTCCGAGATCGCGAAAGCTGAACCGAGTCCTGAAGAAACAGGCCCGACCTCGACCAGAATTTCGGGGTCGTAAATGGAGGGCGGCGGCAGGAAGGCCCCTTGCTCCGGCACATCAAGCGCCGGCGGCGCGTCCGCGCGCTCATCGACTTCAAACAACAAGAAGACGATGGCGGCGATGACGATGATGTAAAGGAGCCAGTCCGGGACGAACCGCACGCTCTAGCCGCCCCTGAACATGGAGACATTGGGATCAGCCACCGCGCCCGACACGATCAGCGCAAGTCCGATTTTCACGCTCATCAGAAACACCGCCGCGGCGACATCGCCCTCAGCAATACGGCGCGGCAAATGGCGCAAGAAAATGTCGGTGAAGCGGAAGGCGAGCAATTGCAGCAGCAAAGTGACCACGCCCCAGATCACCAGGTCCCAGAGGCCAAAGGCGTGCGCGAGACACGATCCTAACGGAATGGCAAGGCCGACCACGACGCCGGCAAACGCCAAAGAGGCCGAGGGATTGCCCGCCCGGATCAATTCCAACTCTTTGTGCGGCGTCATCAGCACGTAAATGATCAAAGAAGCGACAAACAGGCCAAGCGCGGCGGCCAATTGCACGATGAAGTCTGGAAACCCCGAGACAAATGCATTTATCGGGGCGGAAAAATCCAGCATTGAACCCTCATTCGCCCAAGTGACCGACCGCCTTGTGGGCATTGTGTGACGTCGTGGGCTAGCGGTTTGGACTCGAATTCGCAAGCCGCGCGCCCATGTGGGGCAGGGCGGCGGAAGGAGGCTTGAAGATGGCGGCTCGTAAAGCGGCTTTGGTCACTGGCTCCACCAGCGGCATTGGCCTGGGGATAGCCACGGCGTTCGCTAAATCCGGCCTGGACCTCATGTTGAATGGACTGGGTAATCCGGGCGAGATCGAGAAAATACGAGCCGGGCTCGAGCAGGAGGCCGGCGTTCGGGTCCTGTTCAACGGCGCCGACCTGACCAAGCCTGAAGGTTGCGCCGATCTGGTTGCAAGCGCCGAAGAGGCGTTCGGGCGGCTCGATGTGCTGGTCAACAATGCTGGCGTGCAATTTGTCAGCCCGATCGAGGATTTCCCGATCGACAAATGGAATCAAATCATCGCGCTCAATCTGTCGGCGTCGTTCCACACCATTCGCGCGGCGATGAAGGGCATGAAGGCGCGCCAATATGGCCGCATCATTAACATCGCCTCTGCGCACGCGCATGTCGCCTCGCCGTTCAAAAGCGCTTACGTCGCCGCCAAGCACGGTCTGTTGGGGCTGACCAAGACCGTCGCGCTTGAAGGCGCGACGTTCGGCGTGCGCTGCAACGCCATCTGCCCCGGCTACGTGCACACGCCACTGGTCGATGCGCAAATCCCGGACACGATGAAGGCGCGCAACATGACGCGCGAGCAGGTCATCAACGATGTGCTGCTGGCCGCGCAGCCCACCAAGCAGTTCGTGAAGGCAGAAGACATTGCCGGTCTCGCCCTATTCTTGCTGTCCGACGCCGCGAACCAGTTCAATGGCGCCGGGCTCAACATTGACGGCGGCTGGACCGCGCAGTGACGCAGCAGCGTAAGTCGGTTTCGCTCGCGCTGCAGGGCGGCGGCGCGCTTGGCGCTTACACATGGGGCGCGCTCGATCGGCTGTTGGAGGACGGGCGCATCGAGATTGCTGCGATCTCGGGCTCGTCCGCCGGCGCGATGTGTGCGGTGGTGCTCGCCGAAGGCATGGCCAAGGGCGGACCCGATGCAGCGCGTCAGGCGCTGCGTGATTTTTGGGAGGGTGTCGCGCGCGCGGGGCGATCCAATCCCTATCGGCGCACGCCCATGCTGGCTTTCCTCAACTCGTTTGCGCCCGGCTGGGGTTCCTACATGGCGCAGTGGGCCGATGTCGCCACGCGCGTGGCGTCGCCCTATGATCTGAACCCGCTCAATCTTAATCCGCTGAAGGAAGTGGTCGAGGAGCTGGTGGATTTCGAGCGCGTGCGCGCGCCCAACGCGATCCCGCTCTTCATCGGGGCCACCAATGTTGAAACTGGCCGCATCCGCATCTTCAGCAATAAGGAGCTGACCGCCGATCATTTGATGGCGTCCGCGTGTTTGCCGCAGCTTTTCCAGGCGGTGGAAATTGATGGCGCGCCTTACTGGGATGGCGGCTTTGTCGGCAATCCCGCGCTTTTCCCGCTATTCGACATTCAAGCCACTTGCGACATCCTCATCGTGCAAGTGAACCCAATCGTGCGCGAAGGCGCGCCGCGCAACGCCGCCGACATTAGCGCGCGCATGAATGAGATCACCTTCAACGCCAGTCTGCTCAGCGAATTGCGGGCGATTGAGTTCGTGGCTCGCCTGATCGATCAAAGCCGGCTGCCCGAAGGGCGCTACCGCAAAATGCTGATCCACAATGTAAGCGAAGACCAGGCGCTCAGCCCGCTCGCCATCGGCGCTGACCTCAATACTGATCTCTACTATTTCGAAGGCCTGTTCAAAGTTGGACGCGCCGCCTGCGAGCGCTGGCTCGGGGCTCATTTCCAAGCGCTTGGCGAACGCTCCACCGTGGACTTGCGCGCCATGTTCGCAGCCGAAGGCTGATTCATTCACGCTTCTTTAGCCAAGCTTAAGCACATTGACGCGCCATGCGTCACAGCCGCCGCGCCCTCATGATCGCCGCCGTCGCGGCGCTTGCAGCCGGACCCGCTTGGGCTTCGGGGAGCGAGAGCGCGCCTCCTGACCGGCAAGAGCGGCTGACATCGGCCGAGTCGTACGTTCCGTTGCCGACACTCTCCGCCGCCGTGATCCGCCGCGAGGCCACCATGGGCACCATCGTGGTCGACATGGGGGTTGACGTGCAGGATGCGGCTTTGCGCCGGCGCGTGGCGGCTTCCGGCCCGCGCCTGCGCGACGCCTTGCGCACCGCGCTCTCGACTTACGCTTCGGTCTATTATCGCGAGCGCACCGCGCCCGATCCCAACGTGCTCTCACGGCTGATGCAGCAGGCTGTGGATCGCACGCTCGGCGCCACGGGCGCGCGTGTTTTGCTCACCAACATTCTTTACCAGCGCCGAGGGGCTTAGCCGCCGCGGCAGGCGATCGGCAGAACATGCGCCGCGGCGCCGCCCTCGGGCACAGCGCGGTAAATCTGCGTTGGCTCGTTGCGCGCCACCACCTGCTCGTTCGCGCCCATGATCTGGCGCTCAACAACCACGAACGTATTGTCCTGGCAGTTGAAGCGATAATGCAGACGCTCAACCTCGTAATGGACCACGGTTTCGCGCGTTTCACTTTCCATGGCGAAGAGCTGATCGCGGCCATGGCGCACCTGCAGCCAGATGTCGGCCATGCCGTCGGCGCGCGTTACGGTGCGCTGGTTGAAATGGATGGTGCCGCCATCATTGGTGCGCAGGATGAACAGCCAATCCGGCATGTTGCGTGTAGAGCCGAACTCCACCGCGCCGGCTTCCTGCGCCGGCTGGGCGCTGGTGTCGGCGGGCGCGCTGGGCTGCTGGCCGCACGCAGCGAGTGTGAGAGTGAGGAGAGCGGCGAAAGCAGTGCGCATCATCTTGTCCTTTATTCCTACACTATCATCTCGGCGCCCGGCGGGATTGGGGCAAGTCACATGGCCGAGATGCCGCCGTCCAGTTTGATCTCCGAGGCGGTGATAAAGCGGCTTTCGTCTGAGAGGAGATAAATTGCTGCGTTTGCGATATCCTCGGGGCGGCCAATGCGGCCAAGCGGAATCTGCCGCGCCAGCTTCGCCTCTGCGTCTTCCTTGCCGAACATTTCCCGAAACGGATCGAGGATCGGCGTATCGATGAAGGTGGGGTGCAGCGAATTGGAGCGCACGTCGAGTTTCTTCTTGGCGCAATACAGCGCGATGCTTTTCGAGAGCAACCACACCGCCGCCTTCGACGCGTTGTAGGCTGGCATGTTGTGCGCGGCGATCAGCCCGGCGATCGAAGAGAGATTCACGATCGAACCGGGCTGGTTCTTGGCCAAATACTTGATGCAGTGCTTGGCGCCTAGAAACACGGAATCGACATTCACGCTCATCACATGGCGAAACTCGCTGAGCTCGGTTTCCTCAATGCCGCGATGGCCGCCGCCAATGCCTGCATTGTTGACCAAGCCCGATATGCCGCCCATGGCTGTGTTAGCCGCCTCAAGCGCCGCGATCCACTGCGCCTCATTGGTGACATCGAGCGCATAGGCGAAGGCCGTGCCTGCGCCCTGCTGGGCGTTGATCGCCGCCGCCATCGCCTCAGCGCCGCTCGCATTAATGTCCGCCAGCGCGACCTTGGCGCCTTCGCCCGCCGCGCCCTTGGCGATGGCCGCGCCCAGCCCCTGCGCCGCGCCGGTGATGAAAATCTTCTTGCCCTGCAGCCGGCCGCTCATGCGCGCCTCCTCATTATCGATGCGATTCAAGCAAAGCGCGCGGCGGCTTCATCCATGAAGCGCGCCAGCGCAACATCTTTCTCCGTCACGCCGTCGGCGTCATGCGTGGTGAGCGTTACGTCAACGCGATTATAGACATTGGACCATTCCGGGTGATGGTCATGCTTATCGGCATAGAGCGCTGCCTGGGTCATGAAGCCGAACGCCTGATTGAAATCGGCGAAGCGGAATTGCTTGAAGATGGCGTCGCGCCCGATGACGACGCTCCAGGTCGGCAGCTGCGCAAGGGCGGCGGAGGCGCCGAGTTTCGCAATTGGCATGGGTCCGTGTCTCCTGCGTGCAGGCTTAGCCCCAAAACAAAAGCGCCGCCATCTTGCGATGGCGGCGCATGTTTGAGCCGAAGCTCGCCCTTAGGGCTGCGTCGGGTTTGGCTCGTCGGTCGTGCCGGTGACAGTGATGCCGCGGCCGAGCTTCGAGTTCCACATGCCGTACACGAAGTACACGATGAGGCCGAGCGCCAGATAGACCAGGAAGAAGTTCCGGGTCTGCACATGGCCCATCAGCGCCATCAGCAGCAAGAAGCACATCAGCGCGCCCAGCAAGCAAACCGGGAAGGCGATCCAAGCCGGCATCTTGAATGGCCGCTTCATGTTCGGCGACGCAAAACGCAGATACATCACAGTGAGGCAGATAATGCCGAACGCCACCAGGGTGCCGACATTGGTGAGGTTCGCCAGCGCATCGAGGCTCATAAAGCCGGCAAAGCCCGCCGCCAGAGCGCCCACCAAGAGCGTGTTCACCCAGGGCGTCTTGAACTTGGAGTGCACGTTGGCGAACACAGGCGGGATCAACCCATCGCGCGCCATGGTGTAGAAGATGCGGGTCTGGCCGTAGAGCAGCACCAGCATCACCGAAGAAAGGCCGGCAATGGCGCCAATCTTCACCAGCGTCGCAAACCAGCCGAGGCCGATCGCGTCGACCGCCATGGCGATGGGCGCGGGATTGTTGAGCTGCTGGTAGGGCACAATGCCAACCAGCACCGCGCAGGTGAGGATGTACAAAATGGTGCAGACGATCAGCGAGCCGAGAATGCCAATCGGCATGTCTCTGGCCGGGTTCTTCGATTCCGCGCCGGCGGTCGAGACCGCCTCAAATCCAATGTAAGCGAAGAAGATGGTGGCTGCTGCGGTGATCAAACCGCCAATGCCGTAAACCGGCGCATCTTCGCGCGCGGTGATCACATCCATCAGCGCGCGGCCAAGCTGAGCTCCGAAACTCATGTCCGTGCCAGGCGGGGGCGCGGGCACTTGCTCGGGCACGAGCGGCACCCAATTGGCCGTGTCGACGTAGGGCGCGCCAATTACGATGAAGGCGATCACCACCGTGACCTTGATCGCGACGACGACATTATTGACCGTCGCGGATTCTGAAACGCCCACTGTGAGCAACAGCGTCACCGCGCCGATCGCCAACAGGGCGGGCAGATTGACGACTCCAACGCCAATCACTTCGCCCGTGGCGTGGTCGGTCACCTCGACCCCCGGCGCGGCTTGCAGCGCGGTTGGGATGTGAATGTTGTAATCGGCCAAGAAGCTGACGACGTACCCCGACCAGCCCACCGCGACGGTTGAAGCGGCGAGGCCATATTCGAGCACGAGCAACAAGCCCATCACCCAAGCCACCAACTCGCCCATGGAGGCGTAGGAGTAGGAGTAAGCGGAACCCGAAACCGGAATCGCCGCCGCCAGCTCGGCGTAGGCGAGGGCGACGAAAGCGCAGAGCGCGCCGGTGATCACGAACGAGATCATGATGCCGGGGCCGGCGAATTCCGCCGCCGCACGGCCGGTCAGCACGAAAATGCCGGTGCCGATAATGCAGCCAATGCCGAGCAGAACGAGATTGAGTGCGCCGAGCGATTTTTTCAGTTCGCCGGCTTCATGTTCGGCGTGCATTTGCTCAACGCTCTTGCGCAGGAAGAGACGTCCTAGCGGCGGGGTTGGTTTTCCGCCCTCTGTTGTCGCTGTCACTGTCCCGTACCTCCCTGGTCCCGATGGGGGCGGAAGCTAGACCGGGGCAGAACTCACCACAAGCGCCGTGCGTCGCGCGCAAGATGAACCCTCCATCCTGCTCGCATGCGCAGCATTCATTGCTTAGGCGAGGGCGTCGGGCAGCGGCCAGCCCCGCCGGGCGCAGGCGGCGATCACCGTATTGCGCAACAGGCAGGCGATGGTCATCGGCCCCACCCCGCCGGGCGAGGGCGTGATCGCGGCGGCCACCTGGCTGACGGTAGGGAAATGCACATCGCCGACCAGCTTGGTTTTGTCTTCGCCTTTTTCGGGCGCGGGCACGCGATTGGTGCCGACATCGATCACGATCGCGCCCGGGCGCACCCAATCGGCCTGCACCATTTCCGGCCGCCCCACGGCGGCGACGAGAATATCTGCGCCGCGGCACACCATTTTCAGATCGCGCGTCTTGGAGTGAGCGATGGTCACGGTGGCGTTCTGTTCGAGGAAGAGCAACGCTGCAGGCTTGCCCACCAGAATGGAGCGGCCAATCACCACGACATTGGCGCCAGTGAGATCAGCCCGCTCGGTTTTCGCCAAGATCACGCAGCCAACCGGCGTGCAGGGCCTGAGGCCCGGCTTGCCAAGCACCAGCTTGCCGGCGCTGGCTTCGGTGAGGCCGTCCACATCCTTCATCGGATCGATCGCCGCCAGCACTTTGGGCTCGCTGATGTGCTTAGGCAGCGGCAGCTGAACGAGAATGCCGTCCATCTCCGGATCGTTTGAGAGCGCGGACACTTTCGAGATCAACTCGGATTCGCTCGTGTCGGCAGGCAGGCGGATCTCTACCGAGCGCATGCCGGCTTCCGCCGTCATCTTCACTTTCGACGCCACATAAACATGGCTGGCCGGATTGTCGCCGACCAACACCACGGCGAGCGCCGGCTGCCCCGGCAGCGCCGCCACCGCCTTCGCCACGTCAGCACGCACGCTGGCGGCAACGGCTTTTCCATCAATGATGCGGGCGGTCATAAGCGGCTCCGAATTGGTGAGCGGTGTTTGAACACCCATTCCCGGATTGGCGCAAAGCGCCAAGTCCGGGACCCATAAACACGTTTGTTTTGAAGTCTAGCCTGGACGCCAGCGAGAGCGCATCGGCGTTCCGCCTGTAAGCGTGGGATAGAGGTCATCCCAGTCTGGATTTTCATGCTCGATGAGATTGATCTTCCAGTCTCGCCGCCATTTCTTCAGTTGGTATTCGCGGTCGCGCGCCTCTGAGACGAGCATAAATGGCTCAAACCAAACAAGCCGATCCAGCCCATATTTCGCGACGAACTGGGAGCCGAGACCGGATTTGTGTTCGCTCATGCGCTGAACCAGGTCGAGCGCTGAACCGAGATAAAGCGTGCCGTGTTTGCGGTTGGCGAGCATGTAGGTCGCGGTCAGGCGGCTTTCGTCAGTGCGCATTGCGGAATTGTGCGCGGGGCGCAGCAAATGGCAATCTTTAGACAAGCCAGTTTATGGGTCCCGGGCTCGCCGCTGCGCGGCGCCCCGGGAATGGGTGGGAGGTTTAAGTGCTGTGCTTGCTAAGAAGTGCGGACACCTCCGCGTCGCTGACGCCTTCTATCTCAACACTCTTCATGCGCGATGTGGTCCCGCGCGCAACGCTGACATTCGATTTCGCCACGCCAAGCGCTTTGGCGATCAACGTCTCCAGCGCGGCATTGGCGAGACCCTTTTCCGGCGCGGCGCGCACGCGCGCTTTGAGATAGGGGCCTTTCTCGTCCGCGCCTGCGCCGTCAATGCGGTCGGCGCCGCCCGAAGGTGTTAGCCGGACCCGCAGCCGGCTCAATAGAGCGGGCTGCCAATCAGCAAGCCGCCAAGCCAGGGCAGCAATTCACGCAAGAACTGGATCAAGAGCAGCAGCACCAGCACAGAAAGATCGACACCAGCGATCGGCGGAATGATCCGGCGCAGCGGCTTCAGCAGTGGGTCGGTCAAGCGGGTGGTGAACTCGAACACCGCGCCGACAAACTGATTGCGCCGGCTGACAATATCGAAAGCAAATAGCCAGGACAGCACGACGTGGATGATCAGCACCACGATGATGAGCGCCAGAACGGCGTCGACCAGATTGATAATGGCGGGGATCATGGGCGTCCGGCGGTTGCGAAGGGCTCCCGTCTAGTCTGGTTTGGACGGATTCGTCCAGATCGGCGCTTACCCGAAGGTGAAGGCGAAAGCGCGCACGCCGGGGTCCAGGAACTCGATTTCGAAGCTGCGCTCGCCGTCGCCCCCGCCGCGGATCAGCTGGTAGAGCCGCTCCTCCCGCACCACCCCTTCGCCTGCCGCGTTCACATCCATGCCCGCTGCAGCGCCTGGCGCACGCCCATCAATGGTGATGCGGAAGCGCACTGGCGCGCCGTCTGCGCCGGGCGCCAGCACCAAATGCAGATCGCGCGCATTGAACCGAAAGCGGATCGCGCCGCCCGCCGTTGAAAGCTCGGCAGACTGGCGCATGACTTTCCACTCGCCAACCAAGCCCCATTGATTGAGCTGCAGCGTCGTTGGCGTTTCGTAAGTATAGACCGCGTCTGTCCGCTGTTCAGCGGAGACGAAATTCTCACGCCGTCTATAGCCAATATAAGTCTCCGGCGATTGCGGCGGCTCGGCGGAAGCTGGCGCCGATGCGCCCTGCGCATTGGGATCGACCAGCCCGCCGGGCGGATCATAGCCAGCCTCGCGCAGCAGCTCTTGAATGACGCGCTCGGAATTATCGTACTGGCCTTCGCCGAAACGATGGTGGCGGATCACGCCACTTGCATCGATGAAATAGTGCGCTGGCCAGTAGCGATTATTGTAAGCGCGCCAGATCGCGAACTGGTTGTCGAGCACGACCGGATAATCCACTCCAAGATTTGCCATCGCGCGGCGCACATTGCCTTCGTCGCGCTCGAACGCGAATTCTGGCGCGTGCACGCCAATCACCACCAGCCCATGTTCTCGATACTTGTCCGCCCAGGCTTCGACATAAGGCAAAGCGCGCAAACAGTTGATGCAGGAATAAGTCCAGAAATCGATCAGCACGACCTTGCCGCGCAATTGCTCCATCGTCAGCGGCGGTGAGTTCAGCCACGCCACGCCGCCTTCTAAAGAGGGTGCAGGCTGTCCGTCCGCGCTCATGCGTGCGTCGGGCTCATGCCCGCCCATATCGAGCAGGGCGCGCTCGATCCGTTCGGTGCTGCTTGCGGACAGGCGCGCCAGCAAACCCGTGTCCAAACCCAAGGCGATTGCGGCTGCGCCAGCCAAAACGGCTGCGCCGAGGCCGCGCCTGATCCATTCGCCCGCGCCGAGACTTCGCTTCAGCGCCGCAAAAACGCGCCCGCCGGCGAACAGCGCGACCGCAAGTGAGGTCGCCGCGCCGAGCGCATAAGCGAGCAACAGCAGGCTGGTTTGCACATTGGCGCCCTGAATCGCAGCTGTCGTCAGCAACAAACCCAGGATCGGTCCCGCGCAAGGCGCCCACAATAATCCAGTGGCGACGCCAAGCAGCAAGGATGCGCCGACACTCGCGCTTTGCGCGTTGGCTTTATTGTTGAGCCGATTGCCCAGCGCCACCAGCGGCGCTGTCGCACGTTCCGCAAAGGCGGGAAACAGCAGCGCCAAGCCAAATACGATGAGCAGCGCCAGAGCTAAGAATCGCCCAGCCTGGTTGGCGTGCACCACCCATGCGCCGCCAATCGCCGCCAAAGTAGCGACGCCCGCGAACGTAATCGCCATGCCGATCAGCATAGGCAGGGTGCTGGTGACGAAAGGCCGGTCGGCGCGCGCGAACACGAAGGGCAGCACGGGCAAGATGCACGGGCTGAGTATGGTCAGCACGCCAGCCAGATACGCGATGAGCGGGAGCGTCATGCTCAGCCCGAACGCTGCGCGGAGTAGCGATCAGGAAACAACCGCCGCAGATTTTCGATCTTCGGCAGATCATTGATGACGATGTAAGGTTGGCGCGTGTGCGACCAGAGATAGTCCTGGTGATAGTCTTCCGCTGGGAAGAACCGCGTCAGCGGATCGATGCGGGTGACGATCGGATTTGAGAACGCGCGCGCCGCCGTCAGCTGCGCCACGTAAGCGCGCGCCACGCGCTCTTGCTCCGCATTGGCATAGAAGATCGCGCCGCGATAGTGCGTGCCGACATCCGGGCCTTGGCGGTTAAGCTGGGTCGGGTCGGTGGCGACGGAAAAATAAATGCGCAGGATTTCGCCATAGCTGATCACGCGCGGATCGAACACAATTTCCACCGATTCCGCATGGCCGGTCGTGCCGGTGGTGACATCGCTATAATTGGCGCGGCGCGCATCGCCGCCGGCATAGCCGGAGCGCACGCGCTCAACCCCGCGCACATGCTCGAACACGCCTTCTAAACCCCAGAAGCAGCCGCCGGCGAGCACAGCGGTCTGGCTCGCGGCGCCTTGCGCGGCCACATCGGCGCGCGGCGCTGGCATCAGCCGCGCCGGCTCTTCGGAAAGCGCCGGCGGCGCGCACGCGGCGATCGCCATGGCGCAGGCCAGCGCTTTCAGAGTGGACACTTTCATTTCGATCCTCATGCCGGGGTGAAGGTGAGTGCGACGCCATTATTGCAATAGCGCAGCCCGGTTGGCGGCGGCCCGTCTCTGAACACATGCCCCTGATGCCCGCGGCAGCGCGCGCAGTGATACTCCGTGCGCACCATGCCGAGCGAGCGATCGGTGCGGCGGCCGATATTCTGATCGATGGCGCGGAAGAAACTCGGCCAGCCCGTGCCGGAATCGAACTTCCATTGCGAATTAAACAAAGGCAGTCCGCAGCCGGCGCAGGCGAATACGCCATTGCGGTGTTCATCATTCAAAGGGCTGGTGAAGGGCCGCTCGGTCGCCTCGTGGCGCAACACGGAATAAGCGCTCGGCGAGAGCCGCGCCCGCCATTGCGCGTCCGTCAGATTGCGGATCGGGTCGCGAGCATAGCGATCCTGCGCCAGCGCTATGGCGGGCGTAAGCAAGATGGCGGCCCCGAGCAGGGCGGTGCGGCGGGTGAGTTTGAGGGACATGCTGAAGGATACGGCCAATCTCGGAACGTGGTTTCAACCCTCGCTCTTGGTCAGCAGTTGAAACCCGCGGCCCGCGCCACAGGCTCAGTTGACGTTGTGTTCAGCTGGGCTCTATATCCCGCGCCTCTGGAAAGGGCCCGTAGCTCAGCTGGGAGAGCGCCGCGTTCGCAATGCGGAGGTCAGGAGTTCGATCCTCCTCGGGTCCACCAGTTTCTCCCTAAAGTCCGAGAAAGCGCCTCGGCTTCAACGCCGTTGCTTTGTTTGGCGCGGGCTTGGCGCTTCGCCGCCGTCAAGACCGCCCTTCGCGGACGGCAAATCGCGCAAAAACCCGTCCAACTTCGGAGCAGCCTTGACGGCGGCTTGATCACCCTTATACTACATCAAATCGGTCGAGTAACTAGGTTTTGGAGGCCGGATATGCGCAGCGTGGACGGGCGGGCTGCAAAAGGCGGGATCCGGGCGATGCGCCGGTGTTGTCGCGCAATTTCGAACTGACGCCGCTCCAATACGCCAGCGCCGCGCGCGCCCCGATCACAGGATGACGACCATGCTTTTCCCACCCGCAGACCGCATCGCCACGCGCCGTGAAACGACGATAGACCCATCCAAGGAACGCCAGCGCATTGCAGCGCTCTTATCCACGCTGGCTCCCAATCAGCATTATGCCGCAGCTGAATTTGCGGCGGAGTGGCCGCGCCTCGTTCATAAGCTCGCACGCCGGGGCGAACTTGCCGCCCCAGCGCCGGGGCGGGCGCGTTAGGCCTGCCTGGCCCGCGGGCCGAGCGTGTTCAATCCTCGCATGCGAACTCGATGCGGGAGTGGAGCACGCGGTTGCGATCCTGCTGCGGATCGAAGGGCCTCCAGTGAACGCCGTCTTCCGACACTTCGTGCTTGGCGATCCCAGCCGGCTCGCCGTCAATCGGTTGGCAAAGGGAATCGAACATGGCGACGCTTGACCTATAGGGGCTCGTCTAAGTTCCGCATGATCTGCTATCAGCGCCGGCCATGCTCGAAATTGTCGACCTTACCTACCGCATTGGCGGACGCGTGCTGTTTGAGCAGGCAAATGCCTTCATTGCGGAGGGCTGGAAGGTCGGTCTCGTAGGCAGGAACGGAACGGGCAAATCCACATTGCTTCGCCTTATCGGCGAAGAGGCCGGCAAACCCAATAGCGCCATTCGCGTAAGGCGCGGCGCGCGCATGGGCTTCGTCGCGCAGGAAGCGCCGCAGGTGGATACGCCGCTGCTCGATCTGGTGATCGGCGCCGATGCGGAATTGTCGGGCCTGCTTGCCGAAGCGGAAACCGCAACCGACCCGGACCGGATCGGCGAGATCCATGTGCGCCTCGCGGAGATTGACGGTTACTCTGCGGAAGCGCGCGCCAGCGCCATTATGATCGGTCTTGGCTTCGAGCAGTCCGATCTGCGCCGCGCCGCGCGTGAATTTTCCGGCGGCTGGCGCATGCGCGCCGCGCTCGCGGGCGTGCTGTTCTCGGCCCCTGATCTGCTGATCCTGGACGAGCCGACCAATTATCTCGATCTCGAAGGCGCGGCCTGGCTCGAAGAATATTTGCGCGACTATCCGCACACGGTCGTGTGCGTCAGTCACGACCGCGAAATGCTGAACCGTTCGGTGACGCACGTGCTGGCGCTAGACGATAAGAAGCTCGAAATCTTCGTCGGCGGCTACGACGCCTACTTGAAAAAGAAGGCCGAGCGCATGGCGCTGGCGCAGGGGATGAAGGCCAAGCAGGATGCGCAAAAAGCGCATCTGCAGAAATTCATCGATCGCTTCCGCGCCAAGGCTTCGAAGGCCGCTCAGGCGCAGAGCCGCATCAAACAACTGGAGAAGATGCAGGACATCGCCGTGCCGCTCGAAGAGCGCACCGTGCCGTTCCATTTCGAGGACCCCGCGCCATTGGCCTCGCCGCTCGTGGTGATGGACGAGTGCGATCTCGGCTATGTCGAAGGCAAGCCGGTTTTGAAGCGCGTCTCGCTGCGCCTCGATCATGACGACCGCATCGTCATCATCGGCCCGAACGGGCAGGGCAAGACCACGCTGGTAAAGTCCATCGCTGCGCGTTTGCCGCTGCTATCGGGCAAGCGCGTCGCTTCGGGCAAAGCCGTGATGGGCTATTTCAGCCAGGATCAGCTGGACGAATTGCGTGCGGGTGAAACCGTGCTCGAACATATTCGCGATCTCGAGCCTGACTGGGCGCCGCCCAAACTGCGCGCGCTCGCCGCCCGCATCGGCTTTGGCGTCGATAAGATCGACACCAAGGTTGAAAGCCTCAGCGGCGGCGAGAAAGTGCGCCTGCTGCTCGGCTTGATGGCGCACTCAATGCCGCATGTGCTTATTCTCGACGAACCGACTTCGCACTTGGACATTGATAGCCGCGAAGCGCTCATTCACGCGATTAACGAGTATGAAGGCGCGGTGCTGCTCATCACGCACGACATCTACCTGGCCGAGGCCTGCGCTGACCGGCTTTGGCTCGTCTATCACGGTCGCGCCCGCCAGTATGAGGGCGATCTTGAAGATTACCGAAAACTTGTCGCCGCCGCCGACCGGCCGCGCGAAGAAGGCGAGAAGCAGGCCGCCGCTGTGATTGGCCGCGCGGAGCCCAAGCCGAAGCACTCCAAATACACGCTGCAGCGCAAGCTTGAGACTGCTGAAACCGAAATGGAGCAGGCGCAAGCCGCGCTGGCGCGCATCGACGCGGCGCTTGCCGATCCCGACCTCTTCACGCGCGATCATGCGCGCGGCGAAAGCTTGCTTAAGGAACGTAAACATGCGGCAACCGCTTTGGCGAAAGCGGAAGCGGCGTGGCTTGAGGCGAGTGAGGTTCTGGAGCAAAATTAAACGCTTCAGAAAGCATGATTGTGCTGCTTTACGTGGGTTTTGCGCCGCGTCACTAACGGTTCCGCAACGCGGAAGCATTAAGGTTCGTGCAACCTCAAATGCGTCCGCGAATTACTCCCCGCATTGATTCTGCACGACACGCCTGGCTGAGCGCCGGCGCGCCGATCATTGGCCTTGTGCTGCTGATCGGCGTGTTGGCCCTGCTCATGCTGGTGGGTTTCGCGCGGCAGCAAGATCGGGACTTTGCCGATGGCACGCGCCACCTGGTGCAGGGCGCCCTAGATGGGCGCATGCGCGCGCTTGACGCTTTGGCCCTCGATTACGCCAACTGGGACGACGCCTACGCGAATACTAGCGTGCAGTTCAGTGCGTCCTGGCTAAAGGGCATGTTCTATTCTTCCGTGGCGGATGCGCTCATTGTGTTCCGCCCAGGAGAGTCGCCGCGCTTTGTCTGGTTTAACGAGAACGCGCCCGCCAACGTAACGATGCAACTCGTTGACGCGGCCTCTCGCGCGCCGAATTTGAGCACCCTGGCTGGAACCGAAGACCCGGCGCTAGGCGTCGCGCACACTTATGCCGCCGTCGGCGATAATTTGGCGATTATCGGCGTCACGCCAATTACTCCGGAAAACGATGCCGCGCGGCGCGCTCTGGCCGGTCGCGAAGATTTGTATTACCTCGCTGCGGTCCAATTCCTCGATCCATCTCGCATCGAGACGATGGGCCACGACCTCAATCTGCGGACTCTCAGCTTTGGCCCCGACGCCGCGCCCGACGCCGTGTCCATTGGCGTCATTGGGGCCGATGGCGCAGAAGTCGGCCGATTGAGTTGGCCGCATCCGCACCCAGGATTGGCTGGGTTGAAGTATCGTTTTTGGCTGGTCTTGGCGGCCCTTGCGCTTGGCGGGTTCTTGACTGTGCTGATCGCGCGAAAGCAGGTCGAGCGGCAGGTCGCCAGTCTTGTGCGGGCGGAGAGTTTGGTTGAAGCAAGCCGCCTCAAATCAGATTTTATCGCTACCATGAGCCACGAGCTGCGTTCGCCGATCAACACCATTATCGGTTATGCGGAGCTGATTGAGGAGGAGTGCGCCGCGCTTGGGCCGAAGGGCGCCGCGCTCCGAGAAGATTCTGCGCGCATCACGGCGGCGGGGCGGCAACTGAGCCGACTGGTGAGCGACATTCTCGATCAATCGCGCCTCGATGCGGGGCGACTCTCCATGCAGATCGAGCCCGTTCATGCGGGCGAATTGCTGGCTGAGGTGGCTGAAATTGCCGAGCCCATCACCGATGCGCAAGGCAATAAACTCGTGGTCAGTCCAAGCGATAATCTCGTTCTAGCCGATCATGCGCGCTTGCGTCAGTGCCTGCTGAATCTGGTGAGCCACGCGGCCAAATCCACACAGCGCGGCAGGGTCAGCCTCTCCGCTCATCCAAGCGCTGACGGCGCTTTCTTGGTGTTCAACGTCGCCGATACCGGCGCCGGCATGACGCTGCAGGAGACAGCGCAATTGTTTGAGCGCTTTAAGCCCGCCAACGCCGCAAGCGAAGTGATCGACGACACCGCCAGCGGACTGGACTTGGCGATCTCGCTCAAATTGGCGCGCGCCATGGGCGGCGATATCAAGGTTGTCAGCCAGCTGGGCAAGGGCTCAACCTTCAGCGTGAGCGTGCCGGTTGCGAACCAACACGGACCTGTGCGCGCCGCGGCGGCTTAGTCGATCTTGCTGAGCACGTCGCGCACGACGCTGACGATCTGATCAATCTGCGCCTTTTCGATCACCAATGGCGGCGAGAAGGCGATAATGTCGCCGGTCACGCGGATCAGCACGCCCTTATCGAAGGCGCCGTTGAAAGCCTCGAGCGCGCGTTTGCTCGCCGCGCCCGGTCGCGGCTCAAGTTCGACGCCGCCAATGAGCCCTAAATTGCGGATATCGATCACATGGCGCGCATCGCGCAGCGCGTGCAGCGCGTCTTCCCAATAGGGCGAGAGGTCGGCGGCGCGCTGAAACAGGTTCTCGTCGCGCATGACGTCCAGCGTCGCGATGCCGGCGGCGCAGGCGAGCGGATGCGCGGTCGAAGTGTAGCCGTGGAACAGTTCGATCGGCGTTTCACTATTGGCGAGGATGGTGTCGTAAATCTCGCGCGAGGCGGCCACAGCGCCCATCGGCACTGCCGCATTGGTGATGGCTTTGGCCATGGTGATGATATCAGGCTTGATGCCGAACCAATCGGAGGCGAACGGCGCGCCGAGGCGCCCGAAGCCGGTAATCACCTCATCGAAGATCAGCAAAATGTCGTGTTTGGTGCAGAGTTCGCGCAGGCGCTCAAGATAGCCCTTTGGCGGGATGATCACGCCAGTCGAGCCCGCAACCGGCTCAACGATCACTGCGGCGATGGTCGAAGCATCGTGCAATTGCACCAGCCGTTCCAGCGCATCTGCAAGCTCCGCCCCATGCGCCGGCAGGCCGCGTGAGAAGGCGTTGCGCGCAATATCGAGTGTGTGCGGCAGGTGATCGACGCCGGCGACCATGGGTCCGAACGTCATCCGATTGCGGGTAATGCCGCCCACGGAAATGCCGCCAAAATTGACGCCATGATAGCCGCGTTCGCGCCCAATCAGCCGGAACTTGCCAGGCTTGCCACGCGCCTTTTGGTAGGCCAGCGCGATCTTCAGCGCCGTGTCGACGCTTTCCGAGCCCGAATTGGTGAAGGCGATGCGGTCGACGCCCTCGGGCAAGATGCCGGCCAGGCGATTGGCGAACTCGAACGCCAGCGGATGGCCGAGATTGAAGCTCAGCGCATAATCAAGCTCCGCCGCCGTGCGCTGAATCGCTTCCACGATCGGCTTGCGCCCATGCCCGCACGCCACGCACCAAAGGCCAGACGTAGCGTCGAGGATCGCGCGATTGTCGGCGGTGTAATAGTGCATGCCTTCGGCGCGCACGACCATGCGCGGATCGGCCTTGAACGCCCTGTTCGGCGTGAACGGCATCCAGAAGGCGTCGAGTGAGTTCGGGCGGGCGGTATCAGGCATAAGCGCGGTTTAGCTCACCAGGGGTTGGTGCGCCATTCGTGGCGCGCGTAAAGTGGCGATTGATCATTATAATGCGGGCTTTCTGGGTGGTTGCTGGCCCCCCATTGGTGGATGCTCTGCACGGTGAGCGCGCCATCGGGCGCCCAGTCCATCACCATCATCAAGCCATCGCCAAAATCGGCGCTGAGGCGCCCGTCTGGATCGGGATGCCAGCGCAGCGCGCGCAGCGTGTCCGGCGCGCCCTGCAACGGCAGGTCCACATCGCCGCGCCGGAGCCGCAGCACCTCGCCCAGCGGCGGGTCCAGCTTGCCGAAATGCTGCATGAGATAGCGCGCGCCATCGCGCGCTGTCGCAATCGGATCGGGCTCGGGCTGGCCGTAAAGGCGGGCGTTATAGAGCGGGTAGAACATGAGCAGCGCCAGCGGCGCCTCGGTCGAGTCTTGCGCCGCGCGCCGGTCCCATCGGCGCAGCACCGCCTGAATCTGCGCCAGCTCCGCATCATTGCTCGCGTCCGCGCCCAGGATGCGCTGGATCGCAGCTTCCGTGCGCGATTGCGAACTGGAGGTCACGTCAAACTTCGCCGCCAACAATTGCTCAGCGCTGATTGTGCGCAGTGGAGAGAGGATTTCGACGGCGCGATAGCTACGATTGGTCATGTTGGTTTCGATGAAGGGCGCTACCTCCGCATACTGTGCGGGCTGCAAATCCGAAGCCGGATCGGTGGAGGACCAAGGCTGTCCATTAGCCGAGTAGAGCCAGCCTGAATTGGGCGTGTCCAAAACCGGCGTCGCCAGATATTCACGCTGTGGCCAGAGCGTGGCGCTGGTGTCGCCCGGCACGCAACCGGACCAATCATAACCCGGCGCGCGGCGCGGCAAGCTGGCATTGTAGTGAAACGCGATGCGTCCGCTGGCGTCGCCATAGATGAAATTGAAGGAGGGGATGGCGCGCATGTCCATGGCCGCGCGCCACTCTTCATAGCTGCGCGCTTTGCCCATGCGATAGAATTGCTCGAGCGCGCGGATTTCGTGCTCGCCCGCATAACGCACGCTCACCCAGCCATCGGCGGTTTCGAACGCCGGACCATAAACCGAATAGCGCAGCGTGCGCGGCACGGGTACGGTGAACCAGCCCATCTTCACCCAAAGCCAAACCGTGCGCGTTTCAAACCGCCGCCACGCGCCGTCATAGAAATACTGGCCGCGATGCTCCGCGTCGGTGGTCAGCCGATAAAGATCGATCAGGTCAGGAAAGTTCACCGTCGCCGCCCAACCCAGCGCGCCATTGGTCCCGACCACCGGGAACGGCGCGGCGGGAAACACGCCTCCATGCATGCGCCAGCCGCTATCGCTTTCGATCCGCGCTTCGTACCAGGCCACCGGGCCGTCCCAGGGCTGATGCGAATTGAGGATGACGCGCGTATGCCCATCGCTCGAGCGAGAGGGCGCTACCGCAAAGGCGTTGGAGCCCCAATCAATATTTTCCGCGCGCGCCTCTCGCGCCGCGCAAGGGTGGCTTGTTTCATCGGCCAGCACGCCCAGCACATGATCGAAGCCGAAAAACAGCGGCAGCGTCAGCGCCGACCCCGCCGCGACGTCGCGCCCGGTGAGGTTGCGTGCGCCGGGCAGGGCTTCATCAGGATGCGCCGCGGCATAGGCGTTGAGACCTGCCGCATAGCCTTCAAGCACGCTGCGAAATTCTGGTGAAAGCGTCTCATAGCCTTGCTCGACGCTTTGCTTCACCTCGATCAGGTTCCACAAAAAGTCGGAGGGCGCGCCATCGCGTCCGAGATGAGCGCCCAGTCGTCCGCGCGCCGCTAGCGCCACCAATTGGATGGTGGCGAAATTGTCCTCCGCATGCGCAAGCGCCAGACCGTAGGCAGTCTCCGCATCGTCGCGCCCATGCACGGTGGCGACGCCAAATGAGTCGCGCGTGATCGTGGGGCTATAGTCGGGTGATGGCGCGGCGGACGGTTGGGCGCAGCCCAACACGACCGCGCCCAGCAAAATGATCCAAAGCCGACCCATCGTTTCCCCCTGCTAGGAGGAAACTACCACTTTCTCCCAGGCTGGGCGCAAGCGTCAGCTTTCTGCAGCCCCAACGCGGGCCGCTATTTCGTCCAGCAGCACGAGCCGCTGCTTTTCCAGATCATGCCGGGTCTGGTCGTCGGCGGGCGTGACATTGTTCTGGATGTTCTGGATTTGCAGCCAAAGCGCGTGATTGCGTTCGAGCAGGGTCTTGAAGGAAGGGTCGCTGATTTTCAGCCGATGAATGGTTTCGCGGTGTTCGGAGAATTCCTCCTCCAAGGCGTGATCGAAATGCTCGGTCATGGCTAACTCCTCGCGCGGAGATAGGCTGCTTGAAGGCCGGCCACTTTGATCTGAAACAAGCCTCCGCGCCTTATCGGAGCGCCCCACTCGGCGTTAACGCCAGGGCGGGCGCTCGGCTTAAGGCTCGCGTCGCGCCCGGGAACAGGATAGAGAGCGGGCAGGCATAGCGATCATCCAACGGAAAATCATGACGAGCGCCATTGGCGATGTGAAGGAAGCAAAGGCGTTTCTGGACGCCAACCCGAACGTCCAATTCTTCGAAATCATTTATACGGGCTTATCAGGCGTGCCGCGCGGCAAGCGCTTGCGCCGCCATGAGCTGATCCCGCTCTATGAGCAGGGCCGTTTCCTGCCCACCTCCATGCTGGTGACGGACATTACCGGCCGTGACTGCGAAGAAACCGGCTTCATCTGGGAAGAGGGCGATGCGGACCGCATTGGCCGCCCCGTGCCTGGGCGCCTCACGCTCGCGCCATGGCTTGGCCCGGAATTGGCGCAAGTCGAAGTCTCGATTTACGAACAGGACGGAACGCCGAACTTTCTCGACCCGCGCCACGTGCTGCAAGGCGTGATCGATCGCTTCAAGGCTGACGGCCTGACGCCGGTGGTGGCGTGCGAACTCGAATTCTATCTGGTCGATCCAAATTATGTGGGCGGCGAACTCAAGGTGGCGCAGTTTCCGCTGAACAGCCGCCGACCCAGCCAGCACGATCAATATTCGCTGACCGAGATGGAAGAGGCCGCGCCCTTCCTGCGCGAGCTCTGGGCGGCCGCCGATGCGTGCGGCATTCCGCTCGAAGGCGCGATCAGCGAATATGGGCCCGGCCAACTCGAACTCACACTGAAGCACCACGCCGACGCCATGCGCTCGGCTGACGACGCCATTCTCTACAAGCGCGCCTGCAAGGGCGTTGCGCTCAAGCATGGCTTTGAGGCCACCTTCATGGCCAAGCCCTTCGCCGATTATCCCGGCTCGGGCATGCACATGCATGTCAGCGTGAATGACGCGGCGGGGAAAAACATCTTCGCCAGCGAAGCGCTCGAAGGCTCACCCGCGCTGAAGCATGCTGTCGGCGGCATGAAGGCGCTGATCGGCGACTCAATGGCCATCTTCGCGCCTAACGCCAATTCCTTCCGCCGTTTCCGCGCCAATTCCTACGCGCCGACCGCGACCGCCTGGGGCGTCAATAATCGCACCGTTTCCTTCCGTGTGCCCGCCGGCGCGCCGCATACGCGCCACATCGAACACCGCGTCGCCGGCGCCGATGCGCATCCCGCGCTCGCTGTCGCTGCGCTGTTAGCGGCGGTGCATCATGGCATCAGCAATAAGATCGATCCCGGCCCGCCCATTGTAGGCGACGGCTACGCACAGGCAGGCGGTCAGACCGGCGAAAAGCTGCCGACCAATTGGTTCGCCGCCACCGATCGCTTCGCCGAGTCTGCTTTGCTGAAAGAGTATTTCGGCGAGCGCTTCGTGAACATGTACGCGGCCGTGAAGCGAATCGAGCAGGACCGCTATCAAGGCGTCATCCCCAGCACCGATCTCGATTGGTATCTGCGCGCAACCTAAGAGTGACGGAGACTCTGAATGCGCTGGGTGATGCGCTCAAAGCTGCATAATGGCCGCGTGACCGACGCGAACCTCAACTATGTCGGCTCGATTGAGATTGACATGGATTTGGTCGATGCTGTCGGCATGTGGGAGGGCGAGCGCGTCATGGTGGTGTCCAACACCTCCGGCGCGCGGCTGGAGACCTACATCATCGCCGGCGCGCGCGGTTCGGGTATCATTTCCATCAACGGCGCCGCCGCGCACCTAATCAAAGCTGGCGAGCAAGTGATCATCATGGGCTTCGAGCTGGCGAAAGAGCCGATCAAGCCAAGCGTGGTGCTGCTTAACGACCAAAACCAGATCGTCGAATGGCTGACCGGAGAGCGCAACGCCCGCTGATGCGGCGCCGGTAGCACGTACAGAACGGGAACGGGTGCGAATTTCGGCGCGTCCCTGGGGAAGGCGTATTGATCCCGGATCGAAGTTGCGTGCTTGTTAGGTTATTGATCCAGTTGCGCTGTCAGGCAGTACGGCCAACCTCAAGGAAGGGTGCAGATGACCAAATCCACCATTATCAAGGGCGCCTCGCGCCGGTCCATCCTCCAACAATTTGGCGCCGCTGCGATCGGCATGAGCTTTGTCGGTGGGGCGGCAGGGTGTTCGCCTGGCGGGGGCGGCGCGCCGGTCGTCAATTTCTATAACTGGGACACTTATATCGGCCCCACCACGCTCGACGACTTCAAGGCTGCCACGGGCACTGAAGTCCGGATGAGTCTGTTCGCCACCAATGACGAATTGTTCGCGCGCCTGCGCGCCGGCAATCCCGGCTATGACGTGATCGTGCCGTCGAATGAATTCGTGACGCGCATGTCCGAAGCGCAAATGCTTGAGCCGCTCGATCGCGCCAAGATTCCGAACTTCGCCAACTTGCTGCCGGAATTCCAGGACGCCGCCTTCGATCCGGGCCGCCGCTATTCCATGCCGTATACTTGGCTCGTGCTTGGCATTGCCTACCGCAAATCCGCCATGCCTGCCGGATTTGTGCCGGATAGCTGGAAGTGGCTGTTCGACAGCGATCAGTTCTCGCAAAAGATCGCGCTGCTTTCAGAATCGGCGGATCTCATCCGCCTGTGCGCCAAATATCTCGGCCATTCGGTGAACGGCATTCCGGACGAAATGCTGACGCAGATCGAACAAATGTTGATCCGTCAGAAGCCGCACATCAAAGCCTTCCACGAGGATAATGGCCAGGACATGCTGCTCGCGCGCGATGTCGATCTCGTGCTCGAGTATAATGGCGACATCGCCCAGGTCATGGAGGAAGACGCTGACATCGACTTCCTGGTGCCGACTGAAGGCAGCCTACTCAACTCGGATTGTCTCTGCATTCCAGTCGGTGCGCCGAACCTTGAAGGCGCGCACGCCTTCATCAACTATCTGTTGGATGGTGAAGCGGGCAGCGAGATCACCAAGGAGATCTTGTACCCGACGCCGAACGCAGCGGCGCGCGCACTGATGGATGACTCCTACAAGAATAACCCGGTCATCTTCCCGCCGGCGGATCGTCTGGCCAAGTGCGAGTACGGCGCGTTTGAAGGCGCGGAAAAAGCGCAGCAATTCGAAGAACTCATCACGCGGGTTCGCGCCGCGTAAGCTCCGGGAGTTTTTGTGGAGCAGACTTGGAAACAAGCCAAAGCCGCCTTCGGCGTGGTGCTGACGCCGCCGGCGTTTTGGCTTGTCGCCTTCTTTCTGGTCCCGATGGCGGTCATCTGGGCCTATTCGTTCGGCGAGAACCAGGGCCTCGCCGACATTGCGCTGACTGGCACCTTCGCCAATTATTTCCGCGCGCTTGAGCCGCTCTATGTCGGCATCTTCATCAAGTCGGTGATCATAGCCGGCGCGACGACGCTGATTTGCCTCATCATCGGCTTCCCAGTGGCGCTCGCCATCGCCTTCGCTTCGCCGCGCGCCAAGGCATGGCTGCTGCTGCTGATCATGCTGCCGTTCTGGACCAACCTTTTGATCCGAACCTATGCGCTGATCGCCGTGCTGCGCACGGAGGGCTATGTCAATTTCGGCGTTGAATGGCTTTGGAACAATGCCTCCGGGCTCATGACTCTGGTGGGCCTGCAGCCGCTCGGCGCGTTCGAGCCGCTGGAATTGCTGCACAACAATTTCGCGGTGATCTTCGGCCTAGTGTACGTGCACCTGCCTTTCATGGTGCTGCCGCTCTATTCCGCGCTTGACCGCATGGATCGCTCGCTAATGGAAGCCAGCCTCGATCTCGGCGCGGGGCATATGCGCACGATTATGGGCGTCGTTGTCCCGCTCGCCGCGCCTGGGATCGCCTCAGGCATTCTCATCACCTTCATTCCCGCGCTCGGCGCTTATCTGACGCCGGACCTGCTGGGAGGCCCAGACAGCCAGATGATCGCCAACGTGATCGAGCGCCAATTCAAGCGCGCCAATGATTGGCCGTTCGGCGCGGCGCTCTCCTTCCTGCTCATGTATCTGACCTTCTTCGCCATCGCCGTGCAGGCCTTGATCGAGAGCCGCGCCAAGAAGCGGGGCGTGGGATGAGCGACGTCGCCGTCAAAAAAGACAAGCCGGGTCCGCTCGATTATATGCGGCGATGGCCGCTCCGCGCGACCGTGGGGCTGACGCTGCTCTTTCTCTACCTGCCGCTGATCACGCTGATGGCGTTCAGCTTCAATGACAGCCGCCGCAACATCGTCTGGCAGGGCTTTACGCTCAAATATTACGAGAAGGCGCTCAGCAATGACTCGCTGATCCAAGCTTTCGCCAACTCGATGACGATCGCTTTCTTCTGCACCATTTTCAGCGTCGTGCTCGGGGCGCTCGCGGCTGTCGCGCTCTGGCGCTTCCGCTTCCCCGGCAAAACCGCGTTTGAGGGCGGCATGGCGCTGCCGATCGTCGTGCCGGAAATCTGCATGGGCGTGGCCATGCTGGTTTTCTTTGCCCGCGTCTTGCCTTGGCCAATGGGCATGCCGTGGCCGCTCAATTTGGGCGCCATCATCATCGCCCACACCTCTTTCGCATTCCCGTTCGTGGCGACCGTGGTGCGCGCGCGCTTGGTTTCGTTCAATCGCGAACTGGAGGAGGCGGCCAAGGATTTGGGGGCCAGTGAATGGCGCACCTTCATCGACGTGCTGGTGCCGCACATGCAGCCGGGGCTCGTCGCCGGCGCACTGCTGGCCTTCACCCTCAGCCTGGATGACTTCGTGATCACCTTCTTCACCGCGGGGCCTGACACCATCACCTTCCCGGTGAAGGTCTATTCGATGGTCCGTTTCTCGGTGACGCCGGAGGTGAACGCGGCCTCCACAATCTTGATCGTACTCACCATATTCCTGACGGCAGTGGGTCTGCAGATGCAGACGGCATCGGAAAACAAAGCGAAAGCAAAGTCATGAGTGACGTCGCCCAAACTTCCAATGGCGTATCGAGCATAGCCGTCCGCCCCAATGCGGCGGTGAAGCCGAACACGATCATCAATTTCGAAAACATCACCAAGCGCTTCGGCAAAGTGGTGGCGGTCGATAATGTGAACTTGCAGATTCAGGAAGGCGAATTCTTTGCGCTGCTCGGCCCTTCCGGTTGCGGTAAGACCACGCTGCTGCGCATGCTCGCCGGCTTCGAAACACCCACCGAAGGCCGCATCCTGATTGACGGCAAGGACATCGCCCATCTGCCGCCCAATAAGCGGCCAGTGAATATGGTGTTTCAGTCCTATGCCGTGTTTCCGCACATGAGCGTCGACGATAACGTCGCCTACGGCCTCAAAATGGACGGCGTGCCGGATCGCGAACGCAAGGAGCGCGTGGCCGAAGCCTTGGAGCTGGTGAAGCTCGGCGGCTTTGGCGAGCGCAAGCCCGATCAGCTCTCCGGCGGCCAACGCCAACGCGTGGCGCTGGCGCGCGCGCTGGTGAAGCGCCCGCGGGTGCTGTTGCTGGACGAACCGCTCTCCGCGCTCGACGCCAAGTTGCGCGACCAAATGCGCTCCGAGCTCACCTCATTGCAGGAGAAGGTCGGCATTACTTTCATCATGGTCACGCACGATCAGGATGAAGCGCTCGCCATCGCCACGCGCTGCGCCGTCATGAATCGCGGCCTGCTGCAGCAAGTAGCGACGCCAGCCGATCTTTATGAATTCCCCAATTCGCGCTTCGTCGCTGACTTTGTCGGCTCGGTGAACATGTTCGAGGGCACGTTGGCTGAAGATGAACCCGGCCACGCTGTGGTGCAGTCGCCGGAGCTGGAAGCGCCGGTCTATCTCGATCACGGCGTCTCCGGCGCGAAGGGGTCGACGGTGTGGGTCGCGTTGCGGCCGGAAAAGATCGAAATGCACAAGCGGCCCGAAGGATCGGCCGCGATGAAGATGGAGGACGCCCCGGCAGGCGCCAATGTCGTGCCCGGCACGATCCGGGACATCGTCTATTTGGGCAGTGAGACCATCTTCGAAGTCGAGATTGCCGGCGGTCGCCGCGTAAAGACCTTCCGCTCCAATCTGACGCGCTACGATCAAGAAGACTTTACCTGGGACGAGCCCGTCTGGTTGGCGTGGCACGCCTGCTCGCCAGCCGTCCTGCTCTCGTGATATCACGCCCCAAATGAAGGACATGGAAGCAGCGCATTCCGCCGGCCCCAGGCCGGTGCTCGGCATTATTGCATGCAACCGCGATGTCGAAGGGCAGGCCGCGCAGGCGGTGATGACACGCTATGCCGTGTCAGCGCTCACTTACGCCGATGCGGCGGCGCTGCTTGTGCCGGCCATGCCGGACTTGATGCACGCGCGCGAAGTGGCGCCGTGCCTTGACGGCCTGTTGCTCACCGGCACGCCGAGCAATCTCGATCCAAAGCGCTATGGCGTGCTGGTCGACGATGCGCCTGGGCCGTTCGATCCCGCGCGCGATGAAATGACCGCGCATCTGATCGAAGCCATGCTCGATCTCGGCAAGCCCGTCTTCGGCATTTGCCGCGGCTTTCAGGAATTGAACGTGTATTTTGGCGGCACGCTTCGGCGCGACATGGCCGAAAGTCCTGATCTCATTCCCCATCACGCGCCGAGCGATGCAAGCTTCACCGAATATTTCAGCCACTTGCATCCGGTTACGCTGTGCGAAGGCGGCATCCTGAAACGCGCTTACAATCGCGATCAGCTCGATGTCGTGAGCGTGCACTATCAGGGCGTCGATAAACTCGGCAAAGGCTTGACCGTGGAAGCGCTGGCGCCGGATGGCGTAGTGGAAGCCATCTCCGCCGACATCAACGGCGCGCAAATTTTGGCGGTGCAATGGCACCCCGAATGGCGCGCGCACGAAAACCCGCAATCGCAAACATTTTTCAAACTGCTCGGCCGCGCACTGCGTCGCGAAAAGCTAGCGCCGGCCTGAGGGAGGAGCGTCTCATGTCCAAAACACTGCGTAATTATAATGTTCCTGAGCTGCGCAAGCTCGATCTCGCACACCACTTGCCGGCGCAAGCAAGTTATGCCGAGATCGAACGTCTCGGCGGCAGCCGCATCATTACGCGCGCCGAAGGCTCCACCATTTATGATGGCGACGGCAATGCGCTGCTCGACGGTATGGCCGGCCTTTGGTGCGTGAATGTCGGCTATGGCCGCGAAGAGCTCGCCAAGGCGGCGTACGAGCAAATGCTCGAACTGCCTTTCTACAACACCTTCTTCAAAACCGCGACGCCGCCCACCATCCAGCTCGCCACAAAGCTCGCCGAAAAACTCGGCGGCGATCTGCAGCACATCTTCTTCAATTCGTCCGGCTCGGAAGCGAATGACACCGTGCTGCGGCTGGTGCGCTATTATTGGAAAGTTGTCGGCCAGCCAAAGCGGCAAGTCTTCATCAGCCGCTGGAACGCTTATCACGGCTCTACCGTCGCCGGCGTCAGTCTGGGCGGCATGAAGCACATGCACCCGATCGGCAATCTGCCGATCCCCGGCGTCGAGCATGTCATGCAGCCCTACAAATTCATGGAGGGCTTCGAGGAAGACGAAGAGGCCTTCGCTGCACGCGCCGCGCAAGCGATTGAGGATCGCATCCTGCAAGTTGGCCCTGAGAATGTCGCTGCTTTCATCGGCGAGCCGGTGCAGGGCGCAGGCGGCGTGATCTTCCCGCCCAAAACCTATTGGGACCGCGTGCAAGCCATCACCAAGAAGTACGGCATTCTCTTGGTCATTGATGAAGTCATCACCGGCTTCGGCCGCCTCGGCTCTTGGTTCGGCTTCCAGCATTTCGGCTTGAAGCCCGATCTCGTGCCAATGGCGAAGGGTTTGTCCTCCGGCTATCTGCCGATTTCCGCGACCGCGGTTTCGCACAAGATCGTCGAAGCGCTGCGCGCCGATGGCGGCGAGTTCGTGCACGGCTATACTTATTCCGGCCATCCAACCTGCGCCGCCGTTGCGCTGAAGAACATCGAGATCATTGAGCGCGAGGGCTTGGTTGAACGCGTGCGCAATGATGCGGGACCTTATCTCGCCAACGCGCTGAAGCGCCTGGATGCTGATCCGCTGGTTGGCGAAACGCGTTCGCTTGGGCTTCTCGGCGCCGTCGAAATCGTGGCGCAGAAGGGCACGAATAAGCGCTTCACCGGCAAGGAAGGCAAAGCTGGCCCGATCGTGCGCGATCTGTGCATCAAGAATGGCCTGATGGTGCGCGGCATTCGCGATACGATTGTGATGAGCCCGCCGCTTATTTTCACGCATGCGGAAATCGATCGCGCCATCGATATTATCGGTAAGAGCTTGCGCGAAGCCGAACCTGCATTGCGTGCGCTTAAGGCTGAAGAATAAGGGTAAATTCGCGGAAAACGTGAGGGAACGCGCTCAATCGCGCAACGCTTCGGCTTGACTTGCCGCAAGCGGCCCGCCCATATTGGCGCATTAGGTGATCCATGCGCTCCCGCTTCCCTTTTCTAAGGGGAGATGCGCGCGGCGGCTTTTCTTCGGCCCCCCGCACTCGTTTGAAAGCTGTTTCGAACCGGATTTGCGCGTCATCGCGGCGCGCAATCGCGCGCGCCATTTCAAATTGTGTGTTGCATGTCTGAAGTGAAATCTTTTGCGAGTTGGATTAACGAGCGCGGCATTGGCGAGGTCGAATGTCTCGTCCCTGACCTTAACGGTGTCGTGCGTGGCAAGGTCTTCCCAGCGCAAAAATTCCTGCAGAGCGAGCGCGATGGGAGTCTGCGGATTCCGTCCAGCATTTACTCGCTGACAGTCACAGGCGAATATTCCGACGATGCGGACGAAGCCATCGCGATGTCGGATCCCGATGTTGTGCTGCGCCCGGACCTTCAAACCATCTGCGTCGCCCCAGGCTACAAAACGCCGACAGCGTTTGTGTTCGCCGACGCATACCATACCAGCGGCGAACCGTTCGACGTCGCGCCGCGTTATGTGTTGAAGCGCGTGGTGGAGCTTTATCAGAAGGAAGGATTGCGGCCGGTCGTTGCGCCAGAGCTGGAATTCTATCTCACTCAGGTCAACACCGATCCAGACCTTCCGCTCGAGCCGCCGAAAGGCCGCTCAGGCCGGCACGAAACTTCGCCCCAGCCTTATGGTCTCGAAGCCATTACGGAATACGAAGATCTGATCGAGACGATTTATGAGCACGCCGAGGCGGCCTCGCTTCATCTCGACACCATGATTCACGAGAGCGGCGCCGCGCAGCTCGAGATCAATTTCAACCATGGCGATCCGGTCCACGTTTCGGACCAAGTTCTGGTGTTCAAGCGCATCGTGCGTCAGGTGGCGCTGAAGCACGGCGTCTATGCGACATTCATGGCCAAGCCGATGGAGCACCAGCCGGGCAGCGCAATGCACCTGCACGCCTCGGTCGTCGACAAGAAGGGCGCCAATCTGTTCGCCACCGATAATGGCGACAATTCCGAGATGTTTCGCCACTTTGTCGGCGGTCTGCAGGAATATCTGGGCGAGGTCGCGCCGCTCTTTGCGCCGAACGTCAATTCGTTCCGGCGCATGCGTCCGGATTGGTCCGCGCCGATCAATCTGCAATGGGGTTACGATAACCGCTCCTGCGGTCTGCGTGTGCCGATTTCGGACGCGACCAATCGGCGCATCGAAAACCGTTTGCCGGGCGCTGACGCGAATCCCTATCTCGCCATTTCCGCCATGTTGATCTGCGGTTATATCGGCATTCGCGATAAGATTGAGCCGAAGGAAATGGTGCAAGGCAGCGCCTATAAATGGGCGCGCACTTTGCCGCGCACCCTCGATGAGGCTCTGGGCCGCTTCAAGGAATGCCAGCCTGTCATCGATCTTTTAGGCGCACATTTTTGCGACGCGTTCCAGCGCATCAAAGCGCACGAGCTGAACGCGTTCGAAGGCGTGATCTCGTCATGGGAACGGGACCATCTGCTCTTGAAGGTGTGAGTGATGGCTAAGAGCGTCACCATCTATCACAACCCGAAATGCTCCACCTCCCGCCAAGTGCTGGAGCTGATCGTGGCCAGCGGGGCTAAGCCTGTCGTGGTCGAGTATCTCAAGGCCGGATGGACCAAGCCGCAGCTCAAAAAGCTGTTCGCCGACGCCGGCCTCACCGCGCGCCAAGCGCTGCGCAACAGGGCCAAAGAGGCCGAGGAGCTAGGCTTGCTCGATTCCAAAATCAGCGACGCCAAGCTGATCGAGGCCATGATCGAGCATCCGGTCCTGGTCGAGCGTCCCTTCGTCGTCAGCGCCAAAGGCGCGCTGCTGGCCCGGCCGAAAGAGCGCGTGCGCGAAATCCTTTAGGGCGCGTTCGATTGCGCCGCCGCCGCCGCGCCTTTAAGAGAGCCCATGTCGGTCTCCGTAAGGAGCACGAGGGAACGCGGTGCAATTCCGCGGCTGCGCCCGCAGCTGTAAGCGGCGAGCTCTGATCCAACCAGCCACTGGAGCAATCCGGGAAGGCGGATCAAAGCGCTGACCCGCGAAGCCAGAAGACCTGCCGGCAAACGATCCTTGGGTCCGGGATGGGACCGCTGGAGGATAAGTGGGCCGGTTTCTCGTTTGCGCTCTGGCGCTTCTGTTTGCATCGCGCGCCGAAGCGGCGCCCCAGCGCATCGTGTCGCTGGATTATTGCGCAGACCAATTTGTGCTCGCTTTGGCCGATCGCGCGCAGATTGCCGCGCTCTCTATCGGCGCGCAGCGTGATGACTCTTATTTCCGCGATCGCGCTGTCGGCATCCGCCAAACGCGCGGCTCGCTGGAGGATGTGCTGGCGCTTCGCCCTGACCTGATCGTGCGCAATTGGGGCGGGCCGTGGGATGCGGCCGAAGTCTATGGCCGCTTTGGCGTGCCGGTGCTGCAAGTCGGCGATGCCCCCAGCTTCGCCGCCGCGCGCGCTGACCTGTTGCACGCCGCCGCCGCCATCGGTCAGGCCGAACGCGGCGCCGCGCTAGCCGCTGACCTCGACCTCCGCCTCGCGCGCTTGCACGCGCGCGCACCTGCAGAGCGCCCGGCGGTGATGTATCTCTCTTCAGCGGGCGCCGTCGCAGGCTCCGGCGTGCTGATGCACGATGTGATCGTGCAAGCGGGCGGGCGCAATTCATGGAGCGGCGCGAGCTGGACCGTGCTGCCGCTCGAGCGCCTTGTCACAACCCCGCCCGCCCTGATCGCCACCGGCTTCTTCGGCACCGGCCGCACGCGCATGGATGCATGGTCGCCCTCGCGCCATCCGGTGGTGCGCCGAGCGCTGGCGAACGCGCGCACCTTGGCGTTGCCGGCCGGGGCCATATCCTGCGAAGCTTGGTTCGCTATCGACGCAGCCGAAGCGGTGCAAGCTGCACTGCTGGCGCCATGAGCTGGCGGCTTACTCTTACGCTCGCACTACTGAGCCTCGGCGCGATTGCGGCGTCGCTTTGGCTTGGCCCCGTTTCGGTCAATCCGCTGCACAATGATGCGATGACGCACGCCATCGTCTGGGAAATCCGCTTCCCGCGCGTGCTCACCGCTTGGCTGGTCGGCGCAGCGCTCGGCCTCTCCGGCGCGGCTTTGCAAGGTCTGCTGCGCAATCCGCTCGCGGATTCCGGCGTGCTTGGCCTTTCTGGCTTTGCGGCGCTTGGCGCCGTGCTCGCGTTCGCGTTTGGCTTTGCGAGCTTCGCGCCGCTCATGGCGGTGCTGTTCGCGCTCGGCGCTTCGCTGCTCATCACTGTGCTCGGCGCGGCTGCGCGCGGACCGGCGAGCCTGGTGCTGATTGGCGTGGGACTTTCCTCCAGCGCTGGCGGCCTGATCGCACTGACCTTGAACCTCGCGCCCAATCCCGGCGCGCTGGCGGATCTAGTGAACTGGACGCTCGGCTCCGTCGAAGGGCGTTCGCTGGAAGATGCGGCCTTGGTTGGCGCGCTGCTATTGCTTGGCGCGGCTCTAATCCTTGCCGCCGCGCGCGGCTTGCAGGCGTTGACTTTGGGCGAAGAGGCAGCCGCCGCCATTGGTGCAGAGCTTTCGCACACGCGCTGGCTGGTCGTGTTCGGCGCCGCCGCTTGCGTGGGCGGAGCGACGGCGGTGGCCGGCGTGATCGGCTTTGTCGGCATCGCGGCGCCGCATCTGGTGCGCGTGTTCGCCGGCCACGATCCGGCGCGCATCTTGTTGCCGAGCGCGCTGGCGGGCGGGGCCATGCTGGCGCTGGCTGACCTGCTGGTGCGCGTGTTGCCTACGGATACGGAGCTGAAACTCGGCGTCGCCGCCGCTTTGATTGGCGGGCCGGTGTTTGCGCTGATCGCCGCGCGCCTGGCTTCGCGCGGAGGCGAAGCATGAGCGCGCTGCTCGAGCTCACCAATCTCAGCGTCACGCTGCGCGGCGCGCGCGTGGTGGACTCTGTTTCGCTCACCATCGCGCCCGGCGAAGTGGTGGCGTTGCTAGGGCCGAACGGTGCGGGCAAAACCTCACTTATTCGCGCATCGCTCGGGCTGATCGCTTCGAGCGGCGAGGCGAAATTGTTGCAGAGAAATCCGCGCGAACTCTCAGCGCGCGAACGCGCCTTGCGCGCCGCTTATCTGCCGCAGCGCCCGCAATCGATCTGGCCGGTGAGCGTGGAGCGTCTGGTCGCGCTTGGGCGCTACGCTTATGGCGCCGCGCCCGATACGCTCAGCATGACCGACCGCGCCGCTGTCGATTCCGCCATCGACGCCTGCGATCTCACCGCCTTGCGCGCGCGGCGCATGGACGAAATTTCCGGCGGCGAGAAAGCGCGCGCGCATTTGGCTCGCGCGCTGGCGCAAGCCGCGCCGCTCTTGCTGCTGGATGAACCCACAGCGGGGCTCGATCCCGCCCAAGCGCTGGGCGTCGCCGACATAGTGCGGGCGCATGCGGGCCGGGGCGGCGGCGCGCTCTTTTCAACGCACGACGTTGCACTCGCCGCCCGCGCCGCCGATCGCATCGTGCTGCTGCGCGAAGGTTGCGTCATCGCCCAAGGCGCCCCGCGCGCAGCGCTGACGGAAGAGACGCTGCAAGCCGCCTATGGCCGCCGCGCGCGCGTGAGGGACTTGGATGGGGCGTTTGTGGCGACGTTCGAGTAGCTCCGGCTCAACCCTCTCCCTTGCGGAGAGGGTCGCCGCGTAGCGGCGGGGTGAGGGGCGAGGGAAACACGCAGGCGCCGGCTTGATTGAACGCCCCTCATCCCCCTGCCCCCTTCTCCGCGAGGGAGAAGGGGGTTGAGGCACACGCGAGCGCCGCCGGAGTCGTGGGACTCGGCGTGGATATGATTGTCGATTGTCGATTGCCGTCAGGACGTATCGCACGCATGCGCGAGCGCACGCGGCGCAAGCGTGCGCAGAGGTTCGCACGCGGCGCGCGGCAGGATCGGATTGCGGCGGGTGAGGCCGCGTTCGAGCGCGGCGGCCATGTCGGCAATTGCCGGCTCGGGATTGGCGCAGGTGCGCGCGATGGCGGCGAGGTCGAACGCGCCGTCAGCGTTGACGAGATGGCGCTGCACGCCGGTGCGCAACAGCGCGCTCATCGCGCCCGCTGCGCGCAGGCTTTCTAGGGCGCGCTCGCTTGTCGGCAGCGCGGCGCGCTCATACGCGCATAAGAGGATGAGCCGCGCGACGTGCCGGCCCAGCACTTTGAGCGGCAGATCGAGCACGGGCAGGCGCCGTTGCAGCGCGGGCGGCAGCACGCAGGCGGCGGTGGAGAGGAGCGCCGCAATGCACGAAAGCCAAAGCCGCGCCCAGGGTGCGAGTCTGCATGTGATCCGGGCGGGCTTTGGTTTGGGACGGTGGGTGCGGGGCGTGTGCATGTGGGAGCGCTGAGTGTGCGCTGGGCGCGGGGCCAGTCGGATAGATTGGCGCGGGTGGGCGGATTCTGCTGGGGTTTGGCGCGGGAGGTTGCGGGATAGGGCGGGGTGTATCCGCGCTTGGAGCGGGGTTGGTGGGTGTCACGCTATGCTTTTTCCTTCTCCCCTTGAGGGGAGAAGGTGCCCGCGAAGCGGGCGGATGAGGGGCGCGTATCTGGCGCCAAGCGAACGAGATCGAGCTTTATTCTGCCGACACCGTCAGCCCCTCACCCGGCGCTTCGCGCCACCCTCTCCCCTCAAGGGGAGAGGGGATGCTTATCACTCGCCGCATTCGGCTATGATGCGCTCCTGCACGTATCCGAACGACTGATACACTTCGTCATTCTTGAACCGGATCACGCGCCAGCCTTCGCGTTGGAGGTATTCGGTACGCTGCGCGTCAAACACCTTCTGGTCTTCCGCGTCGTGCGACGGCCCATCCACCTCAATCACGAGATGGAGCGCCGGGCAGGCGAAGTCGACAACGTAAATTCCAATCGTGTGCTGGCGGCGGAATTTGCGGCTGATCAGCCGACGATCCCGAAGCAGCGACCAAAGCTTGGTCTCCGCATTGGTCATCTCCGCGCGGCTCTCACGCGCGCGACGGACGCTGTCCGGATTGCGCTTCATGCTTCCAGCTTATTGTCCCTCTCCCTTTGAGGGGAGAGGGTGGCGCGCAGCGCCGGGTGAGCGCCGGTCCAACCCTTCTCCCCTTGAGGGGAGAAGGTGTCGGCGAAGCCGACGGATGAGGGGCAGTTCTTTGTTTCCAACTTTAGCGCTGGTGACGTCGCCCCATTCCGCGACCACCGTGATCCCCTCATCCGGCCCTCCGGGCCACCTTCTCCCCTCAAGGGGAGAAGGGAGCTACGTCTCTGAGATCGAGCCAACTGTTTTGGTTTGCTTGCGGTAGTAGCCGAGCAAGACGTTGATCAGAGCGGCGTGCACAATCCGCTCATCACTGCTTGAAAGCGTTGGCCGCTTGCCCCTGTGAAACAGGTCGTCGCGAGCATCTTTGATGCGTTGGTATGGTGTCCCGTCGCCGCTCGTTGTGAGCTTTACCGCCTCTTCAGCTTTCCCACGAGAGCCCGATGCAACTTCTAACGCGATCCACGTATGCATCAGGCGTATGGTTGAGTCGATTACGGCTGTTGCGCTGCCAAGAAGCATCAAAGCAGTTTCAAACCGCTCTCTGACATCCGGTTTAAGGTGCGTGCGCATCGCGGTCGAGATATCTCGCAGCGTCTCGGTATCAAGGTAGCAGTAGCGCTCTACGCTTATGAAATTCTCGATCGTGTCGGCGGAGATAGTCGTGCGAACCTCGCGTAAGTAAGAGTCGCAAGTGTAGATCGCCTTTTCCGCTGCCGTATGGCCGAGTGCGGCTGTTGCGAGGCCGCGGCAGACGCTAATGGCCTGCTCCGCTTTTCCGTCGTTGGATCGACTATCTGGTAAAATCGGGACCGGGCTAAACACCACCAAATAGGCCCCGCTTGGAATTTCCTTTTCGCCAAATTCTGTCAGCACATGACGCTGGCCGTCGCGGTGGCATATTTGCGTCGAAACCGCTCGAAATTTGGTCCCGTCGTCAGTTTTCACAAGTGTAAAGCGGACTGGGTGGGTGGAAATCAAACCCAAAAGCGGAAAGAGGGACTTCAGTACCTCCACCTCGGCGGAGTCGACAGCAATACCCGACGGAAAAAAGCGAAACCGCGCATAATTGAATCCAGACGCTGAATCTTTCCACTCTGGCGGAGCCAAGTCTGCCAAGTTCTCTACTTTTTGCACCTCCGGCAAATTAGCCATCTCCCAATAAGGGCAACCTGCATGCCCGATTTCATACCTTCACATCAATCTCCCCGCCCCCCTCGCGGAACTTCGCGCTCATTTCCGCCATTCCCGCCTCAATATCGTTCTGCGCGCGCACGGCGTCGCGAATGTCCTGTGTGATTTTCATCGAGCAGAATTTCGGGCCGCACATGGAGCAGAAATGTGCGGTTTTGTGCGCGTCTTTGGGCAGGGTTTCATCGTGGAATTGGCGCGCGGTGTCGGGGTCCAGGCCCAGATTGAACTGATCTTCCCAGCGGAATTCGAACCGCGCGCGGGAGAGCGCGTCGTCGCGCAGGCGCGCGGCGGGGTGGCCTTTGGCGAGGTCGGCGGCGTGCGCGGCGATCTTGTAGGCGATGACGCCGTCTTTCACGTCTTTCGCGTCGGGGAGGCCCAGATGCTCTTTCGGCGTGACGTAGCAGAGCATTGCCGTGCCGAACCAGCCGATCATGGCTGCGCCAATCGCAGACGTGATGTGATCATAGCCAGGAGCTATATCTGTGGTGAGCGGCCCGAGCGTGTAGAACGGCGCCTCGCCGCATGTGGCGAGCTGCTTATCCATATTGGCTTTGATCTTGTGCATCGGCACGTGGCCGGGGCCCTCGATCATCACTTGCACGCCATGCTTCCAAGCGACCTTGGTGAGTTCGCCGAGGGTTTCGAGTTCGGCGAATTGCGCGCGGTCATTGGCGTCGGCGATGGAGCCGGGGCGCAGGCCGTCGCCAAGTGAGAAGCTCACATCATAGGCGCGCATGATTTCGCAAATCTCTTCGAAGCGCTCGTAGAGGAAGCTTTCCTTGTGGTGCGCGAGGCACCACTTGGCCATGATCGAGCCGCCGCGCGAGACGATGCCAGTGACGCGGGATGCCGTGAGCGGGATGAAGGGCAGGCGCACGCCGGCATGCACGGTGAAATAATCGACGCCTTGCTCGGCCTGTTCGATCAGCGTGTCGCGATAGACTTCCCAGGTGAGGTCTTCGGCGACGCCGCCGACTTTTTCGAGCGCTTGATAGATCGGCACGGTGCCGATCGGGATCGGCGCGTTGCGAATGATCCAGTCGCGAATATTGTGAATGTTGCGCCCGGTGGAGAGGTCCATCACCGTGTCGGCGCCCCAGCGGATCGCCCACACCATTTTCTGCACTTCCTCGGCCATGGAGGAGGTGACAGCGCTATTGCCGATATTGGCGTTGATCTTGGTGAGGAAGTTGCGGCCGATAATCATCGGCTCGAGTTCGGCGTGATTGATATTGGCCGGGATGATGGCGCGCCCGCGCGCAATCTCGCTGCGCACGAATTCCGGCGTGACGTAGTCGGGCAATTCGGCGCCGAAGCTTTCGCCGTCGCGCATGACAGCTTCGCGCGCAGGTGACACACACTCTTTTTCCGCACCGCCTGAACGATCGGCCCCAGGTGAAAAAGAGTGTGTGTCACCGGCCGACCGCCGCAGGTTCTCACGAATGGCGACGAATTCCATTTCCGGCGTGATGATGCCGCGGCGGGCGTATTCGAGTTGCGTCACCGCCGCGCCGCCTTTGGCGCGCAGCACGCGCGGCTGTTTCGGGAAAGCTGGCGTCAGCTTATCGGCTGAGAGATTGCCATTATCGACCGGCTGCACGGCGCGGCCCTCAATCTCCTCCACATCGCCGCGCGCGCGCACCCAAGCTTCGCGCGTGCGGGCGAGGCCCTGATTGATGTCGATGGTGATGGCGTCATCGGTGAATGGCCCGCTCGGATCGTAAACCGTGATCGGCGGCTCGTTTGCGCTCGGATGCAGCGCAATCTCGCGGAATGGCACGCGCAAGTCCGGATGCGCGCAGCCGCTCGCATACACTTTGCGCGAGCCGACAATGGCGCCGGTAGTGACGTCTGGCGTGGCGAAGGCGGCGTTGGGCTCGGGCTTGTTCATGAGCGTTTATCCTGGATGGGACGAGATGCGCGCGCGGAAGCGGCGGTCTGGCCGCGGCGCGCGCAATTGGTGTTGGCTGGCGTCATGGGTCTCTCCCTTCGCCGGCATGACCCGGATCAGGTTCAACGGGTCAGGGCGTCAGCCCAATCTCAGCCGCTTCGGCGCGGCTCCCCGGGTGCCGATCATGTAAACCCAAGCGCGGCGCTTGGCAAACTTGGGCCTTCAGCCTTCCTCGCGCACCGGGCCGTCCGCGGGGATCAGCTTCAGCGTGGGGAACGGGATGATGACGCCCGCCGCGTCGAACGCCGCTTTGACGCGCTTCAAATATTCGCGCTTCACGGTCCATTGCTTGCCCGGGAGCGTCTTGATCCGCGCCTTGAGCACGACCGCGGAATCGGCCAGCTTATCGACGCCGACAACCTCGATGCTGTCGAGCAGCAGCGGCGCGAACTCACTGTCGGCGCGCAGTTCGGCGCCGGTTTCCTTCATCACCTCAATGGCGCGCGGAATGTCGGCGGAATAATCGACTGAGAGATCGAACACGGCGTACGAAAACGTCTTGGTCCGATTATGGATCACTTGCGCTTCGCTGTACGGGAAAATGTGCAGCGTACCGTCAAAGTCGCGCAGCCTGATGGTGCGCAGCGACATCTCCTCAACGACGCCGCCAAACTCGCCGATCTGCACCACATCGCCGATCGAGACGATGTCTTCGACAATGAGAAAGATACCGGTGAGAAAGTCTTTGACGATGGTTTGCGCGCCGAAGCCGACAGCAAGCCCGACAATACCGGCGCCAGCCACAAGCGGGCCAACCTCAACGCCGAGCTGCGACAGAAACATCATCGCCGCCAGCACCACGATAATGGTCTGCACCGCCCCGCGCAGCACCGGCGCCAGCGTACGCACTTGCGCCGCCCGGCGCGGATCGCGCGCCGAGCGCGCGACACGGTGCAGGCTGCGCAAGATGGCGAAGCCGGAAACCTCCACCGCCGCAATGGCGATAATGATGATGAGCAGTGCGCGGCCAATGCCCGCGAGCGCGGCCCCGACCGCGCCGCCCGTGAACAGCCCGAAATCCAGGCCCCAAACGCGCAGCAAGAAGTAGATCGCGCCCACCACAATGGCGAGACGAACCAAAGCCAAGGCCAGCCCGCCAACCTTGCGGCTGGCGTCGCGCTTTTTGCTCTGCTGCTCGTCCTCCGGCGTCACGCGCGAAACCACGGCGCGCAACGCCAAGCGAATAATGGTCATCAAAATCGCTGCGCCGCCAACGATCAGGAAGCTGATCCCAGCGCGCAGCGCCGCTTGCTCAGGGTTCAGCATCAGCGCGCCGGCGATGGCGCTTTCAAGCTGCCGGATAATGGCGTCAAGGCTGACAGGGGCGGTTGGCGTCATATCGAACAAAAGGCGTCTCCGGCTTCAGCGCTAGCATTTAGCGCATCAGCGGCGTTTGGCGAGTGCGCGACTTGCGCGCGCAGATGTTAGCGCCGCTCGGGCGACGCGAAGGCCAGGAGAATCCAGCCGATAATTTGCAGGCCGCCGCCGAGCGGCGCTAGCGCGTGAAACGGATGCCCCGGCGCCAAGGCGTTGGCGTAAATGACGCCGGCGAAAATGTTTGCGCCCACAAGCACCATGGCGATGGCGATGAGGTTGAGTTTACCACTGCGCCCCGCAACGGTCAGACCCGCCGTCGCCGCGCTCAAGTGCAGCATGCCGCCTATCAGCACCGCGCTCATATCGCCGCCAGCGCCAGCGTGCCGCAACAGCGCCAGCATGATGAGCGCGAACGCGCCGGTGAGCGCCGAAACAATGTTGACCACGCGCATCACCAGCCTCCGCCGCCCCCGCCGCCGCCGCCCCCGCCTGATGAGCCGCCGCCGCCAGAGCCGGATGAGCTGGAGCTTTGCGGCAGCGCGCTGCTGACCCCGGAGCTGATATTGTTGACCAAGGATGAGCCGAGCGAACCGATCGATTGGCCGGTGCTCATATTGGTCCAGGTCGGGCTATAGGCGCGCGCGACCTCCGGCAGCGTGTGTTCGAAATACTTGGTCCAAGGCCGCTCAACATCGAGCGCGACGGCGTAGGGCAAGAACGCCTCATAGCGCTCTTTGGTCATGGGCGGCGGCTCGGCCGAGCCGACCTGGACCGCGTTGAGCTGCAGCTTCTCAGCGGTTTCGAGATAAAGTTTGAAGCCTTCAATCTCGCTGCGGACTTGCTGACCCTTCACCGTGGGCGCCGGCATGAAATACATGAAAGCGATGTTGAGCCCCGCAAGCGCCACAACGCCGAGCGAATGCCAGATAGTCCAATTCACCGTCACATTGGCCGCGATGATGACGATGACTATGCTCAGCACGAGCGCGATGATGGTGTAGGCCGCGTTCCAGCGGAAATAGGCGCTGCCATAGTTCCGACCCAGCGCGCTCTTGAAGGCGGTGTACGCGGTTGTGAAGCCCGGGTCGTAGTCGCCGCCCAGCGTCTTGGTGCTGCTGGCCGCAAACAGAGAGCGCTCAAGCGAGAGGTCTTCATTGGCCAAGCCAGCGGCGTTCTGCTCGGGCGAGCGCATCAGGATGGTTTCGCGTTTGCTGGTCGCATCAATATTGATGCGACCTTTCACGGCGAGGTTCATGAAGGTCGCGATCAGCGCGCGATGGCCGACAAGCGCGCGATTATAGATGTAATGCACGGCAGCGGGCGAATAGCCGGCAGGCGCCTCATAGCGCGGGAAGATAGGGCCTTTGGTCGGATCGCGTCCAACCCGGGTCCAGCCGCGATACAGAAAAAAGAACAGCGCGCCGACAGATCCGAACAGAACCGCGAGCGCGCCGAAGCGGTGCCAAAGCAGAGCGCCTTCATCGGCCGAAGAGGGTGGATCAATCAGCCCCTTGGCGAAGCCCACGGCAATGGTGAGTCCTTCACCCATTTGCAGCGGGCGCGTCGTTTCAAAAATGTGCGCGTCGCCGCGCTGCACGTATCGGTAAGCGTCTCCGGTTTTGCCTAGCGCGCCAGTATAGCCTTGCGTTGCGGTGATGCGCGCGCCGGGCGGCAAGTTGACTGTCGCGCTGGCGCGCACGATCGAGAAGGCCCAGTAATTGCCGGTCGCGTTCCAGTAAATTTCGTCATAGTCGGCGAAGTAGCGCACCTGATTGTTGACCCGATAGCGGATCACATAGGCGTGCGGGCCATAGTCAAGGAACGTATCTTCTTCGCCAATGCGAATGCGGAAAGCATTGCCTTCTTGCGTGGTGTCGTACGGCTCGCTTTGCCCGTCGCGCTCAACACTTTCGATCTCATATTCATAAGGAAGCCGCTCGCCCTCGCGCTCATAATAGCGCGGCAAATCGCGGAAAATGCCGCGGCGAATGGCATTACCCTCGGCGGTCACGTTGATGTTTTCCGTAACGAAGATATCGCCATCCGTCTCCACATCGATCACGACATCGAAGCGGTTGATCTGCTCGGCGGCGTAGGCAGGCGCGGCGAACAGCAGCGCGATGAGCGCGAAGAAAAGCGCCTTCATGGCTGGCCCAAATTGATCGCAGGCGCTGCGGCGCTGGCGGCGTCAATCTCGAAAAACTTGCGCTGCGTCACATTGGCCGCGCCAGCCACGAGATTGCCCGGGAACGTCTCCACCGCCGTATTCAGCTCACGCACCGCGCCATTATAGAAGCGGCGCGCCATTTCGATTTTGTTTTCGGTGTCTGCCAGCGCGCGCTGCAGTTCGAGAAAGTTCTCGCTAGCTTTGAGTTCGGGATAGCCTTCCGCGACAGCAATGAGACGCCCGAGCGGTTTGGTCAGCGCCGATTCCGCAGCGCCGCGTGCGGTGGGATCGTCTCCGGCGGCGAGTGCTTGCGTGCGCTTGGCGGCGATCTCCTCGAACAATTGCCGCTCGTGCGCGGCATAGCCCTGCACCGTGCTCACCAGTTGCGGCACGAGATCGGCGCGCCGCTTCAGCTGCACGTCAATATCGGCCCAGCCATTATGAGCCATTTGCCGCTTGGCGATCAGATTGTTGAACAGGACGATCGCGCCGACCGCCATGATGGCGAGCCCAGCGAAGAAGAGGAATGTCAGCATAGAGCCTCCCGTCTGCGCGAGAAGCTAGCGGATCAGCCGGCGTCGCGCACCTCTTAACGCGCCCGTCGGGCTTTGATCGCGGACGCCAGTTCGTCGAGAACCTTTTCGGTCGACTGCCAATCAATGCAGCCATCGGTGACGCTCTGGCCGTAGGTCAGATCTTTGCCGGGAACGATATCCTGGCGCCCAGCCACCAGATTGCTCTCCACCATCACGCCAATCACGCGCCGCTCGCCGCCGGCGATTTGCGCAGCGATATCGGTCATTACCAGCTTTTGGTTCTCTGGGTTCTTGCGGCTATTGGCGTGGCTCGCATCCACCATCAGCCGCTCCGGCAAGCCGGCCTTCGCCAGCAGCGCGCATGCGGCTTGCACGCTCGCTGCGTCATAATTGGTGGCGTCGGCGCCGCCGCGCAGGATGATGTGGCAATCTCTATTGCCGGCCGTGTTGGCGACAGCGACCACGCCCCATTTGGTCACGGTCATGAAATGGTGCGGGGCGGCCGAGGCGAGTACGGCGTCCACGGCGATTTGCACATCACCCTTGGTGCCATTCTTGAAGCCGACCGCGCAGGAGAGGCCAGAAGCCAGCTGGCGATGCGCCTGGCTCTCCGTCGTGCGCGCGCCAATCGCGCCCCAGCCAACCAGGTCGGCGATATATTGCGGCGTGATCATATCGAGATATTCGCAGCCGGTGGGCACACCGATATCGTTTATGTCCAGCAGCAGCTTTCGCGCGATGCGCAAACCTTCCTCGATCTCGAACGTGCCATTCAGTTCGGGATCGTTGATCAGGCCCTTCCAGCCCGTGGTCGTGCGCGGCTTTTCGAAATAGACGCGCATGATCAGCTCAAGTTCGCCTGCATGCTTGGCGCGCGCTTCGGCGAGCCGCCGCGCATAGTCCATCGCCGCCTTGGTGTCGTGGATCGAGCAGGGGCCGACCACCACGGCCAGCCTGTCATCTTCGCCATCCAGGATGCGCTTGAACGCGTTGCGCACGTCAATCACGGTTTGCAGCGCCTGCTGTGTAGGCTGCGCCTCGCGGATCAGCTGCATCGGTGAGGAGATCGGCCGCACATCGAGAATGCGGAGGTCGTCAGTCGGTATCTGCACGTTCAAGTCTCTCGGTTTGCGCAAGGCTGGCGGGCGATAAAAAAGCCGCCAGATCCTGGCGGCTTGGGTTTCGTCTCGCTTCGCGTGCTCGCGCTAGGATACGGCCCTGCCCGCCAGGAATGGCGACCAGCTAAAAAATCGAAACGCGGGCCAACGGGCGTTGAGCATGCTGTGGATATACAATGGTAGGGCGGCCGGCGCTAGGGGTGTGACCTACGTTGGCGTGGCCAGTTCGTCACTCCGGGGCATGCGGAGCATGAACCCGGAATCCAAGGGACGAGAGCGCGGTACTTGCTGGCCCCTGGATTCCGGGTTCGACCTCCGGTCGCCCCGGAACGACGGATCAGAGAAAAGTTGGCGGCGGGGGATTTAGGAAGTCCTCCGCGAGATCCCGCCATTGTGGGTTTGATTTCTCGATCAGGGCGAGCTTCCAGTCGCGGCGCCACTTCTTGAGTTCTTTCTCGCGTGCGAGCGCGGTGTGCATATCTTGGCGTTGTTCAAACCAAACAAGTAGCTTGCAGCCGTACTTCTGCGTGAAGCCTTCAACGAGCCCTTCGCGATGTTGCTGAGCGCGTCGTGGCAAATTGCTGGTCACGCCAATATAGAGCGTGCCATTGCGCTCATTCGCCATGATGTAAACCGCAATGGCTTCGTAGCGGGACATAGCTCGACGCTACCATTTCCGTCATTCCGGGGCGACCGCTAGGTCGAACCCGGAATCCAGGGGCAGCCGATATGCTCTGTCATCCCCTGGATTCCGGGTTCATGCTGCGCATGCCCCGGAATGACGGAAATGGGATGGCAGTTTAAGCCCCTGCCCGATTCCGCACCAAATCCTCCACCACGCTTGGGTCCGCCAGCGTGCTCGTATCGCCTAAATTGCCCAGTTCGTTCTCAGCGATCTTGCGCAGGATGCGGCGCATGATTTTGCCGCTGCGAGTCTTGGGCAGGCCGGGCGCCCATTGGATGATGTCGGGCGTCGCAGTGGGGCCGATTTCGTGGCGCACCACCTGCACCAATTCGCGCTTCAGCTCATCGCTCGGCTCAACGCCTTGCTTCAGGGTGACGTACGCATAAATGCCCTGGCCCTTAATGTCGTGCGGATAGCCGACGACGGCGGCCTCAGCCACTTTCGTATCCGCCACCAGCGCGCTTTCGATCTCCGCCGTGCCGATGCGATGGCCGCTGACATTCAAGACGTCATCGACGCGGCCGGTGATCCAATAATAGCCGTCTTCATCGCGGCGGCAGCCATCGCCGGTGAAGTACATGCCTCTATAGGTGGTGAAGTAGGTGTCGAAGAAGCGCTTATGATCGCCATAAACGGTGCGCATCTGGCCCGGCCATGAATCCAGCAGCACCAGATTGCCGCTTGCCGCGCCTTCAAGAAAATTGCCTTGCTCGTCGACGAGCGCGGGTTTGACGCCAAAGAAAGGCCGCGTGGCGCTGCCAGGCTTCATCGCCGTGGCGCCGGGCAGATTGGTGATCAGCGCGCCGCCAGTTTCGGTTTGCCACCACGTATCGACCACTGGGCAGCGGCTATCGCCCGCCGTGCGATAATACCAAAGCCAGGCTTCCGGATTGATCGGCTCGCCTACGCTGCCGAGCAGACGCAAACTCGCGCGCGAAGTTTTCTTCACCGGCGCTTCGCCTTCGCGCATTAAAGCGCGGATCGCGGTGGGCGCGGTGTAGAAGATGTTGACCTGGTGCTTGTCCACCACCTCCCAGAAGCGCGATGTGGTTGGATAATTCGGCACGCCTTCAAAGATCAATGTCGTCGCGCCGTTCGCGAGCGGGCCATAGACGATGTAGGAATGACCCGTCACCCAGCCCACATCGGCGGTGCACCAATAGATGTCGCCATCATGATAATCGAACACATATTGATGCGTGATCGAGGCGTAGACGAGATAACCGCCCGTCGTGTGCAGCACGCCTTTCGGCTTTCCTGTTGAGCCTGACGTGTAGAGGATAAAGAGCGGATCTTCCGCGCTCATTTCCTCGCACGGGCACTCGGCGCTGACCTTTTCCGCTTCATCCTCGTAAACAAGGTCCCGCCCGTCCACCATCGGCACGCCCGCGGCCGTGTGGGTGACGACAATCACCTTGTCGACATTGGTTGGCACGTGCGCGTGGGCGAGCGCTTCATCCACATTGGCTTTCAGCGGAATGATTTTGCCGCCGCGCACGCCCTCATCGGCGGTGATCACGAATTTCGATCCGCAATCATTGATACGGTTGGCGAGGCTCTCCGGCGAGAAGCCGCCAAACACCACCGAATGCGCCGCGCCAATGCGCGCGCACGCCAGCATGGCGAAGGCCGCATGCGGAATCATCGGAAGGTAGATGGTGACGATGTCACCCTTCTTGACGCCTTGCGCCTTCAGCACATTGGCGAAGCGGCACACTTCCGCATGCAGCTGGCGATAAGTGAATTTCGCGGAGTGGGCCGGGTCGTCACCTTCCCAAATGATCGCCACTTGATCGCCGCGTTTTTCCAGATGCCGGTCGATGCAATTGTACGCGGCGTTGAGCGTGCCATCCTCGTACCAGCGAATGTGAAAGTCAGCCTCGTTGAAGGAGCAGTCCTTCACCTTGGTGTAGGGCTTGATCCAATCGAGCCGCTGACCCTCAACGCCCCAGAACGCCTCCGGATCGGCCAAAGCCGCCGCATGCATGGAGCGATAGGCGACATCATCCACATAGGCGCGCTTAGCCCATTCGGGCGGGACGGGAATGACAACAGCATCGGACATAGGCGTTTCCTCTTGGCGTGCGGATTAGAGCGCGGGGCCGACCCGATACAAGAGCGAACTCCCGCATCGTGTTGACACCCGCGCCGCATAGTATATAAGTAGTTATATAAAGCCTTATGGAATGAGCGATGGCGGACGCGCTGGCTGAGCTGGGATTTCTGTTCTTGGGCAGCCGCATGAAGCGCCTGGCCGAGCGCATGCAGGCTGATTGCACCAGGATTTTCGAGGCCGGCGGCCATGGCCGGCTGCTCCCCGCTTTCAACGTCATCCTGGCGACGCTCGATCTGCGCGGCGCGGCGACGATTGGCGAGCTCGGCGACCTGATCGGGGTGTCACAGCCGGCGATCACGCGCACCGTATCGGCGATGGTGGAGAGCGGTCTCGTCAGCAATGAGACGCATGAAACCGATCAGCGCATTCGCGTCATACGTCTGACGGACGAAGGCCGGCGCAAGGTGGCGCATCTCAAGGCGACGGCGTGGCGCCAGATCAGGGAAGCGGCGCGCGAACTGAGCGAGGAGGCGGGTGCGGTCGACATTTTAGAGCGGTTGGCGGCCTACGAGGACAAGCTCGCCGCGACGCCGCTCCATACACGCTCCGGCGAACCGCCCGGTCTTTCTATTGTTCGCTATAGCGATGAACTCGCGCGCGCGTTTTACGATCTCAACGCCGAATGGATTCGCTCAGCGTTCAAGATGGAGCAGACGGACGAAGAGGTGCTGTCAAATCCGCGCAAGCACATTATCGATCGGGGCGGCGATATTCTATTCGTCCGCGATGGCGATGGAGACATCATTGGCGTCGGCGCGCTGCAGCCAGTCGGCAAGGATGGCGACTACGAATTCACCAAAATGGCGGTCTCATCGAAAAAACGCGGCCAGAAGGCGGGCGAGTTTCTACTTGCCGCACTGATCGCGCGGGCCCGTGAAATGGGCGTAAAGAAGCTTCATTTGCTCACGAATACGAAGCAAAAGGCCGCGATCCATCTTTACGAGAAGATGGGCTTCTACCATTGCGATGAAGTGATGAAAAAGTTCGGCGCGAAATACGAACGCGCCAATGTCGCGATGCGCTATCCGATTTAAGTGAAGGTACGCTTCACTAAATTCAGTCATTCCGGACGCGCGGAGCGCGATCCGGAACCCAGGGGCGACAACCTCAATTTTTTAGATGCGAGTTTGGCGCTGCGCCCAGTCCTCCTGGGTTCCGGGTCTCCCTCCCGCTTTCGCGGGAGTTCGTCCGGAATGACGGGGGTGGATGAGCTTTAATACGCCACACTCGCCGCGCGTCGGAACACAGTGCGGATGGTGAAATTGCTCACCAGCCGCCGCACGCCCGGCAGCTTCGATAGCGTTTCGCGGTGGACGCGCTCATAGCGGTCGTCATCGGCGATGACGATGCGCAGCAAATAATCGCTTTCGCCGGTCATCAGATGGCAGTCCTGCACCTCGCGGCAGGTGGCGACGGCGCGCTCGAACGCGGCCATGGTGTCGGCGCGCTGATTGTCGAGCGTCACGGCCACGAACACAGTGGCGCTGCGGCCCAGCGCTTTCTCTGAAAGGATCGCCGCATAGCCCGCAATCACGCCGGCCGCTTCCATCGCCTTCACGCGCCGATGGCAGGCGGAGGGGGAGAGGCCGACCTCATCGGCTATGGCTGCGCTGGTGAGGGAGCCATCGCGCTCCAGCAGCGCGAGAATTTTGTGATCGAATTCGTCCAGCTGCATGGAGAAATTACCGATTAGGGCGGCCATATTGCACAAAAGATGCAAAAACTGCACCAAGCCTAACGTGATTTCCAAGAAAATGCAGCTCGTTCGCGATAAATTGGCGCATCCAGGAGATCGTCCCATGCGCGTCGGCTGCCCGAAGGAAATCAAGGTCCACGAATACCGGGTCGGCCTGACCCCTGAGAGCGCGGCCGAATTGGTCCGCGCCGGCCATGAGGTTTTCCTAGAAACCAAGGCGGGCGAGGGCATTGGCGCGCCGGACGCGGTCTATGAAAAGGTTGGCGTGAAGATCGTTCCGAACGCCGACGCGGTGTTCGAAACCGCCGACATGATCGTGAAGGTGAAGGAGCCGCAAGCGGTCGAGATTGCGCGGCTGAAGCCCAAGCACACGCTCTTCACCTATCTGCATCTCGCGCCCGACCCGGAGCAGGCCGAAGAGCTAATGAAATCCGGCGCTGCCTGCATCGCCTATGAAACCGTGACGGACGCCAATGGCCGTCTGCCGCTCTTAAAGCCGATGAGCGAAGTGGCCGGCCGCATGTCGATCCAAGTCGGCGCGCATTATCTGGAAAAAGCCCATGGCGGGCGCGGCGTGCTGATGGGCGGCGTGCCTGGCGTGCGCCCGGCCGATGTCGTGATCCTCGGCGCGGGCGTCGCTGGCTACAATGCCGCGCAAATCGCGGTCGGCATGCGCGCGCGCGTCACCGTGTTCGACAAAAACCCGACCCGGCTTGAAGAGCTGGACCGCGAATTCAATGGCCGGCTTGAAACCGTCTACTCAACCCGAGCCGCCGTCGAAGAAGCGGTGAAGGAAGCCGATGTGGTCGTCGGCGCCGTGCTGGTCGCGGGCGCGGCCGCGCCGAAGCTGATCACCAAGCCCATGCTGAAAACCATGCGTCCCGGCTCGGTGCTCGTCGATATTTCCATCGACCAAGGCGGCTGCTTTGAGACCTCGCACGCCACCACGCATTCCGATCCGGTGTTTACGGTCGATGGCGTCATCCATTATTGCGTCGCCAACATGCCAGGCGCAGTGGCGCGCACCAGCGCCTTTGCGCTCAACAATGCTACGCTCCCATTCGCGCTGGCCTTGGCCAACAAGGGCTACAAGCAGGCGCTGATCGACGATCCCCACCTCGCCAACGGCCTCAACGTCTATGAAGGCGCCATCGCGCACGAGGCAGTGGCGAAAGACCTCGGCAAGCCGTTCAAGCGGCCAAGCTGGCTGGGCTAAGGCTCACCAGCGCCGCACGCGGCCGACATCGACGTGAACAAAACCTGGGTTCGGATAAAAGCCCACGCCGCCGCGCGAAAGCGTCAGCGCGGCGTCGCGCACGGTTTCGGTTGAAACGCCGTCCATCGCGATGTCGATGGCCATGCCTTCCATGTGCAAACTGCGCCGCGCGACACCGCCGCTGGCATCAGCCAGGGCGGCGTTCGTGGTTGGCGAACGATAGCCGGATATGACTTGAAATGGCCGGTTAGTCCCCAGCGCGCCCGCCAACTCGTGCAGCAAATCCAGCAGTCGCGCGTCCATCATGTGCGCTTCATTGGTGCGATGGTCGCGCAGAATGTGGTTGATGGCGCCCAGCGCATCTTCCGCATAAGCGCCCGCGCGCCAGTATTCAGCCTCAAGCGACTCGCCTGTGTGGAGATTGAGCAGGCGCAAGGCGCGCACGTCCGTGGACTGCGACGCAAAAGCAGAGCGCGGTGTTGATCCCAGCGCGAGTGCGGCCAAAGGTGCAAACAGCGTAGAGCGGCGCGTGAGCATTGGCGAACCCTATGTGAGGAGCGCGGCCAAGCCAATGTGTCAGCTGCAAGTGAGGGGATGCTCGCAAATGGTTCGCGCCAGACTGCGCACAATGCTGTTGGCTTTGCTTGTTCTCGCGAGTTGTGCGGGCGGCGGCGAAGCGCCGCCGACCGAGCCCGTTCCTGCGCCGCCCGCCCGCGTGTGGGACGATCGCGCCGTGGACGGCCTGCGCATCGCCATTGCTGGCGCCGAAGCGGAGGGCCTGCCGCCCGAAAGCGCCGCCCTTGAGGAGCTGAATCGGCTGCAGCGTAGAGCGCAGCACGATGCCGGCGCGGCGGCCCGCCTCGATGCAACAGCCGAAACGCTCTTCGCACGCTTGGCGCACGCTCTTGCGCAGGGCGGCGTCGATCCAGAGTCGGCGGACCCGGAGTGGCATATGCCAAGGGCCCCCGCGCCGGACATCGAAGCGCTGCGCGCCGAGCTCCGCGGCGGGGCGGCGGCTTCCGCCGTGCTCAGCGCATTGGCGCCGGCATCAGCTGACTATCGCACTCTGGTGAGCGCGCTGGCGCAAGTGCGCGCCGAGCCGGAAGGCGCGCTCGACGCCAATGGCTTAGCGCGCGAAACGCGGATTGATCTGCTGCGCGCCACGCTCGAGCGTTGGCGCTGGCTGCCGCGCGATCTGCCGCCGCGCCGTATCGATGTGCTCATCCCCTTCTTCCAGCTGCGCGTGCGTGATGGCGCCGCCGCGCCAATCGAGCATGCCGTCATTGTCGGGGCGCGGCGCACGCCGACGCCGAGTTTCGCCGCGCAAATTGAAACGGTGACGCTCAATCCGTATTGGACGCCGCCTTCAAGCATTTTGAATGCAGAGTTGCTGCCGCGCTTCCGGCGCGATCCAGCGGCCGCCGCCCGCGAAAACTACGAGGCCGTCAATGCGCAAGGCGCCGTTGTCAGCCTGGCGGATGTGGATTGGAATGCGCGCCCATTCGCTTACACGCTGCGTCAGCGGCCTGGCGCGGGCAATGCGCTGGGCCGGCTCCGCTTCGACCTTCCAAACCCGTACGCAGTATTTTTGCACGACACGTCGAGCCGAAGCCTGTTTGAGCGTGCTGATCGCGCGCTCAGTCATGGGTGCGTGCGCGTTGCCCAGCCTGAAGCCTTGGCCGTCGCCGTGCTGGGAGGGGACTGGACTGCAGAGTCCTTAGAGGCTGCGATCGAGTCCGGCGAAACGCAGCTGATCCAGGTGGCGCCCGCTTTGCCCGTCTATCTCCTCTATCTAACGGCGACGGTTACGGACTCGGGCGTCGTGTTTGCTGAGGACATTTACGGGCGCGACGCCCGCTTGCTGCGTGCGCTCGATGGCGGCGCGCAGGGCTCGCGCGCTGGTGATGACTCAGAAACGGAATGCGCCAGCAGCTAAGCAGCTCCGTCGCCGCGCATCAGGATCGCATCAAGAAAAGGCCGCCGAGGGGGAGCATCCTCGGCGGCCTTTTTGGCTGCGTTCGATCGCGGGAAGGATTAGGCGACGATTTGCGCAGCTTGGCTGAGCGTGGCCATGGCGAGCGGCGCCATCACCATCACCGCCGCGAGCAGGGCGTAGAATTTCGCCATGGATGGGTTCTCAGTGGCGGCGGAAAAGGCTTGCATCCTGGTCATGGGAAAATCTCTGAGCTTTGAGGCTGGGGCCGATCAGGCGACGATTTGCGCGGCTTGTGCGAGGGTGGCGTAAGCCACCGGAACGAACACGGCGCAGGCGGCGATCAGGCTGTAAAACTTGGTCATTTGGTTTGCTCCTCAACTCGAAGCGTCATCGCTTCGATGAGCAAACCTACCCAGCCCCCGCGCCGGGCGATGTGACCAAGGGCACGCTAGCGGCCGCAGCTTCCATCACCTCACCACCAAACCTCCGTCATCCCGGCCGACCGGAGGGAGAGCCGGGAGCCAGGGGTGCGGAGCGCTGAGTTTTGGCGCTGGGTCCCGGCTCTACGACGCTGCGCGTCTCCGGCCGGGATGACGGCGAGATTAAATGTCCGCGATTGGCCATGCCCGCCATTCGCGTCGCTTCCATCGTTAAGGCGGGGCCGCCAACGCAAGCGTCTCCTCCGTTGGCCGGAAGCGCGTGAGCGGATCGGCGTGGCGGTGCACAACTTTCCATTCACCGCCTTCGCGCCGATACACTTGCGTTGTCCGCAGGCTCCAGGGATGGCGGACCTTGTCGGCAATGTCGGTGGTCTGCTCTTCCAAGGTGACGAGAACAAGAAGATCGCCGGACTGGTATGACGCCAGGACGTGGAGCGTCGAGGCGCCATTGCCGAATTGCTTCACCGTTTGCGGGCCGCGCGCAGCCCACTCCTTGCCACCGAGGGTCAACGGGCCGCCAAATGGCCCATAGATGGAAACGTCGTCGGCATGCGAAATAAAGCTGCCGTAACCGACATCCCACTCGCCATTGACCCAGGCCTGATTAGCGCGTTCGGTTCGCGCGACGATCTCCGTTAGCTCCTCATCCGTCATGCGGGGTCCTCCCAGGCCTCGAAGTGCAAGGGAGCATTTGAAACCAACGAAGCCAAACTGGAAGCAGCGGTTTTCGGCGAATAGCAGCCACTCATCCTTCAATCCGCCACCGGCGCGCCGGATTTGCGTAGGGCGAGCAGGCCGACAAAGCTGAGCGCCGCCGCCGCGCTCAGATAATAGCCGACGTAAGCGAGCCCGCCCGCGCCCACCAATTGCTCGGCGATGATGGGCGTCAGCCCGCCGCCGAGAATGCCGCCGACATTGAAGGCGACGCTCGCGCCGGTATAGCGCACGCGCGCGGGAAACAGCCCCGGCAGCCATGCGCCGAGGGGTCCGTACACGAACCCCATCAGCAGCAAGGTCAGCGAAAGAAACCCGCCGATCAGCAGCAGCGAGCCCGCGCCCATGAGCGGCGCCAGCGCAAAGCCGGCCAAGATCGTCAGCACGCAGCCCCACATCAGCACGCGGCGCGGATTGCTCGCATCGGACCAATAGCCGGCCCAGATAATGCCGATCGCCATGAACAGGATGGCGATGAGCTGCACGCCAAGAAATGCCTCGCGTGAATAGCCGAGCCGGCCGACGCCATAGCCAAGCGCGAAGGCGGTCGAGAGATAGTAGATGCAAAAGCAGGCGATCACGCCGAGCGTGCCGCCCAGCACGTGCGGCCAATGTTTCGCCAGCACCTCGCCGAGCGGCACGTGCGCGGGTGGCTTTTCTTCCAGCGCAGCCTGGAAGGCTGGCGTTTCCGTCAACTTGAGGCGGATCCACAAGCCCACGCCCACCAGCAGCGCGCTGGCGAGAAACGGAATGCGCCAACCCCAGCTGACGAACTGCTCGTCCGTCAGCCCCATGCCGAGCAGCAGGAAAAAGCCATTGGCGAAGATGAAGCCCACCGGCGCGCCAAGTTGCGGAAACATGCCGAAGCGAGCGCGATAGCCGGGCGGGGCGTTCTCCACCGCCAGCAAAGCCGCGCCGCCCCATTCCCCGCCCAGGCCCAGGCCTTGGCCGAACCGCAACATGCACAACAGAAAGGGCGCGATCCAGCCGGCCATGGCGTAAGTGGGCAGGAAGGCGATCGCCATGGTCGAGCCGCCCATCAGCAGCAGCGAAGCCACGAGCGTCGATTTGCGCCCCACCCGGTCGCCGAAATGCCCGAACACCACCGCGCCCACGGGCCGCGCAATGAAGGCCAACGCGAAAGTGGCGTAGGAGGCCATGAGCTGCGCTGACGCCGAGTCCGCCGGGAAGAAGAGCGGCCCGAACACCAAAGCGGCGGCGGTGGCGTAGATATAGAAATCGTAGAACTCGATCGCCGTGCCGACGAGGCTGGCGGCGAGCACGCGTTTGGTCTGCGCGCGGTCAATCGTTGTTGTGGTAATAGCGGCCTCCCTTGCGGCTTGCGTGCTTCGAGGCGCGAGATCGGTCAAGTTTTCTCTCTGCCGTCATTCCGGGGCACGCGCAGCGTGAACCCGGAACCCAGGGGCGACATCCTGAGCGTGTCACCCCCTGGATTCCGGATCGCGCTCCGCGCGTCCGGAATGACGGAAGGTGTGATAAGTGGCCGATATGCCCGTCACCGTCGCCCGCGCGCCTAAGCGCGCCAAAAAGAAGGGCTGAGCCTGCCCATGTGTTGCGCATCTAGCGCGCTGTGATGGGGACGACGCCGATTGTCCAATTGTAAGGCGGCGCGAAGCGACTCATCCTTTAGCCTGTGATCTCGCGATGGGGGTTCGCCACAATTCGCTGAAATCTCGCGGCGAAGGCGGCGGTTTGCATCACATTCGCGTTGAGAAACGAAATGGGCCTGCAGAGGCAGATCCGAATGCGCATCTCTTACGTTGATGGGTTAGTGACCCGGTAACCTAAAGGTTCTGTTCAACATTGCGTCGCTAATGTTGCAGCGCCTGGAGAGACAAAAATGCTCGAGAAGAAAATCGGCGAGCCTTGTCCGACCTGCCACACGCCGTTGCAGCGCCGGCGCTCGACCTTCCGCACCATTGTCGGCGACGTGGCCTTTTGCGCCCGTTGTTCCTCTTCGTTTGAATTGGCCGCCGAGGCCGATTCGGACGCGCTTCTGCTGGCTCCGCAGGCGCTCACGCCCGCCTGAGCCAAGAGGCGCGGACCTTGCGGCCCGCGCTCTCGCCATGCCAGAGCCGTATGGCGCTCGCATGGCCATGCACCCATTCCCGGATTTTGCGAAGCAAAAGTCCGGCGGCTTCGCCGCCCCTGGGGAATGGGTGTGAGGTTCACACCGTCGCCGGCGCGCGATCGAGGCTGGCTTCCGGGATCAGCGCGCGCATGCGGTTGCCGAAGGAGATCAGGCAATGCTCGCTCGGCGAGAGCGGCCCGGTGGTGTAGCTCGATGACGCCATGCCGTCCTGCACCGCTTGGATCAGCGCCGTATCCTCAGCATTGACCTGCCGGTTGATGCGCCAGTTGAGGTAGCGCGCCACCTTCATTTCGCGGCTGGAATCCGGATGCACATAGGCGATTTCGCGGATCATGGTTTCAGTGGCCGAGACCGGCACGAACTGCATGAAGTCGATTTGGTCCGGATAAATGTCGAACGCCACATTGGGCCACAGCTTGTAATAGACCCACAGCTTGCGCCGCTCCGGCGGGATGTGCGTGAAGCCGTCGAGCAGCTTTTGATACTGGCGCTCCGGCCAATGGTTGGAGGGCGCGTCGGTAATGTGGCCCCACATCTTATCGACCCATTGCTGGGCTTCGATCTGGTACGAGCCGGCGAACAGGCGCGAAAGCCCAGGATGCGCGACCGGGATGTGCATGCCGTCGGAATAATTATCGCCGACATTCTTCCAGTTCACCGTGCGCGGCCGCAGCGTGACGCGGCCATTTGGCACCAGCTTTTCCATTTCGAACTGCGCGATCTCATCGGCATAGGGCGCCATCATTTCGGCGATGCTGGGCAGGCCCTTTTCGAAGCGGATAAAAATGAAGCCGGCGAAGATTTCCTGCTCCACCGGAACAAGCCCCAGCTCTTGCGGATCGAGCCCCTCAAAGCCTTGCCATTTCGGCGCGCCGGCAAAGCTGCCGTCGAGCTTATAGCTCCAGGCATGATACGGGCAGACCAGCCGATGCCCGCATGAGCCGCGTGATTCCGGCGCCAGCTTGCCGGCGCGGTGGCGGCACACATTGTGGAAGCTGCGTATTTCGCCATCCTCGCCGCGCAGCGTGACGACCCGGTCGCCCAATATGTCGAGCGTGATGTAATCGCCCGGCTTTGGCGCATCATTGATGTGGCCCATTATGTGCCAGGCGGGGCGAAAGACTTTCTCGCGCTCCAGCTCGAAAAAGCGCTGATCGGTGTAGAGCCAAGCGGGCAGGGACATGGGCGTCATGGCGCTTAATCTAACGGAGCCGCCAAGCCGCCGACAAGCGCGACCCTTGCAACGCTAAACGAACAGCACGCCTTCGCTTATTTTAACGGCCTGTCCGGCGATCCGCGCGCCCGCCAGCTTGCCAGCCTCAAGCTGCACTTCGAGCCCGATCAGCGAAGGCCGGCCCATTTCCACCCCCTGCAGCACCGGCAAAGTGTGCCAACCGTCAGGCAAAGCTTCGAACCGCTCCAGCACGCCGGCGAACGCCGCGACGGCGCTGCCCGTGGCCGGGTCTTCGGGAATGCCAAGCTCCGGCGCGAACATGCGCGCGCGAAAGGAATGTGCTGCATCATGCGCGGCGCGGGCATAGGCGAATACGCTCGCGCAGCCGAGGCTCTCGCTCAGCGAGCCGACACAACGCGCCCGCGCCAGCGCCTCCAAGCTCGCCAGCGGCGCCATGACGTAAGGCACGCCGGCGCTCAAGAAGGAGGGGGCGTGGGCGCCGAAACCGATATCCGCCGGCGTGAGCCCAAGCGCGTGCGCTAATGACGCCGCGTCTGGCGCTTCGCCCGCAGGTTCAGCCAATTTCGGCACGCTAAACTCGGCGAAGCTGGCTTTCCCGCTGCTCAGTTTAACCCCGCAGCGCACTGGGCCGATCTTTTCCTCAAGCACCAGCACCACGTCATTGGGCGCGCCCGGCTCGTGACGATCCTCAGCCAGCGCGATGGCGCCGCCAATAGTAGGATGGCCTGCAAATGGAAGCTCCGCGCCGGGCGTGAAAATGCGCACCTGCGCCGCATGGCGCGCATCGGACGGGCGGCGCACGAAAATGGTCTCGGAGAGATTGAATTCGCGCGCAACGGTTTGCATCTGCGCATCGCTCAGCGCGTCAGCGTCAAACACCACGGCGAGCGGATTGCCGGCGAAGGGCTGATCGGTGAAGACGTCATAGACGGCGAAGCGCAGGCTCATGACTCAAAGCGCCTCATAGAATCGCATCAGGCATAATATCCCGCCGGCCAGCAACACCAGCACCGTAATGAATGCGCCGAGCACGCGCGCGGCGTTCGGATGCTTGGGCTGCAGCATGCCAAGCGCATGCAGCACGCGACCGACCAGGAAAGCTGCGCCCAGAATATGGATCGGCAGCGCCGCCGTGCGGTTCAGCGCCAGAACGCCGAGCATCAGCAGCACGAGCGGCGCATATTCGGTGAAATTGGCGTGGGCGCGGATGGCGCGGACGACGGCGCCTTCGCCCATCTGCCCCGGCTGGACCGTGCGGTGCTTGCCGCGATTGAGGCTCACATTCAGCGTCAATACCAGCAACATCAGCGCTGACAAGCCCGTATAGAGCGCGAGCGCGACGAAAGCGTCGTCCATGGTTTCCCCCTAAAGCAGCGCCGCCAGCATAGCGCGAAATTTGCGGTCCCGCTTCAAGGAAACTTCGCGGCTCATCGCTTCATTGCGCGTGGCGTAGCGCTCGGCATAGAGCAAAGTCCAGCGCCGCCCGCGTGTGGAGCGCGCCCCAAGCCCCGCATTGTGCTTGGCGAGCCGCTGCTCAAGGTCCAAACACCAGCCGACATAAGTGCGCCGATCCGCCCCGCGCACACTGCCTAGGATGTAGACGAAGCCCGGGCTCACTAGGCGCCTGCGTTGGTCCGTTTAGTCAGCCGTGTAAGGCGCAAAATTGAAAGCCAAACTAAACAAACGCCGGCGAGTGTCGCGGCGACGTAGGGGAAGAGCGTCACCCAAAGACCGCCGTCGCCTACAATCACGGTCATGGCGACTGTATCGGGCGATATGTAAATCCAAGCCAGAAGCAGGGCGGGCGTGAGTAAGACACCGCCGAGCACAAGGCCAAGCGACCAGAAAGCGCCTTGAAGTGAAGGGCTAGCCTTCACGCGAAGCCGCCAAAATTGATGAACTTGGTTTCTAGGTACTCCTCCAACCCTTCAACGCCGCCTTCGCGCCCGAGGCCGCTTTCCTTGATGCCGCCAAAGGGAATGACTTCGTTGGAGAAGATGCCGTCATTGATGGAAACCATGCCGGCCTCGATGCGTTCGGCGACGCGCCAGGCGCGGTTGATGTCGGCGGTGAAGAAATAAGCCGCAAGGCCAAACGGCGTGTCATTGGCGATGGCAATGGCTTCATCCTCCGTCTTGAAGCGGATCAAAGGCGCCACCGGTCCGAAAATCTCCTCCGTGTTCACGCGCATGTCGCGCGTGACATTGGCGAGCACGGTGGGGGTGTAGAATTGCGCGCCGGCGGGGTGCTTCTGCCCGCCCGTGAGCGCGACAGCGCCGCTGGCTAAAGCTTCGCCCACCATGCGCTCGACCTTTTCGATCGCTTTCGCGTCAATCAGCGGGCCAACCACGACGCCTTCCTTATCGCCAGGGCCGACTTTCATCTTCGCCACGGCGTCGGTCATCTTGCGCGCGAATTCATCGTAGATCGCGTCTTCCACCAGGATGCGGTTGGCGCACACGCAAGTCTGGCCGGCATTGCGGAATTTGGACGCGATCGCGCCCGCCACCGCTTTATCAATATCAGCGTCGGCGAACACGAGCAGCGGCGCATTGCCGCCCAACTCCAGTGAAACCCGTTTCACATTCGCCGCCACGCACGCCCCGCCCAGCATCTTGCCGACATCAGTGGAGCCGGTGAAAGAAAACTTGCGCACCAGCGGGCTCTCGCAAAACACTTTGCCGACAGAGCGGGCGTCGGTCGTGGTCACAACATTGAACACGCCTTTCGGCACGCCGGCCCTTTCCGCCAGCTCGGCAAGCGCCAGCGCGGTGAGCGGGGTCTGCTGCGGCGGCTTCAGCACGATGGTGTTGCCCGCCGCAATGGCCGGGCCGGCCTTGCGCGTGATCATCGCCATTGGAAAATTCCAAGGCGTGATCGCCACGCACACGCCAATCGGCTGCTTGATGGTGACGTAACGCCGGCTCGCCGTCGTGGTGGGGATGGAGCGCCCATAAGCGCGCTTCGCTTCTTCGCCAAACCATTCGATGAAGGCCGCGCCATAAGCCGCTTCGCCCTTGGCTTCGGCCAGCGGCTTGCCGCCTTCCATGGTGATCAGCTGCGCCAGCCGATCAATCTCGGCCATCATCAAATCGTACCAGGCGCGCATGATCGCGGCGCGCTCCTTGGCCGATTTCGCCGCCCAAGCCGGAAACGCCGCATGTGCGCTGGCGACAGCGTTCTCAGCATCTTCCGCGCCGAGATCGGGAACCTGCGCGATCACGCTCTGGTTGGCGGGATTCAGCACGTCGAAGCGCTTTGTTGCGCTGCGCCACTCGCCGTTAATGTAGGCGTCAGTACGGATCGGATTGCTCATGAGCGCGTTCTAAGCTCCTGGGCGAGGCTTGTCAGGCGCCAGTTTGATCCGGCGCAAGCAGGAACAGGCGGCGCGGCGCTATCAATTGTGCTAAAGGCCCGGTGATCGAGGAAAACGCGAGGCGCGTCCCATGAGCTGGAAAGATATTCTCGCCATCGTCGCCGAAGCCGAGGCGGATGAGCCGGCGCTGGCGCTGGCGGAAGCGGTGGCGCGCGATTGCAAAGCCCACCTAAGCGCCGCCTTCCTGACGCCGCTGCCGGATGAACCTTTGGCGTATGAGCCCACCGTCGTAGCTGGGGTCTGGGCTGAACTGCTCGGCCGCGCCCGCGCCGAAGCGGAGGTGGAGCGCAAGAAGGTGGCCAAGCGGCTCGAAGCCATGACGCAGCCTTGCGAACTGATCACGGCCGAAGCGCTCTCGCGCGATTTGGGCCGCGTCGCCGCCGTCCATGCGCGCTACGCCGATATTGCGGTGATGACCCGCCCGGTCGAGGGCATAGGCGGCGATCTCCGCGAAGAGCTGATCGAAGGCGTCTTGTTTCACTCCGGCCGCCCGGCGCTCATCGCGCCCCCGGGATGGAAAGGCGGCAGCATTGGCAAGCGCATCGCCGTCGCGTGGGACGCCAGCCGCGAAGCCACGCGCGCGCTCTCCGAAGCTGACGCGCTGTTTGAGCGCGCCGAGCAGGTCACCGTCATAACCGTGGACGCCAAGCCGAAAATGTTCGGCCATGGCGAAATGCCGGGCGCCAACATTGCCGCGCACCTGACGCGGCGCGGCGGCAAGGCCGAGGTGAGCAACGTCGACAGTATGGGACGCTCCGCTTCAGCCGCAATTCTCGAACAGGCGGAAGCGCTTGGCGCGGATGTCGTGGTGATGGGCGGCTACGCCCATTCGCGCCTGCGCGAACTGGTGTTTGGCGGCGCCACACGCGACCTGCTGCGTACGTCAACGTTGCCGCTGCTGATGGCGCACTAGGCCATAATTTTTGTGGCCGCGAACCCTTGTGTGGCCCTGTTGCCACACCTAGGTCTTGGCCATCTACATGCTGCCCTGATCGGCCACAATGGAGGTCGGGGCAGGACGCCTTAGAGGGTCCGTCATGGATATGGAAAAGCTCACCGAGCGTGCGCGTGGATTCGTGCAAGCTGCGCAAACCATCGCTTTGCGCGAACAAAACCAACAACTCGAAACCCAGCATCTTTTAAAGGCGCTGCTGGATGACCGCGAGGGTCTCGCGGCGAGCCTCATCACCAATGCCGGCGCCAATGCGCGTCAGGCCGCCGATGAGGCGGACAAGTCCGTGCAGGCGCTGCCCAAAGTGCAGGGCGGCAACGACCGCATGTACGCCTCCAACTCTTTCTCCCGCGCCCTCGACGCCGCCGAGCAGGCCGCGACCAAGGCTGGTGATTCCTACGTCACCGCCGAGCGTCTGCTGTTCGGCCTCGCCATCACGCCCGGGCCCGCCGCGGACATTCTCAAGAAAGCCGGCCTTACCCCGCAAAAGCTCGAACAAGCCATCACTGAATTGCGCAAGGGCCGCACCGCGCAGAGCGCCAGCGCCGAAGATCAATATGAAGCGCTGAAGAAGTATGCTCGCGATCTCACCGAAGATGCGCGCAAGGGCAAGCTGGATCCGGTGATTGGCCGCGACGAAGAAATCCGCCGCACCATTCAAGTGCTCTCGCGCCGCACCAAGAATAATCCGGTGCTGATCGGCGAACCCGGCGTCGGCAAAACCGCCATCGCCGAGGGCCTCGCCTTGCGCATCATCAATGGCGATGTGCCCGAGAGCTTGAAGCACAAAAAGCTGCTCGCTCTCGATATGGGCGCGCTGATCGCCGGCGCCAAATTCCGCGGCGAATTCGAAGAGCGCTTGAAGGCGGTGCTGAACGAAGTCACTGCGGCCGAAGGCGGCATCATTCTCTTCATCGATGAAATGCACACTTTGGTCGGCGCCGGTAAAGCCGATGGCGCGATGGATGCGTCCAACCTGTTAAAGCCGGCGCTGGCGCGCGGCGAGCTGCATTGCGTCGGCGCCACCACGCTCGATGAATATCGTAAGCATGTGGAGAAGGACGCGGCTTTGGCGCGGCGCTTCCAGCCCGTGTTCGTCGATGAGCCGACGGTGGAGGATACCATCTCCATCCTGCGCGGGCTGAAGGACCGTTACGAGCAGCATCATGGCGTGCGCATTTCCGACGCCGCCATCGTCGCCGCCGCGCAGCTTTCGCATCGCTACATCACCGATCGCTTCCTGCCGGATAAAGCCATCGACCTGATGGATGAAGCCGCTTCGCGTCTGCGCATGCAGGTCGATTCCAAGCCGGAAGAGCTGGATGAGATCGACCGCCGCATGCTGCAGCTCAAAATCGAGCTGGAAGCGCTCAAGAAGGAAAAAGACCCGGCCTCGAAAGATCGGCTCGGCAAGCTCGAAGCCGAAATCAAACAGCTGGAAACGCGTTCGGCGGAACTCACGGCGGCGTGGTCGGCCGAAAAGCAGAAACTGCAAGTCACCTCCAAATCCAAGGAAGAGCTGGAGCGGCTGCAGACCGAGTATGAAAACGCCGTGCGTCGCGGCGATCTCGCCCGCGCGTCCGAGCTGAAATATGGCCGCATCCCGCAATTGGAAAAGCAAATCGCCGACGCTGAGAAAGGCGGCGGCAATGCGGGCGGGCTGGTGAAAGAAGTGGTCGACGCCGAAGCCATTGCCGGCGTGGTCTCGCGCTGGACCGGCGTGCCGGTCGAGAAAATGCTGGAGGGCGAGAGGGCCAAGCTGTTGGCGATGGAGGAGTCGCTGCGCGGCCGCGTCATCGGCCAAGAGCCGGCGCTGCGCGCTGTCTCTGACGCCGTGCGCCGCGCGCGCGCAGGTCTGCAGGACCCCAACCGGCCGATCGGCTCGTTCATGTTCTTGGGCCCAACCGGCGTTGGCAAAACCGAGCTCACCAAAGCGCTCGCCGAATTCCTGTTCGACGATGAGCATGCGCTGACGCGCATCGACATGTCCGAATATATGGAGAAGCATTCGGTTGCGCGTCTGATCGGCGCGCCACCGGGCTATGTCGGCTATGAAGAAGGCGGCGCACTCACCGAAGCCGTGCGGCGCCGCCCCTATCAAGTCGTGCTGTTCGATGAAATCGAGAAAGCGCATCCGGACGTGTTCAACGTCCTCCTGCAAGTGCTGGACGATGGCCGCCTAACGGACGGCCAAGGCCGCACTGTCGACTTCAAGAACACCATTCTGATCATGACCTCGAACGCCGGCGCGCAATATATGGCGGAGCTGCCCGATGGCGCCGATGTCGAAGATGCGCGCGATGGCGTGATGAGCGAATTGCGCGCGCGCTTCCGCCCGGAATTCCTCAACCGCGTCGATGAGATCATTCTGTTCAAGCGGCTCGAAAAAGCGCAGATGGGCGCGATCGTCGAGATCCAGCTGAAGCGGCTCGATCGGCTCTTGGCGGCGCGCAATATCAGCATGGAGCTCGATGCGCGCGCGAAAGCGGAGCTGGCTAAACGGGGTTACGATCCCGCCTGGGGCGCGCGGCCGCTGAAGCGCGTGATCCAGAAGGACGTGCAGGACCCGCTGGCGCGGCAAATCCTGGAAGGCGCCATCAAGGACGGCGATCGCGTCAACGTCAGCTTTGACGGCAACGACTTCCTGTTCAACGGCGCAAGCGATAAGAAAGCCGCGTAAACAGCGCGTCCGAAAGCGGCCAGCGCCACGCATCTTCACCTGCCACTCTCTCGCCGACGGAAGCGAGAGAGCGGCATGAGTTTTAGGGTGAGTGGCATCGCCACTGATCTGTTCGAGCATTTACGCCACGGCGGCGCTGATGCGCATGGCCAGAAACCGCTTGTGCGCCTCGCCGAAGGCGGCGCCAATCCGTGCCGGCATTGTTTGGGTTTGATCGCCAATGGCGAGCCTAAGCTCGTGCTCGCGCATCGGCCCTTTGCCGGCGAGGCTCAGCCTTATGCGGAAACGGGTCCCATATTTCTGCATCAAGCCGCGTGCACGCACTATGACAGCGATGCGCTGCCGCCTTGGTTCGCGTTTCTCAATCCGGCGGCGATCCGTGGTTATGACAATGCGGATTGGATTCTCTACGAGACCGGCCAGATCGTGCCAGGAGCAGAGCTGGCCGCGACATGCGAGTCGATCCTCGAGGATCCGCGCGTCGCGTACATTCACATTCGCTCCAAATATGGCTGCTTCCAGTGCCGTGTGGATCGCAACTGAAGCGGCGTAGCGTCAAATAAAACGGGCGGCGCCTGATCAGCGCCGCCCATTTCATGTCTGCAGTTGAAGCGTTTACTGGGTCGCTTCGTTGTCGTCGGTCGCGTGCTCGACTTCAGTGGCGGCGTCGTTGACGGCGCCTTCAACCGCTTCGCCGGCTTCGTTGGCGGCGTCGCCGATGGCGTCGCCAGCACTTTCCATGGCGGCGCCGACTTCGGTGGCCGCGGCGTCGGCATTGGTTTCAGCTTCGGTCTGGTCCGCTTGGCTGCAGGCGGCGAGGCCAAACGCCAGTGCGGCCGCGAGGGCAAGAGCGATTCTCATTCAAATCTCCAATTTTTGATTGGGCGCATAAGCAGCGCCGTGGGCCGCGGGACGCACCCGCGCGCGTCGTCGTTTTACCCTTTCCGTAAGGCTTGGGAAGCCCGCAAAAGCGTAGGCGTGACGGGCGAGCCATGCATGTTAGAATGGCTGTATGACCATGCGACCAGGCGATGAACAGCTGTCCGACGCCTTGCCGGAACACGGCAAGGTGATGGTGACGATTGAACCCAAACCGCGCGATTTAGGCGATAATTTCATGGTGCGCCGCGCCCTGCCGGCGATCGAAAAGCGCATGGTGGGTCCGTTCATCTTCTGGGATGAATTTGGCCCCGCGCGGTTTGAGGCGGGCAAGGGCCTGGATGTGCGCCCGCATCCGCACATTGGTCTCGCCACCATCACCTATTTGTTCGACGGAGAGATTTTTCACCGCGACACGCTGGGTTCCGCGCAGGCGATCCGGCCTGGCGATGTGAATTGGATGAATGCGGGGCGCGGCATCGCGCATTCTGAACGCACTGCGGCAGAACTGCGCGCGAGCGGCTCGCCGATCAGCGGCATCCAATCCTGGATCGCGCTGCCGGAAGCGCATGAAGAAAGCGCGCCCTTCTTCGCCCATCACGATGTTGCGGCGCTCCCTGCGCTCAATGAAGGCGGCAAGCATGTGCGCGTAATCGCTGGCTCGCTCTATGGCTTGACCTCGCCGGTCAAAACCTTCTCGGAAATCTTCTACGCTGGCGCCGATTTGGAGCCGGGCGCAGCCTTGCCGCTCGACGCCGATCATGAAGAGCGCGCCGTCTATACGGTCGGCGGCGAGATCGAAATTGCCGGTGACGTGTTCGGTCCCGGCAAATTGCTGGTGCTACGCTCCGGCGATCCCATCACCATTCGCGCGCGCACGAGCGCGCGTTTCCTGTTGCTCGGCGGCGCCAATCTCGGCCCGCGCCATTTATGGTGGAATTTCGTGTCCTCGCGCAAAGAGCGGATCGAGCAAGCCAAGGAAGACTGGAAGACTGGCCGCTTCGGCCTCGTGCCGGGCGACGACAAAGAGTTCATCCCACTGCCGGAGCGGTGAACATCGTAAACAGCAGCGCATCTCGCTTCGCTTGCGAGACGTTCAATGTCGTGAAAGAGTGATCTTCCGGCTCGCGCAGTGCGAGACCCGTGACAAGCCAGAAGCGGCGCCGGCCGCCGACGAAGCATGGCGAAGCGCGCCGCCCAGCCCCGAAACGGGGAACAATGGAGATGCGCTCATGCCTGGCAGTAAATCGGCAAATGTGGTGAGGGCAGTCGCCGTCGTCGGTCCGACCGGGGCGGGCAAGACGGCGTTGATTCAGGCCCTGGCGTCAGCCGCCTCGGGCGGTCCGGGCACAGCCTCGGCCGCGGCGGGCCAGTCCACCGAAGTGCAAATCACGGCGATCGATTTCATGGGTGACCATTACGCAATGATCGATACGCCCGGCGCCGTCGATTTCGTCGCTGACGCTGACTTTGCAACGCCCGCCGTCGATCTCGCCATCGTTGTCGCCGATCCCGATCCTGATAAAGCCATTCTGATTCAGCCGTGCCTGCACGCGCTGGAAGAGATGAAAATTCCGCATCTCCTTTTCATCAACAAGATTGATCAGGCGCGCGGGCGCGTGCGCGATCTCTTGGAGATGCTGCAGCCTGTCAGCGCCTTGCCGCTTGTCGCGCGGCAGATTCCAATCTGGAAAGAGGAGAAGGTCGCCGGTTATGTCGATCTCGCGCTGGAGCGCGCGTTCCTCTATCAGCAGGGCAAGCCTTCGCAGGTGATCGACATTCCGGCCGAGTTGGCCGAGCGCGAAACCGAAGCGCGCTTCCACATGCTCGAACAGCTGGCCGATTTCGACGATGCGCTGATGGAGCAATTGCTCTCCGACACAACGCCGGACCGCGATCTGGTCTATCGCGATCTGGTGCGCGAAGCGCGCGAATGTTTGATCACGCCAGTGTTTTTCGGCTCAACCGCGCAAGGCCATGGCGTGCGCCGTCTGTTGAAGGCGCTGCGCCACGATACGCCCGCGCCGCAATACGCCGCCGAGCGCCTCGGCCTCGCCGGCCCCGGCGCCTATGTGATGAAGATTTCGCACGCCGGCCAGGCCGGCAAGCTGGCTTACGCCCGCGTGTTTGGCGGCCCATTGCAGGATAGCGATCAGCTTACGCTGAGCGATGGCTCAAGCCAGCGCCCCGGCGCCTTGTTCGCCGTCAATAATGGGCAGACTAAGAAAATTTCCAGCGCACCCAAAGGCGATGTCATCGCCATCGGCAAGCTCGATCCCGTCGCGGCGGGCGATGTGCTGTCACGCAACGGTCAGCAGAAAATCAAGCTGAGCTTCAAGAAGCGCTACCCGGTTTTCCAACTCGCCATCGCCACCAAGGATCGCAAAGACGATGTGCGTCTCTCCGGCGCGCTGCAAAAGCTGGTGGAGGAGGATCCCGGCCTTGAGGTGAAGCATGATCAGGTCACGCATGAAATCCTGCTGCAGGGCCAAGGCGATCCGCACCTGCGCACCGTGATCGATCGGCTCAAATCCCGCTTCGGCGTGGACGTCTCCACCGCGCGCCCGTCGACGCCCTACCAGGAAACCATTCGCCGCAACGCGGAAAAGCGCGGTCGGCACAAGAAGCAGACCGGCGGTCACGGCCAGTTCGGCGATTGCGTGATCCAGGTGAAGCCGCTGCCGCGCGGCGAGGGCTTTCAGTTCGTCGACAAGATCACCGGCGGCGCCATACCGCGCCAATGGATTCCCGCCGTCGAAGCCGGCGTGCAGGACGCCATGAGCAAAGGCCCGATCGGCTTTCCCGTTGTAGATGTATCGGTGACCTTGATCGACGGCTCTTTCCATAGCGTCGATTCTTCCGAGCACGCGTTCCAGATGGCCGGCCGCCTCGGCATGAGCGAAGCTTTGGCGGAGTGCGAGCCGGTCGTGCTTGAGCCGATCGAGAAGCTCTCCATCTACACGCCAAGCTGGGGCACGCCGAAAATCAACTCGGCTGTGTCCGCGCATAATGGTCAAATCCTCGGCTTTGAAAGCCGCGAAGGCTGGCCCGGCTGGGATCGCGTCGACGTGTATCTGCCGCATAGCGAGCGGCAGAATTTCATCATCGAATTGCGCTCGCTCACGCAGGGCCTCGCCACCTTCGAAGCCGAGTTCGACCACATGGTTGAGCTTACCGGCCGCCGTGCGGAGGAGGCCGCCAAGAAGGCGCAGCACTCCAACGCTGCATGAGCCTAGACGCCGCGCGGTTTCAGACTCGCGCGGCGTTCTTGGTACGCGGCCAGGAGACACGCCGCCACGATCAGCGCCGCGCCGAGATAAAGCTCGATGCGCGGCGTTTCGCGGAAAATCAGATAGCCGATCGCGCTGGCCCAGATCAGCTCGGCATAATGGATTGGCGCCAGCTTCTGCGCTTCAGCGCCCGCATAAGCGCGCGCAATCAGGTACATGAAGGTCGCCGCGAACGCGCCCATGAGCAGGAAGATTGGCCAATCCTCCAAACGCGGCGGCGTCGCGAAGGCGAGCGTCGGCCCCGCCAGGATCAGCGCCGGAAACAGGCTCGACATCATGCCGACAATAAGCGGCCCGTCCGTCTGCGCGCGCGAGCGCAGCAACACCATGGCGAGCGCGAACATCAGTGCGGAAAAAATCACAGCCGCGACGCCCAAGGCGTGCTGCGGCGATTCCTCCACCGAAGGTGCGCCCTGCGCGGCGACAATCACGCCGACAAAGCCAATCGCCGCCGCTACGACGCTGGCGGTGCGCACCTGTTCGCCCAGCATGATCCGCGCCACGAACGGGATCAGCAGCGGATAGATGAAAGAGAGCGTCACCGCTTCAGCCAGCGGCAAAATGGTGAGCGCCCAGAAAAACCCGACCGCCGTGCCGGTGATGACGAAGCCGCGCAGCGCATGCGCGCGCCACATTTCGGCGCTGATCGAGGGCGCGCCGGCGCGCAACCAGATGCCCGCGGAGATGAGCGCGCCAAACAGGTAGCGGCCGAACGCCACCAGCAAGATGTGATTGGTGTGCGCCAGGTGCTTGATGGTCGCGTCCATGCAGCAGCCGGCAAGGGTTGCGCCGAGCAGCAAGATGGCAGGCGAAGACGGCGCGCCGCGCATAAAAATCCCCCCAGCGCTTTCGCCCTGGAGGGTGTATAAAATGCGTCGGCGGAAACGACTATGGCGTCGTGGTGGTGGTGGTCGTCTCGGTTGTCGTTGTGGTCATGCCGTCATCAGCCGCTTCGTCGGCTTGTTCGCCGGCTTCTTCCATCGGGCCTTGGCCCAGATCGGTTTCGCCGGTCGTCACTTGCTCATTGATGGTGTCGGCTTGCTCGCCGGCTTCTTCCGCCGGGCCTTGACCACACGCGCCAAGGCTCATCATGGCGGCGGTGGCGGCGGCGATCGCGATTTGCTTCAACATATGTGATCTCCTACGGGTTTGTATTGGGATTACCGTCAGTGGCGTCGTCGACCGCATCAGCGGCGTTGTCGCCGGCCTCCTCGATCTCATCGCCCGCTTGGTCGGCGGCCTCTTCAATGTTGTCGCCAGCTTCTTCCATAGCCGCGCCCACATCTTCGGAAGGCGAATCTGACTCCACGGTCGTGGTCTGACCGCAAGCGCCCAGCGCAAACAGGCTCGCCGCGGCGGCCGCGGCCAAGGTCGTCTTCAACATGCACGTCTCCTGATATGTCCCATGCGGCAAATGAGGGCCGCCGCCGTGAAGGTAAACGCAGCGCATGGATGGCGGTTCCGCGCTGTCAGCTTCTACGGATTGGTGCTGGGATTGCCGTCCGTCGCATCATTGAGGGCGTCGGCGGCGTCGGCATTGCTGTCATCGCCGCCGCCATCGCACCCGGCGAGGCCCAGCAGACCAAGCGCAGCCGTGGCGGCGAGCAGTGATTTCAGCATGTCAGTCTCCTCCTCAGGTCCGCTCTAACGTGAAGCTGCGGCCATAGTTCCCGGCTGGAACACTGGTTGTGCGATTTCCAGGGGCTATAAGGACCCCATGACTGACCTGACCGAAGACCAATACATGATCGTCGACACCGCCCGGGCCTTCGCGCAGGAGCGGCTGCGCCCGAATGCGGCGCGTTGGGAGGAGGAGGGCCTTAGCCGTGAAGCGCTGCAGGAACTGGCCGCGCTCGGCTTTGCCGGCATTTACGTGCGCGACGATGTGGGCGGTTCCGGGCTGACGCGGTTCGACGCGGCTTTGATCTTCGAAGAATTATCGCGCGGCTGCGTCTCCACCGCCGCCTTTCTGTCGATCCACAATATGTGCGCCTGGATGATCGACTCGTTCGCCAGCGACGAGCAGCGCCAGAAATGGCTGCCCAAGCTGACCACGATGGAAACGATCGCGTCCTATTGCTTGACCGAGCCCGGCTCCGGCTCGGATGCAGCCGCGCTGCGCACGACCGCCAAGCCGGACGGCAATGCGCATTATCTGATGAATGGTTCCAAGGCGTTCATTTCCGGCGCCAGCTTTTCCGATCTTTATGTCGTCATGTGCCGCACCGGCGAAGACGGCCCCAAGGGCGTCTCCACGCTCATGGTGGAAAACAAAACGCCGGGCCTTTCCTTCGGCAAGCTTGAAGACAAGATGGGCTGGCGCGCGCAACCGACGGCGCTGGTCAATTTCGAAGATTGCCGCGTGCCGGCGGAGAACCGCATCGGCCCGGAAGGCGAGGGCTTCAAATATGCGATGCAAGGCCTCGATGGCGGGCGGCTCAACATCGCCGCCTGCGCCCTTGGCGGCGCGCAAGACGCATTCGACCGCACCGTGACGTATGTGAAGGACCGCAAACAATTCGGCAAAGCCATCGCCGATTTCCAGAACACGCAGTTCCAGCTCGCCGATATGGCCACCGATCTGGCCGCCTCACGCGCGCTGCTGCACACGGCGGCGAAGAAGCTCGACGCCAAGGCGCCGGACGCCACCAAATATTGCGCCATGGCCAAGCGCTTCGTCACCGACACCGCGTTCAAAGTGGCGGATCAAGCCCTGCAATTGCATGGCGGCTACGGCTATCTGGCTGACTTTGAGATTGAGCGAATCGTCCGCGATCTGCGTGTGCACCGCATTCTCGAAGGCACCAACGAGATCATGCGCGTAATCGTTTCGCGCGACATTTTGAAGAACTAGGCGCTGTGGCGCGCGACTGAAGATAAGTCTCGCTGATCCTGTCCAGCGCGCTAAAAAGGCGCCGTAACCGGGGACGACATCATGATCTTGCGCGCAATGGGCTTGGGCTTTGTACTTTGGCTGATCGTAGCCGCCGCGTTTCGCTTCGCGGGGCAGATGTTCTTTTTGCCCGACGAGCAATTCCGGCTGTTTGCCTTCCTGTCCGCCCCAGTGATTGGCGTGCTCGCGGCGATCTTGCTGCTCAAGCTGCTGCACGAAGCGCGCGGCGACGAGGGCGAAGCCTCGATCGGCATTGCGCTGCCGACCATGTTCCTCAATGGCGTCGCCACCCACGAATTTCCGCGCGCATTTCCGAACATTGATCCGACGCTTGACGCTACGTTCGGCGCCTGGACCTTGCTGTTCGCCGCCTCGATCCTGTTCACCGGTCTGTCGATGACACAGCTGGCTCCGAAGGATGAACGCCTATGAGGCGGCGCGATGTGCTGGTTGGCGCCGCAACGCTGGCCGCCGCATGCGCAAGCGCTCCATCCAATGGGAGGTCATCTGTGACGCGTCCGATCGTCATTGCCCATCGCGGCGCCTCGGGCGAGCGGCCTGAACACACCCTTGCCTCTTATCGCCTCGCCATCGCGCAGGGCGCAGATTTCATCGAGCCCGACTTGGTGATGACCAAGGATGGCGTGCTGGTGTGCCGCCACGAAAATGAAATCGGCGGCACCACGGATGTCGGCGCCCGCCCTGAATTCGCCAGCCGCCGCGCGACGAAAATCATAGACGGCCAAAGCATGAGCGGCTGGTTCACCGAGGATTTCACCCTCGCTGAATTGAAAACCTTGCGTGCGAAGGAACGCCTGCCGCAGCTGCGCCCCGGCAATAGCGCCTATGACGGCCAGGAAGAAATCCCCAGCTTCGAAGAGGCGCTCGCGCTCGCGCGGGAAAGCGGCGTGGGCATTTATCCTGAGCTCAAGCATCCGGCTTATCTCAGTAGCGTCGGCCTCGATCCAACGCCCGCCTTTGCGGCTTTCGTACAAGCCCATGGCGGCCAGGCGGCGGCGGACATGATGTACGTGCAGTGCTTCGAGGTCGGCCCGCTCGAAACTTTGGCCGCGATGTCCTCGATCCGCTGGTCGTGCATTCAGCTCATGTCGGGCGCAGGCGGCCCAGCGGATCGGCCTGATCTCACTTACGCGCAAATGTACACCGATACGGGCCTCGCTCAGATCGCTGCTTATGCGCGCGGCATTGGCGTGGAGAAGGCCATGATCGTCCCGCGCGGCGCCAGCGGCGCATCATCGCCGCCCACCGATCTGATCGAACGCGCACACCGCGCCAATCTGCTGGTTCATGCTTGGACATTCCGCGCGGAGAATTTTTTCCTGCCGGCGGAGCTGCGGCGCGGCGAGGCCAGTGCGCCTGACTATCTGCGCCAACACGGCGATCTCGCCGCCGAGCTGCGCCAATTCTACGCGCTCGGCATTGATGGCGTGTTCAGCGATTTTCCAGGCGCCGCCGTGGCTGCGCGCTAATCGGACCGCGCGTCTTCAGACGCGCACCATACGTTTGTGCAATGCGAGCCTGAAGGCTCGCGGTCCGATTACGCCGCGCGGCGCTGCTGCCGGTTGAGGATCGGCATTTGCGCTTCGAGCAAATCCTTCTCGACGCGCTCGCGCGTGGCGGCGTCATTAATCACCAGCAAATGCACTTCGGCGGCGCCCAGATGCTGCGAGGCTTGCCACATGTCATTGCGCGTCAGCGCGAGCGAAAAGTCGTCGGTCTTGCCGAGGAACAGGCAGATCGGGCCGCCCCACATCTGTTCCTGCTGATTGTGCGGCTTGACGAACATATAAACGCCGCCCACGGGCTCCCACGCCCGCGCTGCGCGCGCGACGTCGAACTCGTACCAGCGCCCGCTCGCACCTTGCCAGGAATAGCTCAAGCAACCCTCCGCCCAATTCGTGACGCGGAGTCTAAATTGAGTCGGGTTTGGGCGCGCAAGTCTATGGCGCCGGATCGATACTCACAGATGCAGCCAGTGCAGCATCGAAATAATCCGGCCAAAACCCCGCCAGCGCGCGATTTTGCTCCGCAGCATGGTCGGGCCGGTCGATCGGCACGATGCGAACGGCCACCCGAGACAAGTCAGCTGGAGCGACAGCGCTTACCGCGCGCCAGCGCATATAGTCGGCGTCATCCGCATAAAGCGTGAAACCGTCCGGCTCATGCTCCAGCATGTCGGACATGATCACCAGCCTGCGCTGCGCAATGTCGGCGCCGAAATCCGGATCGGCGGCGATGGCGCGCACGCCGGCCAGCAGGGGCGAGGCGCGCGTCGGTCCGCTCGACTGCGCGCTGCGCAAAGCGCGCTCCAGCGCGGCGGCGAAATCCTCTTCCCAGCGCGCGCGCACCTCGCGCGGATTCTGCACGAACGGATTGGCCTGATCCGGCGGCAGCGGCAGGCACTTTGAAAACAGGATGGCCGGCTCCTGCGGATTGCGCGCATTGAGCCGCATAATGGTGAGCCGATCGTACTGGCCGAGCCGCGCGCGCTCCTGATCCGCCACCGCCTGCAGCTTGCGGCGGTGACGCGCCTCCATGCGGTCGCTGGTGTCGATGAAGATGATGGTGTGCGCGCCAAGCGGTGCATCGGTCCGGCACAACGTCTCCGCATCCGTGGGCGGCGGGCGCAGCGCCAGCCCCGCATAGGCGAATGCGCCCAGCGCCAGCATCACCGCCCCGATCAGCACCGCGCCCAAAATATTCTGCGCGCCCTGCTTGCGCACCGGGCGCCTCATACCGGCAGCGCCTCGTTCAACTCGCGCGTCACCTTGTCGAGTTCGCCGACCAGCTCCTCAAGCGCCGCCGCGGACTGCGCCTGTGCCTCACTGAGGCGCGTGCGCGCATCGTCAATCATGGCCGCTGCCGCGCCCAGCGCATCGAGCGAAGCGCCAATGGCTGGCGGGGCGACGCTAAAATAAGCCGGCGCCGGCGTCGGCCGGGCCGCAGCGTTCTCCTGCCGATACAGAAAAATTGCGCTCGCCGCCGCTTCATCCAACCCGCGCGCTTGCGCATCTAGCGTCTCCACCTGGGCGGCGGCTTCGTCGAAGGCGCGCGTCATGGCGTCAAACTCGCTGCGCATTTTTTCCAGCCGCGCGCTGAGCGCGGCGCGCGCTTCGTTCACCGGCGCCTCCAAGGCCGCGCGCGCCTCGGCGCGAAACTCGGAGAGCGCACCTGTCGCCTCGGCGGCGGCGCGGTCCATATTGCCAAAGTCGGGATAGGGGTCTTCCAGGCCCGAATAGCCCTTGAGCGTCGCAAACACCCACACGCCTGCGCCCAGCATCAGCAGAATAATCGCTTGCGGCGTTTGCAAGTGCAGCAGCGACCAAAGTTGGAAGCTGGCATCCGAGCTGGGCTCCGCTGGGTTCGCCACCGCCGCCATGCGGTCGCGCCAATCCGCGGCGAACAGGTTCAGCATCAAGGCCAGCGCCGCCAGCGCTGCAAACGCCGCTCCGCCCAAGGCCTTGATCCACCAGCGCACATGCTGAAGGTGCCTGAGGCCGATAAAGCCGGCCAAAAAGCCGAGCGTGACATTGGCGCCGGAGAGCCCCACCGCCGTGATCGCCCCACCCAGCAGACCGCGTGAATCGTCCTCCGCAAACAAGGCCGCTGAAAACAGCGCCTCAAATAAAGCCGCGCAGAAGAGCAGCCCCACCTGCATCAGCGGTGAATGCGGATAGTGCGCCGCGCGCCGCAAGCCATTGGCGCGCTTGAACGCCTCGAGATCCTCGCGCGCCTGCGTCGCTTGACGCGCCGCATCGGCCCAATCATGCGCCACGCGCCCGGCGGCTTGCTTGAGCGCCAGGCGCGCATCGAGCGCGGGACCCGCAAAATCCTGCGGAGTCGGCGCCAGCGCGCGCAGCCGCCGCTCCGCTTCGGCCTTCGCCTCCAGCCGCGCCTGATCGATCCGGCCGCGTTCGGCGGCGACGGCGCGGAGCACGTCTTGCTCAACCGCCGAAAGTTCGCTGGCGTCATGACGCGGTAGGTTTTGGCCCCCATCCGCCTTGGCGCGGCGGCGCAGATCAAAGCGCTTGTCGAGCTGAGCGGTGCTGAGCGCGATCTTCGCGCCAGCAGCGGGTTTCAGCAGCGACCTGCCCGTTCCGCCATCCATCCCCGGCTCCGTTGTCCATAAAGCGCAAAGCGTCGCGGGCGCCAAGCTTCACTTGGAGGCATGCGGGCGTGGGTTTATCAGAAGCCGTGACCGAACTCTCCGAACTCCTGACCATTGCGCGCGACGCCGCCGCGCTCGCCAGCGGCGCGCTCAAGGCGCATCGCGAAGCCTGGGCTGTCGTCACGGGCGGGGAGGGACGCGAGGTCAAGATCGACGCCGATGTCCGCGCCGAAGCCCTGGTCCTCGACGCGCTCGCCAAGCGCGCGCCGTTTCCGATCATCTCCGAAGAGCGCGGGAAGGTGGCGGGCGCGGCTGGTGACTATGTCTGGGCGGTCGATCCGCTCGATGGCAGCGTCAACTATCTGCGCGGCTATCCGCACTGCGCCGTCTCCATCGGCCTGCTCAAGCACGGCGCGCCCGTGCTCGGCGTGGTCGATTGCTTTGTCATGGCCGAGACTTTCAGCGGCGTGGTCGGCCAGGGCGCTTGGCTGAATGGCGCGTCGATCAAAGTATCGAATGTCGCCGATCCCAAAGCCGGCATTCTGCAAACCGGCGTGCCCGCGCGCGCCCGCACGGACGCCGCCGCCATGGCGGCGATGGGCGAACTGATCAATCGCTGGCAGAAGGTGCGCATGATCGGCTCGGCTGCGACGGCTTTGGCCTATGTCGCTGCCGGCCGCGCCGAGGCTTATCGCGAAAGTGGTTCGATGATTTGGGATGTCGCCGGCGGTTGCGCGCTGGTGGCGGCGGCGGGCGGGGAAGTGCGCATTGAAGGCGGGCTCGATAGCCCGCTCGAAGTGGCGGCAGGAAATAAGTGCGTGGCGCTACCGGATTAATCCAGCGTCCGCCGGAAGTGCATCATCGCCAGCGTACCCAGCACCAGCAGGATCAGCGTCAGCCTCCAGAGATCGCCCACAATGTCGGTGAAGCCGGCGCCCTTGAGGATCACTTCGCGGACGATGCGCAGGAAGTGCGTCAGCGGCAGGCATTCACCCATCGCGCGCGCCCAGCCAGGCATGGCCGCGAAGGGAAACATAAAGCCGGATAACAAGATGGACGGCAAGAAAACGAAGAACGTCATCTGCATCGCCTGCATTTGCGTGCGCGCGGCCGTCGAGATCAGATAGCCCAGCATCAGATTGGCGAAGATGAACAGCGTCACCGCGATCAGGAAAGCCAGGAACGAACCCGTGAACGGGATGTGAAACAGTAACGTGGCGACGATCAGCACGATCACCACTTGAATCGCGCCAACGCCAATATAGGGCGTGGTCTTGCCGATCATCACTTCCAGCGGCCGCACTGGCGTCGCCAGCAAATTCTCCATCGTGCCGCGTTCGGTTTCGCGCGTCAGCGCGATCGAGGTGATCATCACCATGGTCATGGTGAGGATGACGCCCAAAAGCGCCGGCACAATATTGAAAGAGGTGACGCCCTCGGGATTGTAGCGGCGATGCACCACAATGTCGTAAGGCGCGGGCGTTGGCGCCAGGAAAGCCAGCGGCCCGGTAAGCTCCGGCGCGAACGCCTGTTGCGCCACGCGCTCGATCGCGCTGATGGCGCCGCCCGTCGCCACCGGATCGGAGGCGTCAGCCGCGATCAGGATTTGCGGGCGTTCGCCGCGCACCAGCCTGCGCTCAAACCCTTCCGGGATAGCGATGATGAAATTCGCTTCGCCTGAGCGGAGCATGGCTTCTGCGTCTTCTTCGCGCCGCGCCACCGCCACCACATCAACAAAAGTGGAGGCGTGCAAACTGGCGAGGAAAGCGCGCGCCATCGGCCCGTCTTCGCGCATCTCCACCACAGCGGGCAGATGGCGCGGATCGTTATTAATGGCGTAGCCGAACAGCACCAGCTGCACGATCGGCATCATGATCATAATGGCGAAGGTCGGCCGGTCGCGCCGCATCTGCACCAGCTCTTTCAGGAACACCGCGAAAACGCGGGCCCAGGAGAGATCCAGTACGTTGGGGAGATGCGGCAGCTTCATAGAAAATTGTCGCGGCTCTCGGTCATCAGATAGATGAAGATTTCTTCGAACCCCGCCTCGATCTTCTCGGCGCGCAAATGCGGCTGCGCCTGCTGTGCTGCACGCACGGCGGCCTCAAGCAGCGCCGCGTCGCGCCCGCACACGTGAATAGCGCCGCCAAACCGCGCCACCAGCTCGACGCCCGGCGCATGCTGCAGCATGTCTTGCGCCCCTTGCAGCGGGCGTCCTTCCAGCCGCCAGCAGAAGAGGCCAATCTGGCCGGGAATATCCGCCGTCGGCGCATCGATCAGCTTTTTGCCGTAGGCGATGTAAGCGATGGAATCGCATTGCACCGCTTCGTCCATGTAGTGGGTGGATACTAAGGTGGTGACGCCTTGCGACGCATATTTGCGAATCTGATCCCAGAAATCGCGCCGCGCCTTGGGGTCGACGCCCGCTGTTGGTTCATCGAGCAACAGCAATTGCGGTTCATGGATCATGCACGCGGCCAGCGCGAGCCGCTGCTTCCAACCGCCCGACAATTTGCCCGCAATCTGCGCCTGGCGCTCGACCAGCCCCAGATTCTCCAGCGCCTGATCGACCCGCTCGCGCCGATCATCCAGCTCATAAAGCCGCGCGATAAAATCCAGATTCTCGCGGATCGACAAATCCTCATAGAGCGAGAACTTCTGCGTCATATAGCCGACGCGTTCTTTGATGCGCAGGCTGTCCTTCAGCACGTCGAAGCCCAGCACTTCGCCAGCGCCGCTTTCCGGCTTGAGCAAACCGCACACCATGCGGATGGTCGTCGTTTTCCCCGATCCGTTCGGTCCCAAGAATCCATAAATCGCGCCGCGCGGCACTTTGAGATCGAAATTGTCAACGACGGTGCGGTCGCCGAAGCGCTTGGTCAGCCCGCGCACATCGATGACCAGATCGCTGCTCATGCCAAATGACCGCTCATGATTGCGGCTGCGGGCGCACGTCGACCGGCATGCCGGGCCGCACGGGCGTCGCCGCATCGAAGCGCGCTTCCACCAGGAAAACCAGCTTTTCGCGGCGTTCGAGCGAGTAGATCACAGGCGGCGTGAATTGCGGCTCGGCGGCGACATAACTCACGCGCGCGGTGAGATTGTCCGGGCAGCCGTCGCACGACACGCGCACGAGCGCGCCCACAGGCAGCTGGGTCAGTAGCGGCTCTGGCGCGAAGAAGCGCACTTTCATGTTTTGCGGCGTCAGCAGTGAAGCAATCGGCGCGCCGGCGGCGACAACTTCGCCTGGCCTGTGGTAGATTTGCTCAATCGTGCCGGCAGCGGGCGCCGCGCCATTCAGATCGTTGAGGCGCGTTGTTGCAAGGCCCGTGCTGGCGCCGGCGGCGCTCAATTCACGCACGGCTTGGTCGAGGCTGGCATTGGCCGCATCGCGCGCGGCGCGGTCTGAATCCAAGCGCGCGCGCGGCAGAAATCCGCGCTGATAAAGCTCCGTGCTGCGCTGATAGTTTGCCCGCGCCAGCTCGGCCTGGGCGCGCGCGGCCTGCACCGCTTGGCTGAGCGCCGATTGCTGTGCGCCCGCGGTTTGCGCCTGCAAGCGCAAGCGGTCTGGATCGAGCCGAAACACAGGCGCGCCGGCTTCCACCACATCGCCTTCGCGCACGAACAGGTCCGCGACCACGCCGCTCTCTTGGCTCGCCAAATACAAATAATCGGCTTCGCCATAGCCTTGCATGACATTGCTCGGCTCTGCGCCGCATGCAGCGAGCCCGAGCGCAAGCGCTGCGAATATCAGGCGCTTCATGCGCGCAACTCCAAGCCGTTCAGCAGGATGTCGAACTGGGATTCGATCAGTTTTGCGGGATCGTCGAGAGCGGTTTCGCCTTTGAGAATGTGCGTCCACATCGCTTCGAACAGAAGCGGGCCGATAAAGGCGCGTGTCGCGGCTTTGACGTCCGCACGACGCATTTGGCCCAGCTCCATGGCGCGGCCAATCAGCTGCTCCAGCGCGCCCCGGGCCTGCCGCACCACGTGGGCATGATAAAATTCAGCGATCTCGGGGAAGCGGCCGGACACGCTGATCACCAGACGCGGCACCGCCATGACCCGCGCATCGGCCAACTGGACCGCCGCCACTTGGCCAATCAGACGCAAAGCCTGGAGCGGATTTTCCTTGCCGGCCTCGGCCAGCGCCGCCGCGCCCTGAGCGATTGGCAGCACTTTGGCTTCGATCAGCGCCTTTAGGAGCGCCAGCTTGCTCGGGAAATAGAGATAGACGCCGCCCTTCGAGATGCCAGCGCGGCTGGCAATGTCCTCTACGCGGGCGGCGTCGAAGCCGTGCGCGTTGAACTCTTCCAGCGCGGCCTCGAGGATTTCCTCAGGCCGAGCCTCGGCCCGCCGAGGGCGCTTGGGCAGCAGGGATGACATAGTGTTTATATAACTGACTGGTCAGTCACAATCAAGAGCTGATAATGGAGGGCCCCGAAACGGTCGGCTGATCAGCTGAATTTTAAGCCCTCTGGGTTAATCTTGGCGGTTCTCCCAGCCTCCTGCTGAGGCCCGCCGGTTTCGTCTGACGCCATGAACAGCGCTAGCCTGCCCTCACATCTGCGCATCAATCTGGAAGCTTCGGTCGTTCTGCTGATCGATTCCAACCCGATGACGCTCGAGGTCATGAGCGCGGTTTTCTATGGCTTCGGGGCCAAGAACCGCATCAAGTGCATGGATCTTCTGGAGGCGCGCCACATTCTGGCGGCCCAGCGGATCGACCTCATTTTCATCGACGCGAATTTCCCGAATGAGGGCGCCTTCGACTTCATGCGCTGGCTTCGGCGCGAAGCGCCCGAACCGGCCTGTTTCGCCCCCACCATCCTGCTCACTGGCCACACCACGCGCTCGATCGTGCGCAAGGCGCGCGATTCCGGCGCGCACGCTGTGGTCGCCAAACCAGTCACAACCGGCATTTTGCTCAATCGCCTGGCCTGGATCGCGCATGAGCGCCGCCCCTTCGTGAACACTGAAATCTATGCGGGTCCGGATCGGCGCTGGAAAAATGAAGGCGCGCCGATCGGCGAAAACGGCCGCAGAGCCAATGACCCGGATGAGCAAGCGGCTGAGCCGCAGAAGGACGTGGTGAACGTATGAGCGCCGCCCAGCAAATCCGGCCCAAACTGGCCTTTTATGACGTGCTCGATAAGCCGGGCGGGGCCTCGGTGGATGACGCCTTGGCGCGCGCGGACCGCGCGCTCGAGCAACATCGCGGGCTTGCTTTGGCGGAGATGTCTCGGCTGATCCGCGCGCTTGAGCTCGGCGCCCAATCGCGCCGCGATCAGGACGCCGCGAACGTCTTCCAGCAATCGCTCGACGTGCTGAACCTTGCCGGCCTCTATCATCCGTCCATCTGCCGCGTCGCCAATTCGCTGTGCGACTTGGCCGAGCGCATGAAAGCCGCCGGCCGCTGGGATTGGCCCTCCGTGGGCGTGCACGTATCCTCGATGCGTCTGCTCACGGACCGCGCTGACAATAGCGATCCGGCCGTGGCCTCGGTGCTGCGGGGCCTCGCCGAGGTGGTCGCCAGATTTCCCGAGCCCGGCGCGTCGCCCGCCCGCCAAGCCTAAGCCAGCCCCCAGCCAGCCTTGAAATCGCGCATCCGCTCATGCCCGCCGCCGGCCTGGGCGCCTGTGACGCGCGCCACCGCGGCGCACCTTACGACGGTGGTAAAGCGCCCACGATCGGCTAATCTTGCCGGGGTGGGGAGTACAACGTGGCTGAAGAACAAGCGCCGGCGCCGGCGGAGCGGGAAGAACGCACGGTCAGGCTGGCCTCGATCGTCTCGATCGACATCGTCGGCTTCTCGACCATGTCGGAGCGCGATCAGCGCAAGGCGGCGCGGCATGTTGAGAACCTGCGCGCGCGCATCATTCGCGTCGCTGAATCGCATGGCGGGCGTCTGTTCAATACGGCGGGCGACGGCTTCATGCTGGAGTTCGGCTCAGCCGGCGCCGCGCTCGAGGCGGTGCAGGATATTCTCGACAAGCGCCAAAAGGGCGAGCCCACCATTCGCGTCGGCGCGCACGTCGGCGATGTCGTCGTCACGCTGACGCAGGATTTGCTCGGTCACGGCGTCAACGTCGCCGCGCGTTTGCAGGAGCTGGCGGCGCCCGGCTCGGCGCTGGTTTCCGCGGAATTCCGCTCCATGGCGCGCAATTCGCCGTCCGCCGCGTTTCAAGCGCGCGGGCGCCAGCCGCTCGAAAACATCGAGCAGCGCGTGCAAACCTTCGAGATTCTCTCCCGCCGCCAAAAGCTGAAGCGGCTCTTGGGCCGCGTTGGCTGGACCACGGCGGCGATCGCTGTCGCGGCGGCGCTGATTTTTGTCGGGCCGATTGCGTTCCGCGCTTTGCAGGATTTCGGCGTCATCCAAGCTGACGCCAGCGCCGACACTACTGCAGCGCCGGCGCCAACCACGCAGCAAGCCGCGGCGCTTCCCGAAGACGAGCCTGCCGCGCCAGCTGGGCCGCAGCCCGGCGAGAGCTTCCGTGATTGCGCCAATTGCCCGGAAATGGTCGTCGTCGCCGGCGGGCTTTTCTCGATGGGCTCGCCGAGCAATGAAGCCGGGCGCGGCGGCGATGAGGGGCCGCAGCGCGAAGTGTCGATCGCCCCGCTCGCCATCGGCAAATACGAAATCACCTTCGCGCAGTGGGACGCATGCCTCGCAGGCGGCGGCTGCAACGGCTTTTCCCCGCCCGATCGCGGGTTTGGCCGCGGCGATCACCCAGTCATCGGCGTGTCGTGGAATGATGCGCAAGCTTATCTGGATTGGCTCAACGCCCAAGCTGGCGGCTTGCGCTATCGCCTGCTTACCGAAGCCGAGTGGGAGTACGCCGCGCGCGGCGCCACTACGGAAGCTTATTTCACCGGCCGCAGCATCGCCGCCAGCCAAGCCACTTATCGCGCCCGCGCCACCACCACAGTCGGCGCGCATGCGGCCAATGGGTTCGGCCTGTTCGACATGAACGGCAACGCCGCCGAATGGGTGGAAGACTGCTACGCCCCCAACTTCAACCTGGCGCCGATCGATGGCGCGGCGGTACAGGCCGACAATTGCACGCGCCGAGTTTATCGCGGCGGCGCCTATACCGACCAGGCTTCCGCACTGCGTTCAGCGGCGCGGCGCACCGCCGCGCCGGCTTTCCGCGGCCCCGCCCTCGGCTTCCGCGTGGCGCGCACGATCGATTGATCGCCAGATGGGCGAAACTGAAACAGAGCAATTTTGGTGTGACCTCGGGCACATACAAAATCGGCGCGCGCCTATTTGTTCGCCCTCGAAGGCTGATCGAGGAGCACGACAAGGCATGACAGCGTCGACGCGGATGCGCGGACGATGAGCGGGCGCTTCGTCCTGGCTCAGATTTCCGACATGCACGTGCGCGCCGCGCGCCGTGATGATGGATTCGACCCGCTCGCGCGGCTCAACGCTGCGCTTGCAGCCATTGAAACCTTCGGCGCTTCGGCCATCATCGCCACCGGCGATCTGGTCAATGATGAGCGGCCGGAAGAATATGCGCTTTTGGCGCAGGCGCTGAAGCGCGCTTCAGCGCCAGTTTTTCTCGTGCCCGGCAATCACGATTCGCGTGAGCTGATCCGCGCCCATTTTCCCGATCACGCCTATTTGCCGAATGAGGGCGATCTATCTTTCGCCATCGATGATTTTCCACTGCGCCTGGTCGGGATCGATCAGATTTGCCCCGGCGAAACCGGCGGCCTCTTCACCACCGCGCACGCCGAATGGCTGGACGACACGCTGTCGCGCCGGCCGGATCTGCCCACGTTGGTCGCCCTGCACCACCCGCCCATCTCGACTTATGACCAATTGCTGGACCGCATCGGCCTCGCCCACGCCGAACGTCTCACCGCGGTTTTGCGCAAGCATCCGCAGGTGAAGCGGGTCGTGTGCGGCCATCATCACCGCGCCGTATTCGGGCAAATCGCCCACGCGCCGCTTTTCGTTTGCCCGTCGACGGCGTGGACTTTCGGCCTCGCATTGAGCCCCGACGACCCCTTGGCGGAGCGCAGCGGCGAAACCGATGGCTGGGCGCTGCATGTGTGGGATGAAGCCAGCGGCCTCGCCACCCACGTCATGGGCCTTTGAACCCAGATTTGTGAACCCAGATTTGTGAACTCAGCTAGCAGTTGGGCCGGACCCGAAGGTCCGGCCCGTGCTGCGGTGGCGCCTGGGCGGGGGGATAGGTCGGCGCCGTTGAGAAAACGTGCGGGCGGCGGGGCAGTTCCTGGACTGCGGAAAAAATTTCTGGCCCCGCCCCTGCGTGTTCCCGCAAGCGGGAACGAAACTTAATCGCGGGCTTGCGCGCCCCCAAAGCGCCTCGCCGCCAGCGCCACCAGCGAAAGCACAACGCCGGCGCCAATCACCGACGCCGCGCGGATCACGCCATCGAGCGTTGCGGTGTCGAAGATCAGCACTTTGCCCGCCACGAACAGCAGCAGTGCGAGCCCAGCGCGCCGCAAAGTAATGTTGCGCCGTCGCGAACCGATCATCCAGGCGATGGCGGCGAACAGCGCCCAGAGCGCCGAGTAGGACCAGGTTTCCAAGCTGGAACCGGAGAGCGCCGCGCGCATGTCATCGCCATGAAAGATGCGCCGCACGATCAAAGAGAGCGCCACAAACACGTGACCCGTCGCCGCGATCATGGCCGCGTGATCGAACCAAGCTTGGGCGCGCAAGTGCGGAATTTGCCTCGCGCGCAAGCTGAGCCAAGCCGCGATGGCGAATGCGCTCAAGCCGATCAACGCCGCGAACCAGCCCTGCGCAAAGGCCGGATCAGTTCCCCACCAAGGATTGAACGCCAACCAAAGCCCGAGCGCGGCCCAGATCAGAGCAGGCCACGCCGCATTGGCCCAGATCGCTTGCAAATCGTACAGATAAAAGCGGATCGTATCGCGGCCCGGCGCGCGCCGCGTCAGCTCGGCGCCGCCAAGCACCAAAGCCAGCGGCCACAGCGCATGCGCGAACCCTTCAAGCCCCGCCATGCGGGCGGGATTGTCATCCATCGCGCCAAGGTGATGCAGCCAGCGGATCGCATCGTGTCCGAACGCCAGCGCAAACAGCGCTGCCCCGCACGCGGCGGCGAAGCGCGCCGCATCCATGCCCGGCCCTTGCGAGAGCGCGCGCCCAAGCACCAATGAAAGTGCGACAGCCACCGCCAGCGTCAGCACCGCAAAAAAGCTGATGACATCGTCTGAAAGCGCAGGATTTTGCCCGCCCCACCAGGCATTGCGCGAGAGCAGCAGAAAGAGCGCGCACAGGCCCAAGCCGGCGAACGCACAAGCGCGCATGACGAGGTTCAAGTCCTGCGTGAACGGCCCGTCATCGGTCCGCGCGCGCAGCCGCGCAGCGACCGCGATCAGCACCGCGCCGAGCAGGAACACCAGGCCGTAGGCGTCGCCTTCGAGCAGGCCGACCTCCGCGCCGATCATGTCAAAGCCATGCGTTGTGAAGCGAATTTCGGTGACGGCCCAGATCAAGCCGAACAAGCCGGCCGCGCACGCATAAGCCCGCGCAGCAAAGCGCTGGGTCCCATAAAGCAACCGCGCTGCGGCAATGGAAAGCGCCGCCGGCGCCAACAGCGCAAACGCATTGGCGTTGAGCAGCGGCGGCGAAACCAGATTGGCCGGCGCTTCTCCCCACCAGGGGTGAAACAGCAGCGCCGAGCTAAACAGCGCCATGAGCAGGCCACAAGCGAAGAAGACATGCCCGCGTATGCGCGCAATAATGGTCCAATCATCGCCGCGCGGCAGCGTGATATAGCCAGCCGCCATCAGCATCAGCGCGCGCAGCGCGTTTTCGCTATAAGGATCGAGCGTGGCGCCGGCGTGCCCGCTCGCGTACCAGCGCAGCGCCAGAAACAGTCCCAGCAAGATCAGCAGCACGAAAGCCGAATGCAGCCCATCGCCGACATTGGGCGCCTGCGCTTGGCGTTTGATGATTTGGCTCGCGCCAAACACAAAAGCCGCGGCAGCGGCGATGAAGAGCAGGGCGCGCAGCAAAGGCTCTTCGCCCGCCATCACCGCGCCGGAGAAATCGGGCGCCGCCGCATGGGTAAAAGCGAAGGCCGCCGCGCTCAGCGCCGCAACGCCTGCGCCGCGCCAGCCGCGCCAAGTCGCGAGCCAGGCAAAGGCCAATGCCAAAGCGGCATGTGCGGCGGGGCGCACTAAGACCGGCGCCAAAGATTCCATGCCGATCAGCGCCAGCGCGCCTGCGCCATAAACCCAAGCATCCACCGGCCAACTGGCGCGCGGTTCGGACACGCTGCGCGCCGTGACCCAAGCCGCGCCGACGAAGAGCAGCGCGCCGGCGAGCAGCACGCACCATACATCGAAGCCGGTCCAGAACGGCCGTGAGAAAGCGGCGATGATGATGAGCAGCGCGGCCGAGACCGCGCCCGACGCGGCGACCAACGTGCGGCCGTGATGATGCGGACGCGCGCCCAGCGCGGCGATCGCCAATCCGCCAGCAACGATGAGCGGCCAAACATAAAGCTCGACCCCGCCCGGCGCGAAATAGACGCGCGTGCGCACATAAAGCAGCAGCCCCAATGTCGCTGCGCCCGCAGCTACCGCGAACGCAGCCGGATGCACCAGCCGGCGCCGTATCGCGAGCGCAGCGAGGCCGGCATGAAACAAGGCCGCCAAAGCCGCCCCGACCGGCGAAGCATTGGCCGCCGGCGCCGCCGACAGCCAGGTCCACAGCATCAAAACGCTGCCGACGCAGATCGCGGCTGTCGGCGCGGCGAACAGCACTTGCGTCCATCGCAAAGCGGCGCTCGGTTTTTCCTCATCCGTACCTGGGCGCAGCGCCAGCGACGCCGCGCCAAGGCTGCCGACGCACAAAAGCGCGATGGCGCGGTTCAATTCATCCGCCGCCACGCAAGCGGCGAACCACACATAGACGCCCGCCAGCGCGGTGAGCGCGGTCCAAGACCAGCGGCGGAATGCGGCCAACGCAAAGCCCGCCGCCGCCACCGCGCAGATGAACAGCGTGAGCGCTAGCGAGGGCCACGCATCGCCATTCGTCAGCGCCGGCGCCAGCATGGCCGCGCCGATCGCGAGCGCGCCTAGCGCTTGTCCATGCAGATGCGAGAGCGCGATCAGCAGCGCGGAAATGAGCGTGAGCAGCACCGACGCGGTGAACGCATCGATGTAGTGATAGAGCCCAAACGCGGCCCACACCGTTACATAAAGCGAAGCCGCGCCCGCCCCGGCGAGCAGCGCGCCTACCAGCGGATTACCTGTTTCGCTTCGCAGCGCTTGGCGGCGCACATATTCGGACGCGCCGATCAGCACCGCGCCCAGCAGCACGGCTGCAATCAGCCGCATGCCTGGCGTGAAGAAGCCCTGCTGCGCCGCGAACGTCACCAGGAAAGCCGCGCCCAGCGCAAGCGCGCCGCCGCCAATCCAGGCCAGCCCGTTTTCCGCCAGCCATTGCTCGAAACCGCGCCCCTTGGCCTGCGGTTCAGGCGGCTCTGCAATGAGCGGCTCAATCAGCTCAAGCACGGGCTCCGCGCGCGGGCGCACCGCTTCAGGCGCGGGCAAATCCAGCTCGTCATTGGAAGCTTCAGGCAGCGGCGTATCGAGCAGCAGCGGTTCCGGCTCGGCATTGGCCGCGACAGGGCGTTCGGTCTCAGGCTCAGGCGGCGCCGGCGCAGGCGCGCGATCGGCGCCGAGCCCGAGTCGCCACTCGAGCTCTTTGACTTGGGTGGTGAGTGTGTTGAGCCGCTGATGTTGCAGCCACACCCACACTCCCAGGGCGATGATCAGCAGCCATTCCATCGGCGCGCGAAACCCTCAGCCAGAACCATAGAGCCACGCAAGTCCCGCGCCCGGAAGGTTCGCGCTGCGGGAGAGTTTGCACCCGCCGGGGGGCTGTGCTCAAAGCCCGATATGACCGATTTTGTCGTGAAAGCGCCGCCCCAGGCTGCCGTTCCCGTGCTTGGCGAGAGGGGCTTATTCCCGATTCGGCGCATTTTCTGTGTCGGGCGCAATTATGCTGAGCATGTGAAGGAGATGGGCGGCGAGAAGGGCGAGCCGATCTTCTTCACCAAACCGGCCGACGCCGTGGTCGCCAATAATGCGGCGATCCCGTATGCGCTCAACACCTCGAACCTGCATTATGAAATCGAGCTGGTGCTGGCGATTGGCAAAGGCGGCGTAGGCATCGCCGCGGCGGATGCGCTGGATCACATTTATGGTTACGCCGTCGGATGCGACCTGACGCGGCGCGATCGTCAAGCCGAAGCCAAGCAGGCTGGCGCGCCTTGGGACGTCGCCAAGGCGTTTGATCAATCCGCGCCCATCGCGCCAATCACGCGTGCTGCGCAAATCGGCCATCCCGCGCGCGGCCGCATCTGGCTCTCCGTGAATGGCGAGACCAAGCAAGACGCCGACATTGCCGACATGATTTGGAGTCCAGTTGAGATCATCGCTCACCTGTCGCGCTCGTTTGCGCTTCAGCCCGGGGACCTGATCTTCACAGGCACGCCGGCCGGCGTCGGGGCGATCGGGCCGGGCGACGCTGTACTGGGCGGGATTGAGGGGCTCACGCAGCTCGCCTTCTCGGTGCGCGCCTGAGTTCTGAGCCCTGCTAGTGCGACCCCGTATTGAGGGCGCGCTTGTTTCTCAATAAGGATGCGCCGCTGCGGGGCGAAGCGGGCGGGGACGTATGTATCGCAAAGAGATTGACGGCCTGCGCGCGCTGGCAGTGCTGCTGGTGCTGCTGTTTCACTTCGACGTGCCTTTTTTTCAGGGCGGCTTCGTCGGGGTCGACGTTTTCTACGTCATTTCCGGCTATCTGATCACACGCAACATCGTCCGTGATGGCGCTGATTTTAAGCTGCTGGATTTCTTCGTTCGCCGCGTTCGCCGGTTGATGCCGGCCGTCTGGACCACGGTCGCGCTCACTATGGCTGCCGCCGCCGTATTGATGACGCCGGACGCCGCCCACGACACCGCCATATCGGCGATCGCCGCAATCTTCTCAGTCTCCAACTTCACCTTCTGGATGGAGTCCGGTTACTGGGACACCGGCGCTGAATTGAAGCCGCTGCTGCACACTTGGTCGCTCGGCGTCGAAGAGCAATTTTATCTGATTTGGCCGTTCTTACTGATCCTGGCGCGTCCGCTGTTTGGACGCTGGAGCTTGGCGCTTTTGTTTGGCGCCCTGATTGTGTTCGGTTTGGCGCTGTCGCAATGGATGCTGGACCGGGATCCGAGCGCGGCCTTCTACTTGATGCCGTTCCGCATCATGGAATTTGCCTGCGGCGCGATCTTGGTCGTGCAAGAGCAGAAGGCGCGTGCGCCACTGCCAATGTGGCTGCGCTTGGCTGGCGCTGCCTGCGGTCTCGCCATGATCGTGTGGTCGGGCGTGACCTATGGCGAGGAGACGCCCTTTCCGGGTTTCGCCGCCATGATCCCGGCAGTCGGCACGGCCCTGATCATCGCCAGCGGCCAGCACCTGATCAGCCGCATTCTGCTGGAAAACCCCATCAGTGTTTATGTCGGCAAGATCAGTTACTCGCTGTACCTGACGCATTGGCCAATCGTCAGCCTTTACAAATATGCGACGCTGGCGCCGCTGACGCTGCACGCTCAAATCGGCATCGCAGCCGCCACCTTCGTCACGGGGGCGGCGCTGCATCATGGCGTCGAGAAGCCCTTCCGCTTCGGCGGCCGTGTGCACCCGGCCTACCAGTTCGCGCTGGCCGCCTTTTTCGTGTTGGCATTGCCAATGGCGATGGCGGCGCAGCCGCTCTTGACGCGCGCCCCTGCGGCGCAAGTGTCGGATGGAACTGCCGATTGGCGCGAAGCGATGAACCTGACGCGCGCCTTTTGGCAGGAAGAGCGGACAGAGGCGGCGGCTGCATGCGCGATCGGGAGCGCATGCGGCGCAATCGTACCTGGAAAATTCAACATCATCGTGCTGGGCGACAGCCATGGTCCCGATGGCGTTAACATGATGCGCGCCGTCTATCCGGATGCGCACATTATCGCCGCCACGGCGCCGGGCTGCGAAGGTTATAACCAGCCGCTTGAGAGTCGGGCTGAAGCCGCAGTCGATGGGGCGCCGAACCGCGACGATGCGCGCCAAACCTGCCTTGCCATCTTGTCTGAAGTCTATGGCGACCGCCGCCGGCTGGAGCAGGCCGACCTGATCGTGTTCAGCAATCTCACCGAAATGGATCTGGTGGGCGTTCTGGGCGACACATTGCGCGAGCTGCAATCGATCGACACGCCCGTCATCGTGCTCGGTAATAGCCCCGCCTTCACCGAGAATATGCCCAACATCATCCGCACACGCGCGCTCACGCCAGATCAGCCGGTTCCGGCGGAATTTCTCGACCCGCGCCATGGCGATGAAATCGATGTGGCCATTAAGCAGGTGACGGAGCGCAATGGCGCGCACTACATCTCGCTGCGGGATTTCTTTTGCCCGAATGGCGCTTGCTACGCTTGGACCGAAGACCGTACGCGGCTGATCACCCATGACCGCCACCACATGAGCAAGGCGGCGGCTGAATCGTTCGGCCGCGCGCGCGCGGACGTCATTCGCGCAGCGGCAAGCGGTCACTAGTTGAGACTTGTTCGCATCTGCCGCGCTTTGCGCGCCTGCTGGTTCAGGCTAGGTTGCGCCAACCAATATGAGCCGCATTTTCTAACGCAAAACCGCAACGACACTTTTGCTGAAAATGCGCCGAGGGAGACGGTCGCTTGAAGCCCACCGATATCGCGAATCCGGACTACTTTCATAAAGTTGTGGATTGCCAATGGGCCTGTCCGGCGCACACGCCGGTGCCCGAATACATTCGCTTGATCGCGGCGCAGCGTTACGACGACGCCTTCATGATCAATTGGAAGTCGAATGTGTTTCCGGGGATTCTCGGGCGCACCTGCGATCGCCCCTGCGAGCCGGCGTGCCGTCGCGGCCGCGTTGAAGAAGAGCCGGTGGCGATCTGCCGGCTGAAGCGCGTCGCCGCTGACAATAAGGGCCAGGACATTGAAGCCCGCATGCCGGCGCCCGGCGCGAAGAACGGCAAGCGCGTCGCCTGCATTGGGGCGGGTCCCGCTTCGTTGACGGTCGCACGCGATCTCGCCCCGCTTGGCTATGACGTGCATATTTTCGATGCCGACAAGCGCGGTGGCGGCATGATCCGCACGCAGATTCCGCGCTTCCGTCTGCCGGAAAGCGTGATCGATGAGGAGGTGGGCTATGTCGAACGCCTCGGCCCGACCACGCATTACGGCCAGCGAATCGACTCGCTAAAAGATTTCCTCGCCCAAGGCTGGGACGCGGTGTTTGTCGGCACCGGCGCGCCGCGCGGGCGCGATCTCGACATTCCGGGCCGCAAGGAAGCGGCCAAGAACATCCATATCGGCATTGATTGGCTCTCGAACGTGTCGTTCGAACACATCAATTCCATCGGCAAGCGCGTCATCGTGCTGGGCGGCGGCAACACCGCCATGGATTGCTGCCGCACCTCACGCCGTCTCGGCGGCGAGGATGTGAAAGTCATCGTGCGCTCGGGCTATGATGAGATGAAAGCGAGCCCATGGGAAAAAGAGGATGCGCAGCACGAAGGCATTCCAATCCTCAATTTCCTCGCGCCCAAGGAATTCACGCACGAAAACGGCAAACTCACCGGCGTCACCTTCACCAAAATGGGTTGGGTCGAAGAGGGCGGAAAGCGCGCGCTGAAACCAACCGGCGAGCCGGATGAGCATTATCCATGCGATGACGTGCTGATGGCGGTCGGCCAGGAGAATGCGTTCCCTTGGATTGAGCGCGACATCGGCATGAGCTTCGATAAGTGGGGCATGCCGGTCGTCGATCAGGTGACGATGCAGTCCGACATTCCCAACGTCTTCTTTGGCGGCGACGCCGCGTTCGGCCCGAAGAATATCATCTGGGCCGTCGCGCACGGCCATGATGCGGCTGTTTCCATTGATCTATTCCTGAACGGCAAGGATGTGCGCGCCGATCGCCCGCCGCCGGGCGTCTCCATGATGTCCACCAAAATGGGCATTCATGAGTGGAGCTATGATAACGACGTCTCACTCGATCTGCGCTACAAAGTCCCGCACGTCGAAAACGAGATCGCGCTGCGCAATGTGAAGGTGGAGGTCGAGAAGGGTTTCGATCCGCTGCTTGGCTTCAAGGAAGCGCAACGCTGCCTCAATTGCGACGTGCAGACCGTGTTCGCCGCCGATCTCTGCATTGAGTGCGATGCATGCGTCGACATCTGCCCGATGGATTGCATCACCTTCACCCAGAACGCCGAAGAAACCGTGCTGCGCGAAAATCTGAGCGCCCCGGCGCTCAATCTCACGCAAGACATTTACATCGCCGACGGTCTCAAGACCGGCCGCATCATGGCCAAGGATGAAGATGTCTGCCTGCATTGCGGCCTGTGCGCCGAGCGCTGCCCCACCGGCGCTTGGGACATGCAGAAATTCTACCTGGAAATCACCCATGCCGGCTGCGGCAAGTCCCCGGTGCGTTCGTTCGCACCTGCGAAATAGCTCAAGATCGGCCTGGGAATATTCCACCTTGCGCCGGTGTTGGCGCTTCATGTTGCGGGCGTAAAGCGCTAAGCAGAGCGCCCATATTGCGGCCCGGCCGCAACTTGTATTGCGAGGCGCTTTCTAAGCATGTCCAAGCCGATCGCCGCTATCAATGATTTCGTCGTCAAGTTCGCCAATGTGAACGGATCGGGGTCAGCAAGCGCCAACGGTCTCTTCGCCAAGATCGTGCTGCGCATGGGCGTGCCGGTGGGTGCGCGCAACATTTTCCCCTCCAACATTCAAGGCCTGCCCACTTGGTACGAAGTGCGCGTCAGCGAAGCCGGTTGGCTCGGCCGGCGCGGCGGCGTCGACCTGATGGTGGCGATGAATCCGCAGACCTGGGACGCGGACGTGAAGAGCATCGAGCCGGGCGGGTATCTGCTCTACGATTCCTCCAAACCCGTGCCCGCATCGAAACTCCGTGACGACATCACCGTGATCGGCGCCCCGCTCACCGAGCTGATGGCCAGGGAGTTCCACATCCCGCGCGAGCGGCAGCTGTTCAAAAACATCTGCTATATTGGCGTGCTCGCCCATCTACTCGGCCTCGATGTGGAGGTGGTGAAGCAATCGCTCTCGGTTGAGTTCAAAGGCAAAGACAAGCTGATCCAGCCGAACCTCAAGGCGTTCGAGATTGGCCGCCAGTACGCCGCCGAGCATATCGCCCCGATTGGCCTCAAAGTACGCAAAGCCGATAAAGTCGGCGATCGCATTTTCGTCGAAGGCAATGACGCTGCAGCGCTCGGCGCGGTCTATGGCGGCGCCACTTTCTGCGCATGGTACCCGATCACGCCATCGACTTCCTTGGCCGAAGGCTTCGAGAAATACTGCAAACAGCTGCGCACCGATCCCGATGGTCGTGGCCGCTTCGCCATCGTGCAAGCGGAAGACGAAATCGCCTCCATCGGCATGGTGATGGGCGCCAGTTGGGCTGGTTCGCGCGCGTTTACCTGCACGTCAGGCCCCGGCATTTCGCTGATGAATGAGTTTGTCGGCTTTTCCTATTACGCCGAAGTCCCCGCCGTTATCTTCGACGTGCAGCGCGGCGGCCCCTCCACCGGCATGCCCACCCGCACGCAGCAATCGGACCTGCTGCTCGCCGCCTACGCCTCGCATGGGGACACCAAGCATCCCATGCTTTTCCCCGGCAATCCGACCGAAGCGTTCGAGATGGCCGCGCAGGCCTTCGACCTCGCCGACTTCTTCCAGACCACCATCTTTGTGATGTTGGAGCTGGATATTGGCATGCAGGAATGGCTCACCGCGCCGTTCAAATGGGATCCAGCGCGCAAGCTCAATCGCGGCAAGGTGCTCTCTTACGAAGAGCTGGAAGCAGGCAAGGAGTTCGGTCGCTATCTCGATGTCGATGGCGACGCTGTGCCGTATCGCACTTATCCCGGCACGCACCCCACGCGCGGCTCCTATTTCACGCGCGGCTCAAGCCATGATCGCTACGCCCGCTACAGCGAACGCGGGGAAGACTATACGGACGGCATGGATCGCCTGCTGCGCAAGTGGGAGACGATGAAGAGCCACATGCCGCTTCCCGTCCGCCGCAACGCCAAGCGCATGACGCCAGATGCCGTCATCTATATGGGCTCCACCGATCCGGCGATGGATGAAGCTCTCTCTGCGCTGGAAGCGGAAGGCATCCAGCTCAATGCGCTGCGCGTGCGCGGCTTCCCGTTCCAGGATGAAGTGATCGAATTCATCCGCGCGCATGAGCAAGTGTTCGTGGTGGAGCAAAACCGCGACGGTCAGCTCAAGACTTTGCTGGTGAATGAAGGCGGCGTGCATCCCGCGCGCCTGGTTTCCATTCGCCATTATGACGGCACGCCGATCACGGCGCGCTTTATCATCCGTGAAATCCGCGATCGTCTGCGCAAAGGCCAAGCCGCGATGCAGCCGGAGAAAGCGAAATGACCTATATCGCCAAGCCCATTCTGCATCACCCTTCGCTGGAGAAAAACGCACTCGGCTTTACGCGCCGCGACTATGAAGGGCGCATCTCCACGCTCTGCGCCGGGTGCGGCCACGATTCGATTTCGGCCTCGATCATCCAAGCTTGCTTCGACATCGATCTGCCGCCGCATCGTCTGGCGAAATTCTCCGGCATTGGTTGTTCGTCAAAAACGCCGGACTATTTCGTCAGCCCCGCGCATGGCTTCAACGCCGTGCATGGCCGCATGCCGTCCGTGCTCACCGGCGCCAATATCGCCGCGCGTGATCTGATTTATCTCGGCGTCTCCGGCGATGGCGACAGCGCCTCGATTGGCCTCGGCCAATTCGCGCACGCGGTCCGTCGCGGCGTGAACATGACCTATATCGTTGAGAATAATGGCGTGTACGGGCTCACCAAGGGCCAGTTCTCCGCCACCTCCGATAAAGGCTCAAAAGCCAAGAAGGGCACGGAAAACAAGGATACGCCGATCGATCTGGTCATGCTGGCGCTGCAACTGGGCGCCACTTATGTCGGCCGCTCCTTCTCTGGCGACAAAACCCAGCTCGTGCCGCTGATCAAAGGCGCGCTCACGCATAAGGGCGTCGCGATTCTCGATGTGATCAGCCCATGCGTGGCCTTCAACAACCATGTCGGCTCGACCAAGAGTTTCGATTATGTGCGCGCCCATAATGAGGCGGTGAACCGCTTGGATGTGATCAGCCCGCGCGCGCCGATTCACGCTGAGTATCAGCCGGGCGAACTGAAAGAAGTGGTGCAGCATGACGGCTCGATCCTGCGCCTGCGCAAGATCGAAGAGGATTACGATCCCACCGATCGTAAATCCACTTTGGCTTATCTCGCGCGCAAAGCGGCGGAAGGGGAGATCGTGACCGGGCTGCTCTATGTCGATCCCGATGCGGGCGATCTGCATGATGCGCTCAACACGGTCGACACCCCGCTCAACAAACTGGGCGACGCCGATCTCATCCCTCCGCTCAGCGCGCTCGAAAAGATCAACGCCAGCCTGCGCTAATTTCCCCGCGTCATTCCGGGGCGCCCGCAGGGCGAACCCGGAACCCAGGGGCCGACGCACAGCCCTCGCCCTCCTGGATTCCGGGTTCATGGGTCGCGCCATGCCCCGGAATGACGAAGGAATGTTGCGGCCCATACAGACGCGTGCTCCACTGCCCTTGGCGGGAGCGGTTTCATGGTCCTCACGGTATTACTGGCCGCGCTTGGCGCGCTGGGCGTGGTGTTCACCTATGTGCTGTTGCGCGCGGCGCTGAAGCGCGGCCAGGCCAAGCCGAACTTAGAATCCATTGGCCTCGGCGCCGTCACCAATTTCTTCGACACGCTCGGCATTGGCTCCTTCGCGCCAACCACGGCTTGGCTCAAATTCCGCAAACTGACGCCGGATAGTTTCATTCCCGCGACGCTCAATGTCGGCCATGCCCTGCCCACCATCGTGCAATCGGCCATCTTCCTGATCATACTCGGCGTGCATGTGGACCCGCTGCTGCTGGTGACATGCATCCTCGCCGCCGTGATCGGCGCATTCGTCGGCGCGCCGATTGTCAAGCGCGCCCCGGTACGGGTGATCCAGGGCGTTGTCGGCGTCGCGCTGCTGATCGCTGCGACGCTCTACGCCATGAGCAATTTGCAGCTCATGCCTGTTGGCGGCGACGCCAATGCGCTCGCCCCGCCCATGCTCTACATCGCCATAGCCGGACACTTCATCATGGGCGTGCTGATGGCGTTCGGCATCGGCCTTTACGCGCCATCGCTTATTCTGCTGAGCTTGCTTGGCCTCGACCCGCGCCTTGCCTTTCCGATCATGGCCAGCGCCTGCGCTTTCCTGATGCCATCGACGGGCTTTAGCTTCATTTCCAGCGAGCGCATTGATCTCCGCGTCGTACTTGGCTTAGCGCTTGGCGGCATACCCGCCGTGCTGATCGCCGCTTTCGTGGTGAAGGAGCTGGACGTGGTCTATCTGCGCTGGAGCGTGGTGCTGGTGGTGCTTTACGCCGCCGCGCTGCTGCTGCGTGCATCTCTGTTTGGTGAGAAAACGCCGCTCAACGCTTCAAGCTAGAATCTCAAGCATGGCTTGCGCCGCGGCGGGGTTGCGCTCCTTGGCGCCGCTGATGAAGTAGAGAAACACGTCGCCGCTCTTTTCCCAATCGCGCGCGGTTTTCGCCCATTTTTGCAGCGCTTTCTTCGGATAGCCGGTCGGTTCATCGGCCTGCGTCAGCTCCAATCGCGCATAGGCGAAATCCGCCGTCGGTTCGATGATGAGGGGATGTTTTTCCGATTCCACTGTCACCACGGCGATGTTTCGCTGCTTCGCCAGCTGCAAAAACTCTTCCGTTGCAAAGCTAGCATGGCGCACTTCCAGCGCATGCCGCAGCCGGCGCTTGCCAAGCATTTCTGGCAGCATGTCGAAATAGGCATTCATCTCCGCTGCATCGAATTTCTTATAGGGCGCCATCTGCCAGAAGATCGGGCCAAGCTTTTCGCCTAGTTCGCCGACGCCGCTCTTGAAGAACCATTCGATCGAGTCTTTCGCCTCGCGCAAATCCTTGCGCTGCACCGCCGCGCGCGGCGCCTTCACCGAAAACATGAAATCGTCCGGCGTCGCCTTCGCCCATTTTTTGAACGAGGCCGCGCTCTGAGTGCGGTAGAAGGTGGAATTGATCTCGATCGCCGTCACCTTACTGGAGGCGTATTCGAGCTCCTTCGCCTTGGGCAGATCGGCGGGGTAAAACGTCTCCCACCACGGATCATAGCTCCAGCCGCCAATGCCTACGCGGATCATACGCGCCTCCTCATTCCACCATGCCGTTGCGACATCGCCTGTTGCAATGGCAGAGCGAGGAACTGCATGGGAAACGCATTGCCAAACCGCGCCGCCTTAAGGCAAATGGCGGCCAATATTGCTCCCACAAAGCGATAGGAGACGGAATTGAAGTTGCACGAGCGCGTCGCCATCGTGACGGGCGCGGGCGCCGGCTTGGGCCGTTCGCACGCACTATTTCTGGCCAGCCAAGGCGCGCGGGTTGTCGTCAATGATATGGGCGCTTCCGCTGAAACCGTGACGGCTGAAATCGTCGCCGCCGGCGGCGAGGCCATCGCCCAGATCGGCTCGGTGACGGACGAAGCCTTCGTCCCGAAAATGGTGGACGCCGCGCTCGCCCGCTGGTCGCGCGTCGACATTCTCATCAATAATGCGGGCATCTTGCGCGACGCTTCTTTCGCTAAAATGAGCATCGCTGACTTCCGCACCGTCATTGACGTGCACCTTATCGGCGCCGCCATCTGCTCGAAGGCGGTGTGGGAGCCGATGCGCGCGCAGAGCTATGGCCGCATCGTTATGACCTCGTCTTCGTCGGGCCTGTTCGGCAATTTCGGCCAGTCCAATTACGGCGCGGCCAAGATGGCGCTGGTCGGGCTGATGCAGACGCTCTCGCTCGAAGGCAGCAAGTACAATATCCGCGTCAATTGCCTCGCGCCGACCGCGCGCACGGCCATGACCGAAAACATCCTGCCGGCGCCGCTACTCGAACTCTATGAGCCGGAGTTGGTCAGCCCGGTTCTGCTGAAGCTGGTAGGTGAAGATGCGCCCAACCGCGCCATCCTCAATGTGGGCGGGGGGCACCTGGCCCGCACCTATGTCACGCTCACGGGCGGCCATTATGTCGGTGGCGGCCCGGACATGGCCGATAAGATCGTGACCCATTGGGACGAGATCGGCGACCGCGCCGTCGAACAAGTCCCGGATTCGGGCGGCGCCCAAGTGCAGCAGGAAGTCGCAGCCGCCATGGCGGCTAAAGCAAGCCAATAGTAGAAGTGCAGCCTCGTGATGCGATCGAACGCTTGAAGTGGGGGCCACTCATCGCTTAAGCGTAACGCTAAATACGGTTCATTTTACCCGGACGGCGCGACATGAAGCCAGGCAGCAAGTTGAAGAGCGCGGTGTGCGACACCGAAATCATGGTCATTAAGGGCAGCGGCGACATCCCGCTCGAATGCGGCGGCGCGCCCATGGTGGAAGCAGCGCCGGCCACCAAAGGCGCCATCAATCCCGACTTCGCCGAGGGCACCGGCATCGGCAAGCGCTATGTTGACGCCAGCGAAGCCATCGAGCTGCTCTGCGTGAAGGCGGGGCAGGGCTCGCTTTCGATCGGCGGCGTGAAGATGCAGATCAAAGGCGCCAAGCCGCTCCCGGCCTCCGACTAAATCCGATGAACATTGCGCTGATCCTGCAGATGGCGGCGGACGCCGAGCCGGACCGCATCGGCTTGGTGTGCGATGGCAAGCGCTGGTCCTACGGCGCACTGCGCAAAGCCGCCGAAGGCGCGGCGCGCAACATCGCCAAAAGCGGCTGCGGTTTCGTCGCGCTGCTGGATGAGAGCAGTGAAGCGGCGCCCATCGCTTTGTTTGGCGCTGGGCTGGCGGGGGCGGTTTATGTGCCGCTCAATTATCGCCTGGCCGACGCCGATCTCGCCGCGCTGCTCGCGCGCATCGCACCGGCTTACATCATTGGCGACGCCGAACGCGTGGCGCGGCTTTCGCCGGACGCCGGCCATATCGTGAAGGCGCGCGCCGCGTTCGTCGCAGAGGCGGAAGCCAATCAGGACGGCGATCTACCCGAGCCGAGCGAAGAAATCGCCGCGCAAATCTTCACCAGCGGCACCACCGCCGCGCCGAAAGCCGCGCTGCTGCGCCACTCCAATCTGCTCTCTTACATTCTCGGCACAGTGGAGTTCGCCGCCGCGTCTGAACAGGAAGCCGCGCTGGTTTGCGTTCCGCCCTATCATATTGCCGGCATCGCCGCTTTGATGAGTTCGATCTATTCCATGCGCCGCATCGTCATGCTGCCGGCCTTCGAGCCGGACGCTTGGCTCAATCTCGCCGCCGCCGAGCGTGTCTCCAACGCGTTCGTGGTCCCGACAATGCTCGCGCGTATTATCGCGCGCATGGATGCCGGGCTGCAGCCCGATCTCTCTTCACTGCAATCCATCGCTTATGGCGGCGGGCGCATGCCGCTGGAGCTGATTCAGCGCGCGCTCGATCTCTTCCCCAGCACCGGCTTCACCAACGCTTACGGCCTCACCGAGACCAGCTCCACCATTGCGCTGCTGGGTCCGGACGAACATCGCGCCGCGCACGGCTCGTCTGATCCTGAAGTGCGCGCGCGCCTCGCTTCGGTGGGCCGGCCGCTGCCGACAGTCGAGATCGAAATTCGCGACGAAGCTGGCAATGTAGTGCCGCCCGGCGAGCGCGGCGAAATCTATGTGCGCGGCGAGCAAGTCTCCGGCGAATATCGCGAACGCAAAGCCATTCAAGACGATGGCTGGTTCCCCACGCGCGACGCTGGCTACATTGATTCCGAAGGCTATCTCTTCCTCGCCGGCCGCGCCGATGATGTGATCATTCGCGGCGGCGAGAATATGTCGCCCGGTGAAATCGAGGACGTGCTCACCGCCCACCCCGCCATCGCCGATTGCGCCGCCGTGGGCGTGCCCTCGGTGGAGTGGGGCGAGGTGGTTGGCCTCGCTTATGTCACGCGCGCCGGCCACGCCGCGCCGCCAGCCGATGAGATCAAAGCGATCATCAAGCAACGCCTGCGGTCCTCGCGCGTGCCCGAGCACATCATCGCCGTGGACGCGCTCCCCTATAATGAAATGGGCAAACTGCTGCGCCGCGAAGTGAAGAAGCTGTTCAGCTAGCTTCGTAAATGAGTTCGCCGCGCGCGATCGTCGCGTGCACGCGCACCTCGCTCGGCGCAGCCAAGGCGTCTGTCAAAGGCCGATCCAGCAAACACAGGTCAGGCGCAGCGCCAACTTCCACGCGCCGCGCTGGCCCGCCCGGCGCATGAAAGCCGCCCAGATAAAGCGCCAGCGCTTCATGTGCGGAGACTCGCTCTTCCGCGCCCAGCACCTCGCCCTCGCGCGTGGTGCGCGCCGCCGCTGTCGCAATCGCGCGCCACGGATCGAGCCCGCCATAAGGCGCATCGCTTCCTGCCGCCATGGCGACGCCCGCGCGCCGCAAAGAAGCGAGCCGATAAAGATCAGACCATTCCTGCGCATCCATGGTGCGCCGATAGCGATCGCCGCGCTCAAAGATGAAATGCGGTTGCGTCACCACGGTCAGCCCAAGCGCCGCGACCGTTTCGATCATGCCTTCGGGAATGACGCCGCCATGCTCGATGCGGTCCCCCTTGCGTGCGCCGACGGCTTCATACGCCGCCAAGGTCACTGCCAACTCTGCCGCCGTTACGCAATGCACGGCGACGGCGCGCCCAAGCTGTCGCGCGAGCCGCATTTTCGCCGCCACGCTTTCCACGTCCGGCAAATCGCGCTCATCCGGCAGGATTTTTAGCGGCCCGATTTCATACTGCTCCGAAGCCGGCAATTCGCCGCCGCCCATCAGGCAAAGCGATTGCCGCAACGCGCCGTCACCTCGCGCAGCCGCCAGCAGCTGCGCTTCTTCCGCGCCATTTGTGACGCTCGCATCGGTCACGCCAACCACGCCACGCGCCGCCAATTGCGAGCTCAGCGCCGCCAGCGAAGGCGCGGCCGAACCCATGCGCGTGCGCAACCATGCATCGCCGCGCCATATCCGCCCGGTCGCGCGCCCGCTTGCATCCAGCTCAACACAAGCCGGCGCCGGCGTTTCCAGCACACGCTCCAGCGCTACGCTGTTCAATACCCAAAGGGCGCCCGTGCGATCCTGCACCCGGATCGGGTTTGGCGCGCCAACCAGATCAAGCTCATCGCGCGAGAGGAGGCCCGCAACCGAATCATCAAACCCAATCGCCCGCACCCAAATGTCCGCCGCACGCGCCGCCGTCGCCGCGCGGAGCAGGGAGATCACATCGTCCTTGCTGCGCGCTGCGCCAAGATCGACCGACTCCATCCGCGCCGCCGTGGCGAAGAGATGGATATGGTGATCGATCAGCCCGGGGATAAGCGCGCCGCCTCGCGCATCGATTTCATGGGCGCCGCGCAATGCACCCATAGCTGCAATTCGGCCAGCTTCGATGCGCACATCCGTCCGCACGCCGTTGAGCTCGGCATTGCGAAGCGTCAGCGCGCTCATGGCTGGATCGCCGCGACATAAGCCGCGCTCCGCGCCAAGGCCGCGTCAACAAAGCCGCCGCGCCCTTGTTCGAGCAAGGTCAGCGCTACGTTCGCGGCGGCAAGCCCTGTCAGCGGATCGGCTAACGCATCGCCAATAAAGCGCGGCGCGTCATCGTTCCATGCCACCAAGCCGCCACTCGCGGCCGCGTCGTCACCGAAGGCGACCCGCGCGCTCGCAAAGCCATGCCCGGTTACAGCAATCCAAATCACGCCTTCACGCAAAAGGGCGCGCGTAATGCCAAGACCCTCGAGCGCGCGCGCGCGTGCACTGGTGATCAGCACATCCGCCCGCGCAATTTCTTCCAGCAGCTTAGTGCGCCCCTCGCGCATCGCGAGCGGAAGGGTGACTTTGCGCTTGAGGCCATTCAAGCGCCGATCCAGCGTGGGCGTTGTCACTGGCGTCGGATCAAGCCGCTCGGCGCTGTCGAGCTTCACCACATCTGCGCCCATCGCCGCGAACACCGCGCCGCACAATGGCCCCGCCCACAGGCTGGAGAAATCCACGACGCGCAACCGCTCGCGCAATGCTGCGCCATCTGCAATGTCCACAACACAAGGCGCTGTGGGCGCAGGCGTCTCACCCACTTGCGCAATCGCCAGGCTCAACACTTGCGCCCGCGCAACCAGTTCGGCGCAAGTCAACTCGCACGCGCCTTCGATCAAAGCCTCCCACGCATCGCCGGCAATCTCACGCTCCAGCAGGGCGGGCACGGATTGCAGATCATCCTCACGCGGCAGATTGGCGGCGATCCAGCCATCGCGCGCTTCGATCATCCGACACGAGCGATTAGGCGACCATTCGCCCGGCGACTCCAATGCAATCGAGTCGCTACGATCAAGCACGCCAGCATCAAGTGTTACGCGCTTTCCCAGCCGCGCCGTGCGCGCCGCAATCTCGCGCGCCATCATATCGACAAAGGCAAGTGCGCCTTTCATGGCCGAGGCAAAATCTGTTGCACCAGACCCCAGTCCAGCGCCGTCGCTGCGCTCACGCGCGCGCCGCCCAGCATCATGGCGCAGGCGCGATGGCGGCCAATGGCGCGCGAGACGGTGACCGTGCCGCCCGCGCCAGGCATTAGCCCCATGCGCACTTCCGGCAATTGAAAGAACGCGCCCTCAACCGCAACGCGCCGCGCCGCCGCCGCTGGGCCCTCTAACCCAGAGCCAATGCAGGCGCCGTGGAACACGACCTCAATGCGCGCACCCAATTCATCCACCAGCTTGGCTACGCTGCGCAAAGTGCGAATGGCGTGCGCCTGCGCCAGATTAGTGTTGGCGCCAAACTCGTTGAGCTCGCCGCCGACAGAAAAGCATGCGCCGGCGCCGCGCAGAGTAACGCGCGGCGCGCTCGGATCATCCAAGACGGCGGCCAAAGCTTCGCACAAAGCATCGCGCATGGCGGCGGTCATCGCATTGTGGGTTTCGGGGGAGGCCAGCGTCAGCGTCACATGATCGCCCTCGCGCGCATACTCCACGCGGCCAACCGCATTCACCTCATGCGCCGCATGCGCCGCGCGCCACGCGCGAAACTCCTCGCCGCCCAGCAAAGCCGAGTAGGCGAACGACTCCACCTGCAGCGCGTCCGCCAGCGGCAGGTTCTCGCCAATGCGCAAGACCTGCCTCAGTGCGCCCGCCGCCAGCGGCGCCTTGCGCACGGTGTCGGTAAAGCTCTCTAGTTTCGCATCGAGCGAAGCCGCATGCACCCAAGGGCGCGGCGGCTTCGCTGCCGTGGTCAGCAGAATATCAAAATCATTCGCCTCTAAGGCGGGCAAATGTCCCTCACGGTCTACGCCGATAATCACCGCCTGCGTCTCGCGATAACGGCGCACATCTTCGCCGGCGTCGAGCACAACCAGCGGCGTCTCGCCCAAGGGCGAAAACGCTTCACGCTCCAAATGGTCGAAGGCGTCCGTCATTGTGACCAAAGTAGAGGCGCGCCCGTCCGCGCAAAAGCCCGCATGTCCGCATCGGCGTCGCTGGCCACACGGTTTCGCTCAGAATGAGCGCTGGTCAGGGTGTTTGCGGCGGGACGATCTCGTCGCGCCGCTCGTCGAACCGCTCCAGCGCGCCGGCGGGCCGCTCCAGTTTGCGGCGAATGCTGGTTTCATCACCGGCGCGGAACGCGGCCGCGGCGCTGTAGAACCGATAATCCGCCTCGGTGCTGCGCGCCCGCTGGCGCAGATAATCCCCCCAGGTCGGGAACTGATAGCGCTCGGTCCAGAGCGTGGGGTTGGCGATATCGCGCGCGAGCGACCAATCGAACGCGCCATTGCGCTGGCGCGCATTCTCGACGTTGATCATCAACGTGGTGAACTCCCTGGCCCGATCCGGTGTGACGCGATAATCGATTTCCACCACGATCGGCCCGCTGCGCTGCGTGATCGGCAGGTTCACCTCCGGCTCATGGCTGATCTCCACGATATTGGAATCGAGCGGATTGGTGTTGGAGATTGGCATGGCGAGACCCAGGAGCGGGGTCGCCATCATCGCTACGCCCGATGCGGCCAGAGCGATCGGCAGGCTGGAAAGCGCCGCCGCATGGCCCCACACCCAGGCGCCCACGGCCACGCCGCCGGTCAGCGAAGCCTGAAACCAAGCCAAAGCGCGCGCCGTTACCCAGCGCGGCGAACTCAGCTGCACGCTGACATTCAGCATGGCGAGGATCACCACCCAGGTTACGCCGGCGATCATCATGACCAGCAATGTCAGCGCAAGATGGGTGCTGAAGGCGGCGATGATGATGGCGGCGCCGCCAATCAGCGCGCAGATCCGGCTCAACGTTTCGCCATCAAAGCGCGCGCGCAGACGTGAAAGTGAGAAGGCGCCCATAACCGCGCCGATTCCGAAGCCGCCCAAGAGCAAACCATACATGCCGGCGTCGCCATGCAGCACATCTTTCGCCACCAGCGGCATCAGCGCCGCCAGCGAAGCGCCGGTGAAGGTTGCTGCGAAAGCGCGGATCGCCGCCGTACGGGCTGGCGCAGAGTGAATGACAAAGCGAAAGCCTGAAACGATGGCGCGGTCCAACCTTTCGTTGGGCAGGCTTGAGACTGCGCGCGGGCGCCGCCAAAATAGGAAGGCCAGAATGAGCGGCAGCCCGGACACGGCGCTGACGCCGAACGCCGCCGTAGCCCCCGCCGCCACTACGATCGCGCCGCCAAGCGCGGGCCCGAAACTGCGCGCAACATTATAGCTCACCGAGCCCAGCGCGATCGCCGCGGGCAGATCATGTGGCTCGACTTGGTCGGAGATCGAGGCCTGCCAAGCCGGCATGTAGAGCGCCCCGCCTGTGCCGATCAGCGCGCAGAAGAGCAGCAGCATCCAAGGCGTGATCATGCCCGCCGCCGCGAACCCAGCGAGCGCCGTGGACGCTATCGCCGCGAACGCCAATCCGAGCAACGCAACTTTACGGCGATCGAACAGATCGGCGATGGCGCCGGCGGGAACGGTCAAAAACATGAGCGGCGCCATCATCGCCGTCTGCACCATCGCCACCATGTCCGGCGCATTGGTGAGGCGGGTCATTTCCCATGCGGCGCCGACGCCCTGAATCAGCGAGCCGAAATTGGCGAGTAAACTAGCGAGCCAAATATTGCGGAAGGTCGGGTTGGCCAAAGGCGCGAGCGCGCCGCCCCTGGCGGGGCGCGCCGTAGTCTCGTCGGCGGGTTGCGCCGTCACGCTTGGAGTCCTCCCATATGCATTTATTTGGGCCGTCTTTCGCCGCGCCGCGTCAAGCTCAAAACAGTGTTCGCGCGCATGTGAAATCGCTGGACTTAGCGCAGCTGGTTCGAAACTTTAGCGCGAGAGAGGCGAAAGCCCGGAAAGCACGAGGGGGAGCGCGTGGGCGCAGAAGTTCAGTCTGCTCCAATTCACATTGACGAGGAGGAATTGCGTGACCTGGGCGCGCGCCTGAGGCGCGTGCGCTGGCCCGATCGCGAGCCGGTGGCGGATTGGAGCCAGGGCGCGCCGCTAGACCATGTGCAAGCGCTGATCGCGCATTGGCGCGACGCCTATGATTGGCGCAGGTGCGAAGCCGCGCTCAATGCGCTGGGCCCAAGCGTCACCGAAATTGACGGGCTCGACATTTTCTTTCTGCACATTCGTTCCAAGCACGCCGATGCAATGCCGCTGATCATGACTCATGGCTGGCCGGGCTCGGTGATCGAGTTTCTCAAATGCGTCGGCCCGCTCACCGATCCCACTGCGCATGGCGGCCAAGCAAGCGATGCGTTTCATCTCGTGCTGCCTTCGCTGCCCGGTTACGGCTTTTCCGCTAAACCGCGCGAAACCGGTTGGGGCGCCAAGCGCATCGCCCAAGCTTGGGGCGTGTTGATGCAGCGCCTTGGCTATGCGCGCTATGTCGCGCAGGGCGGCGATTGGGGCGCGGTGGTGACGACCGCGATGGGCCTCATCCGCCCCGAAGGGCTTGCAGCGGTGCATCTCAACATGCCGCTGGTCGTGCCGAAGGAGCCGCCAGCCAATCCAAGTCCCGCCGAAGCGCGCGCGCTGGCGCAGCTTGATGCTTATCGACGCTGGGACACCGGCTATTCCATCCAGCAAATGACGCGCCCGCAAACGCTTGGCTACGGGCTCGCCGACTCACCGGTCGGCCAGGCGGCCTGGATCTACGAAAAATTCTACGCCTGGACCGATAATCAAGGCGCGCCGGAAACTGTGCTGAGTCGCGATGAGCTGCTCGACAACATCATGCTCTACTGGCTCACCAATACAGGCGCGTCGTCCGCGCGCTTATATTGGGAGAGCTTTCGCGGCGGGCTCGGCGCGGTCAATCTGGATTTCCCCGCCGGCGCCAGCGTGTTTCCGAAGGACATCTACACCGCCCCACGCGCCTGGTGCGAACGCTGCATGCCCAAACTGATCTACTGGAACGAGCTCGACCGCGGCGGCCACTTCGCTGCGTTTGAACAGCCGGCGCTGTTCGTGGAGGAAGTGCGCAAATGTTTCCGCCTGGTGCGGTGATGTTGCGCTTCTGTCGGGCGCTGAAGCCTGCCACACTGAACCAAACGTGAGGGCGAAATCGCATGAGCAATGGCCGGTTCTTGACCACCCATGTCGGCAGTCTGCCGCGGCCGCAAGCTTTGATCGACCTGATGTTCGCCCGCGAGGAGGGCGAGCCGGTGGACGCCGCCGCGCTTGATGCGGCGATCGAGGACGCCGTGCGCTGGGTTGTCGCCCGCCAGGCCAAAGCCGGGATCGACATCATCAATGATGGCGAAATGTCCAAGCCCAGCTACGCCACTTACATCAAGGATCGGCTGGACGGGTTTGGCGGCTCCGGCACCAGCTACGTGTTCAAGGATCTGGAAGACTATCCCGGCGCCAAGGCGCGCACCGCCGACGATCCCGGCCGCAAGCACCGAAAAACCCCGGCCTGCAACGCCCCCATCCAAGTCAAAGATATGGAAGCGCCGCGCATCGATGCGGTGCGGCTCAATGCAGCGCTCAGCGCCTATGATGGCGCGCAGGCCTTCATGAGCGCGGCCTCCCCCGGCGTGACTACGCTGTTTTTCCGCAACGATTATTACCCGAGCCATGAGGATTATCTGTTCGCGGTGGCCGAGGGCTTGCGCCACGAGTACGAGGCGATCGCCAATGCCGGCATCACGCTGCAGATCGATTGTCCGGATCTGGCGATGGGGCGGCACACCCAATTCGCCGATCTCGATCTGGCCGGCTTCCGCGACCGCATGGCGCTGCACATCGAGGCGCTCAACCGCGCCACCATCAATATTCCGCCCGAGCGCATGCGCATGCATATGTGCTGGGGCAATTATCCGGGCCCGCATCATTGCGACGTGCCGTTCCAGGACATTATTGATCTCGTCTGGACCGCGCGCCCGCACGCCATTCTGTTTGAAGCCGCCAATCCGCGGCATGCGCATGAATTTGCGATGTTCGAGCGGGTCAAGGTCCCGGAAGGCAAGGTGCTGATCCCCGGCGTGATCGAGTGCCAATCGCCATACATCGAGCATCCTGAATTGGTGGCGCAGCGGATCGCGCGCTACGCCCATCTGGTCGGTCGTGAGAATGTGATGGCCGGCGTCGATTGCGGCTTCTCGATCCATGTCGGCACCGCGGGCGTCGATCCCGAAGTGGTGTTCGCCAAGCTCGCCGCCATGGCGCAGGGCGCAGCGCTGGCTTCAAAACAATTCTGGCCCTGAATTGCTCCCCCGTTTACGGGGGAGCTGTCGTGCGGAACGCGCGACAGAGGGGGCGCGCCGGCTACAGCTGATGCTGACGTAAGAACGCGCGCAGCGCCTGATCGTAAAGTTCAGGCTGGTCAAGGTTGCACAAATGCCCCGCGCCCTCGATCAGCACTTCGCTCCCGGCGCCGGGCAGCGCTTCTGCAAGCGCTGCAGCCGAGGCGATGCGTAATGGCGTATCCAAGGCGCCGGTGACGATCAGGGCCGGCGCCGCGATGGCGTCCAGGTCTTGGGCCGCCAATTCCGGCAACGGCTTTGTGGGCGCCAGCAAATCGCGACCATCATAGGCGGCGAGCATTGCCGCCGCCGCCGCTTCGGCATGTTGGGTAGCCGCCCGCATCAGCGGATGCGCAGCCCAAAGCCGACGCACCTCATCCAGCTGTCCAGCACGCGCCAATGCTTCGTACTGGCGCAGCGGAATTTCAGGCGCGCCGGCGCCGAAGCGCGCGCCCTGCAGCACCAAAGCGGCAAGGCGCGCGCGATGCCGCAAGCCCAGCTCCAGCGCGATGCGCCCGGCCTGAGACATGCCCACAACGACAGCCGTCTCCGCGCCGAATTGATTCAAAATGGCGATGAGATCGCCGGCCTCGCGCTGCGCATCTGGCGGAGCGTCGGACTGGCCGAAGCCGCGCCGATCCGGCGCAAGCACCAGCCGCTCATTTGCGAAGGCCGCCAGCTGCGGCGCCCACATGCGGTGGTCCAGCGTCCAGCCATGCAGCAAAAGTAAAGCCGGCCGCACGCCATCGCGTGGGCCGGCGAAAGTGCAGAAGATGTTCCCATCCGCGACCGGAATGCGCGTCGAGGCGGGGGCGGTCATGCCATGCGTCCCGAACGCGCGCGCCCGCCTAGGCGGCTTTGTGTTCGGCGCGATAGAAATTGTTGATGCTGTGATCGCCAGCCAGCCAGCGCTTCAACTCAGCGTGCGCCTTGGCGCGCCGCGCCGGTGCATCCTTCGCCGCCGCCTCATCGTCACGGCAGAATTCGATGATCATGCCATTGGGATCGGTGACGTAGACCGAGCGGCAATAGCCGTGCTCGAGCACGAAATGCCCAGGCTCGCCATAGCCGGCCGCCTTGATCCGCGCTTCGATCTCGTCTTGCGTCTTTTGATCGACGTTCAGCGCGACGTGATGGAACGGCGAGAACGGCATTTGCGGGCCGAACTGCTCCTGGTCAGCGGGATCGGCGAATTGGAAAAACGCCAATGCGCTGCCATCGCCGAGCTCGAAGAAAGTGTGCATGTAAGTGCGCTCGGCGCCGAACAGCTCGTCCTTCTCGCAGAAGGTCGCCATCAGCGGCAGGCCGATCACTTCTTCATAGAATTTCCGCGTCGCTTCCATGTCCTTGGTGACATAGGCGGTATGGTGCAGGCGGCTCGGCAGTCTGGTTGCTTGCGCCGTCTTCTTCTTTTCACCGTTTCCAAACCAGCTCATCTTCTACCTCCAACCAGGATCGGGTGAGCGATCCAACTTTATCCAGCGCGCGTCGCAGCTAAGCGCGCGGCGATGTCGGCGACATAACGGCCCTGGAAGCGCGCACCCTCAAGTTCGTTCGCGCTCGGCATACGTGAGCCATCTGCGCCGGCCAGCGTGCTAGCGCCGTAAGGCGTGCCGCCGCTGATCTCCTGCATCTGCGAATTGCCGGCCCACGAATAGGGCAGGCCGGCGATCACCATGCCATGATGCAGCAAAGTGGTGTGGATCGACAAGATCGTGGTCTCTTGCCCGCCATGTTGGCTCGCAGTTGAGGTGAACGCCGCGCCAACCTTGCCGATCAGGGCCCCGCGCATCCAGAGCCCGCCGGTTTGGTCGAGGAAATTGCGCATTTGCGCGGCCATGTTGCCGAAGCGGGTCGGCGAGCCGATGATGATGGCGTCATAATCGCCAAGCTCGCCCGGATCGGCGAAAGGCGCGCTCTGCTCAAGCTTGATGCCGGCCTTGGCCGCGACTTCCGCGGGCACGAGTTCGGGGACGCGCTTGACCGCCACTTCTACGCCCGCCACTTGCCGCGCGCCTTCGGCCACCGCATTGGCCATGATCTCGATATGGCCATAGCTGGAATAGTAGAGAACCAGAACTTTCGTCACGCGATGCTCCTGTTGGCGCGGCGCGGCGCTTTGGGAGCTTTGCTCCTTCGGCGCCGCGTCAGCCTTGTCCTTCTTCTTTTTGCCCCATCCGAACATCGCGGTCTCGCGCCTTTAGAAGCGGCGCGAGAGTTCGATGCCCCAGCGCATCGGCTGGGCTTTGAACATGAAGCCGCCCGGTGAGTATTCAGCATTATACTCTTCGTCGAGCAGGTTTTTCGACCAGGCGATCAGCGACCACGTTTCGCTTTGCACGCCGAGCCGCAGATCAACCAGATTCACCGGATCGCGCGCCACCGGCGTTGCATCGAGCGCGAGGCCCGGCGCGCTGAACGGAATGGTGAAATAGGTGTCGCCGATGACGTTATAATCAGCGCGCACAATCGCCTCCACGCCGCCGCCCAGCGGATGCGTGTATTGGGCGCCGAGATTGAAGGTGTATTCCGACACAAGCGGCGCCTGGGCGCCGATAGCCACCGGATCCGGGAATTCGGTGATTTCGCTGTCCGTGTACCCAAAGCCTGCATTGAGGCGGAAATTGTCGGTGACGCGCGCATTCAGCTCGAGATCGAACCCGGTATATTCCACCTGATCGATGTTGCCGAGGTTTTGCGTCGAGTTCGCGGCCAGGAACACGAAGAAGTAGGTGCCCTCGGCGATGGTGCGATAGGCGCTGCCGTTCAGCGTCACGCGATTATCGAACAGCGAGCTCTTAAAGCCGATCTCGAACGTGTCGGCGGTTTCGGCGTCAAACTGATCGCCGACACCAAAGAAGCCATTGGCCGTCGCGGTAGCGCCAACCCCGGTTTGGTTGAAGCCCCCGCTGCGGAAGCCGCGGCTATAGCTGCCATAAAGATTTAGATTGTCGCTCGCGGCGTAGCGCAAGATAACTTGCGGTTGGACGTCGTCCCAAGTCTCTTCGCGCACTTGCCCGGTCGTAGCAGCGATCGCTTGGCGGCCGGTGATGGGGTTGGCGTCGAGGAATTCCTGCGGCGTCTCAGTGGTATTCTCGCGCGTGTCGTTGTCATAGCGCACGTTGACCGACAATTCGAGCTGATCAGTCAGGTCGGTCGAGGTCGCGAGATAGGCGGCGTAGGCAAATTGCTCTTGGCTGTCCGCCAAGAAGCTGATTTGCGAACGCGCATCGAATGAGACGAGCCCGAATTGTGGGTTCGGGGTGCGATAGATCGGCTGCACGCCCTCATCGCCGGCGTCGAACATGTTGCCGGTCGAGATATACCGATCCGTGGAGAAGAACTGCACGCCAGTGATGTAGCGGAAGCGCCGGTCCTGCGGTGAAGAGAAGCGGAATTCCTGCGTGATGGTCTCCACGTCGAGGAATTGGCTTTGGTTGAAGTCAAAGCCGATGCGGCTCGCACCGAACGGATCGAAAGTATAGCCGTCCCCGGTCAGGATTTCTTCCACCGAGTTGAAGCCGGTGATGGAGAGGAATTGGCCGTAATCAGTGTTGTAGGTCAGCTTCAGCGCCACATCATAAATGTCGCGCTGGTTCTCGCCCGAATTGTTCAGGTCGATCTCGCGATCCGTGTAATTCGGGTTGTTGAAATTGGGATTAGAGAAATCGGGCACGGTGAAATAGAGCGCGCGCGTATCCAGCTGATCCATCGACAAACGCAGATCGGCGGTGAAGTTGCTGGTAGGCTCGTACAGGAAGGAGAGGCGCGCATTGATGTTTTCGACCGGATCGACGTTTTCCTCGGCGCTTGCGTCCGTGGTGTTGACGTTCTCCAGGTGTCCTTCCGTGTCGAAGAAGGAAACTGCGCCGCGGGCCCAGAGATTGCTCGTAATCGGCACGTTGACCGCACCTTGGAATTCAAAGCCGGGGCCAGATTCGTAGCCGATCATGGCGCGGCCTTCGAACTCGTCGCTCGGCCGCTGGGTGGTGATCACGATCGCGCCGCCAATGGCGTTGCGGCCGTAGAGCGCGCCTTGCGGGCCTTTCAGCACTTCGATCTGCGAAATGTCGATCAGCGCCTGGTTGAACTGCGCCGGCTGCGTCATTGGCACGCCATCGACCACGATCGCGGCGGACGGTTCGCTGTTGCGCGCCTGTGAAATGCCGCGGATCACCAAAAAGCTGGTGCCGGCATTCTGCGTTTCCACGAACGTCACGTTGGGAACCGAGGCGATGAAATCAGCCGGGCGCTCGATGCCGCGGGCCTCGATCGCCGCGGCGTTGAACGCCGTGACTTGCGCCGGCACGTCTTGCAGCGCTTCCGAACGTTGCCGCGCGGTGACGACAATTTCTTCGCCCATATCTTCTTGAGCGAGCGCCAAGCTCGGCGCGGCGAGAATGGCGAGAGCCGAGGCTCCCATAAACAGCCGGAGCGGCTTGTTCGTCGCGTTCATCCCGAATTCCTCCCCTAGAGCAACGTTGTGCTGTCCGGACTCTGCGAGTCGTGCGCGGAGGCCCGGTTTCCCTGACTAGCAAGCCTTAAATAATTCGAAATGCGAAGTCAAGTTCGATATTCGAAAATCTATCCCGTCAGCGAATGGGATAGATACGGGCGCTGGATCAGCGCGGTTTGGATCTCCCGCGCGGCCTGCTGCAGCAACGGCAGGCGCGTGCGCACCAATTCGTCCTCTGAGATGCGCGTCGGCATGGTCGAGCAGTTGATGGCGCTGGTGATGCGGCGATCTTTGTCGAACACCGGCACGGCCACTGACACGATGCCGAAATCAAGCTCGTCGCAGGCGCTGTCGAAGCCATTCTCCCGCACCCGCGCCAGCCGCGCCCGCATCTCGGCGGGGCTGGTGACGGTGCGTTCGGTGAAGCGGGTGAGCTGGGCGGTTTCCAGATAAGCCTCGATCGCCGCTTCCGGCTGGAACGCCAGCAGCACCTTGCCCAGCGAGGTCGCGTGCGCGGGAAAGCGGGTGCCGACATTGGCGCTGACGCGGATCGGCCGATGCGTCGACACATGCGCGATGTAGAGGATATCGTGTCCCGACAGCACCGCCATGGACGAAGAATCGCCGGTCTGGTCGCGTAGATTCTGCAGCGGCGGCAGCGCCACCGTCTCCAAATTCATCGAGGACACATAGGCCGAGCCGAAGGCCAGCACTTCCGGGCGCAGCAGGAAGCGGCGCCCATGCTTGGCCACATAGCCCAGTTGCACCAAAGTATGCAGGCAGCGCCGCGCCACCGCCGGCGGCAGGTTAGTAGCCGCCGCCACCTCGCTCAGCTGCATTTCCGGATTATGCTGACCGAATGCGCGCAGCACGGAGAGCCCGCGCTCCAAAGTGGAGAGATACTCGGGGTCTTTCTCAGGCTTGTCCGATTCCGACATAGCGGCCTCCACGCGCTCCGGCGCGGCCAGCCGAGCGGAAGAGGCGAGACTGGCGCGGGCGCGGGGGCTCATTCAGCGGCGCTGATTTTGCGCGTCTCGTCAAGGATTTCGCTGTTGTGCTCGCCCAGGAGCGGAGGCGCGGTGACGCTGAGCGCGCGCTCGCCATCAAAAGAAAGCGGCGAGCGGATGGTGCGATAGCGCCCGCCCAAGGGATGGCGTGCTTCCACCAAGAGCTGCAAATGCTGCGCCTGCTCGCTTTCGATCACGTCCTTGGGCGTGCGCAGCGGCGCGTGCGGCACCTCGCCGGCGGTGAGTCGGGCGCACCATTCCGCCAGCGTTTCGCGCTTAAACAAAGGCGCCAGGAAATCGACGATAGACTCGTAATTTTCAATCCGCGCCGCGCGGCTGGCGAATTCCGGACGCGCCAGCATGTCAGGCTGGCCCACCGCCGCGGCCAGGTTTTCCCAGAATTTCGGCGGCGAGGACATGTGCAGCGCGATCCACTTTCCGTCCGCGCACTCGAACACATAAGACTGCGAAACATTCGGGCGGCTGAACGGGCCCATTTCCTCATCGGCTGAGAGATAATGCGTAAAATCATCGAGGTTGAAGTGCGACATGGCCTCCAGCATCGAGGTTTCCACCAGCCGGCCTTTGCCGGTGCGGTTGCGCTCATAGAGCGCGCCTAGCACGCCGATCGCGCCATAATAGCCGGTCACGGCATCGCCGATGGCCGGGCCAACCACGCGCGGGTGCTTGGGGTTGATTAAGAGGCGCAGAAAGCCGCTCGCCGCTTGCGCCACCGTATCGAAAGCCGGCCGCTTGCTGTCGGGCCCGTCGGGCCCAAAACCGGAGATCGAGCAATAGATCAGCGCCGGATTGATCGATTGCAGCCGCTTGGGGCCCACATTCAGCTTTTCGGCCACGCCAGGCCGGAAGTTCTGGATGAACACGTCGGCGCGGGCCACCAATTGATCCAGCGCGCGCAGATCGCCGGCATCTTTGGTGTTCAGCGTCACCGAGCGCTTATTGCGATTGTAGGTCTGAAAGTGCGGGCTATAGAGCCCGCCATTGAAAGCCCGGAACGGATCGCCGGTCTCGGGCTGCTCGATCTTGATGACGTCGGCCCCGAGATCGGCCAAGAGCAGCCCCACGGCGGAGCCGGTGATGAAGGTGCCCATATCGAGGACCGTGATGTCCTTCAGCACCTTCGCCATGACCTGCTCCCTGGGTGTTTCGCGGTCCCGGCGCTGATCGCGCGGTCGCCTTGACTCAGACTATAGAAAATTCGCATAACGAACTCAACTTCGAAATTCGAAATTTTCAGTGGGCTGAAATGCCCGTCCGGCCCGGTTTGAGGTTTCCATGCGCATTGGCAAGCAAGACCAGCCATTTTCCGCCATCTCCACCTCCGATGCCGAAACCATCACCATTCGCGGCAAGGACTTGTGCGGCGACCTGATCGGCAAGACCGATTTCACCAGCTATTTCTGGTTCTTGGTCACGGGGCAGGAGCCCAACGACAATCAGCGTTTCTTCGCCAACGCCGTGCTCACCGCCATCGCTGAGCATGGCCTGGTGCCGAGCGTCGTCGCCACGCGCATGACCTATGCGGCCGCGCCCGAGGCGTTTCAGGGCGCGGTGGCGGCGGGCTTGCTGGGCTGCGGCTCCGTGGTGCTGGGCAGCGCCGAAGCCGCGGGCCGATTCCTGGTGGCGACGCATGAAGATGCGCGCGACGGCGACCTCGCCGCCGCCGCAACCCGCGCCATCAAGGCCGTGCGCGCTGAGAAGAAAGCCGTGCCCGGTTTCGGCCACCCGCTGCATGAGAAGGGCGATCCACGCGCCAATCTGCTGCTGGCGCTGGCCGCCGAACGCGGCATTGTCGGGCGGAACATCGAAACGCTCTACGCCGTGCGCGATGCGCTCCCCTCGGCGCTGGGCCGAGCGCTGCCGATCAATGTCAATGGCGCCATCCCGGCGGTGATGCTGGATGTGGGCTTTCCGCTGGCGGCGCTCAAAGGCGTCTCGCTGCTCGCCCGCACCGCCAGCCTGATCGCGCACTTGCAGGAAGAGAGCGAACGCCCGATCGGCTTTATCTTGTCGGGCAAAGCGGCCGCCGCGATCAGCTATGATGGCGAGTGATCTAGCCGGCTTTCACATGCCACCATTCGCGTAAAGAACGCGCGGTCACGCCATCCTCGGCGAAGGCGATGGCGAACATGCCATTCAATTCCACCGCCGCGCCGCCCGCATTGAACAAAGCCCGCCAGTGCGCCGCGCCTTGATCGCCCTCAACCGCGATGATCTCATAGCTGAAGCGAATGTCCGATTGCGGTGCGGTGACGCGCGTCCAATAAGCCTCGATCGCCGCGCGCCCCTGCATCGGCGCATCGAACGGCATTTCATGATAGCTCGCATCGGCGGTGAACAGCGCGCCAGCCGCGGCCGCATCCTTGGCGCTCCAGGCCGCGCCATATTTGTCGAGCCAAGCGGCGAAACCGGCGCGCGTCAGCCCAGTATCGGCCTGCGCCGTCGCACACGCCGCCAATGAGAGCGGCAAAAGCCCCGCCCATGCGGCCAAGCCGCGTCTTGAAGTGTGCATCCCCGCTCCCTTCGGTGTTGTTGTTCGATGAATGAACGACACGAACGCTGACCGCGCAAGCGGCTTGGATTTGGATGATGTGTCGGAAAACGCCGAAGCAAAGCGGCGCGCACGAGAGTGCATTTATGCCCAGGCGCCCGAGCGGGCGCTGAATTGAGGCGTTGCTGGAAAAAGTGTGTGTGTGACCTTTTCCTTTTCCGTGATTGCTGCGCCGCGGGTGTTCCGAGGAAGGCGGCGGACTATCTCGGAAAGTGTAAGTGGTGCCCAGAAGAGGACTCGAACCTCCACGATGTTACTCGCCAGTACCTGAAACTGGTGCGTCTACCAATTCCGCCATCTGGGCACGGGTTTGCGGGTCGCCCCGCGGTAGAGCGGGCGGATGTAGGGGAGGCCGTCGCCCCAGTCAATCGAGCCAGTCAATCGAGCCAGTCAATCGAGCCCTTTGCGGCGGGTCAGGTTGTGGCGGTTGCGCGCGGGCGCGGTCGGATCAGGCTGAAGCGGCGCCTATGGCGCGCCGGCCCCCGCGTCCTCATATAAGCGGTCGAGCTGAGAGGAGAGAGCGATGAGCGAGCGGGCCATTTTAGCCGGCGGGTGCTTTTGGGGCGTGCAGGAGCTGGTGCGTGCGCTGCCGGGCGTCATTAGCAGCCGGGTCGGCTATTCCGGCGGCGATGTCGCCAACGCCACCTACCGCAATCACGGCACGCACGCCGAGGCGGTGGAGATCGTGTTCGACCCGGCCAAGATTTCCTATCGCGATCTGCTGGAATTCTTCTTCCAGATCCACGACCCGACCACGCGCAACCGCCAGGGCAATGATGTCGGCATGAGCTATCGCTCAGCGATTTATTATACCAGCGATGAGCAGAAGCGCGTCGCCGAGGACACCATCGCCGATGTCGACGCCTCCGGCCTTTGGCCCGGCAAAGTGGTGACCACGGTGGAGCCCGCCGGCCCGTTCTGGGAGGCCGAGCCGGAGCACCAGGATTATCTCCAGCGCATCCCGGACGGCTATACCTGCCACTGGGTCCGCCCTAACTGGAAACTGCCGCGCCGGAGCAGCAGCGCCGCCTGAGCTTAGCCGGGCCGAATCCGCGTCGTCCGGGCCGGGTTCGGCCTGCTGACCCGCGCCCGTGCGACGCCTTGGCGGGTGAGCCTGCATCATTTGCATGGGGCGTGCGGTTGGCGTTTGCCCCGCACTCCTATACCCACCAGCCCCCATGACCCCTCGGGACAAAATCCGTAACTTTTCCATCGTGGCCCATATCGACCATGGGAAATCCACGCTCTCCGACCGCCTGATCCAGCAGACGGGCGGGCTGACCGCGCGCGAGATGACCGAGCAAGTGCTCGACAATATGGACATCGAGAAAGAGCGCGGCATCACCATCAAGGCGCAGACCGTGCGCCTCGATTACAAGGCCAAGGACGGCGAGGATTACGTCCTCAATCTGATGGACACGCCGGGGCACGTCGACTTCGCTTATGAAGTCTCCCGCTCACTCGCCGCCTGCGAAGGCGCGCTGCTGATCGTGGACGCCTCTCAAGGCGTCGAAGCGCAAACCCTCGCCAACGTCTATCAGGCGCTCGACAACAATCTCGAAATCGTCCCCGTCCTCAACAAGATCGATCTGCCCGCGGCCGAGCCCGATCGCGTGAAGCAGCAGATCGAGGACGTGATCGGCCTCGACGCCTCCGACGCCATCCTCGCCAGCGGCAAAACCGGTGAGGGGATTGACGCGCTGCTTGAAGCCATCGTCACGCGCCTGCCGCCGCCGAAGAATGGCGATCCCAATGCGCCGCTCAAAGCCATGCTGGTGGATGCCTGGTACGACACCTATCTCGGCGTCGTCGTGCTGTTCCGCGTCATTGATGGCGTGATGAAGAAGAACATGCGCATCAAGCTGATGCAGACCGGCGCCGATTATAACGTCGAAACCCTCGGCGTGCTGCGCCCCAAACGCCAGGAAGTCCCCGAACTCGGCCCCGGCGAAATTGGCGTGCTCACCGCCTCGATCAAGGAAGTGGGCGATGCGCGCGTCGGCGACACCATCACCGAATATCGCCGCGAAACGGCGCAAGCGCTGCCGGGCTTCAAGCCGGCGCAGCCTGTCGTGTTCTGCGGGCTCTTCCCGGTCGACGCCGCCAATTTCGAAGATCTGCGCGCCGCCATGGGCAAATTGCGCCTCAACGACGCCAGCTTCTCGTTCGAAATGGAAACCTCCGCCGCGCTGGGCTTCGGCTTTCGCTGCGGCTTCCTTGGGCTGTTGCACTTGGAAATCATCCAGGAGCGCCTCAGCCGCGAATTCAATCTCGACCTGATCGCCACCGCGCCCAGCGTCGTTTACAAAATCCACCTCACCGATGGCGAAGTGCTTGAGTTACACAATCCCGCCGACATGCCGGACGTGATGCGCATTCGCGAAATCGAGGAGCCGTGGATCAAAGCCACCATCCTGACGCCCGATGAATATCTCGGCTCCATTATCAAGCTCTGCCAGGATCGGCGCGGGGTGCAGAAGGAGCTCTCTTATGTCGGCGCGCGCGCCATGCTCGTATACGAGCTGCCGCTCAATGAAGTCGTGTTCGATTTTTACGATCGGCTGAAGAGCGTCTCGAAGGGCTATGCCAGCTTCGATTATCAGCTCATCGATCACCGCGCCGGCAAGCTGGTGAAAATGTCGATCCTGGTGAATGACGAACCGGTCGACGCGCTCTCCATGCTGGTCCACGCCGACCGCGCTGAATCACGCGGCCGCGCCATGTGCGAAAAGCTGAAAGAGCTGATCCCGCAGCACTTGTTCAAAATCCCGATTCAAGCCGCCATTGGCGGGCGCATCATCGCCCGCGAAACCATCAGCGCCCTGCGCAAGGACGTCACCGCCAAATGCTATGGCGGCGACATCAGCCGCAAACGCAAACTCCTCGACAAGCAAAAAGAGGGGAAGAAAAAGATGCGCCAGTTCGGGAAAGTGGAAATCCCGCAGGAAGCATTCATTGCGGCGTTGAAGATGGATTCCGACTAGCGCGGCACGCGCGACGGCGGACTCCATCCCGGACAAGCGGCAAAGCCGCGCGATCCTACTCAGCGTAGACTGGCTTGCCTTTGAACATTTCCGCGGCCTTCTCGGAGCGAACTCGCTCTAGCCGGAAGTCAGCAATGTCTTGGATCAATTTTGCTTTGGTGGCTTTCGCTGTCAGACGACGCGACCTTTGAGTCATCGTCTCGTAAATCTGGTTTAGAACTTCGCGAGTAGCGCGGCGATCAGCTTGAAGTCGCTTCAGCTCTGATCGGAATGCATCATCACTGCGAAACGCTGATTCCAGCGAGGAAACATATTCAGCCACTACGTCACTAGTCGTCGGTGGTGTGCGTTCCAGCTTCGGGCCCGACCGCGACAACAGTTTAAGAAATGCAGACACTGACATGTCGTCATGCAGCTGCAATCCGGTTACGAACTCCTTAAGGACTCGAGCCTCCTCTGCCGGTAAATCCGCCTCGGACACCAGCTTGAGCAGTTGTTGGCGCAGCTCAAAGATAGTCAACTTCCTAAATCCTTTGCCTGACCGCGCCCCCCAAGCGGTCGAAAATCTGTTTCGACTTCGAATCTCTAAGATAGGCGATCCCTTTGCCAGCCGCATCCCTAATGGGCTGAGTTCTGGGCACGAAAGCCTCTTGGATAATGATGTTACCGGCACTTCGAGCTGCCGCCGGCCATATTTCGTTCATCTTGGTCTCAAGTTCCGCAAGTTCTTGGACCTCCACCGGCTTCAAGGAGGACGCCTGCAGGGTGATGCTGGGGACAACACCGAGCAGCTTTAGTTTATGAAACGTCTCTTCCCGCATTCGCATGATTTGCCGCGAGAAGTACTCCGCACCGGGTATCGAAAGACCGTCTGGTTGAGTGGGTATAACGAGTCCGCTTGATGCACTCAGCGCATTTATTGTGGCCGTGGTTATGCGAGGCGGGCAGTCAATCAATGCGATGTCGTATGCTTGCTTGAACTCTGCGGAGTCCAAATACCTCAGCAAGTTGTAGCGAACTTCACTCTCGTCATTTGTCAGCCAATCTACAAACAGCTCGTTCTCAATCGTTGAGAACGGGTATGTGGCGCGAAACAAACGAATGAACCCGGAATCTCGATCCCGAAATCGCATGGGAGGCGCATAATTCAAAGCATCTTCGATGGGTTTTTTGCCCAATAACAAATGATGCGCGCTCATTGAAACGTCGGTGATGCCCGCCTGTCCCAGTACTGTTTGTGAGAGCGATCCTTGGTAATCAAAGTCGATTAGAAGCGACTTTTGATTCTGCGGCGTAGAAGCAAAATATGCGCCCAAATTCGCTGTAAGGGTGGTTTTGCCAACACCCCCCTTCATGTTTGCAATCGACACAATCGGCGGGCGGCTCGAATTGTAAAGCTGCGGTCGCTTGGGCGCTTTTCGCTCCCAAATCGTTCGCTCAATATATGCCCGAGTCTCTTGGTCATCGGGCGGCGTGATTGTAACAACCCCCCGTTTTCTGCGGCCGTCTATGACAGCCCACAGCCCGACAATTGCCGCGACTAAACCAATTACGGCCGTTATGAACCCTAACAGTTCCGCCATCGCCCCCCTCACCAACCAGCGCGGGAAGGTTAATCAATATTTACCTGGATTCAATCGGCGGTTTCCTCTGCCGGCGGGTTGAGGAAAAAATTCTGAGCATACACCCCGCCAAATCCCGCAATTCCCCCAACAACTTCGGCCCCACGCGCCAAATCAATCCGACCGACCCCGCGCCCGCCCCACACTGCGCGGGAAAACATGAGCCACACCACCACCGCCCCCACGCCCAGCGCAGACGCCGCCAGCTTCTGGGACAAGCTCGCCTTCTACCTGCGCCACGCTTTTTCCCTGTTCGGCCATCCGTCCGAGCTCGCGCGCCGGCTCACGCTCACGCGCGCCATCCACAAACAGTTTTGCGACTACATCCGTCCGCTCGAAGCCATGGCGCGCGGGCTCATTTTCATCGCCGCGCTTGAGCTCGCGCCGGTGACGTCGCCGCCCGCACCGGAGCGCAAATATCGCGCCCGTCTCGCCCTGCCCGCCAATGCCGGCGCGCTGTTCGATATGGATAAGCCCGAAACCTGGCGCGCGCCGTTCAAACTGAGCGCGCCCGCTTCGATGCTCGCCGTCCCCGCCGGCGAGTCGCGTGCGGCTGCGCCAAGGCCCGCTCACGCTGCAAACCAGCAGCACCTCTCTTCCGCGCCGTGTGCGCTGCGTCTGGAAGCGCTGCTGCGCGCCTATGAACATCGCGACGCTTACGCCGCCGCCTTGGCGCGTCAGTTCGCGCGCGATCCGGTGCGCGCCTTCCACCACACGGCGCCCCCCAATCCCAAGCTCGCCCACAAAACCGGCTACAACACTTTGTTCGATCTGCTGCCGTTCATCGCCGAAGCCTATCAGCGCTTCCTGCACCAAAAGCTCGACGCGCTCTTGCCCAATACCAGCTGAAGCGCGCGCCCCGCGCCTGCCTCTTCGCCCTGCTTCCCACCGGAGCGGGGACAAAAGTGCTGCGCGCAATAAGCTGAGCGCGCTAATCTGCGCGCCGTGCACAATTCCATCACCCGCCTGCGTCTGCGCTCCATCTTCACGCTCGCCGCCTTCGCGCAGGAAACCCGCGCCATCGCCGCGCAAACCGCCGCCGCGCCGGGCTTCATCGAAGGCGCGGTGCTGGCTGAAGGCCGGCTGGTGTTCTGGACCCGCAGCGTGTGGGAGAGCGAAGCGGCGATGAAGGCGTTTCGCGATAGCGGCCCCCACCGCGCCGCCATGCCCAAGCTGATGGCCTGGTGCGATGAAGCCAGCGTCGCGCATTGGCAGGGCGAAGCGGAGCGGGATTGGTCCGCCATTTATGCGCGCATGGCGGCCGAGGGCCGCGCTTCCCGCGTCGCCCATCCCTCCAAAGCGCACCAGGCGCGGCGCTACGCCAAAATGTGGCGCTGGTCGCCCGAGCAGCGGATCGCCTGAAGCGATCCCGTGAAGTGACCCAAGGCACGGCGCAAGCGGCCCGCAAGCGTGGACAGGAGGGGGGCCTGCGCGTTAGGTCAGGCGCAGCATTCCGTGAGGAGGGGTGGATGTTTCGTTCGATGATTTTGGCCGCTGCGGCGGCCTTGGCGCTCGCCGCCTGTGGTCAGCAGGGCTCGGGTCCGCCCTTGCCGCAAACCGAAGCCGGCGCGCTTAACGCGCCCTCGCAACAGCAAGCTTCGAGCGCTGATGGCCAAGCCATGCTGAGCGCGGAAGAACGCGAGCAGCTGGAAGCTCTGGTCATGTCCTATTTGGACGAAGCCGTGCGCCGCAACGGCAATGGCATGAGCCCCGCGACCGGCTTCACCGATGAAATCGCCGATCTCCAGCCCGGCACGGATCATCGCTGGCAGGTCAATCTGAATGGCGGCACGGATTATCGCATCCTCGGCGGCTGCGATAATGAGTGCTCCAATCTCGACATCGAGCTGATCGACGCCCGCGGCGGCGTGGTCGCGTCGGATCTGGCGCCGAATGATTTTCCGGTGGTGAATTTCACCCCGGCCGCGAGCGGCTCCTACATCGTGCGCATCATGATGCAGTCCTGCTCGGTCGCGCCTTGCTATGCCGGCGCGCGCATTATGAGCAGCGGCGGCGGCCAGCCGAGCTAATAGGGAAAGCAGTCCTCGCGCTTGAGCGCCAAGCCAAACTTGGCGCCAAGCGCGGCGATCGCATCGCCATAAGGACCATAAGGGTCGGCATTGCCCGGCCCGACAATAATGGCGCGGAAATTGGCCTGGTTGCGCCCTTGTGGCGGCAGCATCGCCGTCGCGAGCCCTTCGCCATCATCGGCGCGCAAAGTCAGATAGAGCGGCATGCTTTCGGCGATATGGCGCTTCAAGCCAATATCGCGCTCGAAGGACGGCGCGCCCGGCGGCGCGCGATAGCTTTCCCGCGCTGATTCCAGGTGACGGCGAAAATATTTGTCGACCGAATGGCGCATCAGCGCCGCTTCGGCTTCGGCTTCGGCCTCAGTCTCAATTCTGAACCAGGTTTTCCCGCCTGGCGCGTCGCAGACATATTGCATGGTCCATAGATGGTAACACCGATCTTGGAACAAAATATGGAAACTGCTCAGCGCTCCATTCAGCAGGGCACGTCGACCGTCACATAGCGATTGGCGTAGCGGTCCCATTGCCGCTCGGCCCGCGTGCAGCCGGGCGCGTCGTAACCGCCATAACCGCTATTGCTGTAGCGCGGATCATAGCCGCGATCGTCATAACGCTGCTGATAATAAGGCTGGGGCTGGGGCCGATAATATTGCGGCGGCGCCTGGTAGCCGTAAGAGCCCGGGGCATAGCAGCCGCCGCAGGGCGGCGGCGGGGGCGGGGCGTAGCAATTATTGTAGCAGGAGGGCCCGTAATAACGCGGCGTGCGCGGCTGCGACACCGCCGCGCCAACCGCCAGCCCAAGCACCAGCCCGACAACACCCGCCGCGACCGCGTCGCCATCATCGTCATGATGGCGATAGTGGTGGCCATAGCCGCCGCGATAATAGTCGCGCGCGGACGCGACGCTCGGCGCGAACGCGGTCAGCGCAAGCGTGAGCGCCGCAGCTAGCGCCTTGAATTTCCGTGACATGGGCCCAAACCTCCCGAGGTTCGAACCCCAAGCTGCGCCCGTCAACCTGAACCCAAGCTGAATCCAGGCTGAACGGGCGGGCGGGGCCGGCGTTCAGATCACGGCGTCCCCGTCACCGGAAACCCGCGCTGGCGCAGCAATGCATCCACGCTGGCGTCGCGTCCGCGGAAGCGGCGATAGGCTTCGGCGCGATCGGACGAATTGCCTTCGGCGAGGATGATGTCGCGCATGCGGCCGGCGATTTCCGGATTGAACACGTTGCCGGACTCCGTGAACGCTTCCCACGCATCGGCGGCCATTACGTCGGACCAGAGGTAGGAATAATAGCCGGCCGAATAGGAGTCGCTGGAGAAGAGGTGCCCGAATTGCGGCAGGCGGTGGCGCATCTCGATCTCGCGCGGCATGCCGAGCGAAGCGAGCGTCTCGCGTTCAAAGGCGTCGACATCAGTGATGCCTTCAGGGCGATTATGCAGCGCCATGTCGACCAGCGCCGATGAAAGATAGGCGACTGTCTCATAACCTTCATTGAAGGTGGCGGCGTTGTTGATGCGGTCCACCAGAGCTTGCGGCATTGGCTGGCCGGTTTGGTAATGGCGCGCGAAGCGGTCGAGCACCGGGCGGGTCAGCACCCAGTTTTCGTGCACTTGGCTGGGAAACTCGACATAATCGCGCGGCGTTGTCGCAAGGCTTGGATAGGTGACGGTCGAAGTCAGGCCATGCAGAGCGTGGCCGAATTCGTGGAACAGCGTGCGCGCATCGTCGAGTGAGATGAGCGCGGGCTGGCCCGGCGCGGGGCGCACGAAATTGTTGTTGTTGGAGGTGATCGGCAGATAGGTGCGACCGCTGAAGGTTTCGTGGCCTTGGAAGCCGAGCGCCCATGCGCCCGATGATTTGCCGGCTCGGGCGAAATAGTCGCCATAGAAGAGGCCCAGCAGCGAGCCATCGCGATTATGCACTTCCCACACGCGCATGGTGGGATCGAAGGTGGAAACAGCGCCGGTGATTTCGGTGAAGCTGAGGCCATAGAGCTGATTAGCCATCCAGAACGAAGCTTCGATCATCTGGCCGAGTTCGAAATAGCCGCGCACTTCATTCTGATCGAGCGCATAGCGCTCGCGCCGCACTTGCTCGGCGTAGAATAGATAGTCCCATGGCTGGATGGTGATGCGTGCGCCCTGGCGGTCGGCGATGGCCTGCATGTCGCGCACTTCTTCATGCACGCGCGCGACGGCGGCCGGCCAGACGCGCATCATCAGCTCTTGCGCGCGGGCGGGGTCGATCGCCATCGTGTCGGCCATACGATAATTGGCGTGGGTGGCGAAGCCCAGGAGGTGCGCGCGTTCGGCCCGCAACTGCGTGATTTGCGCGATGATGGCGTTGGTGTCTTCGGCGTCGCCATTATCGCCGCGATTTTTGAAGGCGCGATAGACTTGTTCACGCAAAGCGCGATTGGCGGAAAAGGTCAGGAACGGATCGACGCTCGAGCGCGTATTCACCACCGCCCATTGGCCGGCATGGCCGCGTTCTTCAGCTGCGGCGGCCAGCGCGCTCACCATGCTGTCGGGCAGGCCGGCGAGATCGCGGCGATTGGTGATGAAGATGGCGGTATCCTCATCTGCGAGCAGGCGGCGATTGAATTCGGAGAATTGGCTGGCGAGCTCGCTATTGATGGCGCCGAGGCGTTCTTGCTGCGCCGCGTCTAAATTGGCGCCAGCGCGCACGAAGCGGTCGCGCGCGCGCTCAAGCAGACGCAATTGCTGCGCATCGAGACCGAGATTGGCGCGGTTCTGATAAAGCGTCTCAATACGATCGAACAAAGCGCGGTTGAAATTGATCTGATCGAAGATCGCCGTGAGCTTTGGCGACCATTCGGCGTCGACGGCTTGGATCTCATCGGTCGCGCGGCTTTCGGTGAGCGCGTAGAACATCGTCTGGGCGCGATCGAGATGGCGGCCGGCGTTTTCGAGCGCCAGCATGGTGTTTTCAAAAGTCGGCGGCGCGGGATTTTTAGCGATGGCGTCGACCTCGGCCAGTAGAAGCGCCGAACCCGTTTCGAACGCGGCGGGGAAGGCGCTGGCTTCGGCGCGATCCCAGGGCGGCACGCCGCCATAAGGCCCGGTCCAGGGCGCCAGCAGCACATTGGCTTCCGCTTCGGCCTTGAGACGGTCGACTTCGGTTTGGGTGGCCTGATGGGCGGCGATGGCGGCGGGGTCGACCGGCGCGGTAGTGGCGCAGCCGGCGGCGGCGATGGCGAGGACGCAGGCGGCGAGCAAACGCGATTTCATCGGGAACTCCGAGGTGGAAACAGATGCGGAAGGCTTAAAGCGGGGCCGGCGCTGGCGTCAGTGCGAACCGTTTCGGCAGCAGCGACTTTGCGACGAACAACCCGGCCCCAAGCTTCGCCGTCGTCACGTCGCACACGTTTCGCCATTCGTCGACGCCTGCTAGCCTCTGCTTCGGAAAGGCACGGGAGGCGCGCGATGCAGCACGGTCTCATGGCGTTTGCGGCCTTTGCGCTGCTATGCGCCTGCTCCCAAGGCGCGCCAACGGCCCAGCCCGTCCCCCAAGGCCCAGCCGCGCCTTTTCCCGACCTGAACCAAACCCCATTCCGGGCCACGGCGGCTATGGTCAGCGCCGCCGGCGGCTCGGTTCCTGTCATCGTGCTGCGGGATGGGCGGCGCACGCGGCTTGAGCTGCGCGGGCCCGAGGGGGATGTGATCCGCGTCACCGACCGGGAGGCGGGACAGACCACGTTCTGGCGCCGCCAATTGGGTCGGGCGGTCTTGGTGGAGCCCGCCCCTGGCGAGCGGCCGCCCGCTGATTTTCCTGAGTTTTGGTGGGAGGAGGACGGCTTGGCGGCGGAAATGCGCTTGGTCGGGGCCTGCGCATTGCTGGATGAAAATGGCTCGGAATGGGCGCGCCAGAACGATCCGAGCGGGCGCAGCATTTGCGTGACCACGGACGGGGTGGTGCTCTGGGCCGCCGATCGGGGGGCGACCGTCTGGCACCTCACCAGCCTGCAGCGCGGGCCCCAGGAGCTTTCCGAGTTTGGCCCCCCGTCAGGCGCGCGCTCTGAAGGGCCCGAGCCTGCCGTGGAGGAGCGCGATCTGAACGCCGCTTATGTGCCGCCGCCGCAATTTTCCACACCATCGGACACGCCGGCGCCTCAGAATCGATAAGGAACTGGTTCCAGCTGTCAGGCGGCGGCGTGGGGCCGTTGTGCGCCGCCGCAGGCCGGGATAGAGGACTGGGCTCAGTTCAGACGGACTTGAAATGGTTAATGTTGTCGCCGCTCAATGGGCGCCGGAACTGGCGTCGCAATTGATGCGGCTCCTGCCGCGGGACTTCCAGGACGCGTTCGTGCAATCGCCGAACGTGTTCATGTTCTTTTTCTCGATGGGCCTGGCGGCGGTCCTGATCAGCCTGTTCTGGGTGCTGGCCGGAATGATGCGGGCCAGCCGCACCGCGCGCATGGCGCTGCGGGCCCAAGCGCTGAAGCGCACCAAAGATCATCGCGCCCTGGTGCTGATCGGCTCGATCCAGGGCGGCGATTACGCGCTGCGTCAGGAGATCAAGGAAGCGATCGAGGACAATTTCGGCTTGTTCTCGTTCGAGCAGGACGTGCAGGTCGATCTGTTTCCGATCACGCTGAAGACTTTGGCGCCGAACGCGCATCCGGAAGCGCGCCGCCGCAATGCGGTGGAAGCCGCCGAAGCGCTGGAGCGCTCCGCCGCCGACGTCATTGTGTGGGGCAAGCGCACCTGGCTCGGCAAACTCGATCTGCGCATGACCACGCTGCCCAGTTATGGCCGCACGCACGAAGTGCAGGACATGCAGCTCACTTGGCGCGCAGGGCGCCCGGATGAATTGGTGCAGCGCGCTTTGGCGTTCGCGCTCGCGCGCAAGGCGCGCCCGGTGCTCAATCGTCCGCAAGATTATAAGCCCGAGCGGCTGCAGCCGATCGTCGAAGCGCTCGACAAGATGGTTGATGCATCCGGCGACGCGGTCAGCGAAAATTTGCAGATGTATATTCTGTCTGACTTCGCCTCTGGGGCCTTGAGCCTCGGCGAGCGCGGCGGGCACATAAGGTGGCTGCAAAAGTCGCTCGATGCGCGTCAGCGCTATCTCGACAAAGTGGACCGCAGCACCGATCCCGGCGCTTGGGGCGCCGCGCAGCAGGAAATCGGACGCGCGCTCACCGCGCTCGGCGAACGCGAAGGCGCGCGCGACAAGTTGGAAGAGGGCGTCTCGCGCCTGCGCATCGCCATGGACGCGCTGCGCTCGACCGACTCCTTGCAGCAAGCCGAAGTGGCGCTGCGCGCGCTGCAGCGCGCCGAGCAGACGCTGCAACAGCGCCGCCGCATCGGCCTGCGCTGGCCGGTCTAGTCTGTTCGTTTCCCGCTGCCCCGCGGGGAGGCAGAGAATGGATTATGGCTGGGTGCGCGCTCTCCACCCAACCCTTCGCCGCGCGAAAACTCCGGTGCGCCAATGTGGGGCGCAATGGATGAACCGGCGGTCCCATGCCCCGCCAGCCCCCGGTATCATCTGCCGCGTCGGGCGGCCTTTACGCCGGCCCGCCGCCCCGTCATAACCCCTCGCTCCGGACAGATGGCCGAGTGGTTGAAGGCGCACGCCTGGAACGCGTGTATACGTGCAAGCGTATCGAGGGTTCGAATCCCTCTCTGTCCGCCAGCATGCTCCAAGCTGATCCAAGCTGAGACACCCACCGGGTTGATCTTCAAAAGATTTGTTGCTCACGTGAGATCGCCCGATATCGGCCTGTCTCACCAAGTGTGGGGTATGTTTCGGGCACATACCCCACTTCGCACGACAACATACCCCACTTCGCATCATGCCCATTACCGAAGCCCAAGTAAGAACAGCGAAATCCGCCGCGAAGGCGTTCAAGCTCTACGACTCCGCGGGCTTGTTTCTTCTCGTCACGCCGAGTGGTGGGAAGCTCTGGCGCCTGCGCTTCAAGTTCGACGGCAAAGAGAAGCTGTTGACGCTCGGGGCCTATCCGAAAGTTGGCCTCGCTGCCGCCCGTAAGAAGCGCAATGCGGCGATCGAAGACATTCAAGCCGGAATTGATCCAGCGGCGGCGCGGGCCGAGGCAAAGGCCGCATCAGCGCAAGCGAAGCGAAACACCTTCAAGTCGGTCGCTCTTGAGTGGCACCAACTTCATCTGCACGAATGGACGCCGGCGTATGCGGCGCAGATTCTGAAACGTCTTGAGGCCGACGTTTTTCCAAAAGTTGGCGACGACGATGTAGCCGAAATCAAGCCGGCGAAGATGCTGGAAGTCTTGAAGGCGGTTGAAGCCCGAGGCGTGCTCGAAACCAACCGACGTCTGAAACAGTACTGCTCCGCGATCTTCCGCTTTGGCATCGCCAGTCAATATTGCGAGCACGACGCCGCAGCCCCGCTGAAGGGCGCGTTGAAACCTCCGCCGCGGCCGAAGCACCATAAAGCGTTAGCCAAGTCGCAGGTCGGAGATTTCCTTATTCGGCTCGCCGGTTACGACGGCGAACCAGAGACCCGCATCGCCATCAACCTTGCGCTTCTGATGGCGCCGAGGACTACGGAGCTTCGCGCATCGCGCTGGTCAGAGTTTGAAGATCTTGAGAGCCACCAAGAGGAGGGGCTGTGGCGAGTGCCGACGGAGCGAATGAAGATGAGCGCGCCCCACTTGGTGCCATTGTCGCGACAGGCGCGGGCGCTTTTGCTCGAATTGAAGAAGCGCACGGGTAAGAGCCCATACCTGTTTCCGAGCAACACGGCGGAGGGGTTCATGTCGAACAACACAATGCTGTTTGCCCTCTATCGACTTGGCTTCCACGGGCGAACAACGACGCACGGGTTTCGCCGCCTCTTTTCAACCGAGGCGAACGAGCATGGGTGGAACGAGGACTGGGTGGAGCGGCAGCTCGCGCACGATGAGCGCAATCGCTCTCGCGCTGCCTACAATGCTGCGCAATACCTGTCGCAGCGTCGCGAAATGATGCAGTGGTGGGCTGATCATCTCGACCGGCTGAAGATCGCCGAAGTTGCTCGACGAGACAATCGTCAAAGCGTAGGCCCGTTGGCCGTCCAATCCGGCTGACCGGGCCTCGGCGAGGTTGGCTCAGGCGCGGTTCGGAAGGCGGCGTTACGAGACGTGCAACACCGGACCTTATTCGACCGTTTTTCTTCGCAGGAGTTCAGAGGGGGGTGCCGGTACAAGTAGTGCTCGGCACAGACCGGGGCGGGGACGTTGGCTCTGAGGCGCAAGCGCACATATCCGCCGCGGCTTGCTCAGCTCCACCGTCTTGATCGAGGCCGTCACTGAGTTCGCATTGCGGTGGCAAGCGAGATCGCGAGGCCGCAGGACCGATGGCGCTGCAAAAATTGGTGTTTCAAGATGCCCGTCACTGACCCGAAAACGGACCTCACTGTTTGAAGTCGCGAGCCAAGCGACGGGGCTGGCGATTTGGCTTACCTGGCAGCGGCGACTACGGCTAGAATCGGCTCCCATCCACTGGGAGCACGAATTGCTGAAGCCGAGAGCGACCGCGTTTAAGCCGCCTGACGTCCCGTACGAAGCGTTCACGCGCGCGCTCCGCCTGTTCAAGGAGGGCGGATTGCCCGCGCGTGTCGACCGCAGCGTGTTGTCGCCGCGGTTCGGCGCCAAGGCTGTAGGGGTTATAGCCGCGTTTCAGTTTCTGGGGCTTGCCGACGCCAAAGGCGCAACCGGCGATGCCTCAGGTCAACTCGTCGACGCGCTTGATCAAGAGCAATGGCCGCGAGTATTCAGCCCAATCCTCGAGAGCGCCTATGCGCCCATATTCGAGATCGACCTCGCGACGGCGACATTGCATCAGCTGAACGAACAGTTTGCGACGGCCTACGGCATAAGCGGCGAGGGTAGGCGCAAGACCGTCTTTTTCTTCATCAGCGCCGCGCGCGATGCGAAGCTCGATCTCAGTAACTATCTCTTCGAGAATAGCCGCATTCGCGGCGGGCCTCGCGAACGCTCCGCGCGCCCGGCAACGCGACGCCGCAAAGAACGCGCATCGACCGAGGTCGAACCGATGCGCGGCAGCGCGGCGCTCGAAGCCTTGGTGGAAAAATTCCCCGATTTCGACCCGGCCTGGCCGGATGAGATCAAGCAAGCATGGTTCGTAAGTTTCCGCGAGCTGATGAGCCGCGTCGCTCCCGAGCATTAGTGCGTCCTTAACAGCACGCTCGCGCCGCCGCCGGCGCGCGACATAAATACTTCACCGAACTGTCGCGGACCTGACATTGCCGGTCAGTACCCCCCGGCTTGCCAGAGCGGACGCGCGAGTCGCTGCCGACGCATGAGCACACGGTTTGACAGGGGGTCTGCATGAAGACGAGAATTTTTCAAACGGCCGCGCTCGCGGCCTTGGCAACTGCCGCGAGCGCGGCGACGGCCCAGGCTCAGCACGCGCCAGCGGCGCCTGCGCCGACGCATACAACAAGCTGGACCGGCACGGTCGGCGAGGATCGCTTCGGTGACGCCCGCTTCAAGATGCGCGGCCGCTTTCAGTATGACGTCCAGTCCAACGATTGGGATGTGCTGAACGAAGACGGCACGCGCTCTTACGTCCGCCGCGCCTTCCTTGGCGTACAGGGCCGGCTGACCGAGCAATGGCGCTACAAAATCGACTTCATTCTGTCGCCGGGCGACGACGCCGCCGGCCAAGTCGGTGTCGATGACGCATTCCTGGAATATGTCGGCGACGATTGGTCGATCGTCGTCGGCGAGCACAACATCACCTCGCCGCTGGAAGACCGCATCTCCTCGCTGGACATTCCGTTCATCGAGCGCTCAAGCGTGATCAATGCGTTCGAGTACGGCCGCGCGGCCGGCGTCGGCTTCATCACTGGCGGCGCCAATTGGTCGTTCTCGACTGCGCTGCAAGGCGATTCGCTCAACAACGCCGACACCAATTTCGCGGCTGACGAGCGCACCTCGGTCAGCGGCCGCTTCACCTTCGCGCCGATCTTCGAGAGCTCTCCCGAAGGCGTGACCTTGGTCCACCTCGGCCTCACCGCCCGTGCGCGTGATATCGGCGGCGACGCAGCTTCGCGCTACCGCACGCGTCCGCTCAATGGCCGCGGCACGCGTTGGATCGACGCTGGCGCTGGCCTCGCTGGCGAAAGCGACACCACGTTCGGCGCCGAATTGGCGCTGCAGCGCGGCCCATTTGGTGTGCAGGCTGAATATCACATGCTCGACGGTGAGACGACCGGCGGCGTCGAATACGAGTTCAGCGGCTATTACGTTGACGCCTATTGGTCGATCACGGGCGAGAGCCGCCAGTATCGCGGCAATCAAGGCTCGTTCGGGCCGATCGCGCCGACGCACGCGTTCGGCACAGACGGCGGCTTGGGGCATCTGATGCTCTCGGCCCGCTACGATTACATCGATCTCTCCGACCCGGCCGGCGCGGCCACACGCGGTGAACAAACCGCTTACAGCGTCGGCCTCGACTGGGTGCCGGTCGATCACGTCCGCTTCAAGCTCAATTACGCGCTGAGCGAAATGGACCGCACCGTCGGCGCCGACGACGAAGCCTCAATCATCACCCTGCGTTCGCAATTCGACTTCTGAGCCCCGCGACTGCGGAGAGCAGGGCTCATTGCCCCGCTCTCCGTTTCTTTCGAGGGACGAAACCTAAGGAGCTAATCAATGAATATCATCAAGACAGCCGCAGCGGCCGTCGCCGCGGTCGCGCTGATGGCCGGGTCGGCCCTGGCGCAACAACCATTCACCGTGATCGCTGACGGTTCTTCGACCGTGTTCCCGTTCACGGAATCGGCGGCCGAAGCGTTCCAGGGATCGGTCGGCGGTCGCATTCGCGTCACCGTCGGCGAAAGCGGCACCGGCGGAGGCTTCCGCAAGTTCTGCCGCGGCGAGACCCACATCCAAGGCGCATCGCGCCCGATCACGGCGTCCGAAATGGCCACCTGCCGCGCTGCAGGCATCCAATATGTTGAAATTCCGGTGGCGTTCGATGGCCTCTCGGTTGTGGTGCATCCATCCAACCCGGTGCGCAGCATCACGGTTGCGGAGTTGCGTCGCATTTGGGAGCCGAACTCGACGATCAACAATTGGCGTCAGGTGAACCCCTCGTTCCCGGACTTGCCGATCGTGCTGTTCGGCGCCGGCACCGCCTCTGGCACGTTCGATTACTTCACTGAAGCCGTGAACGGCCGCTCGCGCGCCTCGCGCACCGACTACACCCCGACCGAAGACGATAACGTCACGGTGCAGGGCGTTGCGGGCAACCCGAACGCGATGGGCTATTTCGGCATCGCCTATCTTGAAGAGAACCGTTCGCGTTTGCGCGCGCTCGCGATCGATAACGGCAACGGCCCGGTTCTGCCGACCACGGAAACCGTCGCCAACGGCACCTATGCGCCGCTGTCGCGTCCGATCTTCATCTACGTGAACGCCGCCGCGCTGCGCCGCCCGCAAGTGATGCAGTTCGCGCAATATATCGCCACCAACGCCGGCACGCATGCCTCGCGCGTCGGCTACATCCCGCTGCCGGCGAGCGCTTATCAAGCGTACCTGCAGCGCGTGCAGCGCCGCCAAGCCGGCACCGCCTTCAACGGCGTGCAAGCCATCGGCGTGACGATCGACCAAGTCCTCGCGCGTCCGCTGCGCGTCGAAGCGGCGACCAACTAAGATCGGCGGAGCGCGGAGTGAACCTCCGCGCTCCGTTGCTCGCCAGGCGATGCTCCGTCCAGAGCGATTTGGGCGGAGATGGCATTAGAGGGAAACGAGCGTGAACCGCGATTTCACAAAACGGCGCCTGCGCCCGATAGAACGGTCGATGGAATTGCTGTTGTTCCTCTCCGGGGCGGCGGCGATCGCCATTATCGGCGGCATTCTCTATGTCGTGATTTCGGAAGCATCGAAGTTCTTCGTCGAAATCTCACCTGTCCGCTTCCTGACCGAACTTGAATGGACGCCGTTGTTCGAGGACGCCCATTACGGCATCGCGCCGCTTTTGACCGGCACGTTCATGTCGACACTGGTTGCGCTTGCGGTAGCCGTTCCTCTCGGCTTGCTGGCGGCAATCTATCTTAGTGAATTCGCCACGGCGCGGGTGCGCGAGACGATCAAGCCCACGCTTGAGCTGCTCGCTGGCGTTCCGACTGTCGTCTATGGCTATTTCGCCCTGTTGTTCGTGACGCCGCTGTTGCAATCCTTCATTCCAGGCTTGCCGGGCTTCAATCTACTTTCAGCAGGCATGGTCATGGGGCTCATGATCATCCCCTACATTGCCTCGCTGTCCGAGGATGCGATGCGCTCGGTTCCGCGCTCGCTGCGCGAAGGTTCTTACGCCATGGGCGCCACACGTCTGGAGACGGCGTTCCGCGTTGTCGTCCCCGCGGCCGTGTCCGGCATTGTCGGCGCCATCATTCTCGGCATGTCGCGCGCGGTTGGCGAGACCATGATCGTCGCTATCGCCGGGGGCACGCAACCACGTATCGTCAGCACCCCGACCGAAGGCGGCGCGACCGTCACCGCCTTCATCGCGCAAGTGGCCTTGGGTGACATCCAATGGGGAACGCTGGAATACCATAGCATCTATGCCGCGGGCCTCGCGCTGCTCGTCCTGACACTTATCTTCAACCTGATCGCATTCGGCATGCAGCGCCGCTTCCGGGAGGCGTACTAATGAGCACGATTGAAGCCATTCCCACCCGCGACATCACTAGCCATCCGCCGGGTCTTGCAACGCGGCGCTTTAAGGACCGCGCCTTCGTCATCTGGGGCATTGTCGCAACTCTGATAGGTTTGGGCACCCTGGTCGCCCTCGTGTTCGAATTGTGGACCGATGGCGGACACCGCCTGAGCGCGCAATTCTTCATGAGCTTTCCCTCATCGGATCCGGCGCAGGCAGGCATCCTTTCGGCCTGGGTGGGCTCGATCCTGGTTATCATCGCCACCGCTGGCATCGCCATACCGATCGGCGTGATGGCTGGACTCTATCTTGAAGAATACGCGCCGAAGAATTGGATCACGAGCGTGATCGAGGTCGCGGTCAACAATCTCGCGGGCGTGCCGTCAATCATCTTCGGTCTCCTGGCGCTCGGTCTCTTTGTGCAAGGGTTGAACCTTGGTCAGACCATCCTAACCGCCGCCATCACGCTCGCACTTCTTATCTTGCCGGTCGTCATTGTCGCCACACGCGAGGCTGTGCGCGGCGTGCCGCGCGAAATGCGTGACGGCGCGATGGCGGTCGGCGCGACGAAATGGCAGACCACCCAACACCACGTGCTGCCGTACGCGTTGCCCGGCGTCGTCACCGGCGTGATCATCGGCATATCGCGCGCGATCGGCGAAACCGCGCCGCTCATTCTCATTGGCGGCCTCACCTTTGTGGCGTTTCTGCCCGTGACGCGCCCAGGCGACGCCCTGTTTGAAACCATCGGCGTGCTCGACGAATATGGCGCGCCGGTCGATCCCGCCGCGACCGAGCGTGTGCGCATCGATCACGACGGCGTGGTCACGCTGCCTGATTTCACCGAGCAGCAGGTACAAGCGGGGCAGGTGCTGGATCTGCCGCACGGCTCGACAATCCAGGCCGTCGCCACTTGGGGAGATGCGATCGAGAGCTGGTCGCCGACCAATTGGCTGAACTCGGAATTCACCGTGATGCCGATTCAAATGTTCAACTGGACGTCACGGCCGCAAGCGGAGTTTCTTGAACTCGCCGCCGCCGCAGGCCTCGTCTTGTTGGCAATCACACTGCTGCTCAACGGCGCCGCGATCTGGCTGCGCTACCGGCTGCGCAAGAACATCAAGTGGTAGGACGACGCGCCTAAGACCCAATGGATCCGCCGTCTTCGCGGCGCACGACGATGACGCTGGCGCGGGGCCAAGCGCCCGCGCCGTCAGGCCACGCCGATGCAGGCCGCTCAGCTGAGCCTTCAAGGACAGCATCGCTGTAGCGTTTGCCGCTTCGATCTGATTCTCCGGGATGCTGAATCGCCAGCAGCAGGGCGTCCCGCGACGGCGTCATCACCGGGCCGCAAATCTCACACCCGACCGGTCCGACCAAAAAGCGCTTGATCGGTTTGGGACCCGCTTGTTCGATCGGGCAGGCGAGCACGCTGTCATTGCAGTCGGCGAAGACATCGTCCGATCCATCGGTGGTGATGAAAAGGTTGCCCGCCCCATCGAGAGCGAGATTGTCGGGACAGGCGAAGCGGTCCCCGTTGGCGGTTGAATATCCGCGCCAAGCAACTGACGCGTGAAGCGGCGCGCCGCTGCGTGTGCGGGAAGCATCTTCGCTCGCGACCGGATCTCCGGCGAGGACGAACACGTCCCAGGTGAACCGCATCGCGCCAAGATCGCCGTCCGCTTCGTCCAGGCGCAAAATGTGTCCTGCGAGATTGGCCTGTGCGTGGTCGAGGCCTTCGCCGCGCCGCGGGTTGCCGGGACGCTCTGCGCCGTGCTCGGGATTTTTCGTACAGACGACGAGGACCGGCCCCAGCCCCACCCAACCTTCGCCCTTGAGCACCTCTATGTCTTCTGGCCGGTCCATGGGCGTCGCGCCCAAGAGCCTGGCCGCCAATCGCGCCCTGACCATAAGATCGCCGTCGTCGCTGAAGCGATGAAGCGCGCCGGCCGCGGCCGCGGCTCTGTTGGCTGCGCTGCGGTCGAGTTTGATCCAGCGCCCTGAGCCATCCTCTTCGAAGCGCGCGGCATAAAGCTCGCCCTCGTCGAGCAGGTCCATGTTTGCGCGCGGCGCATCGGCTTGGAAGCGGCCACGCGAAATGAACTTATAAACAAACTCATTGGCTTGATCGTCGCCGGAATAGACCGCGACGCGCTGGTCCCTGGTGAGGGCGACGGTTGCGTTCTCGCCGGTGCGTCGGCCCAATGCGGTGCGCTTCTTTGGAATCGAGTGCGGATCGTAAGGATCGATTTCGACGGTCCAGCCGTAGAGCGAAGCAATAGTGGGATTGTAAGTGGTGTCGAACTGTGGAGGCGCGCCCGGGCGCGGCAAGCCGTCAAAGAGGGGCCAAGCAAAGCTCGCGGCGTCAAGCACGAGCGCTTGATCGGCGCGCGCTGCGCGCAGCTCCGGGGCTTCTGCGTCGCTGACGAAGAACGAATAATTGAAATTCTCTTCCACTGAAAGGAACGTGCCCCACGGTGTCTGCCCGCCCGCGCAATTGGCGAGCGTCCCGCAGCGGATAAGCGAATTGTCGATCCCGGACTCGTGCGCGTTGACGAACGCGCCCGCGCGGACGATCCAAGGATGGCCGGCGGCGGGGCCAGTGAACGCCACGGGGCTGAAGGCGGTGATGCGTCTATTGCCTGCGCCCATGACGACGCTCCAGCCAGCAGCGCCTTGCTCGACCTCCACGACCGAGATGCCGACGGCGGCGTAGGCTGCCGCCCATCGCTCGCCATCCATTCCGGACCAGCCGCGGCCCTTGAGGTCGGCGTACATGAGAAAGGGGTCAGCGTATTCGTGATTGGCGCACAGCAGCCAGCGGCCCGTCGGCTCTGCGTCAAAGCGCGCGGGAAACAACGCCAGCATGTCGTTATTGGCGCCGAACCGGCGTTCCTGCTCGGCCCTGCTCATGGTGTGCAGATCAAAATCTGATCGTACTGTCTCGAACAGCGGGTCGCCCCATCCAATCAGCACATCCGCTGTGTAGCCCGCCGGCAGCGTTACGGTGTCAGCGGTGGTCGACACCACTGGCGCAAAGCTGAGCGCGGCGGCGGGCGCGGGCAAATAGCCCGACTGCGCGGGCGCGCCGCGCGTCGCGCAGGCTGGCGCCGCGAGCGCGAGCGCGCCCGCACCAGCGAGGATTCCGCGCCGGCTCCAGCGTCTTGCAGTGACTTCCGACAGGGTAGGGGTTTCGATCTGCGATTGCGAAGACATCAGGGAGGATCGTCCGTGCTCATACGTGAGCGACGAAACTAGATCGGCTCTGCGACGTCTTGATGAAGTGTGTGCCTAGCCAAAGATGATGCGCGCGTGCTGGATCACAAACGCGTCGTGCCAGAGGCCCGCATCAGGTGCGAGCGCCATCAGCGACCATGCAAAGGCACAAAGCGCCAGCGCCGAGGCCAAGGACGCCGCGAGCGCGTTCACGACATCACCCGCTTGCCGTCGGCATCGACCAGCAGCGCGCCGTCTTCCTTGAAGAAGGGACCGGCGGGGAGCCGGTCTAAGAGGTCGAGCACCGTCTCACTCGGGCGGCACAGCCGTACGCCCTTGGCGGTCGCGACGATCGGCCGGTTGACGAGCACGGGATGCTTGAGCATCGCCTCGATCAACCGCTCGTCGCTGACGCCTTCGCCAAGCAGGCCGAGTTCTGCGGCGGGCGATTTGGTTTCGCGCAACGCGCTTCGCGGCGTCAGCGCGGCCGCCGCAAACAGCGCCAGCAATTGCGGCTTTGTCCAGCCGGTTTTCAGATACTCGATGATGATGGGCTCATAGCCGGCCGCGCGCACGATCTCGACGACGTTGCGCGAGGTGCCGCAATCGGGATTGTGGTGGATGACGACGTTCATGCGGCCAACGGCTCCGTTCCAGGAACGAGATAGAGGGGCGCTTCATCGGCTGGCTTGCCTGCAAGCTCGGATTCGGTGAGACGCGCATAAATTTCGATGAGGTTGCCGTCGGGATCCTTGAGCCAGAGCTCGTGCAGTGGCGTGCCTTTCCAGGTGGTGCGCGGCGGTTTCTCGATATGCGCGTTGGAAGCGACGGCGAGATGATAGGCGTCGATCACCGCCTGTTTGTCGGCGACGCCGACGCCAAGGTGATAGAGCGTATCGTGATGGAGGTCTTTGCCGTCTGAAACCACAAGCACGAAGTTCAGGTTCAGGTCGGATCGAATAAACGTCGCGTAGCGATGCGTCCACTCCTTCGGCCAGGTGTCGAGCAGCCACGCATAGAAGCGCACGCTGGCGGCAAGATTGGCAACCCGAAGGCTGCCGTGAAATTCTTCACCGCGTGGGCCGGGGGACGTGTCCAGTAATGCGCTTAGAACTTCTATGCGCGCCAGAATCTGATCGCGCGCCGTGCGGAAACGGATACGCATGTCGTCTGGGGTGAGAGCGGCGTCATTTGAGGCCGGGTCTGGTATCGGCCAATGCAAACGGCGCACGCGACCCGGAAGGATAGGACAAACCTCCTCGGCGCAGAGCGTGATGACGAGATCGACCGACGCGGGATCGATCTCGTCGACCGATTTCGAGCTCTGGCTGGTGATGTCGATGTCAATCTCGCGCATGACTTCGATCGCGTAGGGATTGACCATCGAGGGCTGCGATCCCGCGCTCATCACTTCGGCTCGGGGGCCGAGAAGCCGCCGCGCGAGCCCTTCGGCCATCTGGCTTCGCGCCGAATTGGCGACGCAAAGGAAGAGGACGCGTTTCATGATCCCGCCGCCTCTGTGACGGATTCAATCTTTTGCGTGCGCTTCACCGCCGCGCCGCTTTCGTACCAATTCTTGCTCGAATTCACGATCTTCACCACCGATAGCATGACCGGCACTTCGATCAGTACGCCGACAACGGTGGCGAGGGCCGCGCCCGAATTGAAGCCAAACAGACTGATGGCCGCCGCAACTGCGAGTTCGAAGAAATTGCTGGCGCCGATCAGCGCCGATGGACCGGCGACACAATGGGCCTCGCCGCTCCAGCGGTTCATGAGGTAGGCAAGCGCGGAATTGAAATAGACCTGAATGAGGATCGGCACGGCCAAGAGCGCGATGATCAGGGGCTGGGCGATGATCTGTTCGCCCTGGAAGCCGAACAACAAAACGAGCGTAGCCAAGAGCGCGACGAGCGAGAGCGGCTGAAACACGCCGAGCAGCTTTGCGAGCCCCGCTTCGCCGCCTGAACTCAGCACGTAGCGCCGTATGATCTGCGCTAGGATGACGGGCACGACAATGTAGAGGCCAACGGAGAGCAGCAAGGTTTCCCAAGGCACGGTGATGGCGGAGAGCCCGAGGAGCAATCCGACGATCGGCGCGAACGCAAACACCATGATCGTGTCGTTGAGCGCTACCTGGCTCAAGGTGAAGTGCGGCTCGCCCTTGGTGAGATTGCTCCAGACGAACACCATCGCCGTGCAAGGCGCGGCCGCGAGCAGGATAAGGCCCGCGATATAGGAATTGATCTGATCGGCCGGCAGATAGGGCCTGAAGAGGACGGCGATGAAGAGCCAGCCCAGAAACGCCATCGAGAACGGCTTCACCGCCCAATTGATGAAGAGCGTGACGCCGATGCCGCGCCAATGGTCTTTGACCTGCGCCAGCGCTGCGAAGTCGATCTTCACCAGCATCGGAATGATCATCAACCAGATGAGGCCCGCGACCGGCAGATTGACTTGCGCGATCTCAGCCGCGCCGATCGCCTGAAACACGCTCGGGAAGAATTGGCCGAGTGCGATGCCGACGACGATGCAGAGACCGACCCAGACGGTCAGGTAGCGTTCAAACGTGGACATGAGGCTCCAGTGATTTAAGCGGCGCTATCGGCAGCGGGTTTGGCGCGGCCGATTTCATCGAGCCGTGTCTTGAGCGAGAGGCGATCAAGGCTCTCGATCGGCAGATTGCAGAAAATCGTGATGCGGTTTTGCAGCATGCGCCAGGCATCGTCGAAGGCAAAGGCGATCTCGGCTTCGCTGCCGGTCGCGGCCGCGGGATCGGGCACGCCCCAATGCGCCGTCATCGGCTGGCCGGGCCAGACCGGGCAGACTTCGTTGGCGGCGTTGTCGCAAACGGTGAACACGAAATCGAGTTCCGGCGCGTCCGGACCGGAGAACTCTTCCCAGCTCTTCGAGCGGAAGAGTTCGGGCTTGTAGTTGAGGTTCTTCAGCATATGCAGGACGCGCGGATGCACTTCGCCCTTGGGCTGGGAGCCGGCGCTGTAAGACTTGAATTTGCCGGCGCCGAAGCGCGAGAGAACTGCCTCCGCCATGATCGAGCGGGCGGAATTGCCCGTGCACAGGAACAGAACGTTGTAGGGGCGTTCGCGCGTCGTCTTATCCATCATACCCTCCGTCGCGTCTTTTTCTGAGAACTCTCGCAGCACGCAGCTTGCTGCACGATGGTGTGGAGCGGCGTGCACAATTCGGCGCGGCCCTCGCAACAATCCTCGATGAGGAACGTCATGAGATCGGTCATGCCGTTAAGGTCGGCGCGATAGAAAATCGTCCGGCCTTCGCGCCGCGACTGAATGAGGCCGGCGCGCTCCAGGATGGCCAAGTGGGTCGACATTGTGCTCGCTGGCACGCGTAATTCCCGCGCGACTTCACCAGCCGGCATTTCGTCCTCACCGGCGCGCACAAGCAGCTTGAACACCGCAAGGCGGCTCTCTTGCGCCAAGGCGCCGAGCGCATCGATGGCTTGTTTTGATCGCATAATTCGAGGAATATCGAATCGAGTTCGATGTGGCAAGTGGCGTGTTCAGCCAGCGCTAGATGAAGAACACGGGCGCGAAGCCGCCCCCGGGCGTCCGGAAGTTCGTGGTCTGGCCCTGATAGAGCCGCGCGGCTGCGATCACGATTGCGCCGTCATAAGTGTAGAGACGAACGTCCACCTTCCGCTGCACGCGCTCGCCATCGAGTTTTATCGTCCGCTCAGATGGCGGCGCGATCGCTTGCGCGATGTAGTCGCCGGCGAGAATATCGCTCCAAACGCCTTTGGTGAGTTTGTCGCCACGATAGACCGCTTTGCCGCCGTGACCGGCCGCCGGCTTGAAGAAGTAGCGTTTGCGATCCGCCCAAAGCTGATCGGGGTCCGCGCTATTGACGCGCAGCGTTTCAGGCACACCCGCGAGCGCGCCCGCATGTTCAGTGGAGAGTCCCCGGTTCATGAGGGGCGCGGGATCAGACAGCAGAACGAGGTTGCGTTTGTCGGCCAAGAGGGCGTGCTGGCGCGGGTTTGGCGTGACGACGACGGCGCCGCCCTCATAGGCTGCTTTGATCGCCGCGTGATCAGGCGCGTCAAATCCGAAATCGACTAGACGGTTGTAGATCAGGTCAATCGGGCGCCCGCCATGTTGCAGCAGCTCGCACTCGAAGCGGAGTTCGCTTGGGTCGGCGATCACCGCTTCGATGCCGTGCCGTTCGAAGAGGCGCTTAGCGAGCAGGAACTCGGGATAAAGATATTGCTCTTTTGGCTCTTCATCGACGATGGCGATCCGCCGCAACGGATCGCTGCGGCCCTGGCGACGCCATTCCGCTTCGAACATGGCGATGACGGCGCCATCGAAGCCTTGAAGCGATGAAAGCGCGAGCGCGCGTTCGACTTCGGCGCAGCAGGCGATTTGCGCACGGGCGAGGAAAGCATTCAGGAAGGCGCCGCCCGCATTGGTGTTGATCTCGATGAGCTTTGGGCCCGCGGGCGTCAGATGGAAGTCATAGCCCATGAAGGCGCCCGCTGGGCCATGGTCGAGGCGCGCGATCGGCGGCGCCCAGGCGAGCACAGCCTCTTGATACGCGGGCAAGCGCGCCGTCGCTTCGACAGCGTTGACGATCGCCTGCATGGCGTCGCGGTCTGCTTTAGGCAGAAACACCGGTGCGTGCGAGAAGAGGTGAGGGCGGGTTTGTGTGAGCGTGGCGAAGAAAGCAGCATCGCCGACCTCGCGCTGCAGCGCGTTTGCGAGGGCGTCCTGATCGAGCGTGACACAGAAGCACTCTCGATTGAGCTGTTCGGCCGCCGCGCGGGCGTGTTGATCCGGCATGGGTTAAATCTCGGCGCGGCGGATCACGCCATTGAGTTCAGTGGCGGCGGCGATGGTGTTGGAGACCGTGCCGTACTTGCGGATGTTCTTGTGCAGGAGGTCGAGCCGTTGATCGGTCTCCGGCGTATCGACAATGATCTCATAGTCGATGCGGACCATCTTGGGAGGCGCGTCCTGGCGCACGCCATGCAGGCGCACCTCCATCCCGCGCAGATCGAACTGGAGCATCGGCGCCACGCGCTCGGCGCCCTTGATCATGCAGGCGGCAATGGAGGCGAGCAGCAATTCGGCGGGATTGAAGGCGTCTTGACGCCCTGCGACGTCGGTATCGAGCGTCAGCGTGGCGTCCTTGGCGTGCGCGAGCGACCCGTGCGCGTCCACCCGGTGGGCAGTCACATCATAAGTCAGCATGTAGCGCCTCCCTTGGCCCGCGTCTGCGACAGCCAGGCCGCGAACCAGAAGCCAAACGTCAAAACCAGTGACCCGGCAATGATCGCGATCAAGACAATCGCGTAGGATTGGGTCAACGACCAGAGCATGGCGGCGCCGAGCGGCGCCGCCGCCTTGGCGATGGTCGCGGGCGTGTTCATGGCCCCATTAATCGCGCCATAGTTTTGCGTCGTCAGCATCTCCGGGACGGCGAGGCCGCGCACGATGGTGAGGACGCCGTTAGAAGCGCCATAGAGCGCCGCCACGAATATGACGACGCCGAGACTTGGTTCCGATGCGGCGAAGATCGCGAACGCGACCGGGAAACCCAGCACGACGACAGAGCCGATGCGGCGGATCGAGGCGCCGCGCGCGAATATGCTCATGGCGATGCGGCCAGCGACCTGAGCGGGGCCAATCACGGCCATGGCGATGACGATGTCTTGCGTGTTGAAGCCGCGTTCGAGCAGCAGCGCGTAGAGGTGAAACGTAAATGCGGTGAAGGCGCCGGCGTGCGCGGTGAAGGCAAGCGCGAGCGCCCAGAACACGGGTGAGCGCAACGCATTCGCTAACGGTGCGCCGGAAGGGACCGAGGCGTCACGTTCCGCGGGATGCGTGCGCGACGGCCCTATGGTCAGCCAATAAAGCGCCGCACAGCCGAGATTGATGGCGCCAAGGCCCAGAAGCGCGCCGCGCCAGCCGAAACCGTCGAGCAGAATCTGCACAAGCGGGATGAATACGGTCGAGGCAAAGCCGCCCCATAAGGTCAGCGCGGTGATGGCGCTGCGGGCGTCGCCGTTGGTGCGGCGGGCGATGACGGCAAAGGCAGGTTCATAAAGTACGGCGGCCTGCAGAGCGCCGAGACCTCCGGCGATGAGCAGGAACGGGCCCAATGTTTGGACGTCGCTCCAGGCGATGAAGAGAAGTCCTGCGGTCAGCGAGCCTACGCTCATGATGGTGCGGCCATGACCGCGATCGATGGCTTTGCCGACCGGATAGGCCGCAGCCGCCGCGAGCAGAAGGCCCAAAGTCGCTGCGCCATAAAGTTCAGTCTTGCTCCAACCGAGGTCGCGTCCCATCGCTTCGGCGATCAGCGGAAAACTGTAATAGAGCGCGCCCCATGAGCAGATTTGGCCGAGGCCCAATCCGCTCACGAACCAGCTCCAGCCGCTGAGCGGCTGGAGCTGTGCCGGGGACGTTGCAAGTTCGCTCACGCAGGCGCGCCGCAACAGGCGGCTTTCGGCGCAGGCTCGATGACGATCTCCGCGGCTTCGCCGTTTGGACCGCAGCAGGCTTGCGCCTTGGCGCCGATGACAGAGCTCGTGCTGCACACGCCGGTCTCCGGCAGCACCAATTCGACCCGGCGCGCTGCTTCATGATCGCCGGCAAGCTCGGCGATGACGGAGCGCACTTGCTCGTATCCCGTCGCCATCAGAAAGGTCGGCGCGCGGCCATAGACCTTGGAGCCGACGATGTAGAAATTCGGCTCCGGGTGGGTGAGTTCCACGACGCCATGCGGGGGCACTGACCCGCACGAGTGCAGATTGGGATCAATCAGCGGCGCAAGCGCCGGCGGCGCCTCTACAGAAGGATCGATCGCAACGCGAAGCTCGCGCAGCATATCCAGATCGGGCCGCAATCCGGTGGCGACGACGATGCGGTCGACGTCGAAGGTGGTCTCGTCGTCGCCAAGCTTGGCGACAATTTTGAGCGCGCCGTTGTGCTGAATGATGCGCGACACCGCGAACGGGGCGAGCATGTCGAGGCGCTTGTCTTTGATCGCCTCCATGGCGGCCACGCCCAGCGCGCCCCTTTGCGGCAATTGGTCATTCAATCCTCCACCCAAGAGCTTTTCAATCCGGTTGCGGCGCAGCGCCCATGTGACCTTTGTGCCGGGCGCATGCCTTTGCAGGGCGAGGAGATCGAGCGCGACATTGATGGCCGAGTGGCCCGCGCCCACCACCAGTACGCGCTTGCCGGCAAAGCGTTCGCGCGCGCCGCCCAGAACATCGGGGATGCCGTAATCGATGAAGTCGCGCGCTTCGGCCTCACCAAGCACAGGCAAGCCGTTGACGCCGATCGGATTGGTTTGCGACCAGGCGCCGGAGGCGTCGATCACCGCCCGCGCCTGCGTCTCGTGTTCTTCGCCTGCGGCGTCGCGCCAGCGCAGCACAAAGGGCGAGGCCGCGCGATCCGCGTCGTTCATTTTGTCGTTGAAGGCGCGGGCGATGCGGGTGACGCGCGCGTTGAAGGTTATGTTCGGCGCGATTGCCGGATGCGCTGCGAGCGGTTCGAGATAGCTTTCGACAATCTCTCTCCCGGTCGGCAACGCCGTCGGCTTTGGCGCCATCCAGTTGATCGTCTTCAACAGCGCATGCGCCGCCTCGTCGATATTGTAGGCCCAGGGCGAGAAGACGCGTACATGGCCCCAATCGCGCAGCGCGCTGCCGACGCTCGGACCCGCCTCAAGCAGGACGAAATCGAGCTTGCGTTCAACCGCGCGGGCGGCCGCGGCGAGGCCGACGGGTCCAGCGCCAATGATGGCGATGGGAAGGGCCGGGGCTTCAGGCATGGACATCTCCTTATTCCACAAATATCGAAATAGAAGCGCAAAAAAATGCGCTCAGGCGGTTTGCTTGGTTCGGCGTTGAACAGGCTTCGCCACGCACCCTGAATCCGCGCAGCACTCGTCGGCAAGGAACCCAATGAGCGCATCCATGGTCGGATAGTGCGCGCGGCAGATCAAAGTCGTCGCTTGCCGTTCCTGGGTGACGAGATCGGTATCAATGAGCCGGCGCAGATGATGCGACAACGTCGAGGCAGCCATGCTCATGCGATCCTGCACGGCGCCAACAGGCAGGCCCTCATGCCCGGCGCGCACCAAAAGCCGATAGATGCTGAGCCTGGTCGGGTTGCCCAGCGCTTCGAGCTGCGCCGCCGCTTTTTCGAGTTTCATGGAAATATGAATGGCGTCGGCGATCGCCGTCGTCAAGTGATAATTCGAAAACTCTGGAAAAAGACTTTTGGCCATTAGCTCGCGGGTGCGGCAATGCCCCGTGGTCGACGCCGCCGGCAGGCGCCGTCGACTTCTTGGAGGGACGCCCCGCGGCCCGACGCCTTCACGTCAGCCATCGCGCGCAGTGCGGGCCAAGGGACGCGCGAAGCGCGGCGCGGCAGCGCTTGCCCTTGGCGCGCACGAGCACGGTGGCATTTCATTGGTGCCCGTCGTTGCCAACCGTTTCCCGTTGTTTCCGCCCCTGGCGGCATGCCCCAGAATGCCTGTCAATAGGCACGGATAGGCCCGTTGACAGAGCGCATCCGGCGCCGAGTCTCGGGCATGCCTGTGGATAACTCAGAAGGAGTTGGACATGACCAGCAACGGCCCGCAACGCATCAATCGCCTACTATCGCGGAAGGACGCCGCGATCTTCCTGACCGATCTCGGCCTTGCGATCTCGGCGCAAACGTTGGCGCGGCTCTTCTGCGAGAACAAAGGACCGATGTGCACGCGCGTCGGCGTCCGCGCTATGTATCGCGAGTGCGATCTGCTCGATTACTTTCGCCAGCAATGCAGCGCCCCGCGCCAATCATCGGGCGAGCCGTTGCGGCCCGCATCGAACGACCATCTGCCGTTTCCGGCGAACGATCACGACAGCCCGACGCGTGACGCCTAATTGGCGTTCGCGGGCTCTCTCATAGGGCGAAGCCGCCGCAGCGCGTTTGCGAAGTGCGTATGGACGCCAGTGACGATCAACGACACGCCATGCGTCTTCCCTGTTGGATCGGGCCGTCTGATCCGCGTTGCAAAGCCTCGGAGGGTGATCACGTCGCCGCAGCGCTGCGCTCGGTCGATCTGCGCGCAGAGGCCCTCGTGATCGCAATAACAGCCCAGCACCTCAACCTGGTGCAGGCGCCACTTTCCGAAGTCGAGGTGCGGGGTCTTCAGGAGTATCAGATACTCGAAGCGATCGAACACTCGGCCGGTCGCGCGCCACTTGCGCATGGCCTCAGCCCTTCCGGACCATGGCGCGCAAATCCTCGATGACGCTTAGCAACACCCGGTGCGCGCCGGGGTAATCCTCCGGATCAATGACCTCAGCGACGACGCTCAGCTTGGCGGCGGCGCCGTCTAATGTGCGCGCCGGAACACCCCGCAATCGCCGGACGATGCGCACGCCCGCTTGCACACATCGGTCGTATTCCTCATCGATCGCGTAGAGCAGTTGCGCCGCCGGCAGCGCGCGCTGCTCCGCTTTGCTGAGGTTGAACCAATCTCGGTTGTCGCCCAGCCACGCCTCGCGGTCGCCCCACTGGCGCAGGAGACGCTCCTGGCGACGCGCAAGCTCGCCGTAGTGAGCACACAGCAGGAGGACGGGATCGGCCGCGGTAGCAGCGGTGAGCTTGCCGTCCGCTAGCAGAGGCACCGAACCTAATGCGGCGACGACCTTGCGGCGTGAGAGGCGAGCCATCAGCGCGACCGTCGCAAGCTGAATCGAACCGGCTCAATGAGACAGCCTGAGACGACCACCGCCGCGAGCACACCGGCGCCAACGCTATCGAACTCAACGCCGACAAAGTGCCCGGCGACGATGCCGGCGTAAGTCGGCGGACCCAGCACGAGCACAACGATCAGCCAGTACCAGAGCAGCCGCAGCACGATGATCGCCATCGTGAGCAAGAGCGCAAAGCCGGCGAGCGAACCCCAATCCATCGTCAGCCGCCGTGCAGCGCGCGATAGTCGCGCAAAATGCTGGCGATCAGACGATGTGCTTCCTCATTCTCTTCCGGGCACACTTCGATCGCAGCGATAGCGAGTTTGCCGCAGATGCCGAGCGATGAAGTCGCAACGAGCGCCGGAAGCGACGCGAGCAGGACGCGGTTCTCTTCGTGCAGCGCGTCCATGCGATCATAGAGATCGTCCATCTCATGTTTTTCGGGGAAGCGTTTGCGCTGGGCACGCGTTAGTTTTGGCCAGTTGTGATCCCGGAAGAGCCGCGTCTCGATCTGCTGCCAGCGTTTTCCCAAGCGCTCATGCTCGGCGTGACGTGAGAGCCAAGTCTGCGAGGCAAGGGCCGCTCGATCCTCGGAGCTGACGCACGCATGATCGAGCAAGAGCGCGGCGGATGCACTGTTGATGAGATGGCGACGAGACACGGTCATCAGACCTCCGGCGCGAGCGCTTGGGACAGCCGTTTCGGGCTGGTGAGCGACTTTTAAGAGCTAGGTGTGCAATACTGCGCACACAGCACCGACTAAGTCAACACGCTGTGCGTAAAAATCGGCACGAGGTGCGCATTGCTGGAACCCATTCAAGTGAAATTGGCGCGGGTCGCGCTGGGGCTAGGCGTACGCGAATTGGCTGAGGCGGCTGCCATAGCGCCCTCGACGATCACGCGATTTGAGTCCGGTAAGGGCGGGATGCAGGCTCGCACGCTGGACAAGATTCAGCGGGTGCTAGAGCGCGGCGGCGTCGTGTTTATCGATGCAGACGGCAACGGTGGTGTTGGGGTTCGGTTGAAGCGGTGAGTCCGTGCGCGGCCCGAAGCGGACATGGCGCGTCTTGGCCGCGTGATTTAAATCGCTGACATGGCAATCGATGCCCAAACTCTAACGGCGCTGATCGAAGCGGAACTGTCCAAGGTGTCAGACCCTCGGGTCACCGCCCACGTGCGCGGGCTGCTTGTAGAGCCGACTGTCATCATGCGCCGCTGGGATTATGGCCGCGAAGGCGAACGCTACCCGTGTTGGACGGTGCTGCGCCATCCAGCGTCCAACACGGGCATTGCATATTGCGAGCAAGGTTTCGGCCCATGTTCGCCGTGGGGGCTTGTGTTTCTTGAGGGCGATGAAGGCCGCACGTCGATTGGAATGGATTGCTCATGGTACACGACGTTCCTGCAAGTCTTTTTTGAATCGCGCGCGGCGTCGGAGCTACCGATATGGCGCATCTTCAAGACAGACGCAGCAACGAGTGAGATGCAGGCAGTTTCCGCTGAGGGCGAGTGGGACGCCACTTGGGCGGAGATAACGTCACTTCGAGAGTCGGACCCGGCGAACCAATATCACTGCTGGACCAGCATCCAGTACGAGCGGGAATGACCGAGAAGCATGGCTAAGGACAAGTCCAAACCCAAGTCCGCATACACAGCCCTGATGAACGAGGTCTGCGTAGGATGGGGCTATTGCGGATGCATTAAGGACGGCGAGCCGCTTCACGTCGATTCCTTCATCCCAGCCCAAGGGAATGTGACTGCGGACCAGTTCGTCGAATGGGTTTTCCTTGCTGAAAACCTAGAGCCCAGCTTGAGACCCAAATCGCATTGGCGAGGGTTGCGAGACGCCTTCATCAAGCACATGGGTGCAAGTGCCGTGGATGCGAGCCGTCTTCGTTGGGATGCTCTTTAGTCCGCGCCCGGCGACTAGCCGACTTTCCTCGGAAAATTTGCACTACGGTCGCGTTCTGGCCGGAACGGACATTGACGGCTTTGCGGGGAGCGCCGATTTTCCACCCATGCGACAGTCAAAGACGCGCATCATGTATATCGAGAACAAGTCGGGGTCGTTGAACGGCCCGGCACGAATTGGGCGTGTCACGCTCTCGAAAACTGGCAAGTCGATCATTTATCAGGGCCGCACGTTCCAAAGCCTCAAAGGTCGCGGCTTCAAGGCGAACTACTTCGACGTGGAGACCGGCGAGGAGTTTTGGATTTCGGGTCCGCGAAAGGATGGCGTGCCGTGGAAGTCGATGATGATGTTGCTGAAGAGTATTGGCGCGACATTCGCGGCTTAGCGTCGGCCCCGGCCTAAGGTCCTATTCTACGACTAACGCGCGCCGAGGGATGCGAGCCATGGAATATGCCGGACTCATCATCATCCTGATCCTGCTCTGGATCAGACCGGAATATATGTTCCTGCTGTTTTATGTTTTTGCAAACTACCTGCTGGTCTTTTTGATTTCGGATGTGTGGCATCTAACTTGGGCCGATGCTCCGGCCTATGCGATGTATTCGGCAATCGACATCGCAATCACGATCGCGGTGGGCGCGCTAGTCGTGGCTTTGTTCAAGTGGCTCAAGACGCGCAAGACAGGCCGAGACAAAGAGCTTGATCGAGAGATGGAACGCGTCCGCACCGAACTAGCGGCGCGTGAAAGCCAGCCGCCACCGACCTGAAACAGGCTATGTCGCCTTTCGGCGAATAGCGGAACGAGCGGAATTCCAGGCGAACGGAGCGACGGTTGGGACTAGGCCCGCATTCCGATGGCTGGCGGAAACGGCGGATCGCTGTCGGGAAGCGGGATGGCTCGATATTCGCGGAATTGCATCATGTGGGTGGCGCGACCTTCGCTGATAGCGCTCAAGGTATTCATGTAGCCGAACATATTTGCGAGTGGCGCCACCGCGTTGAGCGTAGCGGTTCCGCCGCTCGCACGTTGATCTTGGATCACTCCGCGCCGAGAGTTCAGATCGCTGACGATCGAACCGATGAGCTCTTCCGGCGCCACCACTTCGACGGTCATCCAGGGTTCGGCCAACTGGACGTCGCCATTTTCTTTGAGCTCACGCACTGCACCTTGCGCGGCGATTTGGAACGCTCGTGGTGAAGAGTCGATGTCGTGATAGGCGCCATCCACCAAAGTGGCCGTGAAGTCGATCAGCGGGAAACCAGCGCGAACACCATTTTGGCGCGCAAGTTCTAGGCCTTTTTCTACGCCGGGTACGAATTCGCTCGGTACGGCGGAGGCTGCCTTGTTCTCGAAGGTGAACCCTGTGCCTGCTTTCCCAGGCGCAAAGTCGATAACGACTTTCGCAAACTCGCCCATCGGACCGATGATACGCTTGTGAACGTAGTCGATACGAACGGCGCGTCCGATTTGCTCGCGGTATGCGACTTGAGGCGCGCCGACGTTGAATTGGGGACTTTCGCTATCACGCAGGCGCGTTATGGCGACATCTAGGTGATCTTCGCTCATCCCACCGAGGAGGAACAGACCGCTTTCCTTGTCTCGGGCGAAGCTGAGCTGTGAATCATTTGCGACGAGACCGGAGAGCGCGGCATTCAGAAGATCGGCGTCTGATGCCGACCTCGGCTCGATTGCGACTTCTATTAGAGACCAAGAGGGCACGCCCTTAACTCCGCTATTGGCGCTGACCCTAGGGGTGTCATGGTGACACCGCAAATGTCCGGTCCCGGCGCTGTCATTGTTGAGATCGGGTGCCACCGGGCCGCCGGGGCTCGCTCGACGAACGCCTGGGCGCCGAGACGTGTGCCTGGAAGTAATCGTCGAGGTCCGATTTCCAATACATCGCCCGCACGCCGACATGCGTGCAAAGCGGCCCTGTGCCTTCATGGAATTTGCGCGCCAATGTCTGCGGCGCGGTCTCTAGGCCCAAGTCCGAGAGATAGCGCGCCGCGTCCTTGCGCGAATAGAGCCGATCGTGATCCTCGACCATAACGAGCGGTGCGTCCTGCATGCTCTGCCTTTCCGAGCTTTTCCGCGCAACAAGGCGAACATTGAGTCGCTGGTGCGTCAATGCTCATGATTTGACGCGCGAATTCGCGTCTGGCGCGCGCACGGGTGCAACGCAGGGATACGCGGGGATACAGCATCCGTCTCCACGGTCGGCTCCGCCTAAGCGGCGCTTGAATCGGAATCATCGATCGCACGAAAGTCGCGACACCTGGCCGCAAGTGCGTTCAGCGCTTGAGAAGGTGCGCACGCAACAATGCAACGGGAGGCAACAGCAGGAAGCGCTGCACCACGCTATCCGCGCCCGCCTATGTCGAGCCCTAGCGCCTTGGTGATCTCTTTCTCGGCGCCGCGCCCGTACTTGAAGTCGAAACTCATGCCTTTGACTTGCCCTGCGACGACTTGATTGAGTGCGCGATCCATCGCTGGTCGCCAAGGCGCCAGCGTTGCGGTGCGGTCGTGCTCGATCAGCGCGAAGCTCTGTTCGGCGAGATGAATGCGGCCCGTGTAGAGTCCATGCACACGCTCGCCGTCGCGGGCGATATGCGCCACCCGCCCGGTGTCGCGCTCGATGCGATCGCGAAGAGCGTGTTGCTCAAGCGAAGTCAGGCTGTCGCGCCAGCCGGACATGGTCTGGAAGCCGTCTGGGCCGCGCTCGCCCAAGCCGAGCTTCTCCAGCGTCGCTTCTCGCTGTTTCCAGGCTTTGCCGATCTCAGCGCCAAAGCCTTGGCCGCGCATCTGGCTTCTATCTTCACGTCCGTCTGCGATGCGGTCGAGCCAAGTGGGGCCAGGGTACTCAGCCTGCCGATCCAGCGCATGCGGATCGATCAGCGTCACGCGGGCGCTTTCGCGTCCGCCCCGCCCTTCGCGCATCGCGACCTGGGTAGGGTAGTCGTGGGGTAGATAGAACGTGCCGTCGCGCTCGCGGCTGACGACGCCGTCACGCCGTAGCGCTTCGAGCCTGCGCTCATGCATTTCGATGTAGTTCGCGCGATCAGTGGGCCGCGCTTGCCGATGGAGCGCCGCCGAATAGGTGAGATCATTTTCCTGCGCGATCTCCCAGATGGTGCGGTCGGATGCCTTCAAGCCCGGCGTGGCACGTTCGATCTCGACAATGGCGCCGCGCTCGACGCCGGCGAGGCTGCGCAGATCTTCGGGACCCGCAACGCGTGCGGTCCAGAATCTGCCGTCGATGCCTTCCAAGCCGATCAGCTGCGGTCCGCGCGCGTCTTCGCCCAGACGCTCAAAGCCAACTAGGCGACCGGTGACGCGCTGGCTCGAATGCGCCGCTTCCAGTTCACGCGTCCGCTCGGGTTCGAGCCCGCGTTGCTCCTGCGCCAGTAGCCGCGCGGTAGCGCGCTCGCGGTCGCGTCGGTCGCCGAGGCGGACGAGTTTCTCCTCAAGCTCGGCATCGAGCCTCCACACGCCCGCGCGGGCCGGTTCAGCTAAGCCCAGCTCTTCCAGGCGGTTGAGCCGCTGCACCAGCCGGGCTGCGCGCACGTCATCGTCAGGCAGCGCGCTCATCGCGATTTCTTGGCCGCGCGCGCGTGCGACGAGCTCGCGGTCAAGCTCGGTGAGGCGTTCCTGCTTCACCGCGCGATCGGCGCGGTCGGGTTCTAGGCGCGGGCCAAGTAGCTCGGTGGCAAGGCCTTCAGCCCGCTCGCGGAAACCGTGGGAAACATAAGAGCGCGGGATGACCAGGTCGCGCCCATCTGCACGGACGCCCCGCATCAACAAGTGGACGTGCGGGTGCCCAGTGTCGTGATGCTCGGCCGCGATCCAGTCGATGCGGGTGTCTAGGTCCGATTCCACGGTCCGCATCAGGTCGCGCGTGTAGCTCCTAAGATCGTCGATGGCTGCGCCGTGCTCGGGGGAGATGATGACCCGGAAATGGTGCCGGTCGTTTTCACAGCGTCCGATGAAGGCAGCGCCGTCTGCCCGGTCGTGCTCGCAGTCAAACACCTGGACCGCGTCGCCATCGCGGCCAGCGCCATCGCGCTCGATATAGAGCGTGTGTCGCATCATCGATCCCGCGCCGCCCACCGCCTTGGCGTGGACCTTGGGGTGTATCTTCACCGCCACCCGCTGGCTGCCCGAGGGCCGCTCGTGCTTCAGTTTGACGGCGCTTGCGCCGCGGCTCCGATTGTACCAGGCCGCGCGTGCGCGCGCGGCAACACGCTTGGAGCTGGCGGCGGACGGCGGGCGAAATATCGAGCCGGCCTGCGGGGTGTGTTTCGCGCGATGCCGGCTGACATCGCCTTCAAATTTGTCTTCGTCGTCCATCGCGTCGCGCCTTCATAGCAGCGCAAAGCGGCTCTCTTCACCTTGCCGCACTTTGCGGCAGCACACCTCGCGGTGAGGTGGAAAAAAAGATGTGCAGACAAGCCGCTGTGCATCCAGCACTGCGGCGCATTCTATCTTGCCCTCTTAATCGGCCAAGTTTTCGCGTTCTTCTTTCTCATTCCTCGTTCTCCTTTGTTATTCGCGACGCTGCATCAGCGACGCACGCTTGTGAAGCTCGCGCGATGGAGGGAAACGGTCAGCCTGTCATGCACTCTTCCGGGCTCGGCTCGTGGAGCGGCCCAATCTGTGGTCGGAGTCGCGGGGGCGCAGGCACTCGTCACACGCAATAAACCGCGCTCGGCTCGAAGGTCGGCGCAGGCAAGATATCGTGCTCTCCCGCATCTCTAGCATGGCTGAACGTCTTTCCCTTTCGGGATCTCCAAAAGCGCGCCGACCGTCTCAGGCTGTCGCAGCTGAAGTTGAGAAGCGATACTCGGTGTCGTCCCGCCACATGGCGTACATGATCACGGCCAGTTTCCGCGCGACGGCCGCAACTGCCTTCTTGTGGCCGCTGCGTTGCGCGATCTGCAGCCCCCAGGCCTTGAGGCTGGTCCAGCCCTTGTAGCGGGTGAGCATGCTCTTGGCGGCCTCGTAGAGAACGGCTCGGACCTCCTTGTCGCCGCGTTTGGAGATGCAGCCTGGCCGGTCGACGGTGTCGCCCGACTGGTATCGCTTCGGCGTCAGCCCGAAATGGGCGCCGACGATGCGGGCATGTTTGAACCGAGTGGGATCATCGACCGCTGTCTTGAAAGCGAGCGCCGCCACCGGCCCGACGCCGGGGATAGCCATGAAGCGCAGGCACACCGGGTCGCGGCTGGCGAACTGCGCCATCAGCTTGTGCAGCTTCAAATATTCGACCCAGAGCGCGGCGCGGGCCCGAAGCATGGCGTCGCACAAGCCGGCCAGCAATGGGTCGCCTGCGACCTGCTCGCGGACCGCTTCCTCGAAGTGGGCGCGTCCGGTCAGGTGCAGCTTGATACCGAACGCTTTGAGCGAGTGGCGAATGGCGTTTTCGAGATCGAGGAACTTGCGCTTCAGGTTGCGCCGGTGTGTCAGCAGCAGGCGTAGGCGATAGCTCTCATCGCTTTTGACGTGGACCTCGCGAAACCAACCCGTGCGCATCATCTGCGCAAGGCCGCGGGCGTCATTCTTGTCGGTCTTGTTGCGCTGCGCCTTCAGCACCGAGCGCACATGTATGGTCTCCAGGCACACAACTTTCAGATCGCGCTCGATCAGGCCGCGCTGCAGCCAGGGCGACAGCGCACCTGCCTCGTGGCCAACCCGTCTCAACTTGTCTCGGAAAGGATGGAGAAAATCGGCGATCGCGTCGGGCTCGCTCAGCGCCTTGCCCTCGATGATGGTTTTGCCTTCTGCATCGACCACGCAGATCGCGGTCTCTTTCATCGCAACATCTAATCCGGCAAAATACTCCATGGCTGTCCTCCGCCGTTGACGTGCAAGCCGCGCGAGCGGCTCGCGTTGAACGACGTCAGTGTGGGGGACAGCCGCCACGTCGGGCGCCAGCGCCTTTGAGACACGTTTCTTTTTCGGTGGAGAAGTCGAGCCGCGCGCACCGCACGCGGGCGTTTCGCTCGGCCGGCCGATTACGCCAGCCATCAACCCTTCGTCTTTTTCCTCGTTATGCTGACGCCTTCCTCGTTATGCGCTGCGCTCTTGCGTCAGTGATCGACGCCCGAAGGGGAGAGACGCGATGCGGCTCAACGCAAAGCGCTAGAGCACGGCCGCTCCAGCGGCGACGCCCAGTTCTTGCCGATGAACAAGGAATAGCCAGGAATAACGCGCCAGCGTGCAGCCTTGGCGATCTGTGGATAAACTGCCAGCCCTTAGAGGCGGTCATGAGATCCACCACTGCGCGCGCTCGAACTGCGAAAGACAACGCGATGCTCGCGCAGCTTTGTCTGTTCGATGTGGAGACGGAGCCTGAGACCGCCGGTGCTGCACGCTCGACCAAGCCGCCGCCACGTGTCGTATCACCTGCTGACGCGCCCCCGGCAAATGCTAGCCCACGAAGAAAGCGCGCTTCGGCTCAACGTGTTCGAGTCAGTCATAAGACGTGTCAGCCTGTCTCACGTGTGCTCACGTTGGATGACATGCCTAAGTACCCGGTTGAGGCAATTGAACGAGCAACGCAGGCGCTCCAACAACTCCCATCATCACAGCTCTGGTTCACCTACAAGGACGTGCGATTCTATTTCGGCGTCTCCCGCGCAACGGTGGCGCGGCGTCTGCAGGAAGGCTTGGTGCCTGGCGTCACCATGGCCGGTGCGAGTGTGATTGAGGATGCTCCGTTGAGACGGTTCGATCGCGAACAACTCCGGTGGCTACTTTTGGCCATTCGCCACCGGCACAGGCGCTGCCCCTCAAGTCCGGACGCGTGCCGGCGTTAGCGGCGCACCGGCTTCCTCCGCGACCCCTTGTGCTTAGCGCTCGACGCGCGGCGAAGCGGGATTCGATGCAGACGAGCACGCTGCCGCCGCACAGCCGACGCTGCCTCTGAAGTGACGTTTCGGTATGCTGGCCGAAAAGCTGTGAGTCGCACGCATGCCGGACAAGCAGGAAGTACTGGCCACGCTCAAGAAACTGGACGGCGCCAAGGCGACGGCGCTGGAGGGCCAGCGCATCGAGTTCAAGGAATGGATACCGAAGAGCGCGAACGATTCGGTGCGCCTGGTCACCGACGCCTGCATTTGCATGGCCAATGGCGGCGGCGGCGTGGTCGTTGTCGGCGTCAAGGACAAGGTCCTCGGCCGTAAAGGGGCGATCGTCGGCGTGCCCGCTAATGTTGACGTGGGCAAATTGCGCAACGGAATTCATCGCGGCGCTGAGCCGCGCCTCAATGTGACCTTGGAAGAACTTGCTGTGCCGGAGGGGACTGGCAGGCTGATCCTGGTGCACGTGCATCCCGGTAAGCCACCCTACATGGACACGTCAGGGAAGGGCAGCATCCGTGTCGATGATGCGTGCGAGCCGCTGACGCCCGCAATCATTCAGCGCATGCTCGACCGCACTGGCGAAGCGGACTTCACTGCCGGTGAGATCGACGGCGCCACCGCCCATCTCATCTCACCGGCGGCGATGGAACGCCTGCGCAAGCAGGCAGCATCGGAGAGCGCTGCCTCCGATCTGCTACATCAATCCGACGAGGAATTGCTGAAGAGCCTGGGACTAATGCGAAACGGCCGTCACACACGCGCCGGCATTCTGCTCGCGGGCCAGTCCAAGGCGCTGGCAGCGCATTTGCCGGGCTATGCTTGGACTTATCTGCGCATGAAGAATGACACCGATTACGATGAGCGCGCTGACGGTCAAGAATGCCTGATCCTCGCAATCGACCGTGTCATCGATGTGATCACGAATCCGATCCAAACGCTGAAGCAGCAGCTGATCCACAGCGAAATCCGCATGTACCCGGTGATCGCACTGCGCGAGGCGCTGATGAATGCGTTCGGCCATGCCGACTATCGCATCAGCGCGCCGATCCAAATCAAGCAGTACGGCAACCGCCTAGAGATCAGTAATCCAGGCGGCTTCGCTGGTGGCGTTGCGCCGGACAACATCCTCCAGCATGCGAGCGTCACGCGTAATCCGACGCTGATCGCCGCGCTCTTGCCGCTACGGCTGGTAAATCGCGCCAAGGTCGGCGTGCGCCGCATGTTCAAGGCGATGCTCGCTGAGGGCAAAGAGCCGCCGGAAGTGTTCGACGACGGCGACGCTGTGCGCATCGCGCTCAAAGCCGGCGAATTATCTGAAGCGTTCTGTAAGTTTGTGGAGGATGCCGCCGCCAACGATCAGTGGCTCGAAGTGGAGCATTTGTTGGTCATTCGCCGCGCCCACGAAGAGGGTGGCGTCGATCTGGCTACGGCGGCGGCTATCACGCAGCAAACCGACGCGCGGGCGCGCGATACGATCCGCAAGCTGGAAAAGTGGGGCATGTTCCAGGCGGACGGCGTGCAATGGCGCCTGGCGGCTGACGTGGATTACAGGCTGAACGACGCGGGCGCCGCGCTTGCCAAACAGCAGCGGGTGGAAGCGGCGGTGAAGCTCATCACCGCTGAGCTGCGCAAGCGGAAGGCGACGGGCATGACGATAGCGGACATGGTGAGCGCCACCGGATTGAATCGCGATCAGGTTCGCCACGTAACACGTCGGCTGCGCAGTTTGGGCGTCGCTGAACCGAGCGGGCGGGGCCGCTTCTCGAAGTGGGTTACGACCGCCAATGGGTGATTCAATGGGCGATGCCGTTCGTTCGCCCATTGCCAGCGCAATGGGCTTTTCAATGGGATTTCCCATTGGTTCGCCCATTGAACCAGCCGGCGGGCCTGGGGCCGTCAGGCCAATCGCTGGCCAACTCGCGCTGTTCGCGGCGGCCGTTGGCGGATGCTTCACCGGTCGGTGTTCAGGATTCGAACCTAAAATTGATGCAACATGAGATGGGGTATCTGCCGGGGTATTTTTGAGCCGGCGCAATTCATTCCGTTTGATCTATTGCGTTTTTTCGCCTTCCGTGAATCCCTCTCTGTCCGCCATTAATCGCCAGTAGGTGGTTGTAACCTTAGAATTTCTGGGCGGAGCATCTAAGTCTGCCCCAACAACTGCCCTAACAAGCTGGGCGCATCAAATGTTGCATCGGTCCGGGGCGAAAGAGCCGCCGCGCGTTCGCTTGATTCCGACACGAAATCGAATTCCCGTCGCTATCCCGAGCACTTGATTCTGTGATCAGAGAGTTGAGGTCCGCTGCGGGGCAGGAGCGGTCGCGATGAGCGGCTAGAGCAATCGCCAGAACGGACATTCCGTCCGAAGCTTGCGAACTCACGTCTCTGGCCTATTCGCGCCGCTCGATGTTTATTGCTGAGTGCCGCTATAGCGTCTCAACTCGGTCAGTCGCGGAGCGCGGCGTCTCGACTTCGGGGCAAATGCGGAATCCTTCGAGTGGGACGGGGTGATGACCGACGCTGGTAGAGCTCACGTTTGGTGAAGGTGAAGTCGAGACGCAATTGACCAAGTGTCGGGTAGGACCTCGGCGCATGCTAGGCAAGACCGAAGCGCGCAAAGGGCATTCCGAGGTGTTGATTAGCGCTTTGCGGCCATCGGCTGCTGAAGAAGGGGCGGGGGGGTAAGCGCGCCAGCTTGAGCGAGCACAAAGCTCCACTCTGCCGAAGGCGCCACAAATCCTCCGATGCTGCGGGAATAAAACTCCGGCAGCCGCGTATTCTCATGGTGCGACGAGGCCGCAGCCGCGTGGCGCGGCCGCGCGTCGTGGGAGGTCGATTTGCAGTGGACTCTTCAGGTAGCAGCCGGCGCCTTGGCGCTATCGTTCGCTACGGGTGCGAGTGCAGAAGAATCTGGCCTCAGATTCACCAGCGACGGGCTTGAGTACCGTTCGCCCGGCGGCGACGTGCGCGCCGTGCTGGGCGGGCGGGTTCATGCCGATATGGCGGCCGTGGAGGACAATTCCGGCCAAGTGGACGACGAAGAGCTTCGCCGCGCGCGGCTTGAGCTTCGGCTTCGCCTTTTCGACGATTGGCGGCTGCGCCTGGACCATGAATTCACCAGTGGCGGGGGCTGGCGCAATGCCTGGATCGGCTATGACGCCACCGATCATTTGTCGGTCCGGGCGGGTAACTTCATTGCGCCATTCAGCATGGAGGACCTCGGCAGCTCCAACGAAACCATGTTCATGGAGCGCTCGCTCGCGCAGACGCTTGCGCCCGGCTATGGGCTCGGCGCGGGCGCCTTCTATGAAGGGCGCCATTTCAGCCTAGCAGGCGCTTACTTCGACGGCGCGTTAGATAGCGAAGAGAGCACGCCCTCCAATCAAGGACGAGGCGCAGCGGCGCGCCTTACTTATAGCCCGATAGAGCATCGCCGAACGACGTTGCATCTCGGCGCCGGCATCGCGCGTCATGAATTCGATACCGGCGACGTGCTGCGCTTCACGGCCGACCCCGAAGCGCACCTCGCTTCGACCGCCGTCAGGAGCGGAGCAATTGCCGATGCGGAGGCGATGACGTCTTATAATCTGGAAGCCGCCTTCGCGCGGGGACCGTTGCTGCTTCAAGCCCAGTTCATCACGACGGAGGTGGCGCGCACAGCTGGCGCCGACCTCTCGTTTGATGGGCATTATGCGCAGGCGGGCTGGATCATCACCGGCGAATCCTATCGCTACGGCGATTCCACCGGCGTCTTTCGGGGGCCTCGGCCCAGGCGCGCTTATGGCGCTCTCGAACTCGCCGCTCGCGCCAGTTCGCTCGATCTGAGCGAGGCCGGCCCAACCCGCGGCAGCGCCGACAACGTCACCTTGGGCCTCAACTGGTACGTCAATCAGAACGTCCGGCTAATGGCCAATTATGTCCACTCTGAAGTCGACGCCGTCGACCCAGCTTTCGACAACACATTCGACATTACCGAAGCCCGTCTCGCCGTGAGTTTTTGAGCGCGCGAGACCGGCAGGGAGCTCCAAATGGCCATTATCGACCTCACTATCGCCGACGACGTCTTCGACGACAACGATACAGCAAATACCATCAACGGTCTGGCCGGCGCTGATGACATCGAAGGGCGCGGCGGTGACGATATTCTTAATGGCGGCGCCGGCGATGACTTTCTCAAAGGCGATGGTGGCGACACCTACACCGGGCCTTCCGGCGACGACACTCTGATTGGCGGCGCCGGCAATGACACGCTGCGTGGCGGCGCTGGTGTGGACACCTTTGACGGCGGCGCAGACACTGACCGCGTCACGTTCTTCTCGCGCGCTGCGACCGCCGGCGTGACCGCTAATCTTGCCACCGGAATCATCAGCAATGACGGGTTCGGCAACGCTGAAACAATGGTCTCCATTGAGGACCTCGGCGGGGGGACGGCGTTCGTCGACCGCTTCACCGGCGATAACGGCGCCAATCTCATCATTGGCGGCATCGGCGACATCATCGACGCCGCTGGCGGAGCGGATAGGATTGAACTGGACGGTGCGGCGGCGACGCTGGACGGCGGCGCGGGCGTCGACACGATCATCGGCTTCACCGACCGCGCGCTGGTGGTCGACGGGGCTGACCCTGACACGCTTGCAGACGTCGTGGTGGCGTTGCGGGGGGTGGTGGTCGATCTCTCGCTCGGCCAGATCGTCGATGATGGGTACGGCAATTCAGGCGCACTGATCAGCATAGAGAACGTGTCGGGCGGGGCGCTGGATGATGATCTTATAGGCGGCAACGGCGCCAACGTGCTCGACGGCGGCGATGGCGACGACAATATCGAAGGTCGCGGCGGCGCCGATACAATAGTTGGCGGAGCCGGCGATGACTTCCTCAAGGGCGATGGCAACGACGCCTATAATGGTCCGTCCGGCGCTGATAATCTAAGCGGCGGCGCCGGTGACGATGTGCTGCGCGGTGGCGCGGGGATCGATGTGTTCGACGGCGGCGTAGGCGACGACCGCGTTTCCTTCTTCTCGCGCGCGGCTACCCAGGGCGTGATCGCCAACCTCACGACCCAGACCATCAGCAATGACGGCTTCGGCAACGCCGAAACCATGACCGGGATTGAAGGTTTGGGCGGCGGTACCGCCTTCGTCGATACGTTCACCGGCAATGCGCGCGGCAACACAATCGTCGCCGGTATTGCCGATATTGTGCGTGGCCAGGGCGGCGACGACATCTTTCAGCTTGAAGGGGCGACCGGAACGCTCGACGGCGGTGCGGGAAACGACACCATCGAGTCGTTCGCTGCCAATGCGACCGTAGCTGACAACAACGCCGACGGCCTGGCCGACGATCTTGTGGCGACCGCGGGCGTGATCGTGAATCTGGGCGCCGGCGCGTTCACCGACGCCTACGGAAATACCGGGACGTTCACGAGCATCGAAAACGTGGGCGGCAGCGCGTTGGCCGATACGCTGACGGGCAGCGCTGACGCCAATACACTGAACGGCTTTGATGGCGCCGACACGCTGGTCGGTGGCGGCGGCGCGGACGTGCTTCATGGCGGGACTGGCCGCGATCGTCTCGATGGCGGCCTTGGCGCGGATGTGATGATCGGCGGGGGCAGCAGTGACACGTATGTCGTGAATTCAACCCAGGACGTTGTGGTAGAGGCGTCGCCCTTAGAAGGATCCAGCGATACCGTTGAAGCCTCTATCTCCTATACGCTTGGCATATTTCTCGAAGAACTGGTGCTCACAGGCGCTTCAGCGATCAACGGGACCGGAAACGGGCTCGACAACACGCTAACTGGCAACAGCGCCAACAACACTTTGGACGGCGGCGCGGGCGTTGACGCAATGACGGGCGGCGCGGGGAACGATACCTATATCGTTGACGATGCCGGCGACGTTGTCACAGAGGTCGCACTAGGGGGAACCGATAAGGTTTCGTCTTCCGTCACTTGGACCCTCGGCGCTGAAACCGAGAACCTCACGCTCACCGGCGCGTCGGCCATCAACGGTGTTGGAAATGCGCTTGCGAACACAATCAACGGGAATGACGGCGCCAACACACTGAACGGGGCCGGCGGCGCCGATACGCTAAACGGCGGCCGCGGGAATGACATTCTCACGGGAGGTGTAGGTGCGGACAACTTCGTGTTCAATGCGCCGCTCAATGCCGCGCATAGCGACACCATCACCGATTTCAACGTCGCCGCGGATACGATCCGTCTTGAGAACAATGTCTTCACCGCGCTGACAGCGACAGGCGCGCTCGCCTCCGCCGCTTTCCGCATTGGTCCCAGCGCCGGAGATGCGAGCGATCGGATCATCTACCATGCCGCCTCGGGCGCTCTTTACTACGACTCAGACGGCAATGGCGCGGCCGCGCAGATTCAAATCGCGACGCTGCAAACGGGCTTGGCGCTGACCAATGCGGATTTCTTGGTGATCTAGCCCGCGGGTGCGCAAAGCTGGGCGGCAGGACAGACACCTCGGTTCATCGAACCGAGGTGTTCTTTGTCGCCTTCCGTTCCCGATCGTTCAACCGAGACTCTGCAAATTCACGTCGCCGGCGAAGCAATCGAACACGCGTTGCGTAAGGTCAGCACGTTCGACGGCGGAAACAAAGTCGTGGCCCACCGCCGGCAGCAGCTTGAGCTCTGGTGGGCGCATCCGATTTGCTGCGAAGGGAAGCGCCGCCATGGCTTTCACCCAACCCGTCGCGCGTTCGACGCGATTGAGTCCTTGTTGTTCATCGATCCGCTTACTGGCACGCAGCGACGTGTCACGCTCAAGATCGCGTTCGCCAACCATTACGTGAAAGGGCACCGTCGCGATCGCTGCGAGATCGAAGCTGAGCTCGGCGCTGTTGGCGGTCGTGTCGATGCCATACGGGTACGGCGCCGACTGTGTGGGCCACGTGTACCAACCGGCCGCTGCAAGCACAGCTGAGCGAACCATGTGGGGGTGCGCCATGGCGAAACGATGTGCAAATTGCGCGCCGCCCGAAAAGCCGAACAGGAGAATACGGGCCGCATCGGCCTGGATCATTTGTGAAAGCGCTTCCAGCATGTCAAGCAAGGCTAAGTCGCTGCGCGCGCCGGACTTCGCGTCGATCAATTGCTGGTATTGACCGTAGGCGTCCTTGGAGAAGAGTGGAGCGAGCACGCATAGACCATAACGTTCGGCTTCCGCGATCAGGCGGTAGGCGTGCGCGGTGGCGTTGCGTGCGATGCCGTGGACAGAGACCACAAGCGGCGCTCCGGCGATCTCCACTGTGGGCCGATAGAGGAAGAAACTGCGCGGTGGGGCGCCGGGGCTCGTGCTTGGAATTTCGTGGAATGAAAGTTTGCGGCTTCCCGCCAAGGGGCCTTTAGACGTCGGCAGCATGCGAGCGGTCATTTGCTGTTCTCGCGGTCTAGGAGGAGAGGCAGGCGATCGCCGCCCGGCTTGGTGGCCGTCACGCGGCCTTCGGCAATCTGCCAAACTGCCGTCGCGATCCGCGTGAGCAATGCCGCACTGGCTGTGAGAAGAACGATCCCTCGATACGAGGAAAGCGTCTCGGCCAAGCGACTTGCGCTAGCTTCGTCGAGATGGGTGTCCATGGCGTCGAGAATGAGCACGGGCGGGCGGCCCACGAGCGCGCGCGCTATCATCAGCTGCTGCGCTTCGCCACGTGTGAGCTCGGGGGCGTCCTCGCTCAGGCGTGTGTTGAGGCCATCCGGCAAGCGGGCGATGAGTGCTTCCAGGCTGCAGGCGGAAACCGCATCGTCAATGTCTTCAGCGCGCGCTCCCGGCTTGCCATAGCGCAGGTTCATGCCGATTGTGCCGCGCAGCAGCGGGGTCGCGGCGCTGGCGATGGCGATGCTTCGGCGCAGCGATTTGATTGAAACCTTGCGCAGGTCCCGGCCATGCAAGCGCACGCGCCCTGCGTCAGGCTCGCGCAGGCGCGCGATAATGGAAAGCAGCGTGCTCTTGCCGACGCCGCCTTCGCCGGTGACGAGAATGACGTCCCCGGGCGCTGCCTCCAGATTTACGTCTCGGAATAGGTCAGTGGCGGCCACGCCTTCGAGACGCAGACCCGAGCCCTGCGTCCGCAGCCGCAAGTCATCTTTCTGCGGGAGGGTTGCTGCTTCCAGCTCCAGAGTTCGTCTGACTTTCTTGAAGGAAAGCTCTGCGCGTCGCCACAGTTCGAATGTGACGCCGAGGTCGCGAATAGCCGCAGAGAGCAGTCCGGCGATCGAAAGGGCCGCCGCCACCAAGCCGACCGACATAACGCCTGAATCTACGCCACGCACCCCGATCCAAAGGATGGCGCCAATCAGAGCGGTTGTAGCCAAGTGGACTATGGCGAGTGTCGCGCCGGATAAACGCGCGAGATCAAGGCCTGCGCGCGTCAACGCGTCGTTGCGCCGGGCCAAACGGCGCTCTTCACGTGACAAACGGTGAAAAGCTTGAATGGTGGGCGCGGCGCGAATACTGCTGGAAACAAAATTGGCGATGGCGCCGCGCCGGCTGCGCGTTTCTCCGATGGCGGCGCTGAGCGGCCCGCTCAGCCAAGCAAGCGCTAGACTCGCCATCAACACAATAAATCCGGCGGCTATGGCGAGTTCGGTGTTCGTGTACGCCAGAACGCCAAGCAGGACCGCGCCCATGATGCTTGCGGAGAAGAGACGCGCCAGTCCATCGCCGACCCAATGCTTGATAGCCGTCAGATCTCCGACGAACGGCAGCAGGAGCGCGCCTTGACGCTTCTGGGCCAGCGTGGATGGGTCGGCGCGCATGATCGTGGCAAAAAGAGCTGCGCGCACATCTGCTGTGTAATTGAGGCTGAGCTTCTCGCCGGTCCAGATGCGATACATTTCAAGCAGCGCCGCGGCACAGCCGGCGACGACAAACACGGCCGCGACAGCGACCGGCGCGAACTGGCTTGCATGATGGGAAAGGGCGGTGTCGAAAATGTTCTGGACGCAAAACGCGATCGTGAGCGCGCACCCAGCTTGAGCGAGGCTCGCCGCCACCAAGGCCGCGATCAGCCCGCGTCGCCCAGGAGCGTTGACCTGGATCAAGCGGCTGCGCTCGCTGTGGTTCGCGCCCGTGCGAGGCACAGCCGCGCGGCGTGATCGGGGTCGGTGAACATTTTGGTCGGCGCCAGCGAGAGCCCGGTTGCAGCCTCGGCCTCACGCATTGCGAGTGGGGATGATGTCACCACGCCGGAGATGACGCTGAGGGGTAGGTTGCGTTTGCGCAGCCATTCCGCGCCGGCCACCGCGCCCATGGCGTCGGCCGCGGCGAGCATGACCGAATCGAGGCGCGCTGAAAACGTTGATGGCGGGCTAAGCAGCGTGGCCGTTTCGCGTTGCAGCAGACCGTCGGCGATCTCAACGACGACCATGTCGACATCTTGAGCTTCGACTTGGGTGACGAGGCTGTGGGCAATCTTATCGACCGTCGCTGGCGGCAGGCCTGCGGTTGTGGCGTAGCCCATGTCAGTGAAATCTAGGGCCACCACAGCGCCTGCGTCTTTCACTGCCCACATGTCGCAGCCTGCGCCCGTGCCCGTCACCTTGCAGGCGCCGACTCGCACGCCGCCTTTGCTCAAGCCGTGGATCAGGCTGGCCGCGAGCGTGGTCTTGCCCGCATTCATCGCGGTGCCGACCACACAGATGACATTGCGGGCAGGACCGACAATGGCGGGCGCGGGGAGCGCGTAGCGGCTGAGATTGAGCGGGGCGCCATCTTCGCCCGCGAGCATTCCGACCGGGGTCAGCGTCGTTGCTTTTTTCGCGTGAGCGTGGCGAGCGACAACGCGCGCAGCTATGCCGCCCGCCGCCGCCAGGTCGCAAGCTGAAAGGTCGTTCGGAACGACCGCTTCAAACTGGTCCGGCGCGTAGCGCGCGCCGTAGGCGACGATGACCTCATCGCCGGGATAGAGCTGGGCGCGACGGCCAGAGGTCAATTCCAATCGGCTGTGATGACCAATCTCGTTGATCGTCGCCAGAATCAGATCGCCTGTGCGCGGCGCGCCCTCTCGTATCAATTCGCGCACTTCGCGCAAATCCACCCGGCGCGTGGCGAAAGCCGTCTTCGCGGCCTGGAGGCGCTCGGCCAACGCCTGGCGATCAAGCTCGGCGACGAGGAGCCCGGTTTCATTGACGACGCTGCTATGAGCCTGCATTTTCATTTCTTCCACGCCTGCCTTGCGATGAATTCGCACTTAAGGCTGCCCCTGTTTGGGGCGGCCCCGGCTTCAGGACTACGAAAGGCGCGGGAAGTTTATTCCACCCCCGTCTCCGCAAAATTGTCCTTAAGCAAAATTGCGCTGGTTAGGAGAGGTAGCGTAAAACGTTGCGCCACGGTCGGAGTTCGCGATCAGGCGATGAGGTTGGGTACATGAAGCTGCGTGGTTGGGTGCTCGCAGGCGCAGTTGTCGCGCCGTGTTTTGGATTCGAAACTGCGCAGGCCCAAACGCGTGTCAGCTTCGCGTCCGGCGTCGACTATTCGACGGGCGATTATGGCGGGAGCACGGACACCGAACTCGTCTCCATCCCGCTCGCCGCACGCATTTCCATTGGTACTTGGTCCTTTCGCGCCTCCGTCCCGCTTCTTTCCGTGACTGGTCCAGCCGACGTCTCTGACGAAGAAGCGGGCGGCGGCGGCACGGCCCGCACGGGAACAGAAACGGGGTTGGGCGACACCACGCTTTCCGTGACGCGCGCGTTCCGAAACATTGGCGATTCGGACTTCTTCATTGATGTGACGGGGAGAGTGCGGGCGCCGACGGGCGATGAGGAGAGGGGCCTTGGCGTTGGCGTGGTCGATTACACCGCGCAGGCCCAAGCGGGGGTTTTGACGCGGCGGGCGTCGGCCTACGCCACGCTCGGGCGCCGCTTTTTGGGTGATCCTGATGCCGGCCTCGATCGCCAGGACGGATGGCTGGCGGCAATCGGCGGCTGGGTGCGCGCGGGCGAAAAGACGCGCGTCGGCGCCTCGTACACGTGGCGCAATGCGACCTATGACAGCTTGGACGATCCAAGTGAGCTGGGCGGATTCGTGAGCTATCGCGCCTCGGACGCAGTACGTGTTTCATTCAATCTCGGCGCCGGCCTTTCAGACTCAAGTCCGGATTTTCGCGCTGGGCTGAGGTTTACGTTCGAGCCGGATCTTTCGTCCGGTCACGATTAGCGCCAATTTCGCTCAATCAAGCGCTGTTCTTCATCGGCATCCAGAACAGCGGCGCCTCCCAGCGCGCTGATCGCAGCGTCGATTGGGGTCTCCTCCGCGCCTGCGGCTTGGTAGGACGACAGTTCATCGTTCGGCGTCGCCGCCTGCACAATCAGAGTCCATCCTTCCGCATCTCGGCAGGCCAGAATGTCGGTCCTCGCATTACCCTCCGTGGTGCGAAATTGCCTGCAATAACGGTTGTCCGGCGTTTGGAAACTGACGGCAATCTGCACTTGTTGATTGCCTATTTCAGTTGCTGACCCGGTTTGCGCCGTGTCCAGCACGCGCTGCATCGCGCTCGAAAGACCCGATGGCTCGCGAGTTGATGTTAGCAGCTGGCCGGCAAACACGCCCAGCACGCACGCCGCCGCAAGCGCGGCAGCCTGGTTCAACCAGCGCGTTCGACCGCGCGGCGCTGGAGCGCCCGTCGCGCCCGACTCAATCATATGGGCCAGCGGATCGCTCGCCGGCGCCGCCAGGCGCGGCAGCGCGCGCCGCAACATTGCATCGTTCGCCGCCATCCGCTCCAGCCGCGCCGCCGCGCCGGCATCGGCTGCAAGCCAGGCCTCGACGTCAGCTCGTTTGGTTTCATCCAATTCGCCGTCAAGATAGGCGCTGAGCGTTTCGTCGTTGAACATCAGCTGCCTTTCCCAATCTGCGTGACATTTGCCGGCCCTCGCACACGCGATAGAAGCGTGGCGCGCCCGCGCGAGACCCGGCTCATAACCGTCCCGATTGGCACGTTGAGGGCATCGGCGACTTCTGCGTAAGATAGGCCCTCAAGCACAACGAGGGCGAGCGCCGCGCGTTGGTCGTCGGGCAAAGCGGCGAACGCTTCGCGTGTCCGCTGCAATTCAAACCGCGCCTCCGCGGCGGCTCGGCCGTCTTCACCCTCGGCGTCCAGGGGCTGATCAGTGTAGAGCGGCAAACGCACCGCTGCTCGTTTGGTGTCACGCCAGACGTTTTCCAAGATCTTGTACATCCACGAATCTAGCCGGCGGGTGTGGTCGAATTGGGCCCAGCTGCGAAGTGCACGCTCCACCGCCGACTGCACGACATCTTCAGCCTCGCTCCGGTTGCCCGTGAGCGCGACGCCAAAGCGCCTCAGCCTTGGCAGCAGAGCCACCAACGCAGCTCGGAACGCCTTTTCCTCATCGGTCATTCGATCTGTACTACGCGTTGGCCCTGACTTTATTCCCGCTCCGCCTATGATAGCGTAGAGTAATGATGGGAAAAAAGCGCGCCTGGAGGACGGTTTGGAAAGGTGCGGCCGGCGCGTTGCTCCTGTTTTGGCTGTTGCCCGGCGCGGCAGCAGCATCATCTGGCTCCGATGACGACGACCTTGTTGTTGAAGAGCCTGATTTGAGCCCTGATGATGAGATCGACAATAGCGGTCCTGGGTCGGGAGATGATTTAGACTTGGCGGACGACGGGGCCGATGTCGACAATAGCGGGCCCGGATCGGATGACGATGTTGGAGCGACGGACGACAACTTCGAATCCGACGATAGCGGGCCTGGCTCCGGTGAAGACCAAATCGAAAGCGACGACGCCGATGCAGAAGACAATAGCGGCTCTGGCGGCGGGGGTGATGATTCCTCGGCTGACGGCGGGGGAGACAATTCCGCCTCCGACGATGACACCCGCACTGACTTGAGTGCTGCGTATCTGGCGGCGCTAGAGGATGTCACTTTCGAGCGCGACATGTACGGCGACGAGCGTCTGGCTGGCGAAGTGCTTTTCGCCAGTAACGAGCAGACGCTCGGTCTGGCGACAAATGCAGGCTATCGGCTGATTGCAGAAACCCGGCTGGAATTGCTCGATCGTACCGTCGCCATTCTGCGTATTCCAAACGGTCAGAGTGTCGATGCCGCGATCGAGCGCCTCTCAGCTCTCGCGCCTGGCGCCATTGTCACCGCCAACAACGTCTATCGCAACGCGCAGGCTAGTCGCGCCGTTGCGCTAGCCACTCCGCCTGAGCCGATTTCTCCGGGCGCTCCAGTGTTAGGCATGATTGACACCGGCGTTGACGCCCGAGCGCTCGGACCGGGTGTGGTTGTGGGGCAACGCGCCTTTGCTCAAGCGGCGCCGGCTGCCGGAGCGCACGGCACGAATGTCGCCGCGCTCGCGGCAGCGCAGGGCGTACGCATTGTGGTGGCCGATGTGTTTCGCACCGGCGCCGATGGCGCGCCATACGCCTCTTCAGAAAGCATGGCCGCCGCTATCGATTGGCTGGTCACGCGCGGGGTCGCAGTGATCAATGTCAGCATCGAGGGACCAAACAACGCGCTTCTCGGGGCGGTGGTCCGCGAGGCGAGCGCGAGAGGCCACGTCATTGTGGCGGCCGCAGGCAATGGCGGTCCGCTGGCGCCGCCGAGATTTCCTGCCGCGTTTGAGGGCTCGGTCGCGATCACGGCGATCGATGAGGCCAACAGGCCCTATGTTCGCGCCAACCGCGGAAACTACATCGCGTTCGCGGCGCCGGGCGTTAATGTCAGCATACCTGCGCGCGATCGCAGTGATCGCGTGTCGGGGACATCCTTCGCTGCGCCTCTTGTCGCCGCCTGGCTTGCGCAGCATCTCTCCGAACCGTCAGCCCCCGATGCGACTCGGGCGCTTGAGTTGCTGCGCGCGCAATCGGTAGATCTGGGAGCGCCTGGGCGCGATCCAATTTACGGATGGGGCGCTTTGCTGGAGTGAGGCGAGAAAGAGACGGCTTCGTTATCCAATATTTGATTGGGGCCGATGTCTGAGGTGCTCCGCGTTCAAGGCAATGGCCGCCTTTGGGGGTCAACCCGGTGGGCGTGGGTTGACGCGCTCGGTTTGCGTAGCACTCAAAGGGACGCAGGCCACTTTCGTCCAACGGGCGACGTGCGTGCTTCGAGGTTGCGAGCACTAGCGACGGGCGGGATTTGAGCGAGCGAGCCAACTTGAGAAATTTCTAGCGAGCCACTTGCCCGTTTGAGAGCGCGGCCGGTGGGTCAGGCGAGCTTTAACCGTCGTCGCCATGTTCGCCGCCCCTTTCATCCTGTTCCGCCAGCGTCGCGGCCTTCGATGCGACATCGAACGGCCCCCACGCGTAGGCCAACGCCGCCACTCCGATTGCTGCTCCTAAGACCAAACCCAACCAGCCGCGCGCTCCGCCTTCAGAAAATGGCCTCGCCCCGCCAAAAAGCGTGATGCTAAAAATGTCCCACTTGATGATAAGCGTAAATAGAATGACAGCAATGGCATGGGCTATTGCGAGCACCATGATGGCTGTGCCTGCTGCTTCATGCGCCTCAAGTAGAGGCGAGTCCTCGCCTTGCCCGATGCCGGCCAAAGCCAGTGCGACAGCAATCGGAATAAGCGCAAGGAACACAAAGCCGCCAATGCGAGCGCCTTGCATGAGCAGTGGCGCAAAGGCTTTGGGGCCTTTTGAAACGTTGGGCAGCTTTAGGCGCCAAGCATCTTTCACATAAGGCCGGACGTCGCCGAGGAGCCGCCACCCCAGACGCGCGAGCACTAACGCCAGCGCGGACGTGCCAGCCAAGATATGGAGCAATCCTTCGCCGTCCTCCGGTTTTGGCGCCAACAGTGCGAGCAGCACTGCGAGCGCTAGCCCCCAATGGAAGATGCGCTTGCCCAGCACCCAGTTGGCGGCGCTTGCATTGCTCATATCCTTGGATGCTTCGCTTCGCCGAAGTCACAGCCATCAAGCTGAAATCAAGCAATCGGAGGCGGTAGGCGTTGATCCAGATCAACCGAAGTGCGTGACGCAGTGTCGCCTTTCGGCGATCTCCCGCCCTAACCCTTGCAATTTGGGGAGTGGCGGGTTTGGGGCATGGCGGACACCGGGCGCTAATCTGTGGGAGACACTTACGGCCCCAAGTGGCAGACCGCTGCGAAATAGACCCATGAGGTCACGGGACAATAGTCATCGCGGCGTCTCGGCGCAGCGATAGCTGTTCGTGAAACTCGCGCCTATCGGGGAGGGTTACTTGTGAATCATTGTTTGATCAGCGTGCTGACTGCTGCGTTGTGTGTGACTTCTTGTTCGACA